>CAVPWK010000007.1:0-255516 GCA_963709435.1 uncultured Verrucomicrobiae bacterium
CACCTGATGATAATCATCACCCCACGCATATCGTGCGATGCGACCGGCGGATGCAGGGGCCGCCGTGCTTGCCGCGCCGTAGCCTGGCGAAGGCGAGCCGGCCGCAATCTTTCGAGGACTTGCAGCCGGCGGGGCCGCGTCTACACGTCGCCCCTGAAAATAATTGAGTGCGAGAACAATCACCGTTTTTGCTTTCGGTAAGACCTGCTGCGGATCGCATCGCTTTTCTGCATTGCGCGCGAGGTAATTCATTTCCCCGCCTTCGCCGCGATCCAGCCATTCTCGAAATTGCATAGCGTGTTCCGGAGCATCCGCCCTCGCAAAGCCGCAAAGATCAAATCCCAACTCCTGCGCCAGCATTACAATTTGGGCACGGACATCAGTTGATCCATTCTGCGTGTTCATACCAACGCGATGATCTCGTCCGTCACCTGCGCGATGCTGTTACTGGTTGTGTTGATGCGATAGTCTGCCGCCGATTGATACAGCGATAGCCGTTCTCGCAGCAATTCCGCAAACCGCGCGCGTGGATCCGGTGTTTGGAGAAGGGGACGAGTGCTGTGCTTTGAAACGCGTTGCCACAGCACTTCTTCGGCAGCGTCGAGCCATACGATCCGGCCCATCCCGCGTAAGAGCTGCACGTTTTGAGGGAGCAAAATAATTCCGCCGCCTGTAACGACGATTCCGGCGATTCCGCGTCGCAATGTTTTCAGGAGTGCGGTTTCCGCATCGCGAAATGCCGGCTCGCCGTGTCGCGCGAAAATATCCGGAATCGAAATGCCGAACTGCTCGCGAATCATTTCGTCGGTGTCATGTCGCGGCCAGCCGAGGCGCCGTGACAGCTCACGGCCGACCGCCGATTTTCCAGCGCCCATGAAGCCGATGAGAGAGATGGCGTTGTCGCCTGCGTTCACGTAGCACGATAATCGCAAAGCCGGTATCGCGACATTGTTAATCGCGTTGAGGCGCGCAGAACAGGTATCTGGCTAGGCGACGGTCTGCGACCGCCGTTTGGTTTGAGTCGGCAATTAGAAAGAGCCTTTTTGTTGTTGGGGCCGCGCGCTACGACTAGGTTCCAGATTCGAAAAACCGCTTTACAACTTTAGCCGGGGAGCTGACACCTGATCTTACTTTATGGCTGCGCAAAAATCTTCATCGCTCGTTGCTGTGATCATGGGAAGTGCGTCGGACTGGGAAACGATGTCTGGTTGCGTAAAAACGCTTGATCAGCTGAACATCCCAAACGAGGCGCATGTTCTGTCAGCGCATCGGACGCCTGACGCCACCGCCAAGTTCGCGCGTGCAGCGGCTGATCGCGGGGTTCGTGTAATGATCGCGGCAGCCGGCGGCGCGGCGCATCTGGCTGGCGTCATTGCTGCGCATACCTGGTTGCCCGTGCTCGGTGTGCCGATTCAGTCTCCGGCCTTGCACGGTCTGGACTCGCTTCTTTCCACCGCGCAAATGCCAGGAGGAATTCCGGTTGGCACACTCGCGATTGGGCCGGCCGGAGCGAAGAATGCCGCCCTTCTGGCCGCAGCCATCCTTGGGCTCTCTGACGAAAAGATTCGGAAAAATCTCCAGGCGTTTCGGAAGAAACAGACGGAAGCGGTATTGGCAGCGAAACTGCCGAAGTGAAAACCGAGATCGTTTCCGCGGTCCGCGCCGGACAGGCATTTAGCGGAAGCCAAGCGGACGATCCAAGCCAGACTGGCGGGACTGCACTAGTTAGGGCGGAGTCCAGTGAGGGATGCGCGAAGGCGATCAAGCTTTTGCGCGAGGGCGAAGTGGTAGCGTTGCCAACCGAAACAGTTTACGGACTGGCAGCCGATGCGCTTAATCCCGCTGCCGTCGCGAAAATTTTCGAAGCCAAGGAACGGCCGCGGTTCGATCCGCTGATCGTCCATTTGCCAAATCGCAAGGTGTTGAATGAGATCGCGATCGTTGAGTCCCCAATTGCATCGCAGTTGATCGAGAAATTCTGGCCGGGCCCGTTAACGATTATTTTTCGAAAATGCGACGTCGTCCCGGACATTGTAACAGCAGGGTTGGAAACTGTCGCGGTGCGGATGAGCGCGCATCCGGTTTTTCGCGAAATCGTAAGCGCATTGAATCGGCCCCTGGCGGCGCCGAGCGCGAATCGATTCGGCCGCGTCAGCCCGACAACCGGCCAACACGTGTTGGATGAATTGGACGGCCGGATCCCATTGATTGTCGATGGCGGGGCCACGCAACACGGGATTGAATCGACGATCGTTCAGATCGTGGATGGCGTGATCGAAGTGTTACGGCGGGGGCCGATCCCAGAGAAGATGCTTCGTCCGTTTGGAGAAGTGCGTGAGCGAACATCAGCCAGTGTGACCATTGCGCCGGGACAATTGCTGACGCATTACGCACCGAAGACTCGATTGATCATGGTGAAACGTTTGCAGGACTTCTCGGCAACACCGGGTAAGCGAACCGGGACTCTCTCTTTTTCTCCTGTAGCCGAGATTGATCCCGGCTCGCCGCGGACGACGACCGCAGCTACAACTGCTGATTTCGCAGCCGTGCGTTATTTAAGTGAGCGGGGCGATTTGCGGGAGGCCGCTGCCAATTTATTCAGAATGCTGCGGGAGCTGGATGGGGAGAATCTCGACCTCATCGTGGCCGAGCGCGTGCCGGAGGATGGTATTGGCGCCGCGATTAATGATCGATTGGAAAGAGCGTCAGCCTAGGGAAGACGAACAAGGAGTGGGGGCGGAACGCTCCGCGCTGTCATCCCTAGCCGCAAAGACGGCGAGGAATGTCGCAATGTTTGGACACGTTAACGAAACTTTGCGAGACCCTTCGCTACGCTCAGGATGACAATCTAAGAACGGACCCTAGCCCCGGTGTGCCAATGCCGCCTGAATAAAGCCTTTGAAGAGAGGGTGCGGCTGATTCGGTTTGCTTTGAAACTCGGGATGATATTGGCAGGCCAGAAAGTAGGGATGATCGCGCAACTCGACCAGTTCGGCGAGCGAGCCATCGGGTGAGGTGCCGGAGATTTCGAAGCCTTTTTCGCGCATTTGATCGCGATATTTCATGTTGAATTCGTAGCGATGCCGGTGACGCTCGAGCACTTCATCTTTTCCGTAAATTTTTTCTGCGAGCGTGCCGGGTTGAATTTTGGTCGGCCAGGTTCCAAGTCGCATGCTGGCCCCTTTCTTGCGCACTTCCCGCTGTTCCTCGAGCAAGCAAATCACCGGCTCGGATGCTGTCTGATCGAACTCGGTGCTGTTGGCATTGGTGATACCGCAGACGTTGCGCGCGAATTCAATCGTCGCCACCTGCATGCCGAGACAAAGGCCGAGATATGGCAGTTTGTTCTCACGCGCGAAACGCGCGGCCTCGATTTTTCCTTCCACCCCGCGGTCTCCGAAACCACCAGGAATGAGGATGCCGGCCACATCCTTGAGCTGGCCATTCACTCCGTCCTCTAGAGTTTCGGCATCGATCAATTTCAGATCGATCCCGCAATCCTGGCTAGCGGCGGCGTGAGTTAACGATTCGTAGATTGACTTATAGGCGTCCTGCAAATCGATGTATTTACCGACAACCGCAATCTTGACTCTCTTCTTGGGCGAGACCACGCGCTCGACAAATTTGCGCCAGTTATTTAGGTCGGGCTGCGGCGTTTGCAGACCGAGCAACTTACAAATGAGCGCGTCCATTCCTTCCTCGTGAATTATCAGCGGCGCTTCATAAATGCTGTGCGCGACATCTCGGAATTCAATGACCGCTTCCGGCGCAACGCTGCAAAACATTGAGAGCTTCTGGCGCAGTTCGGCATCCAGTGGGTGCTCGGTCCGGCACATCAGAACCTGCGGTTGCAGACCGATCTCGCGCAGCTTGGCGATGCTTTGCTGGGTCGGTTTGGTTTTTAATTCCCGGGCTGCCTTAATGTACGGAATCAGTGTGACGTGAATGTTCACGACATTCTGTGCGCCGACTTCGAGAATGAATTGCCGAATCGCTTCCAGGAAGGGCAGCCCTTCAATGTCGCCGGTGGTGCCACCAACCTCAGTAATCACGACATCGTATCTTGATTCATCGGAAAGCTCGCGAATTCGCGCTTTGATCTGATCGGTGACATGCGGGATCACCTGCACGGTTTTGCCCAGATAATCGCCGCGGCGCTCGCGATTGATGACGGATTCGTAAACCTGGCCGCTGGTAAGGTTGTTGTGCCGTGAAAGCACGCAATTAGTGAAACGCTCGTAATGCCCCAGATCGAGATCGGTCTCAGCGCCATCGTTCAAGACATAGACTTCGCCGTGCTGGAACGGGCTCATCGTTCCCGGATCGACGTTGAGATAGGGATCGAATTTTTGGAAAACGACGCGCAGTCCGCGTAATTCAAGCAGGGTGCCAAGGGCGGCCGCGGCCAGTCCCTTGCCGAGAGAACTAACCACGCCGCCGGTGACAAAAATGTATTTCATTTCCGCCTCCGCTTGTAATCACGCCGACTCTGTCGGTGTACCGGCGCCCCGACCGAGCGGGGCGGCTACAGGGCGGTAAGTCAAACCACGCAGCGAAGAGGCTACAGCTTGAGCATCTGCCGGCGTGTCGACGCCAGCTGAATCATGTTTAGTGACGAGCACATGAACTGTTACACCATTCTCCAATGCGCGCAATTGCTCGAGTGATTCGCACCGCTCTAGGGGCGTGGGTTTCCACTGCACGAATTGCAAGAGAGTAGCGCGGCGAAAGCCGTAAATGCCTTGGTGCCGAAGAAAGAAAGAACGACTGCCTTCGGCGTTTCTTGAAGCCGGAATCGGTGCGCGCGAAAAATAGAGCGCGTTGCCCGCACGATCGATTACCACTTTCACCTGATGTGGTGAAAGAGCATCACGTGCATCGGAAAACAGATGCGCTGCAGTGACAATTCCGACATCGGGATTCGTCCGCAACGTTTCAACAAAACGATCAATCAGTCGCGGATCGACCAGCGGCTCGTCGCCCTGCACATTGACAATGATCGAAAATTTCTTCGAGCGTTTTGCCACCTCGGCAATGCGATCCGTTCCGCTCTGATGTTTGGGCGAAGTGAGGGCGACCTCCGCGCCCCAGGCGAAAGCCGCTTCGGCGATGCGCATGTCGTCAGTGGCGATGACCGTAGTGTCGATTTTTCGCG
Source organism: uncultured Verrucomicrobiae bacterium (assembly GCA_963709435.1). Lineage (GTDB taxonomy): Bacteria > Verrucomicrobiota > Verrucomicrobiia > Chthoniobacterales > UBA10450 > AV69. The sequence continues at coordinate 5,156 of CAVPWK010000007.1, forward strand.
CGCGACAGCAGCGTTCCCAGACGTGCTGGAGTAATGGCTTGCCCGCGATTTCGTAGAGGGGCTTTCCCGGAAATCGCGTGGAAGCCCAACGGGCCGGAATGATGACGACGGCGCTCATAACTCGTCATCCCGAGGACAAGTCGAGGGACCCCGTGGTGTAAGCTTAAAGGTAACGCAACGGGATCCCTCGACTCCGCTTGCGCTTCGCTCGGGATGACAGCGGGGGAGGGTCATGCCGATACGAACTTCGTCAGAATAATATCCGTCGCTGCCGCGAAATCTTCCACCACCCAATCGGCTGAGCTGTCGGCGGTGTTTGTTTCAAAACCAGTGCGGACGCGAATCGCTTTAATTCCGGCATTGTGCCCGCAGTGGACATCGATCTCCTTGTCACCGACAAAAATCGAGCATGTCAGGTCAACGTTATATTCCCTTGCACCTTGCAAAACCATTCCCGGCGCCGGCTTGCGACATTCGGATTGAACGCCGGGGACATCAGGGCAAAAATAGGTGGCGTCGATAAGCGGTTCACCGATTTGCCGGAGCACTTCAGCATGCACGGCATCGTATTGCTCGCGTGTGAAATAACCGCGGCCAATCCCGCTTTGATTCGTTGCCATGATCAATTTGAATCCGCCCGCTTTTAGTTTTCGCAATGATTCGGCGACAAAAGGAAAAACGTGGACGTCCTTCGGGTCGGAGCAGTAGTTCGCGTCGTGCATAATGGTGCCGTCACGATCGAAAAACACCGCCGGCGTCTTTCCATCAACCATTTTCGAAATTGTTGCGTAATTCATTGGGCGAAACTGTGGCCGTTCCGAGTTTGCCCACGACAACGGCGCTGGCGTGATTAGCGATCTCCGCTGCCTCCAGGGGCGTAGCACCACCGCAAAGCGCCAGGGTAAACAATGCGATCGCAGTGTCGCCCGCCCCGGAAACGTCAAAAACCTGGCGTGCTTTCGTCGGCACGTGGTGTGGTTTCTGATTGCGCTGAAAAAGCATCATCCCTTCCTCGCCCAGCGTGATCAAGACTAGGTCCGCCCGCCATTTTTGTAACAGAGCAGTGCCAACTTTCTTTAAGGCTTTGTCGTCAGCGTCCGATTCCTGCAGCGGAATTCCAGCAGCGTGAAATGCTTCGCTCCGATTCGGCTTGACCACCGACAACCCGCGCCACGGAATGTTATTCCGTGGATTCGGATCGGCTGCGATGATCTTTTTCCGGGCGCGTGCTGGCGCTACGATTCCGGAGACAAGTTTCTCCGCGAGAAACCCTTTTCCGTAATCTTCGAAAATGATGCCGTCGGTTTCGGGCAGCATTTTCTTCACGCAAGCAACAACCGACTCCATCTGCTTTTCATTTGGCGCCAGAACCTTCTCCCGGTCCACCCGAACCACCTGCTGCTGCCGCGCGATGATGCGGGTCTTGACGATGGTGGGAAAATCCGCTGCGACGCAACAGGCCGAAGTATCGATCTTTTGATCGGCCAGTAATTGCCGGAGCCGGTCGCCGCCGAGGTCTCGCCCGATCATCCCAACGACGGCGACGTTGGCGGTGAACTCGCGCAGATTACGCGCGACGTTGGCCGCGCCCCCGGGATAAAAGGATTCCCCCGACACTTCTACCACGGGAACCGGTGCTTCCGGGGAAATGCGCCCCACCTTGCCCCAAACGAACTCGTCGAGCATCAAATCGCCAATGACGAGGAGGCGCCGTTGACTGGCGCGGTCAAGAATCTGCTGCAGTCGTTTTGAATTCACAAAAATTGAAGTAAATGCCGCCGGATATCTGGGTGGGTGCGATTTAAGGAGATCATGGTGGTGGGAGTTGAGCGAAAAGTTGCTTCTATTTAGAGTTGCATTAATCCTGAATACTGGGTCGAAATCAACAGTCGAAGTAGCCAATGATTTCAGTCTTTAAAAATCGCAGGTGGGCGGGGTTTACTCTGGCAATGGTCGCGCTCAGCGTCCAGGCAGCGTCGGCACCGCAACAAATTAACATCAAGCAATACAAAACGGTGGAGGATGTAGTCGTCCCGTTGCCGGGAGAGGTCTTCAGTGCCCTGAACAAGCTCGGACCGGTCAACTGGAAAGAGTATGTGAGAACAGAAAAAAGCGCCAACTTCAGTGAACGTCCCCGAACCGCGCTCCTTCTTGGCAATGTCATCGCGGATGGGTTTATCGCAGTCCAGGCACAGGATGCCCCCGCGGTTAAAGAAATCGGCCAGCGCGTTCTGACTCTGGCCAAGGGTATCGGCGTAGGCGCATCCATTACCCCGCACGCGAAAGCGATCACGGAAGCGGCTGACAAGCGTAAATGGGAAAATGTCCGCCATGAACTCGACCGCACTCAGAACAGTGTGCAACAGGCGATGAACGAATTGCAGGACCAAAAGCTTTCGCAGCTGGTCAGTCTTGGCGGCTGGTTGCGGGGGACCCAAATTTTGACCGCCGTGGTGAACCGGCATTTTACCCAGGAAGGCGCGGAACTTTTACATCAGCCAGATCTGCTGAAGTATTTTGGCGATCGATTAACAGCCATGCCGGAATACAACGTCGCGGTCGTGGAGAGTATCAAGCACGCGTTGGTGGAAGTGCGGCCGTTGGTTGATACCGGAAGAAAACCGATTTCGCCGGATGCGGTGAAGAAAATCAACGAAATCACGACGCGCCTGGATGGCGAGGTCGTGACGCGTTAAGGATGAATTCGCGCTATCCGCTTGCGTTCATTTTATCGAGCGTCTCAGTGCTGGCGGGTATCGCCGCCTTTGCTTCGGTGGACGACGCCCAGTCCTTTGCGCTCCAGGCGGCCGAGCCGTATGTCCGTGAAGGGTTCCAGGTACGAGAGGACTACTGGGGTGGAGATCTGGCGGCGGGTGAAAAAAAGGCGGTGCGTCAGCAGCTATTCAAAGGCAACGAATATTGGTTCTGGATGGGTACAGAAGTAAATCGGGCAAAGATTTCGGTGCATATTTACGATAAGGACGGAAAATTAGTGGAACAACCTGATAGCTGGCAAAAGGGGCACTTCGCCGCCGCTCACGTCGTTCCAACCTCGACCGATAGTTATTATATTATCGTTGCCATCGAAGAATCGCCGGAGGAGCGCAGCCATTGGGCGCTGGTTTACGGGTTCCGCTAAAAGTCGTATCGTCATTCAATGGGCAAGATGCCCGTCGGCCCCAAAAAGTCCGAGCCGGACTGGCGCAAGCTGTCTGTGCTACGAAGGCTGGCGATTTGATCAATGACTGAGACTCGTACTTTGGAATTTGAAAGCGCGCGGGCGTTACAGTCGCTCTACGCCAACGACATTAAGCTATTGAAAAATCTGGAAGATTCCCTTGGGGTACGAGTGACGACACGCGAGGGCTGGGTGAAAATAGAAGGGGAGCCGGACAAACTGGACCGTGTCCAACGTGTTTTCGATCAGTTGGAGGAAGCGCGCAAACGCGGCGTCGACATTCAGAAACATGAGTTTAATTACGCGCTCAATTCCGTGAGTGAAGAACGCGCTGATGATTTGTCCGACGCCATCTCAGCTCGGATCGTTACTTCGTCGCGCAAGGCGCCGGTCATCGCGCGCACGGTTGGACAAAAAAATTATGTAGAGGCCATTGAGAAACACGATGTCGTCTTTGCCATTGGGCCGGCCGGTACGGGCAAAACTTATTTGGCGGTGGCGATGGCGGTAGCGGCGCTAAAGAAAGAACAGGTCTCCAGAATCATTCTGGCGCGGCCGGCAGTCGAGGCGGGTGAGGCGCTCGGATTTCTCCCAGGGGATTTGCAGGAGAAAATCACGCCCTATCTGCGACCGCTCTACGACGCTTTGCACGATATGATGGACGCAGAGGAACTGGAGCGTGCGCTTTCACGGGAAGTCATCGAAGTAGCGCCCCTCGCTTACATGCGTGGCCGCACTCTCAACAATGCGTTCGTTATTCTCGACGAAGCGCAAAACGCCACCACTGAACAGATGTTCATGTTGCTCACTCGCATCGGCATGAATTCCAGGTGCGTCGTAACCGGCGATGTAACGCAAATCGATTTGCCGGCAAACAAGCGCTCGGGTTTAGTGGAGGCGCTCCAGGCATTGAAAAACGTGCCCGGCATCGCAATGAGCTACTTTACCGAACGTGATGTCGTGCGTCACCCGCTGGTCCGTGCCATAATTAACGCCTACCAGCAGCACCGGACACCGTCGGGGCGTAAGTAATGATCGACTTTTTCAAACGTAGCGAATTGGTTCGCCGCGGGCTCGCTTCTGGAAAACTACGACGCCGTCGCGCCCGCAACGGGTTACTGCGCGGGCTGGAATATTCCGTGGGGATGAAGGTGGTTTTGCTTCTCGGCTTCATCGCCGGCCTGGCTTTACTCATCTTCAGCGGCAACCAACGGGAGGTGACAAAGAATTTCGTCATCGCACTGCTCTTTTTCCTGACCGCGCTGATGATGTTGTGGATCAATCAGCCGCGCACCTTCTCGCAGAGCTCACGGATTCTTCTCGTCTTTGGAGTGATGCTGGTGCAGCTCGCTCTTACCAAGTTTATCTTCGTTCTTTGCAGTGGCGGTGTGTTGCGCTTGCAGCCTGAGATGGCGGAATTGCTGGCGCCATATGCCCTCGCGCCCCTGCTGCTGAGCGTGCTGCTGGGCCGCAACCACGGATTGTATGCGGCGGTTTTTGTTAGCCTTTGGAGCAGCGTGCTGTTCGGAAAAGCCGATGCCCCAGTGCTCGTGAATGCACCCGTGCTCGTTACTGGAATGATCAGCGGGTTCACCGCGGTCTATCTCACCCTGCAAGTGCGTCGACGCAGCAAACTCGTTCAGGCCGGACTCGGTGCGGGCGCTGCCATTTGGATTTTGTCGCTTACTTTCGGTTACATCGGGCCGATCAATCTTTTTTCGCCCACCGCAAACGATTGGGGATTGATCGGATTGCAAAGCGCCTTTGCCATCGGCAATGGGCTCGTCACCGCCACCATCGTCGGCGGCGTGACACCAATGCTGGAACCGTTGTTTCAAATCACGACCGACATCTCGTGGTTGGAGGCGTCAGATTTAAACCACCCGCTCTTGCGTCGCATGACCATCGAAGCGCCCGGCACTTATCATCACAGTCTCGTGGTGGCGAACCTGGCTGAAGCCGCCGCTGAAGCGATCGGCGCCAACGCGACGCTCTGCCGAGTCTGCGCATATTTCCACGATGTCGGGAAACTGGTGAAGCCTGATTATTTCACCGAAAACATGAGCTTTGAGCGAAATCCGCACGAGGACCTGGCGCCAACCATGAGCGCGCTGATCATCATCGCGCACGTCAAGGAAGGGGTCGATCTCGCGCTCAAACACAAACTCAACCAGCGCATCATCGACATCATTCAGGAACACCACGGCACTTCGCTGGTTTACTATTTCTACAAGCGCGCGCTTCAGATGCATGAAGACGCGCGTGCCGGTGGCAAGATCATGAAGATGCGCCAGGATGACATACCGGAAGTGCGCGAGGAAAGCTTCCGTTACAGCGGACCGAAACCGCAAACGAAAGAAAGCGCGATTGTCAGTCTGGCCGATGCGGTGGAAAGCGCGTCACGGAGTTTGGAGAAACCGACGCCTGCGAAAATCGAGCAACTGGTCAACGATATTGTTGACCAACGTATTAGCGATCGCCAGCTCGGCGAGTGCGATCTGACTTTGCGCGATATTCGGATTATTGCCGAGCGTTTTCGTTTTACCTTGATGACGATGCTGCACAGCCGGATTGCCTATCCGAGGCAGGAAACCAAGACCGCTGCGCCCCGCGACGATTCGCCGCGCCCAGACGTGATGGCAACCACACGCAAGCCGGCGAGCGCGCCGCCGGTTTCGGCAGCGTGAACCAAGGTGGAGCGGCCGCTCCGTCGTCCGCAGTGCCGCTCGCACCCATGCTCATTTGCATGCGGCTTCGCCGCCATAGTATTGACATCGAGGTCCGAGCCGGATTGGCATGACTGCTCGATCCACTAATGACTAAACCGCGCCAGCAACTGCGTAATTGGAAGGCCGAAATCGCGATCATTCTTGGCTCCGGCCTGAATTCGATCGTTCAACAGCCGATCGAATCCATCGATTTCGCGGAGTTTTCTGAACTCCCTAGGCCGCGCGTCCCCGGGCACGCCGGCAAGTTTACGCTCTGCGAGGTGTCGGGTAAGCGTATGATTTTCGCCCAGGGCCGGGTTCATTTGTACGAAGGTTATTCGTCCGCAGAGGTAACCGCGAATGTCCGAACGCTCGCGGACGCTGGCATTATGAAGTTGATCGTCATGAATGCCGCCGGCGGACTAAACGTCCGATTCAGACCGGGCGATTGGATGATGATTAGCGATCATCTCAACCTGACCGGAATGTCTCCGCTGATTGGGAGCGCACAATTTCTTGACCTGAGTAATGCGTACTCGCCGCGATTGCAGAGAGCTTTTCGCGACGCCGCACACCAGATTGGGATCGTCCTGCGTCAAGGCGTTTACGCGGCGGTGTTGGGTCCGCAATACGAAACCGCAGCCGAGGTCCGGATGCTGCAAAAGCTCGGCGCCGATACTGTCGGAATGTCAACGGTGCTCGAAGTAATTCAGGCGCGTGCGCTCGGAATGGAAGTGGCGGGATTTTCGTGCATCGCGAATTTGGCCACCGGACTTTCCTCGACAACGCTGAGCCACGAAGAGGTATTGGAAACTGGCCGCAACGCGGCAAAAGATTTTTCACATCTTCTGGAGGAAACGCTACCGAACCTTTAGCCCTTCACTGGAAGAACACGCGCTGCCAGCCACGCCGCACCCGTGAGCGAAGGCCGGGTCGTGTTCCAAACTTTCACAATGTGGGAGGCGCCTCAGCTCCCGACTTTAAGCGGTAACTACATTAAGGAAATCTCACACCAGGACACAAGAGCAGAACGTGCAAAGCCTTCGGAAATCCTTGGTGTCCTTCTGTGGACTCTGTGCGAGGCCAACAAAGCCCCCTGCAAGATTACGGCAGAATTTCGATCGGCGTTCCGTCATTTACTGAACTGTAGATCTCGTCGATTTCGAGATCAGTAACAGCGATGCAGCCCGCGGTCCAATCGTGCAACTGATGGGCCGAGCCGCCCAACGCGCCGAGATCGTTAGGCAATCCATGAATCATAATGTCACCGCCGGGCGATACGCCCGACTCTGCTGCTCGCGCATTGTCTTCCGCACTCGGATACGAAACGTGCAACGCTCGATGAAAGGCACTGTCCGGCTTGTGAAAATCGACGGTATAAATTCCTTCGGGCGTGCGGCCATCTCCTTCGCGTTCTTTCGGCCCGATCGGCGAGAAGCCGAGCGCAATATGATACTCCTTCAACTTCCTACCGCCGAAAAACAAAGTTAACCGCCGCGCTCCTTTCTCGACCAGGATCTTGTCCGCCTTCGGCGGTCTGTTTCCCGCCGGGTTCTGCCGCTGTTGAAAGATGAAGGCAGTCGCTGCTGCGATCAGCAGTAAAGCCAGTGCAAATAAAAGGTAACGCCGCAAGGTCTAACGAGATCGAGCTAATCCACAACGAATTAAAGGGCTACCGGCTATATTTGAAGCTGCGTTAATCATGAAAGACAAGGTGCCCAGAGTGTCTTGGAGGATCTTTTGAAGTGCGGTGGCAAGCCTAGCGCGACAACGCTTTGCATGTCCCAACCTTCCAGTACTCCAGCAACGTGCCGTCGATGCTGTGCCGACGCATTGCAAAAAGCTTACCCCGCTCTTACGTCTCGTGACTTCCACTACTGGCCGATTTCGGGCCGTCTCGCCCGCGGCTCACGGTCTTTTGCCGTCGCCGTCGACGGCTGAGTGACAAATGGCCCGCCTTCCATCGGAGCAGCAGAAGTAAATGCGACGTCGGGCATCTCGCTAGGCAAACCTTCCAGCGGAAAATCCTTTCTCAGTGGAAAGAATGGGTAGCCGTCCCACATCAAAATCCGCCGCAGATCCGGGTGATTGTTGAAACGAATCCCCATCATGTCGTAGATCTCTCGCTCGTGCCAATCCGCGGTCGGCCAAATGTCTGACACGGTGTCGACCGCGCAGACCTCTTCGCTTACTGCGAGCTTTATCCGTAGATGAATAGCGAGTGTCATCGAGTAAAGCTCGTAAACAACTTCGAAGCGCGGTTCCTCGCCCAGATTATCGACGCTGGAAATATCGATCAGATAATCAAAAGACAGTTCGTCTTGACAGAATTTCGCCACTTCACGCAGATCTTCCGGTTGAATAGTGAACGTGGTCTCGTGCCGAAATTCGATCCGGCTTTGAATTTTTGAGCCGAGCAAACGACTCAGCGATTTCAGCGACTCGGGCCCAGTCATCTCATGTTGTTTTTGACGCCGGGGCCGTCGCGACGCCGCGGACGTAGGAACGCACGGGAGGTCGTTTTTGGATTTGCGGCACCAGCTCGGCAGCGAGGTGAGGTTTCTGAGCCAAAAACGACTGTTCACCTTCGATCTTTTTCTGCAAACGCATGAGTCCTTCCAGAAGCGCTTCGGGGCGAGGGGGACATCCCGAGATATAAACGTCGACTGGGATTAGTTGATCGATGCCTTGCAGGACGGCGTAACTTCGATACATCCCGCCGCTCGATGCGCACGCACCCATCGCGATACACCATTTCGGTTCCGGCATTTGCTCCCAAATCCGTTTAACAGCGAGCGCCATCTTGTAGGTGACGGTGCCGGCGACAATCATGACGTCACATTGTCGTGGAGAAAATCGCATTACCTCGGAGCCGAATCGCGCGATATCGAACCGGGAAGCGGCTGTTGCCATCAATTCAATCGCACAACAGGCCAGACCCATGGGCATGGGCCAGAGCGAGTTCTTTCGCATCCAATTCATCGCCGCATCGAGCTGGGTGAAAATGACGTTGCCCTCAATCTTTGAATCGTAAGCAGCGACTTGCGGCACAGCTCAACACTAACGTCACCGGGTAGGCATGCAAGACGTTGAAGAGGGCGGCGCAGCGCAAGGCCACTCCCTGTTTTTGCCGCCTGGCCGGCTCGGACATTTCTGAAGCGGTCATTTTAGTCTGCTTTTTTATCGTCGCTGCTTCGTGACTCATCCGGGGCTCAGGATGATCAAGTTACGACCGAAGAGCGCACAGAACTTGCTGCATCGGGGGGCTCGCGGCCTTTGCAATTACGCCTTCCGAATTGTATAGAACGCACTCGCAAAAAATTGCAATGACCAACACGACTCGCACACATCTCGATCGACTGGAAAACCAGAGCGTCTTTATTTTTCGAGAGGCCTATCACTCGTTCAAAAATATCGCGATGCCATGGTCGATGGGGAAGGACTCAAATGTCTTAGTCTGGTTAGCATGCAAAGCGTTTTTCGGCCGGGTGCCGTTTCCGGTTTTGCACATCGACACTACTTATGAGTTTCCGGAGATGCTCGAGTTCCGCGAATGGGCTACGGCACAGTACAAACTGAATCTCGTGGTGAAGATCAACGAAGAGGCGCGCGCGCGCGGTGTCGGTTACGAGACGCACGATCCGGTGACGGTGACGCACGAGTTGAAAACCGTGGCGCTGCAACAAGCGATGGCCCAGTACGGGTGGGATGCGCTCATCACCGGTATTCGGCGGGATGAAGATCCGACCCGGGCCAAGGAGCGCTATTTTTCGCCGCGCAACGCGCAATTCGAATGGGATTACAAGGATCAACCGCCGGAATTCTGGGGACAGTTCGCAACTACCGCCGCCAAGGGCGAACACGTGCGGGTGCAACCGCTGCTCGATTGGACGGAGGTCGATATCTGGCGCTACATCCAGCGCGAAAACATTCCGATCCCGAAAATGTATTTCGCGAAAAACGGTCAGCGTTATCGCTCACTCGGCTGCAGCCCGATCACGAAGCCGATCAAAAGTAATGCCGACACCGTCGATGCTATCATTGTCGAACTGGAAACAACTCGGACCAGCGAACGCGCCGGCCGCGCCCAGGACCATCACGAGCGGAATGCGATGCAGAAGCTGCGAGCAAAAGGCTTTCTCTAGTTCGCTCCCATATTTCGGAAAAATGACGAATCGCGCATCCAGTAACCAAGATCCAGCATCCAGCATCGAGATGAAGCTGCGTGTCGTTTTTGTTGGCCACGTCGACCATGGCAAGTCAACCCTGATTGGTCGCATCCTTCACGACACGAATTCGCTTCCTGAAGGGAAGCTCGAACAGGTGCAACGCGCCTGTGCGGCGGAAAACATGGAGTTCGAGTACGCTTTTCTTCTCGATGCCTTGCTCGAGGAGCAGGAGCAAAACATCACCATCGATACGACGCAGATTCCGTTCAAAACGGCGAAACGGGATTACATGATTATCGATGCGCCGGGTCACAAAGAGTTTTTGAAAAACATGATCACTGGTGCAGCCAACGCAGACGCGGCGGTGCTCGTGATCGCAGCGAATGAAGGCGTGCAGGAACAATCGAAGCGCCATGCTTATTTGCTGAGGATGCTCGGCGTCCGGCAATTCTGTGTTGTCGTCAATAAAATGGACCTGGCGGATTATTCCGAAGCGCGCTTCCGCGAGATCGAAGATACATATCGCGAATTTTTAAAGACGCTGAATTTGCAGCCGCTCGTTTTTATTCCAGCCTCGGCGCGATTCGGCGAAAACATCACCGCCCGGAGCAAGAAAATGAGCTGGCACAAGGGCCCGACGCTGACCGAAGCGCTTGATGAAATGTCGCCGTTCGCTCCGCCAGTCGAACTGCCATTGCGATTCTGCGTGCAGGATGTTTACAAATTCGACGAGCGGCGAATCATTGCCGGTCGTATCGAGACCGGAACTCTTCGCGTCGGCGACGAACTGGTTTTTTCGCCTGCCAACAAAATGTCGATTGTGCAATCGATTGAATGCTGGCAGCCCGCCAACCCGGATGACATCGCGGGTCGCGCCAACGTCGAAATGGCCATCGCGGGGGATTCAATCGGGATCACGTTGCGCGAACAAATTTTCGTCGAGCGCGGTTACATCGGATCGCATTCAAAAAATGCGCCTATCGAAACCAACCGATTTCACAGCGACCTTTTTTGGATTGCACGACAACCTGCTCGTTTGTCGCAGCTCTACACTGCGCGTCTGGCGACACAGGAAGTAAAATGTCAGATTGTATCGCTCGATGAAGTCATGGATTCTTCGTCGCTCGAACGGAGCGCGGCAAAGTCCGATCAGCTTGGGCGCAATGAAGTCGGCCGCCTCACCATTCAAACGCGTGCGCCGATCGTGCTGGATAATCATGATCACGTTCCACAGCTTGGTCGTTTTGTGCTCGTCGATGACGGGATGATCTGCGGTGGCGGAATCATTCACGGCGGCGTCTACACCGATCGCGCTGCGATCAAGAGCAAAAATATTTTCTGGAGCGAAGGGAAGATCAACGCACAGGCACGCGCCGCCCAACATGGACATCGTGGCGCTGTCATCTGGCTGACCGGGCTTTCCGGATCTGGAAAATCCACCATCGCACAAGCGCTCGAGCGCGAACTTTTTGTTCGAGCAATGCATCCCTACATCCTGGATGGCGACAACATCCGGCATGGTTTGAATTCCAATCTCGGGTTTTCGCCGGAAGATCGGGTTGAGAATATTCGACGCGTAAGCGAGGTGGCGAAATTAATGGCCGACGCGGGTAACGTAGTTGTCACCGCCTTTATTTCGCCTTATCGGGCCGATCGGCAGCGCGCTCGTGCGATCGCGATGGAAGGCAACGCCGAGTTCATCGAGGTGTTTGTCGATGCGCCGCTACAGGTTTGTGAAGAACGCGACCCGAAGAATCTGTACAAAAAAGCGAGGGCAGGGGAGATTCGCCAGTTCACCGGGATTGATGCGCCGTACGAGACGCCAGTCGATCCCGAGATCGTCGTGCAAACTCACCAGCAGAGTGTAGAAGAATCTGTAGCGACGATTCTGGAACGCTTACTACCACGGCTGAAATAGAACGCCGACGGTGGCGGTCCCAAATTGGAGTTTGGCAACGAGAGGTCGGAAGAGTAGCTACCGGGAGTTTTTCTCGCCTTTCGTCGAAGCACTCGGCATTCTCCCGTTCGATGCGCACATATCTCAGAGTCTTTAATCCATTGATTGCTCTTCTGGTCTTCGTTCTTTGCTCATTTGCCGCGATGAAAGAAGACAAAGGTAAACCAATCGTAGTCGGGAATGTGGTTGCCGGTGGAATCCCGACCTATTTCTTTGCCAAGGGAATGTTCTGCGGCGTTGCGCTCATACTGCTCGGCAAGATCCTGGAGAACCAGCTTGGTAACGGCGGGAACCGTTAGCTTGCCGTCCATGGCTGTAGCCGGAGTCGGTGATTCCGGTACCAGGATCATCGATGCCAGGTAACAAGGGTTTGGCCTCTAACATGGGACCCTGTTCAAAGGTTAGTAGGAAACGCGAATCAAATACAGGCCTGCGGCCGGGGCGACAAAGCGAGCAACTGCACCTGAGGGGCGCTCCAAGCGCACTTCTACCGATTGCAGGCTTTCTTTTCCGAGGGCGCAACGAGCGATCGAGCCGACCATGAGTCGCACCATCTTGTAGAGAAAACCATCGGCGGAGAATTCGATTTCGATCTGATTGCGGCGATCCCTAATCCGGACATAATCGATCGTGCGGACGGTATTTCGCTCTTCTTTTCCGCGGTTTGCGGTAAAAGCGGCGAAATCGTGCTCGCCAATAAATAGCTTGGCCGCTTGCTTCAACGAGTCCCGGTCAAGCGAAGCAGCGATATGCCACGCGCGCCCAATTTCCAGCGGCGGCCGAACCGCTCGGTTCATAATCCGGTAACGGTAAACTTTCCCCTTGGCCGAAAAGCGCGCGTGAAAACTGCCTGAAACAAAACGCGCGCGCAAGATCCGAATAGTCTGCGGAAGCACGCCGTTGAGAGCCTTGAGCCAACGTTCGGCCACGAATTGGGCTGCGGGCACATCAACATGCGCGCATTGCCCGAGCGCGTGCACCCCGGTGTCGGTCCGGCCGGAGCCGCTCACGGTCAGGCGCCTTCCGCAGACGCGTTCGAAGGCCGCTTCCAGATTATCCTGGACGGTGTTGCCGTGTTTCTGGCTTTGCCAGCCGGCGAAATCGCGTCCGTCGTAACTGATGATTAACTTCAGTCGACGCGTTTCAGGCATTGAGCCGGTCGAGATAACTTTGCAGGATGATTTGCGCCGCCACCTGATCGCGAATGCCGCGTGTTTCGCGCGTTTTCTTACCCGCGTCGCGCAACGCTCGTTCTGCCGCGACGGTCGAGAGCCGTTCGTCCCAGGTCACGACGTCACATCCAACGAGAGAGCGCAATGTTTCGACAAAGCGCTGAGCATTTTTCGCAGCCGGACCAAGCACGCCATTCATCTGGCGCGGCAATCCGACTACCACACAATCCACTTGTTTTTCCGCGACGATCTTTTGCACCCGCTGCGCCACCAATTTCGCCGAGGCGCTTTCGATTGTCTCTAATGGATGCGCCAGCATCCGCAGGTCGTCGGAGAGAGCAATCCCGGTGCGCGCTCCCCCGAGATCGACGCCCAGCAGCGGCTTCATTGCAAGTCCTCCGGCAACTTCGCGACCAAATTCTTGAGCTTCTCGGCATGATGTCGATGACATACCAGCACCGCGTCCCGCGTCCTAACGATAATTAGATTGTTAACTCCGAGCAGCGCGACGTTTCTGCCACTGTCATCGAAGACGATGTTCTCGCTGGCATCAAGCGCGGTCAGGCCGCAGTTGGCCGCATTGCCGCGATTATCTTTCTGAAAATACCTTGCCACCGCCTGCCAGCCACCGACATCGTCCCAGTCGAATTCCGCTTCCAGCACCAGAACGCGATCGGCATGTTCCATGACTGCATAGTCAAACGATGTTTTCGAAAGCCTGGAGAATTTTTCGGTCCAGTTTTTCTCGAACGCGCCAGGTCCGCTCATCATCGCAATAAATCGGCCGAACTCGGGCGCGTGCCGGTTGAACTCTGTCAGAATCATGGGCACCGTCCAAACAAACATGCCTGCATTCCAACGAAAATTCCCTTTGCGAATAAACGATTCCGCCAGGTCCACATTTGGCTTTTCGCGGAAGCGCACCACGCGAAAAAGACCAGGTTTTCCCGAAATTGGTTCGCCCATTTCAATGTAACCGAAACCTGGATCGGCCGATGTCGGTCGAATGCCAATCGTGATCAGCGCGCCTTTGCCTTGCGCGGCGTCGACAGCATCCCGGAGAATTTTCTGAAACGCGGCGGTGTCCTTAATCACGTGGTCGGCCGGCAGAACAACCATCGCGGCGGTGTGATCGCGCGCTGCTACCCAAGCGACACCGAGCGCGACAGCAGCGGCAGTATCTCGTTTTGAAGGCTCAGCAATGATATTACAGTCGGGAAATTTCTTGAGGGCTTCGCGCACACCCTTTTCCTGATCGACGTTGGTTAGAACGAGAATGCGGTCTGCGGGTATCAACCCCTCCAGGCGTGCAATCGTCGCTTCCAGAAGGGAACAGCCCGAGACCAGGCGCAGCAATTGCTTTGGTAAAGCGCGCCGGCTCAAGGGCCAGAACCTCTCGCCACTGCCGCCGGCAAGAACCAATGCATAAATTCCCATGTCCGCTCTGACGTTCGTCGGTTGTTTTTTACGTGCTTGCAACAATTTCCCTATTTATTTTTCACCGCCGCGACGTATAGGAATATGTGGATGTCACTAACGATTCCCATTCCCAAACCACCTAGCGATCTACCTGTTGATCCGCTTCTGGCCCTGACTCGGACTGCCCTCGGGCTCGGCTTTGGTTTGCTTGTGGCAGACCGGATCAAACGTCCTGCACGTCAAGCTACCGCCATCGCCCTCATGTCCCTCGGCACGCTTGCGGCCATTCCATTTTTGGTAAAGGTGGCGGTCGGCTGCTTCAATCGGGCTGATTCCGAACGCGGCAGTCAAAAGCGCTTGCGCAGCATTCGCGGCGATTCCGGCTACCATTCCGATTCAGACGCGTTTTAAAAGTCGACGGCTCAGCCTGCGAGCGCGGTCGATCAAGGAACGGCTGTTTCTAACTGCCGGGAGGCGAGCTCCGCGAGCCCGCTCCCGGGCTTGAAGTAAGGCGCGCGCCGGATTAAAGCCTCCATCGCATGTCGTCACGAACTCCCAAGGCCGAAACGCTGCGCGATCGCTGCGAACAAATTCGTGTCGAAGAAGCGCAGCTGCGCGAAGGCGGCGGCAAGGCGGGCCAGGAGCGACAGCACAAACTGGGGCGGTTGGTGGCCCGTGAGCGCCTGGCGCGTTTACTCGATCGGGATGCGCAATTTTTCGAAGTCAGCCTTTGGGCCGCTTACAAAATGTACGAACAATGGGGACGCGTTCCGGCCGCTGGTGCCGTCGCCGGTATCGGCAAGGTTGCCAATGTCCCGTGCATGATCATCGCTAATGACGCTACCGTGAAAGCGGGCGCGTTCTTCCCGCAGACCGCGAAGAAGCTTATCCGCGCGCAACGGATCGCTTTCGAAAATAATCTTCCACTGATTTATCTGGTCGATTCTGCCGGCGTGTTTCTTCCGATGCAGGATGAAATTTTTCCGGATGAGGACGACTTCGGCCGCATTTTTCGCAACAACTCCGTCATTTCCGCCGCTGGCATACCGCAGTTCGCCGCTATCATGGGCAATTGTGTTGCCGGCGGCGCCTATTTGCCGGTGTTGTGCGACAAAATTCTGATGACTGAGGGCAGCGGCCTGTATCTCGCCGGCCCATCTCTGGTCAAAGCTGCCATCGGACAAATCGTCGATCAGGAAGAACTTGGGGGCGCGAAAATGCATTCGGAAATCAGCGGCACGGTCGATTTCTACGAAAAAGACGATGAAGCCTGCCTGGAAAAATTGCGCTCGCTCGTCGCGTTGCTGCCGGAAGCTAACGAGAAGTATGACATGCCCGTCGGCCAAAAACCGGCAAAGCCAGCCGAGACAATTTATGATTTGATCAGTCTCGACGGTCACAAAATCTACGACGCGCGTGACTTGCTCGCCACCATCATCGACGCAGACTCATTCGATGAATACAAGGCCGATTACGGCAAGACTTTGGTAACCACTTATGCGCGGATCGGCGGCCGCCCGGTTGGGATCGTCGCCAGTCAGCGTCTGCAAGTCCGCACCAAGACGGAAGGAATTCAGATGGGCGGCGTCATTTATTCCGATAGCGCTGACAAAGCAGCGCGCTTCGTCATGGATTGTAACCAGGTCGGATTGCCGATCATTTTCTTCCAGGACGTAACCGGATTCATGGTTGGAAAAGCAGCGGAACAAAGTGGAATTATTCGCAGTGGCGCAAAGTTGGTGAACGCCGTCAGTAATTCGATTGTGCCGAAAATCACGATCGTAGTCGGAGGTTCGTTCGGGGCGGGAAACTATGCCCTATGTGGGAAGGCGTATGACCCGCGTTTTATTCTGGCGTGGCCGAATGCGCGCTACGCCGTGATGGGGGCGAGCCAGGCCAGCGACACGGTCTTTTCCATTCTTGCCCGGGCCAAAGAACGCGGAGACAAAAAAGCCAGGCCGGAAGAACTCGAGGAATTACGCGCGAAAGTAAAAGCGAGTTACGAGGAGCAAACCGACATTCGTTACGGTGCGGCGCGGGGTTGGATCGATGCCATCATCCAACCGCACCAAACGCGCGATGTTCTCGTCCGACTTCTCAGCTATGTCACCCGCCCGCCCGCGAAAGGGCGGTTCCACACCGGGGTGCTGCAGGTTTAGAAGCGATCCCATAAACCCACGGCGATGTCGTCACGGCGCTCAGTCGCCGTGTTCCTGCAGAGCAGGCAGCCACTCCTCGATTGAGCGAGCGGACTACAAGCTACCGGAAAATTCGTCGCGGATCGCGGTATTCATGGCCATGACGGTCAAGAGTCGTTCGTCGATCGGCAGGGTCACGCCGCGCTGTTTCAACGCGTCCAAAACCTCTTCCGTCGGAATATTCCCGACCAAGTCGTCTTGTGCGAAAGGGCATCCGCCAAGCCCGCCTACGGCAGAATCGAACCGGTGGCATCCAGCATCGTACACGGCTAGAACTTTCGCTGCTGCTTCCACACGAGTGCTGTGCATGTGGACGCCGACATCACTTTTAGAGCAATTACGGATGACCGCCCCCAGTACGGAACGAATCAAGTCGGGCGTCGCAGCTCCCACCGTGTCGGCAATTGAAATAGAATGAATCCCTAACTGTGCAATGTTTTCGGCAGCCCGCGCGACCTCGTCTTCGCTCCAAGGATCGCCATAAGGATTCCCGAATGCCATTGAAATATATACGACCATTCCGACACCGGCTTGGTCTGCCTGTTCCTTAATCTTTTTCAGCAGTGCCTGATTCTCTTCCAGCGATTGATTCTGATTTCGGCGCAGGAATGTCTCCGAGATCGAGCACGGATATCCCAAGGTACTTACCGCACCGGTCGCGATTGCTCGATCCGCGCCTTTTTCGTTAACAACGATGCCGATAATCTCGACGTCCGCGACCGGTCCGAGCTGCTCGAGCACTTTCTCGCTATCCCCCATCTGCGGGACCGCTTTCGGCGATACGAAGCTGACGGCATCGATGTGTCGGAAGCCTGCCGCGATTAACCCGCGCAGATATTGCACCTTCCGCTCAGTCGGAATTTGAAGCTTAAGCCCTTGCCAGGCATCCCGTGGACACTCGATAAGTTTGACGGATTCCATCGCTGAAAGTTACTAGCAGATTAAGTCGAAAGTGCGACGTTTGCCCCGCCCTTAACCCAGGAGATCTTCCAATGTCCGTCGTTCTTACTGAAAAACATTCGCCGCAGATTACGATTATCACTTTGAATCGCCCAGAACGGCGTAACGCGCTGTCCATTCAGCTTCTCACCGAGCTGATTGCTGCGATTAAACTCGCTTCCGATCAGCCAAACGAGCGGATCATCGTGTTGCGTGGCGCTGGTGCAGCATTCTGCACGGGTTTGGATTTGAAGGAAGCCCAGGATCAAACCAAAGCGCATGCGACTGCGGACCTGGTTGCGCACGTGCTCGGTGCGCTGAGCGAGGCGCGTCCAATCACCATTGCGGCTGTTCACGGAGCTGCAGTTGCGGGCGGTGCTGGGATCATGTCGGCCTGCGATTTCGTCGTGGCGGCGGAAAGAACCAAGATCGGTTATCCGGAAACGCGACGCGGCCTTGTTGCAGGCTTGGTTTTGACATTTTTGCGACGCCAATTGCGAGAACGAGATATTCGCGAGCTGTTATTGGGCGGCGAACTGATCGATGCGAAACGCGCTCTGGCGATGGGCCTCGTCAACCGTGTTGTGTCCGGTGATGAGGTCATTACTGAAGCGTTAAAGTTCGCCGATTCTGTTTTGCAAGGCGGACCGAACGCAGTCCTTCAAACGAAGCGGATGATCGAAGAGCTTTGGTCAACCTCGGTGAAACATGATCTTGAGTTGGCGTTGAAACATCATATGCAAGCTCGTGGTTCTCCCGAAGCGCGCGAAGGCATCGGTGCCTTCGTCGAAAA
This sequence comes from uncultured Verrucomicrobiae bacterium, assembly GCA_963709435.1. Taxonomy (GTDB): domain Bacteria; phylum Verrucomicrobiota; class Verrucomicrobiia; order Chthoniobacterales; family UBA10450; genus AV69. Next base: position 23,689 of record CAVPWK010000007.1, read on the forward strand.
GCGAAAACCGAACTGGGCCGGTTAAACGAAACGCTCAGCGGCCGGTAAAAGCGATCAGGCAATTCCAGCTTCTTTAACTGATTTCAGGCTGAAGTGCTCGATTTGCTCTTTTATTTCGTGAGCAAAATTGGCCGCGCCGGCGCCATTCACCACCCGATGATCAAAGGTTAGCGAGAGTGTAACCACTTCCGCGGTTTCGTTCTTCTTGCCGTTAGGCAAGATCTCGCGATGAGCTGAACCAATAAAAAGCGTTCCGACTGAAGGCGGGACTACGATGGGCGCACCCGTTCGCACGCCAAAGGCTCCGAGGCTGCTGATGACAACAGGTGCATTCATGGCGTCGACGCGGCCGCCGCGAGTTTCGTCAATAATCTTGCGATAAACGTCGGCAAATTCCTCCCAACTCTTGCGATTTGCTGCCGTGATAACAGCGGTGGCCAGGCGATCGCCTTCGATCGCTACCGCAATCCCGAGATCGAAATCGTCGTTCTCAACGATGGTGTCGTCTTCCAAAGTCAAACGGCGAAATGGCGCGTGCTTTTCCATTGCGCGGACAACCGCCCACGCCATCATCACGGAAGGGGAGGGGGCGTTGTGGCCGTTTTTCTTTTTCGCGGCGTCGCGCGCTTTGCGAATAGCATCCCAGCGCGCGTCAATTTGCAGGTTCGCGGGAATGACACGGCTTAATTTGCGCGTGATCGTAGGGGAAAGCGCAGGGTCGATTGTGTAGCGGCGGGCGTGTCGCCCGCTGTCGATCGGACCAGCGGCCGGCACGGCCGCCTCTACAGCTTTTTCTGATTGAGTAGCACCCACTGAAATCGTTCCCAGCTCCTGACCGATTTCAACCGTGTCACCGACTTCAACCTTCCATTCGTCCATTGTTCCAGCGAAGGAAGATTCGATCGGATAAACGGCTTTATCGGTTTCGACTTCGCAGAGGGCGTCGTCCAATGCAATGGAATCTCCCGGCTGTTTCAATAATGCCACGATCTTAGCCGACCGAATTCCTTCGCCCATGATCGGAACGGTGATGCTCTGCCTCTCTGTAGCCGCGGTCGTAGGACGCGGCTTCTGGACTTCGGTCTTATCCGCCTCGAGGCCGCGGCCAGCAACCGCGGCTACAGGAATGGCTTCGCGTTCCATTTTTGTCGAAATCGATTTGCGGATTGCGGACACGATTCGCTGAACATCGGGCAAAGCAGCATATTCATAGATCGGGTTGTAGCCGATCATCACGTTCCCTTTGCTAACGAGAATTGGGGGACTAACGAGATTTGTCCAAAGGTGAGTATTCGACGCCAGATGCGCGATGATCATTTGCCCGACACTGCAATTCTCCGTGTCTTCCTGGACCACCACGACCCGTCCGGTTTTTCGCACTGATTCTTCAATCGTCTCGCGGTCCCACGGCGAAATCGAACGGAGATCAAGCAGTTCGATGCTAGCTTCATTTTCGATTTGTTCGATGGCTTCGAGCGCTTTCTCCACCGTGTTCCCCCATGCAATGAGGGTCAGATCTGATCCGGTCCGCCGTTTGCGCGCTTTCCCGAGAGGAACCGCGCGCACCGGCTCTTTACTTTCCCGTTCCGCCCAGAACATGTGCTTGGGAATGAGGAAAAGAACGGGATCCTCGCAATGCATCGCCGTCCACAAAAGCCCGGCGGCGTCTTCGGGCGTAGATGGAATCACGACGGAAAGACCAGGGTAATGGGCGAGTGCTGATTCGTTAGCCTGGCTGTGCCACAAACTTCCGCCCGGCAAGTAGGCGCCATAGGGCGCATAAATTACCATCGGACATCTCCATTGGCCGAATGAACGCCAACGCAGACAGCAAATGTTCGTCACCAACTGGTTCCAGGCCGGCCCGATAAAATCAACGAATTGCAGTTCGAAAACGGGATGCTTGCCGTATGACGCAAGACCGCACGCGACACCAAGGATGGTCGATTCTGCCAGAGGCGAATTGAAAACCTGATCCGGAAATTCGGTGGAAAGCTTTTGCGTTAGGCGAAAGACGCCGCCCTTCGGATCTTCAATATCTTCTCCGAAGATTAAGCGTCCCTTATCGCGCTCGAGACCGAGCCGCAGCGTTTTGTTCACCGTATCGCCGATGCGATATTTTCCCGGCGGCAAAATTTCCTCGTCCAGTTGCGGAAATTTTCCGGTGACTTCAAGAAAGAGCTCGTCCGCTGACGGGTCCTGTTCCTTTTCCGCATCGGAAAATTCGCGGCGAATGCGCTCCTTAACTTCGTTGTCCAGCTTCGCGTAATCAGATTCACTGATCAGTCCTTCCGCGATCAATCGTTCCTTCCATTTTCGTAACGGGTCGCACTCCTCGCATTTTTTCAGCTCATCCGCGGTGCGATAAAGTTTTTGGTCGTCGGAGCTGGTGTGACTGGAAAGCCGCTCCATCATCACCCAGAAAAACACGGGCCCGTTGCCGGCGCGAATGTGAGCGAAGGCTTTCGCGGCTTCCTCGTAGATTTGCCCGACGTCCGCGCCGTCAAGTTCGCGCCAGTCATTCGGCTGCACCACATCAAGCGCGCGCGGGTTGATTTCGCGCGTGGGACTGCTGATGCCGTATGCGTTGTCTTCGACGACAAACAGCATTGGCAATTTCTTCTCCTTCGCGAAACAAATTGCCTCATAAAAATCGCCCTGCCGCGTCGCCGCATCACCAACGGTGGTGACAACCGCGGCGTTTTTGCCATCGAGCTCGATGCCCCAAGCCATTCCGCAGGCCGGGAGAAGTTGTGAGCCCGTCGGGGTCGGCACACTCCAAATGTGTTGCTCGGCACAGCTGTAATGCGACGGCATCTGCCGACCGTGACTTTCACCCTTCGCCTTTGCGAAATAATCGATCGCCAGTTGCCGCGAACTCACCCCGCGACCGAGCACCAGAGCACGATCGCGATAGTACGGGACGATGTAATCGTCGCCCTGCATCTGGATCGAAATCGCGGCCAGGCCTTCGTGCCCCATGCCGGAGACATGAAAATGACCTTTGCCCTGGCGATTGAGATTTTGCTCGCGCAGATCGCCATGCCTGCTTTCGAGCAGGATGGTCAAAAGTCGCAGCTTTTCTTCCCGGTTCATTTCAGGCATAGGTCGACTTTAAACGAAAAAACGAGCACGTGCTTTTTGCAACGCATTTCGGCAAGTTACGCTGTCGGAGGATGCAAAACGAATCGAAAAAAGCCCGGCCTGTAGAGGCGGCCATGCTTGCCGCGCCGAAGCTTGGCGAAGGCGGGTCCGCAGCGAGCGGAGTGATTGCCCGGTACCGCGACCGTCTTCCGGTAGGCGAGGGGACCCCGATCATCACTCTGGGCGAAGGCTCGACTCCGCTGGTTTTTGCGCCGCGATTGAGCGAGCGGATCGGGGCTCGCGTCTTTATTAAATGTGAAGGCTTAAATCCCACGGGCTCATTTAAGGACCGCGGAATGACCGTAGCCGTTTCCAAGGCAGTCGAACGTGGAGCCCAGGGTTTAATTTGCGCATCGACGGGAAACACGTCCGCCTCGGCTGCTGCATATGCTGCACGCGCCGGAATTCGTTGCGCGGTTATTTTGCCGGCTGGCAAAATTGCCAGCGGCAAACTCGTGCAGGCCATCGCTCATGGCGCGCGCATCGTCTCCATCGACGGAAACTTCGATGACGCGCTGCGGATCGTCCGTGAACTCGGCGACAAAGGTGAATTCGCGATCGTAAATTCAATCAATCCCGATCGAATCGCCGGACAAAAAACCGCGGCGTTCGAGGTTGTCGATGAGCTCAGTGACGCGCCTGACATTCACATTCTTCCGCTTGGCAATGCTGGAAATCTCACGGCCTATGCCGCCGGTTATTTGGAATACCGGCAGCTTGGCAAAGCGCGAGTTCTGCCGCGGATGATTGGAATTCAAGCAGAACATGCCGCGCCCATATTTCATCGCCGCGTCATCGAAAAACCTGAGACCGTCGCGTCTGCCATTCGCATAGGAAATCCCGCGAGCTGGGAAGCCGCCCAACGCGCGATCGATGAATCCAAGGGTGCGGTTGAAATCGTGACCGACGAAGAAATTCTGGAAGCACAATCATGGCTCGCAAAAACGGAAGGAATTTTTGTTGAGCCAGCCAGTGCTGCACCGGTTGCTGGATTGTTTAAATCAGCGAAAGGCAGGCGCAGCGATTTGATCTCCGAAAACGTCACTATCGTTTGCACCTGTACCGGGCACGGCTTGAAGGATCCGGAAATCATTTCCGCTAAATTTTCTCAAGCTGCGCCGGTTGCGGCGACACTCGAAGCAGTCCGCGAAGCAATTACCCGCAGTTGACAGGAAGCCCACAACATCGCAAAGCCTCGTCTGGCGTGCCGCTCCAGCTTCCATCAAACAGAGAATCTGTAGAGGCAGCCGTGTCGGCTGCAGAATCAAGCGGCTGCGGACGCCACGCCCGCCACTACATCATCCGATGCGCCTGATCGTTCAGAAATATGGCGGCACCTCGGTGGGCGATCCCACACGAATCTGCAACGTCGCGCGACGTATTTTGGAAACGCAGCGCGAAGGTTGCCGTGTCGTCGCGGTGATATCAGCAATGGCCGGCGCGACCGACAATTTGATCAAGCTGGCAGGCGAAGTTTCGCCGCAGCCGACGCCGCGTGAACTCGATCTTTTACTGGCAACCGGTGAGCACGCCGCCAGCGCGCTCGTCGCAATGGCGGTGAATGCGCTCGGCGGACGCGCGGTTTCCATGAGCGGAGCGGCAGCGGGCATTCTGACTGATCGCGTGCACACCAAGGCGAAGGTCGCAAACATCAGCCCGCGACAAATCCATTATCTGTTAAACGACGATTACATTGTCGTCGTTGCCGGGTTTCAAGGTCAGACTAACGAGGGTGAGACGACGACGCTCGGGCGGGGCGGGTCCGATTTAACGGCAATAGCCCTGGCGGGCGCCCTCAATGCCGATGCCTGCCAGATTTTCACTGACGTCGACGGTGTCTTTACCTGCGATCCGCGTCTCGTTAGTGAGGCGAAGAAGATCGACGAGATTTCTTACGACGAATTGCTGGAGATGGCGGGCGCCGGTTCCAAGGTCATGCAGTCACGCGCGGTCGAATTTGCGAAGAAATTCTCGGTTCCGTTTGAGGTCCGGTCCAGCTTTCATCCTGCCGCCGGCACGCTCGCCCAGGAAGAGACGCGGCATATGGAAGATGTCGTCGTGCGCGGCATTAGTGTCGACCGCAAACAAGCCAAGCTTACCGTCGACGATGTTCGCGATGAACCAGGCGTAGCGGCGCGCATTTTTTCGGCGATCGCAGAAGCAAACATTGTGGTCGACATGATTGTGCAAAGCGTTTCCGAACACGGCACCACCGACCTTTCATTCACCATTCACGAATACGATCTCGCGTCGGCAAAAAAAATACTGAACCCGGTCATTACTGAACTGAAGGCCGTGCAATTGATCGCCAAGAGCGGTGTTGCCAAGCTCAGCGTTGTCGGCATCGGCATGCGCTCGCATTCAGGTGTCGCAGCGAAATTGTTTGACTGTCTGGGCCGCGGCGGAATCAACATCCAGTTGATCTCGACGTCCGAAATAAAGATCGCTGTTGTTATTAACGAAGCCGAAGCCGATCTGGCTGCACGTTTAACACACGAAGCCTTTGGTCTTGCTCGACTCGGCCCGGTCGCGACGGCGATCTGACGTTGTAGCCGCGGTTGTTACGCCGCTGGCTATTTCCTCACCGGATTGACATAAAACTCTGGCACGCCTTCGATCCGCATCTTGTAACCAAAAGCACTATGGACGACCGCAGCGCCAGGATGATCAACAGGAGACGCGCCGTAATGATCATACTTATTTGCTTGTCGCCACACAGTCCCGTCTTCCAGATGGATTATGGTGTTACCGCTGAGACCTGGGAAGCTCCCCGCGACCCGGCTCACGACCAAGTCCATTTTCGTCCTGCTCGTCCGCGCCGCGGCTTTCTGCGCGGTTTTTTCACGGTCGCCTTGGAGCCACCGGTCCAAATTTCGCAATTCTTCATCACTAAGCTTGTCGAGTCCGGCCTTGTGAAACTCTTCCGGCGACATTGCCTGTTTGATACCTTCCTCGTCCTGTGCGCGAATTGCGGGGCAAACGAGCAAAGCTAGAGCGAAAAGTGAGGCGAAAACAACAATTCGGTATTTCATAGGGCTGGTGCGGCGAGGCTACCCGCAGGAACCGCGTGGTCAAGCTGCGTGTTACGTCTCAAGTTTAGGGCGTAGGATGTCCTGCGAAAACCGCCAACAGATGTCCTACGAGAGGGTTAAGGAATAGCCTGCGCCCACCGAGCTGGCTCGGGCCTGCTGCGGACCCAAAACTTGGTTTCCGCGATGGTAATCGCAAAAATATGGGTGTGACATGACGCCCCACAGTCACGCTAAGACAGTAAAATCTAGGCTTAAGAACTAGTATTACGCTTGTTGAATGCTAGTGACTGGCGTTGCGAGCCTGAATTGGTCACGCACTAAAGAACCTTTTTATCCGCCAATGACGAACCATCCGCAAAAGCGTCTCAGCTTTACCGGTCGCTGCGTAATCGTGCCGAACGTAGAATCGCACGACGTTTTCTCGGGCTTTAAGACGATTTTCCAGGCTTTTCGCCGACGCGCCTCCGCTTCCAGCGCCCGAAGAATCCGGCCGCCATGGCCACGACCGCGGACAGCCTCATAAACAGCCATACATCTGACTTGGGCCTAGCCAGGATTGTTAAGGTGCAATCCTGCTTTGCCCATTGGAATCGAGAGGCAGGAGATGAAAGGCCAATTCTTCAGCCGAATCGCGCTCGCTGCCGCGAGGCCGGCCCCAGGGAACCCGCAAAATTCGCCAGCACAGATCGAAAGTAAACATCCCAATCCGAGGGGGAATCAGGATTGCGAAGAACCAACCTTTGGTCATCCGTGGCCATAACATCAGACAATATATGTCATATAAAATGTACTGGCGTTGGGGTGCCTATCGCTATGGTTTTTCATATTCTGGCCCGAGCGAATGCCTTGTCGGATAAAGCCGCCCGGCTACTCGATGCTGATGTCCTTCGGAAGTTCTTTGCTGATCTGAATACCGTTGCGCTGGACGGGAATTTCGACCGAAAAGCGCTTTCCGCCCGGTGCGAAGACTAGCTTGCCGACACTAAGGAGAGGCGGTCGGCGATGGGAAAGCCGTCAGTGGTGATACCACGTAGATCTGATCCCATATTTTCAGCACTAGGGCCATTGACGTCCATTTGCCTTCGACCGATATGGGCAGATTGGTCCATGTCACAAACGTCACCTGGCTGTTGGGGTCGTAGCCCATGTGCGCATTGTAGCCGGGGGTCTCGCCGCCGTGAAAATATACCGCGTTCGGGCCCCAGCGCAGTCGCTCCATGCCGTACCCGTACTGCTGGCCGTCGGGCATGCTCGGGTCCTTGGCCTGCAGGCTGTCGAGCCAGCGGCGCTGATATGCGGCATCGAAGACGCGCCCGGTAACCAGTGCCTCGATCCAGATGGCGAGATCGCTGGCGGTGGAGATGACGCCCCCGGGAAAATAGGCAAAAGAGGGGTTCAGGTCCGTGTAGTCGGTGGGCAGGAGCGTCCCGGCCCGTGCCGCGGCTTGGATGTCGGGCGGGTACGGCGTGTCCGTCAGGACAAATAAGGAGCTGCCGTACAGGTAGCCGTGGGAGTAGGGATCGGGGATGGTGTTCGAAGTGCGAGCGAGGGAGGAAAGTGTCGTGCATCCCCAGCGGCCCGAACAACCGGTCCTGCATCGCCCGAGCCAGTGGTTTACCATCGACCTTCTCGGCGATGAGGCCGAGAAGCGTGTAGTTGGTGTTGTTGTATTCGTAGGCGGTACCAGGCGGAAAGTTGGGCGAGCGCGCGAACGCGATGGCTAGCAACTCCTCTGTGGTCCAGACCTTGGTCGGGTCACGGTCCACGGTGGCCGCGAGCTCGGGAGCATCAGTGTAGTTGTAGAGCCCGCTGCGCATCTTCAGCAGTTCGTCGATCGTGATGTTGTCGCCATTGGGCACGCCCGGGACGTACTTCGAGACCGGATCATCGAGACTGAGCTTGCCTTCCTGGGCCAGTTGCACGATCACCGCGGCCGTCATCGACTTCGTGTTCGAGGCGATCCGGAAGTGGGTGTCGGCGCGGGGCGGGCTCGTCGTGCCCAGTTGCGTGGTGCCGTAGGTGACCTTGAACTCGCCCTGGGGTGTGCGCAGGAGCAGCACGGCGCCGGGCACCAGGAGTTCCTTGGCGGTCGTGTCCACCATGGTCTGCAGCGCAGCCTGGTCGATCGGCTTGAGCGCCGACGAGCCGGCCGTGGAGCCAGGCCGCGAGCACGCTGCGATCAGGAAAGCAACACCGACCAGGAAGCTCGCGTCGGCACGTATGGGAAATTCAAACGTCATTTTACAAATGATCACTGTTGCTGGCGTACCTCCTTTCCACTCCAGTGGAACTCATGCCTAACTATGATTAGACGAACGTTCGCCTTTTTCCACGAACAAAGTTTCTCTCTTCGGCAGAATCCAACGAAAGCATCGGAGTGATGGCAACACAAAATCACATTGCATATATGTCATATAAAATGTAGTGGTGTTGGGGAAAAGCGCCCTACACCGTCACGCTCACGGCAGCCAATGCGGAAGCGGCAAAGGCTCGGGAATCGAACTTTTCGGGCCTACTAGATCGACTTCTTGCGCGATGCCTTGGCCGGAGTTGATAAGCTCTGTTTGGCTTCGTCGAGCTGGCGTCTCAGCGCGTCCGATTCGAGAAGGTCGCGACCGTCAACCGACTTCGAATCGGTAGCCTTTTCGACTTGCCGCAAGGCTTCTTGGTTGGGGTCACGCTCGGGCATTTGCATCAAGATGCCGATAGATAGACTTACGCGCAAGTGCCCAAATCAGACTGGACCACGCACGACGCCGGTGTCTCGACGCTGCTGAATGATCCCTTCCTGCTCGCCTACAAGGATGACCCGTGCTTCATCGCCTTCGCGCAAAAGATCGGGATGATGCCAAAAGCCGCTCCCAAGCCCTGAGCGCCGGGCGCTCAGACTCGGCAATCTCGAGGGTATTTAATCTAATATCCCCCGCCCTGCTTCTAATCGCCCCGCTCTCCCTTGTGATGCCACAACAAACGAATTGCTATATGTCATATCACAAAATCGGGGCGCCTTTCCTTTGTAAGGCACACTAGCGAGATTGAGGATTGGCCGTCGATTTGTAAGAATACGTTCTGACCGCGCCGCTGTAATCGCAGCGTGACTTTGCTGATCCTGGGGTTGTATTCTACGGCCTCGCGGCTATGGCAAATCGTTCAATTAGATTCTGAGGCATTCGCGTGGACACGCCGTTGCAAATTCTGACGTCCTCTCAAGGCAATCGAGGGACAGGCGTGGAGGATCATCCCAGCGCCCTAAAGTACGACTTTCACGCTCCGGCGTTCTACAACAACCCGTATCCGTACTATCGACGGATGCAGCAGGAGGATCCGCTTTGGCATAACCCCATCAGCGGGCATTGGGTCGTGACGCGCTATCACGATGTGATGGAGATTCTGCATTCGCCTCAATGCTCTAATTATCGTCTCGATGAGCTGATGAGGCGCGTGCCGGATAACCGGAACGACGAGGCGGCGTCACTACGCGCGGCCTTAAAAGATCGCCTGCTCTTTTTGGAAGGGGAAGGTCATCTCCGTATTCGCAAGCTCGTCATGCACGCCTTTGCGAGTGACTCCATTCAGCGTCAAAAACCACTTGTCGCCGAAGTTGTGGAAGACGTTTTGGATCACCTCGATCCGTCCAGTCCCGTCGATCTGGTGGCAAATGCGACCAACCTCATTCCTGGCCGCGTCATCCTACACATTCTTGGTTTCCCGGAGGAAAAGCAGCGGGAAATGAAAGAGTGGACTGACGATGTCTACGCGTGGCTGGGCACGGCCAGCGGCACGATTGAAGAACGGACGGAGCGCGCCGTTGAAGCGGTGCAGCGCCTGACGGAAGCCATTCGAAGCGAAGTAACCCGCGTCCGCCAGTCACCTCGCTCAGACGTGTTGACCGCGCTGGTGCAGGCTGAAGATGAGGGCCACCAGCTAACTGACGACGAGTTGGTGGCCAATGTGATCGGGCTGATCAACGCCGGACAGGAAACAACAACCTGCCTCCTCGCCAATGGGATGCTCGCTCTTTTCACGCATCCTGAAGAGCGGGACCGGCTCCGAGCGCAGCCCGGGCTTTGGGAAACGGCGATCGACGAGTTCCTGCGTTACGAGTCACCGGCCCAGTTCGTTGCTCGTCGAGTCGAGTCTCCCATCACGATTTGCGGCTTTACTCTTGACCGAGGGGCGTTTGTTTCACTGGGACTTGGCGCGGCCAATCGCGATCCCGCCGTTTTCACCAATCCAGATCGCCTCGATATCGGCCGCAAGGAGGGACGCATTCTCGCCTTTGGATTCGGACCTCACTTCTGCGTCGGCTCCGCCCTGGCCCACCTCGAAGCCTCCGTCTTTTTCCACGAGATCGAGACCCGTTACCCGAAACTGCAATTAGCCGTCTCGCCAGCGAAAATCGAGTGGCGGCACACAGTTTCCTTCCGGAGCCCGCTCATATTGCCGGTCGTGACCAGATAGCGTCCTCGCGGATCGCAGTCTTACTCGACACTGTCTCGAAAAGAACGTTTGCTATATGTCATATACAATCAGCTACTATCTCGTTCTGCGAAGAACCGCTAGGGCTCTTTGAACTCGCCCAAAGGCGTAAAAGTATTTCCGTAGAGAACGCAATTAAACGATTGCAACGGCCCGAGGCGATTGGTTAGACTGGCGAACCGTTGAAAAAAAACGCACCAGTTCGCGCGGGCAAAGAACCATACCGGGTCGTGGCGGTCGGCGATACCATCATTGGTGAGCAAGGCTTGGTCGCAATTATTGGCCGCGACCCGCGGTACCGTGTTTGCGGTGCCGCACACACTTTTGAGGAGGCGAATAGACTTGTTCGACAATGTCGGCCGGATGTGCTGCTCATCGAACCGTTTCTCGAAAACCGCGATGCCATCCGCTGGATCAAGGATCTCGCGACGGAATTTCCGCGTATTCGCATCCTTATCGTATCCCGGCAATCCGAGCGGACTTATGCGGAGCGCGCCCTTTGTGCCGGAGCGTCCGGTTACTGGATGAAAAATAGTTCGGTGAAAGAGCTAATGCACGCGATTGAGACTGTGCTGGCGGGCGAGATCTACGCCAGTCGAGCAATCACCTCCGTTGCCATGCACAAGTTCGCCGGTGGTCGCGAACTTCCACACGGTCTCGATGTCCTCAGCGATCGGGAGCTGGCGGTGTTCGCACTCATTGCGGCTGAACATGGCACTGGTCAGATCGCAAAAGAACTTGGCGTTAGCAGAAAAACAATTGAGACGCATTCTGAGCATATCAAGCAGAAGCTCGGCTACGGCAATGCTCAGGAACTCAAGCGCCGCGCGCGCGAGTTCTTCGGCACAGCCGCACGTTTACTCATGTGGCCACTTATTTGCGTCTGGCAGAGCACTGCAGAATCCCTGATGACGCTGTAGCCCCCTCGCTGCCTGCCGCGCCGAAGCTGCGCGAAGGGGGGTGTCGAGGCGCTGTTATGGGGAAAAAGACTCCATAAGTCTAAAACGTGGCGTGCAGCGAATCGTTAGGGATAAATAAGCCCGACTCGGAATCCCTGATACCTCAATCGGGGATTCGTTAGCTCAAAAAATCAGGGCTTTTCCCCGATAGTCCGTGAGTCCGCACATGCTTACCATTCTTATTATTAAAAATCGAAACATTCAGTTCAAGCCAACGGCAAGACTTCTCATCGTCAGCTGACCTGGACGACATCACAAAATTGAAAGTAAACCTCGACAAAGAAAGAAAAGAACTATGAAAACATTCCTGAAAATAACCGCCCTCGCAGCTATCACGGTGGCTCTGCTCGGCCCGGCGCGGCTGTTCGCCTCCCAACCAGCCGAGCCCGCACAGACCTACCATGGAACGATTCACGAGCGGCACGTTCTCCTGTGACGCCGAATCCGGTTTCTGGCCCCATCGTTACGGGTAAGTGGAACGTGAATCATCGATCCTGCAACGCTGGCTCAGGTCACGCTCAACGTCTTCTATAACGGCCGCCAGCACTTGTCGGGCGGGTACAACGGGTTGATGCTGGTCTCGTACCTCGACGGCGTCTATACATGTTCTCGGGGTTCGGAGGATGTCGCGACGGCGACGATTGATACGACCGTGAATCCAGCGAAGTTCACCTGGCATGTCGAACTCGGTGTCAGCTGCCCAAATCAGAACCCCTACAACTCGCTGACGTACTTTGGAGTGGCGGACCGCGGACGTAGATAAGAGCGGACCGAGGGATCAAGCGAATTCACCAAAAACCTGAAGTCATCAGTCAAAACTCCTAAACCAGCAAACCAAACCACACTATGAAAACGGCCAGAAGCTGACCTCTCATAACGAAAACTCAAAGAAAGCTAAAGCAAGAAAAGGAAATCCATATCATGAAAAATCGAAATATTCAGTTCAAACCAACAGCAGGGGTTCTGATCCCGCTGCTCCTCGCCTGCTTTGCGGCGGTATTTATCTCGATACCCACTCCGGCAGCAGCCCGCGACCTGGTGCCGTTTAAGGCTACCTTCACCGGCAGTTCGACTTCAGTCCCCGGTTTTCCCTGCGCGGTCCTCAGGAGCGATATCGTCGGAGGGGGCCATGCCACGCACCTTGGCAATTTCACAACTGTCCAGCATCACTGCTTCGATCCCGAAGATCCAACGGGGGCATTTACGGAAGGCTTCTACACGTTCACTGGGGCGAACGGCGATACGATCTTCGGAACGTATCATGGCAATTTGGTTCCGTTTGCTTGCCCAGTATTCGCAATCGTCGGAGAATTCACGATCGAGGGAGGGACAGGTCGATTCGTTGGCGCGACCGGAGGAGGCACTGCATCGGGCACCACTAATGTCGCGACAGGCGTCCCCACCTTGATGCTGGATGGCGTCATCTCCTCGCCCGGCAGTTTGCACAAACACTGATCTCCAACCCCTAACTGAAAGGAAAACAAATCATAAACCCTCACTCGGTACTCCAATCGGGAGAAGGATAGTGTAGCGACACGCGCGACAGATCGTGCGCGCGAGGTAACGAGAGTCGAAATGTACCGGTGACGGTGAATCCGCCGGCGTAATTGGTTGATGGCACGTGGGTTCTAAACATCGATACGATGACGCAAGCACAGGTCCGCCGCCGGCTCACCTCACCGATTCATTATGGAAATTATAGCCCGCGGGCACGCTTTTGGCTCCTTTTCCTTAAATCATGTGGGAAGTGTGCTGTCCCGTGCATGGTTTGCACCACGTTAGCCGAAAGACCGAACCTATCGTCTGCAAAATCAAAGTACAGCGATCACCCCGCTATATCCGTCATATTCGTCAATGCGGGAAACGACTCGCGAGCGCAGTTCAGATTCGACAAGAGAAACGTCCGATTGCGCGGCGTTGACACTGCTACTGCGGTGCAGGTGCGGTTGTCATAAAATCGAGCGGCGTTGCCTCCGATTCCGATGGTACCCTAATCGTAGTTAGGAAAACACCCGAAGAAGCCAGCGCAGAAAATTAATGTATTGCTGCTTCACTCCTATAACCCCTTAAAGTTACGGTTAGCAGCTTACCGAGAAAATCAAGGATTAAATCCGGTGGCGCATAATCAGAGCCAACGCCCATCGGGCCATGTGGTACGAGGAGGCAGACGTTGGCCGAATTCGGCGCAGCAAGAAATTCGTCAAGAAAGATCGCGCGATTGCTTGGGCGAAGCATTTACTGGTCTCTACCGTTAACAAATGCCGGAGCGCGACACAAACCAAGAGGCTGATTCTCGGTAGCCGCAAAACTCATAGCTGATCAGCCCGAAAATAATATATGCTTATAAAATCGCGGGACGTTGCTGCTATATGGTTGAGCTGGATCATAAGTGATCCAGTGCAATCGAAATAATACCGACTGGCCTAAATTTTAGGCCACCTCCTGACGCGGCAAAGCGAGGCTGCCGCAGAATTTTAACTAATGACCTTAAAGAAATAAGCGCCTATTTAGGAACAATTTAAAATCGGAACATTATCTGGTAATGCAAAAAGAATTGGCATGCAAAAATCTCATGGCATGCTTGGTGTTAATAGGCGGCGTGTGAGTTCGTCGAAGGAAAAGAAGGACGCAGATTCTGGGGAGCGTGGAGCTCAACGGCAGAAGCGTTCGAAAGATAAGCTGATCTGTTTGGACGACCTGATCCCAGACGAAAAGGTCGTAGGGGGACGGCAACTATTCGGCGCGACTGACACAACCCAAAACCAAAAACACAACTAAGAAAGGTAATATGAGCGAAGAAAAGAAAGATGTTGACGTGCGTGATCTCAAGCCGACTAAAGATGCCAAGGGTGGCGGCGGCGGCGGGGGTGGCGGCGGCAAGAGCCCTCCGCTGAAGCAGTAATCACCTCATCAGTGCCCGCGTGGCGGTTTCAACCCGCCGCGCGGCCTGGAAAGAAGGTAGCCGACTCTTTGCGAGCAGTTTCTGCGCTTTTCCCCCAGACAAAATTTCCGCAGTAGAAAGTAGTAGCCATGCCCGAGCCGCGCCGCGCGGCTCGTTTTTTGTCCCGCGCAACCCTCGGTGTGTCGTTGTGCAATCGTAGCGACGGCGGCATGGCTCAATGCGCACGGAGCGTACGCAACCGTCAACGCAACGGCCGTGACCGTGCCGGACGGCGGCTGGCCGAATTGTGCGGGTTTATGTCCTGTTCTGTTCCTGCAGTTCCAAGCAGAGTTACGGTATGAAATGCGCCCTTTCTTTCCTTGCGTTGGTTTGTCTTGCTATCGCCAACGCGCAGGCCACGACGTCTGAATCCGACGAAGTCAAAGAACACCTGATAAAACTGGAAAAGCAATCGTGGGAGGCTTGGAAAAACCGCGACGGCAAATTCTTTCAGAATTTTCTCTCGGACGATCATGTCGAAGTTGGATTTGGTGGATTAACAAACAAGGCCGAAGTGGTCGGTTTTGTCGGTAGCCCTGTTTGCACGGTTAAGAGTTACAGGCTCGATCGTTTTGAAATGAAGATGCTCGACAAGGACATTGCCTTGCTCACTTATTGGGAAGAACAAGACACCGTTTGCAACAAGCAGGTGCCGTCACCCTGCTGGGTCAGTTCGCTCTACATGAAACGCGGCGACAAATGGCTAAACGTATTCTATCAGCAAACGCAGATTCAAAAATAGCCAACGGAAAATGGTAGGCTGTTGTGAGCGACCAGCAATTCCAAGCGCGTATCCCATTGGAGCACGCAGATTCGTGAAATGACTGGATGCAATCCGAGCGCGTGGGATTAAATTGTTTGATGTTACGTGGAAACTTCGCCCTGTTTCTCGCGTTCCTCCTTATGAATGGAAGCCTTGCCTCTGCAGAATCCGACTCTACTCGAGGTAGCGGCATTGAGGGAGTTGTCATGGTCAGTCCGATCTGGCCCGGACCGATTAAGAAGGGATCAGAGAAACCCAACGTGGCACCGGTTGCCAGTGCGGTTTTTTCGGTCGCCAACGAGAAGGGCACGGTCACATCTTTTACGACGGACAGTGAGGGTCGCTTCCGACTTTCTCTCAGCCCAGGGCACTACGTTGTGTCGCTCGCGGAAAACCGCTTTGCACGACCATGCGGCCCGTTTGAGATCGAGGTTGAGTCGGGGAAAATGACAAAGGTAGAGTGGCGTTGCGACTCGGGCATGCAGTGACCGCACCGACGTAAATACGCGGAAAACGTCATCACGCTCGCACGATTGTGCGCCGGGCGATCGCAATCGCATTCGATCATGCGCTTCAGTTGGGTGATCACGCAAGCCGGACACACCTTTCGAGCGTACAGGCGATCGCGCCTTAACAATCCCAGTTTCCCTCCCGCGCCGGGCAATTGTAACAGAGTTGTTACCTTTTTTTCAACGGACCTAGCATTAGTGCCAACCTAGCATTTTGTGCCCTTTAGCCGGCATTTTATGCCTTTTTCTAAAGAAAAGGATTGACCTAATCTCGCCAAACTGTTACTCGAATGGGTTCTTACTCAAACCGCAAAACACAAATGCTTACAGGGGGGCAACTGGCGAGGGCAGCAGTACTTGGTCACAGCTCCTTTCTGAGGCGCAACTAAATGAAAAAAAACTCATTGACTCATTCCGCATTCTTTAATCGACGCATGCTACTAGGCTTCTCCCTATTGTTAGGATTAGGCGGCGTGGCGCTCGCTTTATTCGCGTTCGGCGCTGGACCGAAACCTATCTCCTCGACTGCACGGGCGGGAGGCGCCGGCCCATTTTTTAAGTCATTGGGAGAGCCACCGCAGCAGTCAGCACCTTCAGCCGGCGCCGCTGTTGCCTACCGGGGACCGCATAACGACACTCGCCCCGTCCATCCGATTCGGACAATTCCACTTCGGCAGATGAAGGCAATTCCGCCGGCGTTGGCTCCCGCCCGCTTTGAGTGGGAACCTCCGCGTACGAAGCCACCTACAGACGCAAGCAAGATTCGGGGCACCGGGCAAACTTATTCGGGATCTCCGCTTTCCGCGCCCAGCCTCGACGGGTCTCATCTTCAACGGAATCGGAACTACCCTCGGAGGCTTTGTTCCTGGCAGTAATCCACCAGACGTCAACGGCCGCGTGGGCGCGAAACAGTATGTCCAGTGGAACAATACCAGTTTCGCTGTTTTCAATAAAACGACAGGCGCACTGCTTTACGGGCCGGCCGCAGGAAACACTCTCTTCCAGTCACTGGGCGGTGATTGCGCTACACACAATGACGGCGACCCTGTAGTTTCATATGACATTCTAAGCGGGCGCTGGGTTATCTCGCAGTTTGCAGTTGGGGGAAGTCCTGACTTCTCACATCAGTGCGTCGCGGTATCCGCCACGGAGGACGCCACGGGCCCATGGTATACGTACGATTTTGTCACTGATCCGGTAAACTTTATCGATTACCCGAAGACGGGCATGTGGCCGGACGGCTACTATATGACTGGCCGTGTGTTTGCCCCGAACAACGCTTTCGTCGCCGGGCGAGTCTTTGTCTTCGAACGCGACAAGATGCTGCAAGGACTCCCGGCCCGCCAACTTCAGAAAGATCTGAAGAGGTATGGCAACAAGCCGCAAGACGGAATGATTCCGTCCGACTTGGACAGTCTCACGCCGCCGCCGGCAGGCGCAGCAGCATTCGTCATCGCACCTGATCCTGCCACCACCAACAAGATCGACTCAGCAAGAGTGAAGGTGACGTGGGGCCCAAACCCGACGATCACACTGATAGAGACGCAAATCCCCGCGAGCTGGGATTCGGCACCCTGTGTTAACAACACGGCGGCCCAGGACAATCGCGATTGCGTGCCGCAGCCTGCACCGGCAACCCCGGCTGATTACCTCGACAACCTCGACTTTCGGTTCATGTATCGTTTCGCCTATCGCAATTTCGGCGACAACCCGTGCAGGAGTCGCTGGTCGCAAACATTACAGTTACAGGCGGTGCGAGTAAGCCTAAGCACGGGGCGATTCGTTGGTACGAATTCAGAAACGCCGGAGGTTTGACTACTACTCCTACGGTCTTTCAGGCCAGCACCTATGACCCGGACTCCGATTATCGCTGGATGGGATCAATTGCGATGGACAAGGATCACAACATGGCGCTCGGCTACAGTAAATCGAGCCTGTCTACCATACCCGGCATCTATATCAATGGCCGCCTGAGCACAGACGCTCCCAACACCTTGGGCTCAGAGGCAACAGTCCAAGCTGGCATCGGCGTACAGACCGCTGGCGCCGGGAACCGTTGGGGTGATTACAGCTGCTATGACGGTCGATCCGATTGATCAGTGCACCTTCTATTATACCAACGAGTACCTCCCCAATAATGGTGCGTTCAACTGGGCGACCAAAGTCGCAAGCTACCGGTTCCCATCGTGCGTTTCCGCGCCGGCGTGGGGAACACTTACCGGAACGGTACGTTCTTCACCGAGCAACCGCACGCTCTCCGGCGTTATCGTCACTTTGAGCAATGGCTATGCCGGCGCGACCAACGCGCAGGGTGTCTATTCCTTTTTGGTTCCACCCGGAACTTACACCGCAACGGCTGCTGACGCAGACCGCAACTGCACGAGCGGCTCGACTACCAATCCGACGGTAGTCATCACCAGCGGTGGTACGACGACCCGAAACTTCCAAATGGTCGGAGCTTCAAATCTCGAGGAGGACAGCGTAGCGATTGACGACACGCAATCAGGCAACGGTAATCACATCATCAACAGTAATGAATGCGTTAATCTGAATGTCGCGTTGAAGAACAACGGCTGCGCTAACGCGACGAGAATCTCTTCAACGCTGACAACCACCACTCCAGGTGTAACCGTCAGACAAGGCAACTCGACTTATCCTAACATGGTCATTGACCAGACTGGGACGAATTCGACGCCATTCCAGATTCAGACGTCCGCCAATTTCCCATGCGGAACGAGTATAGACTTTGACCTGACTCTGACCTTCCCGAATGGAGGCAAGACTGTCTCCTTTAGCGTGCCAACGTGCACGGGCGGAGCGGACCAGCCATTTGGGCCGGATGTACTTGACGCTAATGATCCAACCCAGGCTGATCGGCTTGGACGTGATGGTCAGCCCAGCAGCTGCAGCGGCAAGGGCTGCCCGGGCGGCGGCTTCCCCGGTACGAAGCGCTATCAGACCTACACCTTCAGGAATAATAGCGTTTCAGCAGCGTGCTTCACCGTCACAATCAATGCTGCGCTCGGAGGCGCTGGGGACATCGAGAGCGCTGCATATCTCGGTAGCTACGATCCAACGAACCTGTGCCTGAACTATCTGGGCGACACCGGAATAGTAGGTTTGGGCACAACAATCCCGAACGCGTCGTATTCGTTTGTGGTGCCAGGTCAATCGGACTTTGTCGTCGTGGTTAACACGACGGGGACGATTACGGCATCGTCGCAATTCAGCGGTACAGTCTCCGGCTTCTTTGACTTCACGTCGGGACCCGGCCCCTGTCCGTAAAAGGACAAGACCTTCCACCGCGAGGGCCGTGGCAAATTGCCACGGCCCTCAGCGGAATTGACGGTTCACCGCAACCATTGCTCAGCGCGCGTCGCGCGCTTGCGCCGATTCGGCTCGGCTACCCGGCTTCGACGCGGAAAACGTGACTGCAGCAGGTGGATTCAGCGTGCGAGAAACTATGCAGTAGCGTTCAGTCAGGCGGACAAGCACAGGCAGTTGTTCTTCTGTCGCGTCAGACTCCACATCAAAATGAAGTCGGATATTTTGCAAACCCACTGGAACCTGTTCCGACATGCCCAGCAGCCCGCGAACGTCCAGATCGCCCTCGGCGCGAATGGCTGCCTTTCGTAAATCAATGTCCATTGCCGTTGCCATCTGGCCGAGAGTTACCCCGGCACATCCGACCAGCGCCTCCAGCAACATGTCGCCTGCGCAGGCACTCTTCCCGTCGCCGCCCAATATCGGATGAAGGCCCACCTCCGTTCTGGGTTTGCCACTTTCGACCTTACACATCCCATCAGAGCCAACAACCCCATGCGCGTGAAGGGTGACGTGCGCAGTTTCCGGATGATCGCGAAAACGGCCTTCGTAGGCGGGGTGTAACGGCGACGTCACATCATCAGCGCTCATCGACTCATCTTTATTCTAACCGCCCGCGTTATGCACTACTTGATTCAGGAAAGTACCTATCTGCAATCCTGTAAATCGCGTCTTTTCTTCAAGGCGCGGCCAGCGCCTGATCCACGCTTGGATAGATCGGGAAGAAATTTTCCAGCCGCGCCGTCTCCAAAATGGGCCGAACTTCTTCCCGGACCCCGGCCAGCATGAAAATACCGCCGTAATCCTCCATGTCGCGCGTGGCGTTGATCAGGACCGCCAGGCCGGAGCTGTCGATATAGGTCACCCCTGACAAATCCACGACCAGACGCGCCGGTTTGTCTTTGATCAATTCGTTGATCGTCTCTGTCACCTTAGCGGAAACATTAAGATCGATTTGGCCTTCGAGCGGTAGAACGTTACGCGGTTGTGGGAGTGACATATTACGTGGGAGTCGAGCAATGTTGTATACAGCATATACAGCACCTGCGAGCCAGCTAAAAATCGCGGCCGATCAATCGGAATGAATATGGCGCAGGACGCCATTCTCCAAATGAAGGATCACCGGGCCATTCGGGCCTTGGTAGATCCACTGTTCTTTTTTCGAGCTGGCGACTCGCTCGATTTTCGTCGGTTGACCCAGCAGCGAGACGACTTCATTCGCACTCATCCCGATTCGAATTTGCCCCCGAGCCAGTGCCGTCTTCGCTTCAATTCTTGCGTGTTGCGTCCGTCCGCTCCTAAATTTTCCCGTCATCATGCCAACGAGAAAGATCAATGCCAGCACGCTGATGCAGATTAGCGCAATCGCGGGCGCTGAACGCTGACGCGGCTTTCGAATTGTCGGGGGCACAGCCGACCCGTCGTCCAGCACGATTGGCTCGGTCTTTCGTGCTACTCGAAATTCGCTGACCGGCCGCCAATGGTTAAAGCCCGGAATCCAATACAAATCGCTGGGACGGATTTCACCCGAGAAAACCTTATTGCGGAAAATTTGCTCTTCGAATTCTCCCATTACCGCGCCATCGCGCGCCACGTGAAATCTCATTGAAAAAGCACCGTGACAAAATCCCTGCCTCATCGCGAGCAGAAACCATGCGGTCGACGAAAAATGTGAGTCTGGGCGGGACATGCCTCCGCCGAGGCGTTTACAACGCATTTTTGGGGAACGCCACACTTGAACGTCAGAAGGTGGATCGGCCGCTCCGTCGGGCGTCAGCCCGCCGGACCTATGGGAAAGTAAGAGCGGCCGCGCCACCAAATTTAACCTCGAGGTCGAGGGGACTGGCACGATCGCTCGATCCACCCTTTAAAATTGCAACGCAGTACGCGATGCCAGGCTAAACGTTACTCCCGGTCCATTTCAGCTTGTGGCGCAGGACGCTGAAAAACGAGATTTCCGGCAGGAATCCAAGCTGCAGGGTGACTTTTGCACGCCGGATGACAATTCGGCCCTTCCCTGGCACTCGCACAGGCTCGCGGCCGTCAACACTTAGGAAACAAGGATGCTCTGTGCTCCCAGGCGAAATTTCGACGACAGATGAATCGCTGATGATGATCGACCGGTTGGTAAGGACGTGCGGGCAGATTGGCGTGATAACAAAGACGCCCGATTCCGGCGAGAGGATAGGACCGCCGGCGGAGAGCGAGTAAGCCGTCGAGCCGGTCGGCGTCGCTATGATTAATCCATCGGCGTTAAATTCCGTCAGGGCTTCTCCGTTCACTTTTGCGTCCAGCTTGATCAAGCGCGAGAGATCGCCGCGGCTGATGACGGCGTCATTCAAGGCATGAACGCTTGAAAGCGCGCGCTTATTTGTCCGCAGCTCGACCGATAAGAGCGATCGCTTGCTGTAGGAAATGCGGCCGCTCGAAATGGCATCGATCGCCTCGCGGTACGCTGAGGAATTCACACACGTCAAAAATCCAAGGGAACCGACGTTGATGCCAAAGATGGGTTTCAGGTTCTTCCCCGCCATGGTGACGACGTTCAAAATCGTTCCGTCACCACCGAGGACCACGATCAGATCCGAGCGTTTTGCCACCTGCGCAATGGTGCCGCCGGCCTTTGCCTTTGCGATTTTGGCGGTCTCGTTTTCGACGATCACTGGGTGCGCACGCGCCGTAAATTCGCGAATGACATTGCGCGCCAGGTTTGCCACACCCGGCTTTTCCGCGTGCGCGATCAGGCCGATGGTTTTCGTGCGCATATAAAAAATTCCTGGTTGCCATCGGTCCCTGCGATGGATGATGGCGAAATTCCAACGACCGTATTTCCTCTGCCTTGAATAAACGACGCGATCTTACGCTTCGCTTTTTCGTGCAGCGTAAAGTCGCGCACGATTCCGCCACGGCCGACTTCGTCCCGCTCCAACTCGAACTGTGGTTTGATTAAGGCCAGCACGGTTCCGCTCGCACTTACCAACTGAAATGCATTCGGCAATATCAAAGTTAGAGAAATAAATGAAACATCGATCACACAAATATTCGCAACTTCACCAATTAGCGAAGGCGTGATCGTGCGAGCATTTGTTTTCTCGAAAACGGTCACGCGTGGGTCGGTACGAATTTTCCAGGCTAGTTGGCCGTGGCCAACGTCGATTGCATAAACTTTGCGCGCACCGCGTTGCAGTAGGCAATCGGTAAACCCGCCGGTAGAGGCGCCAATGTCGACCGCGATTTGGTCGCGGACGTCGATTTCGAAGAAATCCAGCGCCCCTTCCAATTTTAATCCGCCGCGTCCGACAAACCGAGGACGCCCAGCGGTTGCGATGAGAGCGCCAGGATCGATCAACACCGACGGTTTTTGGGCTACCTGCTCTCCGATTCGAACCTCGCCCGCCATTACCGCGCGTTGCGCTTGTTCGCGGCTCGGATAAAGCGCGCGATCAACAAGGACCTGATCGAGGCGGATTTTCTTCATCATCTCAGGCTTTGGAGGAATTCACTGTGTCGAACGCTCTATTCATCTCTGCGTTCCCGCACCATTTCCCGCACCGATAATAACTCCTCCACCGTCGCGCGCCGCCGGCGATATTTTTTTTCGATGATTTCCTTCAATGCCAGCAAATCAGCAGGCAATGGCCGATCGTAATAGGTCCAGGATTCCTCATCTGCGCGTTTCGATTGCAAACGCCAGACTCCGCCGAAACGCAATGCTCGCACTTCGCGTTTCACCCCGTCTTCTTCTCGTTCCTTCCATACATGTTGACGCGGCATGACTTCGCGCCCTTAGATTAGCGCCCTTGAAAGACGCCGCCAAACTGTTCGCTTATTTTTTCGCGGTCGTAATCGGCAGCGCGCTGCTTGCTCCTCCGCTTTTCTGGAGCGCCCGGCACGTCTCGCCCTTTTTTGCAAAATTCGATTTCGAGAGCTTTTTTCCATCGCGCGCTCCTAATTTGTGCGGTCGCATTTCTTTGGCCGCTGTTGCGCTCTCTTCGGCTTCATTCCTTTCGGGATCTGCAATTAGACAGGAATCGACATGCCGTGCGCGATGTCGTTGCCGGAACTGTGCTGGCCAGCCTTCCACTTGCGGTCTGCGCCTTCTTCCTCATTGCCACCAGGATTTTTATTTTAAAGACCGTGATGCCATGGAGCTCGCTGGTCGGCGTGCTCGGCGCGGCCATCGCGGTTCCGCTGATCGAAGAGCTTTTCTTTCGCGGCCTGCTTCTCGGGATTCTTCTGCGCGGTCTGCGACCGATTCTCGCGACACTCCTCACCTCGGCGTTTTTCGCCGTCATTCATTTTCTGAAAGCGCCTGACGCCACCAATGACGTCGTCACCTGGTTTTCTGGATTTCGTTCCATTGCTAATTCATTCGCGCAATTTGCTGACCCCATGATGGTGCTTGCGCTCTTCGCCACGTTATTTTTGATCGGCTGGATTTTGGCCGATGCTCGCCTGCGCACCCGGTCGCTGTTTCTGCCAATCGGGTTGCATTCAGGTTGGATTTTGGTTGCCGGCGTAGTCGGCAAGCTGACCAGGCGCGGAACGATCTATGTTGCCTTGGTTGGGAGCGAACTTGCTCACCGGCTTGCTGCCGCTTGCTTTGGGATTGATTACCTGGGTGTTGATGATTGTCTGGCTGCGTTATGCGAAACGATCGCACACTTGAGCCGCTACGAGCGGTCGCGTCCCTTTTTTACCCGGCGTTGTGTGCCGTTTGCCATGGACCGGTTACGCGGGGCGAGTACGTTTGCCAGGATTGCCTTGATAAAGCACAACGCATTGTCGCTCCCTTTTGTGCAAAATGTTCAGAGCCATTTCCAGGAGCGATCGACGGCGAGTTCACCTGCGCGAACTGTGTGAATCGGACGCTCGCCTTCGATGCCGCCGTCTCCGCGTATCGTAGCCGCGGCGTTATTCGTTTTGTCATCCTGCAATTCAAATACAATCGCCAGTTGCATCTGCGGCATCCCGTTGCGGAATGGTTGCAGGAAGCGATGAGCGATGCGCGTTTGCGCGGCCGAAATTTCGATGTCGTTATCCCGGTTCCGCTTCATCCCGCGCGGTTACGTGAGCGGGGTTTTAACCAGGCCGAGCTGCTCGCAAAAATTTTGGGGCAAAGAATAAATCTTACCCTCAGTCGCGCGCTCGAACGCACCCGCTACACCACCACCCAAACCGCGTTCGATCGCATCGACCGCATGGAAAATTTGCGCGGTGCCTTTCGTTTACGAAAAAGTATCGACGTGCGAGGATTGCAGGTACTTCTCGTGGACGATATTCTAACCACCGGTTCGACGTTGAGCGAATGCGCGCGAGTGTTGCGCGAAGCAGGCGCGCAATCGGTTTACGCCGTCACCGCCGCGCGCGCATAATCATGGCTATTTTCAAAAAACCTCCAACTGGTGGCGGCGGCGGAAGAAAACGTCGCAGTGACATTCCGGAAGGCCTTTTCCAAAAATGTCCCGGATGCGCTGAAGTCCTTCATGAAATGGAACTGACGGAAAACCTGCGGGTTTGCCCCCACTGCGATCATCATTTTCCGCAATCGGCCAAGGAGCGGATCCAAAGTCTGCTTGATCCGGACAGCTTTGTGGAAATGGATGCCAGTTTGCATTCGGTCGATTCCCTCAGATTTCAAGGCATGGCCACCTACGAGGATCGGCTGAAGAAATACCAGGAATCGACCGGACTGATCGACGCGGTCTTGAGCGGCTACGGAACGCTTGAAGGGATCCGGGTGGCGATTGCGGTGATGGATTTCGCCTTCCTCGCTGCCACCATGGGTTCAGTCGTCGGCGAGCGCATTACCCGCGCTATCGAGTACGCAACGGCTGAGCGCATTCCCATCATCATCATCTCTGCTTCCGGTGGCGCGCGCATGTACGAAGGCATGCTCAGTCTGATGCAAATGGCAAAGACCAGCGGCGCCCTTGCCCGTCATGCCGAAGGCCGATTGCCTTACATTTCTGTTCTGACGAATCCGACCACGGCCGGCGTGATGGCGAGTTACGCCTCGCTTGGCGACATCATCATGGCCGAGCCGAAAAGCATGATCGGGTTTGCTGGACCACGCGTGATCAAAGAAACGACGCACCAGGACCTGCCCAAAGGATTTCAGACGGCCGAGTTTCTCGAGGAACACGGTTTAATCGATCAAATCGTGCACCGGAAAAATTTGCGCCCGCGAATCGCAGAGTTCCTGCGTTTCCTCGGGCCGGCGGCAGCGTGAATTACCGCGAAGCGCTGGCGTGGCTCTACGCCACCCAACGATTCGGAATCAAGCTAGGGCTGGAAAACATCGAGCGATTGTTAGTGGCGCTGGGTGTCGTGGAGGGCCGCGCTTCGCGAGACCGTTCCTCCGGGTCGGCCGCCGATAACGCAATCGTGGCCTCGCAGAGCTCCGCCCTTCCGCTGGCCAGCCTGTGTACCGTCATTCACGTCGCCGGCACGAACGGGAAGGGTTCCGTCTGCGCTTTGATCGATGCAATCTGTCGAGCCGCCGGTTATCGCCCCGGTCTGTTTACCTCCCCTCACCTCGTCACCTTTCGCGAACGGATTCGGGTAAACGGCGAAATGATTTCCGAAGATAGTGTCGCACGCGGTCTGACTGAAATTCGCGAACGCATCCGCGACTGGGATCCACATCCGACATTTTTTGAAATCGTAACTGCCCTTGCGCTGAAACATTTTCAACAACGGCAGTGTGAGGTTGTCATTCTCGAAACCGGCATGGGCGGACGACTCGATGCCACAAATGCGGTGCAATCGTCGGTCAGCGTCATCACGCCGATTGATCTCGATCACGAGAAATGGCTGGGGCATTCCATTGCCGAGATTGCCCGAGAAAAGGCGGGAATCATTAAGCCGCACATTCCAGTCGTCTCCGCGCCACAACTCACGGAAGCGGAAGCAATCATCAGGCAGCGCGCTGAGGAATGTGACGCGCTGCTGCAATTCGTTAACGAGCCGTGGACGAAAACGAAAGTTGCGCTTCGCGGCGAACATCAAAGAATGAACGCAGCCATCGCCCTTGCCGCCCTGCACGCCGCCGCCATTGAAATCTCAGATGATGCGGTTGGAAGCGGTCTCCAGTCGGTTGAGTGGCCAGCACGTTTTCAACTCTGGGATAAAACAATAATCATCGATGGCGCGCACAATCCGGCTAGCGCGAGAATTCTTGCGCAAACGTGGCGGGAACAGTTCGGTGCCGATCGTGGAATCGTGGTTCTCGCAATCTTGCGCGACAAAAATGCGGCCGCGATCGTTGACGCCCTTCGGCCAATCGCGACAAAATTTTTGCTCCCATACATCCGGAGCGAGCGCGCACTGCCACCGCACGATCTCGCCTCCATCTTCTCCTTCAAGACTCCATCACTCCCCCACTCCATCACACCGTCACTCGCCGAAGCATTAACCGCCGCGTGGACAACGAAGGAACGAATCCTGATCACCGGCTCCCTCCATTTCGCCGGCGAAGCGCTCGCGCTTTTGCGCGGTGAACCGAATGCACTGGAAGAATGCGCGCAGTGAACCTGCTGCTCTTCCATTCTGGGGAGCGCAGGCTGCTAGCCTGCAGTTGCCGGCAGCTTGCCGGCAACATTCAATGTGGCTGATATATCAATATGACAAAACAGTCTCGGCAAGCTGCCGAGACTTGCAGGCTAGCAGCCTGCGCTACCCGGAGTCAGATCTCAATGCGCGGGAACAATGGAACCGGTTTCCCAACAACATGCCCATCCGGTAACTCCCCCCACTCCGCGTCGGCGAGAGAAAATCGCTCTTCTTTCCCGTTCAATTCCATCTTCCAATTCAACTGATCGAAAATTCCATGCGCGGCTTTCGGCAAAACTGGCGAAATCAAAATCGCGATGATGCGGAGTGATTCGGCAAGATGGTAAAGGACGGCATCCAATTGCTGACTACTCTCTTTCTGTTTCGCAAGTTGCCATGGAGAGGTTCGCTCGATAAGCGTGTTGCATCTCGTAGCAATCTGGGTCGAAGCGTCCAATGCGGAATGAATCGCGAAACGGTCCATCTCATGCGTAAGCCCACGAACCGAGTTGATGACAGAAGCTGCGTGATCTAGAATCGGAATATATTCTGGCTTTTTCAGCAGACCTTTCGAGTCGGACGGCAGTTGCTCAAACCCCATGAACATTTCTAAATGTGTTTTGTAATCGGCGTCCGTTCTAAGGAGCCCCGCTCGATATTTCTCCGCCATAGCGAGTGTTCGATTCAGCAGATTGCCTAACGAGTTAGCGAGATCGGTATTGTAACGCTCGACAAAACGCTTTTCGGAGAAATCCGCATCCTGTCCGGTCGCGATGTCGCTCATCAGGTAATAGCGGAGAGCGTCGGTGCCGTATTTATCTGCGAGGACAAACGGATCGATGATGTTGCCGAGGCTCTTACTCATTTTGGTGCCGCCGATATTCCACCAACCGTGCACTAACAATTGCGGCATTTGATCATCCGGAAAACCGATCGCGTGCAGCATGATCAACCAGTAGATCCCGTGCGCAGGGACGAGAATGTCTTTGCCGATGATCTGGAGAGCAGGCCATTTGTCGCGGAAAGTTGAGGGTTGAGAGTTGAAAGTTGAGAGACTTGGATCGTAGCCAGCGAAGCTGATGTAGTTCGTTAGGGCGTCGAACCAGACATAAGTGACGAAATCGTTGTCGAACGGTAGTTCGATTCCCCAGTCGAGCCGTGATTTGGGACGTGAGATGCAGAGGTCCGAGCCGGACTGGCGGTTATCGCTGATTTTCTCGACAGCGTTGCGCAATTCCTTTTGACGAAAATTGGGAATGACTGCGTCTGCTCGATTGTCAAGATAACGAAGCAACCAATCCTTGTGTTGGCTGAGCTTGAAGTAGTAATTTTCTTCTTCGCGGAATTCAATCTCCCCCCACTCCGGACCGAATTGACCATCTGGGCCGCGTTCTTTGTCAGTTAAGAATTGTTCCTGACGAACGGAATAATAGCCTGCTTGTTTGTCCTTGTAGATTTCACCTTCTTCGAATAAGCGCTGCAAAATTCCTCGAACGACTTTCTTGTGACGCTCGTGGGTCGTTTCCGCCCAGTCGTCGTATTGCACGTCTAGTTTTTTCCCGAGATCGACCCACTTCTGCGTGATCTCTTTGACGAACTCAGCTGGGGCCACTCCTGCCTTCGCCGCGGACTGCTGCACCTTCTGTCCGTGTTGATCGACACCCGTAAGAAAAAAGACTTTCTCACCTTTGAGCCGGTGATAACGCGCAATGACATCAGCCAGCACCATCTCGTAGGCGTGCCCGACATGTGGCGACGAGTTGGTGTAATAGATCGCTGTGGTTATGAAGAATGTTTTCGGCATCGGCGGTCAAGGTGCCGGAGGCAACCGCAACGCGCAACGTCAATGACAGGCGTGGGCGTGATTGCGTTCGCCTCGGGACCTAAAATGCAAAATCAACAACCAGGCAGCAAAAATGAGCGCAATGAGGTCAAGCCAGCTGGTGTAATTCCAGATGATATGGGCGTGCTCAATTGCGCTCGGTGGACGCGGTCCTTGCGGAATTAATCCCAATGCGGTGAATACGAGATCGACAATGATTCCGGCGAGAACCATCGCCACGTAGAAAATACCGGTGATCCAGGCCGCGGCGCGCACACCATAATATTTTGCGTAGATCACGAGGATCGGGATGACAAGCAGGTCGGCGTAAATAAACGAAATTACGCCGCCGAAACTGATGCCATGGGCCCAGAGCAGACTCGCTAGTGGAATATTCCCGACGGAACAGACGAATGAGATCACGGCGATGATCGGGCCGACCAGTGCGTTTTCGATCAATCGAACAACAGCAGGTCCGCTTTGGAGAAATAATGCTTGCCACCAATCGTGCGGCACCAGCGTCGCCAGAAATCCAGCCATTAAGAATCCGCCCAGAATTTCTTTCCACAGCATGGACCAATCCGTCACGAACGAATGAGCGACCCACGTCCATCGCCCGTTCTTCTGCTCGGTTCCAGTGCTCGGAGCGATGGTGCGCGTGCTCATGTCCGCTGGCGGACTGACTGGTCGCGGCAAGCTCAGCTTGTGATTGGTCCGAATGACAGTGCAATTGCGCTTCCTGTTTCGCCATCCTTGCGCGAATTTCAGTTTCAATATTTTTCGGTAAAAACAAGCGCATCAGACACCACATGAATACAATGAGTAGAAACGCGCCAACGATTTCAGCCAATACAAACTGCCAACCCATTAGCACCCACAAAATTGCTCCCAGCTCGATCACCAGATTGGTCGAAGCGAACATGAATGCCAGCGCCGGGACCAGAGCTGCGCCCTGTTGAATTGCGCTGCGGGCCGCCGCCACTGCCGCATACGAGCAGGAGCTGCTTGCCGCGCCCAGTCCAGTGGCGATTGCCACCGACTTCAAATTCGTCCGCCCAAAGGCGCGACTCATCTGCTCTTTGCTGACAAAGACCTGGAGCACACCGGAAATAGTGAACCCCAGCACGAGCGCCCAGAAGGTCGCCCACAACATCGCGAACGCGTGATACAAACTCAGCCACAGCCAATCCATTTCACCGCCATGGTCGCTGTTCTGCGCTTGCATTTCCAACTCGATCGTTTACCAATTGCGCCGGCAATGGAGTTTGCCTTCCCTTGTTTGGGAGAACCGCCCTGACCATTTCAGAGCTGATAACTCCTGATGCGCGGAGACGCGTCGGGATTTTTATGTTCAGCTATCTTGTTATTGCAATCGGCGGCGCGCTTGGGTCAGTCGCGCGCTTTTGGCTTTCAGGTGCAGTTGCGCAAAAGTTTGGCGAAACATTTCCCGCCGGAACTTTGCTTGTGAATATCTCGGGTTCCCTCGTCATCGGTTTTTTTGCGGGCTTGACTGGACCTGACGGGCGATTCCTCGTGAATCCGACCATTCGACAATTTTTCATGATCGGGATTTGCGGCGGCTACACCACCTTTTCGTCCTTCAGCCTGCAAACGCTGACACTGGCCCGCGAGGGCGAACTCCTATTTGCGGCGCTAAATATCGCCTCCTCCGTCATCCTCTGTTTGCTCGCAGTCTGGCTCGGTGATTATCTCGCGATGCATTTGAACCAACGGTAGACATGGAAGTCCCTCGCGATTCATTGTTGTTGCGCATTTTTATCGGCGAAAGTGACCGCTTCGAGCATAAGCCGCTTTACGAAGCGATTGTTTTGAAAGCGCGCGAAATGCATCTGGCCGGCGCGACCGTTTTACGCGGGCCGATGGGTTTTGGGAAATCCAGTCGAATGCACACCGCAAAAATTCTGCGACTCTCGATGGATTTACCGATGGTGATCGAAATTGTGGACAGCGAAGAGAAGATCAACGCATTTCTTCCTGCATTGGAAGAGATGATGAGCGGTGGAATGGTCACGCTGGAGCGTGTCCAGGTAATCGGATATCGCCACGCGGAGAGGCCAGAGTGATCACGTACCTCGGTCATCCCGAGCGGAAGTCGAGGGATCCCGATGCGTTACCTAAAAGCTTTCGCCGCGGGATCCCTCGACTATCGCTCGGGATGACGAGCTTGGAGAGCGCTCAGGTTTCGATCACAATCATCGCGACCGCGTGATGATCAGTGTGACTTAAACTGATCCAGCTGGATTTCATGTCGCGGCTTTTGGCTAAGCGGTCGGCGCCGCCGTGCAAAACCAAAAAAGGTTCGCCGCTTTCTTTCTTGTGCACATCGATGTCACGCCAGCCCATCGCTTTTCCAATGCCAGTACCGAATGCTTTCGATACCGCTTCTTTTGCTGCGAACCGCGCCGCGAAATGGCGCGCCGCAAATTTCATCGACTGGCAATAGGTAATTTCGTCCTCGGTGAAAACTCGCTTCATAAAACGTTCACCAAAACGATCGAGCGAATGTTGAATGCGCTCGACCTCGACCAAATCTACGCCAATGCCGAGCACGCTCATGGAGTTTTCGTTAAACCGTTAAAATCGTTAAATGGTCGTAACTTCGTACGTCGCGAGGCCATCATGCGGTTACGTTTTAACATTGTAACGTTTTTAACCCATCACCTTACCCCTTGTAATTCTCCATCAGCGCGAGCATCTCGCGAACGGCATTCTCCCAGCCCACAAAAATCGCGCGCGACACGATAGCATGCCCGATGTTGAGCTCGGTGAGGTGCGGGATTTTGTGAATGAGCGCGATATTTTGATAATTGATTCCATGCCCGGCGTTGACCTGTAGTTTTGATGCGAACGCATGGTTCGCGCATTGACACAGCCGATCCAGTTCCTGTGCCTCGACTTTCTCTGTGAACGCGTTTGCCAATCTGCCGGTGTGCAATTCGATCATTTCCGCGCCGAGCTCGGCGGCGCAGTCGATTTGTTTTTCGTCGGGATCAATGAACAGGCTGACCCGGATTCCATTGGCATGCAGCCGCTGGATAGTGTTAAACAACTCCCGGCGGTTGCCAATGGCATCGAGCCCGCCTTCGGTTGTGACTTCGGCGCGTTTCTCGGGAACCAAACAGACTTCGTCAGGCCGAATCCGGATCGCGACATCCAGGATGTCGGCCGTGTTGCCCATCTCAAAATTAAGTTTGGTCATGATGTTGGCCCGCAATCTCTGCATGTCGCGGTCCTGAATATGGCGACGATCGCTACGCAGATGTGCGGTAATACCGTGCGCGCCGGCACGTTCGCAAATCGAGGCCGCCGCTATCGGATCGGGCTCGGCGTTTTTCGAATCAGGCATGGTGGCATAGCGCGCCTGGCGCAGCGTGGCGATGTGATCGATGTTAACTCCGAGCCGCAGGGTTCCCATTGTCCGAAATCAGAGCAGAAGTTCGCCTCTTCACAAGGAACGTAAGTTCACTTGGACGGCTCGAAAATCTGGCGGTCCATCGCGACAATCGGCCCAAAGCCCAGTTCGAGGAAAGAACCGCGCCGGCGGACATTACGATTCAGGTTTATTCCCAGGGAAATCTTGTCGCAGAGGGTTCTGGTCTACCGGCGACGATGCGGCGAACGATCGAGCAGGGCGCTGGCGCACTAATGTGGAGCATCCGCATGATCGGTGTCGGCGTTGGCGTTTCTCGCGCCTTGGATCATCGCGCTCGCGACGTTCATCGGTATCGTGCGCGGGATCCGACGGTCGCGACGTCATCGCGAACATTAAGAGGGGCGCGCATTCGCGTCCGCGGTCAACGACTACAGCTGGACAGCAGCGTTGGGTCATCCCGAGCGCAAGCCTAGGGATCCCGCGAAGTTACCTTGAAGGATTCGCAACGGGATCCCTCGACTTCGCTCGGGATGACGCCTGGCGTAGGACCGCTTGCTCGAAAGATTCAAGCGTCGTAAACTAATCAGCGCATAGTGCGCACGGAGGACACTCCCATGAGCATTCAACCCTTCAGTCGAACCAACAAGGCGGTGCAATCGCTACCGGAACATCTGCTGCAATTCGCGGTCGATCAGCGTTACGAAGAATATACTCCGGTCGATCACGCGGTCTGGCGGTTCATCATGCGCCAGAATATTTTTTTCCTGAAGGAATATGCTCACAAAGTTTATTTTCAGGGACTGCTCGACACCGGCATTTCCTTTGAGCGCATTCCGCGGATCGAGGAGATGAATGACATTCTCGGCGGAATCGATTGGGGCGCGGTGGCGGTGGACGGCTTTATTCCGCCAGCCGCGTTCATGGAATTTCAGGCTTACAAGGTTCTGGTGATCGCGTGCGACATGCGCCAGATCCATCATATCGAATACACGCCCGCGCCCGACATTGTGCATGAAGCCGCGGGACACGCGCCCATTATCGTCGATCGGGAGTACTCCAATTATTTGCAGCGTTTTGGTGAAGTAGGTGCGAAAGCGATGCAGTCACGGCAGGGACTTCGAACTGTACCAAGCGATCCGCCATCTCTCGATTTTGAAGGAATTACCAAACTCCGATCCAAAAGAAGTCGAAGAAGCGACTCGGGAAGTGGAACGCCGGCAGAAGAATCTGGGCGAACCATCAGAAATGGCGCTGCTCTCGCGTTTGCATTGGTGGACGGTCGAATACGGACTGATCGGCACGCTCGAGAATCCAAAAATCTACGGCGCCGGCTTGCTCTCGTCCATTGGCGAATCGGTTTCGTGTCTGGAAGCGAAGGTGAAGAAAATCTGGTACTCGATTGATGCGCAGAACAGCCGTTCGACATCACCACCCGCCAGCCGCAACTCTTCGTCTGCTCGCGATTTTCAACATTTGCGTGATGTGCTCGAGGAATTTGCCAACACCATGGCTTATCGGGTCGGCGGACTCAAAGGCATTAACAAGGCGATCGAGTGCAATAACATCGCGACCTGCGAATACTCATCGGGATTGCAGGTGACGGCACTTTTACGAGGTCGAATGGCTAGCGAGGAGTGCGCAAATCCAGGGCACTCCAATTTATCTCCGCACCATGGACGCGACTGCTCTCGCTTTCCGAAATAAGGAATTGCTCGGCCATGGAAAGGACCGTCACGCCGAAGGATTTGGCGCACCAATTGGTCGGTGGCGAAATGTTAATGTCCGCGCCCGAAAATCTTTCCAACGATCAATTGCACAGCATCGGCATTGTCGAAGGAAAGAAAGCGACAATCGAATTTGAAAGCTGGCGTAACGGTGTCAGGTCGGGTCGAAAAAATTCTCCGGCAGGATGGCAGGTTACTGTTGATCACGTTCTCTAATTGCACCGCGAAACATGGCGATCGAGTTTTGTTCGATCCGGCGTGGGGCGAATTCGACATGGCCGTTGGTGAACGAGATCAGCTCGGTCTTCAATGGCGCTGCGGACAAGGATGCATTTCTGGAAGTCGCGCTCGTGCCGAAGGAACGCACGATCAAGGTGCCGTCCGACGCCAAGCGGAAGAAGCTGGAAAACCTGTATCAACAAGTGCGCGATATTCGCGAACGCAAGGTCGGTTACGAGCGGCTGGGTGAGATTTGGGAAACGCAGCAGGCGCAGCATCCTGATGACTGGTTGCTCTCGATGGAAATTTTCGAAATTCTCGACGAGGTCGGGCAGCAACCGGAGCTGAAGGAACGCGTCGCCAAATTTCTCAAGCAGGTCGCCTCGACTAACAAGGATAAACAGACCCTGGTCGATTGGGGCTTCCGGCTGGTGGAATATCACAAGATGCCGGAATATCGCGCTATCCACGAGCGCGCTGGGGCTGCGCACTAGGCGGAAGGTAAAGCTTCCACCTGAGTGGAGATCTTGCTACCGAGATACCGTTAGAATCGACAGTGCAACTTCCTCCCAACAGGCGAAGGATGAGGTGAGGCAAGTTTTGAACAGTTTACCAGGTACCGCATCTAAAGGGCGGATCTTCTTCGGCCACACCGTCAACGTTCGTCTCCGCTATGGGCAATTTGCATTTCAACCATGCCGTTTCATGCTTCTCGAACTTTGGGATGAAACGTCTTCTCGTTGGGGTAATCCTGCTTTTTGCGAGCGCTGAACTCTTCGCGCAGCAAAATGCTCCGCCGTTGCAGCAACAAGATGCGACGCCACCGGTAGCGCCGCAGCAAAACACGCCACCATTGCCGCCGCCGCCCGAGGAAGGCGCGCCACCGCTGAAACCGGCTGCGACTCCCCCACCTGTCGCCCCGATTGTGGTGGCGGCTCCGAAACAGCCGAACGGCAGAATTCAAAAGAGTCTCGTTCGCATTACTTCCACCGAGGTTGAACCTGATTACCGCGCGCCCTGGAACACCGGTGCGATCGGTCGCGGGGTCGGGGCCGGTTTTGTCATAGACGGCCCGCGCATCATGACGAACGCGCATGTCGTCAGCAACACGCGGTATCTCACCGTCGAGCGCGAGGGCGATCCTAATAAGTACCCTGCGCGCGTTCTGTTTGTCGCGCATGATTGTGACCTCGCTCTCATTACCGTCGATTCACCGGAGTTTTTCAAAAATATGGTCCCGCTCGGCTTCGGCGGAATCCCCGAGCTTGAATCAACCGTCTCAGCTTATGGGTACCCGATTGGCGGCGAACGCATGTCCGTTACCACCGGAATCGTCTCGCGAATTGATTTCCAACTTTACACCCATTCGTCGATCGACTCGCACCTCGCCATTCAGATCAGCGCGCAAATTAATCCTGGAAATAGTGGCGGACCGGTCATGCAAAACGCCAAGGTAGTTGGCGTCGCCTTCCAAGGTTACAGCGGCGATATCGCGCAAGGTGTCGCCTACATGATTCCCACGCCCGTGATGCGCCGTTTCCTAACCGACATCAAGGACAACCGCTATGATAAGTATGTCGATCTTGGCTTGACCTACAGCAAACTACAAAACCCGGCGCAGCGTCGCTACCTTGGACTACCCGATGATGGACGCGGTGTCATTGTCGACACCGTGATCGAGGCGGGGCCGGCGGGAAAGGTTCTCAAGCAAGGTGATGTCCTCCTTTCCATTGATGATCACGCGATTGCCAGCGACGCGTTTGTCGAGCTCGAAGGTGAACGAGTAGAAATGCCTGAAGTAGTCGAACGCAAATTTAAGGGTGACAAGGTGAAGTTCGAAATCCTGCGCGACCGGAAGCCGATGACACTGAGGATCGAGCTCGACACGGTCTGGCCCTATCAAATGCAGGCTCATCATTACGATACCCGGCCGCGTTATGTCGTTTATGGCGGCTTGATCTTTCAGCCTTTGTCGCTCGACCTTCTTGATGCCTATCAGACGGCCGATCCGCGCGTTCGCCATTACTTCGACTACTTTATCCTGGAACAGATCTATCTTCAGCATCCGGACGTCATTGTGCTCACGAACATTCTGCCGGATCCGACCAATACCTATCTCGCTGCCTATCGCTCGAGCATTGTCGATGAAGTAAATGGCAAAAAGATGACCACCTTAAACGATTTGGCGCAGGCATTCGCCGAAACCCCGGATCGTTTTGTGATCAAGATGATAGGTGGAGGCCCCCCGCTGGTGCTCGACCGGAAAGAGGTGGAAAGCGCGCGCGAACGAATCCGGGCGCGCTACAATGTGATTGCAGAGCAAAACCTAGATGAGCAACCGGTGTCGGCGCAGATGAACGCAAAATCTGAGGAACCGCATTCTTGAATATGCAGATCAGAGTTACATTTTTTCTTCTCCTGCTTGGCGTAATTCCGACAGTTTGGGCGAAGAAAGAATCGACCACTAAAGCGGTGCAACCGCACCAACTCTCGCTTCTGCGCGTCAATGTCACTGGTCAGGGATACGATTACTTTCGGCCGTGGCAAAAGCGTGCACCCTTCTCTAAGCGCGCATTGGGTGCCGTTCTTTCGCAGGGACGAATTCTAGTTACCGCCGATTTGGTTGCTAACCAGAATTATGTGGAACTGGAACGTGCCGAGTCGGGCGAAAAGATGGCAGCGTCAGTTGAAGTGGTAGATTACGAAGCGAACCTCGCGCTGCTGCAGCCACAGGACAAAAAGTTTCTCGACGGGCTCTCTCCTTTAGAACTGGCGAACGATACCGTGGTAGGCGATCGGGTTGCCGCGCTCCAGCTTGAACAAACGGGAGCGCTCGTCGTAACCGAAGGGTTGATTACCGCAGTTCAGGTCATGCATTATCCGGTCGAGGTCGGTCAATTCCTGACCTACCGCATGAGTATTGCCCTTCAGTATCGCGACAATAGTTACACCGTGCCCTTGGTGAAGAACAACAAGCTGGCGGGTCTTCTCCTTCGTTATGATCCGCGGTCGCAATTAATGGACGCAATTCCTGCTCCTGTTATTGCGCACTTCCTGAAGGATGCGGCTAAGCCAACGTACAGTGGCTTTCCTACGGTCGGATTCGATTATTTCCCGACGCGCGACCCGCAGTTGCGCAAATATGCGGGCGAAACCGGCAATGGAGGCGGCGTTTATGTTACCGACATTGAGCCGGGCACGGCCGTTGAGAAAGCAGGGCTACAGGAAGGCGACATTATCACGGCCATTGGCAACTTCGATCTCGATCAGAACGGCAACTACGTTGATCCACTTTATAAGAAGCTTGACTTCACCAATCTCCTGACCACGCGTGCCTATTCCGGTGACAAGGTGCCGCTGAAAATTCATCGTCAGGGCAAACCGATGCAGCTCGAGGTAACGATGGAGCATCGCGCGCCGGACGAATACGCCATCTCGCCTTACTCGCGGGATGAAGCGCCAAAATATTACATTCTAGGTGGATTGATTTTTCAGGAGTTAACCCGGCAGTACTTGCGAGAATGGGGACCGAACTGGTTGAAGGACGCGCCCCAAAGGTTCGTTTATCTAGACCGTTTTCAGTGGGAACTGTTTCCCGAAGGGCATCGTCGTGTTGTCATTCTCAGCCAGATTCTTCCCGTGAATGGAACTATCGGCTACGAAGACTTCGGGTACCTCACGGTTACGAAAGTGAATGGCAAGGATATTCACTCGCTTGATGATCTGGCCGAAGCGGTGAAACACCCCGCCGACGGTTTCGATCGAATTGAGACGGAGGAAGATCCAAAGGTAATTCCGCTGGACGCCGCTCAGGCCCGGGCCGACGAACCAACCCTGCGCGAAAACTACGGCATCCCGGCATTGCAGCGGCTGAAGTAAGTCGACTTGTAACGGGCCAAATCCTGGGCGCACCTTTTTGGCAAGAGTGTAAAAAGTGAGGACTGAGTCCCTACCGCGGCGTTGGGACGAAATGGATCGGCTGCTCCGCCGACCGATGGCGTAAGACTGCGACCTCGCCCCGCCCAAAATTAGAATCGCGCAAGGGGCTGCTCGATCTAACCGTAGAACTAGAGAGAGCTGCTGAGTGGCGCGCTCTGCGCCAGTCCGTCCCAGAGCGCCGAAATGTTTGGGACACGAGAGCGCGACTCCTTCGAGACAGACCTTTTACCGCCGTAGAAAATCGCTCACCTCGCTAGTGTAGGTGCTGAACGGATCGCTCATGACCAGGATATCCTGCGGTCCAGAGGCGATCGAATCCCAGTTGATGACGTAGGGCATTTCGGAATCGCGAAAGTAGGCAACGGCCTGTGACCGGCCGGTGGCTCGGGAATTCGCCGGCGGCTGATAACTCGCGTTCTTGATACGAACACTTTGGTTCCAATCGGTAATCCGCTTTCCCGCTTTTACCTGAAAGAAGAGCCCGCGTGATGGATCGATGTTGTGATACTCAAGATCGAGGCTGAGTAACCATGGATCATCCCACTCCAGAGACTCAGCTTCGGCAAACTTCTGCAGTAACCATCGCTTCGTGAGCCAATCGATGCCGCCAATGAGCGCGTCCAAATTACTCGCGAAAGAATCGAGAACGAAACTCCAGCTCTCGAGTAACCAGTCAATCTCGGCGTCGCGTCCCTGCAAATGTTTTGCCGCGGCATCGAGGAAACGCCGTTGGATGTCGATCGCCCCGGCCGTCCTGCCGTTTTCCAGTTCTACCAGCCATGGACCATCGGGTTGATGCGAAACTTCGCGTGTCGCCACGACGGCATCCTGCAAAATCAAACCGCGCGGGAACTTGTCTTCTTCCAGCAATGTCAGGATGCACGCGGTGGTTCCCACTTTCAATGCGGTCGCGAAAGGGCTCATGTTCGAGTCGCCAATCAACAAATGTAAGCGGCGGAACTTCCGATAATCGGCCAAAGGTTCGTCGCGGGCATTAATGATGGCGCGATTAAATTGCACCCACTGGTAGATGTCATTCACGATGTGATCGGCGCGCTGACTAATCTGGAAATGGACGGGCGTGGAGGTGGGCGGCAGATCGAAATCAAAAGCGAGCGGATGGGCCTGTCCGATGCGTCCCGCGCCGGTATAAATCTGGCGGGTTGCGAGGAAAGAAAGCAGTGTTCCCAACACCGGCGGCGTGAACTGAGTTTCACGCCGCATCAAATAATTCTCGTGACAACCGAAAGTCGCGCCGGTGTAGTGATCGATGTTGTTCTTAATAAAGGAAACGCGATCGCAAGCCTGCATCTCGCGTAGCGCGTCCAGGAGCAGAGCGTCACCCGCAAGATCATAAACAACGGCATCGCGTAAACGTACGCATTCCGGCGAGGCATATTCGATATGTCCCATATCGAGATAAAGGCGGCCACCATTTAACAAGAACCCTCCGTTGCCGGGGGGTTCTTCGTAGTCGCGATAATGCAGGTCGAGCGCACCAGCACGCGCCTGCCTGAAAATGTAGTTCTTGATCCGCGCCGGCCAGGCTTCGGTCGACAACTCCGCATCATGGACGAGAGCGCCATATTCGGTTTCCAGACCGACCACTCGATTCACAGGGCGAACATCCGTCATTAAGGAACTTGGACAAGGGGTAACCAGCATGCCTCCTGCTTCCTGGAAATGAGTGCAAGTGACCCTCGCGCCCACCTCTTTAATCACAACCAATTACCAGGATCAAGGCCTGGCGGGAGAGACGGCCATTGCCAGAGCGAGGTTTGTGACGATCATCGCCGTTCTCCTCGCGGCGTTGCACGGGGTTCTGGCAATTACGGCCGCGATTGAGAAATCCCCAACCTTCGACGAGCCGACACACCTTACCGCCGGCTACAGCTATTGGTTGAAAAGCGATTATCGTCTTGATCCGGAGAACGGGAATTGGCCAGCGCGCTGGGCGGCACTTCCGCTCCTGTGGTCGCGGCCCGTATTTCCGGAAAATGCGGCATGGGGCCGTGGGGACGTTGGCCGGGTCAGCGAGAATTTTCTATATCGCAGCGGCAATGATTCCGACCGACTGATGCTGCAAGGCCGCAGCATGATGGCAATCGTCGGTGCCGGTCTGTGCCTGCTGATCTTCTTCTGTTCTGCCCGACTGTTCGGTCCGGTCGGTGGGTTAATCTCTGAGCTTCTGGCGGTGTTCGATCCGAACCTGCTCGCGCATTCCGCGCTTATTACTGCCGATATCACGGCGGCATTCTTCTTTATCGCCGCTGCCTGGAGTTACTTTCGACTACTTAATACGGCCAACGTCCGCTGGTTTTTGATCACAGCCCTAAGCTGGTCCGGCCTCTTCCTGGCCAAGATGTCGGCCCCAGCGTTTCTCTTCGTTGTCGCAATTTTGGCGGCGGTTCGGCTTTGCGAGCGCGAGCCACTAGTAGTTCACATTTGGGATGTTGAACGGCGGATTAAAGAATTCTGGAGAAAGCTAATTCTCGTTAGCAGTTTGACCGGCGCGTTGCTTGC
Source organism: uncultured Verrucomicrobiae bacterium (assembly GCA_963709435.1). Lineage (GTDB taxonomy): Bacteria > Verrucomicrobiota > Verrucomicrobiia > Chthoniobacterales > UBA10450 > AV69. The sequence continues at coordinate 64,015 of CAVPWK010000007.1, forward strand.
GGTTGTCGTGCTTGCGATCTGGGCGTCGTTTGCATTTCGCTTTTCCCCTTTCCCGCAAAACGCAGCGGCACGCGAAGCTTGGAATATACGCTGGGAGGCGTGTTTAAGCGATCACACTGCCGTCGAAAAGACCGTTGGTTTCGCGCGCAACCATAAACTACTCCCCGAAGCCTATCTTTATGGTTTCGCTTTCACCAGCAAGAGCGCAATGTTCCGGCCGGCTTTTCTCGATGGCCAATGGAGTGCGACCGGGTTCCCCTCGTTTTTTCCTCGCGCCTTTCTTTACAAGACTCCAATCCCGATTGTAATGCTGCTGATTGCTGCCGTCGTCGCCGGATATTTTCGCTGGCGCACCGCCTTCCGCGATCGATGCAGCTGGATCATTGCTCACGACCTCGCGGGTCTCTCGCCGCTTTGGGCGCTCGTCCTGGTCTACGGACTCTTCTCGTTAACGAGCCATCTTAATATCGGCCACCGTCATTTACTGCCGATCTATCCCGCAATCTTCGTCGCCTGCGGAGCGTGTGCGTATTTTCTTCACGCCCGACTAATAATGACCATTTTCGCCGGCACCATGCTGTGCTGGCAAATCGCCGAATCAACCTTGCTGCGGCCGGATTATCTTGCCTACTTTAATCAAATCGCCGGCGGATCAAAGAATGGCTACAAACATCTGGTCGACAGCTCGCTCGACTGGGGCCAAGACCTTCCAGCATTAAGATATTGGCTGTCTCAGCATTCCGATCAGTTTGGCACCGGCCCGCTCTATCTTGCTTATTTCGGCACTGCCTTGCCTCAATGGTATGGAATTGAGGCGAGATTGCTGCCGTTTGATCGCTCCGCTCCGAAATTGGCACGGCTCGAACCCGGAACGTACTGCATCAGTGCAACAATCTTGCAGCAGGTTTATTCCCACCAACATGGTAAATGGACGCTCCAGTACGAATCAGATTACCAACTTGCGCTGGCCCAGTCGGTCCATCAAACCGATTTGGCCAGTAGTGAATCGCCCACGCACAATGAGGATTTGCAACGCCTCCGTTTTGCACGCTTGTGTGCGTACCTTCGCAAACGGGAGCCAGTGGCGGAGATCGGAAATTCAATCCTGGTTTTTCAACTCAATCAACGCGAACTGGATCAGGGACTATATGCTTCGCCGATTGAGCTCGCGGCGCGGTAGACTACGCGCCTGTCGGTTTAGTGGCTTTGTCTGCAAGTAAGCTTCGGCGCTTTCTGGAACACAAGGGAACCAGAAGAAACTTGAGGGCGTTGTGCAAACCTTTAAATTAGATGCACGATGAGTGAGTTGGGCATTCGCAGCCCATCGGCAAAAGTCGGCGGCATTGTCTATTTCGGACGAATGCTCGACAAAATTCGGTTGCACGACAAAAAGGAATTGCCCGCGGATTACCAGAGCAATCTCGGACGGGGGTTCGATGAGTTCTGCACAAAGTTCCTGCACGTGCAGTATCACGACGTAGTTCGGCGAGTGCGGGAAGGCGGAACTGACGAGGAGGTTTTGTGGTGGTGCTTCGACACAGGCCGCAGGCCATCCGAGACTGAAATTTACGTCTGGAACGAGTTCATGCGAAAACGGGGCTGGAACGACGAAATTGCCGAGACGCTCAACCGCCGAAAAAAAGAAGCCGACATGGCTGGCCGCTCGGAAATCGATACGATGTTTGCCTTCATCGATGCAGACGAAGGCCGTTCGCCCAGCAGCAGTTATTCCTGATTAGATAAGGAAGTTTTCGCTACAACGAGCAAGATGCCGATTGGCCCCGTGGGCAAGATGCCTGTGCTACTGAAGCTCCCCTACGGCGTTGCAGTCGGGATGGCAACGGCATTCGGTGGTGGTGGCGGTGTCATCCGCCAGTCGATAAATTTCCACACCGCCAGCACGAGCAACGCCGTGATGATCGCCGCGACCAACTGCCGGGTCGGCGTCAAACTATTCCGAGAGCGTGTCGATCCGCTCCGCCAACGCGAAGTCGAGATCGGTCAGGCCGCCTTTGCTATGGGTCGAAAGGACGAGTCGCACTTTGTTAAAGCGAATGTCGATATCAGGATGGTGCTCCTCTTCCTCCGCCACTTCAGCGACAGCGTTCACAAAATCGATTGCGTCGGTGAAATCGTCGAACTCGAACGTGCGCTCGATGTGCTTTTTCTCCAGCTCCCACTCGGGCACCTTCTTCAATCGAATTTTTGCTTCATCGGCTTTGATCAAATCCGCCATATCGGCAGAATGAGTAACACCCGAAATTTGTTTTGCAAACGGCGATTATTTGCCGGTTCAAAATCAGACCTGCGGCCGAGGCAGGCTGAGGATTTTGCGCAGATTCCTTTCCGAATCAAAGAGTTCTACCGCGACGGCCCGTGATTGGCGGGAAAGAGCCGGCCAATTTGCGATCACTTCGTTCACTGCTGCGCTGGCCGATTCCAGATCATTGACGAAGCGAAAGCCACTTTCCTTCGGAAGATATTTGGCCGCTCCGGTGTCCTCGGTAACGACGGGACGTCCCATCGCCAAAAACATGGCGGCACGGTCGCTGATCCAACCTGTCTGCCACGCCACGTCAACTCCTTTGATCGCAGTGAATTCCGCGCTGGCGGAGGCAAGATAACGTCGATACCGCGCAGCAGTTTTTGCCACTCGATGCGGATCGACCACATGCCAGCCGCGCTCGCTCAGGCGCGCTCGCTCAGGCGCGTCCCGACCGAGATTCATTGCAAGCTCGAATCGCGTCTTCTTCGTTCGCGCAGGCAGATCGAGATATTTCTCAAAAGCCACTTTCTTTGAGAGATCAGGAAACCCGCCATTCAGCTCCACGGCGCCGCCCCAATACCACTGGCCAATGGTGGTGAACTTGAGGTGCCTCGGTTGGTGCTGTGGTTGAATGAACTCCGTATCAACCATTGGGAAAAATGTTTGCCACCTGATCTTCGATCGTGGCAACGAACAGTCCGATCTCCCCGCATTCAATCCGATTGTCCAAAATTCGTGATGATACGACTGGCCCATTTCCATCTTTGTCATCCAGTAAAAAATTTCACCCGGATCGAGGTCGCAAAAGATTCGGCGTTCGAATCGCAAGAGGATCGGTGGATGGACCGAGTAGCTGAGATTCAGCAGCGTGTTCGGCCCTGCCAATCGTTCGCGCAAATCGCTTTCTGGGAGGCCAAGGCAGCGCATCTCGTCGAGATCCTGGGCATCGCCGGCTTGCGGTTGATATAGCAGACAATAATTTTCGGCGAGCCCATAAAACCGGAGTTGCGCCGCAAAATTTCTTATTGCAGCCCGGTCTGCTATTTCGTTACCGCTGCCGGGAAGGACTTCCAGCCAGACGGCGTCGAGCCGGAGTCGCTTCAAACCGAGCATCCATTGCAATGGTACGGAAAAGACTCCCCCGCCCTCGCGATATTTCGCGACGAAACCGCAGCCCAGGAAAACAGTCACAGGCGAAGATGACCGGATTTTGCGGGGAATGCGACCGCGTAGTTAGAAGTGCGTCGGACTTGGTTTTTTTGGATTTCTGGCCCAGGTTTCTGCTAGCCGTTGAGATAACCCAGCTCGAAATGCCCGGTTGCGAATGTTTCTACGCCCGGAGCGATAAATTAAGCGCACAGCTGTCTCACGCCGCCACAACGGCCGCGCAAATCTGCGCCGGCAGGTAACCCTCCCCTTTAAGCGGTCTTCGGTAACAGCCGCGAAATCAGAACTAGCAATGCGATCACAACGATCCCAAGCACTCCCCAAAAAATGTAACGCGCGGATCCGGTCACAGTTTCTGCCACCCGTTCCGATTTGAGAATTTCCTGAGACCCTGGTGCAGCTGGCGTCCGCTCTGAGCGCAACAATTGCGCGGCAATCAGCTTGGCATCGTATCGGGGGGCAGCTGCTTCCTCGTTGCCGTAGTAAAGCGCGATTGATTGGGATTTCGACGAGGCAAAAATAATCCGCGTTACCGGATAGTATCCGCGAAAATCATGTAGCTCAATCGGTGGATTATCGCCGTTGTCAGTTTCCATTAAGACTGTGTCCGTCTTCGGCGGAGCTGCAAAAGAAACGACCAGCTGCCCCGCTGCTTGATTCGGCACTCGCCGCCATGTGGTCTGCGCCAGTTCACGTGGGTATTGGTCACCACGTTCGTCGGTCAATTCTTCCCAGAACCGACATGTTCGGTCAAACAATGCGGAAGTTGAAGCGCAAGAAACGCGTCTGAGCGGTAATGCAGCTTGCGGCAATTTCAATTGCCACCGCGAGAGTGTCAGACGTTTGGGATCATTCGCGGTCCCGGCATTGAGGGGAACAGTTCGCTCGATCGAGGTGCATTCGATCAAATATGGCAACTGCGCGTTCTCGCTAACGACTCGAAGATCACGAAAATCTGGAGCCGCCCGGGCAAGGATATCCGGATCGAGCTCGATTTGTTGCGCCCCCGGCTTCGCGATTTGAATTGGTTTGCGGAATTTCCATGGTGCGACGTCGATCTTTGCGCCAGTGGCGAAATCCTGCGGGAGATTCGCTGCGGAATTGTAGCCGGGATTCTGTGCCGGCAGGCTCACCTGTCCCTGGCTGGCGCCAGCCCGTCGCAATTGATCACCCAGGTGACTTATATCATAACGCGGCAACTCACACTGACTATTCCCTGAAAGCAGACTGTACGCACCCGGCGTCGCTGCGAAAAAGATGAGACGCGTTATTCGCCGGTCCGCGCGAACCTCGGAAACGAGCAGCGGTGGACTATCGCCGTTGTCGATCAACAGAACCAGTTCTCGTCCGAAAATCTGTTTGTCGATGGGAAGGTCAAGGTGAGCTTCGACTTTTCCGTTTAGATCCACGCGATATAAAACCGCGCTGCTCAAAATCTCTTCTTGCAAATTCTGTGCTGACAATTCCGGTGCTGTCACTGTTACGGTGCGGGTGAAAATCGGCTCAGACGTGCCGATCCGAATTGATGCGATCCGCAGATTCGCGGCGCCGAGATCAATCCCCAACCGCGTCACCCCCGGATTTTCGTCACGCGATTTGATCGTGACTGAGACCGGTTCAGCTGGCGCGGGCGATCCGGCCACGATTAATCGTGCGCCTGTCCATGGAACCAGCGGCGTCCGGTTATCGTCGACAACGATGCGCAGAAACTGCCATCTGCCTTCGGAAAACGCGACGCGGAGATTAGCCGCGCCGTTGCCCATGCGAAAAAGCGGAGCGCCTGATTTTAATATTCGCCAGTCCTTTTGATCATTGGATCCTTCCACCCGCGCCGCTTTGATGAAATTTGCGCTGGCAGGTGTCTCCAGCATGACACCCGCGATGGTCGAGTCGCTGCCGGTTGTGATCAGCAGTCGCGTCTCGGCGGAAACAATTTCAGCGCGAAAATCCTTCACCGGCGCGCTCGATTCCGGCCGCGGCATCGGTTGATCCATCAAAAAGGGAATTTCCTTCTCGTTAGAATCGATAATGCGTAGATCGCTTAGATCCGGTCGCGCGATATTTGATGTTTCCAGCGGCAGATTTATCTGCACCAGTCCCGTCGCCGGTACATCAATGGATTGACGATATTGCCATTGATTGGGCGTGAGCGCACATGCTGCGCCCGTCCAAAAAATGATCGGCACCAGAACCGCGCAGGGTTTCATTGTTTCTGCGGTTCGCTCAGGAAACGCTGATAGAGGAACGAGGCGACAATCGCGATGATCGCGACGACGATGAGGGCGGCGATACGATAAAGTTGCTGGAGCTGCGACAGATCGTGGAAGAAAAGCTTCAAAAGGGTCACACAAAGCAGGACAAGACCGGCGTAGCGCGCGCCGCGGGTGCGTTTGCGAATTCCGACGATCAACAGGAGCAAGGCGAAGAGCGCCCAGGCAATACTGTAACTCATGTCGCGTGCGAAGTTGCCGCTGAACTGAAATGTGAGCTCGTAGGCGCCTGGCTTGGTAAAGTAATCAGCGATTTCAATGTTCATCAAAACGAAGGCGAGAATGGCTCCGCAAGAATTGAGTAACGGCGGAGCATTTTGATTCAGCACCAGGTTACGCGGTGGCGCCAGCAATCTCGCTGCGACCATGAAGGAGATAGCAACGATGCCATAGGTGTAAAGGTACCAGTTGAAGATGGGCGTGGCTGCGCGCGCGTGATAGGCGAGCACCGCCGGATTACAAACCAGTCGCGCAAAGCAAACCAGCAGGAGCCCGATTCCGGCGATGCGCAAACCGGGATGCGGCACGCGGTGAAACAGCCAGCACAAGGCGGCCCCTTCCAGTGCCCAACCGAGAGTGATCCATTGCCGATCGAACTGGATCGGGAAGATCAAGGTGATGAAAAACAACGCCGCACCGCCAAAGAGGGCGAGCTGCGCGTTACGTGCCGGACTGTCCGTCGGAATTAAACGAAGTAGTGCGACCAGCGCGAGTAGAGATGGAATCGCAAACGCTGCCGGAACCAGACCAAGCATTCCGCTATGCGGATGCGTGACACGAACCACCTCGTAAATCAGATAAAAATGCAACGGCGCAGCCAGCGCCGCGCTCGCCCACACCGTGCTCTTGCGAGCGAACTGCCGATGAAAAACAAATGGAAAAACGGTGAAAATCGCTGCGAACCCGAGATACCAAAGAAATGGAAGGTCCGCCTTTTCTTTTTGGAAACGAGCGAAATGCCAGACGTGCTCGAGCAAAATCGTGGATCCGAGCGCAACACAGGCGAGCAAATCGAGTGAAGCTATTTTGGTAATGCCGAGCAACAAAACCGCCAGCATGAGCGCGAGACCGAAGACTGGCGACGGATTCGACAACGGCACACGCAAGGTCGCCATGATCAGCAACAAAAACGGTAGCGTCGCGGCCAGCGTAGGAAGTTGGACGGCGAAGTTCGCGGGCACGCCCAGTCCACCGAAAATGTTTCCAACTTCTCCTGGTTTTTCCCCAAGTCGCCGCGACATCAGCGTGGCTCCGGCGATAAAGAAAATTGAAAATCCACCGATTAGGAAAAGTGACGCTGGCAAGCCATCGATGTCCCGGCGGCATTCGCAAAATCCAGGCGCCGAGCGTGACCAGCGTGAGAACCAGGACAATAGCTACCGTCGCGAGCATTCCCGTCAGTGCAGCTGCCAACAGCGCGAGGATGTCGACACACAACACCAGCGGCCAAATAAGGAGCGAACCAGTGACCAATTTGAATATCGGTAGGAGCACCAGGAGTAAGGTTGCAGCAGGAAACAAATGCGCCGACCACGACGGCGTCGCCTTGCCCAACCTCTGCATCACGATTGGAAGCGACGAATGCAGCAGCGCGAAGACGAAATAAGCACCAAGGGCAACGGAAAGATTGGGCGCGGTCAGATAATCATTGGTCCAAAGCCCGAGAAAGACGAAGACGGCGAGACCAACGATGGCGACAAGACGGTTGAAATATGCCTTCGTCAGAACCAGCCCAAGCAGTCCCAGGTCGACCAGAAAAAGATAACTCAGAATCAAGCCCGCTCGATTCCCGATGCTGGTAAATGAGAAAAAGTAGAAAGCCCAGCACATCGCCGTTGCGCCCACACCAAGCGCCGCGCCGGAGATTGCATTGTCCAGTTTCCCCGCGCGTTTGGTTGTGACGGCGGCAGCCAGAAACAGAATTTCGAACGCGAGAAACACCGCCATCGGAATCAGCGTTTTGGTTCCGGCGAAGTACTGTTGGTGCAGAAAAAAATTACCCACCCACGCGATTTGCATGAAAACCGTGCCGACCGCGCCGAGGATTGGTAGCGAAGTCCAGTCCTTGCGTCGGGCCACGGCCAGCAGTCCGATATCAAGCAGGGCAATGTATCCGAACAATCCCAGCGGATTGTCTTGCCCGGTGGAAAGAAGGACCGGCGTCAGAAAACCGCCGGCGATTCCGAGGATCGCAACCACCAGCGCGTTCATTCGTACCGCGAGGAGAAAGGCTGCGGCCGTAATTAGTGCCATGAGCGCGAACGTTGGGATCAGTCCAAAGAACGGGAAGTGATAGAACGCTCGGCAGGCGAAGGTGACGGCGTAAAGAATGAGAATGCCGGTCGCGCACAATGTTTGCGCAGTGATGACATTCTCTTTGCGCTTCAACAACACCCCGCCGCCGACAAGCGCAATCCCGGCGAGAAATCCGATCGCGACCCGCAGCTCCGGCGGAATCAGGTTACGCTCGAACGAATATTTTACGAAAAAGGCAACACCAAGGAACAAGGCGAACCCGCCGATCCAGGCGAACATTTTCGCGCCCATGAATTGTTCCCAGTCGATTTTGCGCGACGGCGGTGCGGCGGTTTCAAAACGCATTTCTTCAACCGCCGCCGCCGGTTCCATCTTCGGTATCGGCGGAATTACTGAGACAGGCAGAGGTGGCGGAACTGAAACCGGCGGGATGATTGGCTCAGGCGGTGGCGATTCCGTGATTATTGCCGGCGGTTCCTCTGCCGCGCCTTCGCGCGGCGCTTGCGGGCGCGTCTCGAGCATGCGTAGCCGCTCTCGAAGTTCTTCGATTGCCCGCAGCGCCTGACTCGCCTTGGCCAGCGCAACCGCCGGAACAACAAACACCACTACGATAACGATCAAAAGCAGAAGAATAAGACCGCCCATAAGATGTCTTGTTAGTATCCGTTACCTGCGATGTATTCCTGAATCGATAAATTCGCCGGTAAACATCGAATTACTCGATCATGAATATTCACCACCTCGAGCTTTTCTATTACGTCGCCCGCCATGGAGGGATTGTGCCCGCCGTCCGCAATATGCCGTACGGCATCCAGCAGCCTGCGGTCAGTGGACAGATTGCACGCCTCGAAGAATCTCTCGGCACCAAGCTATTCAATCGCCGACCATTCGCCCTCCTCCCTGCGGGCAGGGAGTTGTTCGAATTCATTCGTCCTTTTTTCGACGAGATTGATCGTGTTGGCGAGGCAATTCGGGGCGGCTCGGCCCGTCACCTCCGCGTCGCCGCGCCCGCGATTGTGCTCCACGATTATCTCCCTGAAATTTTTCGGCGAGTCCGAAAACATTTTCCATCCTTTCGTTTAAGCCTTCATGAGGCGGCGCGCATCGAAGCGGAACGACTTTTGCAGGCGGGCGAAATCGATATCGCTATTACGGTGCTTGAGCGAAAGAAAGCGAACGCAGTTCGCTCACGTGCTCTGGTGGAATTGCCGCTGATCCTGCTAGTGAAAAATACGCAGCGGCTTACTCGCGCTGAGGAATTGTGGGGACGCGATAAAATAGAGGAAACGCTGGTCACGTTTCGACGCGGCGATCCGGTCTCGCATCATTTTCAGGAAGGATTGCAGCAACTGGGCGTCGAATGGTTTCCTGGGATCGAAGTAAATTCGACGCGACTGATCGAATCTTATGTTGGGCACGGCTATGGAATCGGCTTAACCGTTAGCACGCCCGGCTTCAAACCACCTAAAGGTATTCGCGCGCTGAAATTACCGACCTTCCCCAAGGTCATGATTGGCGCTGCCTGGACGGGGAAGCTCTCACCGATTGCGCAGCAATTCCTGGAGGAAGTGGAACGTGAAGCGACATCGTTGCGAAAAAGTCCCAGTGCTCGGCGTGTCGCGATTTGACGCTTCTCCTCTCCTCCGCAAATTACCGCTTCCCCGGCGCCCGTAGCTCAACTGGATAGAGCATCTGACTACGGATCAGAAGGTTTGAGGTTCGAATCCCCACGGGCGCGTGCTTTTTACAAATTCCGTTGCCTTTATGCTGCCTTAAACCAGCGGTCGCATCCTCATTGCTAATCGTCTCCGCGAGATCGCCGCTTTCGTCGAGCACCTGGATTTCAGCGCGACCATAACCGGCACGCTGGCACGCATAGGATAACGCCTGCTCGCGCGCGTTCGGGCCGCAGCAAACCGGACAGCCCCCTGCTTCAAACGCTTCCCAGCCGCCTTGTTTTTGCCAGCGCGGGTTGCGCGACGGCCTGAATTGGATTGTTCGCACGCTCATTCCCCGTGGATTCCAATGGGCGAACGATCTGGATTGCAGACGCCCATTACGACGCTAACGGGGAGGCCCCGGTATATCTTCGAGTTTCAGAACCTCCGCCGGAACACCGAGCCAGGCGGCGGCCTTCGCGCGGTCGTGAAATGCACGCGCATCGATCGGCGTTTCCTTCATCAGCATTTCGTAGAGCTGGGCGATGCCAAAAGTGAGCCAATCTTCGCTAAACAAGGCCGACTTCACCGGGCTAACTCCGGCGTAATGCTCTGCCCGATGCCGAGCAAACTTAAAAACATGACGGGTGCGAACCACCACCTCCGTCAATCGACTGAGATCAACGAATCTGTTGAACGGCGCTGACGCTTTTTCGATATGACAGAGCCATTCACCAATGTCGTCCAAGAGCTGATCACCCAGTATACCTTGTGGTTGCCAGGCAACCAGATTATGAGCGGGATAGGCCCGCAGGTCAGCCGGTCCAGGCATAAGTCTGGAAGCCGGCAAACGTTCCAAATCATGAGTTGGACTGTCAGGCATAACGGCTATTTATCCCGTAGAATTTTCACGAGCACGATTACAAGCGCAACTGCGCAGACGAAGAGGATAAATTTCTCTTCAGGATCGCGCCTCCTTTTGGCAAACTCCGTCAAGCGGATCTTAGGATTGTATTAAGCGCCTGCATCGGGTAGTGCAGGAGTGAACAGGAGGAGTCGAAGCGTGAAACAGATAATACCATTAATAACAGCCGGGCTTGTTGTGGCAGGCTGTTGTTCGACGGAGAATGAAATTCAACATTTATCCACTTCCGATCTGCAACTGCGGCGCTACGAACTCAATTATTGCTTGAGCATGGCGCGCATGAGTCGGGACAAAGCACCGTGGCAGAGCAACGCCTATGATGAGGTCAAGGACGACCTCGCAGAAAAGGAAGCCATCGAGCGAGAAATTACACGCCGTGGCGTGACGGATTATCACTGGCCACCTTCGGTGACATACCGATACGCACATGATCATTGTCACTGCCAATCTTGGATTGCTATCCTTCCCCAGTGAAGGTCAGCTTCATCAAGCCCGTTCATTGTTGGGGTAACGCCGGAGAATCGACAACCTGGTTCGCGCCGTCGTTCTCGCTCGGCGGCGCCAGCAATGGTTTGCGATCGCTACGCTCGTACCAGCACTAAGTGCTTCCCGTCCCACGTTGCAGTGAAGCTGTAGGTCTGCCCCGCTTGTGCCGTAACAGTCTTTTTCGCGTAAAAATCACGTTACTCCGCGCATCGATTGAATGAACACGGGCGAATTGCTGTTTGGTAACAGTCTTGGGCAATGAACGAGCCAACTAGCGTGCACGAATTGATCATGGTTATGGATGTGCAACGATCAGGCACGAATGTTCTGTTCGATTCATTGGCGACAGACAGAACATTGAGCGCGTTCCCAGAAGACATCGACACCGAGTTTTATTGCAACTTTCGTTTAGGAAACCCTTGTTCTTTCCGTTGAACTACGGGGACCCTTGAATCGAGAAAGAATAGATGGATTGGATGACAATGAGCAAGTTGCTCAGCGCGCTCCCCAATTATTGATCTCGACGGCCGAGAGCGTTGTTGAGAGTGTCGGCAGGCTGCAGCGCTCATTCTGCGAGCGACAAAACACTCTGCCACGTGCAATGAGAAAATCACAAATTAGAAGGAGAGCGGACATGTGCATATTCGTTACATTCGTCCTCACTCTGGTCGGAGTGGCGCAAGCCTCGGCCGCGCCGCGGACAGACAAAATCTTTCTTTCGGGCCTCCCGGCCGGCACGCAAACCGTGCAGATGGAGGCTACCGGCGCCGTGCGCGCTGAATATTCCTACAACGACCGCGGGCGGGGGGATCACGTCATCGCTGCTTGGAAAATCAATGCTGCTGGCGTGCCGACCGAATACGAAGGCCGCGGGAATGATTACATGAAGGCGCCGATTGAGGAACGCTTTGAAATGAAGAACGGCCGGGCTAGTTGGAAGAATCGCAGCGAGCAAGGCGAACAAGCTGTTGCCGGTGAGGCGTTCTACGTGCCGATGAATGCGCCACCGGAATTCCTCGGGGTGCTCGCGCGCGCGCTGCTGAAAGCGCCGAACCACAAACTGGCTCTCTTGCCCGCGGGCGAGGCGAGCATCGAGGAGGCGGGAAAAGTAAGTGTGGCGTCCGGTAAGAGCGAGTTGATCCAGTACCGAATTACGGGACTTGGCTTTGCGCCGCAATCGATCTGGCTGGAGCGCGATGGGAGTACCGCGGCGTCAGTATCGTCATGGCTCTCAATCGTTTCGGCTCAATTCGAAGCGGCAATTGCGCAGTTACGAACGGCTCAGCAGGAAACCGACAACGCCTGGTCAGTACGAGTCGCTCACGAACTTGCGCACATTCCGAAAGGCGATCTTATCATCCGTAACGCCCGATTGTTCGATCCGCGCGACCTGAGCGTTACTCCGGGCACCAGTGTCCTTTTGCGCGGGGACCGCATCGTGCGCGTGGACCCGGACGCCGACATTAAGCCATCTGCCAACGCCGAGATCATTGACGCGCATGGCCGCTTCCTCATGCCCGGCTTATGGGACAATCATCAGCACTTCAGCGAAGTCGATGGCGCGCTCGATCTCGCCAATGGCGTAACCAGCGCTCGCGACATGGCTAACGACACCGATAGTTTTCTGCAGCGCGTCGCGCGCTTTGACGACAGCAGTGAGCTTGGACCCCGCGTTTTGAAGGCTGGAATTATCGACGGCACAGGGGAATTCGCCGCTCCTGAGAAAATGCGGGTCGACACACCCAAGGAGGCGATTGAGGACGTCGATTGGTACGCCAATCACGGTTATGTGCAGATCAAGATTTATTCCTCCGTCAAACCTGAGCTGGTTCCGGTCATCGCCGATCATGCGCATGCGCTCGGGCTGCGAGTGAGCGGGCATGTTCCGGCATTTATGTCCGCGCGCCAATTCGTCGAGGACGGGGCCGATGAGATACAGCACCTGAATTTTATCGAACTGAATTTTCTTTTTCCGGCAGTGAAGGAAACGCGGAATCGAGATCGTTTTATCAAGGTGGCCGAGCATGCGCGCGAATTCACGCCGGAGAAACCGGTAGTGCGCGATTTCATTAACTTTCTGAAACAGCATCACACCGTTCTTGATCCGACGATTAGTGTCTTCGAAGGGCTCTTTTGTGGCGATCCGGCCGCAATCACGCCCGGGCTCGAAGACATTGTGCCACGGTTTCCGCCACAGGTCCGACGCTCGATGCGGAGTGGTGCGCTCGAAGTTCCGCGAGATAAGGAGGCGGCTTACCGCGAAGCCTTCCCGGCGATGCTGCGCTTACTGAAAGCGCTCCACGATGCGGGTGTCACAATTATCCCGGGGACAGACGCGCTGGCCGGTTACACGCTCCATCACGAACTCGAGCTCTATGTGCGCGCGGGTATCGGTCCGGCTGAGGTTTTGCGCATGGCGACATTGACGCCTGCGCTGGTGATGGGTGTGAACAAAGACCGTGGTGTCATTGCCGCGGGAAAATTGGCAGACATGATTCTTGTCGATGGCGATCCGACGAAGAACATTTGCGACATCCACAACATCATGACTGTAATCAAGGGCGGAAAAGTGTACGACCCGGCCGCGATCGAGAAGGCGCTCGGCATTACATCGCGCGAGCCTCGACCATAGGCGGACGGCGGGGCACAGTGAATATGCGTAACTTTCTTCGACGAGCTGAAGCGACGCAACGCTTACAAGGTGCTTTCGCGTGTGCAGTGGGCTGATTCGGCTCGTTAAATTGCAGGTCACATTATAATAAGCGGTTTCATGCCATCGTCCGAAGAACAAACCCGTTTGCAGATTGGGCACGTCTTGTTCATCGATATCGTGGGCTACTCCAAGTTGCTCGTGAATCAGCAAAGCGAGTTACTGCGCGAGCTTAATGAAGTGGTCAGCACCACGAACGAATTTCACGAAGCCGAGGCCGAAGGAAAACTGATCCGGCTCCCGACTGGTGATGGGATGGCGCTTGTTTTCCGGACAGATCCCGAAGCGCCGGCGCAATGCGCTTTGGAAATTGCGCGAGCCTTGAAAGAACATCCGCGGATCGCCCTGCGGATGGGAATTCACAGCGGCCCGGTTAACGAGGTGGTCGATGTTAACCAGCGCCAGAACATAGCTGGGGCTGGGATCAACCTGGCGCAACGGGTGATGGATTGTGGCGATGCCGGCCACATCCTCGTTTCCAAGCATGTGGCTGAAGATCTGGAACAACATGACCGGTGGCGACCGTTTCTGCGCGACATTGGCACCTTCGAGGTAAAACACGGCGCGCGGGTGAGCGTGACCAACCTTTACTCCGATGAGGTTGGTAATCCGAACCTGCCGAGCAAGCTCGAGGCGGTCAGGAAACATCGGGCGCATGTGCGGTGGGCCGAAGTGGCAATAGGGCTACTGGTACTTGGAGCAATCGTCGCTGCCTTCATGATTGTTTCGCGTAGGCCGACTACGTCGCCAACTGCCATCCCCGAAAAAAGCATCGCGGTGCTGCCCTTCGTCAACATGAGCGAGGATAAGGCGAACGATTACTTCTCCGACGGCATCTCCGAGGAGCTGCTGAATCTGCTGGCGAAAGTTCCCCAGCTCAAGGTGACGGCGCGTGTGTCGTCGTTCTCGTTCAAAGGTAAAGAACTCGATATTCCGGAAATCGCACGGCGGCTCGGCGTGGCGCATGTATTGGAGGGCTCGGTGCGCAAGGCGGGCGACCAGGTGCGGATCACCGCGCAACTAATCCACGCTGCCGACGGCTTCCACATGTGGTCGGAGACTTACGACCGCAAGCTCGACGACATTTTCAAGATCCAGGATGAGGTTGCGGGCAAAGTGGTGAAAGAGCTGAAGGTGACGCTGCTCGAACCGGCGCCCAAGGCGCGCACGACCGATCCGAAGGCCTACGCCCTTTATCTGCAGGCGAAGCAGCTTGCGCGGCAGTTTACCGCGGAGGCGTTCGAGAAATCGGACGCGCTTTACCATCGGGTGCTCGAGATCGATCCCCGTTACGCTCCCGCGTGGTCCGAGCTGGCTAGGAACTTTGTAAACAAGGCAGTCTTCGGCATGGTATCGGGCCAGGAGGGGTTGGCGCGCGCCCGCGAGGTGGCGGAGAAAGCGCTGGCGATTGATCCAGACTACGCACCGGCACATGCCCAACTTGGTAACATCGCAAAGGTTCAAAACGATGACGCCGGCGCAGCTAACCACTTCGAGCGCGCCTTGGCGCTCGATCCGACCGATCTCAGCGTGGTCGGCAATGCTGCCGATTTCCTCGTGAGTCTCGGCCGACTGGACGAAGCGCTCGCGCTGAGCGAGGCGGTTGTTCGTCGCGATCCGTTGGACATGACGTCGCTGACCAATCTTGGTTACTACCAGCGCCTTTCCGGCAGGTACGACGAAGCGATTGCCTCGTGCCGCACGGCACTGAGCCTGAACCCGGGTATCGGTGACGTGCACTCCCAGCTCGGCGTGACGCTGCTGCTGAAGGGCGACGCTGCCGGCGCGCTTGCCGAGATCCAACAAGAGACGAGCGAGGCCTATCGAATGGTCGGTCTGCCGATGGCCTATCACGCGCTCGGGCGCAAGGCCGACTCGGACGCGGCGCTGGCCGCGCTGATCGCGAAGTTCGAGAAGGAAGCGCCCTTCAACATCGCCGGCGTCTACGCCTTCCGCAGCGAGGCCGACCAGGCATTCGCGTGGCTCGACAAGGTGCTCGAGTATCACGACCCCCGGCTCACCGACATTGTGACGGAAAACCTGTTCGACAAGATCCACGCCGATCCGCGCTGGCTGCCGTTCCTGCGCAAGGTCGGCAAGGCGCCGGAGCAACTGGCGAAGATCGAGTTCAAGGTGACGCTGCCGCAATGAACATCCGGATGGATAATACTTGATCCGCGCTTCCAAAAACTCTGCGAAGACAAACCGAAGACACCGGATAAATAAGGTAGGCTGTAACGTCACTTCCCTCGACTTCGAGCCAAAGCCGCAACTTTGTTTTATAAGCGCAGACGGCGTGAATGGGCTTTGATATGCCTCGGGAGCTGGCCTTTGTGCGGATCACCGCGACTTGACGACGTATCCGAATTCAAACTGCAGTTGGACAGATCGCTCCACGGTTTCTTCCGCTAGTCGCAGGCGCAACGCTCGGAGCAGAGCGATGCCGCGACGTGCGCAGAACGGTTGACGGCGAGGTGGCTGCCAATTTGGAAGGATCGGATTTCTGTTCATAATTCTCACGTTATGCAGATGGGTAGGACAAACACTGTCCGATACCCAAAGAAAAGTTCTTGCCGGGGGACTTCGTAGCGCGTATTCCGAATTCAACCCTGTGCTATGAAACGCAATTCCATCAAACTCTCCCCCACCCGCTCCACGGCTCTTCACTCGCGTCCGCCGCTCGAACGCATGATGCGCATGCACGAGCGATTGAAAGCCGGTCGTTACCCGAATTGCCGAAAACTAGCTGATGAACTTGAAGTCAGTTCAAAGACCGTTCAGCGCGACATTGACTTCATGCGCTACCGCCTCGGTCTCCCGATCGAATATGACCAGCTGCACTTCGGCTTCTATTACACCGAACCAGTCGCGAGCTTTCCAAATATCGAGATTTCCGAGGGCGAATTGATCGCTTTGTACATCGGTCAGAAAGCATTGACCCAGTATAAGGGCACGTCATTCGAGGCCCCGCTATCTACCGCCTTCCGGAAGATCACCGATGGTTTGCGCGATACAATCTCAATGACCTGGAGCGACCTGGACTCGGCCGTTTCTTTTCGAAGTACGGGCCGATCGACGACTGATGTCCATCTTTTCGAGGAGCTGAGCCACGCCGTATTTAAACAGCTCGAGATTCGATTCGATTACAAGAAACCCGACGCCGCACGCTACGAGCAACGATACGTGCAGCCCTATCACCTCGGCTGCGTTGAAAACCTTTGGTATCTGTTTGCCTTCGATGTCGATCGCCAGCAGGTGCGCACGTTCGCTCTTCCTCAGGATCCGCAGCGTCCGCGTGAGCAAAAACAAGTTCCGGCGCCCTCTCGATTTCTCGATTGGCAAATTCCTCGGCGAAAGCTTTGGTGTTTTTGCGAAGCCAAGCAAAACCAAACACACGATCCGGATCGCCTTCGACGCCTTCGCCGCCCCCCGGATCGAGGAACGTCAATGGCATCCGTCGCAAAAGACCAAACAGCTGCGAAATGGCGGAATTGAGCTCTCGTTAACGTTAGGAAACTTGGAAGAGATCGAGCGTTGGATTCTCAGCTGGGGCACTCACGCGCAGGTGCTGGCGCCACCAGAGCTAAAAGAGAGAATCGCAAGAACGTCGGCGACAGTAGCTGATAGTTATCGCGACGCCGCCTGATCGAATCAGGTTGCCCCTGCAGCGTCCAATGGTCTCGGTTACAGACTCTATGCGAAGGCACTTTCGTTGGATGTTGGGCGTTCGTTGTTGAGCGCCTGCTCGCGAAAGGCTTCGGAGTTGGATGTTGAGAGAACTTTTTCTCCCCCGAAGGCGAGAAAATTCAGTCGAGAAGTCGTTTTCGTGTTCGGAAAGCGAATTTTGTTCCGTTCGGATGGGCAGGACACTGTGTGGTCCTACAGATCTTCTGCACTCAACTAAAGGACCGCTGGCCGGATCCGTTCCAACAACTTTCAACTTTCTTCACCCCTATGACAGCCGATGTCCCACCCACTGTTGTAGGGTGTTGCTATGAAACCAAACGCTCATTACACCGAGATCGCTTTTATCCTCGATCGCTCCGGCTCCATGAACAGCTGCCAGCAGGCCGCCATCGCCGGGTTCAACCAATTCCTGGACGACCAGCAAAAGACCGAAGGACTCGCCAAACTGACTCTCGTTCTGTTCGACGACGAATACTTCGTGCCGATAAGCTCCGTGCCGGCGCTGGAAATTGTGCCGCTCACCGACGATACCTACCAACCGAGGGGATGCACCGCACTGCTCGACGCTATCGGCCAGACCGTCGACGACCTTGGCCTCCGCCTCGCTGCACTGGCCGAGAAAGACCGACCCGGGCAGGTCATTGTTGCTATTCTGACCGACGGCCTGGAGAACGCGTCGCAGCGGTTCACGTGGAAAGAGATTGCCGGGAAGATCAAGCACCAGACTGATACGTACAAGTGGATTTTTCTGTTCCTGGGAGCGAACCAGGATGCCATCGCGACTGCCTCGAACCTCAGTATCGCAGCGAACAACGCGGCTAACTACGTTGCTGACACTGCCGGTTCAAGAGCAGGCCAGGCAGCGTTCTCCCGCAAGATGAGCGCGTTGCGTCGCTCCAGCATGGACATCGCTTCAGTCTCCGAAAAGCTCGATGCAGCGGCCTCCCTAACCGACATCGTGTCGGAAGAGGACCACAAGAGTCGAGAACCTAAATCCCCTAAATCCTAACTTCGAGGCGAGGGCTTCTTTGCTATGAATCAAAAAATCACTTGTCCCAAATGTTCGCATAAGTTCGCGCTGGACCAGGCGCTCAACCGCGAGATCGAACTGCAAATGCGCGCGCAACTGAGGGACGAATTCAAACGAAAAGAAGCCGATCTGCGCCAACAACTCGCCAAAGAGGCAGCGAGAGAGCTGAGCGCAATTCGGCCGAGCTTCAGATGAAACTCGAAGCCCAAGCAAAGGAGCTGAAAGAGGCGCGTGACAATGAGCGCGCCCTGTTGCGCACGAAGGCAGAGCTTCAGGAGCAAGCGGAAAAAGCGGAGCTCGAAGCGCAGCGAAAATTAGCTGACGAGCGCGACAAGATCCGCAAAGCTGCGCAGGACCAGGTACTCGAGGAACATCGACTGAAAGATGCGGACAAGAACAAGCAGCTCGAGGATATGCGCCGCCAGATCGAGGATTTGAAACGGAAATCCGAACAAGGTTCGCAGAAGCTGCAAGGCGACGTCCAGGAGATCGAGCTTGAGAAAGCGCTTGCGCGAACGATTTCCGCGGGACCAGATCGAATCGGTGAAAAGTGGCGCTCGCGGCGCGGATGTCCTGCAAAAAGTGACAAGCGATTCTGGTCAGCTTTGCGGGACGATTCTGTGGGAATCCAAGCGAGTCCGGAATTGGAGCGACAAATGGATCGACAAACTGATTGAAGACAAGCAAGCCGCCAAAGCTGATGTGGCGGTCATTGTGACAGACGCACTGCCTGAGCACGTTCAGCATATGGGCGGCGTCAGAGGAGTTTTAATCACGACTTTTCCGCTAGCAGCCTGCCTGGCAGAAACTCTGCGAGTAAACATGGCGCTGCTTGCGCAAACCCGGCTTGGCGCTAGGCGGCCAGGACGACCAAAAATCGAGAATCTTTCAGTATTTCACGAGTCCGCAGTTCCACGAACGGATGGCTACAATCGCGGAGCAATTTCAGCAGATGCAGGCGGACCTGGCGCGGGAAAAAGCGGCGATGAACCGGACCTGGGCCAAACGCGAGAAGCAAATCGAAACGATTGTTTCGAGCACAGCGAAATTCACCGGAGAGCTGCAGGCGTCTCTATGGCCCTTCCCTGCCCGCAGCTGCCGCAATTCCAACTCCCCGATGAAGTTCTTCATCCTCACTGATCACCAATCACCGATTACGCTGATCTTCCACCTCTGATCTCTGTTAAACCACTGGATATGAACCAACGAACTTTGGATTTCAGCGGGTCGCAACTCATCAGAGTATTGTTTTCCGAGACATCGTTTGAAGGGCTCCGCGACTATTTCGCGCAACTGATCCTCAGCATTTATCCAGGTTGCGACGCGGTTGCGACGGCAGTCCCACTGGGAATCAGAGAGGACGAGCTACTGAAAATAGCGGCAAAGCAGAGGTTCGATCTCGCGATACTCATCCTTAATAACATTTTCTGTGCGCCATACTATTTGCCCAGGCGTCGGACAATGCACGCTGCTGACGGCGTCTTCCTCATAAGAAGAATGATTTGCCTGTTTAAGATGCCGATAATTGCCCTTTACGGCTGGCCTGACGACCCGTTGTACGCGGCAAGGCTTCTCGAGGCCGGCGCGGCCGCCGCCCTAAAGCTCCCCTGTCCGCCTGAAGAGATAAAGCAAGCGCTACGGCACTCTCTCGTCTGGTCTGCCCCGGACCTCTGACCTCCGACTCCGACTCCGACTCCGACCTATGCCCTCTGATCACCAATTCTCGACCTCCGACCTACTGCCAACGGACGCCCCCGATTATTTCGGGGCTGACTTCTGATCTCCGATTTCTGACCTCTGAGAAATTCCCGCTCGCGCCCTGCCAGTTGCATGAATGGTAAAACCGCACAATTGTATGGTATTACCGCACAATCCAATTCTCTCGCCGAAATCCTCTCCTCGAACGTCAAAGCGGAGGTCTTTCGTCTCCTCTTTGGACTGGAGGGCCAACCGCTTCATGTCCGGGAACTGGAGCGCCGATCAGGTCTGGCCATTGGCACCGTCAGGCAAGAGCTTGAGCGATTAACGAAGCTTGGTCTCATCTCAGCGCGTACGGATGGTAACCGCCGCTACTACACTGCACGAGAAGATCATCCCCTTTATCCGGAGATTCGCGGCCTCGTTCTCAAGACGAGTGGATTAGCCGACCTCCTCCGCCACGCACTGAAAAAAGAAAAAGGAATCCGACTCGCGTTCGTTTTTGGATCATTCGCCCACGGCCGCGAACAGGCTCACAGTGACATTGATCTTCTTGTCATTGGCACAGTGACCTTGCGTCAGACCGACCAGGCTTCTCGCCGGCGTTCCCGAAAAAATCGGACGGGAGATCAACCCGAAGATTTTCACGCCTGAAGAATTTCGGCGGCGAAAACGCACGGGAGACCATTTCTTGAGAAACGTCTTATCGGAGCCGCGTATCTTCATCGTTGGAGACGAACATGAGCTTGGAGCAATGGGCTAAGAACGGCTGGCTTCGTTCGCACAAACCGAGCGCGCGTGAGATCTCTGATCTGCTCGAGATCGTCGACCGTGATCTTAAGGACGCTCAAGGTAACATCTCCGCGGATTGGAAATTTGGCATCGCCTACAATGCTGCGCTTAAGCTCTGCACGATCCTGCTACATGCCTCGGGTTACCGGCCCGAGCAGAAGCTTGGCCACTATCGCACGCTCATGGCTCTTCCCCTTATTCTCGGCGAATCGCGCAAGGATGATTCCGAGTATCTCGACGCTTGTCGCGCAAAGCGGAACACGGTCGAGTACGACACGGCGGGTGCTGCGACGGAGGATAACGCCGCCGAGCTAATCGATTTCGTTACGGACCTGCGGCAAGATGTGCTTGCCTGGTTGCGCAAGAGCCACCCCGAGCTGCTACCTTCTTCCTGAGTGATGGATGACCGGGGAATCCCTCTGCCTTCTGACATTTGACCGCTTTAACCATTCACCAATCACTTCTCACTCTTTTCCGACCTCCGACCTCTGTCCTCTGTCCTCTGACTTCTATCGTCTTCTTTAGTAACAGATAGCCGTCGATTGATAATCATTGACTCGCGAGACAGAGCACCGCGCCCGCGCAATTTGCGAAAATTGAAAAATTAAGGCGCGACCCCGTCTGCTTTCTCCCGCGCTGCCTTTTCTAGAACCCATCTCATAAATAGGGAATGGGTGCGCTGGGCTCTGGTGGGCGGCTGGCAAGGCGCGACGAAGGAGCATAGCCGACGGCTCTGTGACTGAGGAGCAACGCCGCCAGTCGCCCGCCAGAGCTTAGCCCGCAGGGTTGCGGATCTTTGCCGCTGCAGCGGCGTTGCTCGTCGGTCAAAGATCCATGAAGGATATTCTTCCTCCTCGCGCCTTGCTGCAGCGTCAAATCTCCAGCAACGCACCCGTTCCCTATTTATGAGATGGGTTCTAATCACTCGCCATGATGAATAGCGGCTGCATTTCGAAATCGGTGTAGAGTGGACGCAGGCGCTTCTTGTTATAGTACCTCTCGACGTTGACCGTTTTCTTGCTGCTGGTCACCACTTCAACCACAACGGGTCACGCTCACCATTAACGTGGCGTTTTGATTTTGTCAGAGCGTCGTCCAGCTGCCATCGATGTATGTTGCGCTTGCAGTGTAAGGTCGGCGCCTCGTGCTAACCCTGCCCCGATTTCAGGGTAGGCTCGCGCACAATGAAGCGCGTTTCGTCGCGATTCGCGTCAGCAATCTAAATCGTCCGCCCCTCAAGCTGAGACCCAGCCCAAACATTCAAAATCACAACTCCCGGACCCTGGCCGGCCGCAGAATCAAGGCTGTGATGTTTCCCACCCCATAAATGCGTCCAGGTCGTCCCGAACCGCGCCCAATGCCACGCTTACTACAAGCGCATCATCAACGAAGCCCGTTATTGGAGTCCAGTCGGAAATAACATCTACCGGCGTTAAGAAGTATCGTACTGCCGCTACTATGATTACGAAATGCTGCCGAGATATATCTCGATATTCACCGCGATAGTACAGCACGAATTAAACGAATCATTGCCATTACGTAAGCCCACCTTTCGAAGAAGGCTCCCCTTGGAACTTCCTTGGCTTTGCGGCTGGCCTCCTCAAATAGCTGCTTAAGACGATCTGGCTTTTTTGCGTACTCCGCAGCCTCAGATACGGCTTTTCGGAAAAAGGCGCTTTGGATCACATCATCCGCAGTAATTGGAAACCGCCGCGGCCGTGGGTTTATCGGACGCTTGGTTCGCCTCCGAGATTCATTTGACTTCACAGTGCGCCGCCTCTGCATGGAAGTTTAAACTATTTACGCGATTTCGCCTTCGGATCCGCCTTTGGCTCCATTGTAGCTTCTGCAACCAGCTTACGCAACGCTTCGAGAGCGGTCTGAGTAGCGTTCGCAGCTTCCCTCCAGGTTTTGGCGCGTTCTTCGGCGGACCGTACCGCACCAGCAACCTTCTTGTTTTTTCCGGTTTTAGGGCGTTCCCGACGCGCAAACAATTCGTTGAGTTTTTCTTCTAGGAACGCGGACAGAAACTCCTCCGGAGAAACCGCCTTGCTTCGCCGCTTTTCGCGGGAATCGCACATTTGGCGAACTAGATGATCCAATTCGTCCGGTATCTGAATCAAATAATTCACCTGACGTTGCTATCGCATTACGGCGGTGCGACTCAATAAGACCAAAGTCCGATAGTCCCACAAGACGTCATAGCACGCGAGATCGTGTGGTTCTACCTGCCGTGCGCAACTACGGTCAGGCGCCATTTTACGGCACCTCGACTCGGGTCGTGCTGCGCATGGCTCTCGGGCGGCAAGGCGTCGCCCGTATTGCAAACATCCTCACGGCCGCAGGCTTCGCAATCCTTCGAGTTGCTCTTCCGGGAATTCGGTTCCAAGTCCGACTCGTCGAGCTTCAACGTGCAATTTGTGAGACGGCAGCTTTGAGGCGTTTGAGGTTGGTCTTGGGCCAGAGCTTGCCGGTGTTGTAGTAATCCCGGAACGACGGCGTTCGTTTTGGCAGCTTGAGCCACTTCGCTTTCCACCGAGTGTAGATATGCACGTCCGGCTTCAGGGCGCCGGGTTTGTCGAGCGTTCCGACGCGCACGAACCGGACATTGGGCTTGCGCCCATAGTCGCTCCAGAGCGCGGTCTGACACTTGGGGCAGCGGTAGATGTCGTGCGGACCGTTCTCGCGCGGCACCGGCACGGCTACCGGCTTGCCGCGGAGCAGCTTGATCGCCCGAGTTTCGATGATTGCGTTGAGTACGAACGCGCTGCCCGTCAGCCGCTGGCAGTCCTCGCAATGAC
Source organism: uncultured Verrucomicrobiae bacterium (assembly GCA_963709435.1). Classification (GTDB taxonomy): domain Bacteria; phylum Verrucomicrobiota; class Verrucomicrobiia; order Chthoniobacterales; family UBA10450; genus AV69. Next base: position 87,761 of record CAVPWK010000007.1, read on the forward strand.
AGCAGTGGACGAACATTGGCTTGTCGAGGAGCTGGTAGCGGATGGATCCGCAGGCGCAGCCGCCCGTGACTTTCTTTGCCATGGTGATCGTGCCAGTTTCTTTTTTCATGTTTCCGGAAGTCTAACACGACCGATTCGACATCGGCTATCCGACCCAGCGAAAACTGAGAAATTTCACGAAATTGTTTGGCTGTCGGACAGCGTTTGTCTGACCCACCCGCGTAATCTTTGGTCATGAAGAACAGAATCCATTTTTGCAATCAAGAACACCTGAGCGAAATCGATGGTTACATGGAGCTTGGGATGGAGGAAGAAGCCCTGAGTATAATCCGTGCGACATTTGATAAGCACGAAATTTCGGAAGAGGAGTTTCACACTTGCGTCTTTGCCCTGCTACAGAGTGAGCGACTGGAAACTTGGAAAAACCTTGTAAAGACCGCATACCGGCGACTCAGCAAACCCGTCAACGACCAAGTTCGTTCGGCGATGCTGAACTATTACTTCAGCGTCGGCGAGGCTGCGAGGGCGTTTGAATTCTTTCCCCGCCGCCCGACGAAATTCTTCGATGCCTGGACAATGATGCAGGTGTGCCTTGAACTTGGACGTTTGGATGAGGCAAAGAAGGTGGCGCGATATTGTTCCGGCTTTCTTGCGACAGCCGACGATGATTTCACCAGAGCTTCGATGGCTCGACGCTCTGGCGGTTATTACTTGTGCATTGGCGACCCAGAATCAGCGCTTAAGCTCTGGCGAGAAGCTCCAGCAGAGCCGGTGTTTCAGCGTCAAAGGCTTTGCGGGATTGCGAAGGCGCATCTGCTCCAGGCTCTGGAGGCGGCCAAAGCCGGCCTCGCGGCCCTTGCCGGGCAAAATGGGTCTGATCCCAGTAGCGAGATTCGGCTGCCAGGTAACGCCGCAACTCCAATCAGTGACGCAGAACGCGAGTTAGAAGATCTTCAGGACGGAATCAAGCGGCTAATACCAGAGATGGTCGAAGCAAATCAGGCTCGCGCTCGAGCGCATTGATGCTCATGAGCTTCGCCTTTCTGAGATGATAATGATTCGCTCGGGTCACTAATAAACGTTCTTCCGTAGTCTAGATCCGCGTCAGCATCATTGCATAAAAGAGCTGCCGTGAAATACCGCCAGACACGCAGTTTGCAGAGTAGCTATGGCGAAGGCGAAGCACGGCTCTATCTTTAAGCATGCGGTTCGTCCTCGTCTTGATCGGCACCATGGTGGCTCTCGATCTCCTCTGGTGGGCGGCGTCGACACGGATCGCCAGAACGGTCTTCTGCGCGCATCGCGGTCGCCATTTTCGCTCTGGCCCAATTAGCGGGACTGAGCTGGCTGCTGACCCAGCGCTTTGCTCATGCAGAATCGACCGCCCTGTTCTCGAAGTTCGTGCTCGCAAACGTATTCATCTGGCACATGATCCTTCTGCCAATTCTGCTGCTGCTGACAGTGGCGCTTCTCCCGATTCTCGTAATGATGGCTCTTATCAGGAGCGCTCGGCGCCTGCGTCATGGGACTCCCGCGGACGCAAGTGGGACATTGAGTCGGCGGCAATTTCTCGGAGTCGCCCTCGCCGCGGCGCCGCCGCTCTTCAACCTTAGTCTGGCCACGATTGCCATGCGCCAACTCGATCAATTTCGGGTTCGCCGCTTCGTTTTGCCGATCGCTGGTTTGCCGAGCGATCTTCACGGGCTGACCATCACCCAGATCAGCGATCTGCATGTCGGCCGGTTCACCTCTGGTCGCGTCTTGCGCGATGTGGTCCGGGTCGTTAACGAGTTACGCGCTGATCTCGTTCTCCTTACCGGCGATTTGATTAACGACGCTCTCATTGATCTTGATCACGGTCTCGATCTCGTTAGGTCCATGCAAGCCCGCTACGGCGTTTACCTGATCGAAGGTAATCATGATTTGATCGAGAATGGCCCCGAGTTCGAACGTCGGGTAAAAGATTCGGGGATTCCATTTCTCCTCGACGAATCGATCGTGATAAAAATTCGTGGCGTGCCGTTACAACTGCTGGGACTCAGTTGGACACGAGCGCGAGAAAACAGGGATGCCGCGATTGCCGCCGCAGTCAGCAATCTCCTCAATCAGCGTCAACCCGAAAGTTTTCCGATTCTTCTGGCGCATCATCCGCATGCCTTCGATGCGGCGGCGGCAGCATCGGTTCCTCTTACCCTCGCCGGCCATACCCATGGCGGACAGCTTATGTTAAACGAGCAATCTGGGTTCGGCCCGGCACTGTTTCGCTACTGGTCGGGGCTTTATAGCAAGGGCGCGAGCAAACTGGTCGTTTCAAACGGAGTAGGAAATTGGTTTCCCTTGCGAGTACGCGCGCCCGCGGAACTGCTACATCTCACGCTTCTGCGCTCTTAATCCTCTTAATTTTAAGTTTTAAGGGTTCAGCGATCGGAGGAGAAAACATCGAACCAAGTCGCCCAGTGAACCTCGGCGCACTTCTATCTTTTCCTCCCCACCGCATGCTTCCCTGCTCTGCCCTTCCGATTGACTGAGAACCGATAACTGATAACCCGACAAAGCCGTCACCAAACGCGCCGAGATTGCTCTCGGCGCGAAGTTTTAATCTGACTTGCCGATTTAACGGCTTAGCGATTTAACTTAAGTCTGAGTCTTATCTTTGTCGCTCTTCTTGCACTCGGCTTCGAACTTCGCGTACTGCTCCTTGGTCAGGATTGTTTTTGCCTCCTGCATGTATTTGGCCTCGCTCGCTTCGGTGCAACCGGCTTTTGCATGCTCGGCCGTCACCGCATCCATCTTCGTCTTCTGCTCGGGTGTCAGGTTAAGACTGGCCACGGAAACCTCACAGGCCATCTTCCCCTTATATCCGGCTTGCTTTGTGCAATCGCCGTGTTCGCCCGCGAACAGCGTGCCTGCCACAAAGAGTCCTGCCGCTACCAACGCAATGAGTTTAGTCATAATGGCAACCTAGACGCCCGGGATGACATTGTCGTTCAAAATTTGCTGTAACGCCCTGTACGCCTGATCGTATTGCTGGCCAGAGCGGTGTTAGCCATCTATTTTCCTGGTGCAGTCCGACATCTTTGCCTGAATGAAACCAAACATCGATAACAAAGGCCGTGTTGCCCGCGGTGGAATGGCGGCCGTTTTCCTTCTTGCCGGGGCCTGTCTGATCTCGGAAGCACCTGTGTTCGCAGCAATTTTTACTTTGATAGGGCTATTCTGTGCCTTTGAAGCGTGGATTGGTTGGTGCGCGGTCCGGGCCTGCGGCGTTAAAACGCCGTTATAAAACTCGTCGCGATCCAGACAAAACAGTTCCTCTGTGGCGTCTGATTAATGAGATCAGCGCCCGCCGTAAATTTGTCGAAAATCTTGAATCCGAACGGCTGGGTTGCGGCATCTCACAGACAAATAGCCATGAAAACAACCTTTACTAATCCGGAAACATTTGAATCCACCTATGCGCTCATTATGCGTTCGGAGGAAAAACAACGGAGCCGATTTGAAATTTTGGTCTACACGATCCTTATCGCCAGCGCCACATTCGCAGTCGCGCAGTTCGGTCGTCAGGCCACCATGATGCCATCGACCATAGCGCACGTTTCAACGACTGTGCCTGCCGCCTCACAGCCCGGCGTCTGAAAAACGCTACGGCAAGTGGGCTGTTTCCCCCGATTCGAGCGACGAAACTTTGTCATTGGAGTTCGAGACGGACTTCCGCTTGCTCGTTGATTTGTCGTGTAATCTGCAGACCAACTAGAGTCCACAGGTCTCGGGCTTGCCTGTACTCAGTTGAACATGTATCGTGTCTAACTACTACGTATTTACCCCGTGACTGTCTACGTAACGTTTCCCCTCCCCGTGTGGCATGAGGCGGGCTCTATGGACACCCATTCTACTATGGACACCCATTATCCTAAGAGTTTACGCATTGAATCACTACTGCGAATTGTCCGGCGATTCGTCCTGGCAGCAGTCATTTTACCGACCTTTACTGCCGTTCCCGTGCTCCTGGCCGACACCGCCCCGAGCTTTACCAGCGCTAACAGTGTCATCTTTCCGCAAGGCATTCGGGATACCTTCACCATTACCACCACTGGTATTCCGGTCCCGAAGATTACCTCGAGCGGCCACCTGCCTGGCGGGTTAAAATTTGTCGATAACGGCGACGGCACTGCAACCTTGTCTGGCAGACCCGGGGGCGGCAATGGGCTACTCGGAGACTATGCTCTCACATTCACAGCGTCCAACGGGGTCTCCCCGGCAGGGACACAGAATTTCACCCTCACCATCGCACGACCGCCCCGCATCACTAGCGTGAACAACGCTACTTTTGTCGTGGGAACAGCCAATACATTTACGATTACGACTAGGAGTACGGTGCCGAAAACGACGCTCAGCTACACCGGCAGCTTGCCGGGAGGTGTGACATTTGTACCTCATAACAATGGCACGGCCACCTTGAGCGGCACACCCGCGGCTGGTTCGAAAGGCATTTATTTTCTTACCATCACTGGAACAAACGGCACGCTGCCGGACGCGGTCCAGCTTTTCACCCTGACTGTGCAGGGCACCGCACCTGTAACGCATGCCCCAACGATCACGAGCGCGGCGAGCACCACTTTTACCGTCGGCACAGAAGGCATCTTTACTATTCATACAACTGGCACGCCCACTTCAACGATCACTCTCAGTGGCACGCTGCCGGCCTGGCTTACATTCGTCGATAATACCGATGGCAGTGCGACTCTTGATGGAATACCCGATCCCGGCGGTCCACCAAGCTACTCACTCACAATCACCGCCACCAATGGCATCGCACCGGACGCAATGCAGACGTTTACATTATTTGTAAACAATCCACCGCCCGCTATCACTAGCGCTGATAATACCACGTTTGTCGTCGGGACGTTCGCAAGCTTTACCGTCAGGACTAGTCCGCCTGACCCGAGCGCAACCGTCCTTTTCACCGGTACGCTGCCGTCGGGGATTAACTTCACTCCGAATAGTGACGGCACCGCCACCATTGACGGAACCGCGTCAGCTGGATCGCAAGGTAGTTACCCAATCAACATTACTGCTTCGAACGGGACCCTTCCCGATGCCATGCAGACCTTTACCATTACGGTCCAAGATGCGCCGCCGCTCCTGGAGGCGCCAGCAATTACCAGTGCTGCTTCGACCTCATTTACCGTTGGAACCGCTGGGACTTTTACCATCACTACTACCGGCAGCCCGACGCCGACTCTAGAGTGGACTGGCGCGCAACCCGCCTGGTTGTCCTTTGTCGATAATACCGATGGCACGGCCACGATCAGTGGCACACCCGACGCCGGTAGCGACCTCAGCTACGGCTTTACCGTTACCGCGCGCAACGGCGTCTCGCCGGTAGCCACTCAGGATTTCACTCTCCGCATTACCCCCACGCCGGCCAGCGCGCAGCTGGTGAATGTCTCTACTCGTCTAGCTATCCAGACCGGGGCTAACGTCGGCATTGGAGGTTTTATCATCACTGGGACGGATCCGAAAAAGGTTCTTATCCGTGGTATCGGCCCAACTCTAGCACGCTTTGGCGTTCCCAACCCGATGCAGGATCCGATGCTGGAACTACATGACGGTACAGGAGCTGTTCTTACCTCTAACGACGATTGGAAGATTCCCCAACAAGCTGCCGTCGAAGCAACCGGTCGTGCACCGCCTGACGATCGCGAACCAGCGATTCTTCTCAGTCTCCAGCCTGGTTCCTATACCGTGATTGAATCCGGTAAAAATGGGACGACCGGCAATGGATTAATCGAAGTCTACGACGTCGATGTGCTTTCGACATCGCAGTTGTCTAACATATCGACACGCGGCCTGGTCCAGACCGGTAACAACGTAATGATCGGCGGCTTTGTCGTTAGCGGCGCGAGCGGTTCAATAAATCTACTCGTGCGCGCGCTTGGCCCAACACTGACTTCGTTCGGAGTACCGAATGCCTTGTCCGATCCCACCCTGCAACTATATGACGGCAATGGAACAGTTATTGCATTTAACAATAACTGGAAGGATTCGCAGCAGACCCAAATCCAAAACTCCGGTCGTAAGCCTCCAAACGATCTGGAGCCGGCAATAGCCGTTATCGCTTCTCCGGGCAACTACACCGCTATTGTTCGTGGAAATAACAACACTACCGGCGTCGCCCTGGTTGAAGTTTACCAGGTCTCGAGCTTCTAAGGCATAGTCGCGCCTATGAGAGGCGGTGCGTCCTGGGTAAAGCCATCGGGCTCCTGCTACCTTGCCCAACCATTCTGCAGTCTACCTGCAACCGAAATCTCCTGACCGAATCCGAGCGATCAGTGCTCAGCCTTGGCAACGCGCTATCGACTTTGGCGCGTATGCTAAAGAGCGACGTGAAATATCGTTTCGTCATGGACATGACTTCGTTGTGATCCGTGACGGGCAAAGAACAGAGATCGTTTTAACCCTCCAGCGAATCACGCCCCTTCGTTTTTGCGGCTTTACTCGCATCGCAGCGCCACCATCGGATCCACATTCATGGCGCGGCGCGCGGGCAGATAACAGGCAAATAAAGCAACGGCCAGAAAAAGCGTTCTCCGTCTGGGACCGATAAAAGAATCTCGCGGCTAATGATCTAAAATACGCCCGGTTCATTTGGCAGGTGCGTCGTTGTCATAAACGCCAGTCCGGCTCGGACTCATATTTCCTGTGGTCGTGCCGCCAGAGCAGAGGCGATAGCCGCAACCAGACGGTTCCATCCATCCGTTTCCTCGCGCAGACGTTTGCGCCCTTTGGATGTGAGTTCGTAAAATTTCGCGCGCCGATTATTATCCGACTTCCCCCAGCTTGCCTTTAGGAGGCCCTGGCGCACCAGACGGAACAAGGCCGGATAGAGCGCTCCCTGCTCGATCAGTAATGCGCGTCCGGAGATTTGCTCGATGCGCAGGAGAACGCCGTAGCCATGAAGCGGCCCCAGCGAAACCGCTTTTAGAATAAGAAGATCGAGTGTGCCAGGAAGAAGTTCGGCTTCGTTACCCATGGTATCTCCTAAGACGATTAGGAGATTAGCACGCTCTTTCCTAAGCTGTCAAGGGGAGGAAGGACGGAAAAGCAAATCGCAAATTTGATATCTAAATCCCGCCGTACCTTAGCCCCTTTACGCCACCGCGCCCGCGAACGCTTCTTTGTTTACCACGTACGGCATTTTGGCCAGATCGCCGCCGTAGTTTCCTTCCAGGACGTCGATTAATCCCTGCACCGTGCGTCCAGCCATGCCTTTATCGGGATCGACTGAGAGCCGGGTAATCTGCCCGCCGCTAGCGAAGTGATGAAATAGTCGTGTCCGATCCGCGATTTCCGGATCTAGCAGGGGCGAATCAGCTGGCAACGGCTCTTTTTCGAAAACGTCAAGCGCCGCTCCGGCGATAACCTTGTCCTTCAACGCTTTCGCCAACGCCTTCTCATCCACCACTGGCCCACGTGAACTGTTTATCAAATACGCCATCGGTTTCATCAGCTTCAGCGTTCTCTCGTTGATGAGGTGATACGTCGGTTTGTCCGTTTCGCCCTCGCGCAACAACGGCACGTGGATGCTTACGTAATCAGCTCCTCGCAGTGCCTCTTCGAATTCGACGTACTTAATATACGTCTTCTCTTTCTGAATACCGCGCGTGTGCCGCAGATCCATCAGCGCCTGAACCGCGCTCACGAATTGATGATTTTGATACGCCGGATCGTAGCAAAGCATATTCATGTCGAACCCCGAACATTTCTTGATCATCGCCAGCCCGATTCTTCCGGTCCCGATGATCGCAATGGTCTTGCCGGTTACTTCATCACCGAGAAACGGCAGGAACGGATGCCACGACGGCCACTTTTGCTCCCGCACCAGGCGCTCGCTCTGCCACATCTTACGCGCCAACATCCCCATCATGAAGAAGGCGAACTCGGCCGTCGCTTCGGTCAGCACATCGGCGGTGTTGGTGAACGGGATCTTGTACTTGTTCGCGTCGGCGCGGTTAATGTTGTCGAAGCCGACCGCAATTTGCGCCACGACTTTAAGCGAATCCTTTCCCGCTTCGAAGATCTCGGCGTCGATCGGATCGCGCAGCGTGGTGATCAAGCCGTCAATCCCGCTCTTCACTTTCTCGATGATCAATTTTTTCGAGGGCGCTTCAGGACCTTGAAACACCTCCAGCTGCATAACCGCGCTCGCGCAAACGATTCTCGGCCGGATCACCGATGCGCGAGGTAGCAAAGACGCGAAAGCGTTTCTTGTCGTTAGGTGTCATCTCGAACGTGATCGAACAATTCGTCTAGGCCGCCGAGTTCGTCCGGCGGCTTCGTTCCCGAAAGAAAATTTTGAAACTCTGGCGAATACCCGTGCTGACGAGCTGGCCACCATACCCGACGCACGCCATGGCTATGGTAGTATTTTCGAAGCAATTTCTCCCATCCAACCCACTGTGCCTGATCAAGGACGCCTGTTTTCTGCTGGTACCAGGCATTCTCCAATAACTTGAAGAAGGAGAAGAGAAAAAAGTGCGCGATGATTCGTTCCTCGCGACTGGCTGAACTCCAATCCGCCGTCGCTTTAGATAGCGCAGATCCCAGAACGTGAGACTCCATTGCCGGAACATTGATTGAGGTAATTGCTGCGGCGAGCGAATCTACGACCAAAGCTTTCTGGGATCGGGTGTTCTGCCGGATGCTTATGATCAGCACTACCAGCGTCAATAGCACTGCCAAAGCGCTGACGATTTGGGCGAGCGCAACAATTACTTGTAGGTTCATGTCAGCGGGTTATGCGAAGCGCCACCGGCGTTTCTCCCTACTACTTCTACCTTTTACTTTCGACTTTGTTCAGAGATTTTTCTGCGCCCAGGCGCCGACGCGATCGAGTGCTTTCTCGATGTTCTCTATCGAGTTGGCCACGCTGAAGCGCAAATAGCCTTCACCGAAATCGCCGAATGCGGTTCCGGAAAGCGCCGCTACTCCCGCATCTTCGAGTAGCGCGTCTGCCAATTTCTTTGAGCGCCACCCTGTCTCCTTAATATTCGGGAAAACGTAGAACGCGCCCTTGGGTAATAAGCACGAGAACCCCTTAATCTCGTTAAGACCGCTGACCATCACGTCACGCCGCTTCTTGAACTCAGCGCACATTTTCTCCACTGAGTCTTGCCGCCCGCGCAACGCCTCAATGCCGGCGACCTGGCTGAAGCTGGCCGTGCAAGAACTGGAGTTCGTCATTAGGCGAGCGACATGTGTGGCCAGGTCGGTGCGCATAACCCCGTAACCCATCCGCCAACCCGTCATCGCATATGTCTTGGAAAATCCGTCGAGCAAAATGCAACGGTCCTTCATTCCATCGATCGACATGATTGAATGATGCTCACCTTCGAAGATGAGACGGCTGTAGATCTCATCCGTTAACACCATGATGTCGCGATCGCCAATCGCGTCTGCGATCGCCTCGATATCCTCTTTCTTCAAAACGCCGCCGGTTGGATTTTGCGGCGAATTCAAAATGATCAGTTTCGTGCGGTCGTTGATCAGCCCCGCGAGCTCGTCGACATCGAGCCGGAAATCCAACTCCTCGCGCAACCGGATCGGCACCGCTTTGGCTCCGACATAGTTGATCATCGATTCGTAAATCGGAAACCCGGGATTCGGGTAGATAACCTCATCCCCATCTTCCGCCAGCGCGAGGATTGAGAAAAAAATGATCGGTTTACCGCCGGGAACCACGACCACTTCGTCGGGGGTAACGTTTACGTGTCGCGTTTCACTGACGTACGCGGCAATTGTCTCCCGCAGCTCCGGGGATCCCGCGGATGGCCCATAGTGCGTGAACCCTTGATGCAAAGCGTCGATCGCCGCATCAATGATGTTGCCGGGCGTATCGAAATCCGGTTCGCCAATTTCCAGATGAACGATGTCGCGTCCCTTCGCCTCCAGCGCCTTAGCTTTCACCAAAACCTCAAATGCCGTCTCCGTGCCCAGCCGCGCCATTCGCCTGGCGAGACGCAGAGGAAACACGTCCGGAACGGCAGATGTGGCGCATTCGGATTCGCTCTCTGCGAGTTTATTCATTAGTGGCGAAAGCCGACTATATCGGCGCGCGGTTACTTGTCCTTTATTAATCGTTGGTTTTTCCTATCGCCCGGTGATGCCGTGTAGCGACGCTTTGCCGCGCAAGTCGCCTAATTTCCAATCGTTCATCTCCGCAAATTCATCAGCCACCATTTGCCATCGCGAGGCTGCGGAATTTTCAACCAGTCACCTGTCTTCGCTCCGCAGCGACGCGAGATTCTGCACCACCGCCACCAACTCATTGAAATCAACCGGCTTCGTCACATGCATTTGAAAACCGGCATGCAACGCGCGCGTCCGATCTTCACCGCGCGCCAACGCCGTCAACGCCACCGCCGGCACGGCCCGCCCACCCGGCATCGCCCGCAATCGGCTGATGAGTTCGTAGCCATCATTTCCCGGCATGCCGATATCGCTCAGGATGACGTTCGGAGAAAATGTTGCAAATTCTGCGAGCGCTTCATTCATCGAGTTGGCGCTCCGAACCAGCGCGCCTCGCCGCTCGAGGATTCGCCGGACAATCGTAACTGAGTCCTCCTCGTCATCGACCACCAGGACCTTGATTCCAGTCAACTCGGACCTCATCGCTGCGCGATCGATTTCTGCATTACGACGCGCTTCGGCCGTCTCCTCCGCCTCTTCGTGTAGCGACTGCAATGGCAGGCAAACGCTGAATGTCGCGCCGCGGCCCACGCCGTCACTCATGACTCGCACGTTCCCGCCGTGAAGTTCAGTCAGATACTTCACGATCGACAAACCCAGACCAAGGCCGCCATGACGCCGCGTCGTAGTAGCGTCCGCCTGGCGGAAACGATCAAAAACATGCGGAAGAAAGTCCGGGGCAATTCCCTGCCCCGTGTCGCTCACTGAGATTTCCACGTGAGAATCGACGCGCGTGATCACGGTATGGATGCGGCCTTGCCGCCGCGTAAACTTGATCGCGTTAGTCAGCAGATTCCAGAAGATCTGCTGGAGACGATCTTTGTCACCGATCACGGTGCCGAACACATTCGAAAAGGCAGACGTCAGTCGAATTTGCTTAGCCTCAGCCCCGGGCCGAACGCTCTCGATCCCGGCGGCAACCAGAGCGGCAAGATCGATTTGCTGAATGTCTAACTTGATCTTCCCGGCCTCAATTCGGCTAATGTCCAGCAGGTCTTCGATCAACTGCGACTGGACGCGGACATTGCGCTCGATAATCGGGACGGCCTGCGCTACATCTTGCGCCTTCGGTTCGTCCTTCAAGATCTGGACCCAACCCAGAATAGCATTCAGCGGTGTCCGCAGCTCGTGTGAAAGTGTCGTCAGAAATTCCGCTTTGATTTGATTGGCACGCTGGAGTTCTTCATTCGCTTCGGCCAGTCTCTGTTGTGCCCTCTTTTGCTCCGTGATGTCCCGTGCAATCTTCGACGCACCCACGACGACGCCTTCGGCGTTCCGGATGGGCGAGATCGTGAGCGAAACATCGATTAACTCCCCATCCTTGCGTCGCCGCTTCGTTTCGAAATGATCCACTCGGTCGCCTTGCTGCAGGCGAGCCACGATGCGTGTTTCTTCCTCCAACCGGTCTGGCGGAAACAGCTTGCTGATCGACTGGCCGATCATTTCTTCGGCCGTATAACCGAAGATTCGTTCCGCCCCTTTGTTCCAGCTTATAACAATACTTTGCAGGTTCTTGCTCACGATGGCGTCGTCGGACGAATCGACGATCGCCTCGTATAACAAATCAGCGGGGATAAAGCTGGACTTCTTCCTCACTTCTGTACTTCTAGCCTCCTTAAATCGTAAATCAAAAGCCGATCGGCCGTGAGCCGCGCAATGCCGCGATGGCCGAAAAACGCGTCATTGTGCCAGGTCTAACTTCAGACTTCTGGTTTTTGACTTGGCTCTCCGGCCGGCACGTCTTTGCCCATCGCCATCGCGCCCGGCAATTCTTCCCAGCCGCAGCGCAGCCAAAACTCGCGCCCGCGCGAATTATCGTTCGCCACCAAAATGATCGCCCGCTGAATTCCCACCTCGCGCAACCGATCAAAACATTCCTGCACCAGACGCCCGCCCAGGCCAAGTCCCTGATACTTCGGATCGACAGCCAGGTGGTAAATATGCCCTCGCCGGCCGTCATGCCCGCAAAGCGAAACAGCAACCACCCTTGATCCATCGATCGCGGTGCGACTCAGGCCTGGATTTCGTTTCAGAAATTGGACAACGCTTTCCTTGTCATCTCCCTCCGCAATCTCGATCCCTTCCGCCTGTTTCCACAGCTCCACCGCCGCCTCGTAATCGCCGATCGAAAAATCCCGCGTCCGGATCCTATCGCTCATCTTAGCCCGGTAACCTTAGCACGCACTGAGCTCATTTCGTCATTTTGCCGCAGCCCCGCCGCAGCGCGCCCCCTGGGGTAGAAAGCGCAATGCCATATCGTTTTTGTGCATAAAAGCTAAGACCCACTAAAACCGTCGGTGTTAGGCCGAAAACCTGCTCGCGTAGATTTGCAATTTCGCGCATGAAAAAGAAACTCCATATTCTCGCAGTCGACGACGAACCAGCTATCGGCGTGTCCATTGCCTACGCGCTGGATGCGCCCCACCGCAAAATCGTCGTGGCCACAGACGGCGATGACGCGCTAGCCAAGGTCGCAAAGGAGAAATTTGATGTCGTAATCACCGATCACAGGATGCCGCGCTCTGGCGGGCTGGAGCTGGTGCGGAAACTTCGACAACGCAACTATGATGGTAGAATCGTTGTCCTTTCCGCCCATCTCTCGCCGGACAACATCGGGACATATGAGGAACTGGCAGTCGACGAGATCGTGGCCAAGCCTTTCGATTTTGACGAACTCCGCGACATCATCACCGGTCTGGAAGAGGAAGTTTATCCTGATTGCTGAATCACGCCGCCGCGTCGCGGACCGCAGATCACCGTCACCAGGACGCCGACCAAAGGTTTGAGGGCAGAGCGTAGAAGTCATGAGTCCGTAATCCCTTTGTCTTTTCGCCCAGTTCCCCTTTCAAATAGCGTGACGCGGCCATTCCCGTGCTGTTAGACTTACCTTTCATTCTCGTATACCTCTTTGCCTATATCATATGGCATCCCCTTCAAAGGATGGAGCAAGGAGCTCTACGCAACGGGCAGAAAGACGCCCCGAGGCCCGAGCACTTCGGTGATAACTCATAACTCGCGATGAGAATCGCATTTCGGGTTCAACAATTTAACGTTTTCCGATTTAACGACTGATGCGCCCCGTGGTCCTGTTGTTCCTTCTCTTCGCGGTTTGCTTCGCGTCGGACCGAGTCGAAGCAAGCGATGCCAACGATGGCTGGAAGTTAGTGACCGAGCATAGTGGCGTGACAATTTATAGCCGTCCGCATCCCGGTTCTTCCCTCAAAGAATTCAAAGCGCAGGGTGAGATTGCCGCGCCCAGTCGTGCCGTCTGCGAAGTCATCCAGGACGTCGATAACTACACGAGCTTCATGCCTTACATGGCTGAGTGTAAACTACTGAAACGCGACACTGATTCCCTCTTAAGCTACCAGCGGATCTCGCCCCGCATTTGCTCTGACCGCGATTTTACCCTGCGCACCTACAGCACTTCCTGGTCGACTGCCGCTGGAGTTGTTTATTCCAACCGCTGGGAATCGGCCAACGCCTTGGGGCCAGCGAAGAAACCGGGCGTTGTGCGAGTGCCTTTTTGTCAGGGATCCTGGTTGCTCGAGCCAACCGCCGCCGACCGCACCAGCGCGACGTATTCGGTCTACACGGACACCGGCGGCCTCGTTCCACCTTTCATTGCAAATCATTTTAGCCTGATCGGCATTCGCGAAATTTTCGCCGCCGTCCGCAAACAGGTACAAGAACCGAAATACAACGGACAACGCGCAATAGGACCATAGTCCGGGCTTTGCGGTCAGTGATCCGTGGGCTCCCCTTCCTCGATCTTATAGATCTTAAATCCCCTCGCCTGATAATTGTTCAGCGCATTCAGGTGATCCCGATTGCAGGTATGCACCCAAATGCGCGACGGTATCGGCGCCCAACCCCACGCGTTTTCGATCGCGCTCGTTAACAATGCGCTGCCCAGACCGCGGCCAATAAAATCCGGCAACAACCCGAAGTACGCGATCTCGACTTCGCCTTCATACTCGACACGAGGCAGATGGTGTTGAAGACGCGTGGCCCCTTCGCAGTTCGTAATAGCCAGCAAGCGCATTGTCATAGTACGCCGCAAACGTCCGCAAGTTTGGATCGCTCGCGTATTCGTTCCACCGCTCATCGGTCCAGGGCCGCTTGTCTAGCCACTTCCACGTCTCCCCCACCGCGACGTACATATCCCGATTAAAAATCCAATTTGGCTCTTTAAATTCTCGCACCCGGAACTTCTGATCGCAGTTTTGTCTATTGGGCGCGCCATCGCCGGACCGCATTTCGAGATATGTTGTAACAAGCGGCTCCACGATTAGCTCTAGCGACCGCTGTCACACTCGCAACGATTTTCTTCCGCTGTGAAGGCGGCAGAAAACATAGGAGACCACACAGAACTGCGCCAAGCGTCTTGCTTCAAGGCGTAGCTAGAAGCTTCTCAGAGCGAAAGGCAGCCGCAGTGCCGCTCGGGATCGATACTTTAGGTACTATGAAGACGTTTTTTGTCATGATGATAGCTGCTGGTCTGGTTTCCGGCGCCGCGGGGCAACCTCTCGAGACGGCGGAGAACGTTGCCAAGACGACGGCGGAGAAAACCAAGGAGGCCGCTCACAGCCGTCGCGCATGGCGTGAAGAAGGCGGCCGATAAGATAGAGGACGCGCTCACTCCCGATCCCGATGCTCGGCGAGTGGATGTGACCGTAAACGATGGCGAGGTCAATATGTCGAGCGATCTCGAACCTGGGAAGACTGCGTTCGTGGTTAAGAATGAAGGGAAGACTACCACGAACTTCGAGGTCACAAGCGGAGACATCGATCGCAAGTTTGTCACTCCGCCGGGTCCTGGGGAAACCAAGGTAATGCACGTGACGCTTAAACGCGGCGCGCACTACACCATCTATTCGACGAATACGGATGACGGAAAGCGGACGAAGAAGATGACCTTGAATGTGAAGTAAGCGCGGAAAAGGCGCGGGACTGGACTGCGAGACGAAGGACTGGAGGCACCCAGACATCAGTTCCTGATCTCGCTCGGTTCGCTTCGCTTCGGCAGCTCAAGAGCCTAGAGTGATTTATGAAAACGTTGCTGTTAGTTGCTGCAGCCGCCATGGGACCGATAACGTTGTCGGGCTGCGCTTCGCATGAAACAACTGCCACTACCTCTGCCAATCCGGCCGAACGGACTTATAGCAGGGGCGACCTGAACAGGACCGGGCGACCCGACACCGCTGGCGCGATTGAGGCCGCCGCTCCGGACGCGCAAATACGCTAGATCAACGCGACCGCGTTATCGGCCTCTCGGTAACCTCTTACGGCGCATCGGAATGCGCGCTGAGCGACCGATCGTCTCTGTTTCTGTTCACCTTCTGGGCGCGCTTCGGAAGGAAAAATGAACAAAGCCAAAATTGAGCGCGGCGGCGTAATCTATTTGTTATGGCGACCAAACTACAATTCAAGGGCGGCTGGAACGAGATAAAGGGAAAGTTGAAACAGAAATACGGACAGCTGACTGACAACGATCTCGCGTTCTCAGAGGGAAAGGAAGACGAACTGCTCGGGCGATTGCAGCAAAAGCTCGGCAAGACAAAGGAAGAATTGCGCGACGAGCTCGAAAAGCTGTAGCCGCACCTTGGGCAGGCGACGCTGATCGAAAGCTCCCTATCATCGGTTTGCCATAGCAATCCATAGCGCGACGGCGAACCGATTGGTATTTGTGGCTCGTGACCCGTGTATCAAAATTCGGCCAATGGCGGAAAGGGATGCCGACGCGGTGGCCAAGTTGGCGACAGAGCCTGGCTACCCTAACGAGAATAAGTCGATCCGAGCATCCGGACACGCGCTTTTCCAGTGGGCGGGTAAACGGCTCAGCCGCAAAGTCGCGTTGAGGAGAGTTGTCGGTAATTGGTAGGCAAACCGAACACTGAAAAGCTGAGATCAGAGGCTGAAGGTGCGGTGTTCCGAAGTTTTGGAATGTCCTGCGCTCCTCATTAACCCTCGGTTGACCGCGGCGGTGATGGACACGAGTGTTAGGTGGCAAGCGCAGCTCATGGGTCATCGACGTTTCTCGCGCATTCTCGCGCTCGTCGCTCTGACGGTGCTTTATTTTCTAGCGGGCAAGTTGGCATTACGTCTTGCCTTTGTTCACGCCAGCGCTTCGCCGGTTTGGCCGCCGGCAGGAATCGCTCTTGCGGCTCTGCTACTATTCGGTTACGGCATGTGGCCGGCCATTTTCCTGGGCGCGTTCCTCGTTAACATCACGACGTTTGGTAACGTCGCCACTTCATTGGCAATCGGCGCCGGGAATGCATTGGAAGCAGTCTGCGGGGCTTGGCTGGTCAATCGTTTTGCAAACGGCAAATGCGTTTTTGATCGCGCCCAGGACGTTTTCAAGTTTGCCTTTGCCGCCGTCACCAGCACAGCTGTGAGCGCAAGCATTGGCGTGACCAGTCTCGCCCTCGCTGGTTACGCGAATTGGAGCAATTATGGACCGATTTGGACCACTTGGTGGCTGGGAAACGCCACCGGCGATCTTATTTTTGCGCCAATCATGATTCTTTGGGGCGTAAAACCACGTTGGCGGTGGAACGGAAAGAAAGATGTGGAGGTCGCTCTGATCCTGCTTTTGCTGCTGGCGCTCGGCGAAGCGATTTTCGGCGGTTGGCTACCGATCAGCGCCAAGAATTATCCAGTCGCATTTGTTTGCGGGCCGATCCTGATCTGGATGGCATTCCGGACGTCGCAGCGCGAAACCGCTACCGGCATATTCATTCTCTCGGCGATCGCCATCTGGGGAACACTGCGGAACTTCGGTCCATTTGTGATGGAAACGGAGAACCAGTCGTTGCTGATTTTGCAGAGTTCAACAGCGGTGTTGACGCTAACGGCAATGGCGCTGGCTGCAGCCATGGCTGAACGGCGTCGAATCGAGGCGGCGCTGGAAGCGCAAAAGGGGCTAGTCGAAGCGGCTAACCGGACGAAGGATAATTTTCTGGCCATGCTTTCACATGAATTGCGAACTCCGCTCTCACCGGTTTTGCTGGCGGTGGAGAATTTGCAGAACGAGTGGCCAAAGAGGCCCGAGGTCGCTTCGGCATTGGAAATGATCCGGCGTAACATCCGGGTTGAGCAACATCTGATTGACGATTTGCTGGACGTGACGCGGATCAGCAAGGGGAAACTGGCATTAAATCTGACAAGTGTGGACGTTCACGCGCAGATCCGTAACGTGGTGGAGACATGCCGAAGTGAATGGGCGGGAAAGAAGATTCAAATGCAGTTGGATCTCACCGCCGGCGATCGTTTCGTCGTAGCCGATGAAGCGAGGCTTCAGCAGATTGTTTGGAACCTGTTCCAAAACGCGATCAAGTTTAGTCGCGACGAGGGTGTGGTCATAATTTCGACCGTGAACGAATCGCCCGGAGAGCTAACGATAATTGTGCAAGATCAGGGTATCGGGATCGAGCCTGACGCAATGGAAAGAATTTTCAACCCCTTTGAACAGGGAGAGCGTTCCTTGAAGCGGCGTTTTGGCGGGCTCGGACTTGGCCTGGCTATTTCCAAATCGCTGGCCGAAGCCCATGCCGCGACATTGACTGCCACGAGCGAGGGATTGAATCGAGGAGCGACATTTAAACTGACAATCAAAACTTCTGCGCTGGTAGTTCACGATGGAGCGATATCTTTGCCGGCCGAACGGCGGTTTCCAAACGCGCTGCGGATTTTGTTAGTCGACGATCACATCGACACCTGCACCGTCCTGGGAAAGCTACTGGCAGGCCGGGGGCACAAAGTAACCGTTGCACACGATATGAAGTCAGCGCTCAAGAGAGTTGCAGGTGACGAATTCGACGTGCTCATCAGCGACGTCGGCTTGCCCGATGGAAGTGGCATCGAGCTGATGGCAAAATCGAGAGACGTGCTTGTCGGAATCGCAATGAGCGGATTCGGGACGGAGGCAGATGCGGCCCGCAGCCTTGAAGCCGGTTTTTCCCAGCATCTGGTCAAGCCGGTCACAATGGAAAAACTGGATGCTGCACTGCAGACGGTAATGGGTCTTAAATTTCGTAAGAGGCGATTGGCGCCGAGGGAACCGCACTCGTAAGCGTTTTTGCTCCATTTCTCGGAAAGCTACGTCCGGCATCGCAACCGGTTGATGAGCGAATCATGAATCGTGAAACGAGAATTCGACCGATGGTTGACGCAGATGCCGAAGTAGCTGCGGAATTGGCGACGGAGCTGGGTTATCCTAACGAGGTTGAGACGTTACGGAGGCGGATTCGCCCGATCGGCGAAACGGATCTGCTCCTGGTCGCAGCCGACGCCAGGGACAAGCCTGTTGGATTTATCCAGGCCCATCGTGTCTGCATCATCGAGGTGGGGTTTCGAGTGGAAATTCTCGGACTAGTGGTGTCATCGACTGCGCGGCGGAAGGGAATCGCGCGATTGTTAATCGAGGAGGTGGAACTCTGGGCAAGGAAAATTGGCGATGAGGTCGTATCGGTGCGCAGTAATACCAAGCGGGCTGAGGCTCACTCATTCTATCCTGCGATGGGCTACAAACAGATCAAAACGCAGGCCGTGTACGAGAAGCGTATAGGGAAGGAGCGAGAAGTAAGAAGTTCGAAGAAAGTGAGAAATGATTGGTGACAGATCACAGGGCGGCAATCGATCATCGGGCAATCCATCATTTCGTCATTTCCAGGTGGTCTCCTCAACGTGCTATCGTTCGCCGTGATCAAGAGGATTCGTGGCAGCTGCCTGTGCGGCGGAGTGAAGTTTGAGGTCGAACCTCCTTTTATTCAGGCGAATCATTGTCATTGTGATCGCTGCCGTAAACATTCCGGCACATCCGTGTGCACGCAAGCACGTGTGTGGCGAAAACAGTTTCGCCTCCTCCAAGGCGAAGACTTGATCAAGGTCTACGGCAAGGGGGAAGGCGCCGTAAAAGCGTTTTGCAGCAACTGCGGCTCGAGTTTGTTCGGCGGGGAATGGCCCAATGGCGATCAAGTCTCAATCCGGATGGGAGCGTTTGACGATGATCCCGGGATCCGGCCGCAATTTCACACCTTTGTCGAATGCCGCGCGCCTTGGGACACGATTACAGACGATCTGCCCCAGTATGCGGAACGGCGAACCTAGCAGAGAGGATCCCGAGCGCAATGGGAGTGTCGTTTTTGACGAATGTCTGTCTATCCGCGGTTCCGAAATTTAATTAAAGAACGGACGAATTTTTTCGTAGCGCTTTCCAACGCCAATTCCTTTTACACGCTGAAGGTCATCGGCGCTCTTGAACGGACGTGCCTCGATAATGCGCTGTGCGACAACGGGGCCGATTCCCGGAACGTTTTGAAGTTCCGCTAGTGACGCTGCGTTTACGTCGAGCTTAGTTTGAGGGAGTAATGCAGCCACCGTGGGAGTGGTTTCCTCAGAAGGCAATGGCGCGACCGGCGCGGAGGTCGCGGGTGTCGCTGCTGGGACTGGTACCGGCGCCTCACCAGCGGGACGGAAAAATTTGTCGAAAGGGTCGATTCCCTTCTCGCTTTCCGGCTGTTGTGCGCGAATCGTCATCCGATTCTCGTTAGCTCCCCAGCCGCCAACCTTTTCGTGCTTCGCCTTTTGTTCCAGAGCCATGAGTTTTTGCCATTCGGCCGCGGCCGACGTTAAGCCCTCCGGCTTGGCCGTGGCTGGATGACTCCGAGCCAGACCATTCTCAACGAGCTGCTCGCCCAGATCGCCCGTTCGCGTTTGGACAAAGGCATAGAAGCGTTGCGCTCGGCTGCGCCCCCCGGCGTCTTCCCAACACGTCCGCACTAGAAATGGCTCCGTCAGCTTCTCGCGCGTAAATTGTTTTGCCAAGTCGCCAACTTCCAACACCTGGTCGACGGTAACTCCGAAATATTTCGCCTGCTCTTCCACACGGTCGCGAAACTCCGCGCTGATTTCGGGGGCATCGACAAAATAAAGCCGGAAGATGTATTCGTGTCCTTCGACACTGACGTGGAAACTGTCGCCATCGTTCGGCCGTTTGGTCAGGTAATGACCGCCTTGCAATGTGATCCAAGGCGAATGGGCAAACGAATTTGTGATGCTCGCCGCGAAAAGGAATGCGGTGATGAGAAGATAGCGAACCAACGAATGCTTCATTGATTAGATGATCGCTCTTCCTGCCGTTGCCAGATCTGCCTGCGGCCGATCGCAGGTATACCAATGTAACCACGCACCTCTAGTTTCTGGCCGCTAGTGAGAAGCGTAAGAATTAGGTGATAGATCTTACCATTCTCTGGATCGAGGATTTCTCCGTCTTCCCACGAGGCACCATTCCATCTCGCGCCCCACAAAATCTTCATCCCTTCGATGGGTTGATCCTTGCGTTCGCCCTCGCATGGTCGGCAAAGGGGATGCGGACCGGCGGGCGATTCAAGCACCTCCAGCACTTTGCCGGTCAGCGCGCCATTTTCTTCTGTGATTTGCACAATCGATTTCGCTCGACCGGTTTTGTCATCGAAGGTTTTCCAGTTTCCGACAGGCGAATCGCTCTCCGCCGCGATCATGAGCAAAGGGACTCCGCAAATTGCCAGCAACAGCCCGCGGATTATCCAGCTCATCAAATAACCACCAATTATGCCAGCACCTCGAACTGACTCATCATTTTGAACATTTGATAACGGTCGGCAATTTCATCCTGAGTCAATTTGCGCAGCCGTTCGAGGCTGAAGGCTTCCACGCAAAAACTCGCCATGACACTGCCATAGATTATCGCTTTGCGCAGGAGCTCAAAAGTAACGTTTTGTTTGGCGTGCGCCGCCAGATAACCGGCAAGGCCGCCGGCAAACGTATCCCCTGCCCCGGTCGGATCGTGAATGTCCTCCAGCGGATAGGCGCCGGCGCTGAAAAATTCATCTTCACCGAAGAGCAAGGCCCCGTGTTCCCCTTTTTTGATTGCGACGTAACGCGGTCCATAACCACGAATTTTTCGACCGGCGCGAATCAGGCTCGTTTCCTTCGTCATCTCGCGCGCTTCGCTGTCGTTCAAAATCAAAAGGTCGACTCGCGGCAACAAGGCATCGAGATCGGTGCGAGTGGTTTCGATCCAAAGATCCATCGTGTCGGCGACGATAAAACGAGGCTGCTCCATTTGATCGAGGACGTGGGACTGCAATTGGGGCGCGATGTTTGCCAACAAGACGAAGGGTGTAGCGCGATAATTTGCGGGAAGTTCGGGGGAAAATGATTCGAAAACATTAAGCGCGACCGAGCGGGTCTCACGCGTATTCAGATCCCACGCGTATTCGCCCGACCAGCGAAAAGTTTTCCCATTCGTTCGTTGAACGCCAGTAGCATCGATCTGATGCGCTTTCCAAAACTCGAATTCGCTCTCGGGAAAATCATCGCCCACTACGCCGACCAGATTCACCGGGGTAAAGAAGCTCGCTCCAAGAGCGGCGTACGATGCCGAGCCACCGAGTAAATCGGCGTGTTCCTCAACTGGAGTCTTGACGGTATCGAGCGCGATGGAACCGACTACGAGCAGTGACATAGATTCGGAAGTCAGAGGTCAGATTCAGAGATTAATTTTTTACAGGCGCGCGTGTAACCAACAACGTCGTTCGCTTGCAGCAAGCCGGAGACGATGACAACACGCTTCGCACCAGCGGCGAGTGTTTGCCGGAGATTTTCCAACTTGATGCCGCCGATGCAAAAAATGGGAACGGAAACGCGTTTGCAAACTTCGTGGATTTGCGAGAGCCCGATGGGCGGATAATCAGGCTTGGTCGGCGTGGGAAAAATTGGACCCAAGCCAATGTAATCTGCGCCTTCCCGCTCGGCAGCCGTGGCTTGTTTCACGCTATGGGTTGATTTGCCGACAATAATGGGCCGCTCCACCTGCGCGCGAACGGCTTCAATCGATTCATCGTCCTGACCCACATGGATACCCTGCACATCCACGCGCCGTGCGATCTGAGCGTGGTCATTGGCGATGAGCGGAATTTTTGCCGGCGTGGTGAATCGCAAAAGTTTTTCCGCGACTGAGCTCAATTCATCAATGCTGTAGTCTTTCCCGCGCAATTGCACCAGGTCGATTCCACCTGCGATCAATTTCTCTAGAATTCCCGGCGCATTTTCAGGACTGACGTAGCCGAGATCGATGATGCCATAAAGAAGGGCGTCCGCTGGCGAGCGCACCTTATTCGTGCAGGCGGCCAGGCGTTGCGATCAATTCGAATTTGTCCGAGGACATTAACCGCTCGACGAACCCGGTGTCGTATTTCCCCTGGCGAAATTCCATGCTCCGCATAATGGCGCCGTGAAATCCGACGGTGGTCTTGATACCAGTGATGTAGTATTCATCCAAGGCGCGCCGCATTCGATCGATCGCGGATCCCCGTGATGCCCCGACCGCAATCAGCTTTGCGATTAACGAGTCGTAGTACGGCGGAACGACGTATCCGGTATAAACATGAGAATCAACGCGGATTCCGCGGCCACCCGGTGCATAATAAAACGCAATCTTTCCGGCCGACGGCTGGAAATTCCTGGCCGGGTCTTCGGCGTTGATCCGGCATTGGATCGCGTGCAGTCGCGGCGAAGCGTGCGCAACATGCTTGGACAGACGTTCCCCCGCGGCGATGCGAATTTGTTCCTTCACCAGATCACAACCGTACACTTCCTCGGTAATGGTATGCTCGACCTGGATGCGAGTGTTCATTTCCATGAAATAGAAATGGCCGGAGTTATCGACCAAAAATTCCATCGTCCCGGCATTTTGATAACCGACGGCGTGTGCAAGTTTCACACAGGCGTGTCCCATTTTCTTGCGCAGGCCATCGGTCATTAAGGGCGACGGACATTCCTCAATCACTTTTTGGTTGCGCCGCTGGATGGAGCAATCGCGTTCGCCTAAATGCACGATGTGACCATGCTTGTCCGCCACGATTTGAAATTCGATGTGGTGCGGATTGACGATGAGCTTTTCGATATAAACATCGGGGTTTCCGAAAGCACTCTCCGCTTCCATACGCGCCGCGTGGAACGCCGGCACAAATGAGACGTCGTTGTGGGCCACGCGCATACCTCGTCCACCGCCGCCTGCTACCGCCTTGATCATCACCGGGTAGCCAATTTTTTTCGCCACCCTGAGCGCCTCGTTTTCATCAGGGACAATGCCGTCGCTTCCCGGGGTAACCGGCACACCGGCCTTACGTGCATATTGGCGCGCCAAATTCTTGTCACTCATCTTGCGCATCGCGCTGACCGGCGGCCCGATAAAGTTAATGTTGCAGCTTTCGCACACTTCGGCGAAATGCGCGTTCTCTGCCAGAAACCCATAACCGGGGTGAATCGCATCGACATCTCCCACTTCCGCTGCGCTCATAATGCGATCGATTTTCAAATAACTTTCCGAACTCGGCGGCGCGCCAATGCAGATTGCTTCATCTGCCAGTTGCACGTGGAGTGAATCCACATCGGCCTCCGAGTAGATCGCGAGAGTGCGGATACCGAGTTCTCGACAAGCGCGAATGACACGCAAGGCGATCTCGCCACGATTCGCGATCAAAACTTTCTCAAACATGATCGTAGGGCAAGCGCTCCGCTTGCCCGCTTTGACTGCCACGCCGTCCTCGGGCAGGCGGAGCGCCCGCCCTACAAATGCGCTTCATCGCACGCGATACAATACCTGGCCAAATTGCACCGGCTTGCCGTTCTCCGCCACGATCTCTGCGATCACCCCTTTGGTCTCGGCCTTGATTTCATTCATCACTTTCATCGCTTCGATAATACAGACCACAGTTTCTTCGGTTACTTCCTTGCCGACCTCGACGAATGGAGACGCGTCGGGCGAAGCCGCGCGAAAAAATGTCCCAACCATTGGCGAAACGATATCACGCAAATGTGATGCCCCTGGCGGCGGCGCGGCGACAGTCGGCGGGGACGTGGGGGAATTTGTTGGCCCGTTTTGTACTACCGGTGCGCTTGGCGCTGGGATCATCGAACTCGGTTGCTCCCCAATTCCCTTTTGCAGTTTCAAGCGGAACCCGTCCTTCTCCATTTCGAACACGGAAAGATCGTTTTTCCGCATCAAATCGATGATGGCTTTGATGTCTTTGAGTTCCACGGTCTGCGGGATGATTGAGCCGCTAGGTAACCCGCGTTCGCCAAGCAGGTCAAGGCGCGAAATGCGTCGAGATGGTCCCAGCCGGACAGGCTTTGAATGCCTGTGCTACTGTCCGCCACAATTGTGAACGCTCCAACCTCCGCGCGAGAGCGTCGTGATTTCAAGATAATCGACGAGACGGACGAGTACATTGTGGTCGATAAGCCGCCGCTTTTGCTCGTGCACCCCTCCAAGCCGGATGGCAGCGCGACGCTTTGGGCAGAATTACGTCACTTGCTCGCCTTTGAGATCGCCGCCGGTGGACAGATTTCCATTGTTAATCGGCTTGATCGGGAGACCAGCGGCGTTGTCTTGGTTGCAAAGACGAGGGCAGCGGCGCGTGAGTTCGGCCTTTGCATGCACGCTCGTCGGGTAACCAAGGAATACCACGCCATTGTCCGGGGCTGGCCCGATTGGGAAAGCAAAAGAGTCGACGCGCCGATTGTCCGGCAGGGCAAGGTAGAACAGTCAAAAATTTACTTGAAGCAAACGATCCACCCGGGAGGTGCGGACGCCGTGACGGAATTTGAGGTCTTAAGGCGGTTCCGTAAACATACGACAAACGGCGAATCGTTTTCGCTGCTGAAGGCGCATCCGTCAACCGGGCGGACACACCAAATTCGCGTGCACCTCGCGTCGCTCGGGCATCCGATAGTTGGCGACAAAATATACGGACCGGATGAAAATTTGTATCTTCGGTTTATCGAAGCCGGCTGGACAGATGAATTAGCGAGCAAGTTGTTGCTGGAGCGACATGCGCTACACGCTTCGCGATTGCGTATTGATGGACGGCGCGATTGGTCAAGTGCGTTACCGAAGGATTTATCCGATTGGATGGAGCGGGATCGGTTGTAGCAGCCTTGTGCCAAGCGCCGCTACATTTGACTCCTCATGCGCAAAAGCAGTTGACACCGTATTCGAATCTGGTGGAGGCCCGGATCCCCCATGTCGGCTACAACGCGCTGATTGCAAACAATGTCGTTCCTTTTATCGTGATCGGCTCATGAGATGGCAGGTCGGAATGATAATCGCCTTGGCCACGACAATGGCGCCGCTCGCGTTCGCTGGAACCGATCGCAGCGTAAGTTCGACTGTTTCGCAAGAACCGCCTCCCTTCGATTTTGCGGTCGAGACCGCATATCTGTTTGGGGCTATTAATCCGCCTGCCAATTACGAGATCAGCGCGAATTTTCTAACCGCGCGCATTCGTTGGGGCGATTATCTCGACCGCGAGGGATTTTTTCGAGGTTACAATCAGGTTTACCTGAGTCTCCTGGCCGAGCCGATCATTCGCGGGATCGAGAACCATTACTTCGGTATGAACCTGGGATTACGTTACAACTTTGTCCGGCCGGGGAGCCGCCTCATTCCCTATTTTTCCGGTGGCCTCGGACTCGGCTTCATCGACAGCCAGCCCGAGCGATTCGGCGGGCAGGGACAGGATTTCACTTTCAATGTTCTGAGTGCCGCCGGCTTGTCGTATCAGTTCAGTGACCGTTTTAGCGGACAGCTCGGAGTGCTCTACCAACACCTCTCCAATGCCGGCCAGACTGATCCGAACCCCAGCCTGAATCTTTTTGGGCCACAGGTTGGGTTTACGTTTTCATTCTAGGTCATGTCGAGCGACAGCCGAGACATCCCGTTGCGAATCCTTAAAGGTCACATCGCGGGATTCCTCGACTTCGCTCGGAATGACGCGATTTGATGATCAACCCATGCCGAGTGAAAACATTTTGGTAATCAAACGCAGCTTGTTTGATGAGCTGGGCGCTTTTCAGGGACTAACCTTCGATCCACAGCGTTATCTCGGCGCGCTTCTGTCTCGTGGGAACAATTTCTTTATGCCGCGTGCCGCTGCTGAGAACGATCCCACTCACAAACAAATTATTCCTTATGTCATCGTCGCCCACCGTGATCGGGTGCTGTATTACGTGCGCGGAAAAAAGGCGGGCGAGCAACGATTGGTCGCCAAGGGATCAATCGGGATCGGCGGACACATGAACGACACCGATGAATCGCTGTTTGCCTGGGACGAGGAAGCTTATCGGGCCGGGGTTCAACGCGAAGTGAACGAAGAAATTCGAATCGAAACCACCTTCGACGATCGCATTGTCGCGCTGTTGAACGATGATACCACCGAAGTCGGCCGTGTTCATCTCGGAGTGGTGCATGTTTTCAAACTCGATGAACCCAGAGTCGAGAAACGTGAGGCAATGATTACGAATCTGGAATTTCTCGCTCGCGAAGAATTACTGAAGCGTCGAGCTACGCTGGAGACATGGTCGCAGCTATGTGTTGATCAATTGGAAAAGTTGCTGGCGTAAGCCGTGCGACCTATTCCGGCGGGCGCTCATAGGTGACGCCAAAATCGGTGATCAACCAGATACCGCTCGGGCGCGCAATGGTGAAGTTCACGGTAGCATGCTGGGTGGGATACGTGAGGATGGTTTTGTAAGTGCCGTGCGGGGAAACGAAGTAACCTTCAAATTCCAACTGACCGGACAGAGTAAAGTTGCGATCGGGGACGCCGAGTTTGGTGAGGTAATAGATGAACTGATCATCCATCGCCGGCGGTATGTTCACTCGGCGATCCGAGGCGACCTTGCTGTGAAGCCATTTTACATCGTGCTGGAAAGCGCACTTTTCGATTATTTCACGAGCGAAACGTTCGCCTTCGACTTTCGCGTCCTTCCGCATGCTGTTGAGAAAAAACAGCCCGGCACCAATGACGGCGATAACGATGATAATAAAAACCAGCGCTTGCCCGGCCTCGGATCCCTGACGCGGGCGATTCGGCAAGTCGTCAGAGCGTTTTGTTGCTAACGAGTATTTGGTCATTGTTCAGATTCGGCGGTTGTAGTCGCCCCGCTCTGTCGGGGCGTCCCGACTGCAAATGATGGCGACAGAGCGCCACGGTCAATGTGAAAAAGCATTATGAGACGGGCTTCTGCTGCTTGCCAAGCTTTCTTTCCTGGAGGGGCGAGCCCGTTGTGCGCATTGGCGTCGCAAAGCGCCGCTCTCGAGTGCCGGCGCGCCAAATCAGTTCCCGTAGCCAAATCCGGTTCCCTTAATCACTTGATTATCGCGGATCAACGCGCCATGGGATTGTTTACCGGTGTACTGGCCAAAGCGATTACGCGAGTTTACTTGAAACTCGACCAGCCACCCGTAAATGTGCTCGCCATTTTTACCCAGATCGGCTGGCTTCGGATCGCCTTGCCACTCAATTTTCGCGCTGTCGGCATCGAGCAGCATTCCTTGGAGCCAATTCCAGACAATTTCCTTATAGTTTTTCGGATACGGTCCGCAAAGAGCCGGATCAAGATTTTGCGCGAGGAGGTTGACGGCAAAAAGGCAAGTCAGGAGGAGGCCGATCTTCACAACTTAAGAAAAAGCAAAATAAAGGAAATCGTCGATAAAAAAGTCGCGCTCTTGTGAAAGTTCCGACAGACTTTGCATCCAAGTTAATCGCGCCAGACTCTTAAAATGATCGTTCGTATCACCATTTTCATAGTTGCGCTCGCTTGTTCCGCAAACAGCCTGTCCGCGCAGGAAACTCCAAGCCTTTCACCTGGGCCGGTGGCGATTCCCACCGGCATCACCGAGCCGGCGGCAGCGACGCGCGCTTGGCTTGACACCATCCCGCCGGACGAAAAAGCGCGCTCAGATGCATATTTCGAAGGCGGTTATTGGCTTATTCTTTGGAACTTTTTGCTTATTGCTGCGATTGCCTTGCTCCTCCTGACCACCAGGCTTTCCGCACGAATTCGGGATGTGGCCGCCACACTAACGAGATTTAGGCCAATTCAGGCTGGCATTTACGCAATTGGGTTTGCCCTTATTACGGGGATATTGAATTTTCCGCTGAATTTTTACGAAGGTTTCGTGCGAGAGCATCAGTATGGAATGTCCAATCAAACCTTTTGGGCATGGTTTGGCGAATGGCTCAGCGCTCTCGCGATTGCTGTCGTCGTTCTGGCTATCTCTCTCGCGATTCTCTACCGCATTTTTCAGGCGACAGAACGCACCTGGTGGATGTGGGGAACGGTATTTGGAATCATCCTGGTCACGATCGGAAACATGGCGGCGCCAGTTCTGATCGAACCGATCTTTAATAAGTACACCCCGCTGATCGATCCAAAGATTCGTGATCCAATTCTCGCTCTGGCGCGTGCGAACCAGATTCCTGTCACGCAGGTTTTTGTCGTCGATCAGTCGCGACAAACGAAGCGAGTGAGTGCAAACGTTTCGGGGTTGGCCGGCACGACCCGAATCGCCCTTAATGATAATCTGTTGAATCAATGCACGCTGCCCGAGATTCGCGAAGTGATGGCGCACGAGATGGGCCATTACGTTTTGAATCACGGCGCCAAAGGGACAGCGTTTCTCGGCATCTTCATTTTCATCGGCTTCAGTCTGGCGGCGATAATATTTAATCGGGTGATTGGAAAACGCGGAGCGGCGTGGGGCGTAAGCGGAATCGCTGATCCGGCGGGATTCCCGCTGTTGATGTTGATCTTTGCGACTTACGGATTCGTGCTGACGCCGATCTCGAATACGATAGGTCGCAACATTGAGCGGGAAGCGGATGCGTTTGCCCTTAATGCAGCACGCGAGCCCGACGCCGCAGCCAGGGCTGCGTTGAAGCTGGGGAAATATCGCAAGATGGAGCCAAGCCCGTTAGAGGAATTCATTTTTTTCGATCACCCAAGCGGCCGTTCGCGAATTCGCATGGCGATGGATTGGAAGGCGCCACAGCTGCCATGCGGGGAAGTGAAGTAACGACTAATTCTTTTAGAGAAATTGGAAGTTAGGCTTCCAACGATTTGTCAGTCCGGCCCGGACCTCGGCAGACAAGCTTCCAGCTTGTTGCTTTCGCGTAGCGGGCTCGATCCCGCCGTTCGAAACGGGCAAGGATGCCTTGGGGCACTCTTGTATCGAAAGCCACGACAAATGTAGAGCTTCCGAGGGTCCTTCTAACGCGGGGCTCCAACCACCGACTCGCTAAAGTGGCCGACTAAAAAGGCGCCGCTTCTTGACTAGTCGCGCTCGTCGATCGGGACGACCTTTTTGCCAGCTGGCTCACCGACATACTGGCTCAACGGCCGGTAGAGACGATTGTCTTCCAGTTGCTCCAGCACCTGCGCGCACCAGCCGGAGCACCGGGCAATGGCAAAGATCGGTGTGAAAAGATCGGTCGGAATACCTAACGAGTAATAGACCGTCGCGGAATAGAAATCGACGTTGGCGTTCAGATTTTTCTTCTCTTTCATCAACTGAGCGATCCGTTCCGACATCCGGATCCATTTCGGCTCGCCGATTTTTTCGCTCAGCTTTCTCGCCATCGCCCGCAAGTGTGGCGCACGCGGGTCCAGCGTTTTGTAAACGCGATGGCCAATGCCCATGATCTTCTTTTTCTGCGCCAGCTGCTTTTCGATGTAGGCGTCCACGTTTTTCTCGTCACCAATCTCCTGCAACATTTGAATGACGCCTTCGTTCGCGCCGCCATGCAACGGCCCTTTCAGAGTCCCGATCGCTGAAGTGATGGCGGAATAAAAGTCGCTCAGCGTCGAAATTGTTACCCGGGCGCTAAACGTCGAAGCATTCATCCCGTGATCGGCGTGCAGGACAAAAGCGACATCCAGCGCGTCGGTTGCTTCCTGGGGCTGCGGTTCACCACATATTAAATAGAGGAAATGCTCAGCCTCAGTCAGGTCGTCGCGCACTGGCGGCAAAGATTTTCCCTGCCGAGCGCGATGAAAATAAGCGGCGATCACTCCGATTTTGGCGGTGATACTTCGGGCGCGTCGCTCGTTTATTTCGCGTGTCGCTTCTTTGTGGATATCCGGATCGTAAAGTCCCAGCATCGAGATGGCCGTGCGCATCACGTCCATGGGATCGGCGTCTTTTGGGGCCGACTTTATGAAGTCGATAACCGGATCTGGCAAATGCCGCTCCGCCCGCAGGGCATGCGTAAATTCGTCGAGTTCGCGGCGGTTAGGCAGCTTCCCTTTCCATAAAAGGTAAACGACCTCCTTATAACTGACTTTGCCGGCGAGATCGTTGATGTCGTAACCGGAATAAACGAGCTGGCCCTTGTCGCCGATGACGTCGCTCAATCGCGTCGTATTGGCAATAATACCTTCCAAGCCACGGGCAACATTCGCCGCCTTCGGCTGCGGACCAGGCTCGGTTTTGTGCAATTCGGCTGTGGACATTTCAGCGAAAGTAGCTCAGCGCTTCATTCGCGCAATGAGCGTATCCGCCATTGTTGCTGGTGTTTCGGCTACGGCAATGCCGGCGGCCTTGAGCGCTTCGATTTTTCCCTCAGCTGTGCCCTTGCCACCGGAGACAATCGCGCCGGCATGTCCCATCCGGCGGCCGGGCGGTGCGGTGACGCCGGCGATGAAAGCCGCGACCGGTTTTCGGTAATTATCCTTGATCCATGCAGCGGCTTCTTCTTCGGCCGAGCCGCCGATTTCGCCAATCAGAATCATCGCTTCGGTCCCGGGATCATCATTGAAAATCCTGACGGCATCGAGATGTGACATGCCGTTGATGGGATCGCCGCCAATTCCGATGCAGGTCGATTGTCCATGTCCACGACTCGTTAGCTGCCAAACCGCTTCATAGGTCAGCGTTCCCGAGCGGGATATGACGCCGATATTTCCAGGTTTATGAATGTAACCCGGCATGATGCCGATCTTGGCCGCTCCGGGAGTGATGATCCCGGGACAATTTGGACCAATCAGGCGCGATTTCTTTCCGGCCATCTGCGCCTTCACTCGCATCATGTCCATCACTGGAATGCCCTCCGTGATGCACACAACCAGCTCGACGCCGGCGTCAGCGGCTTCGAGAATGGCATCGGCCGCGCCCGCCGGTGGCACAAAGATCATTGAAACGTTGCATCCGGTTTCGCGTCGCGCTTCCGCGACGGTGTCGAACACAGGAACTTTGTTGTCGAATCTTTGGCCACCTTTTCCCGGCGTCACGCCGGCGACGACATTAGTTCCATACTCCATGCATTGGCGCGTGTGAAAGGCACCGGCGGTGCCGGTGATTCCCTGCACCACGAGGCGAGTATTCTTATCGACCAATACAGACATGGTTGAAATGACCCGCTTTCGCGGAGCCACGGTGCAGCAGGCGAATGACGAATGACCCGCCTTCGCCAGGCTTCGGCGCGGCAAGCGAATGACGAAACAACTGCCTCATTTCTTTCTCTTGTGCACGACCAACTTGTTGCCATCGGGATCACGAAACTGCGCCATCCAACAAACCGGTGTCTCGGTTTTGGGAATGTCGAAGGTGACACCACGCGATTTCAGTTTCTCGATCGTGGCGTCCATGTCATCGACTTCGAATGCGACCGTTGTTCCATCGCGCGAAGGCTGCCAAGCCGGGTGACAGCCGACACCGATGGTAGTCTCGCCGAAATCATACTCGACCCATGCACCTCCCATTTGACTTCTGGCCGGCTTCAACTCCAACGTTTCCTGATAAAATTTGTGCGCGCGCTCGGCGTCAGAAACGGCAATAGCGACAAAAGCTACTTCTTTAATCATAGACAGGGTTCTTTCTCATTTTCTGGTTTCAATTTGTGAATCACAATGTTGTTGCCATCAGGGTCTCCGATGACTGCCATATGGCAACACGGACTTTCGAATGGCTCGGTCGTGAAGGGCACTTTTCGATTCTTCAAGTAGTTGATGGCCTCCTCGAAATCTTCGACTTCCAGAGCCGCTCCGGTTCCCTGATTCGACGGCAGCCATTCCGGACCGACGCTGGCGATGGCGAGCGTGTTATTGCCAAGCGAATATTCGACCCACTTTCCACCCATCATTTCTTCCGAAACAGTCAGGCGCAGGACGTCCTCATAAAATGCACGCGCCCGTTGCATGTCGGTAACGGGAACGCCGACGAAAGCGAGGCCGTTTATCTTCATCGCATTTTTGCCGCCTTAACGGCCTTCTCGGCGGCATCAGCCAGGTCATCTGCGGTGATCAACGCCAGACCGCTTTCCTTGAGCAGCTGTTTGCCCTTCTTCATATTCGTTCCTTCCAGTCGCACAACCAATGGCACCGAGAGGTGCACCGTTTTGGCGGCGTTAATAATCCCCTGCGCGATCACGTCGCACTGCATGATTCCGCCAAAAATATTGACCAAAATCGCCTCCACGTTTTTGTCCGCGATTAGAATTTTGAAAGCTTCCGTCACCTGCTCTTCCGTGGCACCGCCACCGACGTCGAGAAAGTTGGCGGGATTGCCGCCATAAAACTTGATAATGTCCATCGTCGCCATGGCGAGTCCGGCGCCGTTAACAAGACATGCAATATTTCCATCCAGTCCGATGTAATTGAGCCCGTGCTTTGATGCTTCGACCTCGCGCGGGTCTTCCTCCGCAGTGTCGCGCATGGCTGCGACTTCCGGATGCCGATACAGCGCGCTATCATCGAAGTTAAATTTTGCATCCAGGGCGAGCACCTCTCCCTTTGGAGTAACGACCAGGGGATTAAGTTCCACCATCGAGCAATCGAGGCCAACGAATGCGCGATATAAGCCGTCGAATAATTTCGAAGCCGCCTTCAGTTGTGATGATTCAAACCGGAGCTCCTTCGCCAGTTTGCGCGTTTGAAAGGGTTGCAAACCGGCCAGCGGGCTGATTGACTCTCGAATAATCTTTTCTGGTGACTTAGCGGCTACGGTTTCGATTTCAACACCGCCTTCCGTGCTCGCCACAATCAACGGTGCCGCGGTAGGGCGGTCGCGAATAATTGCAAAATAAATTTCCCGCGCGATCTCGGCCGCTTCCACCACCAGCACCTTGTTAACGACGCGGCCAGCCGGCCCGGTTTGATGGGTGACCAGCGTTTGTCCGAGCATTTTATTCGCAACTTCCCGCGCCTCTTCGGGCGTTTTGCAGAGATGGACGCCGCCCTTGAATCCATTGGCGAAAGTCCCCTTCCCTCGCCCGCCGGCGTGAACCTGCGCTTTGACCACGACCTCGGCCGGCGCAAGTTCGCGCGCGATCTGTTCTGCTTCGTCCGGTGAGGTGGCGACTTTGCCAGGCGTTGTCGCCACTCCGAATTTCTCCAGTAATTCCTTGGCCTGATACTCGTGAATGTTCATCGCGGGCGAAGCACGACTAAGCGCGGAACTTTCTCGCAAGCAATCGAATTTCTTCTCCATCGGTTATGATGAACGCCCGGCAGCGTGTTCGTTATTTGCAATGAAAAAGGACTTTTCATTTTCGGATTCCGCCGCCTAATTGCGTGGATCAGAAAAGTCCAAGATCCATTTATGAAATCACTCCTCGTCATCCTTTCGATTCTGCTCATCCCCGGTCTCTGCGCGCGTGCGGCAACAGAACAGGAAAAGGCGTTTGTCGAAAAATACAAAACCGCGCTCGAAACGAAGGATACAACAACGTTACAGTCGTGCCTCTATACCACGGGCGCCAATCCGATGATCGTCGGCTTTTACAAAATGATGCAGTCGAACGGAGAAGGCGACAAAGTTTCCAAGATCGACTTGGTGGATCTGACACCGGATGACGTGAAAAAGGCAACCGCACCACAGGATGGTCCCAGCGGAAAGGTTTGCCTCAATCTCAAACCGACGAAGAAGCTCGTGATCGTGATTGAAAAGAAAGACGAGAACGGAAGCTCGACCAATACCACGGAGAATTTTATCGCCGAAAAAGACGGGAAGTTTGTCATTCCCGTGCCTGGGCCCTGTAAGTAGCGCGCGAAATTGAATCCTACCGTCTCGGTCATCGTGCGAACGGTGCGGCGTCCGCAGCGTCTGCGCGAATGCCTCCAAACTCTGGGCGCACAAACTTACCGGGAGTTCGAGCTCGTGCTGGTTGATATGAGCGAGGGCTCGATGACATCGATTGTTGAGGAAATGCGAGCGCGCCTTCCCATCGTTCGTCATCTCCGGCTGAAGCCTGCGCGCTCGCGTCCGGCGGCGTTAAATCACGGGATCGAATCGGCCAGCGGGCGACTTATCACTATTTTGGACGATGATAATTTGTGGGAACCCGATCATCTCGGGAACATTGTCGGCAATTTCAACGGCGCCGATCTGGTTTATACCGGCGTTCGCATCCAAACCCTGACTCCTGAGGGTGAACTCATCCAGGAGCGAACCCACTACCTTCCTTTCGACTTCAACCGATTGCTCAAAGCCAACTTCATCTTCACCGTAGCCACGGCCTTTCGTCGTGCGCTCTGGGATGAAGTTGGCCGATACGACGAACGGTTTCCTGTGTATGAAGACTGGGAATTTTTGATTCGGGCGACGTATCAGCGTGAAGTTCGGGCCCTGACGACTTACAGCGCCATTTCTCGTGCCTTCACCGGCGACATTCATTTGCGTGAGCACTCGGCGAACGAGCCCGATGAATGCGCCCGCTGCCGCACCGCGCTGCAGTGGAAACACCGGCATTTGCGGAACCAGCCGATTTATAATTTCAATCTGCGTTTGCTGGCGCAATGGTGGTGGCAAAATCATTTGGGTGTCTCGCGCCCATGACAACAAACCCACTATCGACTAACCCGATCAAGCGCCTGATGATTTTCGGTCATCCCGCGCATGAGCTGGCACTCTTTGGGTTCTTGCAGCGTTTTCGGCCCCACATCGTCATCATTACCGATGGCGGTGGCAAAGAACGGATTCGACAATCGCGCACCGGTCTCGAGTCAATCGGACTTGAAGCAACTTATCTGAAGTTTGCCGAGAACGATTTCTATGCTGCTCTGCTCCGTCGCGATATTTCTTTTTTCGAAGCTGTTTCCGAGTCGCTTTCTCTCGAGATCTCAGCATCCGAACCTGATCAGATTTTTTGCGACGCCATGGAATTCTACAATCCGGTGCATGATATCACACTTCCCCTGGTGTTGCGCGCCTCGGCAGCTGCACCGCGAGCAGAAGTATTTGAAGTGCCACTAGTCTATCAAACGCTTGCGGCAGGCGAGCACTATGAAATCCAACGCATGCCGCTTGGATCCGCTCGGCGTCCTTTTCGATATCATGTAACTTCGCAGGAGCTGTTCGCCAAAATTCACGCGCGTGACGAAATTTACCTAAGTCTGCGCGATCAAGCTGGACCGGAATTCTCAGGAGCGCCGGCCGAACATCTTGCCATCGAAGAAACAGCTCCTGCCGGAGATCCGTTTGCCGGGCCGCATGCCACCGGACGGGAGCTTCGTTATGAATGGCGCGCCCGCTTGCTGAAACAACAGGGCCTTATCGACGAAATCATCACTCGCGCCGGTCACTTCATCCCAACCGTGCAGGGTCTGCTGGCCCATCGCTCGGTCCCATTTTGAAGCGCTGGCGAAAGATTAGCAGACAATGCGGCTGTTTCTTGGGCTCGATGCGTTCGCTTGCTATAGGCAGGGTAGTGCGCTCTCGCCAGCGCACATTTGCTTCGAAATCCGCTGATGCAGCGGCCGCTACAGCAACCATGTCGTGGAAGGCACGCTTGCAAAGCCATTCCGCATCGAAATGATAGCGAACACAATGTCCACTCTCATCGAACAAATCAATCAAGCGCTCACCGATGGAAAATTGCGCGCCGACGCTGCTGAACACGTCCGCAAGACCTTAGCTGGTGCCGAAAGTGAATTCGTCGCCTACGTGATTGGCGAACTGATCGAAGAAAACGAGTGGGAGGAACTGAACGATCGCTTCTACAAAACGCTTGCCTTTGGAACGGGAGGCTTGCGTGGCCGCACCATCGGGAAAGTTGTGACTAAAGCAGAGCTTGGGACGCCAACCGCTCTCGGTCGCCCTGAATTTCCTTGTGTTGGCACAAACGCGATGAACTATTTCAATGTCGCGCGCGCCACCCGCGGATTGATTAGTTACGTCCGGAAATGGCGTACCAAAAACGCCAGTGCCGGCCGGTCGAAAATTGTCATCGCGCATGATACTCGGCATTTCTCGAAAGAATTTGCCCAGCTTGCCGCAGAGACCGCCGCAACTCACGGATGTGACGCCGTTGTCTTTGAAGGCCCGCGCTCGACTCCGGAGCTTTCCTTTGCTGTCCGCCATTTGAAGGCCGACGCCGGCGTTGTCATCACCGCCAGCCACAACCCACCACACGACAACGGCTACAAGGTTTACTTCAGCGATGGCGCGCAGGTAGTCGAACCGCACGCCAGCGGGATCATCGCGGAAGTGAACTCAGACGAAGAGGCGGGCTCCCGCGCTTCCAAAGATTCGCCAACACATGAGCGCGGCGAAATCATGACCGTCGGTGAGGAAGTCGATCGCGCTTATATGGAACGACTCGAAACCCTGGTCCTGGATCGCGAAGTGATCGCCAAAGCTCGCAATTTGAAGATTGTTTACACTCCGATTCATGGAACCGGCAGCATTATCGTTAAGCCGATGTTGGGAAAGCTCGACGTGAACTTCTGCGTCGTTCCGGAGCAGGACCAAATGGACGGCCGCTTTCCAACGGTAAAATCGCCAAATCCGGAAAATGCAGAGGCGTTGAAATTAGGTATCGCCCTCGCGCAAAAGGAAAAGGCCGACCTCGTTGCCGCGACCGACCCGGATTGCGATCGCCTCGGCGTAGCCGTGCGGACAGCGTCGAGCGAAATGAAATTGCTGAGCGGAAATCAAATTGGTTCGGTGCTGGCATGGTACCGTGCGAAAACGTTTTTCGATCGCGGAATTTTGAACAAGGAGAACGCATATCGCGGCGTCATCATCAAGACTTTCGTCACCAGCGACCTGCAGAAAGTGATCGCGGAAAAATTCGGATTGCGCTGCATCGATACGCTAACTGGTTTCAAATATAACGGGGCGAAACTGAATAAGTACGAGGAAGAAACGGCCACGCCGAATTACCGGGAGTTGTCGGAGGAAGAAACGCGCAGGCTGCGGTTGCAAAAATCGTCGTTCTACATTTTCGGCAGCGAAGAGAGTTACGGTTACAGCGGCGCCGATTTCGTGCACGACAAGGATGCGAACGCTGCCGTGATCATGTTTTGCGAAGTTGCCGCTTACGCCAAATCAAAGGGAATGACTTTGGACGAATTGCTCGACGAAATTTTTCGCGAGTTCGGTTACTTTGAAGAAAAGAATCACTCGATCTATTTCGAAGGCGCGGATGGGGCGGAGAAAATTCGCCGGCTCCTGATTTCCTATGATGAAAATCCGCCGCGACAGATGCTGGACAGTCCGATTACACGCATCCGCAATTTTGAAAAAGAGACGATTCGCGACGTCGAAGGCGACGAGATTCCAAAAGAGAAGATGTTGATTTTCGAGCTGGCGGACAAAACGCGTATCGCGGTGCGAGGATCGGGAACCGAACCCAAGATTAAGTACTACTTGTTTGGCGCGCGACTGCCGTCGAATGGAAAACTGTCGCGCGAAGAATTAGCGCGGGCTCGAGCGGAAATTAAGCAGAGACTCGACGCTCTTTGGGATTGGCTGCGTGAGGACGCGGAGCAGCGGGTCGGAGAAAGCATGGAGTGATGGAGCGTTGGAGTAACGGATAGTGGCGCTCGCCCTCATTTTTCATTACTCCACCACCCTGTTATTCCGATTCCGTTGCTGCTCGTTGGTCGCTCCTTGATTATTTGCCGGATTCGCGCCAAGAATTGCGGCGTGAGACGGGAAATTCAATTGAGCGGCGGCGAGATCACAATCTTAAAAGCAATCGGCCTGTCTGGCACCCCCGTGGCAGGAAAATTCCTAATCGATCGGATTGAGGAAGTGGAGGCGGGAGAATTTATCGATACAGTCGGGGGTTTGCTGGCGATGGGTTATCTTCTCGCCACCAAAGTGAATATTCGAACGCTGGAGGACGTAGAACGCACTTCTTTTCGGGTAAATCCATCGTACGCCCACGACCTTAAAGACGCGCTTGATCCCTACCGCCGGCGCGAGCAGGAGAA
Organism: uncultured Verrucomicrobiae bacterium; assembly: GCA_963709435.1. Lineage (GTDB taxonomy): Bacteria > Verrucomicrobiota > Verrucomicrobiia > Chthoniobacterales > UBA10450 > AV69. The sequence continues at coordinate 126,059 of CAVPWK010000007.1, forward strand.
ACAGCGGCGACGTCGTCGCGGTTGAAGTGAGCAGACGATTGCCGCGGTTGTGGCCGTGGCTGGCCGCGATCACCAGCGGCCTGCTTGCCGCTGGCGCTTTTCCGCCGTTCGATCAAACCTGGCTCGTTTGGATCGCCCTCGTCCCTTTGTCCGCCACTATTTTGTTTTCCAACAAAACGGTCAGGCGTCCCTGGCTACGCGATCTCATGCTTGGTTACGTCGCCGGACTCGCGTTTTTCTGGACTTGTTTCTTTTGGATGACAACCGTCTCCGTCCTCGGTTGGTTCGTCCTGCAATTCTATCTCGCCATTTATTTCGCGGTGTGGACTTGGTTTTGCGGATTGATGAGGCAGCGGGTCCGCAAAATCGTTGCGCGCGATAAGTGGAGTGAAATGCTTGCGCGGGCCAGGCCCGAAACAGCGCCGGCCGGCTCGCCATGGCTTAGCTCCGGCCACAACCTCTTTCTCGCACTGTCTCTCGCGGCCGCATGGGTCGCATTGGAGTGGGTACGCGGCTGGCTAATCACCGGCTTCGGCTGGAACGGGCTTGGCGTCGCCCTACATGGGACGTGGCCACTAATCCAGATCGCGGAATTTACCGGAGTCGCAGGTGTCACGTTCCTCGTGGTATTTTGCAACGTCATCCTCACCACCACAGCCCGGCGAATTTGGGAGGAAACTCGTGCTCGCGCGATGCGACCCCACTTCGATTTAACGCTGACTCTCGTCGGCCTGGTGGCGGTATTCACATGGGGGCTGACGGCCGTGCGAACGCGGCCGGCATCGCGGCCGTTGCACGTCGCTTTGATACAGGCAAACGTGCCGCGCGCGGAAAAATTCGATTTCCGCTATAAGCAAACAATCTTCGATAAGTTCTCTCGATTGAGCAAAGTAGCGCTCGCGTCAGCATCCGGCATTGATCTCATGGTTTGGCCGGAGAGTTCCATGCCGGCACCTGTCCTTGAGGATCAGGAAACATTTGATTTCGTCAGGCAAATCGCCAGCTCGAACCAAGTAGACTTGCTCCTGGGTGCAATCGACGAAGAACCGCATCAGGTTTATAACGCAGCTCTTCTATTCCCTGCCGAAGGCGATCCCCAGCTTTATCGCAAGGTCCACCTCGTGCCCTTCGGCGAATATGTGCCCTTCCGCCATTCCTTCCCGCTCTTTGCAGCAATTGTCGGCGACCAGGTGCCGGACGATTTCGACGCCGGCAAAGAATTCACCGTCTTTCAGCTTTCCAATAACCGCGGTAAAGTCGCGCCGCTAATTTGTTTCGAAGACACGATCGGTGAGCTGACACGGCAATTCGTCCTCCGAGGAGCTGATTTTTTCGCTAACGTCACCAATGACGGCTGGTTTCTGCGCTCCAGCGGCTCACGTCAGCATCTGGCCAACGCCATTTTCCGGTGCGTGGAAAATCGTCGACCCATGGTACGCGCCGCCAATACCGGAGTCACCTGTTTCGTTAACGAATTTGGTCGCATCACCCAAGTCTTACGCGATGATCAAGGCAGCATCTTCGAAGAAGGATCTCTCGTCGGCGAAATCAACATTGCCACTGAACCATCGCTAACGTTTTACGCGCAGCATGGCGAACTGTTTGCCAAAGCGTGCGCTGCATTGGCACTCGCAATTTCTTTCGCCAAGCTTTTGAGTCAGACTCGAACTTGGCCCCGACAAAGAAACGCGATGTAGACGCTGTAGATCGCTCTGCATTGGCGGGCGCCGAGCATTTGTCGCACGTATTTTGCGAGAGCAAGTTTTTTTGATGGAAACAGGTGGCACGATTGACCCCAATTGCCCGGTCGTTGCCGCGGCCGACGACCGCGGCTACAGGAAAGAAAATGGCGGTAATTCTTCCTGTCGATCAGCTTCTCCAAATCTGGCCCGATGAATTTCGGGGTGTCCGCCTGGGCGCCCTGCTCCATCCCGCCTCTGTTAATTCCAAGCTGGAGCACACGGCGCGAATTCTTGAGCGGGAAAACGGAAAGGCCTTTCACCTACGTGCGCTCTTCGGACCGCAGCACGGCTATCGCGGCGAAACCCAGGACAACATGATCGAATGGCGGAGTTATGAACATCCTCAACTCGGTATCCCCGTTTACAGTTTGTACGGGGAACGTCGCGAACCGACGGGCGACATGTTGCAGGATCTCGATCTCCTGCTGATTGACCTGCAGGATGTGGGCGCACGTTACTACACTTTTGTTTGGACGATGTATCTGGCAATGCGCGCCTGCGAACGCGAGAAGATTCGCGCTGTCGTTCTCGATCGGCCAAACCCGATTAATGGCGTGGAAGTTGAGGGTCCGAAACTGAATCCGGAGTACCGCTCGTTCGTCGGAATGCATCCAATCCCGGTCCGTCACGGCAAAACCATCGGTGAGCTCGCGGTCCAATTTCGCAATGAATGCTTTCCAACGTGCGCGCTCACCGTTCTGCCGATGAAAAATTGGGACCGTGCAATGTGGTTCGATCAAACTGGTCTGCCCTGGGTAATGCCTTCGCCCAATATGCCGACCCTCACGACCGCTACGGTTTATCCCGGAATGTGCCTGCTCGAGGGCACAAACGTTTCCGAGGGGCGCGGGACGACTCGGCCGTTCGAAATTTTCGGTGCGCCGTGGATTGATCCGGAAAAACTCTGTCGCGAATTAAACGGTCTGAAACTACTGGGCACACATTTTCGTGAGATGTTTTTTCAACCGACGTTCCACAAATTTTCCGGCCAACTCTGCGGTGGTGCACAGTTGCACGTGACCGACCGCGACGCTTTTCGTCCATTCGAGACGGGGCTCGAGGTTATACGCTGTCTTCGCCGGATTTACGCGAATCATTTTCAGTGGAAGTCGCCACCCTACGAGTACGAATTCAAGCGCCTGCCGATCGAAGTCCTGCTCGGAGGACCTGTCTCAGAGTTTTTTCCGGAATGACGGAATCGTGCATTCGTCTCCTCGATATATTCACGAATTTTAGTCCGATTCGAAGCAAGAGCGCACACTGTAGCGGTGGTCGGTGGCAGCGGCTCTTCTTAATTGGAACCTTGAGCGCCGGCGCGGCGCCCTTCGCCGCTGCCGAAAATCCCGGGATGGCGATGGACAAAATGACGGACGAGGAGCTGCGCGCTTTCCGCGATCAGAAGATTATCGAACTGCGCGCGCATAGACGGCGGTTTCATCCAGAACAAGCGGCAGGGGGTACCTTGACCTCCGCATTTTTTCTGTACGATTTACTAACTCCCAAGGAATCGGGCTTCACGACCGAGCGCGGGTTTGATGCCACACCCATTACTGCCGCAGGATTACACGGCCGCAAATACCCGCGCGATTCTCTGTTGGCGGTAAAGAAAGAAGGCTTCGGCCGGATTAACCAGGCGGTTGATGGCCAAAATTACATTCGGTGGACGGGCGACAGCCGATATGCATTTGCTGATGCACCCGTCGGGCGTCGAGGCGAAGTGCTGATCCCGCGTCATTCCTGTGCGATTTCGTCACACAACAAGTTTTTGTATCAGCACACGCGGCTTCGGATCAAGTCCCAAACCGTCAATGACGAAACGGGGAGTGATGAATGGTTCGTTTCTGATATCGGTCCTGGCGTTCATCCGCTGCAAATCGATTTGTACTGGGGTGAGGACGAACCACGCGGCGCGGTCGGCCGCCAGCGTGCGCGACCGCGTGGGACCTGGATGGAATACGCGTTTGAGGTTGAAGTAACGCGGCGATACGCAGAGTGCAGCTGGATTGTAGAGGTGCTTGTGCCAAGCGCCTGTTGTGCGTTATTCGGCGCTTGGTACAAGCGCCGATACAGCTCGCGACTCTGCTCTTGATTGCCTGCGTCAGCAGTTCTTTCGCTTACGGCCCACTTGGTCACGAAATCGTCGGCGCCATTGCTGACCGCAAACTCGCTGGCACCCCAACGGCGGAAAAGATCAAAGTTCTTCTCGATGGCATTCCGCTGGAGCGCGCTTCGCTGATTGCCGATGACATCAAAAGCTGGGACAAGCGCGGACCCGATGATGCCCGTGGAATCCATTTCCGCGATCATCCAAAGATCGAACAACAGCTCCACGATTTTTGGAATGCGAATCCGCCTAGCCCGGATGCCAGCGATACCACGCCGTCGCATCACTGGATGCATTACACCGATGTGCCGGTGCTAAACGCCGAGAAATACGGCGACGGCAAGTATGGGCGCGGCAACTGGGATGTGGTGCACACCATCCCTTACTGCATCGGAGTTTTGCGCGGTGAAATTCCCGAGGATAACCCGCGCAAGATCACGAAAACGATCGCGCTCATTCTGTTAGTGCATTGCGTCGGTGATATTCATCAACCGCTCCACGTCGGTGCGGAGTATTTTAACGAAGAAGGCAAGGTGGTTGATCCCGATCGCGGCGCGCCCGGTTTGGGCGATGAAGGCGGGAACGCCTTAAGTTTGGTCCACAACCCCACCGCGGAACGTGCGCGACATTACTATCATTCGTTCCACGCCTATTGGGATCTGGACACAGTCCGCAACTTAACGATCGGAACGCCGGACGAAGTTCCCGAAGGAGCAGCGTGAAAGTGTTTACAGGCCGGCAAAAGAGAAATTGATCGCTGGGTTCGTTGCGAATGAGCCAAAGAACTGGCGCACGTCCGGCGATTCAAAAACCTGGGCCGAACAATGGGCTAACGAGATTTTGCCAATTGCGCGCGAGGCTCACACCCGCGTCCAATTCCAGCACGTCCATCGTGAAGAAAAAGACGGTCGTGTCTTCGCCAAAGGCGAAGCTCACGAGATCGGGACCGGTTACCTCGACTGGTCAACGCAAGTAGTCGGCGACGAATTGCACAAAGCCGGCTGGCGCCTAGCGGAACTGCTGCAAAAGATCTTGTAATCGCGCGGAGAAATAAGCGCGTTCGGAGGAACAGGAAGAAGCCTGCCCCTCGACACCGTAGTGCGCGGGCGTGAGAAACCAAGGAGCGGCTGTTTCTAACTGCCGACCGAAACAAGAACGCGCCAGTGATTAACCGGCGCGTTCTCAAATCCAATGTGGAAGGGGCCTTAATGCCCGATCCTGCACGAAAAAGAATCAGCTCTTTTTCGTCATCGTTCTGTCGCACTCAGATTTCAGCTGCGCGTATTGATCTGCAGAAAGGATGGCCTTGGCCTTTTTCATGAACGCGGCCCGACCTTCCTTGGTGCACCCGTCCTTCATGCACTCCTTTTGCCATGCCGTCAGTTTCGCATTCTGGTCGGTCGTCAGATTCAGACTCGCGAGGTTCATGCAACTCGCCTCGCTGTTCGAGGCTTGCATATCTTTGCTGCAACACCCTTTCCCGTCGGCAAAGGACGTGCCTGTCGCCAATAGTCCCGCTGCCAATACCGCTAAAGTCGTTTTGATCATGTCCATGAGATAACAGAGGAAGCGATTTCGTTCAATCTGATCGAGGAACGGCTGTCTCTGACTGCGAATCCCGTAACCGAGCGACAGTCCAGAGTTCTTGAATAGTCACCTGCAGTTAGCAAGGGCGGCTTCCAGCCGCCGTTCGATCGTCGTTAGCCTGGAGACAGCCGTTCCTTGAACTATCGGACGCTGAATTCGATTGTGCCGTTTTTCGCGTCAGCCACGATTCTCTGTCCTTCCCCGACTTTGCCTTCGAGAATGTTCATGCTCAATGGGTCAAGCAAACCGCGCTGGATCGCACGTTTCAACGGACGCGCGCCATAAACCGGATCATAACCTTCGCGCGCAATTAGTGTCTTGGCCGAGTCGGTCAAATCCAGTCTGATGTTCTGCTGCGCCAAACGTTTCGTTAGACCGGGCCAGCTGAATCTCGACAATTTTCTTCAAATCCTCTTCGCTCAGTCGCTCGAAGATGATGATCTCATCGACTCGATTCAAAAACTCCGGGCGAAAATGCGCGCGCAACGCGTCCATCACCAGCCGTCTGCGATTTTCGCTCGATTCTTCTTCAGTGATGTACTGCGAGCCAATGTTCGAAGTCATGATGATGACAGTGTTCTTGAAATCGACCGTTCTCCCCTGCCCGTCGGTGATGCGTCCATCGTCGAGCACTTGCAGCAAAACGTTAAACACGTCCGGATGCGCTTTTTCGATTTCGTCGAATAACACGACTGCATACGGCTTGCGTCGGACTGCCTCCGAAAGTTGTCCGCCCTCTTCGTAGCCGACGTAACCCGGCGGCGCGCCGATCAATCGCGCCACAGTATGTTTTTCCATGTATTCGCTCATGTCGATCCGGACCATCGCGTTCTCGTCATCGAACAAGAATTCCGCGAGCGCGCGCGAGAGCTCGGTCTTACCGACACCGGTCGGCCCGAGAAAAATGAATGAGCCGAGTGGGCGATTCGGATCTTGCAGACCGGCGCGGGCACGCCGGACAGCGTTCGCTACTGCTTTGATCGCTGCCTCCTGATCGACCACGCGCTGATGCAAATGCTCTTCGAGTCGCACTAACTTCGCGCGTTCGCCTTCCTGCAAACGGGACACCGGAATGCCCGTCCAGCTTGAAACAACCTGCGCGATATCTTCTTCGGTGACTTCTTCGCGGAGAAGTCTTCTTCTGGGACCGCTCTTGGCGCTTTGTGCGGTTACTTCGGCCAGCTTCTTTTCCAGCACCGGAATTCTTCCGTACTGAATTTCGCTAGCTTTCGCGAGTTCGCCTCGCCGCTGCGCACGCTCCAGTTCCGTCCGCAGCTGATCAAGCTCTTCTTTCAGCTTCGCCTGCTCGTTAATTTGCGCTTTTTCCTTTTGCCATTCCGCCTTGAGCGCACTCGATTTTTCCTTCAACTGAGCCAGTTCTTTTTCAAGTTTCTTGAGTCGCTCCTTGCTGGCCGCATCTTTTTCCTTTTTCAGCGCCTGACGCTCCATCTCGTGCTGCATGATCTCGCGTTCGATCACATCGATTTCCGTCGGCATGGAATCGAGCTCGATCTTCAGGCGCGATGCCGCTTCGTCGACCAAGTCGACCGCTTTGTCCGGTAAAAACCGGTCGCTGATGTAGCGATGCGACAAGACCGCAGCGGCAACCAGTGCGGCATCGGTGATTCGCACACCGTGATGCACTTCGTACCGTTCTTTCAATCCGCGCAGGATGGCGATTGTATCTTCCACGCTCGGCTCATTCACCATCACCGGCTGGAAACGGCGTTCCAGCGCAGCGTCTTTCTCGATGTACTTGCGATATTCATCGAGCGTGGTTGCGCCGATGGTGCGTAACTCGCCGCGTGCCAACATCGGCTTAAGCATGTTGGAGGCATCGACCGATCCCTCCGCCGCACCCGCACCCACGATGGTGTGCAGCTCATCGATAAAGAGGATGATTTCGCCCTGCGAATCGGTCACCTCTTTCAGAAATGCTTTCAGCCGATCTTCAAATTCGCCGCGAAACTTTGCGCCTGCCACCATCGCGCCGATGTCCATCGCAATGATGCGTTTGTTTTTCAGTGACTCCGGGACATCGCCGGAAATGATCCGACGCGCCAATCCCTCCACGATGGCGGTTTTGCCAACGCCGGGCTCGCCGATTAACACCGGATTGTTTTTGGTCCGGCGTAAAAGGACCTGCATGACGCGGCGAATTTCATTGTCGCGCCCGATGACCGGATCGATTTTCCCGCGTCGTGCCAGTTGCGTGAGGTCGCGTCCATATTTTTCCAACGTCTGATATTTTCCCTCCGGATTTTGATCGGTGACTCGTTGCGAACCGCGCACCTGCTGCAAGCCCTGCATGATTTTGTCGCGGGTCCCACCCAGATCCTTCAGCGCTTTTGCCGCCGAATTGTTTTCGCCAGCGAGAGCAAGCAGATAATGCTCAGCGCTCGCGTATTCGTCCTTCAACTTCGACATCTCACTCTCGGCGGAATCAAGTGTGCGACGCAGGTCATTTGAAATGCGCAAATCAGAAACCGCGCCACTAACTTTCGGCCTGCGTGCTAAATCGCTTTCGAGTCGCGACCGCAGCGAATCGGGTGACACTCCAATTTTCTCCAGTAACGGCCGGGTCACGCCTTCGCCTTGATCAAGCAGTGCGAGCAGAAAATGCTCGTTGCCTATTTCCGGGCTTTGGGTGCGCGAGGCAATATCCTGCGCGCTTTGCAGCGCCTCCTGCATCTTTTGGGTGAATCGGTCGATGCGCATGGCTAACGATAATCTAGGAGACGCGTTTTCAAAAACGGTCAGACGAAAATTTCAATCTTCATCAGTAAGGCGAACAATTTTCCCTGTTCCTCTGCGTGCTTTTTCCAAGGAATCGCTATCTCTAGACGCCAGTCCGGCTCGGTCCTGCCGACTTCACCAAATGCGACTGATCGGTCGCTTTCCTTCGATCATTTCAGATAGAGCGTTTGGAAATGCGCTTTTGTTGATGTCGGCAGCTAGCAACCACCAGTTCCTTCAGGCACTGTGGGAACGCACGATCTCGGTCCATAAGGCACGCGGGTTAATCAGGAGACCCCAAGATCCTTTGGAAAGATGCGGAAAGGCGTGGACGAATTCCGGTTTCTCCTTCAAAGTGGCCGTCGTTTCACATGACAAAAGACACGCAAAAAGCTCTGGCAGTAATCATCGCGTCCCTTGGGGTGTTGGTAGGCTTGTTATTCTGGGCCAATCATCTCCGGCCGCATCCGTAAAAGCCGCGCCGGCATTGACGCGATTGCTACTGCGTCGCGCCACAGGTATCTGTCTCTGCCCATGAGTACCGACGTACCCGGATCCCGACGACAAATGCTCGCGCTTCTACATGCCGGGCCCTTTCGCCGTTACATTATTGGCTCGCTCGTTTCCGACAGCGGCACCTGGATGCAGTGGATGGCACAGGGTTATGTCATGAGCACGTTAACCGACAGCGCGTTCATGATCGGGTTGGCAACCTTTGCCACCGGTGTAGCGACAATCATTTTTACTCCGATCGGCGGATCAGCCGCGGATCGTTCGGACAAGCGCAAGATTCTGATCGCGACTCAAGTTGCGCAAATCGTGTTCGCGATCGCCCTGGGATGGCTCGTCCAAACTCATCAAATCCACATGTGGCACATGATACTTTTCGGGAGTTTGCTCGGAATCTCGATCGGTTTTGAAATGCCCGCCATCTCCGCCCTCGTTCCGGAATTGGTGAAGCGCGACGAAATCGCGTCTGCCGTGGCATTGGATCGTTCAGTTTTTCACGGATCACGACTAATTGGACCTTCGGTCGCCGGCATTTTGGTCGGTTGGTGGGGAGCAGCATCAGCCTTTTTCGTCAACGCAATTTCCTTTGTTGCGCTCATCATCGCGCTCGTTTCGCTTCCGAAACGCGCCACCGGCACAGCTGAGGAAGAAGCGCAGCGGCAAACCGGTTTTGGCGAAGGTATTCGCTACGTCCGATCCAATCGCATTATCATCTCCATGATCATGCTCATTGCTCTCAACACCATTTTCATTTTTCCCGCCATCTCGCCGGCAATGCTGCCGCTCTACGTCCGTAACATTCTCCACCTGGGACCGCACGAACTCGGCTGGCTGATGGCAGTGAGCGGAACCGGAGCATTTTTTGGTGCTGTCGGTTTGCTTACGGTCGAACGTCAGCGGCGGCTGAGATTCATGACCTTCAATGTCGTCGCCATTGCCGCCGGCGTTTTTTGCATGTCACGCTCGCACAGTTTTCTTTTCGCCGCATTGGCAATGGGTCTCGTCGCCATCGCGCTTTCGATGAATTTCGGCTTGGCCAATACCATCGTGCAGGAACATGCACCGCCGCCATTGCGCGGCCGTGTCTCTGCTGTTTTCGGTATGAGCTTTTTTGGTTTGATGCCAATCGGCGGATTGGTGGTTCCGGGCGTTTCGGATTTGATCGGAATGCGCACTGCCCTCGCCGTGGCATCCATCATTTATGGAATCGCGGCGGTTTACGTTTTGAGCATCGCCGGCCGACATGTCTGCGATCGACCCGAAACTCCCATCCCGGATTCCGAAATGGCGCCAGTCGCCTGATCAGTCGCCTGGCCGATGATTGCGTTCTCCACCTGCTGGAATTCAGGACGCCACACTTCGGGCGAGGAAATGTTGCGCGAGATTCAGGCGCTTGGTTTCGACCTGATCGAGTTAGGGCACGGCATTCGCATTTCGCTCATCCCTGGAATTCAAAAAATGTTTGATGCCGGCGAAGTACGAATCAGCAGCTTGCACAATTTCTGTCCATTGCCGGTCGAAATCATGAGCGCGTCACCCGACTGCTACGAATTTTCCGCTGCTCGAAAAAGCGAGCGCGATCGGGCAGTGAAACAGACACTGCAAACTCTCGATTTTGCCGCGCGGTTGAACGCTCCGTTTCGTCGTGCTGCATTGCGGCTCGATCTCGATGAACCCGATCACAGATGAATTAATTGCGCTGGCGGAGAATGGCGGGTTGCTTTCGCGCCAATATGTTCGGAAAAAAATCGACGCCGTGCGAACGCGCGAGCAGGCCGCGCCGGCGTATCTCGCCCGGGTGAAGGAATGCCTCAAGCCGATCATTGAACGGGCGGCGGAGAAAAGTGTTCGTCTCGGGATCGAGGGGCGTCGTGGTTACGAAGAGATTCCGTCGGAACGGGAGATCCCACCATTGTTCGATGAAATCGCCGCGCCGCACGTCGGTTATTGGCACGACATGGGACATATCCAAATTAAGGAAAATCTTGGATTTCTCGATCATGCCGAATGGCTTAGGACGATCGGACCGCGGACGATTGGCTGTCACATGCAGGACGTGAACTGGCCGGGACAGGACCACCAGCCGCCTTTTCTCGGCGACATGAAACTGGAACCGCTCACTCGGCTGTTACCGGAAAATTGCCAGATCGTCTGGGAGCTGAGCCCTCGTTTATCGTCGGAAGAAATCAACCAGTCGCGTGCAATCTGGAAGGAACGCTTCGGCGAATGAAAAAAATCCTGCTCACGGTTCTCCAAATTGCCGTCACCGTCGGCATGTTGATCTGGGTTTTTCACGACCCGAATCAGCGAGCCAAAATGGCGGAGGCGCTTCGCACCGCCGATTATCGCTGGGTCGTCGTCGGAATATTCTCCTATTTACTGGTCGAAGTTTTTGCCGCTCTTCGCTGGCAAGTTTTGCTCAGAGTGCAAAAGATCCACCTCAGTTTCCCACGAATCGCCGGGTTGTTTCTGATCGGTATGTTTTACAATCAGTTTCTGCCCGGTGGAACCGGCGGCGATATTATTAAGAGCTATCTTTTGCTCAAAGAAACCCCGGACAAAAAAGCAGGGGCCTTGCTCGCGGTCGTGTTCGACCGTCTCATCGGTCTAGTGGCGCTGGTAGCGATCACGGTAACTCTGATCAGTCTGCGCTTCGATATCTTGTCAAAGACCCCGGAGACACGACGATTGCTTTGGATATTGCTGTTTCTTCTGGGCAGCTCGATCGCTGCCCTCCTCACCAGTTTTATCATCAGTGGCTTCAATCTCTTTCATTGGTTGCCTCACAAATTTCCCGGACGCGAAAAATTGATTGAGGTTTCCGCGGCTTACCATCTTTATGCGCGGCATTGGATCGCCACCTCCGTCGCGTTCGGCGCGTCGTTGGGAGCGCACCTTGCCACTTTCACCACGTTCCTTTGCGTAGCCTACGCTTTTGACGTGCCTTCGGCGTTTCCGGAAGGGGTGAAAGTGCTCGATTTCTTTGCCGTTTTGCCGATCGAACGCACGATTACGGCCCTGCCGATTAGCTTCGCCGGTCTTGGTCTGCGCGAACAAATCTTGCAGGTCATGCTGCACGACGTTTGTCATGCCTCCGTCGCGGTTTCCAAGCTCATCGGCACGATGGGGTTCCTGATTATATTCTTCTGCTGCTTGCCCGGGGGCATCGTTTACTTCTTTTACAAGCCGAGCGGCGAAACTCGCCACGTGCGCATGCGTGAAATGCAAACCGAAATGGCAACGCTTGAGCATGAAATCAGCGAGGCGGAGTAGGAATGTGGGAAGGTCTTTAGTGTCCCGACCTTTCGTCGCCGTCACCTTCGCTATGACGGTCGACGGCAAAGTCACGACCAAAAATTACTCCGCGGTCGATTTTACTTCTCGGGAAGACAAAGCGCATCTCATTCGACAACGCGCGCTGGGCGATGCCGTTCTTGTCGGGCACGGAACAATTGAGAACGACAATGTGCGATTGGGGATCCCACGGGAGGACTTACGCCAGGAACGAATCGCACGGGGACAAACCCCGTATCCAATTCGGGTGATTGTTTCCAATAAGGGCCGGATCAATCCCAAGCTGAAAATTTTCGAAGCTGATTTCGCGCCCATCATTATTTTTTCCACGACGCGCATGCCTCGTCGTACGCGGCAGCAACTGCGCAAGAAAGCTACGCTTTATCTAAGCCAGGCGCGGCACGTTGATCTACGCTGGATGCTGCAGGAGCTGCGCTACGACTTTAAAGTGAAACATGTCGCCTGTGAAGGCGGTCCGGCGCTGTTTCGCTCATTGCTAGAACAGGGGCTTGTTGATCAGTTGAACCTGACGGTCGCGCCGTTTCTTTTTGGCGGGAAAAACGCTCCCACCCTTATCGGCACCGATATGAATTTTTTTCCGCGCAGCGTTCGCTGTTCGTTGCAGGAAATGAAAGTGGTCGGCGACGAATGTTTCCTGACTTATCGCATCCGTCACTCGTCAGCCCGAGGAACCCGAGGGTCCTTGCGCAAAGTTTGAGGTAACGCCGGGGGATCCGATTGAACGGAAGCCTGCGCTCCCGCCGACTTCCCGTCTGGCGAACCCGCTGCTAAATTAGCGGGCAATGGGCTCGCGCGGACTCATTTTGTTGAACGCGATTCTTGCCAGCTTTCCCCTTTCGAGTCTGGCAGATGCGATCGTCGAAGGACGAGTGCAATTGCCGGCGGCGCGTGCTGCACCGGTTATGGCCAAGCGCTATGAGATCGTCACCACTGGGAACGTCTTGAAAACCGAACCGCCCCTCGCAGTTGTATATCTGGAGGGCTCGTTTCTGAAACAGAATTCTTCGATAACTAAACAGATCGGGCAAAAAGATCTGGCTTTTCTCCCCGCCCTCATGCCGGTGCGCGTCGGAACAAAAATAGAATTCCCCAACTTCGACGACACCTACCACAGCGTCTTTTCGTATTCACCGGCAAAACGGTTCGATTTGGGGCGCTATCGGCCAGATGAGAGGCCGATCCCGTCGAAGGTTTTTGACACAGCGGGACTGGTGACGTTGCGCTGCGACATTCATGAGCACATGCGCGGTCTCATCCTCGTTTTGGATACGCCATATTTTGTGACAACGGATCCGGACGGGCGGTTTCGATTGAGCGGGCTTCCTTCCGGTCACTATCTGCTCAAGGCGTGGATCGATAGCAAGACGACGCGGGAGCGACCAGTTGATTTGAAAGATGGGGCGACGGTGCACGTCAACTTTCCATGATACCGTTATCCGGACCCGGCAGTGGTCCTGCTACAAGTTTTCGCACGAAGTTACTGGCGGCGATGATGCTGGTGGTTTCGGCCCTAACGATTCTTGGACTTTATTTCGCGCAACGAAATGTTGCCGCAACGGCACAGCGCGATCTGAGACGAAGCTTTGAAGCCGAGCTCTCATGGTTGCATCGAGTTCAGCAATTACGCATGGCGGCGCTCCAGGAGCGTTGCCGCCGACTCGCAGCAAAACCACGTATCCACGCCGCGTTAGAGGATGATGCGCTCGATTTGCTTTATCCGAGCGCGAAAGACGAGCTGCGCGACCTGATGCAGACTGAACAACAACCTGCTGAACAAGAGGCCGGCTCGCTCCACGCGAGATTTTATCGGTTTCTGAACGCCGATGGTGCGGTCCTGCCACCGCCGAATCCGCAGGAAGTTGGTGAGCTCGCGCCAGACGACGAAGAGCGACTGGCCATGAAGAGATTACCCGATACGCAACAGACTGCCTATCTGGTGGAAAAGGGATCCGTGCAACCAGTCGTGGACGAAGTAATATTCGTCCCGATTTTTTCCAGTGAAACTAACGAGATTATTGCGGCATTAGTCGTGGGGTTCAGGCCCTTCGAACTTACCGGGAGTCACGCGCGCGCCGGTATGAGAAGGGGAATTTGGATCGACGGCGCCCTCCACTTGGCGCTGCTCCCGGAGTCTGCGGAAAAAACGCTCAGCGCCGAAGTTACACAAGCTATTGCCGGTGGCGATCGCGCCAAAGGGAGTTTCACCGTCACGGTGAACGGCGACACCCAGCTCTTGTTCTATGAGCGGCTCAACGCTAATTCGGCGTTCCCGGCGGCTTACCAGGTTTGTATTTATGCTCTAACCGAGTCGATCGCCCGGCAGCACCGGCTGAGCTGGCAAATTGGGGGCGCGGGTGTGTTACTCCTGCTGGGTGGATTCGTGGCCAGTCGTTTCGTCGCCGTGCGTCTCGCCCAGCCGGTCGAGCAACTCGCCCTCGATTCCGAAGAAAACCGCGCGCAACGCCAGCGTGCGGAAGCCGCCCTCGAATCCACGAGTGAAGAGTTAGAGAGAACCGCCCGCTACTCGGCCGATGCTTCTCACCAGTTAAAAAGCCCGGTAACGGTTCTTCGCACTGGAATTGAATCGTTGTTGGCGCGCGAGGACTTCCAGCCGGAAGTCTACGAAGAACTCTCTGGTCTGCTGCACCAGACACGCCGCTTAACCAGTGTGATCGATGACTTGCTGCTTTTGTCCCGGATGGATGCTGGTCACCTCGAAATCGATTCTCAACCGGTAAATCTGGTTCGACTGGCCGAGGAATGGCTCGAGGATCTGGCAGCGTTGCCGGATGCGTTCGAGGTAGCGATCGAAAAGGAATTTCCGAAAAGTTTATTTATTGCGGGTGAGAAACGATACACCTCCCTCATTGTGCAAAACCTCTTGGAAAACGCGCGCAAGTACAATCGCCCGGGCGGTCGCATCCGGGTGGTAGCGCGACAGCAGAATAGCGACGTGCTGCTGTCAATCGGCAATACCGGCTGCGCTATCGCTCCGCCCGCACAGCAACACATTTTTGAGCGGTTCTATCATAATTCGACCAGCTCGGCCGGTCACGGACTCGGCTTGAATTTGGCGCGCGAGCTCGCCCGATTACATGGCGGAGATCTCAGGCTGGTTCGATCGGAAAACGATTGGACGGAATTTGAGGCGCGTTTTCAAACCGCGAAAGCGGTCCCAATTACAACGAGCTAAAGCTTATGAAGCTGGTGCCCGCGTTGTGTTTTTGTCTTCTCGCTAGTAGCGCGCCAGCCTTCGAGATCGACGAATTGTTCGATCGTCTGGATGCTGCACTGACGGTCGGTGCCTTTCAGGATAATTTTCGTGCGCGCTTAAGCGGGACGATCGACCTCGAAGTTTACAATTTTGAGCAGCCAGCGCCGGGGTTAATCAACAGCAGCATCGACAACCTTTTCAATCCCCGTCTGACCCTGTTTCTCGACGCCCAGATAGGATCGCAAATTTATTTCTTCACGCAGGCGCGGCTGGATCGTGGGTTCGATCCCAGCGACCAAGGCGCCCAGATTCGGCTCGATGAATATGCGCTCCGCATCACGCCTTGGGCGGATGGCCGGTTCACTTTGCAACTGGGAAAGTTCGGCACCGTGGTAGGCAACTGGGTTCCTCGCCATTTGTCCTGGGATAATCCTTTTGTCGATGCGCCGTTGGTTTACGAAAATATTACCGCCATTAGTGACAAGGCCGCGCCTTACTCAGCATATGATTTTGCTTTCATGATGTATGCCAACGGAAGGTATTCATTCAATCCGGTCATTTGGGGACCCAGTTATGCCACCGGAGTTTCCGTTTCTGGTCGACTGGGCCGGTTCGATTATGCCGCCGAACTAAAGAACGCGTCCCTCTCTTCACGTCCGGAATCGTGGAACGCGACCGAAGTTGATTTTAGTCATCCGACTTTTAGCGCGCGAGTGGGCTTTCGGCCGAATCAAATGTGGAACTTTGGTTTTTCCGTGAGCGACGGTCCATATTTTCGGCCCGAAGCCGATTACAGCTTGCCGCGGGGCCGTGATATCGGCGACTACCGGGAATTGGTTCTGGGACAGGACGCAAGTTTCGCCTGGCATCATCTGCAAGTGTGGGCGGAAGTTTACGAAGCCCGTTTCGAGGTTCCGCGCGTCGGTAACGCGGACACGCTCGCGTATTACTTGGAAGCGAAGTACAAATTCACTCCGCAATTTTTCGGCGCGCTCCGCTGGAACCAGCAGCTTTTCAGCAAGGTCGATGTCGGTGGCGGACAAACGATGCGCTGGGGCCAGGACCTCGGACGAGTCGACGTCGCGGCCGGTTATCGTTTCACGTCGCACACCCAGTTGAAGCTGCAATACAGCTTTCAGCAGCAGACCGATGGCCCCCACGACAACAACCACCTTTTCGCCGCGCAATTGACGGTGCGCTTTTGAGGATTTTTTCCCGAGTGACAATGATGTTACGTTTACGATATCGCTTTCTTTCGCTCCATGCCCGACCGAACTGGATAGACACACGGTTGCACCTGAAATATGCACATCCTGGTTGTTGATGATGACGTTCGATTAGCGCGACAGATTTCGTCGGCGGTGACCGAAGCGGGCCATGATCCGGTGGTGATCCATAATGGCGAAGAAGCTCTGGATGCGGCGGCAGAACATTCGTTCGATTTGATTGTGCTCGATATCGGTTTGCCGCGGATGGATGGGTTTGAGGTGCTGCATCGCCTGCGCACTCGACACGTCGCGAGTCGTGTCCTGGTGCTAACGGCCCGTGGCGAAGTTAAGGATCGAGTTACCGGATTGCAGCTTGGCGCGGATGATTACCTGCCGAAGCCTTTTGCCATGCAGGAACTAATTGCCCGCGTTCGCGCACTTGGACGCCGCTACGCGGAAGAACCGGCGCTCAAGTTGCGAGTAAGTGATCTAACGTTCGACCTGGCGAACCATGAAGTATTTCGCGGTACAGAACGAATCGATTTATCGGCGCGCGAGTCAATGTTGCTGAAGGTCCTCATGCGCGAGCCAGGCCGTGTCTTTACACGCACTGAATTATGCGAGCGCGTTTGGGAACACGACCACGAATACGATACCAAACTAGTCGAAGTTTTTATTGGGCGATTGCGCAAGAAGATTGGTGACCCCCCGCTTATTCACACGGTGCGCCACGTCGGTTACGCTATTCGCGATGTAATTCCACTCGCGAGCGCCCAGGAAAAGTAACAAGGCGTTACCTTTCCTAACTGGATTTGGCCGGAAAGATCGCCAGCTGATGCGATCATGGCTAAGGGCGACTCTGCTAATCGAATGAAGTCGTTTTTCGGAAACTTGTCGGCCAAAGACTGACAACGCCACCGTGCTAACTGGTTTGCCAAGGTAACAACCTAGTTACTATTCGTGACCGGCAACTAGCGTCAACTACTGCAATGGTAAGGGTATGAAGCCGACCTATCGACGCACTGCATGCGTTAATCCGCGCTTCGAAATCAATTCAACCTCTAACAACAATTAAGGAGTTCCCTATGAATCAAGCTGAAGATCAAACATCACCTGAAGTTGCCAATCTCTCACCTGCGCGACGCGCTCTCCCGCGGCGAACATTTCTTTACCGTATGGGACTGGGTGCGGTTGCGCTGGCTCCCGGAGCCGCACTGTTCAGCGTCAGCCTCAAAAGCGTTCGGCGACGAAGATGAGAATGAGAACGAGAACGGGATCACAGCAGGTGATGCCGCTCTTCTCCGGTTCCCAGCAGCGCTCGAGATACTTGAGGCCGACTTTTGGATCCAATACAACGAACTCGCCGGCATCCAAGACAGCGAGGTCCCAGGGGGGAGTGGCATTGCCAAATACACTGCCGCCCTCGAGGTCCTCGATGAGGACATGGCCGTATATATTCATGACAACACAGATGATGAAATCACTCACCACCAGTTCCTAAACGCGTACCTGGTGTCGAAGGGAGCGAATCCTGCGAATCTCAATCCATTTCGCACTCTGATGGGCAGCACCGCGACGGGAGTCAACCCAAATAGGATCGGGAAACGGCTGACCAACCTGACCCAGCTAACGCTCGATACCAGCTGGTGGACCCGCTATCGCGACAGTGCACATAATCCGGATCTTGATCCAAACCATATCTTTCCGCAGGCAGTTCCAAGCTTGCATCATGGACAGCACACAGCCATTCCCAGGACCGATAGTGATTTAACAGATGATAACTTCGTTCAGGCGATAGCCAACACTGCGGCTTTTCACTTTCCAACGATTGAACAAGGTGGAAACAGCCTCTATCCATCGCTGGCGCAAAGGGCAAGCAGTGTTGAAGTGTTGCGCATCCTGATAAGCATCGGACCGACTGAGACGATGCATTTCCAAACCTGGCAGGACAAGGCGGGCAATGCGCCTCCTTTAACTGCTGTTGACCCGGTAACGGGTGTTTCAGTGACATTTCCCCACTTGGACGTCGCCAACGAGCTGTTCACGAATAATCTGATCATGCCAGAACCCTGTCCGTTTCTGAGTCCAAGCCTTCCACGCTGTTCGATCATTCGACCGACCAAGACCCAGGGCGTCGCCATGGGGGCGCTAAAGTTCCTGAAGGATATGGGGCTTTTCATCGGCCAATCGCCCGCCTTCTTTGCGTATATGACCAAGCTGGCGCAGGAAGCAGATGCAGCTCGACGCGAAGACTAGGATGGAGATTAAGGGCAAATAGGTCGGCGCGCCGAGCCATGCAAAGATCCGCAGGGTCCGATACCCTGCGGATCACACGCATCATTTCCCGTCATCCCGAGCGCAAGTCGAGGGATCCGAATGAAGTTAGCTTAAAGTTTTCTCGGCGGGATTCCTCGGTCCGAGTCGGACTGGCGTTTGCGCTCGGGATGACGTTGCGGCCGACACGGGATTCGAAGTTCAGATTACCACCGAGGGTTTTCGACGCGGTCTTTGCAACAGTTCTCCACCGCAATTGGGACAAATGTTTTCCATTTCCTCCGCACAAGTTTTGCAAAAGGTGCATTCATACGAGCAAATATAAGCTTCACCATTCACGGGAAGCTCGTTCCCGCACTTTTCGCATTTTGTTCGCATTTCCAGTGCCATGTTGTCAGTAATCGGGCTCAGTCTATGGTCTCACACAACTACCAGCGCAATCGCGATGCACCAAACGAACTCAATTATCATGCAGGCGTCGCGAGCCGAAATTTTCAAGACCGCCGCCAACCTCGAAAACTGGCCAAAGATTTTGCCCCACTACCGCTACATCAAGTATCTCGAGCGCGGGGAAAATCGTAATGTCGTGATCATGGCCGCCACTCGCTCCGGGATCCCAATTTCCTGGACATCTGAACAAATTATTGACCGCGAAAAAATCGAGGTGCGCTTTCATCACCTGAAAGCTTTCACCAAAGGCATGTTCGTCGTCTGGACCTTCAAGGAGACGCCCGCCGGCGTTCTCGTCGAAATCGCGCACGACCTGAACTTTCGTGTCCGTGGTCTGGCGCCAGTGATGGAGCCAATCATCGGCGATTTTTTTATCGGCCATGTCGCCAATCGCACGCTTCGATGTATGAAAGCGCATTTGGAATCCCGGGGCTGACCACATGTTCTCAAGCAAAAACGGGCAGCGTCGTTGCGTCATCACCGGTCTCGGTCCGATCACTTGTATCGGTAAAGGGGTGAACGGCTTTTGGAATGGCATTCTCGCCGAGAAAACCGGAATCGGTCCAATCTCCAGCTTTGATGCAAGCACATTCGGAGTCCGAGTGGCCGGCGAGATTCGCGACTGGAATGCGGACGAGTTCTTCTCCCCGCGTCGGCTGAAGCGGCTCGATCGATATGCGCAATTTGCCGTCGCATCCGCCAAGCTCGCTTTAGACGATGCTGGGCTGGAATGCTCTCGCGAAAAACCGCAGGACCGTATCGGCGTGAGTTTCGGCACCGCACTTGGCGGAGTTTGCAAAGCCGAAGAGCAATACATTCGTTTTTTGAAGAAAGGCGCTCGCGGCGTCCAGCCGACGCTTGCCGTACAGGTCTTTGGAGGCTCAGCCCACTCCAACATCGCTATTGATTTTGGACTTCGCGGAGTCGGCACCACCAACTCAAATAGCTGCGCCAGCGGCACCGTCTCGGTCGGTGAGGCGCTCCGCTACATTCGCGATGGTTTCGTCGATATCGTCGTCGCCGGCGGGGCGGAAGCTCCGCTGACCGGGATCACCGTTGGGGCGTTTGATATCATCAAGACGATGAGCCGTTGCGAAGATCCCGAAAAAGCCTGCCGTCCCTTTGACAAATTGCGTGACGGCTTCGTCATCGGCGAGGGCGCTGCTTCCCTTATCGTTGAAGAACTCGAGCATGCGCGTGCACGGGGCGCGAGGATTTATGCGGAGCTCCTCGGTTACAGTCTCAACAACGACGGCTTTCATATGACGACACCGTTGCCGAGCGGCGAGTCATGCATCCGCGCGATGCGCGAAGCTTTGGCCGATGCGAAACTTGCTCCCGAGCAAATCGATTACATCAACGCGCATGCCAGTTCGACCCAGCTGAACGATGCGTCCGAGACCCTTGCGATCAAGGAGGTCTTTCGCGAACACGCGCGAAGAATTCCGGTGAGTGGAACAAAGGCATTTACTTCGCATCCTCTGGGAGCGACCGGCGCGATCGAGGCCACGATTTGCACGCTCGCGCTCGAGCATCAATACGTTCCGCCCACTCTGCACCGCGAACATCCTGATGAGGCGTGCGATCTCGATGTCGTTCCACATCACGGACGCGCTACGAAGTTGAATTACGTGATGAGTAATTCATTTGGATTTGGTGGAATCAACGCCTGCGTGATTTTAGGGAAACTGCGCGATTGATTTTCCCGTCGTCTCGACCGCAATTGAGGGACCCGAGAAATTACCTTGGAGCTTGCGCAATGGGATCTCTCGGCTTGCCCTCGGGATGACGCGTTTTAGGGCGAATCAATCCCCCAACAAATCGGGTCGATTTTCGCGCGTCCGTTTTTGCGATTGTTCTTTCCGCCATTTCGCGATCTCGCCGTGATTTCCACCGAGCAGAACTTCCGGCACCCGCCATCCACGAAACTCGGCGGGTCGTGTATATTGCGGCGCTTCCAAGAGTCCTTCCCGAAAACTGTCATCGAGCGCGGATTGTTCATCCCCGAGCACACCAGGGATCAACCGCACAATTGCATCTACCAAAACCACGGCCGCAATTGCACCGTTAGTCAGGACATAGTCTCCTAGGGAAATTTCTTCATCTATCAAATGTTCAACGACTCGATGATCCACGCCTTCGTAATGTCCAGAGACGATGATCAGATGCGATTCCGCCGAAAGTTGCCTCGCCAACTCCTGATCAAAGCGCCGTCCTGCCGGCGACATCAAAATCACCTTGGGCTTTTTACTATGGATTGCCTTTTGTTCGGCATTCGATGTTCGGCTTTCGGCGTTCGGCGTTTCCATCTTCAGTTCTTCCACTGCCTTGAAAACCGGTTCCGCCTTCATCACCATCCCCTGCCCTCCTCCGAAAGGGGCATCATCCACCACATGATGCTTGTCGGTCGTCCAATCGCGCAGATTATGAATATGAAGCTCGAGCGCGCCGCTTTGCCCCGCCCGTTTCATCATGCTTTCATTTAGCGGGCCCCGACAGATCTCGGGAAACAGCGTGATAATATCGATACGCACCGGTCCAATCTTCAACGCTCAATGTTGCACGCGCAATTGTAGCCGCGGTCGTTGGTCGCGGCCCGGCGTCACCCCGCGGCGGTGTGACTAGAGCTACTCGACGATTTCGATCGTGGCGCGCTGATTATGCCGGGCGGCAGCGCTGGTGAGCAGCGCCCGAATTGCTTGAATGGTTTGCCCGTTCCGGCCAATGATGCGGCCGACATCGCTTTGCCGTAGTTGCAGGCGAAAGACCGTCGTTCTGCCGGATGGAATTTCGGTGATGATCGCTTCATCTGGGAACTCGACCAGCTGCCGGACCACGAATTCAAGAAATTCGCGCATACTCCGCGAATGGTTACGCCGGAGCCGCCTCGGACGCGCCCGCAGCCCGTTTCTTATTTTTCTTGATCAGGCTGCGCACCGTATCTGACGGCTGGGCGCCGCGCGCCAGCCAATGCTCGATGCGATCGAGCTTGAGCGTGCTGTTGTGCCCCTGCTTTTTCGGATCGTAGGTGCCGACGAGCTCAAGGAATTTGCCGTCGCGCGGGCTGCGTTTGTCGGCCACTACAACTTTATAATAAGGACGATTGAGCGCCCCTTCTCTGCGGAGTCGAATTGAAACTGCCATCTTGGAAAGCGTTAGAAGGTTAAAAGGGTTACAATGTTACAACGGGAACCCGCGGGATCAATCCTAGCGATGCAATCTTTGTAACTCTTTTAACTTCCTCTTCATTTTGCCCGCGTTTTTCATCAGCTTGCGCATCTGATTGAAACGCTGGAGCAAATCGTTGACTTCGGTGACGGTGCGGCCGCTTCCACGGGCGATCCGCTGACGCCGGCGCGCATTCAAAATGTCGGGCCGACTGCGCTCTTCCAGCGTCATCGAGAGCACAATCGCTTCGACCCGCCGAAGTTGTCTGTCATCCACCGAAAGGCCGGGGACGTTACTCATTCCGGGCAACATGCCAAGAATATTCTCGAGCGGGCCGAGTTTGCGCATCATTTTGAACTGCGCCAGGAAATCGTTGAAATCGAACTTTGCGGTGCGCAACTTTCGCTCCAGTCGCTCCGCTTCTTCCTCATCAACGGCTTCAGCTGCCTTTTCGACCAGGCCGACGATGTCGCCCATTCCGAGAATCCGGCCAGCCAGTCGGTCCGGCACGAAGACTTCAAACTGATCTAGCTTTTCGCCGACGCCGGCGAATTTGATCGGGCGATGCGACACTTCGCGCATCGAAAGCGCTGCGCCGCCGCGGGCGTCGCCATCGAGCTTGGTCAAAACGATTCCGGTAATCTGGAGCGCGTCGTTGAAGTGGGTCGCCACGCTGGCCGCTTGCTGACCAGTCGCCGCATCTGCCACAAGCAAAATTTCCTGCGGCTGAAGGAAATCGCGCAGTCGTTTCAGTTCCTCGACAAGAGGCTGATCGATTTCCTGCCGACCCGCAGTATCGAAAATGTCGACGCTGTAGCTACGGGCGCTGGCCGTAGCCGTTCTATCCGGGGTTTCGACAGTGTCACAGCTAACGACCGCGGCTGCACCAGCTTCACGGGCGTTGGTAACCGCTGCAATCGCGCCCGCCGCCGCGCGCAGTACATCCCTCTCGTTAGGCGGCGGCGTGAAAACCGGGACGTCGATCTGTCTGCCAAGCGTAGCGAGTTGTTCGATCGCCGCCGGACGCTGCAAATCCATCGCGACCAAACGCGGGGTATGACCCTGCTTTTTTAATAAGAGCGCCAGTTTGGCAGCTGAAGTGGTTTTCCCCGCGCCGTTCAACCCGACCATCAAAATGCGCGCCGGTTTTTCCAGATTCAATGGGGCCGCATCGCCGCCGAGTAATGCCGCCAGCTCATCATGAAAAATCTTAACAATTTGTTGGCCGGGTGTGATGCTGCGCAACACTTCCTCACCCAGAGCTTTTTCCCTTACGCGCGCGACAAAACTTTTCGCGACCTGAAAATCGACATCCGCCTCGAGCAATGCAAGGCGGACCTGCCGCAGCGCGTCGTTAATGTTCGACTCGCTGATCGTGCCGTGACCGCGCAGGTCCTTGAAGATGTCCTGAAGTTTATCGCCGAGCTGAGAAAACATACGTTAGTTAAATTCGCGTTCGCGCGTGATAGTTGTGGATAGGGCACGCGTCTCGCGTGTTGGCGATGGCGTCTCGCCATCGCGGACCCTTTGGAAGGATTGTTTCGGCGAGACGCCGAAACCAGCACGCGAGACGCGTGCGCTGCCCAGAAGTTCGCTGGCCACGCTTCCTATCTTTTTGGTGTCGCTGACGGGGACATTGCTGGAGAAGAGCCAAGGGGTGCCGCGCCACCTTCAATGGCAAAGCTCCAGTGTCCCTGGACCTTTTTGCCACCCGATTTTGCTTCCACAACCACGCTTATTCTGTCGCGTAGCTTCTGTGTGACTTGGTATGAAGCCGTGTTCGTCTTCGCGTCAAACGACGCCGGCACAACCCCGAGACCGCTCACTCGCATCTGTACGCTACCCGGATCAATTTGCCCAAAAGCGGAGAGATTCGCGCTGATCAACGGCATCGGATTACGGATGGTTTCACCGTCGCCCGGTTTAGTGGCAAGATTCGTCGCACCGATCTCGGCCACTGGCGCTCCGCCGGACGCCGAACTACCGATCATTGAAACCGCATCCTCAAACACTTTGGGCTTGTTTGCCTCGATGGCGTAACGACCAATTGAATCCATCGGTGACCGAAAGGTGATTGGCTGGCCGTAAACGGTGAACATGGCTTCGTAACCGGTATTCCGGGCCATCTCCTTTACATGCTCGTTGTAACTGCCAAAAGGCACGGCAAAACAGTTCACTTTGATGGCGAGACGCTGCTCCAGCAGTTCTTTGCAACCCACTACCTCGTTATGCAGCCATTGCTCATACTCAGCTCCGGTCAATTTCTTGCGCGTTCGTTTTTTACCTGGCTCAACCACTGTGATGGGATGGCCTTCCCGCAAATCCTGATGCGTGGCCGAGTGAGCCTGGATATCGACTCCTGCATCGCGCATTTCCGCCAGCTGCTCCCAGGTGATTGCCTCGCCGCCACCAAGTGAACCGCCCCGCACACCTTCGGTGTAAATGAAAAGGGTCATCGGATAGCCGTACTTTTTCATAATCGGCCAAGCGACATCGTACTGGGACCTCCAACCATCGTCGAACGTCACAATCGCTGAACGGGGCGGAATATTTTTCTCGCTGCGTCGCCAGGCCAGAAAATCCTGCATTCCGATGACCGTAATCCCTCGGTCCTTCAATGCTTTCATCTGCGCCTCGAAGTCAGCCGGGCGAATTTCAGTGCCGGGATAACGCACTTTGTCGACCAACCGATGATAGCAAAAGATGATGACCTGAGCGGTCTGATCGATCGCTACTTTTACTGGTGGCGTTGGAATCGCGGCTGCCGCTGCCGTTGGCGCAGCCGGTACGCTCGGCGCGACCGAAGCGCCACGCCCCGGCGTCGATCCTTCACCGACGGTCTCGGTTTTCTGCTTCTTGTTACAGGCCACCAGGACGAGGGCCAAAAGCACAGGAACTGCTACTAGTTTAAGTCGCATACACGTGAGACACGCCTTTAAATCTGGTCACGCTAAAAACAAGCGGTTTTTGCACCCTCATGGTGCAACGGCATGTTTTTTTCGCAAGATTTGTCAGCGTGATGCGATTCGTTTATCAATCGCAATGCAGGGTCGAAATTGGGGAATCGTAGTCGCGGTCGGCGCGCTTTTTCTTGCTGGATGTGGAACGGTCTCGCAACCACAACAACAGCTAAAGAACACCAGTCGCTCCTTTACCACCGTCGTCGTCGATGCCGGTCACGGCGGGCGCGATAGTGGCGCTTACCGTCGATACGGTCCGCCGGAAAAGATGGTCACTCTTGATGTCGCCACCCGGCTCAGCCGAAAATTGCGCGAATCCCGGTTCAACGTGGTGATGACGCGAACGAACGATGTTTTTGTTCCACTCGATACGCGAGTTGATATTGAAAACAGCACGCCAAACTCGGTTTTCGTCAGCATTCACTTCAATGATTCACGACGGCGTGGGGTGAAAGGATTTGAGACGTACTATCGTTCACCCTATGCAGCGGGGCTGGCGCAAAACATCCAGAATCGGCTTTGCTCGGTCCAAGGCGCGGTTAATCGCGGCGTGCATACCGCTGATTATCGGGTGGTGCGGAAGGCAATTTATCCGGCGGTATTGGTGGAATGCGGTTATCTGAGTAACCGCTCGGAAGGCCACGAAGCGCGCAACGGAGATTATCGCGAACTGCTGGCTGACAAAATTGCCCAAGCCATCGTGGAGCAACGTGACGGTCCCGGTGTTTACCGTGCCTCCGCAACCACCACGGTTGCAAATCAAGAACCGCAACCGCAGCCGCAGGCGCCGCCACCGCAGCCGAGACGCCAGCGGAAGCCGGTGCTGGCACCACCAGGGGAAGGACCTGGCCTGGCCCCGCTAACGCTGAGCGGACACTAGAGCCACGAGTTAGGTTGCAGCCTTCGGAAGCTAAGCTGGAGGGCGTCCGCGCGGTAATGCCGGTCCGGCTCGGACTGCCCAAGAATGTTAGGGACACGATGGCGAGTGTCCCTCCATAAGCCTCCGGTCAGGTCCCGCAATTTTATCGCGATTGAATTTTGCATTCATCTTTTCTGGGCTTGCTTCAGAATAACTTTGCTTAGAATTCGCGGCCGCGTTTTTCTGGACCGATCGCTGCGAGAAAAATAATGGTGAGAAAAACAAGGCATTCCACCACTGCCATCGTTAAGGCGTAATTCGGCTTTCCGGTTGTTCCGTGGAAACGCTCGGCCAACCAGGCTTGTTGTTGCGCGGCGTAGGCAGCAGCGAAGTTTCCAAGTTGATAAGCCAACCCCGGAAATGTTCCACGAAACTCACCCGGCGAAAGTTCGTTTAGATGCACCGGCACGACACCCCATGCGCCTTGCACCATGAATTGCATAAGAAATCCGCCGGCGATAAGGAGCGCGGTGCTGGGTGCGAAGATCCAGGGGGGAATCAACAATATTCCGCAAACTGCTGCTAGAATGATACAGCGACGCCGGCCCCATCTCTGCGAGAGAAAACCAACTACCGCGCCGCCAACGATCGCGCCGAAAGCGTAGACAATAGTAATCATCGATTTTTCGCTAACTCCGAAGCCGCGCTGTTTTTCCAGAAACGTCGGGTAGAGATCCTGCGTGCCATGCGACATGTAATTAAACGCGGTCATGAGCAGGGCTGCGTAAATAAAGAGGAACCAGTGTTCGCGAATGAAGCGCCCCAGATCGATTCGCGGGGCTTTCGCGCTCGCGCGATCGCGTTCCCACACCGGAGACTCTGGCACGTGCGCGCGAATGTAAATAACGAGTAGGGCCGGCAGCGCGCCGACGACAAACAATCCGCGCCAGCCAAAATGTGGAAACACGATCCAATAAACTAGCGCGGCCAGTAGATAACCGAAGGCATAGCCTTGCTGCAAAATTCCCGAGAACAAGCCGCGCGTATGCGTCGGCAACGATTCCATCGCCAGCGATGCTCCCAGACCCCATTCGCCGCCCATTCCGATTCCAAAAAGGGCGCGCAAAAACAGAAAAGTTGCGAAATTCGGTGCGAAGGCTGTGAGCAATTCGACAACCGAATAGAACACGATGTCGATCATGAGCGGGATGCGACGACCGAATCGGTCACCGAGCCAGCCAAAGATGATCGCGCCCAGTGGGCGCATCATCAGCGTAAGAGTGATCGCAAAAGTAACCTGCGGGATTGTCTTGCCGAACTCATGTGCGACCGGAACAAAGACGAACGTGAGCAGGAAAAAATCGAGCGCGTCCAGTGTCCATCCGAGGAAGCAGGCAATGAAGGTTTTCTTTTGAACGCGATTCAGCGACCTCAATAGACTCAGCGCTTCCATTCTCTTACTCCTAACTTCAATTGGATTCCTCTTCCTGAACTCCAAGTTTGCGAACCAGACGCCAAGCAAGGATGACCAGAGCCAGGCGACACATCTTAGCACCGGGCGGCCTGGAATCGTCGAGCGTGGGGTGTAGGTTTTCCTGATGCGTTATTTGGTGAAGGCTCGGATAAGATCAGGGTGTGCAGATGCGCTCGCGAAAGCGGTTGCGGATGGCACGCTCGGCCGCGGATCGATCGCGGGCGACGAATACCTGTATGATATGGAGACGGCGCGCGTCGACGCGAAGGGCGAGGCGCATTGGGTGGAAACTTGTTTTTGCGACCCGCCCCTCGCCGAAGAGCGTCGGTATTGGGAGGAATATTTCGACCTGTTATCGGTGAAAGATGCACATTCGCGCCGCAATTGCCGGCATGAAAATGGGATGGAGCCTTGGGCATGTTGCGACTGCGATTGTACCAAGCGGCTGGAAGAAAAACTGGCCCGCGCCGGCAAATCATTTTTGGAAGATCTCAATTCGAGAAAGAGCGATTCGTAGATCGGCTCGCGCCCTCCAAACGTCACGGCCGCTGTAGCAATGGTCGCTGGCCGCGGCTCATCCCTCCTATTTCCCTTGTGGAAGACGAAGATTTGGAGGAGAAAAACGGGTATCCATACGTATCTACATATCATGATGCGTCAATTTGTTCCTTGAAGAGAAGGCAAAAACTGGTTTCTTTCCCTCTATGCCAGATTGGTTCCATCCCTTGGCCACGCTTCTGCGCAAACGCATCGTCGTTCTCGACGGCGCGATGGGAACCACTCTGCAGCAGCTCCGTCTGACCGAGGCCGATTATCGCGGCGAACGTTTTCGCGATTGGAAAGGCAAAGACCTCAAAGGCGCGATCGAGCTTTTGCTTTTGACGAAACCCGAAGCGGTTGAGCGGGTCCATGAAGAATATTTGCGCGCGGGTGCGGATGTGATCGAAACGAACACCTTCAGCGCGACCACCATCGGCCTGCATGAATTTCTTTTTACGGGCAAACCCAACAATGGTCGCAAAGAC
The DNA here is from genome assembly GCA_963709435.1 of uncultured Verrucomicrobiae bacterium. GTDB lineage: Bacteria > Verrucomicrobiota > Verrucomicrobiia > Chthoniobacterales > UBA10450 > AV69. Next base: position 154,685 of record CAVPWK010000007.1, read on the forward strand.
CCCGACTTCTTTGATCGAGTCGTAGACGATGCTGCCCTGAGGGAAACGACACGAGAAATAAACGACATCGCTGCTCGCATGGCACGCAAAGCGGCCGATCACGTCAGCGACGAAACCGGCGAGCGTCGCTTTGTTGCCGGAGCACTTGGCCCCCTGCCCGTGACCGCGTCGCTCTCGCCGGATGTGAATGATCCCGGATTTCGCGCGGTTACCTTCGACCAAATCAAACGGAGTTATCGTGACCAGATCGACGCGTTACTTGGAGGCGGCGTCGATGTCTTACTGGTTGAAACGGTCTTCGACACTCTGAACGCCAAAGCGGCATTGGTCGCGATTTCTGAAGCGTTCGAGAAAAATGGTCGCACGATTCCGTTGCTTATTTCGGGCACGATAACAGATCGATCGGGCCGCACTCTAAGTGGTCAGACTCTGGAGGCGTTTCTCACTTCCATCGCGCACTCGGATCCGCTGGCAGTGGGATTGAATTGCTCGCTTGGTCCCGATGAGATGCATCCATTCGTCGAGGAGTTGGCACGCGCGGCGCCGACATTTGTCAGCGCTTATCCGAATGCCGGACTGCCGGACCCGCTGTCGGAGACGGGATTTCCGGAAACACCGGAAACGTTCGCGCCTAAAGTGTTGCAATGGGCGCGCAACGGTTGGCTGAACATGGTCGGTGGTTGTTGCGGAACGACGCCGGCACACATCGCGGCATTTGCCCGGTCGGCTCGCGAGCTTCCACCGCGGTTGGTGCCGCAAACAGCGCGTGTAAAAGAGAGCGATTCCCTGCGAGAAGAATCCGCGATCCACAACCAGCAAACCGTAATTCCCCTCGCTCTCTCCGGCCTCGAACCACTCAACATCACACCTGAGTTTGGATTCGTCGTCATTGGTGAACGCACTAATGTCACTGGTTCGCCGAGGTTTTCGAAAGCGATCCTGGCCGGGGATTTCGACGCCGCCGTTGCAATTGCGCGGCAGCAGGTCGCGAATGGAGCCAATATCATCGACATCAATCTCGACGAAGGAATGCTCGATTCCGAAGCGGCCATGACACATTTCCTACATCTCGTTAGCAGCGAACCGGAAATCACGCGCGTGCCGGTCATGATCGACAGCTCGAAATGGAGCGTGATTGAGGCGGGATTGAAATGTGCGCAGGGGAAATGTGTGGTGAATTCGATCTCGCTCAAGAATGGCGAGGAGGAATTCCTCCGTCAGGCGCTGCTGGTCCGTCGTTACGGCGCAGCCGTAATCGTCATGGCTTTCGATGAACGAGGCCAGGCCGACACGGTTGAACGGAGAATGGAAATCTGCCGGCGTGCCTACGATTTGTTAACAAAGCGCCTCAATTTTCCGGCCAGCGACATCATTTTCGATCCGAACGTGCTCACGGTTGCCACCGGACTGGAAGAGCACCGCAATTACGCGGTGGATTTCATCGACGCGACGCGCTGGATCAAAGACAACTTGCCCGGCGTCCGGGTGAGCGGCGGGATCAGCAACATTTCGTTTTCGTTTCGCGGGAATAATGCCGTCCGCGAAGCCATGCACGCAGCGTTCTTGTATCACGCCATCCGTGCTGGTTTGGACATGGGAATTGTGAATGCAGGTCAGCTTGCCGTTTACGAAGAGATCGAACCGGAATTGCGCCAGCGCGTGGAGGATGTGCTGCTAAATCGGCGCGCTGATGCCACCGAACGATTGGTCGAATTCGCGGAGCGAGTGCAAGCGAAAGTGAAAGAGCCGGTGCAGGAAAAACCCTGGCGTTCTGCTCCAGTCGAGGAACGGCTGAAGCACGCGCTCGTTCACGGCGTCGTCGATTTCATCGAAACTGACACTGAAGAAGCGCGCCTCGGATTTTCCAAACCGCTTCAGGTGATCGAAGGCCCGCTCATGGCCGGGATGAGTGTGGTCGGCGATCTGTTTGGCGCCGGCAAGATGTTTTTGCCGCAGGTAGTGAAATCCGCGCGGGTGATGAAAAAAGCCGTGGCCCATTTGATGCCGTTCATGGAAGCGGAAAAAACAGCGGGGGCGAAACCGCAGGCGCGCATCGTCATGGCCACCGTCAAAGGCGACGTCCACGATATCGGGAAAAACATCGTTGGCGTGGTGCTGCAATGTAACAACTACGAGGTGATCGATCTCGGAGTGATGGTGCCGGCGGCGGAGATTCTGAAAACAGCGCGCGCGGTAAAAGCTGACGTAATTGGTTTGAGCGGACTGATTACGCCGTCACTCGATGAAATGGTGCATGTGGCGCAGGAAATGGAGCGCGAAAATTTTCGCCTCCCACTTTTGATCGGAGGAGCAACAACCAGCCGCGCCCACACCGCGGTAAAAATCGCACCACATTATAAGTCAAGCACAGTGCATGTGCTCGATGCCTCCCGCGCAGTCGGCGTGGTCAACAAGCTAAGTAATCCCAAGCTGGCCAAATCTTTTGATGAAGAAACGCGTGCGGATTACGAGCGTCTGCGCGCGGAACATTCGGCAAAGCTCGAACGGCGCGAGCTGTTGACGATTGCGCGAGCACGGGACAACTGCACCGCGATCGACTGGAGCGGCTACCAGCCGCCGAAGCCGCAGTCTCTGGGTCTGCGGGTGTTTTCGACATCGGATTTGTCCCGGCAAGCTGCCGGGACGAGCAAGCTAGCAGCTTGCGATCCCCAGACGATTGCGTTGGAAAGCCTAATCCCCTTCATCGATTGGTCGGCGTTTTTTCATACTTGGGAATTGCGTGGACGTTACCCGGCGATTTTCGATGACGCCGCGATCGGCAAACAAGCGCGTGAATTATTTGATGATGCCCAAGAGTTGTTAGCGAAAATTGTTGATCAAGAATTGCTGCAAGCCCGCGGAGTAATCGGATTCTGGCCGGCGAATGCAATCGGTGACGACGTTGAGCTTTTTACAGATGAGTCGCGATCGTGCCGGCTAACGACTCTGTATTTCCTGCGCCAGCAAATGCGTAAGCCGCAGGGGCAATTCAATCATTGCCTGGCCGATTACGTCGCGTCGCAACAGGATTACATTGGCGGGTTTGCGGTGACTGCAGGTATCGGCGCAGATGAAGTCGCGGCAAAATTCAAGGCCGAACACGACGATTACAGCGCGATCATGTTGCAAGCGTTGGCGGATCGGCTGGCGGAGGCGTTTGCGGAATATGCGCATAAACTTGCCCGCGACGCCTGGGGATTTGGTCGCGACGAAAACCTGAGAATGGAAGATTTAATTCGGGAGAAATATCGCGGTATCCGACCGGCAGCCGGTTATCCCGCATGTCCGGATCATTTCGAGAAGCGGACGCTGTTCGATTTGCTGGACGCCGAACAGAATGCGGGAATCAAGCTCACGGAATCGTTCGCGATGCATCCTGGTGCGAGTGTGTGCGGGCTTTATTTTTCGCATCCAGAAGCGAAATATTTTGGCGTCGGAAAGATCGGACGTGATCAGATAGAGGATTATGCCGGTCGACGCGGTGAGCCGGTCGCCGCGGTTGAGAAGCGACTCGCAACAAATCTTGGCTACGAGCCGGGAAAATGACGAGTGACCAATGACGAGCGATCTTTGGAATTGCGAAATGCAACTGATCAGGATGCGTGCTAAAGATCCCGAACAAATGCCCCGGGGCGTAGCTTAGCTTGGTAGAGCGCGTGGTTTGGGACCACGAGGTCGCAGGTTCAAATCCTGTCGCCCCGAGAATATTCCTTCCATGTTTTGTTGTTACAACGGGCAAGATGCCCGTTCGCCCCGCAGTCCGAGCCGGACTCACGTACGATGGCTGTGCTACGACGGCAGGCGCGCAAGAGCTTGCCTCCAGTTTCGTTTGGCAGGTTTAAGAGCGATGGTGAAAGTTGAAGAGATGATTCTGCGATTTGCTTTACTTTCGGCTTGGTTGTTAGCGGTGCCGGCGTCTGTTTTTGGGCAGACTGCGGTTTCCAGTTCGACAAATCCGCAAGCAAGCGCGACGCCGCAGATTTCGCCGACCCCATCGATCGAAGGGCCGGCGCCGCGTATTCCTGCGATCGATGAATTGGATCAGGCCTTCAGGCAAACCTCGCTCGGAAAAGCGGCGGACGAAGCGCGTCTGCATGCGCAATGGCGAGAACTCTCAAACCGGATCATTAATGATTCTGATCTGGTCGCGGCACGAGCCAAGGCCGACAAGATGAAGACCGATCTGGAAAAACGCCAGCAACTGCGCCTCTACTACACGATGTTTTATGAACGGATGCGCACACAAGCCGCTTCGCCGGAACTCAAGAATTACATCGACACACACAAGACCCAGCATCTGGGATTAACGGCACAAAACCGGGTCCGCCCCTCGCCTAGCCCCGCTGCCACGCCAAAGCCTAAACCCAAGGTCACAGCGCCCAAAGTCGAAGCGACGGTGCCTGAGCCGCCGCTGCCGCAATAGCAGGCAAAGAGAGGCCTCTCGAAGTAACGTTCGACCGCTGACGTTTTCTGCTCGTTGGAGAGCCTGAGGTCACGTCATGGTGGGACGAGTGCGGCAGGTTTACCATCGAACCCTAACAACTATTGGCTAACGATTGCTGGATGGATGGAGGGGATTTGACCAGAACGACGGTAGCGAGGAACAGCAAGGCTGATCTTGAGGACACTAGGTACATGTTGAAACCAAAATCGCAGTGATTTACTTATTGTAATCACAAGCAGGCTCCGCGCCGGCTGGATCATCGGCTTGGGTTGTAAGTTCCTCGTGAACGCTGCTGGCACGGCGGTCAATTAAAATGGTCGCGACAATCCGCACCCCCGTCGCTTCAGGCATTGGGTTACCCGCTGGGCGGCTTGTGCTCTCCGCGAAATTTTTCCGGCGCCGCCCAACCGCGCAGCCCACTTGCTTCGATTGTGGTAATTGACGCGGCCCTGGCCGCGGCTCGTTTTCCCGGAGTTATGACCTTGCAGATACTGGTGGTCGAAGACCACGGCGATACCCGCCGTGTATTGACCGGCTTGCTTGGCCATTTTGGTCACTCTATCTCTGCCGCGGATAACGTGGAAAGCGCGCTCGCGTTCCTGAGAGCGAAGCACTTCGATGCGATCGTGAGCGACCTGGCTTTACCGGACGGCAGTGGATGCGATGTGATTCGTGAAGCGAAACGCTGCCAGCAGCTCACGGGCGTGGCGTTGACCGCCAACGCCGAGGACGACGATATCGCGCGCGGACGCGACGCCGGATTTGATTATCATCTGACCAAGCCGATAGACTTCGCACAATTGCGAGACGTGTTGGGACACATCGCGCCGGCTAACAATAGCCAGGTTTCGTTCGAGTGATCTGATCGGGCTGCGCTTGGGTTACTTGGAGCAGCGGCGTCAGCGAAACAGGCGGTAGCTGAATCGGCCGCTCCGCCGGGCGACGTCAAATGACACCGGCTTCGTTGCCTAATTATTAGCATTGAGGTCCGAGGCAGACTGGCATGTTGCTCGATGCACCTTATCCTCACCGTCGGGGCGGTTACCAGACGCAATTCTTTCACTCGGAGTGGAAGAGGAAGAGGAGTACCAGCAGTCGCGCCTTATTTCACTTCCTCCGTTACCACGTCAAACTTGATTAACTTGGCGCTGCCGAAGTTCGTCGTGAGCGCGACATCAGCAGCATCGCGGCCGACCGCCATGAGAATGCGACCGATGCGTCGCTGATTATGACGTGCATCAAAGGTGTGCCATTTGTCACCGAGAAAAACTTCGAACCATGCGCTGAAATCCATCGGGTAAGGAGCAGGTGGAACTCCGATATCGCCGAGGTAACCGGTGACATAACGTGCCGGAATATTGAGGCAGCGACAAAAGGTAACCGCGAGATGCATAAAATCGCGGCACACGCCTTTGCCGTCGCGATAAACCTCCAGCGCGCTCTTCTGCGGATCAGCGAAATGATAACCAAAGGTGATATGCTCATGCACCCAATCACAAATCATTTGCACGCGGGACCAACCCGGCCGTGTCGGACCGAAAAGCCTCCAGGCTTCATCATTTAATTTGTCCACCTCGCAATAACGACTCGGGAGCAAAAAGCGCAGGGTTTCATCCGGCAGGTCCTCGATGTTGTGTTGAATCGCCTCGGGCGCTTCCGGGTCAGGCTCACCACTATCGCGGATCCTTGTATCAAGACTAAATCGAACCGTGCCCGGTGGCGCGAGCAAACGGCCACAAATATTTCCGAAGGCATCGAGGTAAGTGTGCACTGGCAAGTTCGGTTCGACCTTTATTTCCTCAGATGATTCCAGATCGTCGCGTCGTGACGGATGGACGTAAAGCATCGCGATCAAAGGCGTTGAATTCGCAAGCTCAAATGAAATGTCGTAGCCGATTCGGATCAGCATGGTGTGCTAGAGTGAGCCGAAGCGCGCTCGGACGACGAGTTTGTCATGGGCAGCGTCGAGCGCGAGATCGCGGAGTTGGACTTCACCGAGCGGTAACGCAGAGAGCGGGAAAGCGCGTTGTTCAATTCGCGAAAACGCGGGGTTGATCGCGGCGCAAGCGAGCGAGGCAATCGGTCCTTCGCCACGGCATTTCAAATTCGAAACGGTGGCGATAAAATCTTCGCTGACCGCAAGGGTCCCGGCGAGAGTCAGCACAGGATGAAAGATGAGCTTGTGGGCGGAGACGGTAAGCTTTCCGTCGACCGCACGCGGTCCGTGCTGCGTTAGCTCGAGTTGAGCATTGTCGACCCCGACGCCTTGTTTTTCTGCAAGCTTGCTGGCGGCGCTCATGATCATAGTCTCGACTGCGGCGCGAGAAATTTCGAATCGAACACTCCCGTCCTGGGCTCGATGCAAGAGGAGGAGAAGTTTTCCGTCGGGCTGCGGCCTCTGATACACTTCGACATTGGAAGCTTCAAACTGAAAGGTGAAGTCACTCTCGAGAAGCTTAATCGGCTCGCCTGCTATATAAACATGGCGCACCAACATCGCCGGGTTCGCTCCCTCTCGGTCGAGGGGCGGCGGTCGATGGTGATGATCGATGGTGGCCCCGGATAAATCGACCGCTATTGAATCTAGTGCGGAGGCGTCGCCACCGCGTACAGCGACCATCTTCTGTGGCCGGGAGGCAAAAGTGCGCACACCGTCCTCGATCGCCTGCGCCAATTCTTCCGGCGTTTGCGGGATTTGATTTCGAGGCAAAAGGAACATGCTTTGAGTTGGGCAGCAGCGGTGGGGCGCTGCGATTTGCTTTCCGCGGTTTTTCCGCTACCTTCCGCGTTCCTTTATGGCGAAAACCTCCTGGGTCAACCGCAACGAACGCAAGCGCGCGACGGTAAAGAAATATGCCGCGCTGCGGGCAGAGCTGAAAGCAAAGAAGGATTATGCCGGCCTGACGCAATTGCCCCGCGATGCGAGTCCAACGCGGGTGGTGAATCGTTGCCAGGTCTCGGGGCGGCGGCGGGCATTTATCCGCCGATTCAAGATTTCCCGGCTAACTTTTCGCGAGCTGGCATCCAGCGGCTTGATTCCCGGCGTTACTAAGTCGAGCTGGTAGCTGTTTTAGAGCGCTGGGTTCGGATGCCAGGCTTGCATCCGCGCAATGAGTATTCCTGTTTCATTTTTTGCTCTGTGGCCGGCGTTGAGCGCGGCTGTTTCCGATCAATGGGGTTCAATTGGTTCAGTCCTGCTAAAGCTGCTGATCATTGCGGCCCTGGTAGCGCTGAACGGCTTTTTCGTTGCCTGCGAATTTGCCATCGTCAAAGTGCGCGGGAGCCAGCTCGACACTTTAGTCGAAGAAGGAAATCAGCGCGCCAGCTTCACGAAATACGTTCGTGCCCATCTCGATGCCTATCTTTCCGCGACTCAACTCGGTGTCACCCTGGCGAGTCTCGCGCTCGGATACCTCGGCGAACAGTATCTCGCGGAAATGTTGCAACCGTTTTTTGCACTCGGCGGCATTCATTCCTACGCTGTTGTGACCTCGGTTTCGATCGCCCTCGCGTTCGTTGGAATCACTTTTCTCCATATCATTTTTGGAGAACTGGCGCCGAAGTATGTTGCCATTGGCAATCCCCTGCCCGTTGCACTAGCCCTGACCCGACCGCTCGGTGCTTTCTATTTTCTGTTTCGGCCTGCGATCTGGCTGCTCCACAAATCAGCCAATCTTCTCCTGGTTCGTCTCCTTCGAATCAAACGAGTGGCCGCGACCGAGCTGGCACACAGCGAGGAAGAACTGCGGCTGATTTTGGATCAAAGTGAAGAATCCAAAGAGGTAACTCCACTTGGACGCGACCTGCTCATGAACGCGCTTGATCTGCGTCGGCGGGTGGTGCGCGATATTATGACGCCGCGAGGTCAGATCGTATTTCTGAATGTTGAAGAAAGCTTCGAGGATAACGTAAAAAAAGCGGTCGCTTCGCGGCATACACGCTTTCCCCTTTGCCGCGGCCACCTCGATAACACCATCGGCTTGATTCACATCAAGGAATTGTTGCCGCTGATGCGCGATCCGAATCCGGATCTGATGCGTATCCGGCGGGACCTGATGCCGGTACCGGAGATGATGTCGCTGGAAAAACTGCTCTCGCTTTTTCTCAGCAAGCACGCGCATCTCGCCATCGTGGTTGATGAATTTGGCGGCACCGTTGGAATGGTGACGCTGGAGAATGTTCTGGAGGAATTAGTGGGCGATATTCAGGACGAATTTGATACCGAGAAAGAAGAGTTTCGCGAAATTAACGAAAACGAATTCAGCGTGGACGGCGCACTGGCACTTTACGAACTGCGCGATTTGGCCGGGATCGAATTAGAAAGCGCCGATGTCAGCACCATCGGCGGTTACGTTACTCACCTGCTGGGGCATCTACCCAAGGCAGGCGAACACGTCCAAATCGACAACTATCTGGTGACAATTTCGCAAAGTGACGGTCGCCGTGTTCAGCAACTGCACTTCCGCAAACTCGATGAAGCCGCGGCCAAAAAATCGGACGCGATTTGATAAGAAACTCCGAAATTGTAGGGCAACCACTCCGGTTGCCATCAATTTAGATCGGCTAGCGGTGCGACTGCGCTACAAAATCGAAATCAAACACGCCAATGCAGCCCACTGTTTCAGCTGATATCACCTGTCCGCATTGCGGAGAAACGTTCAGCCTTGAAGTAGATACTTCGCAAAGCGAACAGGATTTGATCGAAGATTGCAGCGTCTGTTGCCGGCCGATTAACCTGACGATTCGTTGCCGACCGGGCGAAGTGGTTGCATTGGCATCCGGCCCATGATTTCCGCCGATTTCGTCGGCCAGAAGGCGATGCTACTCTAATGGTGATTTGAAGCTTGCTTCTGCGCGATTTCGCGCAGTGTCGCTTGCAGCCGGTCGACGTTGATCGGTTTGATCAAGTGTTCGGTAAATCCGACCGCTCGACTTTTCTCGAGATCGTCTTCCATCCCGAATCCGCTAAGCGCAATTCCGGCGATCGATTGTTTCGCGCGAATCTGCCGCATCAAATCGTGTCCGCTGCCGTCGGGCAATCCAATGTCGCTTACCAGCAGATCGAACTTTGATTCTTGCGCCAGCTGCAACGCCTGTTTGACTGTCTCGGCACAGGCGACCTCATAGCCAAGGTTCCGCAATAATGCTCCCAAGGTGATCACGGTGTCAGTGTGATCATCGACAAGCAGAATGCGCAGTTGTGCTTTTTGCGCCTCCCCCTTCGAAAGCACAACGCTCGGCGGGCTTTTGCCTTCTCCTTCCTTCGCGCTGAACGGCATGGCAATCGTCGCCAGTGCAATCGTTACTATCGTTCCTCGATTCTTGCCCGGACTACTTGCCTCCACCTGCCCGTGATGTGCCTCGATAATGGCGCGCGAAATGGCGAGCCCCAGTCCGAGTCCACCGTGTCCGGCCTGAACCCGACGCACCCCTTGTTCGAAGGAATCAAAAATTCGCGGCAAAAGTTCCGGCTCAATCCCAATGCCGTTGTCGCTGACACAGACAATGACCTTTCCGCCGTCGTTGACCGAGTCGATATGTATCGCCCCGCCTTCCGGCGTGAATTTGATCGCATTCTTGATGACGTTCCAAAAAACCTGCATCAGGCGCGAATCATCAGCCCGGGCGTAATGTTCAGCCGCGGCGAGATCGGTGTGAACGCGCAATTTCTTGTGCGCGATCTCAGTTTTGAAAATATCGAGTGCGCACCGCACCGCCGAGTGAATGTCGACGGTCCCGATATCGAGGTTGATTTTCCCCTTCGCGATGGCGGTGAGATCGAGGATGTCGTCGATCAGGCGCGCTTCGAGTTCGATATTACGCCGAATGATTTCGATCGTGCCTTTGAATTCGCCGTTAAAGTTGATCTTTTGTTCCAGCAATTCGACGCCCGCCAGCACCGGAGTAAGGGGAGTGCGTAGCTCGTGCCCAAGGACTGCGAGGAATCGATCCTTGGCGCGATTCGCCGCCTCCGCTTCCGCCCGTGCTTCGCGTTCGCGCAAAAGATTTTGCTGCTGTTCTACGGCTCGCTTGTGCGCGGTAGTGTCATGAAAGACCGCAACCGCACCGTGAATGGTCCCCTGTTCATCCCGCAATGCCCGTGCGGTCACGTGCGCCCACGATCCCTCCAGGTTTGCGCCGTGCCGGATAAAAATCTCATCCTCGTCAATATGTTCTCCGGCCACTGCGCGTGAAGTGGGTGCTTCCTCCGGCGCAACCCGCGTCACTTTATCGGCATGAAAGAATCCGCAGTCGCGCGCACAATCTTTGGGAACGTTTTCATTCTCTTTCAATCCCAGCATGCGGCGCAGCGCCGGGTTGGAAAGCAGCGCGGCGCCGTCGCGATCAACCACCATTAGTCCATCACCCATGCTGGTGACGATTAGATTCAAAAGTTTCGTCTGTTCGATCAACGCCTCGTTAGCCGCGCGCAAAACTGCGGGACCCGGAAAATTTACCGCCGACGGAATCAGACGGATGAGAAGAATTGCCGTCGGAACAGAAGCCAGAGCGGTAATAGCTTTCACAATTCCGGAAATCCAATAGTAAGGTTTCCAAAGCGTGATGATTTCCATCACGTGCGTCATCCCGCAGGCGCCGATAAAAACGCCGAAACAAACAAACATCCAGTTGAAGGGCAGATCGCGGCGTTTTTGGACGAAAAGGAGGAGCGCGATCGGAATGACGAAATAAGAGACGGCGATCAGAAAATCTGAGATCAAATGCAGACGCATCAATCCCGGATCCCACAGGTAACAATGGCCATGCGGCATGAAGCTGTTTTGACCAAAGAGACGCGTAAAGAGGTCCATGCTACTCAGACCCATAATGCGGGAAACGCGTCAACACCTTCATTAACCCGACGGTCTTGGGGGCAAGGAGACCAATGGCATCGTCGCCATTATGTTGCAACCCCTTTTCTCGCAACGACCCAGGCTGAAGTTGAAAAAGCAACTGAGCCTGATTAGTTACCGGGAATTATGCGAATGTTACTGCGCTGTTGATGTGATTGCTTTGTCATCGCCCTGCTGCGGTCCGTTTATTTTCACCAGTTGCGAAACGTCACGTGTCGCCGGCGGCGGTGCTTATCACGTGACCGCATACAAGCCGCATGATCCATCGAAGGTGGTAGTGAAACTTTCGACTTCGACACAAAACCTTTACGTCATGGAAGGCGATAGATTGCTCATGGCGGTGCAGGGCAACGTTGGTAAACCAGGCGCGGAAACTCCGACGGGTGACTTTACGATTTATAACAAAGATAAGACCAAACGCCGCGTGAGCGAACCGGACGCCGGCTACCCCATGGCTTATTGGTGCGAATTCAAACCGGCCTACGGATTTCATGAAGGTTTTGTCTGGCCGGTTCCGAGAACGCATGGTTGTGTGCGGTTGCACCGTGAAGCGGCGGCACGACTTTACGCCCTCACGCACATCGGCACGCCCGTGCATATCCGCAGGTCGCTGCCGGAGGATGCGAAGTACGGGAAGCTGGTGCGCAAGCTCGATCAAAGCCGCGACCCCGATCCGCCACGGTCGCAACTGCTCTCCTCTAGTTGGTTCAACGATCCGCCGGGTCCGCTGCTGATCGACGAGTGAATCGAAATTGTGGGTGATGACAGTCCGCTGCAAAATTGCCTGCCAGTGGTAGGCTAACAAAGCCATGAGCACAAACCTGATATCCAGCGGCACGAGTGCCCGGGAAAAAGTTAACCTGCGCACGCCCGACGTGATGGCGGCGGTGCAGGAACAGGTGGAATCACATTATCGCAGCGATGTCGTTGAGGGTGTGCGACGCAATGGTGGGATTATTTCTGTCGGCGACGTCACGGTGCGCCTGGCGAAACAATTTGGATTTTGTTACGGAGTCGAGCGCGCCATCGATCTGGCCTATGCCGCGCGCAAAGTTTTTACGGATCGCCGTCTCTTTATCGTTGGCGAAATCATTCATAACCCGGAAGTGAACGAGCAAATTTCTTCGCTGGGGATCAAAAACCTGACCGGCCGAAACAAACAGGCCGACATTTCCGAATTGCAGCCTGATGACGTTGTTATCCTGCCCGCGTTCGGAACGGAGCTATCGATTTTGCAGCAAATAAAGGATCACGGTTGCCAGATCGTCGACACCACTTGCGGCGACGTCATGAGCGTTTGGAAACGGGTGCGCAAATATGCGAGCGAGAGTGTGACTTCGATCATTCACGGCAAGGCCGAACACGAAGAAACCAAGGCCACCAGTTCACGTGCACTTGGTGACGGCAAGGGTCATTACGTGGTCGTGCTCACGCTCGCCGATACTGATTACGTCTGCGATTACATCCGGAACGGCGGCAACAAGCAGGAGTTTCTCGATAAGTTCAACGGTGCGCACTCCGCCGGGTTCGATCCCGATGTGCATTTGAAAACCGTCGGCGTGGCCAATCAAACCACGATGTTGCGTGGCGAGACCGAAGAAGTGCAACGAAGAGTGCGGCAGGCGATTCTCGATCGCGATGGTCCGGAGGAGGCGGCGAAGAATTTTCGTTTCTTCGATACCATTTGCGGTGCCACCCAGGAACGGCAGGATGCGTTACGCGAATTGCTGGAGGTTCCGATGGATCTGCTGCTGGTAGTGGGCGGATACAACAGCTCGAATACCTCGCATCTGGCGGAAATGGGCGAAGAAAAATTGCCGACCTATTTTGTTCTCAACGCTTCTCGCCTGGTATCAGCGACAGAAATCAAGCATTACGACCTGCACGAGAAACGCGAGGTCGTCTCCCATTTCTGGTTGCCACCTGGTCCGGTGGTGGTTGGCATCACCGCCGGCGCCTCCTGCCCGAACAACCTGATCGAAGAAACATTGATTCGTTTGTTTGAGCTCCGCGGAATCTCACGCGAGAAACTCGAAGTCGCCGCGTAAAATTCAAGGAGCGACTGTTTCTAACTGCCGACCTTCCATAAACGGCGGTCCGAGACCGCAGCTAACTTGCATACGGGTGCGCCATCCTTGCCAGACGCGCGTTCATTGCGGCATATGCCTGCCAAATTCTGTCATCCCGAATCACGTAGACGATGAGGGATTACACGTATCACGTCGGCATCACCGAGGCCGGCCACAGCGATCCGCGCAATCAGAGCGTGAGCTTCGAAATACCTTTAGTTATGCGAGCAATTTGGAAAGGCAGTATCAGTTTTGGTCTGGTTAACATCCCAATCGCGCTTTATCCCGCCACCCGAAAGGAGGACCTGAAGTTCCGGCTCTTGCGGGCGAAAGACCTGAGCCCGGTCAACTACAAGCGCGTCGCCGAAAAAGATGGCAAAGAAGTTCCGTGGGACCAAATCGTCAAAGGCTACGAATATGAGAAGGGCAAATACATTGTCCTGAAGGATGAAGATTTTCAGCGGGTCGACCTCGAGGCCACGCAAACAGTCGATATCCAGGACTTCGTCGAGCAGGAAGAAATTGATCCCGTGTTTTTCTATAAGCCTTACTATTTGGAGCCGCAGAAAGGAGGCGACAAAGCCTACGTCTTGTTGCGCGATACGCTGAAAAAGACCGGTAAGGTCGGTATCGCGAAGGTGGTGATCAAGACCCGCCAATATCTGGCCGGGGTGAAAGCGGAAAACAGTGTGCTCGTTCTCGAGCTCATGCATTTTGCTGAGGAATTGGCCGATGCAGACAAGCTTCACGTTCCGAAAAAGGTCGAGCCGGGAAAACGCGAGCTGGATATGGCCAAGGCTCTCGTCGATAGCATGTCGTCAAAATGGGAACCGAAGAAATATCACGATGATTATCGCGAGGCGTTGATGGAAGTGATCGAGGAAAAAGTTGAAGCCGGGGGAGAAGAAATCGAAGAAAAACCGAAGAAGAAACCGAGACCTTCAACCAAAGTAATCGACCTTGTGTCGGTGTTGCAGGAAAGTCTGGAGAAAACGCGAAAGAGTCAGCACACACGCAAGAGCCACAAGAAAGCAGCGTGATTCGGCCGCCCACAAATTACACGAAAAGACACGAAAACCAGTGCAAGGTGGGACGGGCCTCAGTGCCCCCGAGCGTCTGGTCGATTCCAGCGTTCCAGTTTTTCCGCGTCTCCGTATTTTCAGGTAATGAGCCGCGTACTGGTCGGAGTGCTTTGCCTGATAGCAACGCTTCCCTTGTCCGCGGCCGATTCTGCAACCGGGCTGGAAGGCGTCATTACCGTAGGTCCCGTGCACGGCGGCCCGAGCAGAATGGGCGTGCCTGATTCAAGACCGCTGGCGAAGACTGCATTCATCGCTGAAAGCCAGATAGGAACCGTTGTATCGTTCAGCACGGATGATAAGGGGCGGTTCCATCTCTCGTTAGAGCCCGGCCATTACACCGTTTCGTTGAGGGAGAAGCGGGGCGGAATCGGTCGCTACGGCCCATTCGAAGCCGATGTCACCGCCGGCCAAATGACGAAAGTAGAATGGCGGTGCGACAGTGGGATGCGCTAAACTCCGTCCTTGGTCATCCTGGACGAAGCGCAGCGCAGCCGAAGGATCTCTAACTATTTGGTTTTTTGGATTACATTTTCTCTGCCATCCGCAGCTTCACCAACTTTCGCACCAGTGTGGCTGGCAACGGCTTCTCCGCTGGAAACCGGAGTGTGCCCTTGCTCGTGTCATAATTCTTGAGCTCGCTCTTAAGACCCGTGATTACAGACCCAGGATAGAATGCACAATGATTCGCTGCGGCTCCGTAAGCGACAAGGAACTTTCCATTCAGGCGAAATGCCGGCAGCTGATAGCTGATACATTCTTCGGCTCTCGGCGCGGCGACTTTGATTGCTCTGCGAAGTTTTTGTAACGCGGCTCGCTTGTCCGCGCTCACACGTGCGAGATAGTCATCGTGAGTTTTGGGCTTCGTCGGCTTGGCAGTTCCTTTCGAACCAGTGCTTTTTCGTTTCATCTCATCGCATTGAATCGATGTAGCCAACGAGTGCAACCCCATGTCTTTACCTGTGATTTGTCTTCGACGGTCATAGACCGCCGCAGCAGAAACGTTTGGGACGCGATGGAGCGCGTCCCTCCATTCAGAATTTAATGGGCAGCGCGCTGAATGAGATCGAGAATGCGCTGCGTTTTCAATCCGTCGGCGAAGTCGGGCTGGGTTTGTCTGCGAGCAACGATGGCATTAACAAAGTCGGCGATGATGTGAACGAAAGAATGTTCGTAGCCGATGATGTGGCCCGCGGGCCACCAGTTTTTGATGTAGGGATGGCTCGGTTCCGTGACGATGATGTCGCGAAATCCCCGCGCATGCTCGGGATCCTTGGCATCATAGAATCGCAGCCGATTCATCTTCTCTAAATCAAACGCCAGCGAACCGCGACTGCCATTTATTTCAAAGCTGAGCTGATTCTTGCGGCCAGGTGCGAAGCGGGTCGCTTCCAGGTTCAGGATCGCGCCATTCTTAAACTTGCCGACGACGCTGACAGCATCATCGACGTCTACCTTGGCGTAACTTCTATTTTTTGTTAGCCGCCTTTTGACAAACGTCTCGTTTACCGCCGAGACACTGGCGATTTCGCCGACGAGAAATCTTGCGAGATCGATAATATGCGCGCCGATGTCGCCGAGCGCACCCGAACCGGCAACCTTCGATTGCAAGCGCCAGATCATCGGCAAATTTTTGTCGGCGATCCAATCCTGGGCGTAGCGAGCGCGAAAATGATAAATGCGGTCGCCAATCTCACCGGCAGCGATCATTTGCTCTGCCAGCGCGACTGCCGGCACACGGCGATAATTGAAACAAACCATGTTCGGGACGGGCGATCGCTTAACGGCGTCGACCATCCGCCGCGCCTCGGCGGAGTTTCGTGCCAGTGGTTTTTCGCAAAGGATCGCTTTGCCGGCACGCGCGGCAGCGATTGCGATCTCGGCGTGCGAATCGTTAGGCGTGCAGATATCGACGATGTCAATGTTGGAATCGGCCGTGATAGCTTTCCAATCGTAAACCGCCCTTTCCCATCCCAGCGTCTTCGCCGCGCGACGTGTACCAGCATGGTCACGTCCGCAGATTGCCGCCATTCGAATGTCCGCCGGCAAATCAAAAAAACGGCGCGCCTGCCGCCAGGCATTGGAATGGGCGCGGCCCATGAATTTCGTTCCGATAAGGGCGACTGAAAGCGTGCGGCGTTTCGGCATATTTACTCGGAACATAGGCAGGTATGCCTGTGCGCCCAGCAGGCCTTTAGCCTGCTGGAACGGAAACAAGATACAAGCCTGTTTGGCACACGGACCGGAAGTCTACGTCCCACCTTGTCCTAACGAAAAATATGCAGGCAACCGACCTCAAGCACGAGCGCTTCCTGCGCTGTTGTGTTCAGGTGGTCGCGCATTTCTTCGAGGCGGCGGATTCGCTTCAAGATCTCTGCGATATTCAATTGCGCCGCAATTTTTGCCGTCGCTTTCGCGCAGCTTTCAAGTAAGCGACCCGCTTCACCGACCTTTGCCCGCAACACATCCGCCCACCACAGAAAGAGCGTCTCGATTAAGCGACTGCGCCGTTCACGATACACACTCTCTGTGAGCGCCTTGTAATAATCTTCGCGCTCACTCAACCAGCCTCCGTCGGTGGTCTGGCGATAGCGCGTTTCCTCACGCTTCAACGCTTGCGCATGCTCGTCCCGAATCTGGTCGCGAATGGCGTTGAGCAGACCCTGCATCCCCTGCGAAACGCGGTAGGTACGTTCGATGCCGTGTGAGTTTTCTTGCGCCGTCGCGCAGAGCAATCGCAGCAACTGCTCTTCCTGCGGCGAAAGCGGCGTCTCCGATGAACTGCGTAGCGGCAGGCTTAAGCAGCGCGACACAATCGTCTCTGGCAAAGCTTCCGGAAGAGCGGTGAGCAAAAGGAGAAGCGAATTCTGCGGCGGTTCCTCCAGAGTTTTCAAAAATGCGTTCGCGGCCTGCGTTTGCATTCGGTCGGCGTCACGAATGATTCCAATCTTTTTGTGATTGCCGGCCGAGCGAAGTTGAAGCGTACGCTCGAGGCCGCGGATTTGATCGACCACGATTTTGCGGGAACGCGAGGCAGGTTCGGTGACAAAAACATCGGGTGCTTGCCCGTGCAGAACTCTTTCCGGTGTGGTTTTGTTCAAGAGCGCCGCCAGCCGCGCCGCTAATACTGATTTTCCGCTACCCGCTGGGCCAGAGATAAGATAGGCGTGCGCGAGCCGGTTTTTCCTGTGCGCCCGTTCCAAATATTCCAGCGCGCTGTCGGCAGAGAAAGACATTGTTAGGAAGGTTGATGACTGATTTTTGAGGATTGATAGCCTGCCAAAAAAGGGAAGCGATTTACGAGCTGATGCCAGACTTGCTGCTCGATCGCATGGAGAGAAAGCCGGCCATCGAACTGGACCACCCGTTTGGTTTCATTCTTCGCCAGGTCACGATAAGCCTGAATCACGCGCTCGTGAAATGCGTCGGACTTTTCCTCCAGACGATCGCGAATTTTCGTCCGATTACCCAGACGCGACCGCGCAGTGCCGCGGTCAATATCGAGCACGAAGGTGAGATCCGCGACGCGATCGCCTACCGCAAATGTATTCAGACTATTGACCAGCTTCGGGTCGAGATTGCGCGCCGCGCCCGGGTAAACCGTGGTCGAATCAAAAAAGCGATCGCAAATCACCCACTCGCCCCGCGCTAACGCTGGCTGAATTTTCTCCCGTACGAGCTGACTTCGACTCGCTTCGAAGAGGAGCAATTCCGTTTCCGGCGTCATACCATGATATTCATCGGGATGCTGGAGCAAATGTCGGATCGCTTCACCGCTGGCGGTCCCACCCGGCTCGCGCAAAACCAGCTGCCTGACCCCTTCTTTCTCCAGCCGCGCGGCGAGCCGTTTCACCTGCGTCGATTTCCCGCAGCCTTCGGAGCCTTCGAACGTGATCAACGGCATGGCCACGATTTTGCGGCAATCGGCAGTCGTTGTCGAACATCCCATTTTTGCCTTGTTCGCCGGGCGTGTGAGGCGGAAGTTTGGCCTCATGACGGAGGCGGTGGCAGCGGATTTCCTGCCGGTGTTGGCGACGGAAAGCCCGAGGCGCTCATTTGTGGTTTCAGTTCATGATGTTGCGCCCGGTACACGGGAGGCGTCGGGCAAAATTATCGCGGCGCTGAAAGACGCGGGTGTTCGCACGGCTTCACTCCTGGTGGTGCCGAATTATCATCGCCAAGGAAGCGCCACAGGGGATCCGGCTTTTGTCTCCTGGTTGCGCGATCTTGAAGCGCGCGGCTACGAGATTGTGATTCACGGTTATTTTCACCAACGGCTCCGGCGCCCCGACGAGCGGATCACAGAAAAATTCGTGACCCGAATTTACACTCGCGACGAAGGCGAATTCTTCGATCTGGATTACGAGGAAGCTCTGGCCCGAATCACTAAAGCTCGTGACGAATTTAAAGCCGCGCGTCTTTCCCCGCTTGGGTTCGTTGCCCCAGCCTGGTTGCTAAGCGCCGAGGGCGAACGCGCCGCGCGCGATGCTGGAATGCAATACACCACGCGAATCGACAGCGTGCTCGATCTTCTGACCGGCGAACGTAGACCGACGCGTTCCCTGGTTTACAGCGTGCAATCGGGATGGCGCCGCACCGTCAGTCTTGGCTGGAACGCGGCGCTGGCGCGCAGTTTGGAAATGCGCGAGTTGGCGCGCTTGAGCATTCATCCGCCGGATTTCACCGAGCCGAAGATTCGGACACAGATTCTCCATTTCATCGAACGCTTCGTCCGCACCCGCAACGCGACGACGTATTGCGATTGGATTGGGAACGAGCGGACAAATCGAAAGGCGGTATGAGACGGTGCGACCTTCACATTCACTCGAAGTTCAGTGCGCGTTCGGAAGAATGGCTGTTCCGGCGATTCGATTTCCCGGATAGCTGCACTGAACCGGCCGAGCTCTATGCGGAATTACGCAAGCGCGGAATGGATTTCGTCACCATCACCGATCACGACTGTATTGATGGCTGTCTCGCAATAGCGGACAAACCGCACGTTTTTATCAGTGAACAAGTTACCGTATATTTTCCGCAGGATCCGTGCAAGATTCACTTGCTGGTTTGGGGTATCAATCAGGCTCAACACCAGGATATTTCCGTCTTCCGCAGCGACATTTTCGAGCTGCAAAAATATCTGGCCGAAAATCGCATCGCCCACGCGGTCGCCCATCCCCTTTATAGCGTCAACGGCAAGCTCAATGCCTCCCATCTCGAACGGCTCATTCTGCTTTTTAAACATTTCGAAGGCGTCAATGGATGGCGTGATTCTCTCCTCAGCGATCTGGCGACGAAATTGTTTCACGAACTGACGCCAGAAAAAATTGATGAATTCGCCAATCGCCACGCTCTCGCTCCTACTCATCCAGAACCGTGGAAAAAGATCCTCGTCGGCGGTTCCGACGATCACGGCGGAAAATTCTTCGCCGCCGCTTTTACGGAAACGCCGAAAGCAAAAACGCCGGCAGAATTCCTTGCTCATGTTGTCGCGGGCCGCTGTCAGCCGAAGGGACGCGGCGGGACTCCCCTCGCCCTCTCCCACGGATTCTACAATACCGTTTCAGGTTATGTTCAGAGCCGGTTTCACGAAAAGCTCGGCCCGAGCGCGGTGTTGCTTGAGCAAGTGTTTTCGCGATTCATGGAAGGCCGCGATCCGACGCAATTCACGCTGCGCGAGAAGGCGACGTTCATTGCCCAAGGCGTGCTTTCCGGAAAAATTTTCGAACTAGCCAAGCCCGCCAACGTTTCGCTCTGGAATGAACTGTCGCGTTATTTCGCCCGCCCGGAGGTGAAGGAGAAAATTGCGCGCGAAGTTGAAGTGGTTTCAGAACCGGAGCGCCGCGCATTTCTCCTCGCCAACATCGTATCGGAGCAACTCGCGTTTCGTTTTTTCCAAAAATTCATGCAGCAGGTGACCGGCGGAAACCTGATCGAGGGGATGCAGGCGCTCACAGCCATCGCGCCGCTAATCATTGTCCTCTCGCCTTACATATACGCGTTTCACAGTCAGGCGCCGTCACGCAAATGGCTGCGGCAAATTTTCCGCGAAATGACCGGGACCATTCCAGAAGATTTACGCAACACCAAGCGGGCCTGGTTCACCGACACATTGGAGGACGTGAACGGCGTTGCCACCACTATTCAGAAAATGACGGCGGCAGCGAAGAAGGCGGGCGCCGACCTGACTGTCGTCACCTCACGTAGCGAGATTCACATCACCGACATTCCGATTAAAAATTTCAAACCGATCGGCGAGTTCGAGCTACCCGAGTATGAGCTGCAAAAGCTCAGTTTCCCGCCGATGCTACGCATGCTCGACTACATTCAACGCGAAGGATTCACTGAAATCATTATCAGCACGCCGGGACCAATCGGGCTGACGGCGTTGGCGGCGGCGAAAATGTTGAACCTCCAAACGAGCGGCATTTATCACACTGACTTTCCGCAATACGTCCGCATTCTGACCGACGATAGTTTCATGGAAAGCGTAGCCTGGCATTACATGCAGTGGTTCTACGGCCAGCTCGACAGCGTATTTGTCAACTCGGAGGAATATCGCCGAAGCTGGATTGCGCGGGGACTCGCGCCGGAAAAACTGAAAATTTTACCACGCGGGCTCGACACCATACACTTCAGTCCCGAACACCGCGATCCGAGGTTTTGGCAAAAATTCGGCGAATACAACGGCGCTATTCATTTGCTATATGTCGGTCGCATCTCGAAGGAAAAAGATCTTGATGTCTTGGCGGAAGCTTACCGGCAACTGCGCGAGGAAGGACTGCCGATTCGACTCTATTTTGTAGGCGATGGGCCGTATTTGCAGGCATTGAATCAGGCATTGCCCGAGGCGGTGTTCACCGGCTACTTGCGCGGCAAAGACCTCGCCGCCGCCTATGCGTCAGCTGATGTTTTCGTTTTTCCGAGCACGACCGACACTTTCGGCAACGTCGTCATTGAAGCGCAGGCCTCAGGCGTGCCGGTGATCGTGTCTGACACGGGTGGCCCGAAGGAGCTGGTCGAATCGAATGTGAATGGCGTAGTAACGAAGTCGCATGACGTTGACGATTTAGCGCGAGCCATTCGCGAACTGGTCAAGAACAAGCCGAAGCGCGAGGAAATGTCGCGACAAGCTCGCCAAGCGGTGGTCGACCGCAGTTGGCCGGGTGCGTTTCGCAAATTCTGGGCTGCCACCGAAATCTAACGATTCATGGATAACTCGATTGTGCGATCGGCGTTGCTGCTTGGGGCCGGTGTTTGCATGGGGGTAGTAATCGGTTTGGCGATTTCGCCGGCGCACCACCCCGATTCTGGAGTCGCTCAAGGCATCGCGGGTAGTCCTGCCAGCATCACGACTACAAAAGCAAAGCCTGGCTCGCATTTGGAAGCAGAAACAGAGCATCCAAATATCCTGCTCGGCGATATCGTGACCGTTCCGTTCCAAGAGTTGTATGGCGTTCTTTCCACGTTATCGCCGCAACAGTTGAATGATTTAGCGGCGCAGTTGAAAAGCTTGCCCGCGGGCAAAGACACCAATGCCAAGGTGACGGCCTTCTTTAAGGCCTGGGCGCATCTTGATCCAATCGCGGCATTACACGCGGCAGCGGGATTCAAAATTTCGGAGGCAAAAACGACGGCGGTGCAATCGATCATTGCCAGTGCCGATGCGACGCAGGCGAAAGCTTTGGCCAAGGAAATCCAGGAGTGGCCGGCAGATGCGATCAAGGGGGAGCAACGAAACGGCTTTCTCAATTCTTTGCTCATGAAATGGTCGGATCTCGATCCAATCGGAGCCGCGAAATTCTTCGATACGATGCAAGTGGACACGATGCGGTTTTATCCGGTGGCGTCGGTGATCGCCCAGAACTGGGCTGCGACTGATCCAGCGGCCGCACTCGAGTGGGCCCGCGCCCACAGTGATGTACAGGGATTCCAGGGTGCGATCAACGGCGCGATCAACGGTTGGTGGTCAAAGGACCACGACGCCGCCGAACAATATGTGACCTCGCATTCTAATGATTCCTCCGGGCGTCAGATGGCGACGACACTGACCAGCTACATTTTTTCGAAAGATCCCGAACGGGCCAAAGAGTGGGTTAGTCAATTGTCAGAATCGGAAACGCGCCGGCAAGCCCAACATGTTTTGGTTATTCAGATGGCGGTGAGTGATCCGGAGAGTGCAAGTGAGTATGCCGCAACGCTTCCTGCGGACGTGCGTGAAGGGACATTGACCGGCGCGATCAACTACTGGGCGGCGAACAATCTCACGGCTGCCGGCGAATGGATCAAAGGACTGAGCGGCCCGGCGCGCGACGAGGCACTCGGCGCTTATACTTATAGTTTGCTGCGAAAAGATCCGAATACCGCGGCAGCATGGGCGGTCACGATTTCGGATCCGAAAATTCGCGACAAATCGCTGAACGGGATCGCAACGTTTTGGTTGAACAAAGATCCGGCCGCTGCCAGCGCCTGGATTCAAAACAGCAATCTCCCTGTTGCGGATAAAAAGCGGCTGCTGGGATTGGCGCCGAGCGGCTGATGAGGGCGCGCTGCAAAAAGTTGTAGAGGAGCTCGCCGTGGCGAGCTCCTGTTCTGTAATTCGGCGTTTGCCGCGAACGCCGCTACAAACTCGTCTGGGTTGATGGAGAGCGTGTCTCTCCAGAGCGGTAGGATCGAGATGACCTTCCGCTTCCTACCGCACAAACAGGGTGTAAAGCGGTCCGTGCGGGTTTAGCAACTGATGCTTGTGCTGAGAAACCGCGAGATAGGCTTGCAGCGTCCACAGCATAAACAAAGTCAACCCAATTATCGTTAGCTTGCGTGCGGTAAGCGGTGCGCTTGTGTTCCATGTCAGAATGACGCGTCGGTTTGCTATCTCGATGACGCAAACAGCAACGAAAAAGCCGACTGCTCCCAGAAAGGGAAATGCGAGCCAGTTAAAATAGAGCGCACCGCCAAAATCGCCGTTGAGCAACAAATGTAATGCCCGCGTCATTCCACAGAAAATGCAGGGCAAACCGGTGATCGCACCGCATGAGGTATGTAAGGGAAGCCAACTTCCCGCCATCACGGGGTCAACAACACGCAGAACAAAAAGTGTGACCGTCGCGCCGATAAGAAAGATTAATCGTATCGCCCAATACGCACGGTCACCGTCTGATCTTTTCGCATAACTGTCGTTAGCCAAGGTCTTCAAGCTTGGGGTGGCGGCAGCGACTTCGGTGGCTCATAGGGTGAGCGCTCCGGTTGGCTCGTCGATTCCGGCGGCATTGTGGACGGCGGCGGACTTGTCTCTTGAGCCGCCGGCGGCGGCGCAGCTGGCATGACGGCCTGGACCGGTGGCGGAGTAGTCGTCGCCGCTGGAACCGCAATTTTCGCCCACACATCCCACTCGGGACCGAACTGTCGCAAAAACAGCAGCGAAAATGACCGAAACAAGACCGGAACCGGCAAGACAATGACAGTGCCGATGTACGGTAACGACGCCAGACAACAGGTCCCGCAGGTCACCAGGCAACCCACCATGATCCATCCGATCCAGAGGGCAATCATGAACAGAATGAAAAGAATGAACGGCCCCGGGTCGTCGAAAATCAATTGCAAGATCGCACGGGCTGCATCGACCGGGGAGCAACGCCGCGTGTACATGACCGGCGGCATGAAATAAGTAATCAAGTTAACCACAACGGCGAACACCACCCACGCAAACACGGCGATCGGAACCAGAACAAATAGCGCCGGTACATTTGAGACGCGATAATTGCGCCACAAAACGAGCAAGCCGAATGTCAATCCACCGAATAAGGCGACAAGAACAAGCGAAACAAGCATCAACACGATCAGAAAAACGAAGAAGCGATTGCCTTCCTGACGGAACTCCCGCCATGGCTCGGCAATGGCGGCGCGATTGCGAACCAGGCAATCGATGAAAATAAAACGGCCGCGCGCGACAATCCACAGCCAGAGAATCAGGAATACCAGCACAACGACGACGAAAACGGCGAGGGCGGTTAAGAGAGCCAGGCCAGCGTGGTCCATATTGAAGGATCGGAATTGGAACGTCGGAGCTTGCAGATTGGACGTATTCCAGCGGCGAAAACTCCATGGGTTAATACTGCCCCCGCCGCTGTTAAACCAACCGCTGAGAAAAGCGGCAAAGCCAATGACAAGCCATTTTGTGATGTCAAAGGGGCGAAATAGGATTAACCTCGTTAGCTCAATCGCCTGATTAAAAGGCGCCAGGATTTCGATTTTGCGAGCCGGTCCGTTCACAATCGCATATTTCTAACCTGTCATTCCGAGCGAAGTCGAGGAATCTCTAACTTATATCAGCATTCCTTTTCGCAGGTTTTTTCGAAGGCGAAACAACGGGCAGCAAAATAGTTCGAGATTCGCCGATTTCATCAAAAAGAGGCGCGCGCGCCTCCACTTAACCCGCCTCAACCCGTATGCTGCACTTCCATTCCCACCACGCACACGTCATCGTCGAATGCCTTCCGCGCCCGCCGCTGTCGTGACCATCGCAGCGTGCTGTTCCAAACGTGCGCAATCAGGCCAATACCAACAAGAGAAAAACAAAGAGCGGTGCTCGGAGCCATCGGAATATACTCGGCCCGAACGCGGCCAGTAACGGCAGCCCCCAAATCAGTCGATAAAAGTGAGCAGGCCCAGCGCAATCGTGAGCGATGCGCAGATTAACGGAATAATCCGGAAATGTCGGCCTGCGGTGGTTCTTCGGCCGTCTACCTATTTTGGTGAAAACGGCTTCATCTGTCTACGGCGGCGGGTCCCGAATTATCTGAATTGCACGGTCAAACTCCCGACGAGAGCCGATATATTTGCAGGCAAATCATCGTTAGCAATAGGGCGAAACGACTAACACCAGACGGGGTCAAAGTTATGAATAAAGTATTCGTTAGTTTGATATGCGCGGGCGCGCTTTTGCCGATTGTGGCAAATGGTCAGGTGTCGACTGTGGGCGGCGCCGAAAGCATTGGCAAAATCACCGACTATACGCCAGATAGCGCGTTGGTCCTGGATACTGGGTCAGGCGAACCGGTTCACTACAAGTTCGCGAAGCATGTCACGTTTGTAGACAAAGATGGAACGACAATCCAAGCACCTGCTTTAAGTAAGAATCTGCGGGTTAAAGTCCATTACATCAAACAAGGCGGCGACCTGATTATCGATAAGGTGACGCTGGCGGAGTGATTTGATCGGGCGCACTTTGGAGAGGCGAGCTCCTGCGACCCCGTCAATGGTAGGGCGTCTGTGCCAGACGCCATTTTTTTAGCCGGCGTTTCGCAGAAACGCCCTGCAATTTGGATTGCCTGCAAAGTTCCGAAGTAACGATCACGCGCATCGCCGCATCCCGGCACGATATAGCCAAATTCGTTCAGCTCGGGATCGATTGCGGCGCAATAGATCGGGATATTTGGATGGGCGTTTCGTAGTTGTTCGATTCCGACCTCGCAGGCAACCACGCAGACAAATTGAATATTGGTTGCGCCCTGCGCTTTCAAAAGCGTAGCCGCCTCGGTCGCGCTGCGACCCGTGGCCAGCATCGGATCAAGCAAGACGACCTGCGATTCAGCCAGCCCAGCAGGCAGACGACAGTAATAATTTACCGGCCGCAGCGTGACTTCATCACGATAGAGTCCGATGTGGCCTATCTCGGCGTCAGGCATCACGCGTAACATTCCCTCAAGTAGCCCAAGTCCTGCCCGCAAGATTGGTGCAAATACAACCGGCCGAACCAGGCTGGCGCCGCGCATTGCCGCGAGTGGCGTGTTGATTTCGTCTGCACGCGTCGGCCAGTTTTTCGATACTTCGGTCAAAAGCAGGATGGCAATCTGCTCGAGCGCCCGACGAAATTGCACGGTCGCGGTTGTTTTATCGCGCAGCACCGACATCTTGGCCGCGACAAGAGAATGTTCGAGGACATGAAGATCACCGACAGCGCGCGCTTCATGCATCGGGCTCATTTAAGTCGCACAAGCTTTACTGGAGAAGCCAAATCACACACAACCATCGCACAATGGTCGGACGAAAAAACACCGGAATGCAGCGACGTTACCCGATAGGAGCTGAAATTATCGGCGAAAACGAAACGCATTTTCGCGTTTGGGCGCCGAAGGCGAACAAGCTTGCGGTAGTGGCGGACAACAAAAGATATCCCCTCGCCTGTGAAGCCGGCGGATACTTTTCCGGAACCGCCCATTGCGGCGTGGGCGCGCATTACAAGTTGCAAATTGATGACGGCGCTGCCTTTCCTGATCCGGCATCCCGCTTTCAACCGGAAGGTCCACATGGATCCTCATGCGTGGTCGATCCATTCTCGTTCAAGTGGACGGATGCGAATTGGCGCGGAGTGAAACTCGCGCGCCAGATCATTTACGAGATGCATATCGGCACATTTACGCCCGTGGGAACATGGCGTGCCGCCATCGAGAAGCTATCCGAGCTCAAGGAAAGCGGGGTCACTTTGCTGGAAATGATGCCTATTGCCGATTTTCCCGGTCGCTTTGGCTGGGGTTACGACGGTGTCAACCTTTTCGCGCCGACGCGGCTTTATGGAAGACCTGATGATCTGCGGGCGTTTGTCGATCGCGCACATGCGCTCGGACTCGGCGTCATTCTCGACGTTGTTTACAATCATTTCGGGCCGGACGGAAACTATCTTGCTGCGTTTTCAGATGATTATTTGCGGCGAGACCAAGAGAACGAATGGGGGGACGCGATCAATTTCGATGGGAAGAACTGCGGGCCGGTACGGGAGTTTTTCATCACCAACGCGCGCTATTGGATTGAGGAATTCCATTTCGATGGGTTTCGTTTTGATGCGACGCAAACCATTTTCGATGGCTCCGAGGAATATATTATAGGTATGATCGGGCGAGCGGCTCGGGCTGCGGCGGCCCAGCGCTCGATCGTTTTGTTCGCTGAGAACGAACGTCAGGAATCAAAGATGGTTCGGACTCTTGAGCAAGGCGGCGACGATCTTGACGGACTGTGGAATGACGACTGGCATCACGCTGCGATCGTTGCCCTGACTGGCCGAAACGAAGCCTACTACTCAGATTACGCGGGTTGCCCGCAGGAATTCGTGGCCGCGGCAAAGTATGGTTATCTTTATCAAGGCCAGTCGTACTCCTGGCAGGAAGCACCTCGAGGCTCTCCCAGTCTCGATTTGAAACCCGAGGCATTCGTTTCCTTCCTCGAAAACCACGATCAAGTTTCCAACTCCGCGACCGGCGATCGGGTGCGCCTGCAGACTTCACCGGGCCGTTATCGCGCGATGACCGCATTGCTTTTGCTCGGTCCGTGGACCCCGCTGCTTTTTCAGGGGGAAGAATTCGGCGCCTCCACGCCGTTTCTCTATTTCAGCGAAGTGGGCGACGAGAAATTGCGCGAAGCGGTGAAGAAAGGACGCTTTGAGTTTTTAGCGCAGTTCCCGTCGGCGGCATCGGAAGAGATGCAAGCTACTTTGGCGGTGCCGTACGAAGTGGAGACGTTCAACCGCTGCAAACTGGATTGGAACGAAGGGAAGAAAAACCGAACATTTTCTGATTTGCACCGCGACCTGATCAAGCTGCGACTGGAGGACTCGCGACTGCGTTTGCAAGGCGAAGGCGGCATCGATGGCGCTGTGCTTCGTTCGCAGTCATTTGTCTTGCGCTATCTGAGCAAAGAAAGCGACGATCGATTACTGGTCTTTAATCTCGGAAGCCGCGAAGATTTGACGCCAGTGCCGGAACCGTTGTTAGCGCCACCACCCGATTGCGAGTGGGAGATTCTTTGGACAAGCGAATCGCAACGGTATGGTGGACCGGGCGCGGTCGATATCGCAACCGATGAAAAGTGGATATTGCCGGCCGAGTCAGCATTGGTCTTTCGGCCACGGCGGCGAACAAAACCGCCCAAGCAACCGAAGAAACGCTAGAAGAATGCTCACCATCCATCAATTTCAAACCGGATATCTAACTGGAAGGGGCGACTGCCTGAGTCGCCCACCTGGGGAAACAAGAAAACATGGCGGCTTGGCACCTGCCGCTCCCAGTCAGCGACGATTCCAACTTTTGTCATAGTTTCTAACGGTTTGTAGATTCCGAAACAAAATGTTTTTCACCAAACGATCACTGCCATGGGACAAAGCGAGCCATTCGCGCGAGTTGCTCCTCTCCCGCGAATGGCTCGTGACCAATGGACTCGGCGGCTTCGCCTCCGGCACGATTTCGGGTGCGATCACCCGGCGTTACCATGGCCTGCTCATCGCGGCGTTGCCGGCGCCGCACGGTCGCATGGTGATGTGGAGTCACGTTTCGGAATTTTTGCGTTTCGCGGATGACGACGTCGTTTCCCTCGGCGCGGAAGAGCGCGCCGGTGGCCAGCTTCATCTTGGCGCGGCCGATTATTTGCATGAATTCCGCCTCGAAAATGGTTTGCCGGTCTGGACCTATCATGTGCGCGATCTCGTCCTTGAGAGACGCGTACTCATGCTCCATTTGCAGAACACCGTTCACCTTATTTACCGCATTCTCGAAGGTGAAGAACGCCCGCGGCTCGAGCTGCAGCCCGCCTTTTTCTTCCGCCACTATGAATCACCGGTAAACGAAGGTCTGGCTGAGTCTTATCGTTTGAGTGCGATTGAAAATCGCTACGAAATCAGCGCTGCTGACAGCGGCTTGCCACCGTTGCGCATAAAACTGGCGAGTGATCACGCACAATTCACAGTATCACCGCAAAGTATTCAGCAGGTCGTTTACCGCATCGAGCAGAGTCGCGGTTACGCTTACGAAGGTAATCTGTGGAGCCCGGGACTTTTTCACGTCGACATGCACGAGCGCAACCTGGCTGCGATCATCGGTTCGACGGAGGAATGGGACATCATTAACGTTCTCGCACCCGAAGCTGCGCTAGCAGCGGAAGAAGAACGGCGGGCGAAAATGCTGGACGATGCGCTGCCGAAAGCGCGTGGCGGATTTCCGGCCGAACTCGTCTTCGCCGGCGACCAGTTCATCATTACGCCCGCTGGTCGCGTCGAGGAAGCCGCTCGCGCTCACGCCGCCGGTGATGAAGTTCGAACCGTCATCGCCGGTTATCATTGGTTTACCGATTGGGGACGCGACACCATGATTTCGTTGGAAGGTCTCGCCCTCGTTACCGGTCGCTCTTTGGAAGCGGGATATATTTTGCGCACCTTCGCCCATTACGTTCGCGATGGGCTCATCCCAAACATGTTTCCCGATGGAGAAAAGGAAGGGCTCTATCACACCGCCGACGCGACTTTGTGGTTTTTTCACGCGCTGAGTCGTTATCTGGATTACACGGACGATCGGACCACTCTGCATCTGCTGTTGCCGGTCTTGATCGATATCGCGGAGTATCATCTGCGCGGCACTCGCTTCAACATTCACGTCGATCCACGTGACGGTTTACTCGCGCAGGGCACGGAAGGTTATCAGCTCACCTGGATGGACGCGAAGATGGGCGATTGGGTAGTCACGCCGCGTCGCGGGAAGGCAGTCGAGATCAATGCGCTTTGGTACAACGCGCTCGAGCTGCTAGCGCGTTGGTGCGGTGAAGAGGGCGATGTTAAACACGCGGAGGAATATGGTGACGCCGCGAAACGCGCGCGCGCTGCTTTCAATCAACGATTCTGGTTCGCTGACGGCGGTTACCTTTTCGATGTAGTTGATTGCAACGGCCAAAGTGGGGCGAACGATTCGGCCTGCCGACCGAATCAGCTATTCGCGATCTCACTCGAGCATCCCGTGCTCGACCAGAAACGCTGGTCGTCGGTA
The DNA here is from genome assembly GCA_963709435.1 of uncultured Verrucomicrobiae bacterium. Classification (GTDB taxonomy): domain Bacteria; phylum Verrucomicrobiota; class Verrucomicrobiia; order Chthoniobacterales; family UBA10450; genus AV69. Next base: position 184,931 of record CAVPWK010000007.1, read on the forward strand.
GTTAACGTCGCACAAGAAAAACTCCTGACGTCGGTCGGGCTGCGTTCTCTTTCCCCCGATCATCCCGATTACAAACCAATTTATTCCGGCGACCTGCGTTCGCGCGACGGCGCTTATCATCAAGGCACTGTCTGGGCCTGGTTAATCGGCCCCTTTGTCGATGCCTGGTTAAAAGTACATCCCGACGACAAGACCAGCGCCCGAAAATTTCTGAAGACCTTTCCGCAACATCTTGGCGACGACGGCATCGGCACCATTGGTGAAGTCTTCGACGCCCGCGAGCCGCATTTCGCAGGCGGTTGCATCGCCCAAGCCTGGAGCGTTGCGGAAGTATTGAGAAGTTGGATCAAGACAGCGTAAGAAACGCTATTCGGCTTCGTCTGACGCCCAGCAGGAAAGTCCTAATTCTTGTCACGCAACAATCAAACGCACTGCGTGGCGCGAATTTAAAGAGATGGCAACAGTTGAGACAGCGGAGGAAATTTCTGCCAAACCAGAGGTTCGGCAGGCTTTGTCGCAAACGAGTGGCCCGAAACCGACTAAGGAACCGGTTAAAGCCGACACGAAAGACAAGTTCTGGTTCGTGACCCATATTCTCATCCTCGTCGGCTGCGCGGTGCTTTATTACCTCCTCGGATCGAAACTGATTCCGGTGCCGCAAAACACTGTCGAACTCGCTCGACGATTTCTGCGCGGCGCAGTGCTGGTCGTGATGATCCTTGCGATTGCCAAGGCGGTTTCTTTGTATGCGATTGGGCGGGTCGAAGATGCCGCCGCGCGTTTTACGTTGCGCCGGATCGAACACTTGGTCGTCGCTCTCGTCATTGCCGTGATCGCTATCGGCGTCATTTTTGTTAATTGGTACACGGCCCTGATTTCCGTCGGGATCGGTTCGATCATTGTTGGTTTGGCAGTCCAGACGCCGATGACCAGTTTTCTTGGGTGGATTTACATCCTAGTCCGCCGGCCGTATCAGGTCGGCGATCGGATTCAAATCGAAGACGCTACCGGCGACGTCATTGATGTCAGTTACCTCGATACCACCCTGTGGGAATTCGGCGGGAAATATCTTTCCAGTGATCACCCGAGCGGACGAGTGATCAAGTTTCCAAACTCGAAGGTTCTCAGCGCGATGGTGTTTAACTATTCGTGGCCGCTTTTTCCGTACATTTGGAACGAGATCAAATTTAACATCGGCTACAACGCCGACCTTGAGTTTGTCGCGCGCACGATGCAGAAAATCACCGCGGAAGAGATCGGCGAGGAAATGATGGAACGTGTCGGCGTTTTCCGGGAACTGTTGGCGAAGACACCAGTGGACGAGCTGGAAGTAAGAGAGCACCCGCGCGTCATCTTTCGTATAAATGAAAACACCTGGTTGGAAGCAATCGTACGTTATCTCGTTCCCCCGCGCGAGGCTGGTTCAGTCAAGACCCGGCTGATTCCGAAACTTCTCGCCGCGCTCAACGCCGCGCCAAATCGAGTGATGTTCCCGAAAGGCGACACGCGATAACGTTTGTATCCGCGGTCGCCGGCCACAGTTGGCATCGCCCCAAGAAATCGCTGCGGCTAGCGACCGCGCCTACAGACACGCTTAGTTGCACACGGCCCCTGATCGGTTGATTACTTCCGGCTTATGCGATTTTTCGCGGCATTATTTTGCATCAGCGCAACAGTCACGGCTTCGGCGGAGACGCCCAAGGTTTTGCCGCTGATGTCAGCGCCGCCCAAGGCGGCGAGAGCTGAGGAAAAGTCGATCGTGGCGCTTCCCAATTATGATGAAGAGACCGCCACCCGGCTTCAGATCTTTCTCGATAACAACGATTTCGGTCCCGGCAAAATCGATGGGCAAATGGGCGAATTTTTTCGCAAGGCACTGCTGGCCTACAAACGAGCGCACCTGATGCCACTCCGCGGAACAGTCGATCAATGGCTTCTCGATCAGGTTCCGGAACCGTTCACGAATTATACCATTCCACCGGAAGCAGAAAATTTTGTCGGACCGACTGCGAGTAAACCGAGTGAGCAAGCAAAGTTGAAAGCGTTGAAGTATGGATCACTCCTCGAGTTCGTGGCGGAGCGATTCCATTCCGCGGAGGATTATCTGCGCAAACTAAATCGCCCGATGAATCTGGATGAGCTGAAACCAGGTGACACCGTGAAGGTGCCAAATGTCCTGCCATTCAAGATCGAGGATCTGCATGCAGGTTTCGCAGAGCCGAATCCCGCCTTCGCTAACCGCATCCTTTATGTCGATACCAAGGAACGGTTCCTTCTTATTTACGATAGCGGGCAGTTGGTGGCAGAGTTTCCGATTACGCCTGGTTCAACGAAGCTACCGGCACCCATCGGGGTGTGGAAAATTGTCGGCATCGCGACTTTGCCGGTTTTTCGTCATGACGAAGGCATCTTGAATTACGGCGTTAAAAGCGACAGCGCATTCATCTTGCCGGCCGGACCGAATAATCCGGTCGGTATTTTGTGGATGGGCTTAAGCAAACCGCATGTCGGCATTCACGGGACGAACCAGCCTGAAACGATCGGCCGCGCAGCCAGTCACGGGTGCATCCGCACCGCCAACTGGGACGCCGCACGAGTGAAGGAACTCGTCACCGTGGGCAATATGGTTTCGATCTTCTGAACTAATCACTTCCGTCATCTCGAGCGAAATAGTGCTAGTCTGGCTCGGAGCGATCCCGTAAAAGTTACCTTAAAGGGTCGCTTCGGGATCCCTCGACTTCGTTCGGTATGACTGCAATCGTTGTCGAAGCAGTAGTATGAATTTCTCGCATAAACTGCGAAAGCTTTTCAATCCCGACATCATCTGCAGCTTGCGCGAGCACATTCATCGTGCCTTCCATCCAGTCAATGCGGGCCGACTTCTGGAGGAGCTTGAAAAAGATCCGGCGTGGGAAGAACTCCGTCGGAAATACCCACCCGGGATCAAGGAAATGCATCGCTGGGCCGACGCCAAGTTCTGGATTAAACGCAACGTCGAACGTGCCCAGGACATTTCCCTAGACCGTGGCCCACGCCATCACATCCTTGATCTCGGGTGCGGGCCCGGTTACTTCCTTTATGTCGCGCAAAAGCTCGGACATACCGGCATTGGGTTGGACATCGACGAGCATGCAATTTTTCGCGAGACTCTGCCGCTGCTGGGCGTGAAGCGCATCGTGCATCGCATTCAACCGCGTTTTCATTTGCCGGCGCCGGCAAAAAAATATGATCTGATTACGAGTTACCTCACCTGCTTCCATCGCCTTGAACGTCTGCGCGATGGTAACTGGCAAACCTGGTCAAGCGACGAATGGCAATTCTTTATCGACGATGTTCGCGCTCACCAGTTGGCTGATGGCGGACTGTTGCTTCTAGAATTTCACCCGCAAAAAAATGGTGAGCTGTATGCCGCTGACGTGCGCGAATTATTCCTGAAGAATCGGGCGCGCCTTTTCCGTTCAAGAGTCTTTTTGAAATAGCCGTCGAGCTGTTTTTCTCACACGAAGTCCGTAAAGGATTCTTGACCGCCTTAGTTACCGTGGTGCCCTTTGCGTCCGCGGTGTTAGTTCCTCGAGGCAAATCGCGGCAAAATCGGGTCCGGTTTTTGCTCACTAACAGGATGGATGCTTCCTCTGCGCTTGCGCTGAGTCTCCTGTCGCAACCGCAAAGGGCATGGGCTTGAAATATTGGTTTTGCATTGGGGTTTTGACAATGGCGCTTTGCGCCAGAGTCGAAGCGATTTCCAGCGCGGTCAATATCTCGACACGGCTTGCTGTTCAAACTGGCAACAACGTCGGCATTGCCGGTTTTATCATCATCGGGAATGGGCAGAAGAGAGTTTGCATCCGCGCGCTGGGACCAACCATGTCCAACGTTCAGGGCGTACTGGCCGATCCCAAACTTGAGGTTTACGACAAAACCGGCACCCTGATCGCGTCTAACGATAATTGGCGAAGTTCGCAGCAGGACGAAATCATTGCCGCCGGTTTTGCACCAAACAACGATACCGAATCGGCGCTGATCATTACCTTGGATCCCGGGCCTTATACGGCGATCGTCCGCGGAACGAATAACACAACCGGAGTGGCACTGGTTGAAGTCTATGATCTCGACGGCGCCAACCAGTCCGTTCGACTGGGCAACATTTCCACCCGCGGCAACATTCTCACCGGCGACAACGTCATGATCGGCGGGTTTATCGTCTCCGGCAACATTTCCAAGCGGATGATTGTGCGCGTGCGCGGAGCCAGCCTCACGTTCAATGGCGTTCAAATTCCGGGTGTCATTCAGGACCCAAGCCTTGCCCTCTTCGATGGAAGCGGCACCCTGATCACGACTAACGACAATTGGCGCAGCGCTCAGGAACAGGAAATTAACGCGAGTGGTTTTGCTCCAACCGACTATCGCGAACCTGCGATCGTCGCCAATCTCGCTCCCGGTAATTACACCGCAATCGTTTGGGGCAACCATAACACCACTGGTATCGGGTTGATTGAAGCATTCGACCTTGATCAACCGCCACAAGCCGATGGGTCCAGTCTTTTCCTGGCAGACTTGCGGCCTCAAGGAAACGCCAGTACCCAGGGTTATGGTTCCGCCACGCTGCGCCTTTCCGCCGATGGCAGCTCCGTTATTTTTTCATTTCAGTATTCAAACTTAACCGGGCCGATCACTGGCATGCACATTCATGGCCCGGCCGATCCCGGGACCAGCGGTGGCATCTTGTTTGACGTGGATGCGGCGACACCGCAACCAGATGGGACTTACCTTTGGATCATCACCCCGGTCGGCGGCAACAGTGTTACCGACATCGTCGATGCGATCAATTCCGGCCGTGTTTACTTCAACATTCACACGGCGGCCTACCCGAGCGGAGAGATCACGGGATGGTTTCATCTCGCGCGCGGCGGTCAGGTTGCACCAACGCCTACACCCGCGCCACCGCTCGCCACCGGGTACGCCGACTCCGCAAGATGCCGGCCGTTTCCTCTCCCAGGCTACCTTCGGCACGACAGATGCGCTGATCACGCAAGTTCAACAACAAGGCTTCGACGCTTTCTTGAACCAACAGTTTACGACCCCGATGTCGTCACACATGGCGTTCGTCGATAATTCCGGTGTCGCGGAACCCTCGATTGAAGAAACGATGGACGCGTGGTGGACCTACGCCATTGCCGCGCCGGACCAATTACGACAGCGCGTCGCCTTTGCCTTGAGCGAGATTTTGGTCGTCTCGACTGAAGGCAACGGCACCGATGATCCCATTGCCATGTCCACCTACATGGATGTTCTGGTGCGCGATGCCTTCGGAAATTTCCGCCAGTTGCTCGAGGACGTAACGCTCAATCCCGCGATGGGCAATTACCTCGACATGTTGGGGAACGACAAAAGTGACCCCGATGCCGGGACACATCCTAACGAGAATTATGCACGCGAAATCATGCAGCTTTTTTCCATCGGCCTTTACCGTTTGAACTTGGATGGCACGCTCACTCTGGATGCGCAAGGATTCCCCGTTCCGACCTACAATCAGGACGCAGTAACCGGTCTGGCCGCGGTTTTCACCGGCTGGAACTTTAGTGGAATAACCAACTTCTACGATCCGCAGGAAAATTACCGGGTGCCAATGGTGAACTATCCCTCATTCCACGAGCCCGGACCGAAGTCGATTCTCGGCGGTGTTCAGATTCTCGGCGGACAAACTCCGCAGCAGGAACTCAAGATAGCTCTCGATACCATCTTCAATCATCCAAATGTCGGACCGTTTTTCTGCCGACAACTGATTCAGCGTTTGGTCACAAGTAATCCCAGCCCCGGCTACGTCTATCGCGTCGCCTCCGTGTTTAATGATAATGGACAAGGTGTCCGTGGTGACCTGCGCGCGGTCATTCGCGCAATACTCATGGATTACGATGCACGCGGGCCGGCCAAGACCGAACCAGGGGCTGGCCATCAAAAAGAGCCCGTCATTCGGCTAACGAATCTTATGCGCGCATTTCACGCCTCTTCTACCGATGGGACATTTTCAATTTGGATCCCGGACGAGTTTGGTCAGGAGCCACTGCATTCGCCGACGGTTTTTAATTTCTTTTTGCCGGACTATCAGGCCCCGGGCGCAGTCGCGTTGGCCGGTTTGCGCAGCCCTGAACTTCAGATCACGACCGAGACGACCGTCGCCGCCGTCGCTAACCGTCTGCTCGATGTGATGTGGGATTCTACTTACCCGCTTGATTACTCGCAGGAGATCGCGCTCGCGAACAATCCAACCGCACTGGTGGATCGGCTCAATTACCTTCTCATGGCTGGGCGCATGTCGCCCGATTTACGCACCCTTCTCATCAACACCGTCAGTCAAATTCCCAGCTATGATCCGGAGGAGCGCGTCTTTACCGCGGTTTATCTCGTGATCAACGGACCCGATTGCGCACTCGACAATTAAATTATGACTACTCGACGAAACTTCATCCGCCAAACCGCCTGCGCCGCGCTTGGTGCCGCCGGTGTAATTAATACGATTTGGGATTTGCGCCGGCTTGGAGCTGCAACTCCACCCGGTCCCGATTACAAGGCGCTGGTTTGTCTCTTCCTTTATGGCGGCAACGATGCCAACAACGTGCTCATTCCGCGCGATTCATCCGGCTACGCAACTTACAGCGCGGCGCGCGCGAACCTTGCCCTTCCGCAAGGCTCGCTACTTCCGATCAATGTATTGAACAGTCCGGGACATCAGTTCGGATTTCATCCGAGCATGCCGGAATTGCAACAGTTGTTTAACCAGAACAAGCTGGCGATGGTCACAAACGTCGGCACGCTGGTAGCGCCCCTAACGAGAAATGAATACCTGAATGGCACGGCCGCGGTGCCGCCACAACTTTTCTCGCACACCGATCAGGCAGTGCAATGGCAGACTTCGGTGCCTGATCAGGATTTGCGCACCGGCTGGGGCGGGCGCGCCGCAGATCTGTTGCGTTCGCTCAACAGTAATTCTCAGGTCTCGATGTCCGTCTCGATCGCCGGGACCAACACTTTTGAAGTTGGCAACACCGTCCTGCCTTATCTGATCTCCGCCTGGGGCAGTCTCGGCCTGGAAGGATTCGATGGCAGCGCGAACTCCAATGTGCGCCTGCAGGCATTCAAGCAAATGATGTCGCTGCCGCGTAATAGTCTCATCGCCCAAGCATATGCGGATACTTTCAGCCGGGCGATCGCGGCAAACGAAGTTTTGACCGCCGCACTCGCAAACATCCCGCCATTGACCACCGTTTTTCCGGATACCTACCTCGGCACGCAACTCAGGATGATCGCGAAACTAATCTCGGCCCGAAGTGGGCTGGGTATGAACCGACAGATCTTTTTCTGCGCCGCGGACGGCTATGACACGCACGGTGACCAGCTCGGCGCTCAGGCGCAATTGCTGACCGAACTGAGTCAGGCCATGAGTGCGTTCTATTCCGCAACCGTTGAGCTTGGGTTGAGCCAGCAGGTAACCACCTTCACCGCATCCGACTTTGGCCGTACTTTTGCTGCTAACGATTCCGGTACTGATCACGGCTGGGGCAGCCATCAGTTTGTTCTCGGCGGCGCGGTGCAGGGCGGGAAGCTTTATGGAACTTTCCCGACTCTCGCGGTCGACGGACCGGATGACACAGAAGACGGCCGCTGGATTCCAACGACGTCGGTCGATGAATTTTCAGCCACGCTCGCGACCTGGTTTGGCGTGAGCAACAGCGATCTCGCAACGGTGCTCCCGAACATCGGCCGCTTCGCGCACCCGAACCTCGGATTTCTTGGCTGATCTAATTGATCTTACACCAAGGCCACAAAGGACACTGAGAAATTCGCCATGCCCGTTAGCCCGTTGTGTCCGTCGTGTGAGATCTCTTGCCTACTACGTCCGCGCAGTGCCGGAACCGGCGAAAGTCTGGAGCAACGATGGAATCAATGCGGCCAGACCTTGCTGATGGTCAGCGTTCGGGTCGACTTTTCCTGTCGGCGTTAGTTTGTCGACGACTTTCGGCAGAAATTCCGCGAGCAAATTCGAAGCTTGTGCCGGATCAATTCCCATTTTAGCCGCCAGGGCCTTTACCTGATCGGAGCCCAAACAATTCTGAATCTGGTCGCTGGATACGGACTGGTTTTCGCCGAGACCGACCCAGGAAGAAAACACGTTTCCACAGCCGCCTTGCGAAAACTTATTGGCCAGGCCTTGCAATCCCCCGCTTTGTTGCAAGAGGCCGCCAAGAACTCCGACCAGCGCATTCGCGCCGCCGGATTCCGTTTTTCCGCTAACCGCTCCAAGTACCGAATCGAGAAGTCCCATAATTTATTGTCCTCCTAGTATTTCAATTTTCGTATTTTAGAGAACGTATCCGAGGAACAGGAACCGTGGAAGTGATATTTTTCCTCGCGCAGACAAACCAACGTTGACCGACGCTTTACCTTCGTGAATCGTTGAGGAGTAAGTCAAAAATTTAACGAAGGAATAAATTATGGGACTCTTTAACAATCTGATGTCGAAAATATTTAGTCATGCCAGCTCGGCTGTAGCGACCGTACCCGGAGCACAAACGCAGTCCGCCACAGCTCCTGAACAACAGACACAAGCGCCGGCCGCGCCAGCTCCGGCCGTTGCTCCACCGCCGGTCGTGGACGTCACCGCCATTCTCAACGATTTGGCGAAAGAGAATCCGGAGAAACTGGATTGGAAAAGATCGATCGTGGATCTGATGAAACTCGTCGGCATGGACAGCAGTTTCGCCGCGCGCAAGCAGCTGGCGGCAGAACTGCATTACAGCGGCGACCCCAACGATTCCGCTGCCATGAATATCTGGTTACACAAAGAAGTGATGAAGAAGCTCGCCGAAAATGGCGGCAAAGTTCCGCAGGAACTGCTGAAATAAATCATAAGAAAGATTTGATCGTTGATGGTTGATCGCGCGAAGCGGGAACCTTCCGTCGATCAGGTTGTTGGTTATTGCTCAGCCGATGATTAGCATCTGCGTGCTAATGTTTGCGGGCAGCACTCAAGTATGAACCCGGATAAGCTGTTCGATTATCTCGACGGCAAACTGCCCGATCACGAGCGCAAAGCGGTGGAAGAGCGCCTGATGAGCGACCCGACAGCGCGGCGCGAATTCGATGTTGCCCGGCGTATTCATGCGAGCATGCGGGAAAACCAAAGTGATCGGCCGGAGGTTTTAGATGACTTGTCGGAAGAAACCGCGGCGCGCGGGCGTCGCATGGCCCGGCAGGTCGGTCTCGCTTTCATCGTGCTGGTGGCGATGAACGTATTGCTCGGTCTCGTTTACATCGCGCACCAAGAGAGCAAGAATCCGAATAGGCAATTACTGGACGAACGGGCGCGAGAGCATCTCCAGAAATCTCTGGAAAACGCCGCCTCCGCACTGACCCCGCCGCCACTTGGTTTCGGTGGATTGCAGCTAACGACGGAAGCACGCCAGAGTGGCGCGGTTGCCGATGAAATCGTGCGAGCTGCGCAGAAGTTTCTTGGGTCAGCGACGAAAGCTGCACTCGACAACGGCAGAATTGACGTGGTGGTTGAGATTCCGGGCAAAACCGCACCTGACTTTAAAAACGCGCTCTCTCTTCTTTTAGGGGTGAAAGAAGTCACCGGTGAGATTTCTGCTGCCGATCCCAATGAAAAAATTTCCGTGATTGTTCACCTGACGGAAGCGAAATGATCGCCGTCACCTTCGCGCTGCCGGCCGAAAGCAGCGCGTTTATTCGCTTGCTCACGGGGGTGAAGCGCGATGGCGCGCTGTTACTGGGGAACATCGAACGCCGAACCCGCCTTCGCTCGGCTACGGCGCGGCAGGCACCGAACGTCGAACTCCGAACGGCGCAGCTCTGCGTCCTGCACACTGGAGTGGGGAAGACGAAATGCGCGGAGCGTGTTGAAAACTTCCTACACACCAAAAAACCGGAACTGTTAATTGCCAGCGGATTTTGCGGTGGAACGAATGATGAATTAAAGCCGGGCGATCTGGTGATTGCGGAGAACGCATCCAACCTGCAGCTTTTGCGGAAAGCGCGTGAGATATTGTCTGGTGCGGTGGTAGGCAAAATCCATTCTGCTGATCGCATCATTGATCCCGCGGCGGACCGCTATGCGATCGGGCGCGAATATGACGCCGTCGCCGTCGACATGGAAACAGAAACCATTGCGCGGCTTTGTGCCGCCGAATCAATTCCGATGCTCGCGTTACGGGTGGTGAGTGATTCTCCGGCGGCGCCCTTCCCGGCCCCGCCAAATGTGCTTTTCGATATCGAACAACAGCGCACCGACTTTTCACAGCTACTCAGTTATATCGCACGTAATCCAGCATCAGCGCTAAGTTTAGTCCATTTCGCAAACCAAATCGCCCGCGCCAAGGCTAACCTGGCTGACGCACTCATTACGTTATTGGGTAGGTTCTAGCCAATCGCCACTACCCCGCCGGCTCGATGTGCACGAGCACGTCTGCGATTCGCCCATCAGTTTCCTGAATAGCACGCTTTACTTTATGCGCGATATCGTGCCCTTCGCGCACTGTAATGCGCGCATCTACCTGCACGTGAAGATCGACATAGAAGCTCAAGCCCATCTTCCGGACGAAATTTTTTTCGATCTCAATTACACCCGGGACAGCTACCGCAGCGTTTCGCACACGATCGACAATTTCTCCACGCGGGGCTGTATCCATGATCTCGTACAAAGCCGGGCGCAATAATCGGACGCCATTGGCCGCGATAACGCAGCAGGCGAAAAGCGCCGCCCAGTCATCCGCACTTTCCCAGCCTCGGCCGCCGATGAGCGCGGCAGTGATCCCGATGAATGCCGCCGCTGAAGTGAGCGCATCGCTGCGATGATGCCAGGCGTCGGTTTGGACCGCGGTGCTTTCGACGTTCCGTCCGACGCGATTGACATAACGGAACAAAATTTCTTTGACCACGATAACGACGATGAGAATGCCGAGCGTGAATGGGGCAGGACCATGATGTGGCGTGCGAATTTCCCGAATACTTTCAATCGCCAAACCGAGCGCGGCCGCAAGAACGCCAAATGCAACGACGACGGCTGCGATCGGCTCCGCTTTTCCGTGGCCGTAAGGATGCGTTTCGTCGGGCGGACGTGCGGCGAATTTCAAGCCGCCCCAAATAATTAGCGAGCCGGCGATGTCGAGGGCGGATTCGATGCCGTCGGCGATGAGGACGTACGCGTTGCCGATGAAACCGCCGAGAATTTTCGCGGCCGCGAAAACCAAGTTTACGATCATGCCGAACAGAGCGACGCGCGCGCCCGCTTGCAGATTGCTCGCGGCGGCATCACCTGTAGGATGATCGTTCATGCGGAAGGAAACGATTAGCGTAGCGGTCTATTCCGCGCACGGAAATCCTGCAGATGTTTTGCGTATCGAAACGCAGCCGTGGCCGGTGCCTGGGCCGGACGAGGTCGTGGTCGCGATGCAGGCTGCGCCCATCAATCCGGCGGACTTGAACGCGATTGAGGGAAAATACCCGGGTAAACGCGAAGTGCCGGCCGTCCCCGGCTTCGAGGGATCGGGAATTATTTCCGAGGTGGGAAGCAACATTAGCAATGGATCGGTTGGGTCACTGGTAATTTTGCCGCACGACATCGGAACATGGCGTGAAGCGTGCGCGGTGAAAGCGAGCGATCTGGTAGTTGTTCCTCCGGAAATCGATCCCGTCCAGGCAGCGATGTTGAAGATCAATCCGCTGACGGCATGGCAACTGTTGCACGGTTACGTGGAATTGAAGAGCGGCGATTGGGTCATCCAGAACGCGGCTAATTCCGCGGCTGGCCGCGCGGTGATACAAATTGCGCACGCGTTCGGCTACAAAACGGTGAACGTGGTCCGGCGCGAAGAACTGATCGAGGAATTACGATCCGAAGGAGGCGACGTCATTCTTCTTGATGACGAAAATCTTCGTAACGCGGTGAAGGATGCAACCGGTGGCGCTGCCATTCGTCTGGGATTGAACGCGGTCGGCGGCGAGAGCGCGTTGCGGCTAATGAATTGTCTGGCTCCAAGCGGAACCCTGGTCAGCTTCGGTGCGATGAGTCTGCAGCCGCTTAAAATTCCGACCGGTCTCTTAATTTTCAAAGACCTTCGGTTCCGCGGCATCTGGATCAACAAATGGTACGACAACGCCACGCCCGCCGAGCGAATGGCGGCATTCAATCCGATTTTCGATATGGCCAAGCGCCGTCTCCTCCTAACGAGAGTTGAGAAATCATATCCGTTGAGCAGAGCGAAAGCGGCGCTGGAACACGCCGCGCGCCCGCAACGCTGCGGCAAAATTATTTTCGACCTTGCCCACTAAAAATCGTGCCAACTAAACACACGAATAACACCAAAAAACGTTTTCCATTCCGCTGCTTGGCGTTGTAGCCGCCTCGCTCTGTCGAGGCCGTCTTCGTCGTGGCGAGAGAAATTATTGCATGAAGGCAATCGTCGTTGGCGCGGGAATTAATGGCGTTGTTGCTGCGATCGAATTGCGGAAACGCAGGCACGACGTCGTTCTGGTTGATCCGGGGCCATTGCCCCATCCCCTCGCCGCTTCCACCGATATCAGCAAGGTCGTTCGTGCTGCTTACGGGGCGGATGAGGGATACACCGAACTGGCCGAACGCTCGCGCGAGATCTGGCAGCAATGGAACGTCGAGTTTGGCGTCGAGTTGTACCATGAAGTTGGGTTTCTTTGCATGCGTCAGCGTCCGATGCAGGCGGGGGATTTTGAGTATGAAAGTCTTCGTTTGCTCGAACGACGCGGGCATCGGATCAAGCGCGTCAACTCCGATTACTTGCGCCGGCATTTTCCGGCATGGAACGCCGACCGTTACCCAGATGGCTTTCTCGATTTCGAAGCTGGTTATGCCGAAAGTGGCCGCGCCGTTGCCGTATTAATTGAGCGGGCGAAATCGATCGGTGTGGCACTGCGCGAACATGCGAAGTTTTGTCGGTTGGATGAAACGTCTGATCGCGTGAAAGGAATCGCGCTGGAAAGCGGTGAGAAGGTGCCGGCGGATGCGGTTGTGATCGCGGTGGGAGCGTGGACGCCATACGTTCTTCCATTCACCCGCGATTGTTTCCGGGCCAGCGGACAACCGGTGTTTCACCTCAAACCCGCGCAGCCGGAGCTTTTCACGCCGGAACGCTTCCCTATCTTCGGCGCCGATATTTCAACGACGGGGTTTTACGGTTTCCCGCTCAATCGCGACGGCTTGGTGAAAATTGCGAATCATGGACTTGGACACGAGATGCCGCCCGATTCGCCGGAGCGTATGGTGACAAAGGAGGAGGAAAACAAAATGCGTGAATTTCTGGCGGATTCGTTTCCGTCACTGGCGGATGCGCCAGTCGTTTTCACTCGCATTTGTTTTTATTGCGACACGAAGGACGGAGACTTTTGGATCGCTCCCGATCCAGATCGGTCGGGATTAACGATTGCGGCCGGTGATTGCGGACATGGATTCAAATTCGCGCCGCTCCTTGGCGGAATCATCGCCGACGCGGTTGAGGGCAAGGTCAATCCGAAATTTCGCTGGCGTCCGGAAGTGAAAGTCGGTGCGGCAAAAGAAGCCGCGCGATTTCAGGGGGAACTGTAGCGGCGGTCTAGTTCGGCGGATTTGGAGGTCGCCGATCCTTGCTGAGAATGTTCTTTTTTTGGCTGACGTTTTAGCAGCGTGATTTGCTTGATCCGGGCCGAGTCCGACGGACTCCAAGTCGCGACATCGGGATCATCCTTAAAGGCGTTGTGGACAATCCGCCGTTGGTAGGAATTCATCGGCTCCAGTTGAAGTGAACGTCCGGTAATGCGAACGCGCTCGGCCAGCTCACGGACGCGCTGCACGATTCGATCTTCGCGCATGGAACGATAATGCTCGCAATCGACGATGACCTTGGGCGCATCTTTGTCTTTCGCCTGCAACAGCCGGTTCAACAAAAATTGAATCGCTTCGAGCATTTCTCCATTACGACCAATCAGACGCCGGCTCTCCTCGGTGTAAATTTGGAGAGTGAGATTTTCGCCTTCCCCCTGGATCTCCGCGATTTCGACCACGAAACCGAGGTAACCGAGCATGGTATCGAGTAATTCTTTCGGCGTCATCTTCGGGCTCGTTTCGGCAATTTCTCTAACGTCGGCATCGGTAGTTTCCGATTTTGGTAAAGTTGCAGAATACTGAAAAGGTTTTGTGCAGTGTAATACAAGGCAAGGGCAGCGGCAAAATTATAGCAGAAGACGATAAAGATGATGGGCATGAACATCATCATGCGCTGCTGGGTTGGATCGCCGCTTTTCGGTGTCAGGTGTGTCATCCAAAAACTTGTCGCTGCCATAATGAGCGGAAGAACGTTAATCGGCCACCCCACAATCGGAAGATGCCCCACGGTGTCGGGTTGGGAGAGGTCCTTAATCCACAAAAAGCTTGCCCCTCGCAATTCGACCGCTTGTCGTAGCATCGTGAAAAGGCCGAAGAAAATCGGAATTTGGATCAGCATCGGCAAACAGCCGCCGACAGGATTGATTCCGTATTCCTTGTAAAGCTTCATCACTTCCTGGTTCATCCGCGTCGGATCGTCCTTATATTTTTCACGCAGTTCTTGAATTTTGGGTGAGAGCGCGGACATCCGCCGCATCGAAGCGGTCGCCTTGGTTTGCAGCGGCCAGAGTGACAATTTTACAATTGTCGTTAGCGCGAGAATGGCGGCAGCATAATTCCCGAGGAAACGGTGCAGGGTATTCAGAACATTAAGCAACGCCTGGCAAATGATCTTGAAGACACCGAACTCCATGACATCGGCTTCGTTGTGGTCGAGTTGAGCAAGGCGATGGTAGAGTTTCGGCCCGAGATACAGTTGGAAACGCGCGGTATAGGTTTGTCCCGCTTCGACTCGGAACCCGGGCAAATGCATTGCCCCTTCGAGGCCGTAGGTTTTCTTCGCCGGATCGAGGTCGAATCGTTTCCCCCAAACCGCGTCGGCCTTTCCGGTCAAAGGAACAACCAAGGAGGTGAAAAATTGACTGCTTGCGGCCACCCATTCCGCGCTGTTGACATTCTGCGTATAGTACGGACGCGCGGGATGCTGTCCCATTCCTAAAAAGCCGCCGCCTTCGCCGAACCAGCCGACATCGATCCCTTTGGTGCCGCCGCCGGTTAACCACACTAACCGGGTGTAACTCGGGTAGTCGTTGGCGTGACTGGGGACGGCGGAACCGACGGCGAAAAAATACCCCGGATTCGCGTATTGTGTTGACGCGCTATTGACGAAATCAACATCCAAGTTCGCAACGAAATTTTCCTTCTTCTCGTTAGTCGTCGCAAAAGAGAACTTCTTTCGAATTGTCACCTGCTCCGGTGTGACGTACTCCAGTGTCACGGTGTTCGCGTCGCGCGCGATCGCGTACTCCGGCAAAACCGGAGCCGCAGGATCGTCGATGATGGCTCCGATGGGAAGCCGCGCCGGCGAGTTCAGAGTCACGCTCTCGTCGTGCTCGGCGGGGTAATTAGGCAGAATCGCCTGTGCGATTCCACCGCCACGGGTGGTAAACTGCAATTCCACATCGGAGTTGCGCAACGTTTCGGTTCGCTCCACGAATGGCACAGGGGTCGCGCTGGGCGTTGGGGTTGCCCCCACCGCCGGTTGCGCCGCGACTGTAGCGGTCACTGACGCGGCTGGCGTAGCGCTCATTCCGGGAACTGCGGGCGAAGAGGTCGTCGCCACGGCAGGTCGTGGAATCGCTTGTCGAGAAGTCCATATTTGCCAGGCAAAAAGGCCAAGCACACAAAGAGTGACGGCAATCCACGCGGTCCGATCCATAAATCACTTGCGCCTGCTTACTCGCAGACGCAGCTCCGCGCCAATGAATCTGCGGCTGGCACAGGATCAAATCCGCTGGCGCCCCACGGATGACATCGCAGCAACCGTCTCAGTCCGAGGTAACTTCCCCGCAGAACGCCGTGCTGTTCCACTGCCTGCAAACAATATTCCGAGCATGTCGGGGAAAATCGGCAGCCCGCGCTAGCGCCTCCGAGCAGTGAAAGAATGGGAGAGATCGTTATTTGGTAGCCCCGAATGAGAATGCGAAGGAGGGTGCGCATCAGGTGACAAAAATAGAAGCGCGCCGCGCCAGACGCAACCACTCATCTTCGAGCGCATGGAAGGTCCCTCGCGCCGCTCGTGCCGAGGCGATGGTTACGATCCAAATTCCGCCGCGGAATTCGTGTTGATGCCGGCGAAAAATCTCGCGCAAACGCCGGCGGGTACGGTTGCGGACCACGGCGTTCCCGACCCGTTTGGAGGTGATGAAGCCGGCGCGCGCTGTCGCGTTCGGCTCCGCGTTGTCCAAAAAACCGATTGTGAGCGTATCGCCGCGCATAGTCTTCCCTTCCGTTCGAACCCGCCGGAATTCCGAATCGCGTGTCAACCGACGCGATTTCGGGAAGCGTAAACGTTTTTCCATCGACAGGATTTTAGTGCTGGCGATGACGCTGTCATCCCGAGCGTCAGCCGAGGGATCCCGATGACGTTTCCTTTAAGCTGTCGCAACGGGATCCCTCGACTTCGCTCGGGATGACCCGAAGAGCCGTACAAGCAAAAGTCTTCCCCGAATTGCTGCGGGGAAGACTTCGCAAAACAGCGCTGTTGATTACGGCGTGGCCGACGCGGCCGGCGAAGGCACATTAATTGTCGTGTTCGTCTCCGTCTTTTCTGTCGTCGCCGGCGACGGGTTCACGATAGTCGTGTTAGTTTCTTTCTTTTCCCCAGCCGGCGGATTTACCGTCTCGGTCTTTTGTTCGCAAGCTGCGAGCAACAATGCGGCGCCACCCAAAATGCAAATGTATTTCTTCATAGGTTATAGATAGGAAACCCTTTACGGGTCACTCCATATTCGGGGCAAGAGACGGTTTCGGCCTTACGTCAGAGCAAATCTTTACCCACCGAGGGAGCCGAGCGGCTCAGTCGAGAACATCGGCGTCTGAGGCAAGCCGTGCGCCTCCGCGACCGCCTGAATCGTCAGCTTCCCATCACGCGTATTGACCCCACCGAGTAGAGCTGGCTGTTTGTTGCACGCGCCTTCCAATCCGCGGTCGGCCAGTAATTCGACGTAGCGTCCAGTGATATTCGTCAACGCCTGAGTAGCAGTCCGTGCATAAGCCGCCGGCATGTTCGCGACGCAATAATGAGTGACCCCTTCCGCGACATAAACTGGATCGAGATGCGTCGTCGGCCGCGAGGTTTCAGCACAACCGCCCTGATCGATCGCGATGTCCACCACCACGCTGCCTGGTTTCATTTTTTGCAACATCGCGCGCGTGATCAGTTTCGGTGCCTTCGCCCCCGGGACCAAGACCGCACCGATGAGCAAATCAGTCGTGGCCATCAAGTCGTGCAAATGCGCTTCGCTGGAATAAAGGGTGTGCGCGCTTTCCATGGTGATGTCGAGAAAACGCATCCGTTCGAGATCGACTTCGAGAATGATGACATCGGCAGCGAGACCGGTGGCCATTCGTGCCGCGTTCACGCCGGCGGTGCCCCCGCCAAGGACCACCACGCGCCCCGGCAAAACTCCAGGCACGCCGCCGAGCAGAACGCCAGTGCCGCCATTGTGCTTCGCCAGATAATACGCACCCATTACCACCGACATGCGGCCCGCGATTTCGCTCATCGGTTCCAACAGCGGCAGACGATTGCCGATTTGAATGGTCTCGTACGCAACGCCAGTGACGCCGGAATTGAGCAGCGCCTCCGTCAGCGGTTTGCTCGCTGCGAGATGAAGATAGGTGAAAAGAATTTGCCCGCGCCGCAGCAACGGCCACTCCGCCGGCAGCGGTTCTTTCACTTTCACGATCATGTCGGCGCGCTGAAAAATCTCCTCCGCCGATTCCACGATCTGCGCGCCGGCTTTGATATATTCTTCGTCTCGATAACCGGAACCGACGCCGGCATTTTTTTGCACGAGAACGGTATGGCCGCGCGAGCAGAGTGCTTGCGCGGTCGATGGAAGCAGGCCGACGCGTTGCTCCTGCTCTTTGATTTCTTTGGGAATGCCGATTGTCATTTTGTCAGGAGCTGAATCCTGATACGTGATTTGTGCAGAGTGTTAAAGCTGAATCTGCGGAAAACAATTTTATTCTGGCAAGACCGCAGGTGAGTATCGCGAGACCTCAGTCTGTCATCCGGAGAGATCAGTGATTGTCGCAAACATCTACGCCCAACGTCCAGCGCCGAACGCCGAATTTAGAGAAGTGTTTTTCGCGTTCGACGTTGGGCGCTCCGCGTTCAGCGCTCGGCGTTTTCTCCGCGTCTTTAGCGAAGCCTCCTGTGGCGGATCGTTAACGAAGCTATCTCGTTTTCTCTGCGACGATTTCCAGCACCAGCGGCGTAATCATCAACGCGTTGGGATGTTTTTCCGCCGCCGCCAGATCAGCGCGCACCTTGTCAGCAAATGTTCGGTCGATCCGGCCCATCTCGATCAAACGAGGCAGATACACCTCGATAAATGTCACCGGCCATTGCCACATGTAGTTCGTCGGGCGAACGCAAAAAATGAGCGGTCTGGTTGATCGAATGTGAAAGCCGTTCTCGAAAAGCAGCGCCGGCAGGTTTCGGCCACCATCCGGTTCGCCGCCCGATTCGCGCCAGGTCGCGATCACATGCTCGCGAAATTTTTCCTGAGCCGCGATCGGCGGAAGAAATCGCCACGTTTCATAATGAGCGTACTCATGAAAAATCGAAATGCCTCCCTTCGGCATGACGGCGCCGAGTTTTCGAATTAACAACGAAGGGTCACTAACGAATGATAAGACCCAGCGGCACCAGGAGAAATCGTAATTCGCTTTTGGCAAATCACCTGTCATCAGGTCCAGTTCGTGAATCTTCACGTTGCTGAGGCCGCGACGGCGAAAGGATTCGCGCATCGCATTAACGAAGTTTCCGGAACGTTCCAGTGCCACGACTTCGCCGGAGGGTCCGACAATGTCAGCCAGATCAAGCGCGGCGTAGCCGGGGCCAGCGCCGAGATCGAGAACATACTTGCCGACGGTGATGCCCGCTCGCTGCCAACAATCCAGCACCATCGGACGCCAGACTCGGTGTTGCAGCCCAAGTCTCACCAGCTCTTCGTCGTGTGTTCCGAGAACATAATCCTTCTCGCTCATGCGGGATATTCGGTCCATATCCTGATCTTTGGCAACGCCAGCAAGCAAGGATTCGAGGGCAGGTGGATCGGCTGCTTCGTCGGGCAATGTTAAGTTCGAGGCGGCCTGAAGGCCGCCAATATTTGGCATCGGGCCGGACTGGCACGACCGGCTCGATCCACCTGCCTTAGAGTCGATTCTTTTGCTTTCTCCAACTCACTCGCCGAATCGATAGTTAAACGTTTCAACATCTACCTTGAACTTCTCTTCAATTATCCGCTTCGTCTCGGCCGTATAGTATTCCGTGTAGTGCCGCAACCTTGGGTTGGCGCGGGTGTGAGGAAGCGCTTCGCTTACCCCGAGCTTTTTCGCGATCACGGTCCAGTCTTCCTGCAAACGTTCGAATCGACCGATGAAATCCGCCAGCATCCTGCCATCGGCATCGACAAACCAATCAAGCTGGTAGCGATGAGGCGAGGAATGGACGCAAGTGCTGCTACTGTATTGAATCCAGCGGACAAATTCTTCGAAGCTCAACTGTTGTTGCATCTGGACCGCTTCGTTACGTTCATAAAGCGAAACAACACGGTCCCATGGATTGCGAACGAACCCGAACTTGAAGTAGCTCTCGAATTGTCGCCACCCCCTTTCCTTTCGCTGCTCGGCCGGCAACATGAGATAAAGCCATTCCATTATTCGGTCTTTTCGTCCTCCGCGGATAACCCAGTAGCTTTCCATCATTCTCTTGATCTCAGACAGGCTCAGGTGCGGTTTGATCGCCGCGCCCAGAATACGACGCACGCTGGTGGAACCAGTTTTGGGAACTTCAACGAAGATGCACTTGTAGCGGTGCGAGATCATTCCTTGTTTAATCGGCAGCAGGCAGCGCAAGATAGGCTCAGTTCTGAATGAAGGCCATTGTTCTGACATTCGATCGGCATCGTGTGATCACGCAGCACCTGCTGCTGCAATATGAGCGTCTGTGGCCCGATCATCCTTTCCGGTTTCGTATCCCCTTTCAACAACTCCGCGGCTCCGACTCGAAACGCGTCGAGTATATCGAATCGCCGCCCGAGATTGCCGCAACCATCCTCAGATTGATCGAAGACATCGACGACGAAGAATGGATCTACTGGTGCTCCGACGACAAGTATCCGATCCGTTTGATCGTAGAAAAAATCAAAGAGCTCCTTAATTATGCGGTGGCCACTCCTGACATAAGTGGCCTTCTTTTCTGCCGCGCCCGGGTCACTTTGGATCGACCTGAACTCTCATTGCTTCCTCGCCAGCGCGTTACTCCGGCTGGCGATGTTCTGCTCGAGCGCAAAGGATGGTATCAAATCTGGATTCACCAGTTCCTCAAAGCAAAGGTGCTTCGTTCGCTTTTTTCCAAGCTACCCCTGAAAATTCCGTCAGCCAAAGCACTGGACGGCTTGAAAGATCAAATTCCGAAGCCGGACGAATATCACTTGTTTGTCACGGAGCAAAACTTCGCAGTGTTTGGCGAAAGCACGAAGCGAGGAGTCATTACCAGGAACTGCCTCGAGAGCATCCGCCAAACTGATATCGAGCTACCGGAATGGTTCCAGCGCTCAAATGGCGAATGGGTCACGATGGGTAAACTGCCCGAAGATACGTTATGGCAAAAACTCCGCCGCCGCTTATCAAGGAGCGGCTGTTTCTAAATGCGTCCAGCTATTGGCGGCGTGTCCCTCCAGATGTTAACCAGGGAGCGTCAGGGAAGATGATTTGCTTCCACTAGCCCGACACCGGTCGCGCCACCGACTCCGGAGACAATGGCAGTGTAGTTCCCGGGCGCCAGATCGATCAGGAGCGCCGATTCGGCCGGATTGGTCGGGGCAAGTCCGACCGATTCAAGGGCGTTCTTCTGCGAGTCTTTCCAATTGTCGTTAGCGCCGACTTTTATTCCTTGCGCATCAAACAGATCGAGTCGCGGATTAGTGAGCACACCCTGCACTCCAAAGCCGGCGAGAGACGGGCCTAACGCGCGGAAGCAAATCGTTCCGTTGTCACTCCCGTTCAAAATTACTCCGGCAATTATGACGTTATCGTTGCCGCCCACAAAGCCCCGGGTGCTGATATTGAGCAGGCGCGCAGTCGAATCGAGTTCGTATACTTCAACCAGGCTGACGCCGGCAGTGTTCGCTCTGCCACTAACAATCGCCGTGTAATTCCCCGGGGCTAATGTCGACACAATCGCGGCTTCGGAGTCGTTCGCCGGCGCGAAGCCGCTGTCAGTGATCGCTTGCTGTTGCGAGTTCCTCCAATTGTCGTTAGTGGCGATTTGATTCCCAGCGCCATCACGCAAATCGAGCATCGGATCATTGAGCGCTTCGGCGATACCGAATCCGGTCAAAGTCGGACCCAGTGCGCGGACGATGACACTTTTTGGTGAATCCCCGTTGATGATAAATCCGGCGATCGCCACATCTTGCCCGGTTCCAACATCAACGCGCGTCGAAATGTTCGCCATTCGCGCACGCGGCATCACTTTCACGATGACCGCGTCGTAGGCGACGGCGTGCACATTATCGTTCACGCTCACCATGAAAGTGTAAGTTCCCGGAGCGCTGAAACTCGCGGTCGCCGTCGCGTTATTGGGATTAGTTAATAGAACCGGCGCCGGTCCGGAATAGAGCCGCCAGCTGATTGTCGCACCGCCATTCGGCGCGGTGATTGTCGCGCTCAAACTCGCGGCATCGTCAATTCCAATGACCCGATCGGGGCCGGCATCGACCGTTGGGGTATTGGGCGAACGCGGGCCCTCCGTCGGCCCTGTTGTTTGAATCACTTCGAAGTTATCAATCGAAACGGTAGCGAGATGATCGAAGCAACTTGCCGGCCAGCGATTGTCCGGCGACACGGAAATGGAGAAAAATCCGCCGCTGTTGTCTGCGACAATCGCACCGTATTTTTTTAGGCCGAGCAGGATCGCTTTTTCTTCGACCGTCCAGTTGCTCGGAATGACGAAGCTTGCCTTCAGCCGCAATCGCTGACCCATCGCGGGATAGTTCGTCGAAGTTGCTGGAATCGTTGAAGCGTAATGAACGGCCGGATAAATGTATTCCCGGCGTGTCTTGGCCACCGCCAAACGCATGGCGTGCTCGACCATGCCGCGCTCGCATTCGTCGAAGCGCGGTACTGCTGGAAACATCGGCAGTCCGGCGGCATCGCCTGAAGTCCAACCGGCTGGTCGCAAGACATTCGAATTCAAGTCGAACTTCGCGCCATTCGACGCCTGCCAGACACTCTGGGTCAATTTCATCTGCCAGGTCTCCCAAAAGGATCCCGAACCCGGCGTGACAATGATACCGTGGCGATCGCCGCCGTTGTTGTTTATGTCCATCTGCCACTGCGAAAGCGTCAAGATTCCCGTGCCCTGCGGCCACGATTCAATCGGCATGTTTGACGGAATTGGATAATTCCCGTTAGGAAAGTGCCGCCATCGAGATCGGATTCGTCCGGATAATCAAGAAATGGAATCGTCACGCGCGGCTGATTATCCGGAACGAGCACGTAATTCATCTCATAAAACGCGCGCAACGTCTGGCGCGTAGGGCGAAAGGTCGCTCTTGATTTGGGCGATCATGGCGTCGGAATTCGCCAGTCGCGGCCGCTGCGAAATATCTTCGTTCCACGGGTTCGTGACTGGCATTATTTGCAGCGCCGAAACAATCGCATCGGCTTCCGCGGTATTGAATAATGTCGGTGTCGCGACGACCGGCGCCGCGCCAAGAATTCGGCCTTCCTGATTGATGCGTTCGGCCGCGGCGTGGGCAGCGATTAACAACCAGCCGGCAAGTAATGGGAATAATCTCCTCACTTGGGTCATCACTTTCGGAAAATCGGAGATCATTTCCCGCGTGCTATGAATGAGCAGCAATCAGGCCCTGTGGACGCTGTCGGGAGTCCGCTTCAGCGCCGTCCTGATTGTTACGTTAGGATGTGCGCGCAGATGATGCCCGAAAGCGTTTCCCCGCCAGCCCGACATTGATACCGTGCTGGCCGCCCGCGACCCAGGACCTACTCAAATTACCCGGCGTCGCCGGTATTTATGTCTGCGTCCTCGGTCACGAAAATTCTCCGTGGCTCAAAGTGATACTGCCGGAGCCTTCGCCCGAAATCGAGCGTCAGATTCCGTGCGGATGTCGCGTGGTCACGCAGATTTTCCGAGAAGTTCGTCCACTTCGTCCTTAGAGCGATCACCGGTCGAATGCCGGAGCTTAAGCGATCGGTGCGACTGGGAGATGAAACCAATTTGGGATGGCTAATCCGGGGGCGCTGCAATGCCGCGGTCTTGCACTCATGATTTGGCCTGGCGGGTACATTTTGCGGAACAATGCTAGCTTCAGGAGGCGCTGGCGGCAATATCACTACAGGCGAGCTGTATGACTTTCTCAGCCAATGATGTGGTTGTGGAGAGTCATCATCACCGTCGACGAAAAATAATGAACAGAGAAAACCGCCACAGGCAAAAACACCAGTGATGATCGCCAGTTGAATAGAGTGATAACGGCGAGCACGAACGGGCGAATCAACAAACGCGATCGGCACTGGGCATGGGTCGGCCGACCTAGTCGACGTCTCATCAACGGAAAACAGGTCTATATCGCCAGATGCAAACTTTTGGGGACACGCCATGCAAACAAGTAGCCATTTGCTTGTTGCAGCAGGTTTTATTCCGTTACAAGCGTAAAACCGCCGCCCATTCAGAGTCCCAGCGGATGATGGGCCTCAAATCCGGCCGGACCTCGAAAGGTCGTTTGCCAGCGCGGCGCCCAGCGATACCGGGAACTGCCGCCAGGCGTTGTATCCAACCTTAAACCGGCGATCACGGCAAACGTATGTCCATTACGCGTGTAGACGGTAATCCATCGGCCCTGACCGCGCTGACCATACTGACGAAAATCCGACGAGCTCATCGGCGACGAGATTAACCCGGCACCGCCAAGAGCATACGAAACAGTTCCGGAACAATCGTAACCGCTGTCGTGAAAGGAGGCGTGGCCGCCGCCGTAGCGATACGGCTTCGAGTGCAATTGATTTGCCGCCCAAATCGCCCGCTTAACTGCAAGCGGCGCCTGAGCCGGAGCCAGGGCGATTCCGCCACACAACGCGGCCCGCAGGCCGGGCGTGGTCGGGCCGCTGTCGGGAAAGATCGCTCCGTTGCTGCGACTATTGCAGACCGCCACCGCAAAAATCACGACGATAAACCGCCTCATTACGGTTCTAAATTGAGCTACCGATGTGCCAGCAGCCCTTAGCGGAAATGACGAAATCCGAATGACGAATTAAATCCGAAGCACGCATGAACGATGAAAGCCGTCGAACACAGATCCGCGAACGGGGGGAAGGTCGTCATTTCTTCGTTCGTTCGTCATTCCCTCTAGGCGTTTTACAAATTGGTTGACGACGGGCTCCGCGAAAATTCACTCTCCCATCATGGCTAGTAAGGATCCGCGGATTGATGCCTATATCACAAGGGCTGCATCTTTTGCACAGCCGATTTTGCGACATGTCCGGAAGCTGGTTCATCAGGGATGCCCGGAGGTGCAGGAGACAATAAAGTGGAGCATGCCGCATTTCGATTATCACGGGATCATGCTTGGGATGGCTGCATTCAAGGAGCATTGCTCGATCGGATTTTGGAAAGGCGAACTCTTCCTTGGCAAACACGCAGGAAGCGACGACGGGATGGGCCATTTCGGCAAAATAACCAGCCTCAAAGACCTGCCTTCCGACAAGCGTTTCATCGAATATGTGCGCAAAGCGGCGGAATTAAATAAGCAAGGCATCAAAAAGCCGGCCGACCTGAAACCCAAGTCTGCTCGGCCTGAGCTAACGGTTCCTGAATACCTTCGGGCGGCATTACGCAAAAACAAAAAAGCCGCAGCTACTTTTGAAGGATTCAGTTACACCAATAAGAAAGAATATGTCGACTGGTTGACCGAGGCGAAACGCGAAGAAACCCGGTCCCAACGCTTACAGACAACTATTGCCTGGCTCGCGGAAGGAAAAGTTCGGAATTGGAAATATCTGAGTCGCCCGGCCACGTCGTAGCCCCAGCGTGTTACGCCAGTCCGGTTCGGAGCCGGTTGTAATTGAGCGCAAGGTCTGACGCAAAACCTGTTTGGCGCACAGACGTGAAAGTCTATGTTCCTGAGAATGCGGACCACAATCAGCAAGCTCGATTTTATGATCGCCGGCACCCAAAAATCCGGGACCAGCGTGCTGACTTATTATCTGAACCAACACCCCGCCATCGCCATGGCGCACAAGCAAGAGGCGCATTTACTAGTCCAGCCGCGGCGCCACTTCTTCGACAACGAAGCGATGTTCGCCGCCGGCAATATTAATTATGACCTGCTTCACCGCGATGTTGCGATAACCGCGCAGACGCTGGTCACTGGGACCTGCACGCCGGTTTATACTTACTGGAAGCCGGCGATGCAACGGATCCACGACTACAACCCATCGATCAAGCTGATTATTTTGCTGCGCAATCCGATCGACCGCGCCTTCTCTCATTGGAATATGCAACGCGATCGAAAACTCGATTCACTCGACTTTTTGAACGCCGTCAAGCAGGAAGAAAATCGCGCCCGGGAAGTATATCCACTTCAGCTGCGCAAGTTCTCGTACGTCGAGCGCGGATTCTATTCTGAGCAAATGGAACGTGTCTTTAAATTCTTTCCGCGTGAACAAGTTCTGGTGATCAAGTTCGACGACCTGCGTAGGGACTATCGGGCTGTCACCGATAGAATCTTTAACTTTCTGGGTGTCCCCCCCTTCCCTCGGCTCAAGAATCGTGAAGAAAATGTTATCAATTACGCCAGGCGACTGACCCAATCGGAGCGCGATTATCTATTTTCAATCTTCGAAAATGACATCGGCAAACTGGAGAACCTACTCGGTTGGGATTGCTCCGATTGGAAACCTTCATAGGTGGTTGCGCTGTGGCCTCGGCGCTCTGTCGCCCTGAAGAACTTTCGCGTAACATTCAGCCGTGCCAACAATCGCTGAAAACCTCGAAATGGTGAAGGCGCGGATTGCGCAAGCTGCCGCGAGATCAAAACGTTCCGCGGGCGACATCGAATTGGTTGCTGTCACCAAAACTCATTCCGTGGAGACGGTGCGTGAAGCGATTGATGCCGGACACTTAGTTTTTGGCGAAAGCAAGGTCCAGGAAGCGCGCGCTAAGATTCCGCTGTTACCATCAAACCTTCGCTGGCATTTCATCGGTCATCTCCAGAAAAACAAGGTGCGCCACGCCCTTCCGCTCTTTGAGTTGATTCATAGCGTCGATAGTCTCGAACTCGCCCAGGCTATCGATCGCATCGCCCACGACGATGGATTGCGGCCGCGTGTTTTACTGGAGGTGAATGTTGCGGGCGAAGCCAGTAAGTTTGGTTTTCAGCCCGACAAATTGCGTCAGGAAATGGAGTCGCTTCTCACACTGCCACGATTATCCATCGAAGGTCTGATGTGCATTCCGCCGCTCGGCCAAGACGCGGAAGCTTCACGCAAATATTTCGTAACGTTACGCGAGCTACGAAACAGTTTTGAAAAGGAATTTGAGCTAAAGCTACCGCACCTTTCGATGGGAATGACGAATGATTACACTGTCGCCATTGAAGAAGGCGCGACGCTCGTCCGTGTCGGCACTGCCATTTTCGGCGAACGCCGACGGGCACAGTCGGAAGTTAGGCATCTTGCCTAATGCTAGTCTGGCTCAGACCTCGGCCGATCGGCATCTTGCCGATCGACCCTTCGTCAGGCTGGGAGCCTACGGCGCAGGGGAGCATCTTCCGCAGATCGCAAGCGCACAACATCCTGCTAACATTGTTACTTGATGAGTGTGCAGCCGACGAACATCCAGCAAATCGGGAATGAACTGGCTATTCAGTGGAATGACAACACCGAATCGTATCTGAACCTGGAAGTCCTTCGTCGCGCCTGCCCGTGTGCGGCCTGCGGCGGCGAACCGGACGTTCTCGGCAACATCATCAGGCCCACCGTGACCTACACCGGGGAAAGCTTTCAGCTCGACCGTTTTGATGCCGTCGGTGGTTACGCCTTGCAACCTCGCTGGCGCGACGGCCACAGCACCGGTCTTTATAGCTTTCAGTATCTCCGGCGATTATCCTCAAGCCGCATGTCGACCTAACAGGTTACACCGGAATCGTCACGCGCAGAAGCGATGTCCCCTCGCCCCTCGAATGAATCTCGCGATCGGGCATTGAGGCTGGGACGAGGAAGAATTGTCCCGGGGTAAGATCAGCATCACCGCATCGCAACGAACCGTTAAGGCAGCAAACGATTGCGCATTGTTCGCGAGCGGCAACCTCTCGCGGGTATTCGAGGTTCCATTTTTCGACGACAAACAAGTCATGCCTGACCAGTACGTCACCTTCGGGTTCGATGAGTTTCGGAGCGACATCGTTGAAATCGATGCATTGCAAGGCCTCTTCAATATGGAGCGATCGCGGCTGCCCTGTGTGATCGACGCGGTTCCAATCGAAGACACGATACGTGGTGTCGCTGTTTTGCTGGACCTCAATCAGGACATTACCGGTGCCAATGGCGTGAAATCGGCCCGAGGGCAGGAACATGGCGTTACCTTCCTTCACCGGGATCGCGTGCACATATTCTGCAACTGTCCCGGAACGCAGTGCCTGTTCGAATTGCGCTCGCGCCATGGTTTCGCGAAGACCGACGTAGATTTCGGCGCCGGGCTCCGCCGCCGCTACGTACCAAAACTCGATCTTTGCTTCGCCCCCTAACGATTCCGCGACTTCTTCCGCCGGGTGCACTTGCAGTGACAATTTCTCACGCGCATCAAGCAGCTTGATCAAAAGCGGAAAACGCGGCGCGTCTTTAATCTTTGCCAAACACTTCTTCGCGAAAGTTAACCCACAGATCATGAAGCGATCGGCCGGCCAACGGACCATCTCGCACCATGCTTTGCGCCTCCGGCCGATCGACAATTTCCCACGATTCGCCAATGCGCTTGTCGGCGGGAATGTTTTTGCCGAAAAGCTCCTCCAGTTTTCGTCCGCCCCAGATGCGCTCCTGGAATATCGGTTTGAAGACAAGCGGTGTAATCAGGTCTGTCACTTTTCGGCAGATCAAACGGCAAACGTTTCTTATATTGAACTTATCATACCGAGGTTTGTCGAAATAAGACCGGCTTTTCTAGCTTGAAAGCATTCCTTCGATATTGGCTGCCGATTCTTCTCTGGATGGCAATCATCTTCACCGGCTCCACCGATTTGATGTCAGCCGAACATACTTCGCGCATTATTGTTCCCCTTCTCCGCTGGTTCGTCCCGAACATATCGCCCATCACGCTAGTACGGGTGGAATTTTTCCTCCGCAAAGCAGCCCATGTTTCGGAATACGCGGTGCTCGCAGTTCTGCTTTATCGGGCCATTGTCCATACTGTGTTTCAGTCGCGCCGCGCGCTGTCTGCTGGACTCGTCCTGTTAGCGTGCGCAGCCTACGCCATCAGCGATGAGTTTCACCAATCGTTCGTCCCATCGCGGACCGCATCGTTGCGCGATGTCATGATTGATCTGTGCGGCGCCACGCTTGCCGTGCTTCTATATTGGTCGATCGCGACGCGCCGCGTAATACCAAGTCGCTCGCATCCAGATGCGCATCCTGCTTGACCATTTACCAATCACCGGTCACTTTCTTGAAGCCTTCGGCGATGGCGGATCACTCTTCAAAAAAAGTGGGCCTGTAGCTCAGTTGGTTAGAGCATGCGCTTGATAAGCGCAGGGTCACTGGTTCGAGCCCAGTCAGGCCCAGTCTTCGCTCGCGTCGCAAGTCGCGAGCGAGAGACTGTCGCGCCGTAGCCTTGGCGTAGGCGGACTTTTCCCTTTGCAACACATGTCGCGCGAGCTACGACTCGGCAAGCCAAGTGCCAGCGTCCCGTTCCGTCTCCTCAATCGGCATCGCACACAACAAAATGACAACGGCGAATCACGATATTTACCTCGGACCTCAAATTGAAGATTTGAATTCGTCGCGCGCACGCGGACCAGTATCGAAACCGCAAATCATAAATGGATACCCCTGAAACGAGCAAGGAGCAGCACCGGCGATCGCAATACAAGGCGGTGTGGACGGCGCTGTCGGATACTCATGACCGCGCAAAGTTAAGCGTCACCGGAACGGCGGAAGAAGCACAGTTGTTGGCGAGTGGAGCAGCGTCCCTCGGTGCCCTGCAGCAAACGATCGGTATTCGTCCGCATGACGTCGTCCTGGAGGTTGGGTGCGGGGTTGGGCGAGTTGGCAAACACGTCGCGCCACTCTGTCAACGATGGATCGGATGTGATGTTTCGGCCAATATGTTGCGATTTGCGGCGGAACGACTGCGCGATCTGCCGAACATAGAGCTCAGGGAGATCTCCGGGTATCATCTGCAAGGAGTAGCGAATGGCTCATGCGATGTCGTCTACTGCATGGTCGTTTTCATGCATCTCGAAACATGGGACCGCTACAATTATGTGCTCGAAGCAGCGCGCGTCCTTCGTCCCGGCGGCCGGTTGTACATCGACAATGTCAATCTCTGTTCCGAAGAGGGCTGGGCCGTGTTCGAAGCGCATCGCCGCTTCCCACCCGATGCACGACCGCCGCACATCACGGAATGCTCGACTCCGCAGGAACTCGAGACTTATTTGAAGCGTGCCGGATTTGCCGAGACCCAGGTTCGCACCGAAGGCCTTTTCGCGCGGGCATGGGGTCATAAGCCGCAGGGAAACGTCCAGTGATCATTGATTTGCTGACCAATCGTGGCTGCGTAATGCCGGCAAACTTTCGCTGGGCGTTGTTAATCACGCTTGCCTTAGTCCCAATCGCATCAGCGCGCGAGCCTTCGATCGCCCCACAGATAACGATTTCGCCCGTTAAAGTGCAACATACGACGCTGCCGAACGGTTTGCAGATCTACGCCGTCGAGGATCATGCCAGCCCGACCGTTGCGGTCCAGGTTTGGTATCACGTCGGTTCCAAGGATGATCCGAATCAGCGCAGCGGGTTCGCCCATCTATTTGAACATTTGATGTTTAAAGGCAACGAACATTTGACTCCGGATACGTTCGAAAAACTGACAGAAAGTATCGGCGGCGAGAACAATGCTTATACTGCGCCGGACGTGACGGTCTACCACGAGGTCGTCCCTTCGAATTATCTCGAGCCGATTTTGTGGGCGGAAGCGGAACGAATGTCTTCGCTTGCGATCAATGATGAAAATTTCAAGTCGGAACGCGATGTCGTGAAAGAGGAATATCGGCAGCGGATTGCCGCAAACCCCTACGGCGAATTCTCCTTAGCGATCGACCAGAAATCCTTTGGCACTCATCCCTACAAACGGCCGACGATTGGCAATATTGCTGAACTGGATGCTTCCGAATTGCCCGAGGTAAAAGCATTTCACTCGACCTTTTATCGGCCAGACAACGCAACCTTGATCGTAGTTGGCGATTTTAAACCGAGTGATTTGGAGAAATGGACGAAGAAGTATTTTGGTGCCGTCGCCCGACCAACAACGAAAATTCCAAGGGTGACGGTGACAGAGCCAGCGCGTAAGGAAGATCGACACGAGGTTTTGTCGAGCGCCAAGGCACCATTGCCGGCGTTTGCGCTGACGTATCTCGCGCCTTCGGTCCGCAGCGCTGACGAACCAGCCCTGGAGCTGGCCGACGAGATTTTGTCCGGTGGTCAATCCTCGCGCCTTTACCAGTCTCTTGTCTATGAACAGCAGGTTGCACAGGGTGCTTCCTTCGACGCGGACCTTCGAGAGGACTTGGGCCTGCTGACGTTTCGCGTCATCGTGGCCGGCGGAAAAACCTTGTCCGAGGCTGAGAAATCACTGAACGAGCAGATTGAAAAAGTATTGAAAAACGGTGTGACGGAAGCGGAATTGGATAAGGCGAAGAATCGTTTTCTCACGGGGAAACTGATGGAACGGGAGACAAATAACGGCAAGGCGAATGCCCTGGGCGAAGCAGTCGTGATCTATCATGACCCTGACCACATCAATACTGATTTGGCGAAGTATCAGGCAGTAACGGCGAAGCAAGTGAAAGATGTACTGAATGAATATCTAAACGGAAAGAAGAGGGTTCTAATCGAGTATTTGCCTGAAGCGAACAAAGAAGCTGCGAAACCCCAGGAAACGGACAAGCCGTCGTCTTCTGATGAAACCCCTTAGGCATTCTTCTTTTTTGTTGGCGCTGCTTTGTTTGGCGCTGACACAGCGCTCGCTCGCCGTTGGCGGTGTTAACGCCACGCCGTCGCCCGCTCCGGCGCATGAAATTAGTTTCATTCATCCGAAAGAGACAAGGCTCGATAACGGCTTGCGCGTGATCGTTGCGGAACGCCCGAGTCTGCCCTTGCTGGCAATGGAGCTAATAATTCGAATCGGTTCGGAAAAAGATCCAAATGATCGCGCCGGAACCGCAAGCCTGACGGGTTCTTTACTAACCAAAGGCACGGAGAAGATGACCGCCCCGGAAATTGCGAATGCAATAGAATCGTTAGGAGGCACGATATTCTCGTCCGGAGTTTCAGACTACTCGAATGCTGGCGTTTTAGTGATGTCGAGCAAGGCTGAGCCAGCTTTGATATTCTCGCAGATGTAGTTTTGCACCCAGCGTTTCAACGGGAAGAGATCGATCGGCTGAGAAAGCAATCGCTCGATGGACTGCGTGTGGCGTTGCAACAGCCAGGCTCGCTCGCCTCTTACGTGGTCGGTCGTGTCGTCTACGGCGATGGAGAATACGGCCATGCTTCCGGGGGCACGCCAGAGACGCTCCCGGCGATCCAACGCTCGGACATCGTAAATTTTTACCAGAACTACTACCGGCCAGATAACGCAACACTGGTGTTTTCGGGTAACGTTACCTTTGAACAAGGAAAAGAGTACGCCGAGAAGTTTTTCGGTAATTGGAAAGTGAATCAGACCCCACCACGTCCTGTCACCCCCACAGCCGGCACCTGGAAACCAACTACTGTCGTTGTTGATATGCCAGAGGCAGGTCAGGCCTCGGTCAGCGTAACGAAACCTGCGATCAAGCGCGACTCGCCCGATTACTATGCAGGGCTCCTGGCTAATGCCGCACTGGGCACCGGCTTTGGGTCCCGATTGAACCGCGAGATTAGAATCAAACGTGGCCTTAGTTACGGCGCGCGCAGCTCACTTGATACGCGACGCGACGCGGGAGCGTTCGCGCCTCCGCCCAAACGAAAAACGAATCCGCCGCCGAGGTTGCAACACTACTGCAAGCCGAGCTGAAGCGATTTGCAACGGAACCTGTGCAGGGGGGTGAACTAAAATCGCGGCAGGCATTGCTCACGGGCAGCTATGCCCGGAGTATGGAAACCGACCTCGGTTTCGCCAGTCACATTGCTGTCCTCGCCGTTTTCAGTCTCCCGTTGGACACGCTGGACAAGTTTATCCCATCGATCAATGCGATAACGCCGAACGATGTCACTGCGTTTACTGAGAAATATCTCGTCGCGCCTTCGAGCCTGGTAGTTGTCGGCAAAGCTTCCGCTTTTATTGAACCGCTGAAGAAAGATTTTCCCGAGACACGGGTCATTGCTCAATCTGACCTGGACTTAAACCGCGCGGATCTGGTGAAACCGAAGTGAGCTGGCGAGTCACCCCTGGTTGCAATTCGCGGTCCGCAATTTACAATCCGCAGTCTCTTGGGGGGCATAGCTCAGTTGGTAGAGCGCCAGCTTTGCAAGCTGGAAGTCAGGGGTTCGAATCCCCTTGCCTCCAGTCTACGCTCGCGTCGTAGAGGTGAGTGTAGGCTGTCGCGCCGGAGCCTTGGCGAAGGCGGACGTTCTTGACTTTGCCACCTCGGTCGCGCGAGCTACGACTCGGCAAGCCAAAACTATGGCAAAGTTCCACTACGTCTATATCTTGCAGAGCGAGGTTGATCCGGCACGATTCTATACCGGCTTCACGGACGATCTGCGCGCGCGATTCAAGAACCACAACACAGGCCGCGTCCGCCACACGTCAAAATGGAAGCCTTGGCGCGTGAAAACTTACGTCGCGTTCTCGGATCGCGCTCGCGCGGTTGAGCTCGAGAAATACCTCAAAACTGCTTCGGGTCGAGCGCTGTTAAAGGCTCGACTGTAAGCCGAAACATTTATGACGCACTAGGCAGTGCGTAATCTCATCGCCCTTCAATTTCTTGCGACCTCGGAAAGCAACCGCGATTCGAAATTTGAACTCTCAACTAAAGCGCCGGCAAGCGCGTTCTCTCAACCATCAACTATTCTTTACCAGATGCGGACACGCTGGTCGGGCGCCACGAACATTTTGTCTTTCGGTTGCACTTTGAACGCGTCATACCACGCATCAACGTTTCGCGTGGGGCCAATCACACGAAATTGTCGCGGCGAATGTGGATCACTCACAACCTGTTTACGAACGTAGTCATCGGTAACCTTGCCCCGCCACGCCTGCGCCCATCCTAGAAAAACGCGTTGCTCTCCGCTGTACCCATCCAGCACGGGCGCGGGTTGCCCTTTGAGCGACGCGCGATAAGCATCCAGCGCAAGGGTCAAGCCACCGAGATCGGCGATGTTCTCGCCCATGGTCAACTCGCCATTTACGTGAACGTCTGGAATCGGTTCGTATTTCGAATACTGCGCGCCGAGCATGCTGGCTCGTGTTTGGAAAGTCTCAGCGTCTTTCCTGGTCCACCAGTCATGCAATGCACCTGAGGCATCGATCTTCCGGCCCTGATCGTCGAAACCGTGGGTCAACTCGTGACCGATCACACCACCAGCTGCGCCATAGTTGATCGCAGGGTCCGCATCAGGATCAAAAATTGGCGGCTGCAGAATTCCTGCTGGAAAAACAATATCGCGCAAGCTGCCGTTGTAAGCATCATTCGTTTGCGGCGTCATGCCCCAATCGGTGCGATCGACCGGCCCTGAAAAGCGCGCCGTGTAGAAATCCCAATCCAACTGCGCGCATCGTTTGACGTTGCCCACCAGATCGTCAGCGCGGACGACGAGCTTGGAATAATCGCGCGCATGATCGGGGTAACCGACTTTGATCGTGTAAGTATCAAGTTTCTTGAGCGCTTCCGTTTTCGTCTCGGGCCCCATCCAGTCGAGCTTCTCGATCCGCGCCCGATACGCATCCTTCAAGTTGGTAACGAGCGATTGAATTTTCTCTTTCGCATCCGGCGGAAAATATTTCGCGGTGTACAGCTGACCAACGCCGAACCCCATCGTGCCGAACGTCCCGAAATGATCGCCGACCAAAAAATCGCCGCCACTTACCGCCGTGACCGCGCGCTTCCAACGCGCCTGTTGTTCTTTTTGACCGGCCAGCGTTTTAGCGTGCAACTCGAAGTATGCGTCAGTAAACGCTTTTGAAAGATACGGCGCGGCGTTGTCCGCGAGATGAAATGCCTGCCACGCGCGAATGACTTCGATCGGCGCTTTCGTGTATGCCTCGACAATTTTCGGGAAAGCGCTCTTCTCCGCGACAATGACGCGCGTCAGCGTCGGCATCTTTGCTTCAGCAAAGAACTTTTCCCAGGCGAAGCCGGGGACGAATTTCTTCAGTTCCTCAATCGACATCGGATTGTAAATGGCGCTTAAGTCGCGCTGCTGTGCTTTGGTCCAACTCGCGTCGGCGATTTTGGTTTCGAATTCGACGATCTCCTTTGCGTTCTTGTCGGGTTCGGGCCAATTCAACAGTTGCAAAATTGTCGCGACATAATTTTGATACGCGGTCTTCTGGGCCGCGAAGTCCGGTTTGAGGTAGTAATCACGATCGGGGAGACCGATGCCAGCTTGCGTCAGATAAAACGCGTATTTGTTGGGATCTTTCAGATCGACATCGATTCCAGGATTAAAGAGCGAGAATTCCAAATCCGCCGTGCTTCGTCCCATCAGCGCGGCAAAATCGTCGCGCGTTTTTGCGTTCTTCAAATCTTTCAACTCGGGATCAATGGCCTTTGCGCCGAGTTGTTCGACGCGCGTTTCGTCCATGAACGAACGGTAAAACGCACCTGCTTTTTCCTCGAGCGTTGACAGATTCCGCCCGTCCGGCTCGGACTTGTCGGCAGTCTGCGTGCCGGCAGCTTCGAGCATGTCTTTAAGGCGCTGCTCGGTCAGATCCGTCATGGCAAGCCGAAGCGAGTATGCAGGCTTGTCTGGAGGAATTTGAGTCTTATCAATCCAGGTGCCGCCTGCGTAGCGAAAGAAATCGTCGCCCGGTTTGGCGGAGGTATCGGCGCCGGATAAATCAAATCCCCAGGTACCGTATTTTAGTTTCGTGGGAGGCGCGTCAGCGCCGGAGGCGGAGATGGCGACGAAATAATTAACGAGTAGAAGCAAGATTGGATGCATGGCTGGTCTCATTAGTAGAGTCGACGAAACAGACGCGCCTTAGAACTTCCCTGCTAACTCAAATAGGAGTTCACTTACAACTCAACCTCTTTCGTGATCTGTGTAGTTACCGGAATCGCATGTCCATTTCGTCGTGGACCTCGTCGGTATCATCTTCAAAGAAAGATTCTGACGGCCGCGAATTACGGGCGATCACGGCCAGATAAGAAATGATTTCGGCGAGCGCGAAATAAAGAGCGCTCAGCAAAACGACGGCGACTCCTATTGCCGGGCTGGCAGCGATCAGCAAAACGACGCCGCCAAACAAAGTCAGGAGCCCGGCCATCCGCGTGAGATGGACAACGAGCGGCGGTTCCAGCTCGCGATGTCGTGGGATAAACACGCGCCAGTCGCTATTGCACGACTTGTGCCAGTTTGACGGTTGCCGTGCTTTATCCTCCGGATCAGCCGCTTACATCAAAGGCCACGTTACAATGCAGTCGTCAGAATTCCCACCGCCGGGATTTTTCTGTCCCGAATCTGGAAACCAGGAGTCCAGGAAATCCGGACTAATTCCGATTTCTTTCGTGGCTTCCAGATCTTCTACCCTCAGGCAGCCTGCTCGTACGAAATGTGATCGCAGGCCGGACAATGGGCGCGTCCACTGCGATCCGTCGCGATCAATTCCGGCGGCCAGCAACGCGGGCAAAGACGGAAGCCTAACTCATGGGCGAGAGTGGCCTTCGCCACGCGCAAGTCGCCTTCCGCTTTATCTAGAAGGTCTCCAACGTCCACGGGAGAGTGTCCATTGGCCGGAAGATTTTTGCGCGCAGTCCGAAGCTTGTCGGATACGAGGCTGATGGAAAGGAGGGTCGAATGAAGAGCGTCAATGTCCATGCCTCGCATTTACACGGTCAAAGTTACAAACTGATTACAGTTATGTGCCAATTTTGTGAATTAAGCGCGGCCCTAAGTCTTAATCGTGGATAAATCAGAAGAACGAGCGATGAAGGCACATCTGGAAGCCAGGAAGCCACGAAGGAATTTGGAGCCGATGCGAACGTCCCCAGCCTCAAACATTACAGCTGCACGCATAATAATTAGCTCCTGCTCCTGACTAACGGACCTCCTGATTCATTGAGACAGTCCCAGCAAATGACGCAGGTTTGGCGCGGTCGTGTTCGCGCGCCAACCTGGACCGTCCCGGTCAAAACTTTTACAGGCAGCCAACTTGCCTACGATCACGGGCTCACAGCCGGCGTCGCGCACCAGCTGCGCCGCGACTTGCACCGCCTCGGCATCGTCTCCCGCAAGGGGAACCCCCAGCTTTTCGCGGTCGTGTTTGAACGAAGCCTCCACCTGCGTCGCATCCACTGCACTGAACGCGCGCACCAGTCGAGTATCGGGAAGGAGTTTCGCCGACGTCAATCCGGCGCCATTGTCCTGCACCTCACGCGCGAGCTTGCTATCTGTTCTGGAAGAAACGTTGCACGCATCGAGCACAACCTTTCCGCGTATCGCGTCCTTCAGGTCGCGCCCGAGTTGCGGCAGCGCTTCATACGGAACCGCAAACAACAGCACTGTGCCGAACTCCGCCGCTTCGTGGGGCGTGCCGACCGAAGCGCGTGGGCCGAGCTCGCGCATCATTGCGGCGAGTTCTTCAGGATGACGCGACGAAAATTTCACCTCGTGCCCCGCCTTCACCAAGACACCGCCGACCGTTCCGCCAAGCGAGCCGGCACCAATGACACCGATCCGCATTGGCTTGGCCGAACTTTTCTCCGGCTCTGCACGCGATTGTTTCGCTACTGCGAGACCTAACACTGCGATGCCGATAGCTATCGCCACAGCAACTCCCTGTTGGATGTGATTTCTCATAATTTGTTTCTTCATCGCCTTTTCTTTAACCAGTCCTAGCGGTACGTCGTCGCGAACTCTCCGAATTAGCGGCCGACGGTTGCCATGAGATGTTCGGGATAACGTTCGCCCTCCACTTGGATCTCCGCCGCCGCGCGCTCGATCTCCTCGAGGTCCGAGTTTGCACTTCCTCATAAATTAGAATCGCCGGTGAATACGCGACTAGCCGTTACCGAATATCGACCTCGCGATCGAATGAGCGGGCACGGTCTTCTGTGCGTTACCCAAACAAATCGTCCAGAAAATCTGGAAACCAGGAGTCCAGGAAATCCGATGAAGGGTGATTTCTTTCGTGGGCTCATGGCTTCCAGATTTGTTTTCCTCGCTGGCTACAATTTTGCTTCAGCGAATTTATTCAGCAGAAAAAGTCCGGGGAGCGCAGGCTGCTAGCCCGCCGTTGTCGGCAGCTATTTCGCGTCAGCGAAATCTAGTTTTGAAAAAAAGACTGTTTTGGCGAGACGCCGAAACCAGCACGCGAGACGCGCGCGCTACCCGCCCCAATCCATGAAATCCGCGCTTGCCACACCGTAGGTCGTAGCGACGACGGAAGGCGGGTGATCCCGCGGTTGCGTTTGGAAGTTAGGCATCCTGCCTGACTCGGCAGGCGGGCATCTTGCCCGTCCTCGACAGGCTGGAAGCGCTGTCGTCCGAGGTCCGAGCCGGACTGGCAAATGCCTGGAAGGCTAACTTCCAAAGAAAATGCCGGATCGCGCTTCACTCGCGATCCGGCATTTAGTCGGGGTCAGCAATCAAACAAAAACTGAATTGTGCGCTACCGTCGTTTTCTTTGAGCTCTGGTTTCTTTCGATTCCAAAGTCTTCACGGCATATCTGAGTTCTCGAGAGACCTCAGAGTTAGCCGTCGACCTGTGCCTACCGGCACTCCGTCAAATTCAGACTTAAACGCTTTAATTCGTCCTTCAACGATTCAACGATGCGAAGGCCTTTCTCCTTAGAAAGGAGGTGATCCAGCCGCAGGTTCCCCTACGGCTACCTTGTTACGACTTCATCCCAGTTACCACTCATAGCGTAGGACACTACTTCCCTTGCGGGTTGGTACGTGTACTTCGGCTACAAGTGACTTCCATGATGTGACGGGCGGTGTGTACAAGGCCCGGGAACGTATTCACGGCGCCGTAGCTGATGCGCCATTACTAGCGATTCCGGCTTCATGGAGTCGAGTTGCAGACTCCAATCCGAACTGAGCCCAGTTTTACTAGATTACCTCCACCTCGCGGTCTCGGATCGTTCTGTACTGGGCATTGTAGTACGTGTGCAGCCCTGGCCGTAAGGGCCATACTGACTTGACGTCGTCCCCACCTTCCTCCCCGTTTCACAGGGCAGTCTGAACAGAGTGCTCAAGCCTCACGGCTTGGTGGCAACAGTTCACAGGGGTTGCGCTCGTTGCGGGACTTAACCCAACATCTCACGACACGAGCTGACGACAGCCATGCAGCACCTGTGCAAATTCTCCCTTTCGGGAGTCACTGGCTTTCACCAGCTTAGAGATGCATGTCAAGGCCAGGTAAGGTTCTTCGCGTTGCATCGAATTAAGCCACATACTCCACCGCTTGTGCGGGCCCCCGTCAATTTCTTTGAGTTTTAATCTTGCGACCGTACTCCCCAGGCGGCACGTTTAACGCGTTAGCTCCGGCGCAGAAGGGGTCGAATCCCCCCACACCAAACGTGCACCGTTTACTGCCAGGACTACCGGGGTATCTAATCCCGTTTGCTCCCCTGGCCTTCGTGTCTCAGTGTCAGGAACTGTCCAGAGACCCGCCTTCGCCACTGGTCTTCCTCATGATCTCTACGCATTTCACTGCTACACCATGAATTCCAGTCTCCTCTCCAGTCCTCAAGCACCGCAGTATCGAATGCAGTTTCGGAGTTAAGCTCCGAAATTTCACACCCGACTAACGGCGCCACCTACACACCCTTTACGCCCAATGAATCCGAACAACGCTTGAGACCTCTGTATTACCGCGGCTGCTGGCACAGAGTTAGCCGTCCCTTCCTCTTCTGGTACTATCAATGGACGCGCAGTTACGGCGTCCAACTTGTTCCCAAATGACAGGAGTTTACAACCCGAAGACCTTCATCCTCCACGCGGCGTCGCTCCTTCAGGGTTTCCCCCATTGAGAAAAATTCTCGACTGCTGCCACCCGTAGGTGTCTGGACCGTGTCTCAGTTCCAGTGTGACTGGTCGTCCTCTCAGACCAGCTACCCGTCAAAGCCTTGGTGAGCCGTTACCTCACCAACTAGCTGATAGGCCGCGGGCTCCTCAAAAAGCAGTAGCTTGCGCCACTTTTGATTTCGGGAAGATGTCTCCCCTGATCACATGCGGTATTAATTCGGCTTTCGCCGAGCTATCCCCCACTTTAAGGCAGATTGCCCACGTGTTACGCACCCGTTCGCCACTAGAACTTTCACCGGTATTGCTACCAGTGAAAGTTCCCGTTCGACTTGCATGTCTTATCCACGCCGCCAGCGTTCGTTCTGAGCCAGAATCAAACTCTCCGTTAAAAACGTTAGGCGACGAATCTCAGCAGACTCATCACCAAAGTTTGATAAGTGCCGGTAGTCGCTATAACCACCGGCGATCTGACCTTTTAATCCCAGTCTCTTCTGTGGCGGCAGCCTTGTCGGCTGCACCTCATCCAAAACCGGGGTTCGTCGATCTACTAAATATTTCGATCAAAGAAACCAACACCCAGGCCGCTAAGCCTGAGCTTGGTAACGCACAATTCAATTTTCGCTGACTTCACATTTTGAAATCCGCTTCGGATTTCATCACACCGTAAAGCCCAAAGGGCCGAGGGCGGACAAATTCCAGTCGTGCACGGACTCAAAACCAAACTGTCAAAGATCAACCGTTCTCGCCTTCGGTACACAACAAAGCCCAGCCCTCAACAATCAGCCATCAACTATCGACTGCTCGTAAAGAGCTGAGTTCGAATGAACTCGGAAGAACGCCCAGCCACCGGGCCAGACCGCTTACAGGCGGACCAACAACATACTGCGGTCCCCCACCCTGTCAAACCACATTTTGCGCGTTTTCGCGATCCGGGAGCGGCCATCGTTCGTCGCCACCGTGTTGAAGCACTCCGTGACGCCCTCAGCCACACCCAGACATACGTGTTTGTCGAAAATCCAGGCTACGCGCCACGCATACGCCGCAGTCGTTAGGCCGGATGGAAACGGCGCGCTTAACACCTGCTCGTGCTCACCGTGGCAGTAACGCTTTCTGCGTAAACTCACTGCTCCGGAGCTGTGCGCCTCCGCCTTCCGCTAATCAGATAAACCGCGGCCCTCAACTCAAGCAGCGGGTCGTCCGAAGGCTCAATCCCATCCAGGCGAGGAATCGGATCGAAAATAATCTGCTTCTGCTC
This sequence comes from uncultured Verrucomicrobiae bacterium, assembly GCA_963709435.1. GTDB lineage: Bacteria > Verrucomicrobiota > Verrucomicrobiia > Chthoniobacterales > UBA10450 > AV69. The sequence goes on from CAVPWK010000007.1 coordinate 225,796, forward strand.
GTGAGCATTGTTGGAAACTGTACTCGTCAGCGCAATGGTTCCCAACTCCACCACCTTCCGCTCGGCTGGCCAATGCACTGTCGCGTCATTCACAACATCGCCGTCCTCAGCAATCTGAACCGTGATTTTGAACTTGATCGGGCCCTTCGCCAGCCTCTCATTCAACTCGTTGAATAGATAGTCCGGTCCTTTCGCCGCAGCCGCCGCAGCATCCAGATGCTCCTCGCCCGCCTCCGGAACAATCGTGTAACGCCCATACCGGCTCACGCCGTCCTCATTGGTAAACCTCATCGCCGTAAGCCCAAAGTACTTCTCCTTCGCAAAGCTCGCCGGAAGCGGTGTAATCGCCTGCACAAACGCCAGCGCCTTGGGATGACTCCCCACAAACGCCTGTACCTTCGCTGGATCGCTCTGCGCCACGCCCCGCAAAAACTCCAGAAACTCCTGCCCCGTAGTCGCCGGAAATCCATTGACCGAGTGCGCCACAATGTCCGTGTGCACATGCTCTGCAAGGTTGAACCGGATCGCCATGCCCCGCGGATCCGCATTCGGATCGTTGTCCGGAATCAGCGGAACTCCCGTCCCATCCGAAAACCTCACCGTCACTGGAGTCGAAGTCCGCACAACATGTTGCGCCCGCGTCAGCGACGCTGCCGCACTAGAGGGTGTAAATGTCCCCGTTAATAAAATGCCCTTGGCATGGCCCGGCCTGAATCCGGGATGCGACCCAAACATGGCTTCGAATTGCTTCAAAATCTCTTCGCTCAGTGCGATCAACTTTTCGTCATTCGGTAGTGGCATAGTCAGTCTCCCCTCAGAGCCTAACTCACCCCGTTCGATGCCCGGTGCAACCCCTTGTCCGGCCGGAAGTCAAACGAAGGCGGATCGTCACTTGCTTGCCATGTCGACTCGTCTGCCGTGCCTTAGTCTAACGAAGGCAGGTCGCGTTCGTAGTTGCACGCAGACGCAAGCCTTGCGCGTACGCTTCGGCAAAACAACAGATCGGCAAGAGAACCGAACGACTGCGACACAACGGAGCGAAGTCTTCACGGCGGAGTGTTAGGGCGCGCTCACCGTGGCAGTAACGCTTTCCCATTCTGTCGTCAGACGCACAAGCTGGGCGGCGACAGCGGAGAGATCGCGATTAATCGCAATGGCGTTGCGACCCGCTTGGTAAGCCGCCGGATCTTCGAGCGCTGCGGCCAGTTCTTTTTGTTGTTCTTCCAACGCCACGATTTTCATCTCGAGGTCGTGCACGCGCTTTTCTTTTTCGCGCCTCGTTTTGGCAAGCGCATTACGCGAGTCCGCTTCCAAACGCTTCTGCGCTTTCTGTTCGCGCAGTCCGCCCGTTCTTCGATTGGCTATCGGCTTTCCGTTATTTGACGTTGCGCCTGCGGTCAGGGCGGTCTGCGCGGATGTGGCTTTCGATTTGTCCAGATAGTAATCGTAATCGCCGGGATAGAAGGTCAGTTTACCACCTGTGCGGTTCGCATCTGAGGTTACGTGAAGAACGCTCGTGGCGATGGCGCGGATAAAATGAACGTCGTGACTAATAAAGATGAGCGTCCCGTGATATTGCTTGAGTGCGCCGATGAGGGCGTCGATCGAGCCGACATCGAGATGTGTCGTCGGCTCGTCCATGAGCAGAAGGTTCGGTGGATCGAGCAATAACCTGACAAGGGCCAGTCGCGACTTTTCGCCACCGCTCAAAACCGCGACGGTCTTGAAAACGTCGTCGCCGCGAAACAAAAAAGAACCGAGCACAGTGCGCGCGGTTTGTTCGGATACCGGATTGGGCATATCGCGTGCGCTGTCGAGAACGGTATGGCTCGCGTTGAGCACGTCGATTCGGTTCTGCGAGAAATAACCTGTGCGCACATTATGTCCGAGTTCGCGCACGCCATGCTGCACTGGCAATACGCCCGGCCAGCAACTTGAGAAGAGTCGATTTTCCCGCGCCATTCGGACCGACAAGCACGGTGCGTTGACCGCGCTCGGCATGATATTGCATTCCGCGATAAACAACGAGGTCGCCATAGGCATGATCGACATCTTTCAACGTGATCACGCGCAGGCCGCTGCGGACCGGTTGCGGAAAATGGAACTTGATCGTCTTTCCGCGCGCGACCGGGGCCGCGATTTTTTTCATGCGATCGATCTGTTTCAGCTTGCTCTGTGCTTGCGAAGCTTTGCTTGCCTTGGCGCGAAATCGATCGGCAAACAATTGCAGCGACGCGATTTCTTTCTGCTGATTTTTGTAAGCGGCGAGCTGTTGTTCTTCGCGCGCTGCTTTCTGCTCGATATGACTGTCCCAGTCGCCCCGATAACGCACCAGTTTCGAGTGCGCGATCTCGACGATGCTGCCGACAAGCTGATTCAAAAATTCGCGATCGTGCGAGATCATGACAATCGCGCCCGGATAACTTCGCAGATACTCCTGGAACCATTGAAGCGATTCGAGATCGAGATGATTCGTCGGTTCGTCGAGCAGAAGGAGGTCGGGTTCCATCACGAGCAAGCGCGCGAGATGAGCGCGCATGATCCAGCCGCCGCTTAAGGCGCGCGCCGGGCGATCGAAATCAGTTTCGCGAAAAGCGAGTCCGGCGAGGACCCGTTTTGCTTTTGGTTCGAGTTCCCACCCGCCGTGCTCGTCAAAAACATGGAGCGCATTGTGATAGTGCCACGTCATTGGCTTCGCTGCCATGCCGTGCTCAGCGCAGCGTGCTCCTTGATCACTTTCTGCGCGTGCACAAGCTCAGGTGAAACGGCGAGAGCAAGTTCGAGCACGGTTTCGTCTCCGGCGGCGGCGGTTTCCTGCGGAAGAAATCCGATGGTTGCGTTCTTCTCGATCGCGATCGTTCCCTTATCGGGCGAGACATCACCGAGCAGAAGCGCAAACAACGTTGATTTACCAGACCCATTGGGGCCAACCAATCCGATCCGATCGCCTCGATTGACCTGGAGCGAGACGTCGTCGAAGAGCGCCCGGCCGGCGAAAGATTTTGAAAGTTGTGAAACGGTCAGCATAGCGGAAAGCGCGCAGTGTTCCCTCGTTCGATGCCTCACGCAACTTCTGGTCGCAGGAGCAGACATCGGTCTATCCCAGGATCGACAACTTCTTTCCGATACGCCGCAATGGCGATTACGGCTGTAGCGCAGTCGGAAACAAATGTTAAATGTTATGTTAAAACACGACCCCATTTCCCCACCAATGGATTGGGGAGCGCAGGCTGCTAGCCTGTCGTTTTTGGCTGCTAGCCAAAAAACAGCCTTTTCCAGAACATACTACAATTTCGGCCATCAGTCTCAGAGATCCAATGCCCAACGCATGGCATGCTTTATCTTGTCCAGCGTCGGCTGATCAAAGCGCCCACGGAGCTCGAGAAACTCATGGTGCTCGTAGGCAGCGATGGCTAGACGTTGGCGAACGATTGATGTTTCAGCCAGGGCACGCGCGGCCTCTCCACTTCGTACTGGGTTCCTCTGTTTTGGGTGGTCAAAGGCACGGTCACGCTGAGCGCCCTGGGCGCATTGGCATCTTCGCGCGTCACGACGACCACGGGTCGTACTTTCCCCGCCATCCCCAAATCCACCAGGTAAACTGATCAAGTTTCGGTGTCATCGAGACTGCGCATGATTTTGTCTCGGGCCTTCGTGTTGACCAACGTTTCCGCCTCCGATTTAGTGGAGAGGGAAAGGGGCAGGCTGCCAGTGCGAGCGACCTGGGCGACAAAAATGCGCACTGCTTCCGGCAGCGAGGTGCCCAGTGTTTTGGTTACTTTCGTCGCCCGTTTGAGCAACTTCGGATCAACGCGACAGCGGAAAAGCACAGTCACGCTACAAATGTGCCACTCAGAAATCTCGGACCGTGCGGGTCCGGCATTCTGCCATGATCAAGTATTGGGAGATGATCGCTAACAAAGCTCAGCGCAGCCGGCTTCACCTGGGCTATTGCAGCGCGGTTACGCGTAACGGCTGGCGCTGGATTGTGGACTCGTGGCGCCAGACACGGCGCCCCAACCAAGCGCACATGGAAGCGCCGACTTAGAACAGAGTGTAAACTTCCACCAGCGCCACGCCCGTAGTGTTATTTACTCCGTGGACGATGGCAGTATAACTCCCCGGAGCAAGGGTGCGAACGATGGCCGACTCAAGGTCATTCGGCAGCGCTTTGCCGAGGGCGGTGATCAGGGTTTGCTGCGTGCTTTTCCAATTGTCATTGGAGGCAAGCAGGGTGCCATGCACGTCGTGCAGCTCCAGGGTAGGATTCGCGAGCGGATTCGTGATGCCAAAACTGGCGAGTGTCGGGCCAAGCGCTCGGACAACGACCGCCTGATTGTTCGACTGCACGATCACGCCGGCGATCATGACGTTGTTGCCGGTTTGGACGAGACCGCGAGTGGAGATGTTGGTAAGATGCGAGGTGGCTCCGGGAGCGATATCGTAACCCTCGACCAGTCCGACCCCCGTGGTGTTGTTTATCCCACGCTCAATCGCGGTGTAAGAACCGGGATTAAGATTGGTTAGAATCGCTGATTCGAGGCTATTGGGCGGACGAAGGTTAGTCGGAATCGATTGGGCGTTAGCGGCCTGAGCCCAATTGTCGTTAAAAGCGAGGAGGCCACCGGTGGAATTTCGCAATTCCAAGGTTGGGTTGGCCAACGCACCGGTCACCCCGAACTGGGTCAGGGTTGGACCGAGCGCCCGTAAAACAAGCTGCTTGGGTCCCGTCCCGCCCACGATGAATCCGGCGATAAGCACGTCATTGTTTGTCCCGACCTGGAGGCGCGTGGAGATGTTACCGAGCAGCCCGGAAGTAGGCCCGCCGGGAGGAGGTGTCGGTGTATTATCGGCAACTGTGACCGTGCCTGCCCCTGTGGCTGTGCTGCCAGTGACGAGAAGCAGCAATACCAGCGTTACCGCGTGTCGCCGAAATCGCGGTAGTTTCGGGAACTTCGTGATCGCTTTCAGTGTCGTCTGATACAAGGGGTTCATATTGTTGTGATGGTGCGCGTCAGTAGTAGAATAACTCGCCGGTCGTCGAGTTCCAGAACAGGCGGAGACCATCAGAAGGGTGCGTTACGTCCAAGGGCCGCGGGCGGCTCGACGTAATACAACCAAGTGCCAAGGTTCCAACTGTAGAACCAAGTCCACTTAGCGGCAACGTCGTAGTATTGAAAGTTCGTGTAGAAATAATCGCCGGTCCGGTCGTCCTTGAAGAAATTCCCGAATACGGCCCCCCCCCCGGCTACGCGGTTAGGCATATAAGCATCACTCCAGTATTGGAGCCAGCCAAAGCCGTTTTTGTAAATCCGAGGGTATTCATTACCGATGTAGACCTGTCCGAAGTACTGGTAGAGAAACCAGTTGTTTCCCAAGGATATGGCCTTCCACGTGAAGAAAAACGGATCGGCCTGCGCGCGGTTGGGCGCGGCGAACGTGAACAATGCCAGGACAAGGCCAAGCAGGATTTTGTTTTTTGTGAACATATAGGTCAGGGTCAATGCAGCCGGGTGACGAACGGAATGCTCGCGCGTCCGACGACCCACATTTGGTGTAAGTTAGATCATAAGTCAAGTAAAAAACGTAGAAATCGCCCGCAGCCCGCAGGCTGGCCGTAAAGAAACGCTGGGGGCGGCGCGGCCGAGAAGGCGGCTCGCCTCGTGGAATTCGGGGGCTTGCACTCCCGGGCACGTCGCAGTCACCCTCGGGGTAGGCATACATCTGTTCCGACATGCCCGCGTAAATCCCGTCAGGTTGATTTCAACGATGTCGATGAACAGGACATGCCCAATTTCAAAGCGGAGATTGTCGTCGCTCATGGCTTGGCGGCGGCTTTCGGCATGACCCCGATCTTTTGCGCGAAGGCGATGAAGCGCGGGTCGTCCTTGTAGGCGCGCAGGAAGGGATCGATCAGCAGCTCGGTCACACCTGGGTCGTTCGTGGGCCAGCCGTGCTCCAGCCACTCGAACATTTTGTCCGGTTCCTTGCGCAGGGCATACACTTGAGCGATCTGGCTGGCGCCCTGGTCGGCGTTTTCGTCGATCAGTTTTTTCAGGGCCGCGTCGGCCTCCGCCCGGTCGCCGTTGGCAAAGTGGGCCAGCGCCAGTGCGTAGGTGCGCCAGAACGGATCGGTTTCCTTTTTCGCGAATTCCACCGCCGCTCCGGATTTGCCGCGCAGAATCTGAATAATCGCAAGCTGCGTATAGTTTGTGGCGGCCTGCGGCTGCAGTTCGATGGCCTTGCGCACCGCCGCCTCGGCCTCGTCGTAGCGGCCGAGCGCTGTGAGGTAGAGCGAGAGGCTTTGGTGGATCCGCCGCGTAACGGCTCGAGCGCGATCGCCCGCTGTCCGAGCGCGACCGCTTCGTCGAGCCGGCCGAGTCTGGCCAGCAGGGTGCCGAGATTCGCCATCACGGCGGCGTTCTGCGGCGCGAGCTCTAGGGCGCGTCGGAATTCCGCTTCCGCTTCGGGGAAATTGAAATCAAGGTCGCATCAGAATCTCAGCCTTGTGCCCGGTGCGCATCGGCGAGATTCGGATCTAATTCGAGCGAGCGCTTCGCCGAGACACGAGCTTTTGCGATTCGCCTCTTCTCTCTCTTTCGGCGCAAAACTGCCGGAGTAGCGCTAGCCAGATTCCCCGCCGCGAGCGAGAGCTTCGCATAGGCGAGCGCGTAGCGCGGGTCGAGCCGGATCGCCTCCTCGTAGTAGCCGATCGCTTTGCGGGTATCCTCGACGGTGACGGCGATTGTAGTAGAAATTTCCCTGCAAGAGGGCGTTGTAGGCCTCGACATTCTGGTTGGAAGGCGTGGCCGCGGTGGTCAACTGCGCGCTCTGCCCGTTAGTGCCGAGCAGCGCGACCTTGAGCTGCTTCGCCACCGCGCCGGCAATCTCCGATTGCACTGCGAAGATGTCCTTCAGTTCCCGGTCGTAGGTTTCCGACCAGACATTGGCGCCGTCGCCGGCTTTGATCAGCGCCACCGCGATGCGCACCCGATCGGCCGACTTGCGCACGCTGCCTTCGAGCAGGTAATAGCACGCCGAGCTTTTCGCCGATCGTCTTGCTGTCGCATCGGTCTTGCCTTTGAACTGAAAGGACGAGGTGCGCCCGATGACCTTGAGGTCGTGCAAACGCGAGAGCGAGGAGATGAATTCCTCCGACATGCCGTCGGAGAAATACTCGTTAGCCGGATCGCCGGTGGAATTGACCAGCGGCAGCACGGCGATCGATTTTTCGGGAATGGCGGCGCTCTTCGTCGCTGCCGATGGGAGATGAAATAATATGCCGCCCCGGCCGCGAGGAGCGCGACGAGCAGCGAGCGCCGCGATCCATCCGACACTGCTGCGCCGCGCCGGCTTGTCGGCCGCCGCGCTTAGGCGTCGTCTGCTGAAACTTCTGCGGGGGCGCGGCGTTGCCCAGCGGCTCGGCGTAGAGATTGACCAAATGGAGCCGGACGCCGTGCTTGACTTCGCAATCACCGAGATCGTGCAGACGCGGCGCCCATTGCCGGTATTGCACCAGATCATCGGCCACGTGCTGCGAGAGGAGAATGTGCCCGGCGTCGCCGCAATCCATCACCCGTTGCGCCATGTTGATGCCGGCCCCGGCGATGTTGGTGCGCCCGCTCACGTCGGTCACCTCGCTCACCGGTCCGCTGTGAATGCCCATGCGCACGGGAAGTTCCGGGTGCTTGCGGAGCGCTTCGGCGATCTCGAGCGCGCACCGGGCCGGTTCCTCCGCGCTGTGGCGGAAGACCAGCGCCATCCCATCGCCGGTCGGCAGCCGGACGAGTTGTTCGTCCGAGGCCTCGCGGACCTGCGCCGTGGCCAGCACGATCTCAGTGAGTTGGTTCAGCCGCTCCTTCTGTTCCTCGATCAGGAGCTTCGAGTAACCGACGATGTCGATGAACAGGACATGCCCAATTTCAAAGCGGAGATTGTCGTCGCTCATGGCTTGGCGGCGGCTTTCGGCATGACCCCGATCTTTTGCGCGAAGGCGATGAAGCGCGGGTCGTCCTTGTAGGCGCGCAGGAAGGGATCGCTCAGCAGCTCGTCCACACCTGGGTCGTTCGTGGGCCAGCCGTGCTCCAGCCACTCGAACATTTTGTCCGGTTCCTTGCGCAGTGCATACACTTGAGCGATCTGGCTGGCGCCGCTGGTCGGCGTTTTCGTCGATCAGTTTTTTCAGGGCCGCGTCGGCCTCCGCCCGGTCGCCGTTGGCAAAGTGGGCCAGCGCCAGTGCGTAGGTGCGCCAGAACGGATCGGTTTCCTTTTTCGCGAATTCCACCGCCGCTCCGGATTTGCCGCGCAGAATCTGAATAATCGCAAGCTGCGAATAGTTCGTGGCGGCCTGCGGCTGCAGTTCGATGGCCTTGCGCACCGCCGCCTCGGCCTCGTCGTAGCGGCCGAGCGCGGTGAGATAGAGCGCGAGGTTTTGGTGGCATGCGCCGCGTAGCGGGTCGAGCGCGATCGCCCGCTGCGCGAGCGCGACCGCTTCGTCCAGCCGGCCGAGTCTGGCCATCAGGTTGCCGAAGCTCGCCGTCACGGAGGCGTCCTGCGGCGCGAGCTCCAGGGCGCGGCGGAATTCCGCTTCCGCTTCGACGAAATTCAAATCAATATCGCGCAGGATCACGCCTTGTGCGGAATGCGCATCGGCGAGATTTGGATCTAATTCGAGCGAGCGCTTCGCCGAGGCGCGCGCTGTTGCGATTAGCTCTTCCACTTCTCTCGGCGCAACACTGCCGGGGTAGTTGCTAGCCAGAGTCACCGCCGCGCCCGAGAGCTTCGCATAGGCGAGCGCGTAGCGCGGGTCGAGCCGGATCGCCTCCTCGTAGTAGCCGATCGCTTTGCGGGTATCGTCGGCGGTACGGCGATTGTAGTAAAAATTTCCCTGCAAGAGGGCGTTGTAGGCCTCGACATTCTGATTGGAAGGCGTGGCCGCGGTGGTCAACTGCGCGCTCTGCCCGTTAGTGCCCGAGGAGCGCGACCTTGAGCTGCTTCGCCACCGCGCCGGCAATCTCCGATTGCACCGCGAAGATGTCCTTCAGTTCCCGGTCGTAGGTTTCCGACCAGACATTGGCGCCGTCGCGCGATTTGATCAGCGCCACCGCGATGCGCACCCGATCGGCCGACTTGCGCACGCTGCCTTCGAGCAGATAAAACACGCCCAGCTTCTCGCCGATCGTCTTGCTGTCCTCGGTCTTGCCTTTGAACTGAAAGGACGAGGTGCGCCCGACGACCTTGAGGTCTTGCAGACGCGAGAGCGAGGAGATGAATTCCTCCGACATGCCGTCGGAGAAATACTCGTTCGCCGGATCACCGGTGGAATTGACCAGCGGCAGGACGGCGATCGATTTTTCGGGAATGGCGGCGCCCTTCGTCGGGCGCGTCGATGGCGAGATGAAATAAAATGCCGCCCGCCGATCAGGAGCGCGAGCAGTACGGCAGCGACGACGGCCTCATGCCCGGCACTCGCTGCGCCGCGCCGGCTTGTCGGCGCGCCGGCGCTGCCGGCGTCAACCTGCTGAAACTTCTCCGGCGGCGCGGCGTTGCCCAGCGGCTCGGCGTAGAGATTGACCAGATGGAGCCGGACGCCGTGCTTGACCTCGCAATCGCCCAGGTCGTGCAGACGCGGCGCCCATTGCCGGTATTGCATCAGGTCATCGGCCACGTGCTGCGAGAGAAGGATGTGCCCGGCGTCGCCGCAATCCATCACCCGTTGCGCCATGTTGATGCCGGCCCCGGCGATGTTGGTGCGCCCGCTCACGTCGGTCACCTCGCTCACCGGTCCGCTGTGAATGCCCATGCGCACGGGAAGTTCCGGGTGCTTGCGGAGCGCTTCGGCGATCTCGAGCGCGCACCGGGCCGGTTCCTCCGCGCTGTGGCGGAAGACCAGCGCCATCCCATCGCCGGTCGGCAGCCGGACGAGTTGTTCGTCCGAGGCCTCGCGGACCTGCGCCGTGGCCAGCACGATCTCAGTGAGTTGGTTAAGCCGCTCCTTCTGTTCCTCGATCAGGAGCTTCGAGTAACCGACGATGTCGATGAACAGGACATGCCCAATTTCAAAGCGAAGATTGTCTTGCGATTCAGGTGTCATAATTCATCGCGTCCAGTGCTCCTTCGCCACAGCTAACGGTCGGGCGCGATCCTCGGGATCATTTGTCGCCCGTTCCGGCGATAGACGCGAAAGTCGCTGTGGCTTCGCCACTTTTTCGCCGAATCGCGTAACAAATGTCAAGCTTTTTTGTCTAGGACGTAACCTCACATCCTTTCCCCTGACTTCTGCACGCTCCCTTCCAGGATATGCGCTACGCCGGGCGCCCGCGCGAGCTCCGGCAGGTTTTCGGGCGCGCTTTTGTAATGCTGCGTCGACGTGCGCGAGATCACCTTTAGATCGCGATCTTGGATAAACGTGTCAGGATTTCGTCCTGGATGCCATCAGCAAAGTAGGCGTTGTCCGGATCGCGGCTCAGGTTCGCGAAAGGCAATACCGCGACGCTTTTCTCCAGAGCCGCTGCTGTGGACGTTTTCGATTTCGCTCGTTGCCAGAAAAGAAAACCCGTAATCAGCGCCGCGATCAGCAGGAGCGCGATGACAGCTTCATGCCACGGGATTCGTTTGGATTTGATGCGGTAGTTCAAAGGACGCGGTTTCGGGTCGAGCGGACTAGAAAAAGCCAGCGGGTCGCTCTCAACCTCAACTTGATATCGCAGCTTTGTTCAAAGCGGCGATGTCGATCTTGCCTTTCATGGCTACGCGCAGGCGGGACATGTCTCATCTTCGCGAGCTTTCATCCGGACCGGGATGTCTGTCTTAATTGGAACCAGCTGTATTACCGGGAAATCAATGTCGTCAGTTCGTATTCTGCGTCGCCCCATGATTTGCGGGAAGCACTTGAGTTACTCGCGAAGGGTTCTGTTCGCGTAAGACAGATGACCGACCACACTTTTCCTTTGGAAAAGTTCTCCGAAGCTCTCGCGGCGATTGAAAGCCGTGCCATTCTGAAAGCGATTATCGTTCCCTGATGAGCTCGCCAAAGGACGAGTCCGTCCGAGTCGGCACAGGACAGATCCGTCCGACCGGCGGACCGGCGGACACTAGAGCCAAAAATCATGGCTCGATGCGAGCGGTACTGTTTTACGGACCGGGTGACCTAAGGCTGACGGAAACTGAGATTCCATTTGCGGGTCCTGGAGAAGTTGTAGTTAAGATTGCGGCGGCGCTTACTTGCGGCACCGACTTCAAGGCTTATCGGCAAGGCCATCCCGTTCTGCTGGCACAGACCCCTTCGCCATTCGGACACGAGATGGCCGGCACCGTCAGCGCAGCAGGTTCAGGAGTAACTGCTTTGCGCGAAGGCGATCGCGTCGTCGTCCTGAACTCAGCGCCGTGCGATCGTTGCTTCTATTGTCGGCAAGGAACATCGGAAGTTTGCGACAATCTTGAGCTGCTCAATGGCGCTTATGCCGAATACATCCGCGTTCCGCCGCAAATTACGCGGCACAATGTTCACACCTTGTCGGAGCACCTCGGCTTCGCTGAAGCAGCTCTGGCGGAACCACTCGCGTGTGCGTTGCACGCAGTCGATAAGATGCGGATTGAACGCGGCGAAACGATCGCATTGATCGGCGCTGGCAATATGGCGCGGCTGCTCGTGTGCGGTCTAAAATCGCGTGGGGCACGCGTGCTCGTGATTGGTCGAAACACCGGCCGGCTTCGCCTCGCGACCGCCGCGGGAGCAGACGAGGTGATCGATCTAAGTCGCGAAGCAGATGCAATCGAGGCGGTGCGCCGTAGAACTTCGGGCAACCGCGGCCCGGATGGAGTGATCGAGGCAGTAGGTAAACCTGAGACATGGTCGCTGAGCGTTGCGATGGCGCGGAAAGGCGGGCGGGTATGTCTTTTCGGCGGGTGCGCTGCCGGATCAAAAGCCGAGTTCGACACGCATCGCATTCATTACAATGAGATCGCGCTTTTCGGCGTGTTCCATCATCGGCCAGCGTATGTTCGACAAGCGATCGAGCTTCTTACCGAGGGAGCAGTGCCACGCGCGTTATTTATCGATCGTGAGATTTCGCTCGATGAAGTCGTGCCCTTTTTCGGCGTGCACCGCGATACCAGCGTGCTCAAAGCGGCCGTCATAATGTAGACTTGATCCCTTAAAGCGATCAAGTTCGCGTTCACGAGTTTGCGGTGCGCGCGGGATCCTCGACCAGCCTGCGGTCCGAGCCGGACTGGCACCAAGGCTACGATTTTGGCGCCAGCGAAGCAATAACATCTGCGAAACGGGGATTGCTGCGCAGCGAATCCCATTGCAGATGCAGGCAGAGCTGGCCGTAGCTTAGACTCGGTTCCACATCGCAGCTTTGCTCAAAGCGGCGATGTCGATCTTGCCCATTTCCATTATCGCTTTCATGACGCGATTCGCCTTCTCGGCATCGGGATCGGCTAACCGCGTAAAAGGCTTCGCCTCACGCGGTGAGTTCGGCTCGGAGTGTGACCTGCCACGAGAGACCGATCTTCGGAGGATGCGAATCAGAGATCGGAGATCGGAGGTCCGAAGTCAGAGGCCGACACAAACTCAGTTTAACCACGAATAAACACTAATGAACGCGAATTCCGGAGTCCTTTTACAGAAGACAACAAAGTTTTGGGGTTTTGACTCCGGCGAATGGAATCTCCCTTCCTTCGCTTGCTTCTGTCGAAAATCTTCGTGTGAATTCGTGTCCATTCGTGGTTACCCTTGCTTCCGTTGTAATGAACAAAATTGATTTCGCAATCGGCATTGGCGGAGAGAACGGCCAGGGGATCGCTTCCACTGGCAACATTCTCGCGCTCATCTTTGCGCGGCGCGGATTGCATCTCAACGCCTACAACGCTTACCAGTCGATCATTCGCGGCGGCCACACGTTCCTGACGATTCGCGCCGGCGACGGTCCGGTCCGAAACATGGGGGACAAGATCGATGTTTTGATCCCGCTCAATCAGGACACGATGGATCGGCATCTCCATCTTTTGAAAAGCGGCACGTGCGCGGTTTACGATAAGGAGAAGGTTACGCCCGGGAAAGCGGCGGACGGCGTCCAACTCTGCGCTATGCCGATGAAGGAATTGACCAAGGGTAACAAACTGGCGGTCAACACCGCCGCGCTCGGCGCCACGCTCCAATTGCTCGGGATCGAATCGGAAGCGCTCGAGACAGTTGTTTCTCGCCAATTCAAAAAGAAAGGCGACGCGGTGATCGCTGAAAACGTGGCCATTGCTCGCGCAGGCTACGATTACGCGGCGCAAAATTTTACCGCTTTCTCCTGGAAGGCGCCAAAAGGAGCCAAGCCGCTGGGAATAATTACCGGCAACCAGGCCACCGCCATGGGTGGAGCGGCTGCCGGTGTAAAGTTTTATGCGGCATATCCGATGAGTCCGTCTACCGGCGTGTTGATGTGGATGGCGGCGCACGCGCGTGAGCTCGGCATTATGGTCCGGCAAGTCGAAGATGAGATCGGCGTGATGAACATGGTGATTGGCGCCGCGCACACTGGCTGCCGCGCGATGTGCGCCACCAGCGGAGGCGGATTTGCGCTCATGACTGAGGCCGTCGGAATGGCGGGAATGATCGAAACGCCGATCGTTTGCGTCGATGTGCAGCGCGCCGGACCGGCGACAGGCGTGCCGACCAAGACCGAGCAAGGCGATCTCTGGCAAGTACTCGGCGCCGGCCAGGGCGATTATCCGCGCATCGTTGTCGCGCCGACAAACCAGCTGGATTTGTTTCAGACGATCCCGGAGTTGTTCAACCTCTGCGACAAGTATCAATGTCCCGGTCTGGTCCTGGCCGATCTCCTGATTTCCGAAGGAACCACGAGCATCGATCCGGACGATCTCGACTTCAAAGTGAAGATCGACCGGGGCGAATTGATTCTGCCTGACAACAATGGAAACGGAAATGGAGCGAATCCGGCGAGCGGTTACAACGACAAGACGTATCTGCGTTACAAAAACACTCCGAGCGGAATTTCGCCGCGCGCCGTGCCGGGAGTGCCCGGTCACATTTTTACCGCCGCGACCGACGAGCACGATGAAGACGGCACGCTTATCAGTGATGAATTCACCAATCCGCAAAAGCGGCGGATGATGGTGGAGAAACGCGCCCGCAAAATGGAAGGCGTCATCAAGGAGATTGCGCCGCCGAAACTCGTTGGTCCGGAAAAGGCCGACGTCACGCTGGTGGGTTGGGGCTCAACCGAAGGCGTGATCCGGGAAGCGGTGGAAAAACTGGCAGCCGAAGAAGGCATCGTGGCCAATCAGCTCGCCATCAAATGGATCGTGCCGCTGCACGCGGCGGAAATCGGCGAAAATTCTCGGGCGCAGCAAGAACGTTATCCTGGTCGAGAACAATCAGAGCGGCCAGTTCGCTCGTTATCTCCGGAGCGAAACCGGCTTCGCAGCGCACGGTCACATCCGCAAGTACGACGGCGAACCCTTCATGCCACACCACATTGTCGAAGCAGTAAAATCGCAATTAACCGGCCAAACGAAGCTTTCGATTCCGGTGCACGAGGTCAATGCGTAGCGATGTTACAAAAGCAATCGATCATGAGCATGAGCAGGAGCACGAGCATTAGGGTTAATCGATTCAGCCCTCAACCATCAACTCTCAACCATCAACTTTCCCACGCCCCATGAGCGCTACGACTGAGCCCACAACAACGCCAACACCTACTGCCGTCACTGCGCCTGCGAAGGAGCCCGGCCAATTAACGAAAGATACTTACCGCGGCCGGATCCATCCTGATTGGTGTCCCGGCTGCGGCGATTTTTCGGTGCTGGCCGCGCTGCAAACAGCGATGTTTGAGTTGGGATTGCAACCGCATCAGGCTTGCGTCATCAGCGGCATCGGTTGTTCTTCGAATCTGCCGGGTTACATCAACAGTTATGGCATGCATACATTGCACGGCCGTTCCCTGGCGGTTGCGACCGGTGTGAGATGCGGCAACCACGAGCTGAAAGTGATTTGCACCGGCGGCGACGGTGATGGTTACGGAATTGGCGGGAACCATTTTGTTCACACCATGCGGCGCAACGTTGACCTCACTTACATCGTGATGGACAACCAGATTTATGGCCTAACGACCGGCCAATGCTCGCCCACCAGCGTCAAGGGAATGAAAACCAAGAGCACGCCGCACGGGAGCGTTGAGAACCCGATCAATCCGATCCCGATGGCAATCGTTGGCGGTGCCACCTACGTCGCGCGCGCGTTCAGCGGCAAACAGAAACACATGGTCGAAATGTTCAAGGGCGCCATTCAACACACGGGCTTCGCGCTGGTGGACGTTTTCAGTCCTTGCGTCACTTACAACAAGGACAACACCTATCAATGGTTTAATCCGCGAGTAAAAATTCTCGAGGAACAAGGCCACGATCCGACCGATCTGCATCAGGCGATCGAGCGCGGTTTTCAGTGGGGCGACGAAATTCCGATCGGATTGTTCTGGCGTCGGACCGACCTGCAAAGCCTGGAAGAGCTGGAACCGGTGTTGCACACCGGCGAAGGCCCGCTTGCTTTCCGCAAGCTCGGCGTTTCTTCGGAACAAGCGACGAAACTTGTCGCGGAATTGCTGTAATCCAGCGAATAAAGTTGAGAGTTGAAGGAACGCTGTCGTTACAGTCGCTTTGGCTGCGGTTGGTCGCCGCGTTCGCTAATTCTCAATTCTTCAACTTCCTCAACTTTCCGTCTTAGCCTCCCTGATCGAGAGCCTCTTCGGTGCCCAGATTATCTCGTTCTCCGCTTAGTTCGCCCCTTGGTGCAGGTGCGCCCGCGCGCTGTTCGCCGGGACGCGGCTCGGCCCGCGTAAGTTTCTGTCCCTGGCGTGAGAAGCCTGTTTTCCCTACGGCGACACACATGCAACCGGTGCCTTCAGCACAACCCTGACAACAATAGGTTTCGCCATCGTGTGTGTATCCTTCTCCAGGCCAGTCGTTCTTGATCATTCCACAACCGGGGCATGTCGGTTTCGGAGGCGACTTTTGAGAACGACGGCTTTGCGGTTTTTCAGCCGCGATAGTCTTTTTTGCGTTGTTCATTCGGTGGCCATCTTTCAAAGATAGTATCGGTTCTGCAGGTGTAATTGCGCTCGCGATGCAGCTCTAAAAGCCGGCCAAAACGACGGGACGCTGGACTTTTTCTGGGTGAGCGCGACATCCTCCAATGATTACTAAGGTTACGAGTGTGCTCGGTAGTTGGGTGGTCTTACTCGGCGCGTGGCAAGCAAGTGCAGCGGACCTCGAAATTTCGATTCCGATCCAGATCACTCACGCCCAGAACTTCGATCCGGCGCCGTCACCGGACGGGAAGAAACTCGTTTTTATTTCGATGATATCCGGCAAGGAACAGCTTTTCACGATGGATGCCGACGGCAAAAACATCGCGCAGCTCACGCGCGATGATGCCGACCACGAAGATCCGGCCTGGTCGCCGGATGGGAAGAAGATCGCGTTTGTTATGATAACGAAGGAACGGACCAGTATCGCGGTGATGAACGCGGACGGCACCAATGTCGAAGTGCTCACGCCGAAAGAGCACAACACCATTCACCCGAACTGGTCGGCGGACAGCAAGCAGGTGATTTATTGCACCAACGACGATCTCGCGCCGCCGAAGAAAAACGAGGCGCAGATTAACATTGTCGATCTTGCGACGAAGAAAATCACGTCGGTCATCACCGGTGGCATCAACACTTACGGATCGTGGTCGCCCGACATGAAACAGATCGCTTTCCGCAAAATCATCGGCGAAGAGAACTCGGAAGTTTTCGTGGCCAACGCCGACGGCTCGAATCAGCGCAACCTTACTAACAGCCCGTTCTTTGACGGCTGGCCCGCGTGGTCGCCCGATGGCCGGAAGATCGCGTTCGCATCCAATCGCCGCAGCCATGGCTACCAGATTTTTGTGATGGACGCCGATGGCGCTAATGTGCGTCTCATCGCCAACACCGAAGGACGCGGTACCGCACCGCGCTGGTCTCCGGACGGAAAAACGATCTATTTCACCAATTGCGTGGAGAAAGATTACGGAACGGATTGCGAGATCTTAATGGTGGGATCGGAGCCGAAGCCGTTGAAGTCGAATTAAGCCTGCCGCCAGGGACGGCGGCAGCTACAACTGTAGCGGCAGGCGTGTCGCCTGCATTTTTGATTGTTCTGTTTGCAGCCGGCCAGCCTTCGCAAAATGGCTACGGCTCGGCAAGCATGGCTGCCTCTCCACCCCTGTCGATTCTTTCTCGGTGGCGGTGTGAGCACACTGATGATCGGGCCGATTAGTTGGGGTTTACACATTTCTCTACATCACTTTGCGCCCATAAGATTCTGCCTGGCTGATGGGTGCAGTTGCTCTCTTCATCGTTCTGGCAATTGTCATCTTCGTGCCTTGCAAGATCGATTCGTACGCGCGGGACGCGAGTTGAGTTGGCGCGGATACCCAATGAGCAGAGGGAAACCCTTTATTTACTTCGTTGCGGCGGCGCTTTGCGTGAGTCACGCCATGGCGAAGCCGATCTCTTTCACCGAAGTACGTATTCCGACGCGAAAAAGCGTGGTGCGCCTCGATTTGTATCAGCCGAACGATCAAGGACCACATCGGACCATTTTGCTTCTGTATGGAGCGGGTGGCCTGGCTTTCGACGGGTCACGCATCAGAGTATTCGCGCAGCGGCTGGTTAGCGACGGCAATATCGTTTATCTGCCTCATTATCTTGACGAAACGGGAGGGTTCATGGCTGGGCCGTGGAACATGCGGAAGGATTTCAATGAATGGGTGGAATCTGTGCGCTACGCCATCGCCTGGATTCAAAAGCAACCAGGCTCATCCGCGCCAATAGGCATTTATGGTTATTCGCTGGGAGGATTTATCGCGCTCGAGGCGGCATCGGACAATCCGCAGGTCGGCGCGGTGGTAGACCATGCCGGGGGATGGGTCGAAGGCGACATGAAACCGCTCGGTCGGATGCCACCGTTGTTACTCGTGCACGGGCAACGCGATCACCGGGTTCCATACAAAAAATATGTGCAACCGCTGTTTAGTTATCTGGAACAACACAACATTGCCTACGAAAGTCGCGTTTTTCCGACGCAAGGCCATAAATTTAAACCGGCTGAGCTGGAGGATGTGCGCACGCAGACAATCGAATTTTTTCGACAACACTTGAAACCGGCTGTTTCAACTACCGCCCTGTCGCAGAGGTGAGGGTAACGTTTAGGCTATCAGTAGCAGCGGGCTTTCGGTCAATGTTTGTCGAAGCGCTTGGTTATACGGCGAGCAATCCAAGGGAGAAGATGGGGTCAAGTCTCCAAGGGCGCGTTGCCCGAATCGCAGCAACATTTTCAGACGTGATTTCTCCGCTTTGTCATTCCGACTTCGCTCGACATGACAAAAGAGGATTTGGGCAACACGCCCTTAAATATTTAACATTCGAAACCCGCGGCTATTTCTTCGGCTCCTGTTCCGCGGGAATTTTTGTCGCCTGCCAGGCGACGGCTTGCCATTTGTTGTCGCGTTTTACGAACGTGCCGGTATTGAAGTAGTTCGTTACTTCGCTCGTGCTCTCTTTTTTGTTGGTGGCGACCAAACGAAAAGCGACGACCGCAGTGTTGCTGTATTGCAGGACGCGGATGTCTTCGGCGCTGTAAGTAGTGACACCTTCGTCCGGTTTCTTCGGCGCGGCCGCTTCCGCTTTCATGTCGCGAAGGATATCGGCTTTGCTGAGGCGCTGGCCAGCGGAACGCGTGTAAATGAGTTCATCCGCCCAGAACCGCTCGTGCACGGCCAGGTCGTTGCGCCCGGCGCCATTGAGAAATTCTTTCAAGAGCTGTTTCAAGGCGTCGCCATCGGGAGCAATGGCCGATGGTGAGGCGGATGGATCAGCGAGCACCAGAATGGTTGAGAGCAAAAGTACGAAGAGCGTCAAAGCTTTCATGAATGCGGTGATACCAGTTTTCCGCCGAAATGTTAAGATTTGGCTTGGTGAAGCATACGACGCTCTGGCAGCCGACAAACTTTATTACCATCGCGACTAGCCAGGTGCGGAACGGGATTTCCGTCGCGGCCTGGAATTAAGCCCGAACTTTGCCGAAATGCATGCTCACTACGCGTTCTGTTTGGTTCTGTTTGGCCGCAATGAAGAAGCGCTTGCCGAGATGCGGCGCGCGCTCGATCTCGATCCGCTGTCGCCCCGGTTTGGTTTCTCCAGCGCGCGACTGTTTTTCTTCATGCGGCAGTACGACGCGGCGCTCGATCGATGTCGCAAAACACTAGAACTCGATGCTGGTTGCGGTTTCGCCCATGAATTGCTTGGCGACGCCTACGAAAAAAAACAACTGCAAAAGGAAGCGATCGCCGAATGGAGCAAAGATTTGCGCCTCAGTGGAATAGATGAGGACGCCTCGCTTCTCGAACGCACTTATGCCAAATCGGGCTTTGAGGCTGCCGTTCACGCGCTGGCGCAAAAACGACTGGAAGGACTTAAAGAAAAGACCGCGCGCGGCGATTACATCGCAGCCGTTGAATACGTCACTGCCTACATGCGGCTGGATGACAACGAGCAAGCCTTCGCCTGGCTTGCAAAGGCCGTTGAAGAGCGCAACCGGCTCGCGTTTGAAATCAAATGCAATCCGATTTTCGATCCATTGCGAGAGGATGCGCGCCTCGAGAGCCTTCTGAAAACAGTTTTCAACCCGAAATAGTACGTCGCGCCGAATTCGTCGCCGAACTGTGGACTCGGCAGAGGTGGCGCCAGTCCTCACTTTTGACACAACACCGGACTGCTGACTCTCGCGATGACTACCTTTCTCGTTTAATCGTTGCTGACTAGTCCTAAAGTAATTTCACCTGGGAGACGGCGATGTTGCCGTTAAAGCATACGTCGACGTCGGCTTTAGGCGTGCGGGCGCGCAGGTTGTAGTCGCCGGCGTAATACAAGCCGGTCTCTTCTTCGTGCCGGTAGTTCAAAGGCAGTGGTTCCGGATCGAGCGGGCACCAGATGATTTCCGGATCAGGCGCGCCGGGCGGCAGCAACGGAAGGTTCACATTGTAAAAGAGACCGGACTCAACTGGCCGATCGAGTAGCTCGCGCAGCAGCGGCGTGATCCAGCGTGTTGCGCGCGGCCAATCGAACTCCGCGCCTCTGCGATAATGCGAAAAGGCGATGCCGGGCCAGCCGTGCAGGATAGCTTCGCGCACGGCGGCAACAGTGCCGGAGTAATAAACGTCCGCGCCAAGGTTCGCGCCGTGATTGATGCCGCTTAATATCCAGTTCGCGTCCGGCACCAGATGAAGCAGCCCGAGCCGAATGCAATCGGCCGGTGTGCCATGGATGGCGAAACGTTTTTCGCCGCGCGGTTCGATGCGCACGCCTTCGTGCCAGGTCACGGCGTGGCTGACGCCAGATTGCGGAGCATCCGGCGCGACGATGGTGGCTTCGCCAAAATTTTGCGCAGCTTCGAGCAACGCATTCAATCCGGCAGCGTCGATACCATCATCATTCGTGATCAAAAATTTCATGGCAATAGCAACAGTTGCCGTGGGCGACTGCGTCGACAACCGATCGCCCTTCTCGCGCCGCGCAAATGCTGCGAGAGACCCTGCCGGCAGGCAGTCAGAGGATCGATCGACCACTATGCTCTTTCCCGCCTCGGCCGTCAGGCATGAAGTCTGAGGAAGAACCGGATCCGAGCCAGCTCTGCATCGAACTCGCGCTGGAAAGCGCGATCCTTCGGTGGCCGGCTCTGCACGTAGCCGGGATCGGCGAGCAGCGCACCATTTTTCACCGTCAGATTCGCCCAGCCGATGACGCGATCGCGCCAGAGCAGCGGCAAGGCGTAGTAACCTAGCTTCCGTTTCGGCGCCGGTGTGTATGCTTCGAATCGATAGGTCCAGTTCCACAACAATTCGAAACGGGTGCGGTCGTGCACGACCGGATCGAACGGCGCTAGCAATCGTACCGTCTCCGGAATGACCACACGTCGTGGGTTCTCTCCGCTCGGCCAATACCAGTCCACGCCCGCGACACGCGCATTCGCGAGGCGCTCACGGGCGCGTTTCTGCGCGGCTGTAATTTCGCTTCGCCATTGCGGTACGGCGTAGCGCAATCGGCGAATGTAGAACGAGAGACTCGAGCCTGGCAGCGGTGCGTAGATGTTTACGACCACGTCCACGAGCGCATCGATCCGGGTCCGGCGTTCCGCCTCACGTCAGCCGCGCCGGTTCATGCTGATGCGTGCGGTAAATCCGGATCCCGTTCCTGCGCCGCACCACGCGCACCAGGCCGCGATAGTGCAGCGCGTCGAGCATCTGCGAGGTGGCGTTCGACGAACCGCCCCAGTAATTCCGAACGCGCCCGTGCGCAAAGTGTTCCTCCACCTCGCGCGGATGCACCTCGCCCCGCGACTGGAGGAAGGCGAGAAGCAGCTCGGCCTTCTTTCGCTCGGCGGCCGACCATGCCTGCATGCCTTCCGCCGGGACGCGCACATCCGGTCGCGGATGCATCAACGTCTGTAGCTCGCGCGTGACAAAGCCGTAGTTAACGAACGTGTCTTCCTCAATCCCTAACGAGACGTAGTTCCGTTCGAGGTCGCCCGCGCGATAGTCCTTTACCCGATGCCGCAGGATAAGGTCCTGTGCGCGTGCCGGTGCGCGGATCGGGTCCGCCTGGACGAAGCGCATCCGCGCAATGGCGCGCCGGAGCGTAGTCGGCGGAAAGAGCGACCGCGCCACGGCAAACCGCCGCAGATCATCTGATTGTGATCGTTGCTGCGCATCCGGATACCTTCGCTAAGACGTGAAGATTTCAAGATCGACAGAAAGCATTGTAGCTCGGCTTTGAAGGCGTCGGATCGTCGCAATCACGGCTAACAGATTTTCGTGATGGACGCGGACGGCGGCAATGTGCGTCGATCGCCAACACCGAAGGGCGGCAGTGCACCGCGCTGGTCGCCGGGCGGGAAGCTCTTCAGCGGGCGGGCCGGCGTTTGATCTGTTTCTTGCGCGAAGTCGAGCGACGGCCGGCCACACGCGACCGACCTATCTTAACCTTCCCACTGACGACCGCGTTGTAAGCAGAACGAAGCACTTCACTTAATTCTGCGCGGTCGATCTGATCGAGACGCACGAGCACGACCGGATAGTTTTGGTAGTGCGGTCTCAAATAAAAGACGCCCGGATTGTCGGCGATCAGCTTCTCGCGATGTTCGAATTCAGTCGCCACCGAAATTGAGTTCGGGTCGGCGCTGCGATGGCTGGTCTGAACGACGAATACCTCACCGTCGATTTCCAGCGCGGGCCCTCGATAGTATCGGGTTTCTCTTGCTCGCGGAAACGCCAATCCCAGTTCGCGAACAATATCGAACGCGGCGGAAGTTGACCGCCTAGGCGAAGGCGGTATCGGGCGCAGCGGAGTTCTCATGCTTCTATAATATAGGAAGGATCGACGTCGAGGGTGCTAGGTTACTTGCCATGTTCATACGTTCAATGTCAGGTACTGCTGGCCGTGCTCGTAGCGTTCGCCATTTGTCAGGGACAAACGAAAAAGCGTTCCGCCATTCAGTGGAAGCCGTCTGATTGCACCAGCGCCGTTGATGTTACCGGAAGATCTCTACGATCTCTCGCAGTTCGGGAAGGGACAGTACCGGATCGACGGCAAAATGTCGGCCGGTCATTTCAACTGCATCTATTTTATCTTTCAGCCAGGCGCAACGCTTAATCCCGAGATTGTCGCCGGAGCGACCGAATCGTCGTTCGTGGTCAAGGACACGAAAGTTACCTGGCGCAGCTACAAGACGATCGTCGAAGGTCGCCCCGTCATTCGGAAGGAAACGGTCATGCCGAACATTCTGCCGCATGAAAAGCAAGGCGATGGTTCGGATTATATCTGGATCCGAGTGGATGCGGATTCGCAGCAGATCCTCGATCAACTAACGCCCGCGGCTGAGGAAATCCTGCGCGATTTGGCGAAGGGCTGACGCCAAGGGCAGAGGTCCGAGAGCAGAGAGCGATCTCGGGGCAATTGTTGTCGAATTCGCCGCTGTTGTTATTTTAAGGTTCGATGAAATATCTAACGATCATTCTCCTGTCGCTCGCGCTTTCCCATCTGGTCCAGGCTAAGACCGAATTGGCCGCGGATGAGAGCATCCCGATTCCGACGATTAGCTTCGATGAGAAAGGCGACTTGAAGATCACGGCCTCGGCCACATCGTCGCCGAGCGATTTCGATTTTTTAGTGGGCAAGTGGAAAATGCACAACCGCCACCTCAACAAACGACTGGCAAACTGCCAGGATTGGACGGAATTCGAGTCCTCGGATGAGAACTCCAAAATTCTCGGCGGCGCCGCCGATATGGACACTTATTCCACTACCCAATTCCCCGGAATGGAAGGCAAGCTCTTCGAAGGTCTCACCCTGCGGCTCTTCGATCCGAAGACCAGACTCTGGAGCCTCTATTGGATCGCGAGCAATACCGGAACGATCGATCCTCCCGTCGTCGGTTCTTTTGAAAATGGCGTCGGACATTTTTTCGGAAAAGACACACTCAACGGCAAGCCCATCATCGTCGTCTTCCGCTGGGATGCGCGGAACAAGGATCGCCCGGTATGGGGTCAGGCGTTTTCAGCCGACAACGGCAAGACCTGGGAGTGGAATTTCTTTAACGTCTCGACGCGACCTGAGAAATAGCCGTTGCCAGAGGTCAGAGATCAGACGTCAGGGTGCCTGTTAAATTGTTAAATAGTTGAACCGCGGATTTGGAAGGCGCGTCAACCACCGAAAGCTTTCGGGGCTGTTCCGCAAACGGGCGAGCGTCCAACGCTTAATGGCAGAGCACGAGAGCGATTCGAGATTGACGTTTACTCTTTAACTTGAGGAGGACTGGCGCAGCTCTTTTGCAAACGCCCGTGACTGATATTTGCAGACGAAAACCCTCAACCGAAGGCAATGCCAGTCCGCCTCGGATCCGGCGGTGCCGTTCTGTCAACTCTCAACCACACAAGGCAGAAACCCCTGTAATACCACTGGCACATTATTGCTATCGGATTGAAACTTGAACATGAAAACCTCCCCTGAGCAGTTGTTGTTCGATCATCTCTTCAATGCGGCAACAAAATCGTGCATCCTAATCGGGGTGGCGATCGTCACCATCGGAGTAATTGGGTTTGCCAAAGCTGATTTTTGCCAGAACACAGCGCAAGATGCCCTCGATGGATGCAAGGATGCTGCGGAAAGCGCACAATCAGTTGCACTGGGCAAATGCGCCAACATTTCGGATCCCGCCGCGCGAGCCGATTGTCGAAAACAAGCCGCGGCAGATTTTCACGACGCGCTCCAAACCTGTCAGGACGGGTATGCGTCGCGCCAGGCTGCCTGCCAGAAATTTGGTCCCGCCCGATATGATCCGGTAATCGATCCGGCCAATTTCGTGCGACACGTGACCAATCCGTTCTTTCCGTTGCCACCCGGCCAAACCTTTGTTTACGAAGGGCAAACTAGGGATGGCTTTGTTCACGACGATTTCATCGTCACCCACAAAACCAAAGTGATCATGGGGGTCACCTGCACTGAGGTCCACGACGTGGTTTATCTCGATGGCGTGCTGGCGGAAGATACCCTCGATTGGTATGCGCAGGACAGGCAGGGCAACGTTTGGTACTTCGGCGAGAACACAGCTGAATTTGAAGATGGACGTCCGGTCACCCTGGCCGGCACGTTCACCGCGGGCGTGAATGACGATAAGCCAGGTATTATCATGGAGGCGAATTCTGTCGTCGGTGACTTCTATCGCCAGGAATTCTCCCTGGCGAATGCCGAAGACAACGCACTGGTTGTCAGCCTCAACACCACCGTTACGGTGCCACGAGGAACGTTTACGCACTGTCTAAAAACCCTGGAGACGACGCCGTTGGAACCGGATGCGCGAGAAAACAAATATTATGCGTCTGGGGTGGGCAACGTTCTGACGGTCGACTTGCAAACCGGGGAGAGAGACAAACTGGTGAAGATTCACCCAAACAACGAATAGCGAATGGAATTCGCATGTGATTCCTAAAATTTACGTCGTGATGCGATTCGACCTGATCAAGGAGAAGCCGTACATCATCCGGCTGCGCCAGGAATGCGCAGGCCGCGACTGGACGTTCGAAATGCCGTAAGGGTTGAGAACAGTTGTTAGAACGCCTTTCCCGCGGTCGCGGGATCGCTTGCCGCCGTCGCGTAAGGCTATGGCGTGACAAGTGGTTGATAGTGGCGGAAAGGAAAGGGCAGAAAAGAGAAGATAGGAAATGCCGCCTGAGCAGCCCGAAACGGAAGTTCAGCTCGAGATAGGTCACGTCCTGTTCATCGATATTGTTGGTTACTCGAAAGCGCTGATCGACGACCAGCGCGCTCTCCAGCAAGACCTGAACGACGTCGTCCGCAACACCGAGCAATTCCGCGCGGCCGAATCGGCCGGAAAATTAATCCGGCTTCCCACGGGTGACGGCATGGCGCTGGTGTTTTTCACTTCTCCCGAAGCGCCGCTGCAATGCGCGATGCAGATAGCCGAAGCTTTGAAATCGCATCCGCGATTGCGCGTTCGCATGGGCATTAACACCGGGCCGGTTAGCGGGGTTGCCGACGTCAACGACCGTTCCAATGTGGCGGGCGCCGGCATCAATATCGCCCAACGCGTGATGGATCTGGGCGATGCCGGTCACATCTTGCTGTCCAAACGCGCAGCCGAAGATCTGTCTCAGTACCGCCGATGGGAGCCTCATCTTCACGAGATCGGCGAAGTCGAAGTGAAACATGGCGTGCGCGTCGCCATCGTTAACTTTTACACCGACACCGTTGGTGATCCCGCGTTGTCAGCCAAACTCCGCGCGGCCCAAAAAAAATGGACTCGTGGTCGCATCACGCTGCTCGGCGCAGCGGGAGTAACGGTCGCGATCATCGCCGCGGTTCTGGCTATTCAGCAATGGCAACGTCCTTCTGCGTTGATTGGGATGCCGGAAAAAAGCATCGCTGTTCTTCCCTTTGAAAATTTGAGCGCGAACCAGGAGAACGCGTTCTTCACCGATGGTGTTCAAGGCGAGATCCTGACCGACCTCGCCAAGGTCGCGGATTTGAAAGTGATCAGTCAGACGAGCGTGATGCAATATCGCAACGCGCAGAAACGCAATCTGCGCGATATCGCCCAGGCGCTGCGAGTCTCACATATTTTGGAGGGCAGCGTGCAACGGGCTGCGAATCGGGTGCGAGTAAATGCACAGCTCATCGACGCGCGCAATGACACCCACATGTGGGCGGAAACATACGACCGCGAACTGGCTGATGTATTCGCGATTCAAAGCGAGATCGCTCAAACCATCGCCAATCAGCTGCGCGCCAAACTTTCTCCGCGCGAGGAAGCAGTTATGCACGAAAAGCCCACCAGCGACATGGCCGCGTACGATCTTTACCTGCGGGCCAGGGACATTTGGCGAAACATCTTCTCTTCTTCCGGCAGCGGCGGCGCCGAAAAGATGCAGGAGGCAATCCGTTTGCTGGACGACGCGGTTCGGCGCGATCCCAATTTTGTTCCCGCGCTTTGTGCGCTGGTGCGCGCGCACATGTATCTGCACTGGATCGTGCCCGACCCGGTGGCCGGACATGTCGAGCAGGCGCGTAATGCACTGGAAGCGGCCACACGGTTGCAACCCGCTTCGGGCGAGGTTCATCTGACGCGCGCCTTTTTTTATTATCAGAGCAGCCGTGATTACGCCGCGGCGCTTCAGGAACTGGCTCTGGCCAAATCAAACCTGCCCAATTCAGCGGAAGTACCCTACTTCACCGGAATTATCGAGCGGCGGCAAAACAAGTGGGACGCTTTCCACGCGCCATCTCGAGGAAGCGTTGCAGCTCGACCCGCGAAATGTGCAGTACATTTCGGAGCTGACCGGCTCGAACTACTTTGCAATGCGGCGGTATGCGGACGCGATCAGGGTTCTCGACGAGACACTGGCTTGGAAAGGCAATGATTTCGGACTCGGGTTGACCCGTGCCTTCATGTATTTTTTCTCGAAAGCGGACCTCGGGCCGTGGAAACAGCTGGTCACCGGAGAATCTGCTAAAAATGCCGATCCCAACGACCTGATCACGGCGCGTTTGAATCTGGCATTACTGGAGCGCGATTATCATACCGCCGAGCAAATCCTCGCTTCGCCGGGCGGAAACGAATTCGATGACGACGGCTTTTTCACTCCGCGGGAATTCAGTGAGGGAACCGTCTCGCGCGCGCTGGGCAACACGACCAAAGCAGACATCGCCTTTCAGGCCGCGCGCGAACGGGCGGCGGCGACAGTCCGTCAACGGCCGGATGATCCCAAGGCATTAATAGCTCTCGCCCAGATCGACGCGGAGCTCGGTCGAAAGGAGGATGCAATCCATGAAGCCGAACGCGCAACGCAACTGCTGCCGGTGGAAAAGGATTGGCTCAATGGCACAGAGTTACTCGTTAAACTCACCGGGATTTATGCGCAGACCGGCGAGATCGATCGCGCGCTCGACCTTTTGGAGCAGATGGCTCATAATCCCGGCGGAGCCAGTTACATTTCGTTACGGTTCGCTCAAGCTCGATCGTGTGTGGGATCCGCTGCGAGGCAATCCGCGTTTCGACAAGATGGTCGCCGCTCTGGCGCCAAGTAGTTGATAGTCGTTGGAACGCGTCGCTGCGCTTGCTTTCCGCCGTCGCGCAAGGCTTCCATCTTCGCTAAAGCTACGACGCGACAAAATGGCGTGACAAGTGGTTGAGAGTCGCAAGCGCTAATGGCCTTGCCGTTGTAAGCGCTTTAAGCCGCTTGTTCAGATTGCAGGGCGGACCTAACGTGACCGATGACACGACGAAAGTTTCTTGGCGGAGCCATGGCCGCGGGCGGGATTGTTGTCTTATCGGAGGGATTACCAAAATTAGTGGCAGCGGTAGCGCAGGCGACTGTGGGCACAACGGCAAGCAGTAATAAAGACGCGGAAACATTTTTGTTAGGCGGCGATCTTACCGTCGATCGGCTTGGCTTTGGCGCCATGCGATTGACGGGCCCGGGCATCTGGGGTTGGCCGCCGGATCGCGAAAATGCGAAGAAAGTATTGCGTCGCGCCGTCGAGCTGGGCGTGAACCTGATTGACACGGCCGATGCGTATGGGCCGGAAACGGATGAGCTCCTCATTGCGGAAGCGCTGCATCCCTATCCAAAAGGACTGGTCATTGCCACCAAAGGCGGACTCACGAGGCCGGGTCCGGGCAGCTGGGTGCCGGACTGTCGTCCGCAACGTCTAACCGAGTGCGTCGACAAAAGTCTTAAACGATTGAAGCTGGACCGGATTGATGTGTATCAATTGCATTCGGTTGATAAGAAGGTGCCAATCGAGGAATCGGTCGGCGCGCTGAAAAAGGCGCAGGACGCGGGGAAAATCCGGCACGTCGGATTGTCGAACGTCACGACAGACGAGATTGAGCGAGCGAAGAAAATTGTGCCGATCGTTAGCATCCAGAACCGGTACAATTTTGCGGATCGCGACTCGGAGGACGTCCTGAAGTATTGCGAGAAAGAAAAAATGGGATTTCTGCCATGGGCGCCGATTGGCGGCAGTGGGCGCGGCTCGTTGAGCAAGAACACGAATCGGTTGGAAAATGAAGCGAAGCGTCACAACTGCAGCGCGGTTCAACTTGGGCTGGCTTGGTTATTGCAAAAGTCACCGGTGATGTTGCCGATTCCAGGTACGGCTAACATCGCGCATCTCGAGGAAAACATAGCGGCGACGAAGATTCAGCTGTCGCCGGAGGAGTGGAAGAAGATTGAGGCCGCAGCCTGAAGCAAGATTCGCTGGCTGAGCATTGATAGTAGTTGAGGAACCATGAGTGTCATCTTTCCTCATCAGGAAGTGGGCCGCGCAAAAAGCAGATTACGTAAATCAAGGTCGCAAGCGCAGCCGGCACCATAAAGATGCTCGCTTCAGTTCCCAGTTCGCCGCCGTTCAGCCACGCCGGGCCGGGGAAAGTGACGTTGAAGAGTCGACCGACGGGTGTTTGCCCGCCGTTGCGTGTGCCGATGAGAAAAAGTTGTCCGAAATCAAATCCCGCATGCCAGCCCACTGTCCACCAGAGTGAACCGGTTTTGAGAATGCTCAGACAAAGAACGAGGCCGAGGAAAAAAATCATGCCGATATCCATTGCGTTCTCGCCCGGTTTCTCCAAGTGATCGCCGGCGAAGATTGCTGTCGTGATCAATGCCGCCGGCCAGAAACCGGCGCCCCGCCAGAGCGTCTGCAACGCGTAGCCGCGAAAAGTGTATTCTTCGCTAAGACCGATAAGAATGTTTGCGACGAACCAAAGAAGCGCGAGCCTTGCGACGTCGCTGCCATGCAATGCCAGTCCATGCAGCTCCATCGCACCGCTCAAAATCATCGCGCCGGCAATGAATAAGACGACGAGCAGCCCGGCGAGCATTCCTTTCCAGAAAAATTTCCCAAACGCCTGCTCGATCGGCAGGCCGTAACTGTCGATGCGCCGACGTTCCGCCAGAGCAAAGATGCCAGTGACTCAGGAACACGCTGAGACAGAAAACAAATTCGTCAATCAGAAGTGCGGGCGCGGAAAGTTCGCGCGGGTTGATCGCGAAGAGTCGTCCGAGAATTTGGGCGAGTGGTTCTTCGATAACGAAGACGCCGACTT
>CAVPWK010000008.1:0-170863 GCA_963709435.1 uncultured Verrucomicrobiae bacterium
ACAACGTCGTCACTTCGGGTTCAGACAGCACGCTAAGCGTGACTTTTACGAAGACTGCGGGCACGGGCACTGTAACGGGTCTTACTTCGGTGACCGCCGCAGCAGGCGTTGCAAACTTAACGGTCACTGGTGCCCAAGCCGGTTCGATCCACGATCACAGCCTCAGTCACCGGTTTGGCGGCTGGAACCGGCAATCCGATCACATTCAATGTAGTTACCGGTGCGGCAAGTAAGATCGCCCTCGCCGGTTCGACAGCTAATCTTACGTCGGGAAACACAGCAGACAACTCTACGGCGACAATTCAGGACGCCGGCGGTAATACTATCACTACTGGTACCAACAGCACATTAAGTGTCACCTTTGCCAAAACGATTGGCGGCGGTGATGTCTCCGGACTAGGCTCCGTCAGTGCCTGAGCGGGTGTAGCAAAATGCAACGGTAACCGGCAACGGCCGGTTCGGTAACCATCGCCGCATCGGGCGGTGGCTTGGGACAGGGAACAGGCAATCCCATCACATTTACTGTCGTTGCCAGCACAACAGTTGATCACTTTGCGTTCGATCCGATCAGCAGTCCCCAGACCGCGGGCACCGCATTCAACATTAGGATCACTGCTCAGGACGCGGGTAACAACACTGTCGTCGGTTACAGCGGCAATGGCTTCAAAGTGAAGCTTACCTCGAACTGGAACCCTGGTAGGCGCGCCGATCACTACGCCTTTTACAAACGGTGTGCTTGCGAATGAAAGCGTTACCATCACTAACACTGGTAACTTCACCATCACGGCAACCGACAGCCCCGCAACCGGGACGAGTAACTCGTTCCAGGTGAATGCGGGTGCGCCGAACAAACTCGCCTTCATACAGCAGCCCACCACTACAGCAGCGGGACAGACCATTTCGCCGGTGATGACGGTTCAGATCCAGACGCCAACAGTAACCTTACTAACAGTACCGCCGCGGTCGGGATGGCGATTCAAACTAATCCGAGCAGTGGTACGCTCAGCGGCACCACGCCAGTGAACGCAGTAAACGGCGTGGCCACCTTCAGTAGCTTGTCGATCAAGGGCAGTTCGCCAGACCTCCAGCGCCACCATGTCGGTGACCTTCGGCGGACCAGCACGGCTTTCGGTATCCAGTAGCTCGGCGCCCACGCTCACCAGCATCGCACCGACCAGTGGGAATCTGAATCAGACGCTCGATATCGTCTTCAACGGCACCAATTATATCCAGGGCGTAACTACCGTCAGCTTCGCTGGAACTGGTATTGCCGTGAACAGCGTCACCGTGAACACTGCGATCAAGCTGACCGCCAACATCACAATTGCGTCGAACGCAACTGTAGGTCCGCGCAACGTGAGCGTCACCAATCCCGCGCCGGGCGGTGGAACAGCTACTCTGACCAACGGCTTAACCGTCAATAACCCGGCAACTACGACAGCTGTCAGTTCATCGAAGAATCCATCTACCTATGGTGAGTCAGTCACCTTCACGGCCACAGTAACCAGCGCCTCCACACCTACGGGTCAGAATTTCGTGATCGATGGTGGCAGCCCAATCGCAGGCACCGTGGGAACGACGACGAGTTACCACGGCGACATGGACCTACACCACCTCTGCCTTGAGCGCGAGCGCAGTAGGCCATTCAATTTCCGCCTCCTTTGTCCATACCGGATCCTTCCAGGACAGCAACGGCTCATTGGCTGGCGGCCAGGTGGTCAATAAAGCGCACCTATCCGTGAAGGCAGATGACAAGTCGAAGACGTACGACGGTAACGCTTTCACTGCATTCACCGCGATGATCAGCGGCTTCGTGGCCGGTGAAACTGAAGTTGGTTTGCGCGCTTCAGGTGCGCTGTCGGGCGATGCTAATTTCACCGGACCGGCTACGACGGCGGTAAACGCCAGTGCAGTGCCATACACGATTACACCGACGCTAGGAACACTGATCGCCACTAACTATGACTTCCCGGTCGCTAATTTCGTTAATGGCGAACTGACTATTGGTAAGGCGACGCGACGGTGGTAGTCACGCCATACGACATAACCTACGACGGGCACGCGCATACGGCGACCGCACGATCACGGGCGTCAACGGCGAGACCGGGGCCACGGTCGGCACCGTCGACGTAGCAACACGACGCACACGAACGCCGGCACGTACTCAAGCGACTCCTGGAGCTTCACCGGCACGGCCAACTACAACAACATCGCCGCGACGACGATCACCGACACCATCGCCAAGGCCAACGCGACGGTCGTGGTCACGCCCTACACCGTGACCTACGACGGCCTGCCGCACACGGCGACCGTCACGTCGATCACCGGCGTGAACGGCGAGACGGGGCCACCGTCGGCACGTCGACGTCGCGAACACGACGCACACCAACGCCGGCACCTACGCCAGCGACTCCTGGAGCTTCACGGCACCGCCAACTACAACAACATCGCCGCCACGACCATCACCGATACGATCGACAAGGCCAACGCGACGGTCGTGGTCACGCCGTACACCGTGACCGTACGACGGCAGTCTCGCACACGGCGACCGTCACGTCGATCACCGGCGTGAACGGCGAGACCGGGGCCGTCGGCACCGTGACGCTGAGACACGACGCACACCAACGCCGGCACCTACGCCAGCGACTCCTGGAGCTTCACCGGACGCCAACTACAACAACATCGCCAGCACGACCATCACCGATACAGATCGACAAGGCCAACGCGACGGTCGTGGTCACGCCGTACACCGTGACCTACGACGGCTATCGCACACCGGCGACCGTCACGTCGATCACCGGCGTGAACGGCGAGACGGGGGCCACCGTCGGCACCGTGACGCGAGACACGACGCACACCAACGCCGGCACCTATCGCCAGCGACTCCTGGAGCTTCACCGGGCACCGCCAACTACAACAACATCGCCAGCACGACCATCACCGACACGATCGACAAGGCCAACGCCACGGTCGTGGTCACGCCCTACAACGTGACCTACAACGGCGTCCGCACACGCGGCGACCGTCACGTCGATCACCGGCGTGAACGGCGAACCGGGGCCACCGTCGGCACCGTGACGTCGAACACGACGCACACGAACGCCGGCACGTACGCCAACGACTCCTGGAGCTTCACCGGCGCCGCCAACTACAACGACATCGCGCGCCGCCACGACGATCACCGATAGATCAACAAGGCCAACGCCACGGTCGTGGTTACGCCCTACACCGTGACCTACGATGGCCATCGCGCACACCGCGACCGTCACGTCGATCACCGGCGTCAACGGCCAGACTGGAGCCACCGTCGGCACCGTGACGTCACAACACGACGCACACGAACGCCGGCACCTACGCCGGCGACTCCTGGAGCTTCACCGGCACCGCCAACTACAACGACATCACCGCCGGCCCGCCATCACCGACCAGATCGCCAAGGCGACGCCACGGTGGTAGTCACGCCGTACACGTGACCTATAACGCGGGCACACCGCGACCGTGACGTCGATCACGGGCGTGAACGGCGAGACGGGGGCCACGGTCGGCGCCGTCGACGTAATCACACGACGCACACCAACGCGGGCACGTACGGCAGCGATTACTGGACCTTCACCGCACTGCCAACTACAACGATATACCGGCGGGGCCTGCTTCACGACGATCACGATCAATTGATCAGGTCACATTGACGCCCGCAATCATTCGGCAATCCGACAAGGCCGTATAACGGCAATACTGATGCGACGCTGACATCCGCCAATTTCTCGCTCTCGGGGCTGGTTGGAATGGAGAGCTTTACCGTCACGCAGACGAGCGGGAACTATAACAGTAAGAACGTGGCCGAGGCCAATACCGTAACAGCGAATCTGGGAGCAGGTGACTTCACACCCGGAGCGGGCACGCTTGCAAGCAATTATGCGCTGCCGGGAACCGCGGAGGGCCCTGGTCACATCACAGCGGTCACCGTGACGGCATCCATTGTCGGAAATCCAACTCGACCATACAACGGGAACACAACGGCGACATTGACGTCGGCGAACTTCTCACTGGCCGGACTGATCGGAATGGAAAACTTCACCGTCACCCAAACAAGCGGGAACTATAATAGCAAGGATGTTCTAGAACGGCAAATATGGTGACGGCGACACTCGCAGCGGTCGATTTCACCCCGACGAACGGGGCCGTGGAGACTAACTATGTGCTGCCGACCACGGCTAAGTGGTTCAGGGCATATTACAGCTGCAAATGTGACAGCGTCGATTATCGGCGATCCAACCAGACCATATAACGGCAATGCGAATGCAACACTGATTTCGACGAACTTCTCGCTCGGGGGCGTGGCCACTGGCGAAGGCTTTACCGTGACGCAGACGGCCGGGACCTACAACAGCAAAGATGTCATAACAGCTAACACGGTCACGGCGAGCCTGTCAGCAGGCAACTTCATAGCCGGCGCCGGGACCGATGCGAGCAACTACACTTTGCCGACAACCGCGAGCGGCGCAGGGCACATCACCCCGGCGATGGTAACGGGGTCAATTATTGGTAACCCAACGCGACCATACAACGGGAACACGGCTGTCACATTGACGTCGGCGAATTTCTCGCTCTCCGGGCTTATCGGAATGGAAGGCTTTACGGTGACGCAGACGGCCGGGAACTACAACAGCAAGGACGTAGCGACAGCCACCACCGTTACGGCCAGTCTGGGGACGGGCGATTTCACCGCCGCCGGCGGCGCGGTCGCGAGCAACTATACATTACCGACAAGTGTGAGCGGACCCGGGCAGATCACTCAGGTGACTCTGACGGCGTCGATCGTCACGAACCCGACGAAGACATATGACGGGAACACCAATGCGACATTAACGCCGGCAAACTTTTCGCTGGCTACGCTCGTCATGACCGAGTCGATCACCGTAACGAAAACGACGGGCTCGTACAACGGCGAGGATGTGTCGACGGCGACTACCGTAACAACGACCTTAGCGGCCGGCGACTTTATGGCGGGACTCAACACGCTGTTGGGCAACTACATCCTGCCAATGGGCGCGACCGGCTCCGGCCACATCAATAAGGCCAACACGCAAACCGGCGTGACCTCGTCGAAGAATCCTTCCGCTCTCAATGAGCCCGTCACGTTCACAGCGACGGTAACGAACACAGATACCTCTCCCAAACCAACGGGCACAGTCACGTTCACTTACACCAATGCTGCGCTCAATTTGAGCGGAATACTCGGCACAGCATCGCTTGATGCTTCGGGCAAGGCCATGCTGACCTCGGCTGCATTGCCGGTCAATGCGAACGTTGTCAAGGCCACCTATAACAACGTTGACGGAAACTTTGTCGGTGGCACGTCCGGCCAGATTACGCAGAACGCCAGCTACATCTTCGTAGGCTTCCTGCAGCCGATTGACAACTTGCCGACACTCAACTCGGCAAAGGCCGGGCAAACAATCCCAATCAAGTGGCAGTTGAAAGATTATGCCGGGAACCTCATCAATGACCTTGGTACACTTGCTCAAAATGGGTTGACCTCCGGAAGCGTTCAGTGCGGCGCGGCGGCGGTTGACGTGGTCGAGGAGTTGTCTGCTCCGGGCTCGACCGTGTTCCGCTTCGACGGCACACAGTTCATCTATAACTGGCAGACGACGAAGTCGTGGGCTGGAGGTTGCCGGACGTTGCAGGTGAAGCTAAGCGACGGCACCTCCCATTACGCACAGTTCACGTTCAAGTAAGAAGTCTTGATGAGGGTGAAATGACGTTACTTTGTCTCATGCTACGCCAGATGAGCTTGAATGAGCGGTCGGCATCACGTCATGTCCGGGCTGAAGTAAGTTTGATGATGGCTGCAGGTTAGGTTCCTCTCGGGCGGCGGCGGAGTTCAAATCCTCCGCCGCTGATTAACTTTGCGCGGCAGAACGAACCGAGTCTTGCCAACCTCCAGGAGACATCAACTACATGAGGACCAGATATCTAATAACCAAGTCGTCGGTGGGCCTTCCAGACCTAGCTCTTGAGCTTATGCTCCAGCAAGCGCAACGACAGCATCATTTCGGCTGTTGTTCGCTGGAAGGTGTAATACCAGCCGTTCCAGCCATCAAAGATCAGCCCGCGAATTAACAACAGGTAGATCGGCATAATTAGTGGCACAGCCATGATCCAGTTTCTCCGCAACCGATCCAGTCGGCTTAGCCACTCACTCTTTTCTCCCAGCAGATACTTTGCTTCGAGTTCGGCATAACGTGCCTGCGACTGAAACCAGCGACTCAGCGGCTTGCGATCGTCGTGCCAGATCTTGCCCTTGAACTTTGCCAGCTTCCCCTTTATCCGCAGTTGTTGCGTATGCCCCTCGTCCACGTAGCGAGCCCGTTTCGTCCGGAATAGAACCACGCGCGGCGGATAAACGGACGCGCGCAGTGGCCGGCCAAAAATGCAGTAATCGAAGTCTCCCCAGTACAGCGCAAGATCAGAGGGTGGCTCCAGTTTCTTAATCTCTTCCTGCAACTCTGCCGTTAGGACATAATCGGCGTCTAGGGTTAGGGTCCATTCCGTGTCGATACGATCAAGTCCGGCGTTCCACTGATTAGCATGGGTATCGAACACGCGCTGAACCACTTGAACATTTGGAAACGAGCGCGCGATCTCGAGGGTTTGATCGTTACTAAAGCTATCGATAACGATAACCTTTGGCACCCAAACCAGAGCCTCAAGGTTGCGCCGAATATTCTCCTGCTCGTTATACGTCAGTACTAATGCCGTTAGCGAAATCATTCGCTTGTTTTCTTAGAAATGACTTGTCGATAAAGATCATGCAAGGCTTTTCCGACTGCCTTTGGCGATTAACGCTCCTGGGCGAGCCGTTGCCCGTTTGCCGCGAGGTTGCTGCTTTTTCCTTATTCGCTAACAACCCGCCGGATGGCGCTGGCCTATCGCTCGGGGTTCACGCCCCGGCGGAGTATTGTCGACTGTGAAGGTGGCCCCGCTGGTCAAATACGTCTGCCGCGGCCAGAGCCGACGCTTTCATCTCGCCGCGCAAATAGCTGGCCAAATCATATCTCCTCTTCCTTCTCCCTCTTTAAGTTGATGTTCTCCTTCCTTCTCCCTTCTCTCTTCTCCACTCCCCTTCCCCATCTGAAAAGGCGCGAAAATCTGGTCGCACATCCGAATCAGTTCGTCGCGGTCGACGGATTTAATCCGCCATGATCAAAAACAGCGGCAATTCCACACATTGTTAAGAACTGGGAAGGCTTTCCGCTAGCGGGGGCCAGGGAGTTCTCGCCGGTATCGCAACATCATTACAGGCAGCCGTCGCGCGCTCCAAAATCTCGGCAGCAACGTGCGCGGTTGCGTGATCAGGCGGAAAATCCAACCGAAAAACAATCGATCGGCCCACATCGGGATGACGACTTGGTCGCCAGTGACAGAACCCGGCGCGGCTCCGATACAATACATCGCGGGGCGATAGTTCAACCTTCGTTTCAAATAATTGCCCAGCTTGTCCTGTATTCCGCCACCAGTACCAATAATGATGTGTTTGGGTTTCCGCGACTCAAGAATACTAACGAGTCCTGGATCTTCGATGATCGACCGGTATTTTGGCGCGACCTAACAATCGTTAGAACTAAATGGGTGTCCAGAATTGCGCCGCGAATTCCGATGTCTTTGCCTTAGCTTTTTCGCTTGGCAAAACAAAAAAGAGATTTTTGGAAACACGCGCACCCGGCGTTTCAAGCAACGCTTTGAAAAGCGCCAGACCGGAAATGCGAGTGAGCTTTTCGTGCTGGATCAGCCTCCAGAATAGCACCGCCCAGCCGCTGTCGGCGATAGCCAAATCGGCCTCGGCGATCGCGGGACGATAAGCCGGGTTGTCCTGCAGCACAATGAAGTAAGGAGCGGCAACAACCAGTCCGCCATGTTTCGAAATGTAGGCGATCGCTTCGCCGGGCGTACCCGATGAAAAAATCGATGCCGAGCATGCGCTTGGTTGGGAAAGGTGGCGGCATGAGCGTTAACAGTTATCCGTATAATCGGTGGCATTCGCGTAATCCGCGATTATCAAACATTCGCTTCCTTCCGGAATTGCAGGCGACACGCCTACCGCTAGAGTTGTCGCTTATGCCGTACAAAGATATCGAACCGCCCGCCGGGGAAAAGATCACAAGAGGTCAAAATCTCAACGTCCCGGACCAACCGGTGATTCCTTTTATTCGCGGCGACGGCACTGGCCCCGACATCTGGGCGGCAAGCGAGCGCGTCTTTGATGCTGCGGTCGAGAAGGCTTACGGCGGCAAAAAGAAGATCGCGTGGTTCGAAGTTTTTGCCGGCCAGGCAGCGAAAGACAAATTCGATACCTGGCTGCCGGACGATACGGTCGAAGCTTTTCGCGAATATTTGGTCGGGATCAAAGGCCCGTTAACTACGCCTGTGGGCGGCGGCATCCGATCGTTGAACGTCGCCCTGCGACAACTACTCGATCTCTTCGTTTGTCTGCGACCGGTGCAATATTTCAAAGGTGTCCCCTCGCCCGTGAAACATCCGGAGAAAGTGGACATGGTGATCTTTCGCGAGAACACCGAAGATATCTACGCCGGGATCGAATACGCCGCCGGCACGCCGGAATCGAACAAGATACTGGATTTTCTGGCCAAAGAATTTCCAAAAGAGTTCGGGAAAATTCGATTCGGCACGAAGGAAAAGGCTTCCAAGTTTTGGAGCGAAGTAGGTGCAAAGGATTTTCCTACCGACGTTCGTGTCGGCATCGGGATCAAACCGGTCAGCTACTCAGGTAGCGTGCGGCTGATTCACAGCGCCATCAGCTACGCCATCCGCAACAACCGCAAGAGTGTGACCTTCGTGCACAAGGGTAACATTATGAAATTTACCGAAGGCGCGTTTCGCGACTGGGGCTACGAGGTAGCCAAGAACTTCTTCGGTGCAGAGGAACTGGATGGCGGTCCTTGGTGCCGGATCCCGATGGGTAAACCGGGCGCCGGTATTGTTATTAAGGATGCGATTGCCGATATCACCTTGCAGCAGGTGTTGACTCGTCCGGAAGATTTCGATGTCATCGCGACATTAAATTTGAACGGCGATTACCTGAGTGATGCGCTGGCCGCGCAAGTCGGTGGAATTGGTATCGCGCCCGGTGGCAACATCAATTACAT
Source organism: uncultured Verrucomicrobiae bacterium (assembly GCA_963709435.1). Taxonomy (GTDB): domain Bacteria; phylum Verrucomicrobiota; class Verrucomicrobiia; order Chthoniobacterales; family UBA10450; genus AV69. Next base: position 9,171 of record CAVPWK010000008.1, read on the forward strand.
CACCGGCCACGCCGTTTTCGAAGCGACACACGGCACCGCGCCGAAGTATGCCAATCTGGACAAGGTGAATCCCGGTTCCGTGGTTCTCTCCGGCGAAATGATGTTCCGTTACATGGGCTGGACCGAAGCCGCCGACCTAATCTTAAAAGGCTTAAACGGCGCCATCGCCAGCAAACGCGTGACCTACGACTTCGCCCGCCTCATGCAAGGCGCGACGGAGATCAAGTGCAGCGAATTCGGAAAGAATATCATTGATCACATGTAGCGCTCCGGCGCTCGTGTACTCATACTCCTGCTCATGCTCTCTCTGATGAGATGAAATCAGTGGTAGGCGAAATAACCCAGCTCGAAGGAAGGCCGAATTCGCGAATCGTGAACCGTGGTAACGACTAAACCAGCACTTCGTCTTTGGTTCATTCGGATTTCTTTCGTCATGCGTCATTCGACATTCGCCATTTCAATTGTTAGCTCTCGCCGATGAACCCGCTGTGGCAGCGTTTCCAGCAATATTTTGTCCGCTACGGCGAGATCGGTTTCACGATTGATATCAGTCGGATGCGGTTCGGAGACGATTTCCTGCGATCGATGGGTGCGCGCGCCCAAAAGGCGTTCTCAGAGATGCGGCAATTGGAGTCGGGCGCAATCGCCAATCCCGATGAACGCCGTATGGTCGGTCACTACTGGCTACGTAATCCCGCATTAGCGCCGAGTGCGGCTCTGCGCTGGGACATCGAAGAAACCAACCTCCGGATCAAAAAATTCGCCGCTGATGTCCATGCCGGCGACATCACCCCCACGCAGGGAAAATTTCGTCATCTATTGCTCGTTGGCATTGGCGGCTCCGCCCTCGGTCCGCAATTCGTCGCCGATGCTCTGAGAACTGCTCATGACCCGATGAACGTATTCTTTTTCGACAATACCGATCCCGATGGTTTCGATCGAGTGTGGCCAAAGTTGAATGGCGTGCTCAATGAAACGCTTGTAATCGTCATTTCAAAATCGGGCGGAACAAAGGAGACGCGTAATGGAATGGTGGAAGCCGAAACCCGTTATCGCGCCGGGGACCTGGACTTCGCCAGACACGCGGTCGCCGTCACTGGCGTCGGCAGTCAACTTGATCAATACGCAGAAGAAAAGGGATGGCTCGCGCGTTTCCCGATGTACGACTGGGTCGGCGGCCGCACATCGGTAATGAGTGCGGTTGGCCTGTTACCAATGGCGCTGCTCGGTTTTGAAATCGATCGATTTCTCGCCGGTGCCGCGGCCATGGATCAGGCGACCCGAAAGGATGTAGTGGAGCAAAATGCGGCGATGCTTCTGGCGCTGATGTGGTTTTATGCGGGCGATGGCCGAGGGGCAAAGGATATGGTGATCTTGCCCTACAAGGACCGGCTGGCTTTATTCAGCAAATATTTGCAGCAACTGGTAATGGAATCGTTAGGAAAAGAGACGGATCGAGACGGCAAAATCGTGCACCAGGGAATCGCCGTTTATGGCAATAAGGGATCGACGGATCAGCACGCTTATGTGCAGCAGCTGCGCGATGGGGTCCCGAATTTTTTTGTCACTTTCATTGAGGTGCAAACGGATCGTGCGACCGCGCCAGTAAAGGTGGAAGGCGATTTTACCAGCGGCGATTATTTGCATGGATTCTTGCGCGGAACGCGCAAAGCCTTGTTCGACAAAGGCCGCGAATCGATCACCATCGGTATCTCCGAGGTAACGGCATTTTCTGTCGGTGCTCTGATCGCGCTTTATGAGCGCGCCGTCGGCTTCTACGGCTCGTTAGTAAACATCAATGCTTATGATCAGCCCGGCGTCGAAGCAGGAAAGAAAGCGGCAACGGAATTGCTGCAATTGCAGATGAAAGTGCGAGCAAACTTGAATAAAAGTCCGCGAACTGCCGACGATATCGCGCGTACCCTGGGCGGCGCCGATCCCGAGTCGGTCTATCATGTGCTGGTCCACCTGGGAGCGAACGATCCGTTAGTCCAATCCGCCCAGGAAGACGAAGTCGCGGCGGACAAATTTTTCCTGGCGTGAAAAACGAAGAAAACGCGGCCGCAAGCGGAACAAATCAGGATATTCCCTGGGAAAATTTCATAAAGTTCGTGCGCCAGCTTAGTCACGACCTGCGCAATCAATTGAATGCGGCTGAGCTGCAATCGGCCTTGATCGGTGAGTTAACGAGTGACGAGGAATTGAAGTCGGAAGCGCGCCGGTTACGGGAACTGGTTTCGCAACTCGGCACCACGCTGCAGGGCTTGTCGACATTAGTGGCGGAGCAGCGCCCAACATTGTTACCCTACACGGTGCAGGATTTCATTACCGACTTACAAAAGACAATTGGTCAGGAATTTCCCGAGAAAGGATCGGCGGTGAAGTGGGATATATCGTCGCCCGGGGCGACACTAAACATCGATCCACAGTTAACCGAGTGGGCGGCAGTGGAATTATTCCGGAATGCTTTCCGGCACGACATGGCTGGCGATGAATTGCATGTAAAGGCTGCCGCCGCCGACGGATGGTTTACCTTTTGTATTCGCGAACCGAAGGCAGGCGAAATTGATCCGACCCAATGGATGCAGCCGTTGCAGAAAGTATCGCATGGTCACTACAGTTTAGGGTTGCGCCGGGCGCGCAGTATCATCGCAGCTCACGGAGGCGAGCTAACCGCCAGGTTCGATCCGGCTTCACGAATGTTGATCAGCACCATTTCCCTCCCTTGTTCCACGGAAACCTCGTAGCGGGCTTTTGAAAAACTCGAACCAGCACCGCAAAAAAGGGCTCAATGGTGTAATGTTCCCTGTCTCCAACGGATCTCGAGCCCGGAGTGCGTCGGCGCCGGCGCACGTACACCTGCGGTGAAAATGAATTTGTACTTTTCCTTTGACGTGATTCACAAGCAGAGCCGCTCCTTTCCCCATTCGGAGAAAGTTAGGATGAGGGCTTCTCGATAGTCCGGGCGCGAGGTATTATGGGAGCAGGTGTGAGAACGAATTCCGAATCGCGGCGAATTCTCATCATCGACGATGAGCGGCCGATCTTGATGACCCTGGAAGCGTTGCTGAACCGTCACGGTTATCAAACGGAAACGGCGGCAACAGCCACTCTTGGTTTGCGTGCGATGAAGGCGCGCCCGGCTGCCCTGGTGTTGCTCGACTTGCAATTGCCCGACGCTGACGGCCTGGAAACGTTGGATCGGTTAAAGAAGGATTTCGCCGATTCGCAGGTCATCATTTTGACGGCCCACGATTCGTTGAACAACGCGATCGAATCGATCAAGCGCGGCGCGTTTCATTTCATCAGCAAACCGTACGCGCCCGAAGAATTGTTGAGTCTCGCGGAAAAAGCATTGGAGAAACGATCGCTGTTACACGAAACGCAGGCGCTGCGAGAAAAAGCGGAGCAGCTGGAGAAACGACTGGAGTTGGCGGAAACCCGACTGGCGCCGGTGTTCAAAAGCAAGGTGATGCAGGAAATGGAGGAGTTGATTAGCGCCATGGCGCCTTCCGATGCCAATGTGCTCATCACGGGCGAAAGCGGCGTGGGCAAGGAAGTGGTAGCGAATGTCATTCACACGAAGAGCCGGCGCGCCGGCAAACCGCTGGTGAAATTAAATTGCGCCGCATTCCCGCAGACGATGATCGAGGGCGAACTGTTCGGTTATGTAAAGGGAGCATTTACCGGCGCGATGAACGACTTCCCGGGCATGATTGCAGAGGCGCGTGGTGGCACCCTTTTTCTCGACGAGATTTCGGAAATGCCGGCCGATTTGCAGACCCGTTTCCTACGGGTCTTGCAGGAACGGGAATATCGCTCGCTCGGCAGCACGCGCATCCAGAAAGCGGATTTTCGGGTCGTCACCGCGACCAATCGGCCGATTGCGCAAGCGCTGGCGGAAAACCGGCTGCGCTCCGATTTGTATTACCGAATTAATACCTTCCAGATTGAAGTCCCGCCGCTCCGCGAACGGAAGGAAGATATTCCACCTCTCGTTAGCACTTTCGCGCAGCGCTTCGCCGCCCAATTGGGAAAACCAGAGCCGACCATAGCGCCCGAAGCGTTTCAGAAACTGCTGGATTATTCCTGGCCGGGAAATGTCCGTGAATTGCAGAACGCGATGGAATACGCGGTCGTGCTGGCGCGGAATGATGTCATTGGTATCAAAGAATTGCCGACGGAAATTCAATTGCCGCCGGTGCTGCAAACAACTCCTGCTCCGGGGCGTCGCAGCGGGGTTGCGAGCCTGGATGATGTAGAGCGGGAGACCATTCTTCAGGCACTGGCGCAAACACACGGCAACAAAAAGAAAGCCGCCGAGCTCCTCGGTATCCAGCGACCGACGCTTTATAACAAAATGAAGCGTTACGCGATCGAGGTGTAGCTGTAGCGGCGGTCTTCCCTGGAGGGACGACCGCCGTGTCGTCCCTAGAGTTTGGGACGGGACAGCCCCTGCCCTCCATTATTTACCATCGAAGAAAATTCATCTCCCCTTGGTATGGCCAATCGGTCGCTTGCTTCACCAGGCTGGCACGAACTGGATTCTCGACAACGTATTGCCACTTTTGATCGTAGCTTTCGCTTCTGCGCATCTGCGTATCCCAAAAATGGCGCTGCCAGATTGGCGCATCGTTTTTGTCACGCCAATGCCGCGCACTGTGAGACTTCCAAAACACGATCCATTTCTCGAGCGAACTGGAGGGACGACCATAATCTACCGCTGGCGAGCAAAATAAGTGAATATGATCAGGCATGACGACATAACGACCGACCAACCATGACCGCGCTTCTCGCCACGACGCTCGCAAGAGTTTATGCGCTGGTGGATTGGCCAGGATCGATTTGCGCCTCTTTGTGCATACTGTCAGATAAACGATAATCGGTGCATCCCGGCGATCGTGTACATCGAAATGAACCGGATGCTTGCGACCAATTTCGTCCACCTTACCGGAATCCTATTGAAGGGATGATCTCCCTGTCATCCCTGAAGTTTGGGACGGGACAACGCCCGTCCCTCCATCGAGACGCGCTGGCAACAATCTCCGGCCACGAGTAAATTGCCTTAATGTCGCGGCATCTCGAAAAAATCCTGGCCCATGCGGAGCGGGAACTGGCTGCCGCCGGTGCGCAACGTCCGACCGATGTTCTGCCGGTTTATCGGAAATTTTTGAAAATCGAAGAGCACCGCTTGCGCTTACGCCAGCGCGCCGGTGACGGTGGCCGCGAAGTTTGCGCGCGCCGGGTCGATCTGATCGACGTGTTGCTGCGCCACGTTTTTGCGGCGGCCAATTATGTGGTGAATAACCGAAACGGTAATTCGCCGCTTGCTCTCGTCGCCCTTGGTGGCTACGGCCGACGCGAATTGAATCCTTGTAGCGACGTCGATGTCATGTTTTTGCATCGCGAACAAGGCCGCGGCATATCGAAAGAGACGAGTCAGGTCATCGAGCAAGTGCTGTATCTACTATGGGACATCGGATTCAAGGTTGGCCACTCCACTCGCACGATCAAAGAAGCGATCGCCGCTGCCAATGCCGACATGGTGACGAAGACGGCGATGCTGGAGTCACGCCTGGTCACGGGCGATCGAGAACTCGAGCAAAAATTTCGGCAGCAGTTTCGGGCAAAATGCGTTGCCGGTTACGAACGTGAATACATCGAAATGCGCATGCGCGATCAGCAGGCGCGCCATGCAAAATTTGGTAATAGCGTTTATCTGCAGGAACCGAACCTGAAGAGCGGCTGCGGAAGTCTACGCGATTATCAGAATTTACTTTGGATGACCTTCTTCAAGGAAGGCAGCCTGACCACAACGCATCTCGTCGGCAAGGATTGGTTGAGCGAGCCGGATCGCCGCCGCATCGAAGCGGCCTACGATTTCCTTTTGCGCGTCCGCACGGAGCTGCATTATTTGCACCATCGCGCAACCGACGTTTTGCATCTCAACATGCAGGAGACGATCGCACAGCGGTTGGGTTACCCGCAGGTGCGCGGGTTACTCCGCAGTGAAACGTTGATGAAAGACGTTTACGGACACAGCCGAAACATCTTCCGCATGACGGAACGAATCACGGCGCAATTTGCGAGCGGGTATTCCTCTGCGAAAACGCGCTCTTTATTCGGATTTCTCCCGCGCGCCAAACCTGCTGCCGAACACATTAACGGTTTTCTTATTCACGATCGTCAGCTCGACGTTGAACGAAAGGATCTCTTCAATAAAGACCCGGTGGAAATGATGCGTGCGATTGAGATCGCGCAGGAAAAGCAACTCGAACCCAGTCCCGAGCTTGCCGACATGTTGAGCAGAAAAATTGGATTGATCACGCATCCGTTCCGCTACGCCAGGGAACCGCGTGAAATCTTTCGTCGCATTCTATCGCGCAAAGGAGAGGTCGGACGCGCCTTGCGCTTGATGCATCGGTTGGATTTTCTCGGGCAATACATTCCCGAGTTCGGCCAGCTCACCTGTCTGGTGCAACATGAATTTTTCCACCGCTACACTGCGGACGAACACACTTTGGTCTGTATCGACAAACTCGATGCGCTGGCGCTTACGGAAAATCGCAAGCTGATCGAGTACCGGAAACTTTTCGAGAAACTGACCGATCCTTTTGTGCTTTACCTGGCTTTGCTGTTGCATGACACCGGCAAAGCGGTGGGCGCCCGCCCGCATTCGGAAGCGAGCGCGGTTTTTGCGCAACGCGTCGCCCGGCGTTTCCAACTCGATCCGCGCGAACGCAAGATGCTGATCCTGCTGGTGGACCATCACGTCACCCTTTCGAACATCGCGCAACGTCGCAACATCGATGATCCAGTCACGGTGAGCGAGTTCGCCGCCATCGTCAAAGACCAAACCAATCTCGACGCTTTGATGTTGCTAACGCTGGCTGACGGCCAGGGCACGAGCGACCAAAATTGGTCCGATTGGAAGGAAACACTCGTTTGGCAGTTGTATCACGCCACCGCCCAATACCTCGCAGACAGGCATTCGTTTTATGATCGCGCGAAAACGGCGCGGGAAGCGCGGGAAACTTTGGTTCAGGTGCGCCTCGGGCCGGATTACGAGGAAGAAATCGAGGCGCATTTCGAGTTCATGCCGGACAATTATTTCCGCGCTTTCCAGGTTGCTGACATTGTCGCGCACGTGGAATTGTTCCGCCGCTTTTACGACTCCACCTGCTTTGGAGAAACGCCGCTCGCTCCAGTGTTCAGTTGGGAACCGATGCCCGATCAAGGTCACACCGTTTTGACCCTCTGTGGGTGGGATCGTCAGCAACTGCTTTCAAAAATCGCGGGCTCGATTTCGCTCGTGCCATTGAACATTCTGAACGCTGATATCTACACACGTGGCGATCACGTCGCGCTCGATGTTTTTCGCGTGAGTGATCTGCGCGGCGGCGCAGTCGTGAACGAGCGCGAGATGGCGCTGGTTGAATCAACCTTACGCAAAGCACTCGAGCCCGACGGAACCGACCTGAGCCCGCTGCTGGCGCAAGCCAGGAAAAAAGGACGACGCTCACCCGTCGCAGATTTGGAGTTCCCATCGCATGTCAGCATCGACAACCAAGCCGATCCACATTTCACTTTGATTGAAGTTCAAACGCCGGATCGAATTGGACTCCTGCACGACCTGTTACAATGCTTCAGCCGCAATGAAATTGATATCGCCCTCGCCCGCATCAGTACCGAGAGCGGTGCGGCGATCGATACGTTTTATGTGACTGACCGTCGCTTGCACAATAAACTCACGGGGACTCAGCGAATGAATGCCCTCCACCGGGAGCTGCACGCGGCGGCATTTGGCAGCTGACCATTTGCTGGCGCGCCGTTCATCGCCGTTTACAGTCCGACCCTGATGAATGTTCTGATTCTCGCCGCCGGTTATGCCACTCGTCTGTATCCCCTTACCTTGAACAAGGCGAAACCGCTTCTGGATGTGGCTGGAAAACCGATGCTCGCATGGGTCGTCGATAACCTCCGCAGCGTCCCCGGAATTGAAACGATTTACGTTGTCACCAACGCAAAGTTCTCGGGTGATTTCGAAACCTGGGCAAAAAATTATCAGCGCGCGAATCCGGAATTCCGATTCAAGATCGTTAATGATGGCTCGACTGCCGACGACAACAAACTCGGCGCGATTGGCGATATCAACCTGGTCCTCACGCGAGAGAATGCCCTTGACTCTGACCTACTTGTGATCGCCGGCGATAATTTATTTCGCGAATCACTGGCGGGATTTGTCGATTATGCAAAAAAAACGCAGGCTACCGTCGGCGTACATCGCGTCGATGACCGGGAGGCAATCAAAAAATATGGTGTAGTCACGGTCGACGCGGACGGACTCATCACGCATTTTGAAGAAAAGCCGAAGGACCCAAAGAGCAATTTGGCAGCGATCGCCTTGTATTTTTATTCGAGGGGCGTGCTGCCGCTTTTTACCACCTACGTCGCAGCAGGAAATAATCCTGATCAACCCGGTCTCTTTCTACAGTGGCTCTATCGGCGTGGGCCCGTGAACACTTTTCAAATCACCGGCCAATGGCTTGATATCGGGAGCAAGAAAACACTGGAGGAAGCCAATAAAATTTTCGCGCCCGATTCAAAAAAATAGCGCGTTGTAGCTACCGCTGTCCGCGGCGGCAGAAGCTGGTCCCAGTGTATTGTGAAGGAATGGCGCGAGATTCACGTGCATCTCGGAATCGCTATCCTACAGTAAAGTCAGCTTACTTCTCAATCGACAATTGAAGTTCTGCCGCTTCAATGGGTTTACCATAATTGCTCGAAAGTAGTAGAACAACGTCCGGTTATTGCTGCCAATTTACGTGTCTCACGGTAAATTTTGCTTGCCGTTAAATCACTTTTTTGAGCAAGGTCAGCAGCTGTGAAGGCAGCTCTCAATGCGATCTCATCGCGAACCCCGCGCATCGTGATCGCCGACGACAGCACGGTCGCCCGGGAAGGAACCGCCGCGATTATCCGCGACTTGCCATGCGCACTTTGCGGGCTGGCAACTGATCAACAGACCACCAGTAAGCTGCTGGAACAGCACCATCCAGATCTTCTGTTAATTGAGCCGTTTTTTGGCAATCGCGACGGAATTTTTTTTCTGAAGGAGCTCGCCGGTCGTTTCCCTGAGACACGGATCCTCGTCGTCTCAAAACAGCAAGAGGAAATTTATGCGGAACGCGCGCTGCGCGCGGGCGCATCAGGCTACTGGGTAACGAGCGGAACGCGCGAAGAATTGATTCACGCCATCGAAACAGTTCTTGCAGGCGAACTTTATGTCAGTCCGGGAGTCGCACTGGTTGCGGTTCACAGGCTCATCGAAAACCCGGCCTCGTTTCGCCACGCCAGTAACCTGACCGATCGCGAGTTGCATGTCTTTGGACTGATTGGTGCCGGCTTGGGAACGAATCGCATCGCCAAAGAACTCGGGATTAGCCCCAAGACCGTGGAGACCTACTACGAACATATCAAGCTGAAGCTGGGGTACCCGGACGCCGCCGCGCTCCATTGCGGGGCGCGGGAATGGTTCGGTCTTCACCACCGTTGACGCCCAGATAGCGCTCGATGCCCCCTTACCAAGTGCGCATCCGAGCGCCGATGCGAAACTCAGTTTCGTCGATAGACGCGTTTCTAACCATAATTAGGTCAGGGAAACCCCTGATATCCAGACCGGGGATCAGGAGAATACAATATCGGGGAGCATCCCCGATAGACGGCGCCCGCCCAACTCGTTAATTTCGGCGCAAATCCGAATCGGGCAACGGTGTTTCTTACCGGTAGCTCCTTTTCCCTGTTCGGGGGACTGGAAACCAACATTGACAACCGGCAGAAGAAAGAAGCTCTTGTTATGTATTACCTAACCGAACGCAGTACTAACGTTCTGCCCTCACAGAATTGTTCTAGCAAAGGATGTCAGATTGAAATGCAAGCTCCAACTCATATTAGAATTTTCTTGCTGGTCTCGCTAATTTGGGGTCTACCGCTGGTGTCTGCTTGGGGCTTAATCAACGACAGTAAAATAACCATCAGCTCTGCCACCGACGTTACCAACAAGCGCCAGGCATTGATTCAATTCATCTGGGGTTCCGCCGGTTTTCCCAGCAATAAGTTGCCCTCGTTGGTCACAACTAACGTGTGCCGCTTACCTGCGGGCAACCAGCTCCCGGCCAAAGACGTCTGCGACTTCGTCACTAACCTCAGCAACCTGGCGAGGGTGGATGAAATCCGCATTCAGATGGATGCGGGGCAAGAGGCAGTGGCTTACCACTTCATCCCTACGGCAAGAAGCAACAACCATCTCGTCATTTTGCATCACGGGCATGCCTGCACGTTAAATGATAGCTCCGCCCTGGCAGACGAGGGCTACGGAATGCAGAGGACGATCAATGCCTTATTGGATGAGGGGTATTCGGTACCTGGAATGTACATGCCGCATTTAAGGCCTGATGATTGCAGTGGGCACGATAACATCTTTAACGTTGTAACCACCGGCAGCCCGATGAAGTTTTTTCTCGAGCCGATCGCCGTCAGCCTCAATTACCTGAAGACGAAATATAGCAGTGACAAGTTCCCCCGATATCAGGAATTCGATATGACGGGACTTTCCGGGGGCGGTTGGACGACCACCGTGTACTCAGCCATAGATCCGACTATAAAGTTCAGCTTCCCGGTCGCTGGAAGCATTCCTTTGTACCTGCGCTCCGGCGGGTCGGTCGGGGACCTCGAGCAGACGCTTGACGCCTTTTATCGAATTGCAGGTTATCCCGATCTCTACGTGATGGGATCTTACGGATCCGGCCGGAAACAGGTCCAAATTCTGAACCGTCACGACGACTGCTGCTTTGGCGAAGCCCAGCATGACACCACCGCCACGGGAAAGTCGTACGTTCAGGCGATGAGGAACTATGAGACTCAGGTCCGTCTGGCGATGTTTACGCTCGGTTCCGGAACGTTTCGTTTGGAGATCGACGAGGCGGCACCAGGTCACATGAATTCACACAACGCCATTGTAAACGTCATATTATCTGAGCTGAACCACGGCCGTCGCTACATCGGCGCATCTACCAGCACAGACGCGTTCGTTCGCGGCATGAACGGGCACCTCTGGCACCATGGGTCAGCCGGATGGGAAGACACGGGCTTCGCGATGGTGGGCGTCCCGGCCGTTCTCCAAGGCATTGGCAACGACTTCGACGTCTTCTTTCGCAATCCAGGCAATCTTGTGAAGCATGCGCATTTCACAGGGTCGGGATGGGCGATCCAAGGCATGCCGGCCGGGATTGTCATCACAGACCCAGTGGCGACATCATGGGGAACGGGGCGATTCGACGTTGTAGCCCTCGGTGGGGACTACAAGCTCTACCACTGGTGGCGGGCCGGCGGCACTACCATCAAACTCGAGCAAGTCAGCGGCAGCGCCTTAGGGCTCGGCCCTCCAGCATTGGTGACTTGGGGACTTAATCGGCTAGATATATTTTTCAGGGGCTGGGATAGCGCCGTTTATCATGTAACCTCGAACGGATCGGCGCCGTGGGGGCTTGAGAGTGTTGGGGGCGCGATCCTCGATTTTCCGTCTGCGGTGACCACAGGAACAAATACCCTGCGGGTCTATGTCCGCGGGCTAAACAGTCAGCTCTTTGAAGCGTGGCAGACGAACGGAGGCCCCTGGAATTGGAATTCGCTTTCAGCCGTGACTGGGTCTACGGGGACTCGACTTTCCGGCAGTCCCAGCGCCTCCGTTCAAGGCAATGGTGTCAAGATATACATGCGAACTCGGGCAACGAATCTTTCCTCCTTCACGCTCTCGGGAGGAGCGTGGAGCTTCTCGAACCAGGGTCGCATCATCACGGGGTCACCAACTGCAACACCAGGCGGAGCATTCGTGAGAGGAAGCAGTGGCGGCCTTTGGTTGTTCGATGGAGCTAACTGGACATCATTGGGTGGCGTTTTCGATTAATCGCTCTGGAACACCAGTATGAAGAATGGCTAATGCGGTAAGTGAAAGCGACTTGGGGATAGCTATGCACCCGATCACCGAGTAGGAAAGAAAATTCCGATGCCTCCCCTCGTTTCTGTACGCCCTGCTGAACCTAGCTCTAGGGAACTGGCGTCTCTCTAATATAGTATCGGCCTCATCTCCGTTGACAGCGGCAGTAACTCCTCGCACAAGCGGGTGGACGTGAGTGTGCCTCACGACCAGGGCAGGAAATAGGTTAATCCTGAGAAAGGAAAATCCCTCCCCTAAGCCGGAGGACTGGGGCGAAATCGCGTCGATAGTTTCAAAAATGGGCCCTGTCAGGCGAAATGCTGACTCCTTGACGAGCCAGCAGACGCGCTCCATTAGAGCGCACGAGAGATCGGCGTGAGCCACCATAAGTAGCTCAGGGAAACCCCTGATATCGCGACCGGGGATCAGGGATGCGAAATATCAGGGAGAGTCCCCGATAGACGACTTGGTGCGCAACTCGTTAATCTCGGCGCAGATTGAATCGGGCACAGGATCTTTCCTCCCGGCAGTTCCTTGTCAGTTCAACCCTGGAGACCCACAAGTAACCCACCGGGAGAAGAAAGAAGCTCCTTATGTATGTTCTCAATGATTCGCCCAAGGTTAAAACCTGTTACCGTCAGGAATTTCGTTCGCCGCTTGCCTTTGCGGCGTAGGTATTCTGCTCAGCGCGCTCGTCCTCGGGCTTGCTTGGTTGCCGCTTCCGCGGACTGCTCTGGCAGCCGATGGCGGTCTGCCCAACGGCAACACGGCCGAAGGGGATTTTTCACTCGACAGCCTCACAAGCGGAAGCTTCAACAGCGCTCTCGGCTACGCCGCGCTCTTTAGCAACACGAGCGGCGACAACAACACGGCGACCGGCTCTTTCGCGCTCTATAACAACACTAACGGGCCTTCCCCTCTGAAGGGCGACCTCAACACAGCCACCGGCTCTAACGCGCTCTATAGCAACACAATTGGCAACGGCAATACCGCCACCGGCGTTAACGCCCTCCTTAGTAACACAAACGCTTACTATAACACAGCCACCGGTTTTCAAGCCCTCTACAGCAACAACGGCTTCTTCAACACCGCCACAGGCGCTAACGCGCTTTATAGTAACCAAGCTGCCGGCTATAATACCGCCAACGGCTTCGCAGCACTCCATGACAACATAAACGGCTCACACAACACCGCCATTGGTTATGAAGCGCTCAATAACAGCACAGCCAATGATAACACTGCCACCGGTTATCTTGCGCTCTCAAACGCCACCGGATCAAACAACATTGCCCTTGGTTCCAATGCCGGCCTCAAGTTAACGGCCGGCAGCAACAATATCGACATCGGCAACCAAGGAGTGGCGGGCGAGTCCGGGAAGATTCGTATTGGCACAAAACCAACCCACAACGGTACCTTTATTGCGGGCATTTCCGGCGTGGCGGTGACGGGAGCGCAGGTGGTGGTAAACACAATGGGCAAGCTCGGCGTCGCTACCTCCTCGGCCCGATTCAAGCAAGCAATCAAGCCGATGGACAAGGCGAGCGAAGCCATTCTTCAGCTCGAACCAGTCACATTCCGTTACAAAGAAGAGATTGATCCGGACGGGATTCCGCAGTACGGCCTCATCGCTGAGCAAGTAGAGAAGGTGGATCCTAAGCTAGTCGGTCGCGATGAGAACGGCAAGGTCAACACCGTCCGCTATGAAGCAGTAAACGCGATGCTACTGAACGAGTTTCTGAAAGAGCATCGGCAAGTCGAGGAGCTGAATGCGATGGTCATGAAACAGGAGGCCACCAATGCGCAACAGCAGAAGGAAATCAAAGCTCTCACTACGAGTCTGAAGGAGCAGGCTTCTGCCATTCAGAAAGTGAGCGACAAGGTCAAACTAAGCAAACCCTCACCGCGGGTGGTTACTAACGATCAGTGAAACTCGTTCATCCGCACGATTGAAACCGACACGCACCAACCCGCAGAAAGGAAGAAATCCCATGCATGCTCTAAATGATTCGCTTAACGTTAAAACTCTTACCCTCCGAGGGTTCATTAGCTGCTCGCCATTGCCGCGCAGTTGGCTCTTAATTCTAGTCGTGCTGCGCTGCGGTTTTTCGCCGCTCGCCCAAGCCCTCGACCCACCGCCAGACGGAGGCTATCTGAATTTTAACACCGCTGAAGGTGATGGCGCCCTTTTCAATCTCACAGACGGGACCGGAAACACGGCTATGGGTTTTGAGGCTCTTACTAACAACAAATCGGGCAATTACAACACCGCCATCGGAATACAGGCACTCTGGAAAAACACCGGTGCCTCCAACACGGCGGTCGGCCAGAATGCAATGCGAGATCACACGTCCGGTGACGCCAACACGGCGGTTGGAAGTGCTGCACTCTATGGCACCACCGGCAGCTACAACACGGCTGTCGGTGAAGCCGCCATGGCGGGCTCTGCCACTGGCGATGGTAACACCGCCAATGGTGGTGATGCTCTCTATTATAACAGCGGCAACTACAACACCGGTATGGGGTTCAGCGCGCTCGAGAACAATCACGGCAACTACAACACGGCCACCGGATTCCAGGCGCTTTTTTCTCATAACACCGTCGCTGGAAATACTGGCAACTACAACACGGCCACAGGCATGACTGCGCTCCAAAGCAACACAACCGGCAGCTTCAACACGGCCCAAGGTGCGCAAGCGCTTTTTAGAAACTCCAGCGGCACGTACAACACGGCTACCGGTATCAGCGCACTTTATAACAACTTCAGCGGCACCGAAAACACTGCGACCGGGGTAAACGCTCTCTTTGAGAACACCGCTAACTACAACACGGCATTCGGCGCCTTCGCGTTAAACAGCAACACTACAGGGACGAATAATACAGCCACCGGTAAAAATGCACTCTATAACAACATCAACGGCGGGAACAACACGGCGAGCGGTATTAATGCTCTTTTTGGCAACAAGAGCGGCGTTAGTAATACAGCCACCGGTTCTGGCGCTCTCCAAAAGAACACCGCGAACAACAACACAGCCCAAGGTTTTAATGCACTCACAAATAACTCAACGGGCGCCAACAACATCGCGTTGGGCTTTACAGCCGGCACGAATCTCACGATTGGAAGTAACAACATTGATATCGGCAACAGTGGAGTAGCGGGCGACGCGGCCAAGATTCGCATTGGGAAACAAGGGACGCAGAATGGCACCTTCATCGCCGGTATCTTCGGCGTGGCGGGGGCTGGCAGTCAGGTGGTAGTAAATTCAACGGGCAAGCTGGGAGTCGTCACGTCGTCAGCCCGTTTTAAGGAAGCAATTAAGCCGATAGACAAGGCGAGCGAAGTGATTCTCGCACTCAAGCCAGTTAGTTTCCGCTACAAAGCCGATATCGATCCGGACGGCATTCCGCAGTTCGGCCTCATCGCTGAGGAAGTAGAGAAGGTAAATCCTCAGCTAGTAACTCGAGATCAGGATGGAAAGCCTTACGCGGTGCGCTACGAAGCCGTGAACGCGATGTTGTTGAATGAATTCCGCAAAGAGCACCGTCGCGTGGAAGAACAACGAAATTATTTCGAGGCCAAACTGGCACAGCAGCAAGAGCAGATACAAGCGCTCGCCGCGAGTCTGCAAAAGGTGAGCGCACGAATTGACCTGAGCCAGTCAACGCCGCAACTCGCAGATAATGCTCAGTAACTGAAAATTCATGCAGCTGGCTCAGATAGGTTTGGCAGAAACACCGCGCACGACCTCTGCCGCGGAGGACAGCGGCAGCCACAAACTTGCGCCACTGTTTCCCCACCGGCGCTATTTCAGGCGCCCTTCGTCAAACTCGATCAAATCGAAATACGTCTTGATATCCTTTGCGCGCCGCACCGCCAGCTTCCTTCAGGAAAATGATTAAAGCGCGCGCGCTTGGCCGCGGTATCGGGATGGCGCGAAATCATTTCCTGGTTCCAATGTTCGATTTCTTCGGTTGAGTGTTTCGTCCCGTTTTTGTCGACCCATTGAAGTATCTCGCTGTCGTCATCAAAGCGGTTGGCAATTTCTTCAAAGTCGTCGCCGTTAAGTTTAAGAAAGGCGAGAAGATGTTTGTCGAACCCGACGGTTTTGTAGTTGTAACCGTTGAGCAAACCTTTGCGATGTAGCCGTGCCTTATCGATCAACCGCGGCAAGTGCACGTAGCCGCCAAGTTTTTCGTACGGACTGCGCGGGCGCAGTTTCTGCATGAAGCGATCTACGTCGCAGGCAATGGCTGCGCAAGACCGATTGACTTTTCAGGCTCTTTCGCACCAGCCGCTTTCTCAGCGGGAAGCAATTCCGCTTGCTGTAAACCTCCCTTGCCGATGACAAGCTGTCCGGAAAAAGTGCCGCCCTTCTCTACGTTAATCGCCTTGGCTGTGACGTTGCCTTCCAGCGCGCCGTTCTTCCGAATTGTCACTAACCCATCCGCCACAATTTCTCCCGACATCCGGCCTCGGATCTCAATGGTCCCAACCCGGACTCTTCGGAAAAATTGTACCTGGGCCCGTTTTTCGATGACCATTTCAGAGGCGGAGAGTTTCCCCGGAATTTTCCCCGAGGCATACATAATGATCGGTCCGGCGGAATCCAGGTTGCCGCGCAATCTTCCCTCGATAACGGCGCGGCGACAGCGAACACTGCTGCTGCTTAAATCACCCTTGGCAGTAACATGTACTTCGCCTGTGGTCCGAATGGAACGGCTAAAGCTGGTCGCGATTTTGTAATCGCTCAGGTCGATGTGAGCGCTGCACGACGGACAAATCGTCGACGTAGCCGCGCCACTCACCTCCTGTTTTCGGTGGCAATCGAAGCACTCGATGACACGGGTGCGTTTGCTTTTCCATAGCCTGTCAAACCGCTGCATTAACGAAGCGGCTGCCGAAGCTGCCGAAGCGGGCTCGGGCGTGGGGTCAAGCCGAGGCCGTGACGTTACATTCGGCGCAGGCTTGGGCGCTGAAGGCGAAAAGTGCGAGCCGCACTGGCGACACATCGTAGTTTTCGCGGCGGCATATTCATGCTGTTTAAAGCCGCAATGTGGACATTCCACACTGACTTTAACAGGCGACCCCTTTGCCACGGTCTCGCTTCGAAAAGCTAATTTATGCCCGTGCCCCGAATGCTGCCTTTACCGGCTCTTCGTGACGAATCACATCCGGGCGCGTGTGCGTCGGCTTGGAACCCTGGGAATTCCCACTAATGCCGGTGCCACTGGTGACTTCCGATTTCCCAATGAAGGTCGCCCCTTCCTCAATCACGAGACGCGCTGCTTTCAAATCGCCCTGCAATGTGCATCGCGACTTCAGCTCGCAGCGTTCGCCTACCGTGATATTGCCCTGCACCTTACCGTAAACCGTGATCGACTTGGTTTTGATTTCGCCGCGGATGTCGGCGTTCTCACCGATGGTTAGGACGCCATCCGAATGAATCTCGCCCTCCACCTTTCCATCGATCAGAAGTTCCTTCTGAAACTTAATTGAGCCTTTAATTTCGACGTCGCTCGAAAGAACGTCTTTGCCACTGTGTTCTGCCATATATTTTGGATGCTCGGTTAACGTTGATGTTCTGCTTTCCTCTCGGTAGGCGGCCCGATTGTTTTCCTCACTGCCCGCGTTTAACGAGCCCTCCCCAATGGACGAGACGGCCTTTTGCGGGATGAATTTCTTTAACACATGACAGTATTGTGACTCAGTTCCGCGATGTCAAATTTTACGTCGGAAAATTACTTTTTTTATGGATTTAACACGCGAAAAAGTTTGAAGCGCCCGGTCTCCGCAATGAGCCGCAAAAATGGCGGCACTTCGCTGGATCGACGATCGAGTAGGTAACAAAAAGCGTTTGGGGAAATTGGGTGTTCCAGAATTTGCGCAGAATTTCGCGCGACGCGATCTGCGTCATACGCAATGATCCATTTAACATTATCCCGTTTTAATACTTGCGAAACTTCTTCCGCATTTTGTGTTCCAAAACATTTCGCACTTTCAACCACCCCTTCAATGCTCTCGTGTGAGCTCCCCCCAACTCCCGATTGGCGCGACCAATAGCTGAGCGCGGGCGAAAACCACCATGGCGCCAGGAATGGCCCGTCGCATTGCGAAGCGATCGCGTGTACCTCGACCATCTCGACGTGGTTCTCCGTGCGTCGCGCCAATTCTTCGTCGGTAAACATACGATCCCACGATTGCGCGAGAGGAAATAACGCGACGATAAAAAGTGCGGTCGCGAATACTGGTTTGCGCAATGCCAACAAGAGTTCCGGAAGCGCCATCGCGAAAATCATCACAAAGAAGTAAGCCCAGCGCGCCTGCCAGATGGTCAGCCCGAAGGTCGCGATTAACAGTGCTTTCAAAAACCACGGCGTACTTCGGTCCCGTTTTGGCCAAAACAGAAGCGGCACGAGCAAAAGCAGCCAGCCGCACCAGCTGAACCAAATCGGATTCCCTAACGAGACGTGGGACAATTCTCCAATTGTACCGCTCCAGTTCTTCAGCGCGCCGGCGAATTGCCGACTCGGCCATTGCGGAATTCGCCGCTCAACGATGAACGCGATTGCAAGTATCGCGACGAAAACAATCCACCCGATCCGTCGTTTGCGGACAAACAGAGCGCGTGTCCGAAATGCCAGTACTATGACGAGCAAAACAATTGGCTCATAAATCGATACCCAGAGCGCCATGGCCCAGCTGGCACCGCTGACAATGCTCCACGATTTTGACAATTGATTTGCCAGGCTCCATTCCGCGCATAGCGCGATCGTGATCAGCGTAATCAGCAACGACTGGTGATCGGGCCGGCCAAGCGCAAATCCGTGCGCCAGAATCGGGCTCAGCGCGTAGAGAACGAGGAGTCCCCAACGAAATCGAATCTGCGCACTTCGGGTCCAGCAGCAGAGAAAAATTCCAAATGCAATTGAAAGCAACGGGGAAACCAATGCGCCGGCAAGATCGAGCGCATTGTTGCTCAACGGCTTCAGGACCGTCGCAGTCGCCACGATGAGATAATCGAGCGGCGCGGTGGTGTGCGGAGAAATCCCGATCGGAAAATTTTCGAAATCGTGTCGCCTGATGATTGTGCCCGGGTGTTCAAAACAAATCCGGGCCCGCGTCATTCGCGCATAACAGTCGGCATCGATGAAATTAATTTGCCCACCAAAGAAAACGTCGCCGTAATTCGCGCAGCGCGTGACCAGAATCAGCGCGCTGATAAAAATAATTTCCGCCGAGAACGCGAGGCGCCGCCGCACGCGCCACTCAAGTCCGCAATCCGCATTCCGCAATCCGAAACTTGCTCTATCACGCCGGCCTGCCGAGTCGTAGCTCGCCCGGTAAGGATCCGACACGTTCATAAAGATCCGCCTTCGCCAAGGCCGTGGCGCGACAGTCTACCTCTTCTCGAACGAGGCGAGCGTAGACTGGGCCCGCCAGGATTCGAACCTGGGACCAAGGGATTATGAGTCCCCTGCTCTAACCGCTGAGCTACAGGCCCGCAGCGATTGCAAAGTAAAACATAGCAAACGCTGTGTGACCAACCCCGAATGCTTTGAAGCTGCAACCAATCGATAATACGTAACCGCGACTTTGCTGAAAGAGGCAAGGAGCGACCGGAGAAGCACTCCGGCCCGATTCAGGGTCCTGTTTTGACAGAGGCCTATGACAGTCCGCGGTCATTTGTCGAGCCGAATTGCGGCGTGTTTTGGATGCAAAAATGCCCGACCGGTAAGCGCGCCGGATCAAAGCAACATCGCTTCCCAATTCCAAGAACGCGCGCAGTCGCTTATCAGACCCGATACTTCGCAGAATCCAACGGCAGTCTCGGGCACGATATAGGAGAAAAGGGGAGAACAAAGTTCCAAAAAACGGTCTTCTCCGCCGATCATGAGGCTAACGATTGCGATTTTCGTCTTTTTAGTACTGAGTGGGACAAGTTGCATCTATGCGGAAAGGTCCAGGTCGACGGAGACATCAAACCCAGTCACGCGTAAACTGTTTATTGATCCCAGCTCCACTTCAGTCCGTTTGGGAAAAGCTACCTTGATCGTCAGTCCGCTTACTCGTCGTGGTGGTAATTATATCGGTGACTATCAACTTAAGGTAAGACCCTATTTCTTTAAGAGCGAGACAGGGACTCTGGTTTTGGGCGCATCCGAGGATTTCGTTCGGAGGCTTCAGTCTGGACGAGCGATTGATTTTACCGGCAAGGCCCTCACGCGTGAAGACGGCACAACGCATGTGGTGCTTGGAAGAGCAACTCCCTTATCGGGTGACCGGGGAACTGTTACCTTTTCAATCGTGACGGAGAAAAACGAAAGGATCATTTTCAAGACTTCGTATCATTTCGAGACCTAGACCGCACAGATCGAACTTCAGCCTAATCTGCGAAGCTCCTACTGCCAATTGTCGGCCGCTCCGACTCCAGAAATGCGCTCAGCAGTTCGTCAGAATGGACGATGTAGCGTTTCCCGTCGCCTTTATGGGCATCAACAATCAACGCCAGTCATCTCGTGTAACGGCGCTGCAATAACCTGATCACCAGCCAGCCGCACTGAGCTTGTCAGCGGCGATCTCCCAGTATTTCACTGGCAGCATGATGTCAGAGTCAGCTAATCCCGTGCAACAGTGACAAACCATAATACAAATCCGGCCTTATCGTAGCGGGTGGCAAGTGTTTTGAAGCCCCGGCGTACAACCGTATTGGACCGGCGAAAACGCGAAGCCCTTTCTCGCCTTATTCCGCTTCGGAGAGGTTCGCCCCTGCCAGTTCGGGCGAATCGACCCGCACAGTCATAAAATGCGGATGCGACGCTGCCCAGGACTGCGCCTCACGTCTGCTCTCAAAATAACGATCGACGACGATTGCTTTACGTTGTGCGGGCGTGCGGCCTGAACGTCGCGCGGCGGTGCGTTGGACAACTGCGGGACCGGTATCGACCGCGATCAGTTGATCATCCGGCAGCACGATTTTGCTGCCATAAGGGATCTTCTTCGGATCCACCGCGCAATGACCGTCGTGAAGAAGCGGGCCGGAAGCAGCGATTCGTTCTTTTGATCCGGGACTGTGCCAATAC
Organism: uncultured Verrucomicrobiae bacterium; assembly: GCA_963709435.1. Lineage (GTDB taxonomy): Bacteria > Verrucomicrobiota > Verrucomicrobiia > Chthoniobacterales > UBA10450 > AV69. The sequence continues at coordinate 30,244 of CAVPWK010000008.1, forward strand.
ACGGTTACGCGGGCGAGGAAGGCCTGCTCACGCGCGGGAGCTCCGTGGACAAACAACAGCAAAAGTACAAGCGAATAAAGTCTGTGCATAACTCTCTTCTCCAGCGTTGGAGGATTTCTTTAAACCGCGCGGCTAACGAAACCTCGAAGAGTAGAGTCTATTTATTGAATCGAGGAAGCTGCGACAATCGGCTGTGTCTGCGTTGTTATAATTGCGAAAACGGAAACAGCAAGACCCGGTCGTGTTCCCGGCCCGGAAGGCATGACACTTCTAATGTTGAGTGACCGGCCCCGACCCACTAAGCCCATGCAAGAGCCTCAAACGATTATCGAGATTCGGCCATATCGAGGCGGCTGGCATTAAGTAAGACCGGGGTTCATTGGGCATTGACCAGCAGTTCGGAGGCAAGACAACACCAGATTCAGGAGCGGATCCTGTAAGCTGTCAGAAGGAGAAAAACAATCAGTCGAAGTAGGTTGCGGGCAAGGCCTCGCTCACACGCTCGACAGGCCGATAGTTATCGCGAAAGTGCGACCGGACGAGGCTCAAAGCGAGTCTATGTCCGTCGCGGTGTTGTTCGCGAGGTTTGGGTCGGTCACTCCGCTGGGTGCACTGACAGTTGCTGTATTAGAGATAGAACCGGTGGCTGACGCGCTGATCGTGCCGGTGGCCTTGTATGTGATCTTGCTGCCAGCTGGCATCACGACGGTGTCGTGAATATTGCCGCTGCCGGTCGCGCTGAAGCCTGAGGCGCCGCCGCTCTGGGTGGCTGTGTAGGTGACCCCCGTGAAAGTGCTCGGGAAACTATCGTTGATCGACCGCGCCAGAAACATTGCTTGGCCCAATGTTGGTCACAACAACAGTGTATGTATTCTTCGCCCCCGCAACCGTCGCGGTCTTTCCGTCGTTCACGGTCACCTTGAGATCGGCACTAAATGTGATGGTGTCAGAATCCGTCGCAGTGTTATTCGCGGTGTTCGGATCGGGCACTCCGGATGGAGCAGTGACTGTCGCAGTATTAGATAGAGTGCCGGTGGCGGTCGAACTGACTTTTCCAGTGGCCTTATAGGTAATCACACTTCCACTGGGCATCGTCACGGTGTCATTAATGTTGCCGGTGCCACTGGCGGCAAATCCTGAGGCCCCGCCGCTCTGTGTCGCGGTAAACGTCACTCCTGTAAAAATTCCGGGAAAGGTATCGGTCACGGTCGCCCCGCTGACATTGCTCGGGCCAACGTTGGTGACTTTGATAGTATAACTGTCTTTCTGTCCGGCAGCGATCGAAGTCTTACCGTCATTTACCGTCACTTTGAGGTCGCTCGATGCAGTGATGGTGGTGCTCTCTGTAGAAGAGTTATCCGCAGGGTTGCTCTCCGGCTCATTTGCTTCCGCCATCGCTGTGTTACTGATAGTGCCGGATGCTACGGGCTTGACCTTGAGCGTGATAGTTGCAGATGCGGCGGCGGTTAAACTGGGAATCCGGCACGTCACGATACCTCCAGAACGAGTGCAAGTGCCTTTAGTTGAACTAGCGGAAACAAAGGAAGCGCCGGCAGGCATGCTGTCAGTAACTAGGACGCCGGTCGCCAGCGCCGAGCTATTATTTCGAACTTGGATTGTGTAAGTCAGCTGGCTTCCGGCCAGAGAAGGATCAACCGAATCGTTTTGAGTCAACGATAAATCGATCGGAGCCGGCGGTCCCTCCACGACCGGGTAAACGGCACCGCCGTTGTAATCGGAGACCCATAACTGACCGCTTTCATCTTCGCTGAAGCCAATGATTGATAGCGTGGTATCGAATAAGAGCGCGCTTTGCCAGACGCCATTCGTTTTTTGCAAACCCCAAAGGCGCCCGCTGCAAAAGTCCCCATAAAAGTAGATTCCGTAGAAGCTCGGATAGCGCGAGGCCCGGTAAACGGTGCCACCGGAGATGTCGCAACCGAGGGTATGATCGTATTCGGTTACTGGAAGTGTAAGGCCGGTCCTATCGCAGTTTGTCGGAGGATCGAAACAGAGGCTGCCTTCCATGATGTTCCAGCCATAGTTCGCCCCACCGGCACTGCCGGCGGGCTGAAAATCTACCTCCTCGCGGGTGCTTTCGCCTACGTCTGCGATGTAATAATCCCCCGTTTGACGATCAAAGGAAGAGCTCCATGGGTTGCGCACGCCAAGGGCCCAGATTTCCGGGCGCGCGTTCGCGGTGTTTGCATAAGGATTGCTCGGCGGAATCTTGTAGGTAGCCGGGTTGCCGAGTTCGACGTCGATTCTCAGGATCTTTCCGCGCAGGACGCTCAAGTCCTGTCCGAGGGCATCCGGGCCTGATCCCGAGCCGCCGGTGCCGAGGCCGAAATAGAGATAACCATCAAAAGGACCGAAAGCCAGTTCGCCTCCCCAGTGGTCCTGGTAAGGACCATCGCTGAGGACAATTTCTTCTGAGTTTGCGTCGGCAACATCAAGGTTAGAGGTGACGCGATAGCGCGCGACGACCAGGTGACCAGAGGAGTCGACATAATTGACGTAGAAATGTTGTTTGCTCGCGTAATCGGGCGGGAAAGCTACGCTCAGCAGGCCTTTGCTTCCCACGACCGTCCCGAGGCGGACGGTAATATCCAGAAAGGGCGTAGCGAGCAATGTGCCATTTTTGATGATGCGGATACGGCCTGGTTGTTCAACGACAAACAATCTGCCGCTGCCGTCACGCGCTGAAGCTAAGTGCGTCGGATGAGTAAAGCCGCCGATCGGTTGGCCAAAGGAGATTTGGGGCCAGCTTTGACCGAGGACAGGTTCAACCCAGACAGCAACCAGCGTCAAAATGCTTACGACTATGCTTCTGTTGACGCTGATACAACGCGGCTTGGAGCTTTTCCTACACGTGCGAATAGATCGTGTATGAAGATTAACTAAACTTATTATCGATCCGACCTTACTTGTAATCTGAATCGACTCATTCATAACGATCTTATCCTGCCCGTAGTCCACCTATGCTGTAAGCTCTGAAAGAGGCCCCAAAGGAAAGCGACTGGGAACGCATCCCATGCCGGATCCAGATCTATTCGACAAACGCAGCGTGATTAGTAATGCCGATCCTTGTCAAGAGAATTTCCTCAAACAATTAGGTTCAGCGAAATGATAACGAAATAATGTAAAACCATAGATACTATGTATAGTCAGATTCATTATCGATAGTTTAGCAGCGTTGCTCAGGTACTAAAAAGCCCGTCCATCCGCTACTGAATGTTGCTGCAAGGCCGCGGAAATTTGTCGAGACTAAACGTCAGCAGACCAAGACATCGTCTTCAAGTGAAGAAACGCGTTCAACAGCTCGTCAGATTGGACGATGTAGCGTTTGCCGTCGTCTTTGTGCGCATCAACGATCCACCGCCAACCGTCGCGGGTGACTGCACTGCAATAGCCCCATGACCAGCCAGCGGCACTGAGCTTGGCAGCGATGATCTCCCAGTGTTTCATTGGCGGCATCATGCCAGACTCAGCTATTCCCGCCACTTGGAACTTAATTCGTTAGAAGCGCGCCCATACCGCACGTGAGACATCAATTATGAGTGAAGGTCGCCGTTTCTGTGATGGGTCCGCCCATTGTAATTGAAGCCGGATTGTTCGTCCCAGAAAAAGAGCCCGTGCCGGTGCCAGTCCAATTGGTGAAACTGTAACCGACTGGCTGGCGTGGCACTGATCGAAACAGTTGCTCCGCTGTTTCTCCACCCACTGGCTGGACTCACCGTGCCGCCTGTTCCGTGGCTCATCGTCAGGTAATATTGCGTGCTGAAATTCGCTGTGTAAGTCTTGTTAGTGGTGGGAGCAACAGTGTGAGAGATAGCTCCGCCACCGCTCCAATTCCTCCAGACGTAGCGAACGCCTGTGCCGCCGTTCTGCGGGGAAGTTGTGGCAATGGTGTGGCTTGAACCCGGCTGCCACGAAAAGCGTTTGGGCCGCAGTATAGGAAGTGCCGTCGACCGAGAACGTACGACCAGCCGGATTGGTTTGCACAGTTATCTGAACGGGATTCTGAGTGAAGGCAGCGTTCTCGCGTAATCGGTCCGTTCATCGTGATTGAAGCCGGATTGTTCGTTCCAGAGTAAGAACCGGCGCCGGTGCCAGTCCAGCCGGCGAAACTGTAACTCACCTGAGTATTGTTGGTTGGTGTTGCACTAATCGAGACAGTCGATCCGCTGTTTCTCCACCCACTAGTGGGAGTCACTGTGCCACCGGTTCCGTGGGTCATCGTCAGGTAATATTGCGTCTTGAATGTCGCTGTGTAAGTCGTGTTCGTGGTCGGAGCGACAGTGTGAGAGATAGCTCTGTTATCACTCCACCTTGTCCATAGGTATCGAACGCCTGTCGCACCGTTCTGGGGAGAAGTTGTGGCAATGGTATGACTCGAACCCGGCGCCCAGGAAAACGTCTGTGTCGAAGTGTAAGGAGTGCCGTCAATAGTGAACGCGAGACCGGCAGGAGTTGTTTGAATGGTAACCTGAACGGTCGGCGTACCGCCTTGCGGCGTTGCACTCGCTTGAACCGAATCGACACTTTCCCCACCTGCGTCGGGCCCGCCGGTGTAGGAGGCCGACACTGTATAGTAATAGGTGGTTCCGTTGACCAGTCCGCTATCCACAACGCTGGTCCCGCTTGGGCAGGCAAATGTTTCATACGGACCGCCGTCGACCGTCGCTCGCTTCACGTGGTAGCCGTTTGCTCCAACTGACGCCGACCAAGAGAGCGAGACTTGTCCATCGCCGGCAATGGCGGTCAGACCCGCAGGGGGCGCCAAATTGACAAGTAGGGTCGTTGACGCCGTGTGGTCGATCGTTCCGCTGGTACCGGTAATCGTTAGCGACAGCGCGTAGGGCACGGTGGCAGTCGAGGTTTGCATTGTGAGCGTGGAAGAGCCCCCGGTACTAATTGACGCAGGACTGAAACCACCGCTCGTAATGCCGGTAGGAAAACCGGATTCGCTGCCGACGCTCAAATTTACCGTACCCATAAAGCCACTTAGAGGCGTGACGGTAACGGTATATCTAGCAAGGCCACCGGGAACCACTTCCTGTGCAGCCGGGCCAACCGTGATGGAAAAGTCAGGGCTGGTGGGAAGTACGGTGACCTTTCGCGTAGGTGGGTTTGGATCAGAGTTGCCCGTAGCATCGATCACCGTGAGCGAGATTGTGTAGGTGCCGGGCACGCCGAATGTGATATTCCCCGGGTTTTGCGCTGTCGATGTTGCCGGGTTCCCACCGGGAAATACCCAGGAGTACTTCGAAGCACTGGTGCTTGTGCCGAAGTTGATCATGCTTCCTGCGGTAATCGTCATATCGCCGGACGGTGTTGTAATGGCCCCTGTTGGCGGAACGAGCGAATAAGAATTGGGGGTGATCTGGATGAATCGAGCTTTGGATGGCACGCCGGCGCTATCCAGTAAGAATAGCATGTAGTAGCCCGGTGGCGCGATGCTACCGTCCGGCGGGGTGGTGAGACTCAGCGTGTTGTTAGAAGCCGTGCAAGGTGAAGTAGCGCCGCAAAGGCCAATCAGACGTTGCTCCATGTCCGTAGTATGGGTGGCCGAGCCCGGACGTACCAGCACCGCTGAGCTGATTGGTGAGGTGCTGGTATAGCTCACGGAAAACGGCATGCCATAGTGAATAGGTCCCGAAAATGAAAGGGCAGTGATTTGCGGACGGTTGGTGGTGATCAAATGATCGTTGCTATCGAATAAGTATGACGGGGTATAGATCTCGATTGCTGGCTCATAGCTGCCCCGATCGCCCGGGTTGCTGCCAGTGCTCATGACAGTGGCGTCCGGCAATAGCAGCGCAACGGAATGATACAGGCGCGAATAAGCCGCTGTGCCTGCCGAGGCCATGGTATTACTCACCGGATCGTAGAGATCCGCAGTCTTACCCGGCGTGTTTGGAGCCTCGTTGTTGACGGAACCACCCTCCGCCAGGACCTTGCCGTTGGGCAGGATAACGGCATTCATCTGGATGCGACCGGTGGACATATTCGGGCCGGCGGTGTAGCTCGGGGTTGCAACGGAGAGGTCGATGATGTCGGTAGAAGAGGTCGCCGGATTTGCTCCCCCCCGAAATTCATCACGCGGGGAACGTAGCTGGGCGGCAGAAGAGGAAGCAGAACTGATGAGCCGTAGCTGCGGTTGACATTGGTTGTAGCTGATTGCGTCCAGCCTCCCGTGGCCGGGTTGAAGATCCAGGCATTTGCACTCGATGTACCACCGCCGTGTCCGGTATAAAACACTTTCCCACCGGGTAACAGCGCAAGTTTTGGGTAAAGCGGTGGGGTGAACGGGACGCTGGTAGGTGGATTCCAACCCGTTCCAGCTCGTTGGAGATCGTAAATTTCGATCGTTCGACTTGTACCTCCGGTTTGCGTGAGCCCGGACATGGCCATAATGCGACCATCGGCAAGCGCGGTCGCTGTCGCATACCAACGCCCATCCACCATATTCTGAGACTGGACATACTGGCTGGTTGCGGGATTGAAGATCGACGCCCGGTTTTCGCCCGTGAACGAGTAGTCCGACGTTCCACCTACAATCAACGATCGCCCATCGAACAGAGCAGCCGTCCCGCTGCAAAAAACGTCGTAGGTAAGATTCTGTACGCTTATGCTGCTCTCATTAGTGCCGCTTGGATCCCACACTGCCGCGCGATAGCTCTCCGCGCCTTCTGAGTTGTTGCTTGCGTCATTCTCCGATCCGGCCACAATCAGCACCTTCCCATTAGGAAGCAAATTGGCCGAGATTGGATTGATCGGCATTTGATAGGGGAGCACGGTCCATGTCCCAGTGATATGTGGGACGTTGGTGGGACACGTTTGAGCGAGGACGCTTAAATGAGTGAGCGCAGGAAGGGCTAAGACGGTGAATGCAGCGAGGTTCTTACATCGCGCCAACAAGGACGATTGTTTCATAGGGGGGTACTTAAGTTGTGCTTCGGGCGTCGGTGATTACACAAGATTTTTCACTGCCGCACCAGAAAAATCTGCCGTCAGCTAACGATTATTCGCATATTACTCCGTATATGGCGCTCGCAGAGCCGTGAGTGCTTGTTCTTTTTGGGACTGCCACGTAATGGCAATAGCCCCATGACCAGCCTTGATCGGAGAGCTTGTCAGCGATGGTTTCCCAGTATTTCAAGTTTCGTTGTTAAAGTCTCGCTCAACGTTTGGCACTAGCAACGCTGGCGCGCTGAGCATTTTTGTGGCGGAGTGACAAAAAGCCTCGACATCTGTTCGGAATTCGCTGGAATTGAGACATCAGGCGAACGTGAAAAATTGGCTTCCGCGATTGTGGATCGTCGCATGCACATTCATTGTGTCGTGCAGCCTCCAGGCGCAATTGTCCGCTGAGCATCCTAATATCGTCGTCATTCTGGCTGACGATTTGGGCTACGGAGACGTTGGCTTCAATGGATGCAGTGACATTCCCACACCGAACATTGATTCTTTGGCCCGGAACGGGGTTCGCTGCACAGACGCCTATGCGACACACCCATTTTGCAGTCCATCGCGAGCCGCTTTACTGACCGGTCGCTATCAGCAGAGGTTTGGCCATGAGCATCAACCCGCCCTTGTCGGGAATGTGAGCGATCCGCTCCTCGGACTCCCTCCTAATGAGTTGTTGCTGCCGCAAATCCTGAAACCTGCGGGTTACGTGTCAGGCCTGATCGGCAAATGGCATCTCGGTATTTCGTCAAATCTTCAACCAACCGCCCGAGGCTTCGACGAATTCTTCGGCTTTCTTGGCCCTGAATCTCAATATTACAACGCCCCAGTGCTGCGAAATACGACATCTTTGATCGAGACCTCTTATTTAACAGACGCATTTACTCGAGAAGCGGCGTCGTTCATCAACGCGCATGCGAGTCAACCGTTCTTTCTGCTAATCGCGTACAGCGCGCCTCATGCACCCTACGATCAGCCTCCTCAAGTCTACATGAATCGGGTCGCGACCATCACAGACGCTACGAGGAAAGTGTATGCTGCAATGGTTGTCGCAATAGATGACGGAGTTGGGCAAGTGTTGCAAACACTCCAAAGCCAAAATCTCCTCAGCAACACGCTAATTTTCTTTCTCAGTGACAACGGTGCGGTTGCGGGTGGAGGCGGGAGCAATGCACCGTTGCGAGGTTTCAAAATGAATGTCCTTGAAGGAGGTATCCGTGTTCCGTTTGCGATTCAATGGAATGGCCGGTTGCCTGCCCCCGTCGTGTACACCCAACCGATTTCAGCGCTCGACATCGTGGCGACTGCAGCGGCTGCTGCTGGAGTTTCGTTGCCGAGCGACCGCCCATACGATGGTCTCAACGTATTGCCGTTTTTAACCGGCGAGCAGCCAAGCCCGCAAAGAACATTCTTTTGGCGAGTGTTCGGTCTCGGCAGCACCGGCCCTCCTGCCTCGCAAAGCACAATCTGGGCAGTGCGCAGCGGACCACTTAAGCTTGTCACGGAAGAATCCACCGTTAATCAGCCGCCGGCGCTTTACAACCTGCCTAACGATTCAGGCGAAAGCCTGGATTTAGCAGCCAGCCAACCAGCGGATGCAAGTGCACTGAGCACCCTCTATGCACAATGGAACACGCAATTAATCTCGCCTCTTTGGTTTAAGAACTCTGATTACCGGGCCCGAACACCGACATCGCTCGTTTTGGCTGGAGATTGGAACGGCTTTAAAAAAGGCGATGCGGTTGCGGCGCCCTGGCAATCGACGTTGGTCAGCGCACCTTCCAATCCGACACCGGACGCATTCGACTGGTTCACAAATACGGTGTACGCGGCCAGTGTTGGTGGAGATACAACGCCGGGACTGCATTCTTTCACTTTTATCGCCAATAGGAGTTATTCTTATCAATGGGGAGGCGTGACGCTCAACATAGACGCCACAACATCTGTTCCGGCATTTTCAGGCATGTCATTGGGCCCCACGAACAGCATTTCGTTCGACAACGGTTATTACTATTCGTTTCGAGTGATTGATCACATGAATGTCCTTTCTGACCCACTGACGGCGGCAGTCTTGAAGACTTCTGCCCGGCCGATAACCGTGAGCGTAACCTCGCAAACACCGGCATCGCCCGCGGCTAACGATGCTGTGGTGGTTAGCATCGCCACGAACCAGCCGAAAAGCCCGGAGGAGAGGATTTATCTCAGGTGGTCAAAGGACTTCTTCATTACATCAAATATTGTTGAGGCAACTGGCTCGGGAGTAAATTACTCGGCCACGATACCGGCGCAGCCTGCCGGAACTGGGGTGCAATACCGGATTGTAACATCAACCGCTGATCTTTTGCCGTTTGTCACTTCGGGCACAATCGATGCGCTGACTTTAGCGACCAGCGGAACATTCAAGTTTATCGCAGGCGGGGCAAACCCGACGCCTACTCCGACTCCGACACCCGCACCTACTGTACAGGTGACAGTACAAACGAGTCCGGCTGGGCGTAGCTTCACGGTTGATGGGACTACCCACAGTTCGACCCATACTTTTTCCTGGCAACCTGGTTCGAGTCATACCATTGCTACCACGTCCCTCCAGAGCGGCGGAACAGGTGTTCAATACGTATGGAAGAAGTGGAGCGATAGCGGAAGCATCTCCCATACGGTCGCCCCCACTACGAACAAGACATATACAGCAACCTTCACAACTCAGTATTACCTGACGATGAGTGCTGCGACCGGAGGCACGGTGAGTCCAAGTAGCGGGTGGCGAAATAGTGGAGCAAGTGTTTCGATTAATGCGACACCAACCAATACCACCCTTGTAAGCTACAACTTTACTGGTTGGACCGGCACGGGCACGGGTTCTTACTCGGGCATGAGCAATCCAGCTTCAATCTCAATGACGGGACCTATCACGGAGATCGCTGGCTTCAGTCAGGATCCCGTACAGGTGATGGTACAAACGAGTCCGGCTGGTCGTAGCTTCACGGTTGATGGCATTACCCACAGTTCGACCCAGACGTTTTCCTGGCAGCCTGGTTCGAGTCATACCATTGCTACCACGTCTCTCCAGAGCGGCGGAACGGGGGTTCAATACGTGTGGAAGAAGTGGAGCGATAGCGGAAGCCTCTCCCATACGGTCGCTCCCACCACGAACAAGACTTACACAGCGACTTTCAACACGCAGTATTATCCTGACGATGACTCACGGAACCGGAGGCACAGTGAGTCCCAGCTAGCGGGTGGAGAAACAGCGGAGCGGCTGTTTCGATCAGTGCCGCGCCAGCTAGCGGTTATAGCTTCACCAATTGGACCGGGAGCGGAACGGGCTCATTTTCTGGCACGAACAATCCGGCTTCAATCACAATGGGTGGGCCCATCACAGAAACGGCGACTTTTACTCATAATTGATACCAGCAGGCCAGCGACACGCGTAGAAGGCGCGGAGCCGTCCCGGCGGAAATTTGTCGAGACTAAATGTCGGCAGACAAAAGCGTCGCTTCTAACTCCAAAAAATGCGCTCATTACCTCGTCAGATTGGACGATGTAGCGTTTGCCGTCGTTTTTATGGGCATTAACGATCCACCGCCAACCATGGCTCGTCACAGCACTGCACTGAGCTTGTCAGCGATGATGGTCAGTATAGTAGATTGCTGTCGGCTTCGGGAGGCAGAAGATGCGGCTAATGCGGTAAATCCAATATGGCGATTTAAAACGAAATAAATATGTGCCGATCCCAGACATTCTGCGGTGGGCAACCGTTTTACCGATTGTTTTCATCTCAGGACCGGGGACGCCCGAACAAAAAACCGCATTAGGCGGCCATTGCCAGACTATCAATCACGCAAAGTAGATATTATACCAGAATGCTAGAGCCGGATTACTGCAACGCGCGACTACTAGAAATCGGGGTCGGCAGACGATTTTGGCAATCCAATCCTTCTGCCGAGGATGCTCACACTTTCTATGTGCGAGTGGTCAAGCCATTGCGACGACTTCAGCGTCGAGGTGTCGTGGAAAGAGTTCACGAAATCATTGCAACCGATCATAGAACTCCTATCGCTGTGGAGATAATAGGCCAGGTCGATTTTACCGAGGTAAGCAAACAGTAAGGACAACCCTAATCAATCCGCTCTTTCATTGCACTGGCTAATCGCAGACTCCGCATTTCGGCACAGGGGGAAAGCGCGACTATCGTACGCAGGTATTTGGGACTCTTCTGATGGGTTTGGCCGACCGAAAACAAACGCTCGACGCACTAGGGAGTCGTCCCAGGAGTTGGCGTAGGCGAAGGACGCCGATGACGGCCCTTCCCACGTCCCTTCTTTGGCGTGGGTGTCGACGTTTCGTTCGGAGTTGGGGTCGCAGTTGCGCTTGGCGTTGCAACTGGAGTAGGGCTCGGCGTTGGCGTCGGGCTCGGCGTTGGGGTCGTCTCTGGAAGTGGCGTTGCCGTGGGCACCGGCGTTACGATCGGGATCGGCGTCGGAGTTGGCGTGGAAATCGGAGTGGGCGTCGCTGAAGGGACCGGAGCAGGAGTAGGTGTAGGTGTCGCAGTCGGTGTGGCCGTGGGCGTTGGGGTTGGCTTCGGAGTCGCCGTCGAAGTAGGACTCGGAGTAGGAGTAGGTGTGGAGTGGAGTAGGGTAGGTGTAGGTGTAGGTGTAGGTGTAGGTGTAGGTGTAGGCGTTGGCGTTGGGCTAGGGGTTAGTGTTGGGGTTAGGGTAGGAGTTGGAGTAGGTGTCGCGGTTGCAGTTGGTGTCGGTATCGGTGTTGGTGTCGGCGTGAGGGTGGGCGTTGGAGTTGGAGTCGGTGTAGGCGTCGGTGTCGGAGTTGCAGTCGGTGTCGGTGCCGGTGTCGGCGTGGCTGTGGCCATTGGACCGATGTATTTCGTAGCGATCACCACGTTGTCGTACCACTTCTTGTTAACGCGCTCGCTATGCTTGGCGTGCAGGCCGAATGCCGGACTTATCGATCTGTAAGGTCGGGATGGAGCGGATGAACGAGATTCGGAAAATCGCCCGCCACCTTGCCGTTATACCCACCACTTGACCTCGCCGTTGTTCTGTCCCGGTGTATTGCACTTAACCATCAGCTCATGGCAGAACCACGTTCCGCGCGGCGGAGTGAAGTTGGGCAGCGGTTTGAAGTCAGGATACAAGCGTCGGGTAGGCCAGCCAATCACTTGGCGTCGGGTATCGCTGCCGGGCACATAAATCCGGTCAGGGTACCAGTGATCACCGAACGGTGCGCTGCTTCGGCCAGTAGGCGTAGATGTGAGCGAAGCCGGGGGCGCCTCGCCTGTCTGAGCTGCCTTCGGTGTTGTTCTGGACAAGGAACGTAAACCAGCCGGTGCCGTCTGCCGGTGTGCTTCGGCCCGGCCCCGGGATAATGGCCGGAGAGGTCAGCGCCGTTGTGGTTGGAAGCGTGACAGCGATATGGTAGCCGGGGTCAAATTTCATGTAGAGCGCGAATGTAACACCGTGTCATGCTCAGGTTCACGCCTTCTCCGTAGTGATCGACAGCTTCCGACGTGCAAATCGGAAGCGAGAATTCGATCGCTTTGCTGCCCGCGAAGAAGTTGGCGCGTCGGTCGCGATTCGGATGTTGGCTGCTGGTTATGCGTCAGTCCACTTCGTCGTTACCGCTGCGCTGGCGACGTATAGCTCTCGAAGTCGTCGACTAAGATGACGTCGGAGTCGCTCGCGATGTTTTTGTCGCCGGGATAACGCGAAGCAATTCCGATATCTCCTGGTGCCGCGCTCAGCGTGAGAAATGTAATTACAGCCGAAAACGGCATGAACCCGGCACGTCGGATTAGTGTGGACCTCACGAATGCATTTGCGGAGCTAAAAGCACGCCATCGCACATCACATCAAAGACGATTCTGGCGTTTTATTTCCGCTCGGCGAGCGGGAGTCTCCTAGGCCTGTGCCGTGGTGCACGGCATAGAAAAGGCGCAGCGCAACCCCTCTTTCTGAGGCGGGGTAGGGCGTGCGGAGCCTTAAAACAGTTCGAGGGGAGAGCCGATATGCTGATTGCGCAGATAGCGATCGTCGTGTCGTTATTGGCATGAGTTTTACCAGATCGGCTGTTTATTTTTCCAAGTTTAGGCGAGAGGCGGTCCGATTGCGCAACGTCGTGGCCGCATTAATTGCACTTTCGCTGCTGTTGTCGCCAACCGTGTTTAGCCAGCAAACGGCCCACGCTATCAAGATTAACGAGTCGATCTACCAGGCTGAAGGCAATGGAAACACTTATCTGGTAACCACGCCGGATGGGAACGTTGTCATCGACACTTCTACCTTTAGCCAGGCTCCGCAGCACAAGAAACTGCTCAACAGCGTCAACGCTCGACCTGTAAAATACATCATCTTGACTCACGGCCATGAGGACCATCGGGGTGGCGTTCAGATTTGGAAAGAGGAACAAACACAGGTAATCGCACAGAAAAATTACGCCGAGTTTTATTCCTATCAGTGCCGACTTGCGCCTTTTTTTTCACGTCGGATGGCAGCGCAATTTCGGGGAAAGATGGATAGCACGGTTCCAGCGGGACTATATGACCATCCACTGGACGCAAACATATTTGTTACGACGAACGGTATGACTTTGAGCTTGGAGGCATAAAGTTCGAGCTGCACCACACGCCCGGCGAAACGTATGATCACACATCGGTTTGGATTCCCCAGTTCAAGGCGGCTTTCGTCGGCGACAATTATTCCAAACAATTTCCTGCTCTTTACACGCTGCGCGGGACAAAGCCACGATGGGCACTCGATTACGTCGATTCTTTAAATCATGTGCTGAGCTGGCAGCCCGAGCTTTTGCTCCCTGGCCATGGTGAAGCTCTCACAAGCAACGTACAAATAACCGAGGCGCTGTCGCGATTACGCGATGCCATACGCTACGTCCACGATCAAACCGTGCGTGGAATGAATGAGGGAAAGGATGTATTTCAGCTCATGCGGGAGGTTAAATTGCCTCCGAAGCTACAGATCAACGAGGGATATGGCACAGTCGCCTGGAGCGTTCGCGGGATCTATGACGGCTACGCTGGATGGTTCGATGAAAATCCTGCCACTATGTATTCGACGCGTCCCTCTGCCGTATACGCCCCTCTTGTGCAAATGGCCGGTGGTGCAGACGCCGTTGCACGCCGAGCAGGTGAGTTACTGGCGAAGAGGGATTTCGTCGCGGCGCTTCAGCTAACCGATATCGTTCTCGCAGCCGATCCTCACAATTCAGTGGCTCTACATATTCGGATGGACGCGCTGCACGCGTTGGAACGAGATTCAAAAAACCCAATGGAGCGTAACTGGCTTCGCTGTGGCATTGAAGAGGTCGGTCAGCGACTTGCCCACTGAATCCAGTGTCTTTCCCTCCGTTGCCGGTGTCTGCCTTCGACAGTTCGCGAACAGCCGCGACCTCAAACGGCCATTTCAGACGGTGGTAATGTCAAAGAATGTCAACGGCTCGCGTAAGCCAGGATGCAATAACGGAAATAGATTTTCGCTAAAAGCCCGTTCCCTCAGCACCAGTCAAGGAGGATTACTGGTCGCCTTCTTGGTCGCCTTGTTCCTCCGGGCTTTCATGGCCCTTCAGGCCACCCCGGCGATCACCCCGGCGCTGCTGCTGCGATTCGTCGAGCAGTTTTTGTTGCTCGGGCGTAAGCATCGGACGGATCTGCGCCATTGCGCTGTCCACTAGGACTTTAATTTTCTGCATCGCATCTCGGCGAACGGCTTGTATCTGCGGATTCGTCTGGTCAACGATCGGTTGGACTTTCGCTCTCTGTTCCGGTGTGAGATTCAATTTCTCTGTTGTTGTCTCCAGCACACCGTGACGGTTACCCCCACTCCGGCCACGACGCGCGTTCGGGTTGTCGCGCGTCGGGTTCTGAGCGAAGGCAAAACTGGCGAGCGAAAGTGCAGTAACAGCACTCAATGTGACAAGTTTGAGTTTCATCGTCAGGCACAATATGACCGATCCGGGGCCGCGGCAGTTACAAATTTTTTGAAATACGGCTGCCGCGAACTGCTGTATGGCGCAGCGCGAAAAACGTGGTACAAGGAACTATGCGTTCCTCAATCTCCACAGAAGTTTGGCAGCAAATTAAGGCAGCATACGCAGCGGGGATTGGCCTGAGAGAAATCGCACGCAATATGAATGTCCCGGAAGGGACTGTGCTTGCTCGGGCAAAGCGCGAGGGTTGGACAAAGCAAATCGAAGCAGCAAAACAGGCCGTTGCTTTAACGCAATCAAATGCAATCACCCCAATGCAATCAATCGCGGCAGTGATGCAAGAGCGAGGAGAACGCTACCGCGAGCGCATTGCAGGAGTGAGCCAGCGCGTCGTCGGCAACATTGAGGCGATGTGCCCTGACGAAATTCTCGCCCGCAGTGCGCAATTTGAGAAAATCGACACGATTGCGCGTCGGACATTTGGTTTGAACGATGTGCCGCCGTGAATTAGAAGTAAATATGGCAAACCACCGATGACCAAGCCTTAATCATTTCCGTTTGATTGCGGTGCGGTCACAAATCAAATCTTGCGCCGGATTGCCCGGAGCGGCGCTGGCAGATCATCGTCGAATCTGACGAGCTGCTAATTCAGAAATGTGAGAAACAAAGATTCACCGCACTAAAACAGGAGTAAGCAAGAAGCTCGAAGGCGGAGCTGGCGCACATATCTCATCGCCGTTAGCGTCGCTCGCCATAGCCATCATCGAGTCGTGAGCGCTTCGGCCCACGACAATGATTTGGCCGAGGGAATTGATCGCGTGCGCTTCAATAAAAATAAACCCATGAAAAACCGATGCCGGATTGTTTAGATCTACAATACCGGTTTGTTTCGTCCAGATAAACGCATTCTCGCCTGTGCCGCTGGTAGAACTGCCCACAACCTCGCCGCGGTCGTTGATGTCCATTGCTCTGCTCGAGTTTCCACCGGGAAGAATCCCCAGCTCCTGCATTCCGCCGTTACTGCTCCAGATAAACGCACGCATCCCCCGAGGTCCTTTGGAATAGCCTACCACCTCCCCATTGTTGTTGATGGCGGCAGCCTCACTCGCCCAGTCACCCGCCAGTGTCCCGAGATCAATGACATTGCCGAGATTTTGTCCACACCACAGCCCGGTCGCCGCTGGAACTGCCGGACGTGCCGACAACTTCGTCAGAGTCGTTTACATCGCGAGCTAGACTGTGGGTGCCTCCCGGCAGAGCGCCAAGATTCAGCGTCGCAGTGTTGCGCATCCACAAGAACGCCCTCACCCCATTGTCACCGGAAGAATATCCTACAACATGCCCGTGCTTGTTGATTGCAATTGCCTGACCGCAACTGTCACCCGGCAAGAGAGGAATCCGACTTAGGTCCCCTTTTGCATTCCACATGAAGGGCACCATTGCGGCGCCGGTATTTGCTTCCCCAACGATTTCCCCCTCATCGTTGATATCGAAAGCTGAACTATAGTCCGCGCCCACCAAGGCACGCAGGTGTTTCGACTTCAAGTTAGACCTACTCCAGAGTGTCGCTCGTGGTGAATGGTGGAGCGCGCTGTCTGCCCTGCCAGCAATGTCCCCATGATTGTTAAGCTTACATGAGACCCGAGTCGCATCGTCACTTGAGAGCTCGGTGACGATGTATTGCGGCGTCTGACCGCACACTTCGATTACGCCGATCACGCTACCTGATATCACTGCAATCAGCCTAGTGCGCGCTGCCACTTTCTAAGCCTCAGCGGACGCACCATTTATCCTCGGGTATGAGTTCATCGCGTGTTTACCACATTGCTATAAGACGATAGACCGACGTTATTTTTGGCGGCTACTCGATAGTAATAGGTCTGTCCATCTCGGGCCTTCTTATCCTTGTAATTGGTTGTGTTGGCGGCAGTAGTGGCTATGACCGCAAAGACAGTGCCGTTAGTGGAGCGTTCAACCTGGAAGGCGGTTTCATTGTCAGCGTTATCCTTCCATTTGAGCGTAACGTCACCGTGCTTTTCGACGTCGGCGGTCAGATTGGTCGGTGCGGATGGCACGACCAGCGCCACCGTTGCAGTATTGGAATTGGCCGAGCTGCCTCCTGAGTTAAATGCGGAGACTCTGTAGGAATACGTTTTAGATGTTGCAAGCCCGGAATCGGAATAGGCGGTAATATTCGTTCCGACCGTGGCAACCTTTGCAAATGCAGCCCCATTCGCAGAACGGTCGATTCTGAAGCCTGCTTCATTGCCTGAATTGTCTTTCCAGGATAAATTCACAGCAGAGGCCGATGCAGCAGCAGCGCTTAGATTCGTAGGCGCGGCAGGCGTTGCTGTAGGAGTAGGTGTAGGTGTAGGAGTAGGTGTAGGTGTAGGAGTGTAGGAGTAGGAGTCGGTGTAGGAGTGGGGTTGGTGTCGGAGTAGGAGGTGTGGAGTAGGAGTAGGGTGTGGGTAGTGTGGTGTAGGTGTAGGTGAACCCTGCCGGAGATTTGAATGATTTTTGCTACTGACGGCACACCGTTTCCGTTCAGAATGAAGAGCATGTAATAGCCCGGCGGAGCAGTAGTTGCCGTCGTTCGGCGCGAGGCATATTGAGTCCGCCTGAAGCCTGCGAAAACGACGGCCGAATGATGCGCTGGCCCATATTGAAGCCGTGGGTAACGGACGACAGCGCAATCAGTGTGACGTTTGTGATGCTCGTCGCGTCCGGCGTGCCGACAAAAAACGATTGCCCGTAAGCTAACGCTTGTCGGCGCCGATGTGATAGTGGGCCGAGCTCCCTTAAACAGATAAGGAGGCGAATAGAGCTCTGCGGTTGCCCTCCATAGTTGCCGCCGGCCGACAAAACGCGACCATCGGGCAACAGCAATGCAATCGAATGATAAGTCCGAGAGACTGTGATGCTAGCCATCGGTGACCACGTGCCGGTTGCGGGATCCCACGATCTCAGCTGTGAAAGGCTGGATTGGAATCGATTTTGTGTTTGGATCCTCAGAGCCCCCTGCTTCCACCGGTCACCAGGACCTTTCCATCCGCAAGCAAGGTAGCGTTGTGAAGTTTTCGCGGCCCTGCCATAGCGAGCCGGTGTAATTGCCAAGTAGGGGAAGAACTGTTCAAATCAATAATCTCTGCGGTTGCCGTCGGTAGGCGTCGTGCAATCATTTGCGTATGGAGCGCAGGGACTCCCACCCGTGAGCAGGACTTTGCCGTCGTCGTACATCACTGCGGATCCCCAGTTGCGCGTGCCGAAGTTGCTATTATCCACTAAATTCCAACCCCCGGTGCCGGACAGTGTCAAGGTATCGGGTCGCCGCACTGGGCCCGGCACAAAACACTTTCCCGTTAGGCGCAACAAACATGAATGGATAGAAGGGCAGGGCTAGGTGCGCTGAGGTTAGGTTGCGCCAGGAGTTGGTCGCTGTCTGCCATACTTGAGGCTCGACATCCACGCCCTGCGTGGTATTGATCCAGCCACTGCTCACAAGCACGTCTCCGTTCGGTAGGGTCGTGCTAGTTGGATACCACCGACCATTGTTCATGTCCGGCAAGCGGGTCCAGCCGTCGTTGAATGGGCTATAGATAGTAGGCATCGGGTATCCCCACGTAGTTGCTTACATGCCCGCCGGCCACCAGTAGCCGGCCATCAGGAAGGAAGGCATGGCCTGAACAGAAGATGTTTGAGCCCACGTGTGGAGCCGCCGTAATTGAATTTGTGGCTGGATCCCAGAGTGTGGGATTATCTCCCTGGTCGAACGCAGGCCAAAAAATGACTTTGCCCGTTGGCAGCAAAGCGGCGTGAATTGCCTTGTATGGCCACGTCATCACTGGTGACCACTCGCCAATGGTTGCGGTGTCCTGGCCGTGAACAAAAGAAAGTGTCAACAGCAAACCCAGCACTGGTGCAGATATTTGCTTAACGTACGAAGCAAATAATCGGAACCACCGACCACCAAGCGCAAAAGCGGTCATAGTACCCTCTGAGATCCTTTTAGTTAAAAACGAAGATCCCAGTCAAGCAGATTAAATAAATTGCGAACTAAGAATTACTAGTAGGAATAGCACAAGGCAGTGAACGAATAGATTCGGCTACTATTTGCTCATTTATTTATGGAAACCAGAGCTAGTTCTTAATTACACGAAAAGTGTGACTGTGCACGTTTGCTTATTACTACTGCATCTATTTCCGACGTAGGAGGAGTTACTATAAACATTATGTATACCGCATTCGCCATAGCGTCAGTCGCGCCATGGTTTGGAAAAGTTACTATCAGCACTTCGCCGCTCGTTCTTGGATCGTTAACCGCCAGCGTGCGAAGGAATCATGCTGCGGGTTCCGGCGAAGGCGGCTGAATTGCCATTTGTGAGGCAGAACAGCAAGTCTGCCTGCAGAAGATTAGCGACTTAGTTCAAAACCAGGCCGTGACAAATCCGCCCGCCACACCTAGTAGAATTCCAGTTGCGAGCTCAGCAGGGGTGTGACGTTGCAGGAATAAGCGCGACCAAGCTACCAGGAGGGCGAGAACGAATGCAACTGTGCCCCACCCCCAACCGATTCGGAAAAGAACCATCGTGCAGTAGAAGTCAAAGAGAGCGTGAAGCGATAGCTTGAGAGCGAAATTGACCACCCAGGAAACGAGGAAAAGAGCCAGGGTCACTATTCCGCCGCGGATCATGTAACCGGGCGCATGAAGCCACCACATCGCAACTACTCCTGCAACAGAAAAAGGAACTGCCCACGGAAAGAAACGCTGTCGCTCTTTCCGAATAGAAACATCAGTATCACTCCATCGTCCGGAACGAACTCCGGAAAGAAGCAAAATTGCTGTTGGAACCAACGTGCTGAGAAGTAAAGCCAGGAGAATGGGCAAACCGGCATGCAGTCCAAGTTGCGTCCCCACCACAACGGCGACCGACGCCGCGACAAAAACCAAAGGATGGCCAATCCAGGAGATCAGCCGCGCGAATGTCCTCACGCAGCGATAACACGCCCGCTTACTTCGCCAAAGCCGACGCGATAACCGTCGCCCTGGCAATGCCCCGTAATGGACAGGGTATCACCATCTTCCAACCATTTACGGGTCTCGCCGCTCGAAAGTTGCAGCGGATTTGCGCCGCGCCACGTCAGCTCCAGCATGCAGCCACGCGACTCCTCAGTCGGTCCACTGATCGTGCCGCTTGCCAACAGATCTCCCGGTTGAAGATTGCACCCGTTGACCGTGTGATGGGCAAGCTGCTGCGCAACGCTCCAGTAAAGATTTTGGAAATTTGTGCGCGTGATTGATTGCGGTTCAGCCGTTTTTGCGGTCTGCAAACGGGCTTCCAAGTGAATGTCGAAAGTAAAATCGTTTGCCCGTTTCAAGTACCGATAGTGGCGGAGGATCCTGTGCCGGCAGGCCTTTGCGAAACGGCTCCAGCGCCTCCAGCGTGACCACCCACGGCGAAATACTGGTGCAAAAGTTTTTCGCCAAGAACGGACCGAGCGGCTGGTACTCCCAGGTTTGAATGTCCCGCGCACTCCAATCGTTCATCAGGACAATGCCAAAGATATGGTCTTCGGCTTGGTCGATGGAAACAGGGTGACCGAGCGCGTTGCCGGGCCCGATGAAGAAGGCCGTTTCCAATTCGAAATCCAGGCTCTTGCTCGAACCGTAAGCCGGGCTGCTCGCGTCCGGTGGCTTCGTTTGTCCCCTCGGTCGTTTCACCTCGGTGCCGCTAACGACAATTGAACTGGCGCGCCCGTGGTATGCGACCGGCAGCCATTTCCAGTTTGGCATAAGCGCATTCTCCGGACCGCGCAGCATTGTCCCGACGTTGTGCGCATGGTGATAGGAAGAATAAAAATCAGTGTAGTCGCCGATGCGCGCCGGCAGTTGCATCGTCACCTCACCTTGTTTGTGGAATGCGCGTGCGCGCAATTTCGAATCGTCGCGCAGCGTTGCAGTCTCTGCCGACAAGAGATGCTGCAGAATGTCGCGCGTTTTCTTCCACGCCGGCCGACCGAGCGCCATGAAAGCGTTAAGCGAATCGCCGGCGAACAGCCTTGTATCTGCAACGTCGCGAAAATGGCCGTGTTCTTCCAGGACCGAGAGATCAAGAATCAAATCACCGATGGCGACACCGGCACGTGGATTAGCGTTGCGCGGTTTGAAAATTCCAAACGGAAGATTCTGGATCGGGAAATCGGACCGGGGCGGGACCTCGATAAATGATCGTGCAGCCATGGGTCGTGATTCTAGAACGTTTCGCCAAAACGCCAACCGTCATCCCGAGCGAAGTCGAGGGATTCCGATGCGAAGTCTTTGAGGTAACCTCTGCGGGATCCCTCGACTTCGCTCGGGATGACGTGCATTCGCGAGCTATTTCCGTTAGAGCAACCCCAGCGCACGCAAATCTTCGCGCGGCTCGTCAAAGCTACAGCTGCCGAATGACGTCACGAACTTCCGCCGATATTGCAGTCGCGCGGTATCGATTTTCCAATCGCGCCACGCGAAAAATCTCGTCAGTAAATGAAAACGAATCCGCATTTTCATCTTCCAGCATGAGCGCCGTTTGATTCGCATCCCATTTATATTCCGCCGCCAGGACAGCAGCGCCAAGCACGTTGAGAAAGCCGTGCATTTTCGTCTGCACTTCGTCGCGATATTGCCGGAGCGGATGATGCAGGCCAGCGGTGAACTTGATCGGGACTTGGTGTGTAGCTGGCGTAACCAGTGCCTGCGCGATCTGCATTGAAGTCGGAAACGCATCAGCTGTCACGCCGCCGGTGCGCAACTTGTAACCAAATGTTGGGGCGTCAGCATTCGAATTAATTTCGGCAACCAACGCGATGGTTTGTTCGGCGCGATCAGGCGGCGCTTCCCAAAAAACAGGCAGGGTTCCCAGGATTGACCCGGCTTCATTCAGCAACGGTGCATCGACATCACGTGGCAAAAACATTTCCAGCTGGGTCACGGACACGAGATCGACATTGTGCGCCGATAGCGAACGAACAGCGACGTTCGTCCTGGCGAGCGCTTCCCGAAACGCTCCCGCGCTCTCTGTCTTTGAGCCAAGTGCGGATACGCGCAGCGGATGAAGCGGATCAAATTCCGAAAGCAGTTGTTTGGCAGAGGCGAATTGATCGATCGGCAGAACGAACGCGCTCAGAATCCACGCATCGGGCGTGCGCAAATACTCCGCCTGATTCGTCAGCGCCGGCTCGAGCTTGAGCTGACACGGCGGAAACATTCCGGCGTAATCGATCGAGTGCGCGAGTAATGCGCGCAATGAAGCGGCGAGCCTCGCCATCGCGCTACCTTACGGGAACAAACCGCGTGTGCCTTTGGCCTTCAGCACGCGCTCCACCCCAGTGGCCATGGCCGCCATCCGATGGGAGATTTTGTGCGCCTTCGCCCGTCGGATGACCTGAGTAAAAGAATGTTCCAGGATGCGGAAAAGTTTATCAGTCACTTCCGTTTCGCTCCACATGAACGCCTGCAGGCCCTGCACCCACTCGAAGTAGGAAACGATGACTCCACCCGCGTTGCATAAAATATCGGGAATAACAAAGACCTCGGTCCATCGTTGGTCGAGAATCCTGTCTGCTTCCGGAGAAGTCGGCCCATTCGCACCTTCCGCGAGAATGCGACATTGCAACTTGGCCGCGTTCTTTTCCGTGATTACGCGATCGACCGCGCAGGGCACGAGAACATCGCACTTTTGCACCAACAATTCCTTAGGATCGATGTGATCGTCTTGATTGAAAGCGCGCAGATTCCCTTTTTTCAAAACGTGTTGCTCCGCCGCCTTCACGTCGACTCCCTTGGGATTGTAAATTGCCGCGGTGGCATCGCTGATGCCGACGACGTTGATCCCCGTTTTCAGCGCCAGCGACAATGCTGCGACCGACCCGACGTTGCCGAATCCCTGGATAATCGCGGTGCACTCAGTCGGATCCATTTTTAACAAATCCATCGCCCGTTCGACCAGATAGACGACGCCACGCCCGGTCGATTCGCGCCGGCCTTCGGTGCCGCCGATCGAAACCGGTTTGCCGGTAACGATCTCGCTCACGGCGTAACCTTGATAGACCGAATAGGTATCCATGAACCATGCCATTACCTGTTCATTCGTTCCCATGTCCGGACCCATGATGTCGGTGTGCGGGCCGACGAACGGAATCATTTCCTGCATGTAACGGCGTGAGACCGCTTCCAATTCGCCGCGTGAAAGCTTGGTCGGATCACAGGCGATGCCGCCTTTGGCGCCGCCGTAAGGCAAACCATTGAGCGCGCATTTCCAACTCATCCACATGGCCAGCGCCGCGGTTTCGCCCATGGAAAGATCAGGTGCGAAACGAGTGCCGCCTTTGGTTGGACCAAGGGTGAGGTGATGTTGGACACGATAACCCTGGAAAGTTTTCGTGCTGCCATCGTCCATGTGCACCGGGAGCGTTACGGCGATGGCACGCTTGGGCATCATCAGGCGCTCGCGATGGCTCTCAGGAATTTCCAGGTAATCGGCGATGACGCGGAACTGCTCGCACGCCATCTTAAAAACGTCGTCTTCGTAGATGCCCAAGGCGGAACTCATAGGTTTGGAGGCGCCGGAAACAGCGCATGGAAGTCTGGTATTTGCGCTTGCTCAGGGCCCTCGTCAAATCGAATCCTGTCGCTTGTGTAGGTTAGGCTTCCAGCCTGACTCGGCGGACATGCTTCCAGCATGTCGTTGTCCGCAATCATCGGCAGGCAGGATGCCTGCCGTCCGAGTCAGGCTGGGAAGCCCTAACCTCCGGCAGCGAAAGATTTGGCAAGGCACTGGCGCGCTGCCTAGATTGCACGCGTGACGAAAGACTTGCGCAAAGTTCGGGTGGAGACGGTGGCGGTTCATGCCGGGCACGAGATTGACCCCGCAACCGGGGCAGTCGCGGCGCCGATTCATCTCTCGACCACGTTTCAGCGCGATGTCGAAGGAACCTATTCGCGCGGCTTCATGTACTCGCGCAATGATAACCCGAATCGCAAAGCCTTGGAGGACGGGGTGAGCGCGCTCGAAGGGGGAGCCGCCGCCGCGGCGTTCGGCAGCGGCATGGCGACGGCAATGGCTTTGTTTGCAGCGCTCGGCCCCGGCGACCATGTAGTCGCGCACGTCGATGCTTATTATGGGACCAGTCGCTTGCTGAGCGATTTGTTTCTACGCTGGAAACTGGAAACGGATTTCGTGGACATGAGCGATTTGGCGGCGGTGAAAAAAGCGCTGCGGCCAAATACCAGACTTCTTTGGATGGAAACGCCATCCAACCCGCTTTTGAAAATTGTCGATGTGGCGGCCGTTGCGCAGATCGCTCGTAAAGCGGGCGTTATTTCTGTTTGCGATAACACCTGGGCGCCAATCATCCAGCGACCATTGGAGCTCGGGACCGATTTCACCTTCCATTCCACCACAAAATATTTTGGCGGGCATTGTGATGTGATGGGCGGAATTGTCATCGCCAAACAAAGCGATGATTTTTTCGAGCGTGTTCGCACGATCCAGTATACCGGTGGCGCAGTCCCCTCACCTTTTGATTGCTGGCTGGTTCTGCGCGGCATGAAGACATTGCCTTTGCGAGTGCGGGCGCATTCCGAAAATGCGGCGAAGGTGGCGGACTTTCTCGCGCAACATGGAAATGTTGAGCGTGTCTATTACCCTGGCCTGAAAAGCCATCCCGGTCACGACGTCGCGAAAAAACAAATGTCGATGTTTGGCGGGATGCTTTCGTTTGAAGCAAAAGGGGGACGGGACGCTGCCATGCAGGTGGCGGCGAAGACGAAAGTATTCACGCGCGCGACCAGCCTTGGCGGTGTGGAAAGCTTGATCGAACATCGCGCCTCAATCGAAGGACCGGGGTCCAAATCGCCGGAAAGTTTGCTGCGTTGCTCGATCGGTCTCGAGCATCCGGATGATTTGATCGAGGACCTGGACCAGGCGCTTCTTTAATTAAAGTGACCTACCTGCCTACTCGCGAAAGCCTTCGGAGTCATTTCCCAAATTTCAGCCATCATTGTAGGGCGTTTCTGTGAAACGCCATTTACGGAAGGCGTCTGGCCCAGACGTCCTACAATTGGCGCGATCGCACCTTCCGCCTCACCATCTCGAAAACATCGCGCAATTCGTCAACGCCGAGCAGTAACGCCACGCCGAAAAATATTGCCGCGCTAACGACAATTGTGCCCAGGAGGACGCAAAGTTTCTCGAAAAAACGCAGCTGTTCCCAGGCATCGAGGCACCAGTAATTCGCCGCCCAGCAAACGAGCGCCATCAACCCGGCAGCGAGGCAAATCTTGGCGAGACCGATGAACATGCGGCGACTCTCAAGTCCGCGCGTCTGCTGCCACATCAGGCCATAGAGCAAAAGAAAATTGACCGTCGCAACGATACTGGTGGAAAACGCCAGCCCGCGATGTCCCCAGCCCAGCCGGAACGTAAAAAGCCAGTTCAGAAAAAGATTCGTTCCAATGGCTAAAAAGCTAACGAACATTGGGGTATTGCGTTTGCCGATTGCATAGAAAGCCGGAGTTAGAACTTTCAACGCGGAATATGCCACTAAGCCGATGGCGTAGAATTGCAGTGCGCCGGCAGTCTGCCGGGTCATCTCGGCCGTGAACCGGCCATGTTGATAAATCACGCTGATGATGGGGGACGCCAGCATCGCCAGTCCGATAGCCGAGGGGATGGTAAGCAGAAACGCGAGACGCATTCCGCTGGCGAGAATGCTGCGAAAGTCATCAAGATTTCCCAGGGCCGCGCTTTTCGAAGCCAGCGGGAGAGTGACGGTGCCGATTGCGACACCGAAAATTCCGAGCGGCAATTGCATCAAACGAAACGCGATGTTGAGCCAGCTCACCGGCCCATTGCCGAGGCTGGCGGCGAATCCGCTGTTGATCAGCACATTCACCTGCACGGCACTGGCTGCGATCACGGCCGGGGCCATCAGGGTAAGCACAGTACGGACGCCTTCGTCGCGCCATTGAAAGTCTGCGCGATACCTGTAGCCGACGCGCCGCAATGACGGAAACTGTGCCGTTAATTGCCACACCCCCCCGACGAGCGTGCCAATGGCGAGGCCGGTCAACGAGCGCGCGCCGAAGTGCGGATCGAGCCACCAGCCAATGGCGACGCCGCTGATGATCGAGCCGAGATTGAAGTAGCTCGATGCCATGGCGGGCGGGCCGAAGATGTGTTTTGCGTTTAACATTCCCATGACCAGCGCTGCCAGCGAGACGAGCAGCATGAACGGCCACATAATCCTCGTTAGCAAAATGGTGAGCGCGGTTTTGTCTGGCGGCCAGCTCCACCACGTCAGAAGATCGACCAGTTGCGGCGCAAAAATGATTCCAAGAAGCGTGACCACGCTCATGAAAACTGCGGTCAGCGTCGCAACCTTGTTCGCCAGTCGCCAGGCCGATTCGTCCCCTTCCTTTGCGATTTTTCCCGAGAAAGTGGTGATGAAGGCGGTGGAAAGCGCGCCTTCGGCAAACAAATCGCGCAACAAATTCGGCAGCCGGAACGCCATCAGAAACGCGTCAAGGTTTTTGCCGGCGCCGAATAACCCGGCAAAAATTTGCTCGCGAATCAGCCCCAGCACACGGCTGCAGAGGACGGCGAGGCCGACGATACCAGTCGCCCGCGTGCTCACCCGCCGGTTTTCGGGAACAGCCATGCGCAAGAAGGAATCAGACTCGCGCGTTTTGGAAAATGAAAACTGCTACTTCACGAACAGACTCATGCTGTCGAAGTCGATAATACCGTGACTGGCAGCCAGCAATTCCATCCCCAGAATCCCGGCGATTTTCGCCTGGCCTTGATCGACCGCGAAATCCGGCAACACCGAAGCTGCGAGATTCTGCGGCGGCACCTTGTAGTCACCAATTCTGAGATTCGCGACCTCCCCGATTGCCACCCGCCGTGAAACACCGTCAGCAAAACTGCCATTCATTCTTGTGGCGGTAAAAGAAAGCCCGAACTCTTTTGCGCGCTTCAGACTGAACGTCGTGATAAAGGCTCCAGTGTCGACTAGCAGACGACAGGGGTGACCATTAATGGAAGCCGGGATGGTGAATGCGCGGCTGACCTCCTCGTGCAATGGGATCCTGATGAAATTTTGGGATGCGGCAAAGCGCGCAACATGCAGATGCTCGGAGGAACCTGTCTTAAAGAAAATCGTTTTGGTATAGCAGTTGATGACCGCTTTGTAGCGCGTCAGGATGTCCGCGCCAATGATACCGTCCTCATTCTCGCCGTTAATGCGTGAATTCAAGGCAGCGTCTTCGTTGGCTGGCTGGAACAGGGCCATCGGGCCACTGCCGAAATCCATCGCCCCCGCGCGCAGACTATTGAGATAGCCGACGCGATATATCACGCCATTTAAGTTGGCGAATTCGCCGTAGGGCGAATCCGCTCCAACTGGCGAGACGCCGAGTGAGTGGGCGCGGCCAGCGTCAAGGATACTATAACCGGCGCCGGTATCGACAAAGAACTGCGCCCGGTGTCCATTCACAACCGCCTCCATCACCATTTTATTCCACTGACTATAGCGGACCGGGACTGCAACGTAGCCGGGCAGTGACGGCAGAGGGGCGCGTCGCTCCTTCGCCAGCAAAGCGCGGCCACTCAGGAGAACTATTGCTCCTGTCAGGATAAGAAGCGTTAGAGAAGTCTTCATTTTCACAAACGCGATTAGGATTTCTTTAGTGGTCCAGGAGTTTTCGGCGATTCTGGCGCTTCGCGTACCGGACTGGCTTTCATATAACTTTGCAGATGCTGATTATAAAGGCCGCGATCACCCTTCGCCAACGAGAGAGCACGCTTTTCATCCTTCACCGCCGAGCGAAAATCCCCAATTTCCGCCTCGGCCGCGGCCAGAGTATCGAGAACCATTGGACTGCCATGCTTGAGACTCTCACTGGCCCCGCGCGCATATTTCACGGCACGTTGGCCATCGCGCACGCTGCCGTCCGGGCAGGTAGCCAGCAGCCACGCGTAGTTGTTGTGGGCGACAAGATTATTTTCATCGAGCGCGATTGCTTTCTCCAAATCTACTCGCGCAGCATGATAGGAACCATTCAGCGCCTGGGCGGTGGCGCTATCGACGTACAATTTTGACCGTTCGGTTCGATTTGTTTTCGGGAGGAATGCCAGCGCACGATCATAATAGCTAACAGCTTCCGAATAACGATAGCGAAGGGTTGCGACATACGCTTCGATCGATTGCAATTCCCATGATTTCGGATTGGTCCGTTCGAGCTCTTCAAGAATTTTCGCTACCGTCGCCCAGTCCTGGGCATTCATCGCTTTGTCCAGCCGGTCGGAGCGCTCGCGAGCAACTCTTTCCTCTGTCGAATGTGGAACGATCCAGGCGGAACCCCACCCTCGAGTTTCCTGCTCAACGGCAATCGCCTGGCTTACGGCAAGAAAGCCAGCCAGGGCGATCTGAGTTACTAATAATCGGAGAAACATTGTCGGGGGTTGATAGCAGGTTGCGACATGGCGGTAAAGAGCAGGTTTCGGGCGGCCCGTTGTAATCTTAGTGTGGTGTCCCCAACGCTTCTTGACAACAAATTGTCGATGCCTTGCTCTGCCTTACCCAAGCCAGTGGTATTCCGCGCAAGGTTGCCGCAAGGTAGATCGGCCCCGCTGCCATTCCTCAGTGCGGCTCGCACCGATGCTCACAGTTAGGCAGCTGCGCCGCCCAATCCTATAAAATCGAGGTCCGAGCCGGACTGGCACGACTGCTCGATCCCCTTTCAGGACCGCAAAGCTATTCGTGGGGACTTTATACTAAAGACCGGTTGGCAGATCGATGAATTGCCAATCAAGCTGGAATTTCCCGGCGACATGCGCCGCGAGCGCTTTAACGCCAAATGTTTCGGTCGCGTAGTGGCCGGCGAGCAAAAGATTGAGACCCATTTCCGAGGCGGCGATCGCGGCCCAATGTGGTGCTTCGCCGGTAATGAAGATATCAATTCCTTCCGCAGCTATTTGCTCAATCTCACTGCCGGCGGCACCAGTGATGACGCCAAGATGTCGAACGGTTTTCGGGCCAAACGCGATGGTTTTCACAGGACCGGCAACCGCCTTTTCCAATCGCTTCACTAATTCGTCCAGCGCGATGTCAACCGATGCGCATCGTCCCAATAATGATCCCTTTTCTTCAAAGAACGGCTCAGAGTTTTCAAAGCCAAGTGCACGCATTACCAGCACGTTGTTCCCAATCTCAGGATGCAGATCGAGTGGAAGATGGGCACTATAAATCGCTATGTCGTTTTCGAAGGCAAACTTCAGTTGCCGACGCAGCGCTTTTGTCACAGGGCGTAGTCCGGGCCAGAACATTCCGTGATGAACAATCAATAGATTTGCTCCGCATTTTGCCGCTTCCTGTAATGCGCGGGTGGAGACATCCACCGCCGCCGCGACTTTCTTTACCGTCCCGGAGTTCTCAACCTGCACGCCATTGAGCGCGTTCTCGTAATCCTGAATTTCCCCAATTCGCAGGTAGGAATCGCAGTACTCGCCGATTTCTTGCAAGGCAGTCACACCACGACTTTGCCAAGGCGGCAGAAATTTGAAAGCGAGTTTGCTTGACGCTGCCGTATCTCTTGTGAGTCTTATTTGATTCGATGGAATATACCGACGCCCCTTCGACTCAAACGGCGGACATAATGTTGTGTCCGAATTGCGGCCAGCGGCTGCCAGCAGGCTCGAATGCTTGTGACCAGTGTGACTGGAAACGAGAAGAGACGGCGGAGGGCACTGCGAGCGATGCGATGGCGGCGCTGCTCAGCATCGTGCCGGGGCTCGGCCACGTTTATAAAGGTTACCGCGGCATTGGGCTTTTGTTCGCCATCGGTACCTTGATTGTGCTGGGATTCGCGGGACTCGCTGCCATCGCCAGCGCGGGGTTCGGTCTGGGCCTGGCGGTGTTTTATTGGATTGGTGTCGCGATGCACGCCTACGCGATTAAAGATCGCGTTGTTCCCTCGGAGAAAGACGAAGGCGAACAGTATTAGGCGTCGAAGCGTTAAAGGGTTGAAGCGGTGCTGTAGGCGTGGTCGCTGACCGCGGCTGTTTTGCATTCGAGAAACAATGGAGCCGCGGCCAGCGACCACGGCTACAGCTACCGCATTGTGCGGAAAATCTGCTCCAGGATTTCGCGCAAACCGTAACGGAATTTCCATCGCGGGTAATGCGATTGAAATTTCCGCACATCGCTAATCCACCAGACGTGATCACCGATACGGTTAGTCTCCTCGTAGTGCCAGGTGAGTTTGCGGCCGCTGATTTCTTCACAAAGCGAAATCGCTTCCAGCATTGAACAATTGCAAAAACGGCTGCCACCCATGTTGTAGACTTCCCCCACGCGCGGCTTGTCGATAAAGGCGGCAAATGTTTCCACCAAGTCGAAGCTGTGAATGTTATCGCGCACTTGCTTGCCTTTGTAACCGAAAACGCGATATGGCCGGCCGATGACGCAGCATTTCATCAAGTAGGCAAGGAAACCGTGCAGCTCCGCTCCAGCATGCGCCGGTCCAGTCAGGCAACCGCCTCGGAAACAAACCGTCGGCATACCAAAATAGCGGCCGTATTCCTGAACCAAGACATCGGCGGCGACCTTCGAAGCACCGAAAAGAGAATGCTTCGTCGCATCGATGCTCATTGTTTCCGGAATCCCCTGTTCATATTCATGACCGGGCTCGATTTCCCAGCGAGTCTCCAGTTCACGCAATGGCAGGCGATTGGGGGTGTCGCCATAGACTTTGTTCGTCGATGTGAAAACGAATGGCGATTCCGGACAGTTTTCGCGCGCGGCCTCAAGCAGATTCAGGGTGCCGTTGGCGTTAACCGTGAAATCCGTTTGCGGTTCGCGCGCTGCCCAATCGTGTGAGGGCTGCGCTGCGGTGTGGACGACTGCGCGAATCTTGCCCCGATGTTTGCCGAAGAGGGTGTTGATCGCGTTGGCATCGCGAATATCGATTTCGTGATGTTCATATTCGCGCAGATTTTTTACCAACTGATCACGCGTGGCCTTGGTCGAGGCCTCGGGCCCGAAAAACTGCGCGCGCATGTCATTATCGATCCCAACCACACGCAGCCCATCTTGCGAGAAATGTTTCGCAGTTTCCGAACCAATGAGGCCGGATGATCCAGTGACAATGACCGTCTGCATCATGCGGATTTTAGAATACGGCTTCGGTCGCGAATGCTTTCGGGCGGATGATCTCCCGGTTTCCTAACGTGGGAGCAACGCCAGTCCGGCTCGGACCCTCAGTGGCCCGGTGATATTTGTTAGGTCGCGGCACCAAGGCCCCTCTCACCTTCAGCCATCAGATCGCGCAGTGCGATAGACCGCGCTTTTCCAAGTAACGCTGGTGATATTCTTCAGCTCGAAAGAATCTCGGCTCCGGTTCGATCTGCGTGACGATCTCTCGATTGAATCGTCCACTTTTTCCCAGTGCGGCCTTTGATTCTTCGGCGGCCGCCTTTTGCTCGGGCGAATGATAAAAAATAACGGAACGATATTGGGTGCCCACGTCCGGTCCCTGCCGATTCGATGTCGTGGGATTGTGATTGGCCCAGAAGACGTCGAGCAATTCCGGATAGGATATTTTGGCGGGATCAAATTCCACCTGCACGACTTCGGCGTGTCCGGTTTGGTCCGTACATACATCTTCATAAGTCGGATTTTCCTTCGTTCCGCCAGCGTACCCGACAGCTGTATCGGTTACGCCATTTAGTTTACGAAAGGTTTCTTCGACTCCCCAAAAACAGCCAGCGCCAAACGTCGCTTTTTGCGTTTCCATGAACAAACGATGAAACGGGTGGTGGCCTCACGCAAGATGCAGTTGCATCGGACATAGGTATTTTGCTTGTGCCTAGCGGGCTTCTTGCCGGTTGAAGCCAAACAGGCTCAGGGCCTGTTTGGCGCACGGACCCGGAAGGTCATGTTTTGTCTCACGAGCGGCTTTTCGCCGACAGACAAATTGACCTGTGCAGGTCATTGCGCTTGCTTCTGCAACAGCTCAACCGGAACGTCCCGCTCAATGCAATCTGCTGCCAGCATCGATCGATTTCGCTTACCGGCCGCCATCCGCGCCCTCAACAAATTTGGCGCAATGTTTAACGGCAAGGTTAGCCGGCGCCGCACCCCTGACGAGCTGATCGAGACGGCGAAACGGCGCGCCGGCCTTAACGATTTCGGCGACGGCAATTTTCGCGAACCGCTTGGCCGGCTACTGGAATCATGCTGGCGAGACGCGCGCTTGAGCGTGATCGGAAACATCGCCCTGCGTTCCGATGTGCTCCGCATTTTGCGCAACCGGCTCTTGCTGCAACGCGATTTGCGTCTGCATCCTGAAATAGCGCAACACGAAATTCGTTGCCCGCTCTTCGTGCTGGGGTTGCCTCGAACCGGAACAACCTTCCTGCACACATTGCTTTCAGCAGATCCGGAGAACCGCGCGCCATTGACCTGGGAAGTAATGGAACCTTCGCCGCCTACTAACGCGGAGAAACACCGGCGCATCCGGCATACCTCGCAAAACCTCGCTTGTCTTGAGTGGATGGCGCCGAATTTTCGGCAGCTCCATCCCGTCGGTGCGCACTTGCCGCAGGAATGCGTCAGCCTCATGAGCCCCACTTTCCTGAGCGATCAATTCGACACCATGTACAACGTCCCAGGCTATCGAGAATGGTTTTTGCAGCAAGACTTGCAACCAGCCTACGCCTTTCACCGGCGCTTTCTCCAGCATTTGCAAGAACGAAAGAACAGACGCCGCTGGGTCCTGAAAGCGCCCACTCACATGTTTGCCCTGCCAACCTTGCTCTCGACCTATCCGGACGCGCTCTTCGTCCAAACACATCGCGCGCCCGTCGAAGCGATCACTTCTGTCTCCAGTTTGATTACGATCTTGCGCCGCGTCTTTAGCGACGCGGTCGATCCAATGAAAATCGGCAAAGAAGCAATGCACTACTGGTCCAGCACGCTTAGCAAATTCCTTCTCCAACGTGATCGATTGTCTCCGGAGCGAATTCTTGATATTTCGTATCTTGAGCTTCGACGGGATCCTATCGGCACGGTGCGCTGTGTTTACGAATACTTCGGCTGGCCGTTTTCCGCTTCAGCAGAAAACCGGATGCGCAACGTTCTGGCCAGGCAGCCACACGATCTGCACGGATTTCATCGTTATGAGCCGGTGCAATTTGGTCTGCGACCGGAACACGAACAGGAGTTCTTCTCGAATTATTGCGAGCGGTTTTCTGTCAGCTCCGCGCCGGCACGTCGGTCGACAAAGCCAGTTCCGGCTTCAGCGCCCAACGAATCGCGATTTGTTCAGGACCG
This sequence comes from uncultured Verrucomicrobiae bacterium, assembly GCA_963709435.1. Lineage (GTDB taxonomy): Bacteria > Verrucomicrobiota > Verrucomicrobiia > Chthoniobacterales > UBA10450 > AV69. The sequence goes on from CAVPWK010000008.1 coordinate 63,541, forward strand.
CATCGGCTGAGAGAAGCTCGATCTCTTCCAGATAGAGAAGCTCGCAGGCGCCGTTGCCAGAATCGGTGCGACTCAACGAACTGCGCCACGTCCCGATGTGCGGGCCGGTTGCTTCAACCAACTCGCCCCTAAAATGGACCAGCTCTCCATACCGCAAAGATTTGCAACTAGCGGCCAACTCCGGAGTCGAGGGAATGATGTGAATGTTAGTGGCGTGATTGTTGATTTGGTCTTTGGGGATCGGTGGCGAATTTTGATACTCGTACCAAAAGAAGCGCATGCTTTGAGTAATGTGAAGTCGATCCAGCACCTGCTGATCGGACATCGGTCCCCATCCTACTGCCAGATCGATTGGCACCAAGCGCGCTCCCGGATCGAATCGGTAAATTCTCGAGTGCAGTAGCCGCGCATCGAGCGTGAAGCGCGCCAGCGGTTTGAGACGAAAATCACCGAAATCGAATGCCGGCTCGTTGCCCGGCAGGTTCTCTTGCGTCGGGTCCGATGCGATCAGGACCCCCGGCTCATACGTAATCGGCCGGTGCAAAAACCAGTAAACGCAGCACGCACCGGCGATCGCCAGCAGAACGAGAATCTTTTTCACGAAGCCCTTCCGAATCTTCGTCTCGTTGAGGAGCAACTTCGGTGCTATTTCTGGTCATCGAAGCAAAATGACTTTCGAAACCTCGCGCCGAATTCCCGCCGATCATCCCAGCCTGGCCGGCCATTTTCCGAATGCACCGATCGCGCCGGGGGTTGTCGTTCTCGATGAGGTCGCAGCTGCTTTGGCCGAATGGCACAAAGGTTCCCGGCTCATCGGCATACCGTTTGTTAAGTTCCTCGCGCCAATCAAGCCAGGCCAATCATTTACCATCGCGTTTGACGCGCCGGAGAGTACTCAGGTCGATTTTTGCTGCCGAGTGGACGGACGCGTGGTAGTTGAAGGGCGCCTTGAGATCGGTTGCGGCGCCTGCATTTGATTTTCGCCCTAGTGACGAGCGTCTCGCAGGGTACCTCGAAGAGTACCCATCCTCGTTGTTTAGCGAAACCCTGTATCAAAGCATCGAGCTGATGGAACGGTACAGCATTGATCTGGCGATCGACTTGCTCGAGCGCTTGAATGTTCTCGAGCAACTCGACCAACCACGGTCGGCGCCCGACCTTTGTCAGGCGCTTGCTTTCCAAACTCGCTTCAGCTCCACCCTAAGTTGGCTCTTGCAGCGCCTGGTCGAAACCGGCTGCGTCGGGGGCGAAACGACAAACGATGGGCAGCGCATTTACCGTTTGCTTTCGCGGCCATGGCCGCCGCAATCTCCCGAACTACGGCAGATCGCGCTCGGAATTGATCCCGCAAATGCGTCGACCCTGGACTTGCTTGATTATGCCGCAGGTCTTTATCCATCCGTCGCCGCGGGAAAACAAAAGGGCGAGCAGGGCCTGTTTCTGCCTCAGGGAATAACGTTATGGTTAAACTACTTTCATAATAAAAACCTGACTTACGCGGTAAACAATTGGCTCGGCGCAGTAGTTGCCACAAACAATTTAGCTAATCGATCCAGCTTCCAAATCCTGGAGATCGGCGCCGGCGCCGGCAGCGGCAGCGAGATTCTGCTTCGCTGCCTGGATGAGCGCGGCCTTCTTCCGCGCCTGCAACGCTATCTTATCACCGAACCAAACGCATTCTTCCGGCGCCGCAGTCAACGCGAACTAGCGCCGCGTTATTCCAAATTACCATTGGAGTGGACTTCGCTCGATATGAACCGGCCATGGGACACTCAGGGAATAACTCCGGGAGAGTTTACTCTCGTGTATGGCGTCAATGTCCTGCATGTGGCCCGGGATTTGTTGTTCAGTTTACGCCAGGCTCATAACGCGCTGGCACCGGATGGCTGCCTGGTAATCAGCGAATGTGTGCGGCCTTCTCTCAATCAACCGATGTATCCGGAACTGGTGTTTCAGATTCTGGATAGCTTTACTGAAGTTGACACTGATCCGGAGTTTCGTCCCAATCCCGGTTTCCTCACTGCTGATCATTGGCGGAATGCATTCAAGCGCGCCGGATTCGAACACACCGAAGTAAAACCGGAGCTCGATCGCATTCGCGAAATTTATCCGCATTTCTTCACCGGCGCGATTTGCGGTCGCTCGTAGCACCGGCAGAAGGGCGATAGCGACGGCGCCTTCTTAGCACGTTGTCATTTGGTGTCGGGCGTCTGTCAGCGGAGAGCGGTGTTGAGCTATACTTGCAACTGCACTCCAAAATCATCCTCGCCCCGGACAACGGGCAGGATCCCCGTTGGCCCCACAGGCGGCGACGCCTGTGCTACAGCGATACGCTGCTAATAAGCTCGAAGAATTTGTCGAGATCGATGTTGCCGCCGGAAACCACCGCGACGATCGGTCCGCTTCCGGCTTTGCCACTTAAAGCCGCCGCCACCGACAACGCCCCCGCACCTTCGGCGATGACGCGCGTTTTTTCCGCGAGCAATCGCATTGCTCGTTTCGTTTCCTCCAAGCTAACGACAATTGAACCGTCCGCGACGGGCCGCATTCGTTCCCACATTCGCGGAAAAATGCTTTTCCCGCCAGCACCATCGACAAACGATTGCTTCCATTGGGCAAATACTTGTGGCGATTGCTTGGCAAACGACAACGCCCCCGGCGCCGCTGTTTCCGGCTCTGCGCCCCACACTTTTACCTCCGGCTTGAGCGCCTTGATCGCGCTACCAACTCCGGTAAGCAAACCACCGCCTCCAATCGCCGCGGTTACTGACAAAACGTCTGGCGCGTCCTCGAGAATTTCCAACCCGAGTGTCGCATTCCCGGTCACAAAATTCTGGTTATCGAACGGATGAACGAATGTTCCTTCGATTCCAGGGAAGGTGCGATCCTCCATCGCCTGCCAGGCAGTATCAAACGGGACTGGAATTAACTTTGCGCCGAGCCTGCGCATCCGCGCAATCTTCGATTCCGGCGCGGTCTCGATAACAACGACCGAGCAGGGCACGCCGGCTTTACGCGCCGCATAGGCCACACCTTGCCCCGCATTTCCGGCGCTAATGGTCCAAACTCCCCGGTGGCGCTCAGCTTCTGACAGCATCGCGACGGCATTCGCGGCACCACGCAATTTGTAAGCGTTGATCGGTTGTAAGTTCTCCAATTTCAACCGGATATCGGGAAAACCAGGACCCATATCCAGACCCACCAGTGGCGTCCGGATGATAGTATTCGCGATTCGTTTGCGCGCCTCACGGATTTCATCCAGCTCAATCGGGCGCACCGGTTCCAAGATCGCCGACATAGTGAGGGACTTTCCGGTTCGCCCTGGTAGGAGCAAGGAAAATCTCAGCGGCGGAACCTCCAGCTCGCGAGATGCTAGCCCGTTTGTTTTATGAGCGCTTCTCCTTCACTTTCACCCCAACCCCTGTTCATCAGCCGCCAGATCGCTTCCCCTGTCAGGAACAACAAGGCCCGCGTCTTCATTGCCTCGGAAGCGCGGTAACTACGACCCGGAGAACTAGACAGGATTAACAGGATTTTCAGGATTGGATTAAGAAACACTTCCTCTGTAATCCTGCATAATCCTGTCTTTCTTTTTGGTTACCTGTATCGCAGAAACGGGGCAAAATGCCCGTTGGCCCCACAGCGTTCGAGCCGGACTGGCGTTGGCTGGAAGCCTAACCTCCAGTTTTTGCTTCCGTGCCTAGTAGATTCGCGACCGTCATCGGCTCGCCCGGCTTCGCCAGTTGATTCACGAAACGTTGGAAACGCTCGGAGAACAGATCGTGGCGTAATTTCCAGTAATGGTCCAGGCCTGGCGAGGCTAGATAATGGCGATAAAGATTCCACCAGCCGCGCCAGATTTGTTCATCCATCAAGCCATAGATGAAATGAAAGTGAATCGTCTCCATGGCTTTGAGAAATTGGAAAGTGACGTGATAGAAGCGCGCGCGATCATCCGGCGAAAGAGCGTCGATATCCTCCAAACCGATCCGCCAAATCCGGCCTAGATCGGCATTTTCACTGAATTGTTTTGTGACATCCCGCACTGCGGTCGTCGCTGCGTCCTGCGCTGCCAGCTTGGCCACACGGGTGCTGCGGTGAACCTGGATCGCGAGATACCAGAGTGATGCCACGACACCGACTGAACTAATCAATTGCGCAGTCGCATTGATCGCTTCCCAATTCATTGGCTCTTCAACCTATGGAGCGTAAGGCCAGGTTCAACCAGGCGGCGAAAAAACGGAAAGGCTTTTGCTGAGCAGACAAACGTACGCCTTATACCCCGCTGCACGAGGAAGCGGTGTAGCGTGCGCTGTCGCCAGCGCACAACTATTTCGAAATCCGCTGAAGACAGCGGCCGCTACAGCATTACTTTGGCGCCTCGGCGACTTTCAGCACAATCTTGCCGCGAGTATGCTGCAACGCAATTTGCTCGTGTGCTTTCGCCACCTCTGCCAGTGGGATCATTGCCGAAACGATTGGTGTAATCCTCTTGCTATCGATTAACTTCGCCAGGTCTTCCAAAATCTTTGCCTCCGGATGAGCGCTAAATGAAGTCCCTCTAATACCACGTTTCTCAAGCTCCGCGGGATCTGGCGGGGCAGTAATTGAAACAATGATGCCACCTTTCTTCACTACTCCGTAGGATCGCGCCAAAGAATCGCCGCGTACCGCGTTGAGGACGACATCGACATCTTTAACTACATCCTCAAACCTGGTGGTGGTGTAATCAATCGGTTGATCTACTCCAAGCTCTTTCAGCAAGTCCTGATTCGCGGCAGATGCGGTAGCGATAACTTTGGCCTGGCGCGCCTTGGCAATTTGAACGGCAAACGTTCCTACTCCGCCAGATCCACCATGGATCAACACAGTTTGATCCGCCTTCAAACCGGCCTTATCTACTAACGCCTGCCACGCCGTCGTGGCTGCGAGCGGAACAGCAGCAGCATGTTCGAAATCGATCGATTTTGGCTTGAACGCGGCGTGATTCTCTTTCGTGACTACAAACTCGGCATAACCGCCTTGTTCTTCAAAACTGAGATAAGCGTATACCGCATTGCCTTTTTTGAACCTGGTCACCTTACTGCCCACTTGTTCCACTACGCCCGCTACGTCCATTCCTGGAATGAAAGGGAAGCCGCGTCCACCGAAACCGCCTTCGCGGACGGCAACGTCTACCGGATTAACTGCCGCAGCCATGACTCGGATGAGAATTTCGTCATCTTTTGGCTGCGGCCGCGGCGCATCTTCATACGTCAGTACCTCAGGTCCGCCGTTTTGATGAACAACAATCGCCTTCATCGACGACTGTGCTGCGGCGGTAAGGGGAAACGCTACCAGAATTGACAGCCCGCAAGCTAAAAATGTTCTGTTTAGTTTCATATTGTTACTAACGAGAAGTAGTATGATAAAAGTAGGTGCGATCAAGGGTAACTACCTACGTTGCGGGAACCTGCAAGTAAAATTTGTCTTTCCCTTCTCAGTGCATTTTGCGCCCTAACTCGTTAGCGTGGCTAGTGTTCAATAAGTCGATGCGTGAAACATGGAGAGATCTTCACATTGGTGAAGACGTGGTTGTCCTTACCTGGCTCGATCGCGCTGACCGTGATGTCTTAGGGTGCATCCGCGTGGTGATCGAACGAGGCCGGAGATAGGAGTATTCAGCACGCGCTCACCAGACCGTCCGAACCCGATTGGATTGCATCGAGTGGAAATCATTTCAATTGAAGACGTGCTGAGGATCCAAGTGGAAGATCTCGAGGCTCTGCACATGACCCCAATTCTCGACCTCAAGCCTGTGTTGCAAGGAGGCTACTGAACGTCTGTTCTCTGTGATGTCGCGCCGGGGTCCGCTGCCGGACGACGGCGGATGCGCGGTCGATCGACAAGTTAGGCTTGCAATTCACCAGAGAAACTGGCAATCCGCAGTCACTATGAGCACTCGCGCTTTTCTCGCAGCTGTCCTCGGCGGAATTATAATGTTTATCTGGAGCTTTATCGCGCACGATGTGCTGCCGCTCGGCGAAATCGGTATGCGCGAGTTTAACAATGAGGACCAGGTGCTCGATGCCTTGAAAACAAACGTTGGCGACGCTCCGGGTCTTTACCATTTTCCGGGACACAAAGCAGGCCCAAACGCGACACGGCAGGAAAGGGACGAGGCCATAAAACGCGCGATGGAGAAAGCTACCACCGGTCCGTCAGGGTTGTTGGTTTATCATCCAATGCGACAGTTTTCTTTCGGTAAATTGCTGGGTACCGAGTTCGCCACCGAACTTCTCGAAGCCATCCTTGCTGTTTTCCTTCTTACTCAGACCAGGATCCAAACTTTCGGCGGCCGGGTCGGTTTCGTTCTCGTCGTTGGAATCCTGGGGGCAATCACCACAAATATTCCCTATTGGAACTGGTACGGTTTTCCTTCGAACTACACTGCAGCTTACATGTTGACTGAGATTGTCGGCTTTCTCTGGGTTGGCTTGGTCGCTGCGTTGATCCTAAAAAGCGGATCGCCGACGGCTGCGACGAGCTGATCAGGCAACTGCTTCCGTTTATATTAGCGTTGACGAATATCTGCCAACGCCTCTAGCTTGCGTTTCATGACTATCAAACGTGCTCTGTTTTTGCTGGTAACTATTTTCGCCTGCGTTTCGCTCGTGGAGGCGCAAAGTCCGACTCCGTCGCCAAGCGCGAGCCCGGAGGCGTCCGCTTCACCCGCGAAGAAGCGCGGACGCAAGAAGGCGGAGACTTCACCTTCGCCGACTGGCCAGCCCCGAAGCTTCGGCGTCGCCGGCAAAAACGCGCGGGCGCAAGAAAGCCGAGGCGTCGCCGTCGCCGAGTGCCAGTCCGATGGCATCGGCCTCGCCGGCAGAACATCACGCCCGAAAGAAGGCTTCACCCGCGCCGGCGACTGAAAGTAGTTCAACCGAAGTTCACGCTACGCCGGCACCGGGCGGTGGCCATGGAATGGTATGGGTCAATACCGATAGCCACATCTATCACAAGGAAGGTTCGCGTTATTACGGCAAAACCAAGCAGGGCAAATACATGAGCGAGACCGACGCCATTAAAGAAGGCGACCGCCCTGGCCAAAAACGGAGTAGTTTGTAGTTTCTTTGCGGGTCGCGCTCTGTCCAAAATAGGGCGCGACCCGATTCTTTACGTAGCGCGGACGTCTCGCCAGTGGGGCAACTGGGCATCTTGCCCGGTTTCTGCCAGCATCGTGACTGGAAGCAAGGACAGGCTTGTGCAGGATTGCTTTTTGATCCAATTCTGTTAATGCCTTCCAGTTCAGCGCAACGGGCAAGATGCCCGTGGCCCACAGCCAAGATGGCGCGCTACTTGACCTGAGCTTCTTCCCAGCGAACGGCTTCGCGCATCAATTCGCGCGCGCTTGTTACGCCAAATTTCTCCTTCGCTCGCGCGACGTACATCTGCACCGTCTTGACCGACAGACTTAGTTTCTCCGCGATGGCAGAGGTGCTCGTTCCTTGTCCCAACATTTGAAATACTTCCAGCTCCCGATCGCTCAGCCGCTCAATCGCCGGTCGCGTTGTTTTCGCGTTGCTCAGCCGCGACGCAATCTGCGCCATTAATCGTTCGCTCAGGAATACCTCTCCTTGAAGCACACTGCGAATTGCGGAAACAACTCGCTGCGAGCTTTCGCCTTTCATCAAATAACCACGCGCGCCGGAACGCACTGCTCGCTCACCGTAGACCATCTCGTCATGCATCGAGAGGACAACAACGGGAAGGTCCGGATATTGATTTCTCAGGTCCTTTACCAACTCAAGGCCGGAACTATGCTCCAAGGAAAGATCGACCAAAACAATATCGGGTGACGTTTCTGGAATTAGCTTGAATGCAGTGGCCGCATCAGCAGCTTCTCCGCAAACCACCAGGTCTTCTTCCTGTTCGATTAAATTTTTGAGCCCATCACGGACAACCGGGTGGTCGTCGACAACGAAAATGCGAGATTGAACGTTTGTTTCCACGATATATTAAATGATACAAAAGGTAATTAGTTGCAATAGCTGAATAGGTTTCCAGCACGTTTTGTTTTGCTGTAAGGTAATGCCTGACACCGACAAATGGATCGGCCTTCGACGCTCGCGAAAATTTGCGGAGCTCCTTTCTGACGAAGCCGCTCGCATAATTACGCGACGAATGATCGAGGCCAGTTCTTGCCTTCTTGTGAGCTCGGCGTTTGGCGCAAACGTCGCTAGCCTCTTATCCGACTCTGGTGATTAGCCTATCCTTCCGAAAGCGGTATCTCACAGTGCACAATCGTCCCCTGTGCGGCTTCTTCTATTCGCAAAGTTCCACCTGCCAGTTCGGCCCGCTTAGCCATTACCTTTAGACCAATACCATCTCTCATCGCATCCTGCCGCAAACCGCGACCATCATCTTCCACCTTCAACCGAAGATAATCGTCCGTCGTTTGTAATTGGATCCTGACATTCCGCGGTTCAGCATGTTTTAGCGCATTAGTGACCGCCTCGCGCGCTACCCAATACAGTTGTGTGGACAGCTCTGTGGAACGAGGTGGCTTACCGCTGTGCTCAAACTCACATTTCACCCGCCCGTCGCTGGCCGAACGGGACAACGATTCCAGGGCGGAGAAAAGCCCATCACCATCCAGTTCGGAAGAATATAAACCGCGGGCAATCTCACGAGTAAGCTCGATCCCCCGATCAATCAGTTTAACAACCTTCCTGGCAGTAGTTCGAATCGGGCTATTGTCTTTCTCCAACTGCTTCGCGACCGTTTCGGCGAGCAAACCGGTCCCGGTTAGATGTTGACCGAGACTATCGTGTAATTCGCGTCCTACCCGATTGCGTTCTTCTTCAGCGACTACGGCGATCTCTTTTTCCAATTGTTCTCGCCGGGCCAGCTCGCGTTGCAGATCAGCGGTCCGCTCTTTTACCCGTAGATGCATCTCGCTCAGTAAGGAATGCCACCTTCGGAAAAGGAAAATAAAAATAAGATAGGCAACAAACGCCGTCACACAGTTCCAAACGAGGATGCGAGGAAGACCACCCGCCAGGTCTGCCAGAACGGTCGCGATGACACAGGACACTGCCATTGCGATCCCGAACCAAAAACCGAGAAACCAGGCGCCGATGGCAATCGGCGCCAAATAAACAATGAGGAGCGAGTTCTCGAAACCAGTAATGTAGTCAAGCCAGCCAATGAAGGCGACAAGAAGGAAGCAAACGACTATGATCAAGCTTCGGCGAAGCACTAGCCCTTAATATAGCTTGGAAGAGGTTAATTCAAAGAAGGTAGTAGACCAACCGCGCGCCCTGCCATCATTATCGAACGCCGACCCGCCAACACCAACGCGATCGTCCGCGGCAAACACCCCCACTGGCAGCCTTGGTCGAAGTCTAGTTCATCCCCGACTTGTAAGCCTGACCGGGGGCGACTTCCTGTCGGTTTTGCTCCCCCAAATCTGTGCTAATCTGTGGCCGCAAAACCCGCGCGATTAGCTCAGTGGTAGAGCGCTTGCTTCACACGCAAGAAGTCGCTGGTTCGAACCCAGCATCGCGCAAATGTTTGCACGGGCATCTTGCCTGTGAGGAAAAAGGGGTCCGTCACCGTGGCAACCTGTAAGAAAATCCGATCTCGAGCTGGTTCCGAGATCGCAGGACAACACCTCTGGACTCCCACGGATTCTCTCTTGTCTAGGGATTCAAATTCCGTTTCACGCGTCGACCATCGTGACGCTTCCCTCATTGCCATCGTCGGCTCCGAAACGATGGATTATCCAGATTTTATTTGCGGTTAAATGCAGATTGCTCAAACCGAATACTCGTTAGACCCTACTGTGTGCATCCAATGACGAAGCATCTTTTCATCGGCGGTTTGAGTATGATTCAGGCACTCTCACCGTTACGAACGAACGCCCTTAACCTTGCGATTGCGTCACCACAGCCGGCGAACTCTCTTGCGCGAAAGCGATTGTATTGCCTTTGTCCGCGCTTATTTCGACGACCGGGTGTTGGTAATTTTGAATCGTTCACAATCGGGCCCGGTCTCAACCGCGCTCTTTATTGGTCGCTAACGGGATTTAGACCCAACCAATTGGCATCGAAATGGACACACTTAATGACGGAGCAATAATGCCAGGTATAAGTCAGATAAAACGTCCCGTCTCGTGCGCGAACTAACGAAGGATAGAGAAAAGTCCTGACCTGGTTCGTTATCGATATCGCGCAATTTTCGAAATGGCTTCCAGCGGAGACTTCTTCGCACTCGTCCGGGTCATCCGAGACTGCAATGCTCAGGGGATTACGATATCGTGCCATCATCGTTATAGGCAAGCAGAATCCGGCCATCATTAAGCCGAACCGCGTCGATCGCCGAATCGGGATTCGGTAAATTCGTTGCCTGCGGAATGCTCCACCCATTCTTGCCAGGATCAAAAAACGTGCCCTGTAAGCTTCCATCCCGGCGCTCGGGCGCGCAGAAAGGCGAGGACGCGATTGGGATCAAAAGCGACAAAAGCCGGATGGCTGCACTTCGAGCCAGCGATCGCGAAAGACATCTTTCGCACAATTTTCCCGTTGGCGATTTCCAATCGCGCGCCGCCGCAGTACTTCCATAAAGCAGAATGCGACAGCGGCAGAAAGATGTTCGTGCGAGCCAAGCTCAACCGGTTTGCTGCGCGGAATATCTCCCAGCCCGTTTGTCAGCCGGTGTGATTCCGACCAGGTGCGACCGCGATCACGCGAAATTTTGTAATCGACATGCGCGCCGCTCCAGCCACCGAACTCGACTGCGGCGTAGAACAGCCAGACGATATTCTCTTTATCCTGAAACAGCACGGTGTTTCCGAGCGTCTTGTTTGAGAACCACGATTCGGCGGCGCATTCACGCGGATTGACTGCGATCTGCGTTGGTTCCCAGCTCGTGCCGCCCGCTCGTGAATGGCGCACCAAAATCCGGCTATCGCGCGCTCCTTCCTTACCGCCTGCGTACCATGAGACGAGCAGCGAACCGTCATCGAGCTCGATGAGCGACGAACCATGTTGCACCGCCATGGTCGCTTCGGCAGAGACGATGCTTGTGCTGAAAACCTGCGCGCGCGCGATGGAAGCCGCGATAAGAACAAGGAAGCAAAAAGCGCCAAATGTTAGGGTGGCGAGAGTCTCTCATTCGAAAGGTCTACCTTACAAGCGTTCGAAACATCGGCGACTTGGAATTCAGAAATTTCGAAAGGTCGGACAATTCGAGACTTCGAAAGATCTTCTCGAGCAGGCAGCGATTCATCGAACGGCGGTCAGAATGACAAGCACGACGGTGACGTTTGTCGCGCGCCTAGAATCGCGCTAACAAATCGCGTGCAAATTTTTCACGACCCGCGCTGCGCCGAGTACGGCAGGCCCGGTCATCCGGAACGACCGGAGCGGATTGTGCGGACGGTTCCACTTTTAAAGAGTCGGCACGGTGACTGGCAATGGCATGAACCGCGCGCGGCCGTCCGATCAGGAATTGTTGCGTGCACACTCGCGCGAGCATCTCGCGCGGGTAGCGAAGGCGAGCCAGGATTTCGATCTCGACACTCCAGCCTATCCAACGATCGATTTCTATGCCCGGCAATCAGCGGGGGCCGCGATTGAAGCAGCACGCGCAGCAATCGGCGGAAAACGCGCATTCAGTTTGATGCGACCGCCCGGTCATCATGCCATGCGCGATCGCGCGATGGGGTTTTGTTATTTCAGCAACATTGCAGTGGCCGCATTGAATGCTCTTGCTGCAGTTGGCGTCGCTGATGCCGGAGCCGCGGCCAACGACTGCGTCTACAGGAAGATTGAGCGGGTCGCGATCTGGGACTTTGACGCGCATCATGGCAACGGCACCGAGGCATTGGTGGCGCACAATGAAAGAATTATGTTCGCCTCGATTCACCAGTACCCGGGCTGGCCAGGCACAGGGACAAAATCGTTTGCCAATGTTTTGAACTTTCCGATCGCCCCTTACTCTTCGCGCAGCAACCATGTTCGTGCCGCGGAGCAAGCCTTGGAAAAACTACTCGAATTCAAGCCTCAGTTGCTGCTCGTCTCAGCGGGGTTCGATGCGTACAAGAACGATCCAATTACTCAGATGACGTTGGAACGCGACGATTTCGCAACTTTCGGCAAATGGCTCGCTGACGTAAAAATTCCAACCGCGGCAATTCTCGAAGGCGGCTACAGCGACGACCTGCCAGATGTTGATCGACGCGTTTTTAGGAAGCTGGGATTCCTGATTGGAACACAGACGTTCCGCTTGTGCGCCATGCGGGAGCCCATCGCCGAGATGGCCCGCTCTCTTCAGCGGAGTGTAACTCCCGCTGGGCGCACAGACTGCAAGTCTGTGTTCCGCCTGGCCCAGCTACCTTCCTTTCTCGCCCTTCGACTCTGATTTTCTTCTTTCGAATTAACAATTTCGATTAGCTGAATGGCGGCCTTTTCGATATCGGCATAGCCGAATTGATGTGCCCTGCTTTTCACCGCCAGCAGGCGCACAGCGATGGATGATTTTTGAAGTCGCCGAACGGAAACTTGTATCTGGCTTTCGTATCTTCGGCATGCGTTTCGTCGATCCCAAGATGCCATTTGCGATATTCAGCGAATCCGTGCACGCGAATGAATTCGTTCTCCTGCCTCCGCCATCGGATGATGATCTCTCCACGAATTTTTCTTATCAACAACCGACACGCCCCTGAGTGATCAGTTCCTTGGCAAAAGCGAACGCGTTCTCGTTTAGTTTTACCGTTCTGCTCTGAGCAAACGACAAAGCGGGACAGAGAGATGAGAATGCTGCCCGCCAAAAGCGTAGCGGGGATAAGTCGACGGAACACAGGCTGCGAGAGCCTGTGCGCCTCGCGGATATTCTATCCGCGGCTCGTTCAATTCAGCGGAGTGTAACTCCGCTGGGCACACAGACTGCCAGTCTGTGTTCCACAATCTGCACGAATGAGCCTTACCACCTTGCAATATCGACTCGATTCTTTTCATCACGCCGTCATCGAGCTGATCGACTACTTCGCCTGCTTTCATATTTTCCCGAACTTGCTCAGGCTTCGACGCGCCGGTGATAACCGTGCTCACGTTCGGATTTTTCAAGCACCAGGCGAGCGCGAGTTTTGGCAGGGTAACTCCGAGATCGCCTGCTACCTTTGCGAGTTGCTTCACTTTCTCGAGCCGCCGACGAGCCTCGTCCGTCTCGAACTGCTGGCGCAACCAGGAGTACATCGGCATGGAAATGCGAGTGTCGCCCGGGTCACCTTCGTTGTACTTCCCGGTAAGCAGACCGGAGGCAAGGGGTGACCAAACCGTTGTGCCGAGTCCAACTTTTTCGTAGAGCGGCAGAAACTCGCGCTCCACCTTCTCGCGCTCAAACATGTTGTATTGCGGTTGCTCCATGGTTGGCGGAACCAGATGCAATTCCCTTGCGATGGCATGCGCCCGCAGGATGGCAGCGGCGGACCACTCTGAGGTTCCCCAATAAAGAACCTTGCCCTGCGCGATCAGATCACTCATTGCTCGCACCGTTTCTTCGATCGGTGTGTTCGGATCGGCCCGATGGCAAAAATACAAGTCGAGGTAATCAACTTGCAGCCGGCGCAGCGCGGCGTGACACGCTTCGATGACATGTTTGCGGCTCAGACCCTCCTGATTGGGCCGGTCGCCGCCCCAAAAAACCTTGCTCGAAACGACGAAAGTATCGCGTGGCCACCCTTTCTTTTTCAAAATATTGCCCATCACGATCTCGGCTCGACCTTCGGCGTAGGCTTCGGCGTTATCGAAAAAATTGGCACCGCTGTCGTAGGCGATGGTCATCAATTCCTCGGCCGTTTTATCGCTAATCTGCTGCGCGAACGTGACCCACGCGCCAAACGAAAGCTCGCTCAGCTGCAATCCTGATTTTCCGAGGTGTCGATATTTCATATAAGTAGAGGCGATTTTGTGGTTTCGAACGCCGTCGTTTCTTAATCTCGGGCTGGCGGGATTTGAACCCACGACCTCTTGAACCCCATTCAAGCGTTCTACCAAGCTGAACTACAGCCCGAATCAGCCGCGAATTATTCACCGAGCGCACTGGCGGTTACCAGCGAAGTTTTAGCCCGCCCGCAACTCAGGTTTTCCTGTAGCGCAGCCGTGTCGGCTGCAGATTTCTTCAGACAATCGCGGCAACTGCCGAACGTCTTCCTGCCATAAACTTCACATTCACTGACCCTTTGCCGCGTTCCTCAGACGGTGTAAGGTAAAGTTCGAAGATGCAAGTCGCACGCAGTTGCTGCAATTGCGATCGCGTCTGCGACGCGCACGGTAGCGCCGCACAGACATGCTCAGCGCTGGAATTGTCGGGCTGCCGAACGTCGGGAAATCTACGCTTTTTAATGCCGTTACCCGAACGCACAAAGCGCCGGCGGAAAATTATCCGTTTTGCACGATCGATCCGAACGTCGGCATGGTGACCGTGCCCGACGCGCGACTCGACGTCCTCGCGAAGCTGTCGCATTCGCAAAAAATCGTGCCGACTGCGATCGAGTTTGTCGATATCGCCGGGTTGGTCAAAGGCGCGAGCACGGGCGAAGGACTGGGCAACCAATTTCTCAGTCACATTCGCGAAGTGGACGCGATTGTGCAGGTGGTGCGCTGCTTTGAAAGCGCCGATATTCATCATGTCAGCGGAACGATTGATCCAATTCGCGACATTGAGGTGATCAACACCGAGCTGGTGCTGGCCGATCTCGCGTCGCTGCAAAAGCGGCGTGATCGTTTGCAAAAAGAAGTGCGCGCCGGATCAAAAAGCGCCAAGGCCGAAAATGGCGTCATCGAAAAGCTGCTGCCACATCTCGACGCCGGAAAACCCGCGGTCACATGCCGACTTAACGCCGGAAGAAAAAGTCGATGGCGCGTGATTTCTTTTTGTTAACTTCAAAACCCACGTTGTTTGCGTGCAACGTGGCGGAAAGTGATCTTGTAGCCGCGGTCGCTGGCTGCGGCAGTAGAGAATCATCGCAAAATGCCGCGGCCGGCGACCGCGGCTACAGCGCTGCGCAAAACGTGAAAGCGGTTCAGGATTACGCGAAGAGTCACTTCGCGACTGAAGCGGTTGTGATCAGCGCCCAGATCGAGAGTGAGTTGGTTGATCTTAGCGAAGCCGAGGCCAAGGATTACTTGCGCGACCTCGGAGTGAATGAGAGCGGCGTTGGTGCACTCATTCGGGCGGTCTATCATTTGTTAGGTTTGCGCACCTATCTGACGACAGGCGAAAAAGAATCACGCGCGTGGACAATTCACGCCGGCGACAAAGCCCCCCAGGCAGCCGGCGTAATTCACACCGATTTCGAACGCGGCTTTATTGCCGCCGAAGTAACTCACTATGATGATCTCGTCGCACTCGGTTCCTTCGCGAAAGCGCGTGAAGCAGGCAAGCTGCGGATCGAAGGCAAGGACTATGTCGTGAAGGATGGAGACGTGATTGAGTTTCGATTCAACGTTTAGTCAACCCAGCGAAAATGACGAAGCCCGAAATTCTTTTTGCGCGCCAATCGGCTTCATTTGCCATGATCACGTCGCGACTTGGCGAATGCGGCCGCAACTGCTCGCAATTCTTTGTCATTCCGAGCGTAGTCGAGGAATCTCTAGCTATTCAGATCAGAGATGTCTCGGCTTGCGCTCGACATGACAAAAACAGGAAAGATTTCCGCCGCTGAGCAATATCACAGGCGCAAATTGCTTCGAAGGTCGAGTATTTCGTCATTCGTGCTTGTCATTCTATTCGGCCACGTAGAGAATGCGGCCGCATTGCTCGCAGCTCACAATTTCGTTTCCACTTTTAGCGTGCACCGCCGTCGCCGTCGTCACTTTCATGTGACATCCGGTGCAAACACCGTGCTCAACCGCAACCACGGCGGCGTCACCTTTGCTCGCGAATAACCGCTCGTAACGCTCTATCACATCTTCGTCGATGTTCTGCGCGAGCTGCACGCGTTCGTTCTTTAGTTCTTCCAGTTGCGTTTGCAGCGTTTTCGTTTTCTCCTCCAGGTCGGCCAGTTGTCGGTTGACAGAATCGCGCCCGGCCGATGCAGTCTTCTCCGCCGTCGCAATTTCCGCCCGCAATTTGTCGGCTTGCTCCATGAGCTCGAGCTCCTGATCTTCGAGTTGCACGATTTCCTTTTCGTAGCGCTCGATTTCATGGCCCATCGCCTGAAATTCGTCGTTCTTGCGCGTCTCGTACTGCTGCGTCTTCAGCCGGGAAATGCTGCTTTGACGCGTCCCGACGTCGAGTTCCAACTTCTTGCGATCGACCTCCAGCTGGCGCGCCCGTTGTTTCAACGATTCGAGGCTGGCGGCGGTGGCAGCAAGCTGCGCTTCGAGATTCTTTCGCTGTTGCGGCAGCGTCTTTATCTCGAGCCCAATCTGCCGGATTTTTTGATCGCGATCTTGCAGGATCAACAGTTTTTCCAGCTCCGCTTGCACTCGCAAAACGCTATCGATTGACGGCGGGGGCGTCAATTATGACAAAAGGGAGGGTCCTTGAGCAGCGTAGGGCAAGTACCGTCGCTCGATGAGCGCCCATATGGCCAAGCCGTGCGAGATAACAACAAGCAACGGGCAAGATGCCCGTTGGCCCCACAGGTCCGAGCCGGGCTGGCGTCAGATGGCTGTGCTACGACACACTCAATAGCGCTCCACCGGCGAGCGAGCGGCGTTTTCCGGGCTGCAAATCGCGGCGCGTTCTTCGCCCAGAACGGCCACCCGTAATTTCCAGATGGCGTCGTCCAGTTTTCGGAAAGCAGCCTCGGAAAATTTCGTCGGCGGCTGCAGTTTCGTTTTGAAAGTTTCAACGCTTTGCAACGCGCGGTTAATTTCTTTCCGCGGGAGCTTTTCGATAACACCGACGGCCTCTTCGGCTTTCTCGATTCGGTGACAAATCATGGCGAGGTCGTTGCCGGCCGCAAAGGTAAGGCGCAGCATCCCGTCGAAACTGTATTCATTCAAAATCGCGCCCATATCGAGGTCGTCCGTCATGATGAGGCCCTCAAATCCCAGCTCTTCACGCAACAATTCCGTCACGACTCGATGACTGAGAGAGGCCGGCGTTTTTTTGGGCTCAAAACAAGGATACCATCCGTGACAAATCATCATGCTATCCACGACTTGTTTGGCGTCACTGCCTGTGAATGCGCGAAACACGGCGAGCTCTTCCTGATCCAATTGTTCGCGGGTACGATCGATTTTCGGCAGACTGTGATGAGCGTCGACGACCGCAGCCGAATAGCCGGGAAAATGTTTACCGCAGCTGGTTACAGCCGCTGCTCGCAACGCCGCGTTAAACGCACCGGCGTTCCTGATCACCTGCTCGACCGTCTTCCCATAACAACGCCCACGTAACGAATTGTCGGCGTCGTCATCAAAGGAAATGTCGAGCACAGGACACAGATCGAGGTTGAAACCGAACAAACGCAACAAGTGCCCGGTGATGTCGCCGTGCTCGCGAATCAGCCTTGCGTCTTCTTTGTCGCGCAACTGCTGGGCATTGGGCGGTTCGTTTCCAAGCTGTCGTAAGCGCGAAACGCGACCGCCTTCCTGGTCGATGGTGATAATTGGTTCGACAATGCTTAAGTCCCGCAGGTCATCAGTCAGCTTTCGTAACTGTGCCGGCGTTTTGATATTGCGAACGAACAAGATGAATCCGCCGGGCTGCACCCGGCGCAGCAGTTTCGCCTCGTCGACGCCGAGCTCATAACCCTGAACCCCGACAAGCAACAGTTGACCCACAGAAGCGCGCTTCATAACGTCGAAGCTAAATTTGATGCGTTCCGCCGGAAACAAAATTTTTGTCGTTTTTGCATCGATTCTGGTCGGGGCGAACGCATCCGGCGCCGTCGAGCTTGGCATCGACGTGCTGGAGTCGAACGGTTACGCATTGCTGAAGAATAAACGCGTGGGGTTGGTTACGAATCAAACCGGAGTGGATTCGCGCGGAGTGCGCACCCGGGTTTTGCTACGAGAGAATTGCAATCTGGTAGTGCTTTACGCTCCCGAGCACGGGGTGAGCGCTGGCTCGTTCACAGATTACATGAACTCCCAGCATCTTGGTGGGATAAGCTTTAGCGAATATCGCAGCGGTGCAGTGGGCGGTAGCAGTTTGCATATTGATCCGGCAGCGGCCGGCAATTTAACCGCCGTCAATATTTACGCGCTTGCGGAAATGAACCGGCGGTTGCGCACAAATTTGATTACTCGCAGTAGTCGCGGGAAACGCGAAATGTTTTTCAAATGCTACGGCAGCTCGTCAATTGCTTCCCAGTTTGCCGGCGGCATAGGGCCGCCCAGAATCGTTGCGAACTGGACCGACGATGTGACCCGGTTTAAAGGCGAACGCAGCCAATACCTGCTTTATTGAATTGCAAAAGATCGGCATCTACGGCGGCACTTTCGATCCGATTCATTATGCCCACTTGATTCTGGCGCGCTTTGCTTTGGAAAAGTTCGCACTCGAAAGAATCATTTTTGTGCCAACGCGCGTTTCGCCTTACAAAAACGACTCTGGGGCGAGCCCGGAAACGCGCCTGCAGATGTTGCGCAGTGCTATCGAAGGCGAACCGCAGTTTGAGGTCGACGATTGCGAACTGCAACGCGACCCGCCCTCCTACACCATCGATACCATCCAAACGCTAAAGGGGAAACATCCGGACGCGCATTTGTTTTTTCTTATTGGTGACGACAACCTGGCTGGGCTACCCAGCTGGCGGGATTTTGAGGACTTGCGCCACATGGTAACATTCATTGTTCTGCAACGCGCAATTACCCCGGTGGTCCACGAATACTTAAGTGTTGATCGTCGCATCGACATCTCCGCCACCGAGATTCGTCAACGCATCGCAAGCGGCCGCACCATTCATTTTCTGGTTCCGCGGGCGGTTGAACAAATCATTTGCGCGCGCGGTCTTTATCGGGAGGTAGCGATATAGAATCCGAAGCCTTAGCTAAACTCTGCGCCGAGCTCGCTTCCAACAAGAAAGCAGAAGAGATCGTTGTCATGGATTTGCGCGGGATTTCCACGTTCACCGATTTCTTTGTTATTTGTTCGGGAACCTCCGAGCCACATTTGAAAGCGATCGCGGGCGAGGTCGAGACGAAGTTAAAGGAGGATCACGGTATTCGCGCAACCGCGATCGACGGATTTCCCGCCAGCCAATGGATCGTGCTCGATTATTTGCAGGTAATCGTCCATGTCTTCCATCACGCGAAACGCGCTTTCTACAGCCTGGAAGACTTGTGGAGTGACGCGCCGCGCATGGAATGGGAATCAGCGCAATCGACGCATTGAATTGAGAATGGAAGAGACGCGCTTCCGCGCGTCCGGAACACGAAGCAGCGTGTTTCTCCGAACTGTAGCGGCAGCCGTGTCGGCTGCACATTTTTGTAATTCTTGTTCAGCAGGCAAGATGCCCGCTGGCCCCACAGGTCCGAGCCGAACTGGCGTCAGATGGCTGTGCTACGGCGATCTCTTCGGCGAAGCCGACGCTGATGCAGCAGCGGGTGACGTTGTCGCTGCCTCGGCCGGCTTCGCACTCAGTAGTTCGACTTCGAAAATAAGAGTAGCGTTCGGCCCGATGTCCTCGCCCGCGCCGCCCGGCCCGTAAGCCAGGTTTGATGGAATGAAAAGTTTGTATTTAGCACCCGGCTTCATCAGCTGAAGCGCTTCGGTCCAGCCTTTGATCACACGATTAACCGGGAACGTCGTAGGCTCGCCGCGCTTGTAGGAGCTATCGAACTCCGTGCCGTCGATCAGCGTGCCGCGGTAATTTACGACCACGGTATCGGTTTCCTTCGGCGCAGCCCCGCTACCCTCCTTCTCCACGGCATACTGCAAACCGCTGGCGGTCGTTTTTACTCCAGGTTTGGTCTTGTTTTCGGCGAGAAATTTTTCACCTTCCTTGGTGTTCTTTTCCGCTGCCTCTTTGCTGACCGTAGCCGCTCTCTCTCTCATGTCTTTCGAAAACTCCATCATCACCGTGCGCACTTCGTCTGGGCTAAGCAACGGATTGGCACCGCTAAGCCCATCCTTCACGCCCGCAGCCATCACATCAGTATTGATGTCCATTTTCTGTTTCTTGAAAGTGGTGCCAATGTCGAGCCCGATGCTGTAGCTAACCTTGTCTTTTGTGTCCTTGAGTGCGGGCCGATTCTGCGCAAAAACAGGCGTCGCCAACATCGCTAGCGTGATACCGATTACGAAATTTTTCATAGTAAGGAAGCGCCGGGAACGGCGTGAAATGAAGTCCGGCACGCTAGAGAGGAAACGAGCCCCGTCAAGCCGCGCTCTAGCCGTGGTCGATGGCCCCGCGAGTAGACAATTAAAACACCCTCATCCTAGCCTTCTCCCAGTGGGAGAAGGAACGATTTTACAGCTTGATTGTAGAGAAAGAGCAAGCGCAGACCTCCTTTCCCATTGGGAGAGGACTGAGGTGAGGGCAATTTTTCAACGGCCTACGGGGATGATTCTAGCGCTAACCATGCTGGGCGTGGTCTCGGCCCGGGCTGCGATCGATATTTCCCCGGCCGATGCCCAACGAATCGGCAAACGCATCTGGCAAAACGAATGTGGCGGAACCATCTCCGGCCTGACATCATGGAACGCCGGTGAAAACTTCGCTTCTCTTGGCATCGGTCACTTCATCTGGTACCCGAAAGGGCAGCGCGGCCCGTTCGAGGAGAGTTTCCCAAAACTTGTTAGCTTTGTTTCCGCTCACGGCGCGAAATTACCGCAATTTCTTCTTCCCGGGCACGACTCTTTCTGCCCATGGAATTCCAGGGCTGAGTTTCGGCAGGCGATCGACGCACCGAAAATGAAACAACTGCGCCAATTTCTTGTCGATACCATTGATCTCCAGGCGCAGTTCCTGATCACGCGCCTGCAGCAGGCCTTGCCCAAAATGCTGTCCCAGGCGGCTGATCCTGAAAATTTGCAGCAACAGTTCGAACGCGTCGCCTCTACCGCACAGGGCTGCTACGCGCTGGTTGATTATGTTAATTTCAAAGGCGAAGGGACCCTAACCACCGAACGCTATCGGGGCCAGGGCTGGGGGCTGTTGCAGGTGTTGGAAAATATGCACGACTCGCAATCCGCGCTCGACGAATTCGCTGCTTCAGCCAAAACTACCCTTCGCCGGCGGGTCGCGAATTCACCGCCGGAACGCGGCGAAGCCCGCTGGCTCCCAGGCTGGCTCGCCCGAGTAGATGGATACGCCAAATGAGAAAATGTTTTCCTAGCCTGATTGTCGCAAACGCGATCCTGTTGCTCGCCGTCTCCGCTGATGGGCAATTATTCGGCAAGCCCAAGACCGGTCTTAAGCCCATGAAAAGCGCGGTCGATCTGATCAAGAAGCAGGCGCCATTGCGGGTCGATCAGGCGCTGCTGGCCAAAAGTTCGCCGGATGAGGTGCACATCATTGTTTCGCTGGGGAAACAGCGCGCCTACCTGATGGTCGGTGAACAAATTGTGGTTGATTCACCAATCTCGTCGGGCAAGCTCGGTCACACGTCCCCAAGTGGCAGCATGAAGATCTTGGAAAAGGATCCGAATCATCACTCTTCGCTCTACGGTGATTTCGTCGATAGTTACGGCCGCGTCGTTCGAGCCGGGGTAAGCATGCACATCGATGCCGCGCCCAGCGGAACCCATTTTCAAGGCGCTGAAATGAAATGGTTCATGCGGCTCACCGACGAGGGTGTTGGCATGCACGTCGGAATTCTACCCGGCTATCCCGCTTCCCACGGCTGTATCCGCATGCCCTCGGATGGAGCAAAATTGTTCTACGATCACGTCAAAGCCGGCACGCCAG
Organism: uncultured Verrucomicrobiae bacterium; assembly: GCA_963709435.1. Lineage (GTDB taxonomy): Bacteria > Verrucomicrobiota > Verrucomicrobiia > Chthoniobacterales > UBA10450 > AV69. The sequence goes on from CAVPWK010000008.1 coordinate 85,391, forward strand.
TCGAAGTCCAGCCCGCGGCGTGAGGACGTAGCAATCGCCTCCGCAGCAAATCGAACGCGCGCTGGGCGACCAGTTGCTTGAACGTTTCGCGATCGCTTGGAAAAAAGAACTTCTCGCATCGCGTCGGTTGATTCTCCGAACTTAAGGCCACGAAGGCTGTGCCAACAGGTTTTTCCGCGGTGCCACCACTCGGACCGGCGATCCCCGTCGTGGCGATTCCGTGGGTCGCTCCGGTCCGCTCCCGGACCCCTTGCGCCATCTCTGTCGCGACTTGCTCGCTTACCGCGCCAAATTTTTCGATCGACTCCCTGGAAACGCCGAGAATGCGAATTTTTTCCTCATTCGAATATGTGACGTAACCGGCGACAAACATTTTTGAGGCGCCAGGAACATTCGTGATTTCATTCGCCAGAAAACCGCCCGTGCATGACTCTGCAATAGCAAGATTTTGTTTTCGCTCAGATAGTAAAAGGACCACAACGGCCGCCAGAGTCTCGTCGCCAACGCTGAAGATCGCGTCGCGTAGTTTTTCGCGAATGATCCTTTCAGCCTTGGATACAGCCTCTCCGCTGCCAATGACGCGGATATCGGCTTCCCCGGGTCGTGCGCAATAGCCAAGCTCGATCCCGGGAATTGCGAGCACCGCGGCGCCAATTTTCCTTTCGATGATGGATTCACCCATGTTGGCGATACGGAAGCTTCGCATCACGAACTTCTCGGAAGCGGCCGGTGATTTGGCGCACAATCGGCACGACAAAATCGAGGAACATCGGTTCCAATTCGCGCGGGGGACCTGGCAAAAGGAACAAATGGGGTGACCGGATTTTCGGATCGCTATTCACGGAGATGTAAATTCCCGGCGCCGTCCCATTCTCGTTAGGCAGGACCTGACCTCCGCGCGGAACGAGCGCTTGTCGCCAGATGCGTTCGGTTGCCGGAATCCTGCGGAGAGCGAGACGGCGGCTTATTGCTTCGCGGACTCGTGAATTTTCCAGTAACTCGAGATTCAAAAACTCAGAGACCAACTCACGGGTAATGTCATCGCTCGTTGGACCGAGACCGCCAGTCACGAAAACGATTTCCGCGCGTGGAAAAATCTCCGCAAAAGTTTCTTTTAGCGTAGGGCTATCTGGAACAGTGCGTTGCTCGTCGACCCGAAGGCCAAATTGAAAAATTTCGCGCGCGATAAACCGCAGATGCGTATTCAGCACCTCGCCAAGCAAAAGCTCGGTACCAGTGTTGATGACGACAACGCGCATGGTTTGAAAGAAAAGTGATTGGTTAGAAGGGTTACAAGGTTACAACGGAGAGGGCATATGGCGAACGAAGGCTTGTTGGAGTAACCAACATCCCGAGGTCGCTTTCGATCGAGGGGACCTCTCACAGGGAGAGGGCATACAAATTCGTGAATGTCCGATCTTGGGAGAGATCCTTCGCCGTCTTTACGCCCAGGATGACACTGCGCGAGATTCTCCCGCTGTAACCCTCAACCCTTTTAGCGTTTCAACGCAGCCGCCTTACGCGGCATCCTTATCCTGCTTCTTGCGAATAAGCGGGAGCTTCTTCCCTTCGACCACCGCGCGATTGATCGTGACTTCAGCGATGTCTTCGCGGCTCGGCACGTCATACATGATGTCGAGCATGATGCGCTCGAGCATCGATCGCAGCGCACGTGCCCCCGTACCCTTTGTCACGGCTTGGGCTGCGAGCGCCTTCAGGGCGTCTTTTGTCACCGACAAACGTACATTCTCCATCGAGAAAAGTTTGGTGTACTGTTTCACCATCGCGTTCTTGGTCTCGGTCAAAATCGCGACCATTTCTTCCTCGGTCAGCGCATCCAGGCCAGCGAGCACGGGCAAACGGCCGATGAATTCGGGAATCATTCCGAAGGAGAGCAGGTCTTCCGGTTCGACTCTTGGTACCGCTTCGCGCGCCAGCGCCGCTTCCACCTCCAAAGTCGGACTGCCAAAGCCCATCACTTTTTGGCCGATGCGTTTCTGCACAATTTTATCGAGACCAACGAACGCGCCGCCGCAAATGAACAAAATCTTTTCGGTATTCACCTGGATGTATTCCTGATGCGGATGCTTGCGCCCGCCCTGCGGCGGAACATTGCAGGTACTACCTTCGAGAATTTTCAGCAGCGCCTGTTGCACCCCCTCGCCGCTCACGTCCCGCGTGATCGAAACGTTGTCCGTTTTACGCCCGATTTTGTCGATCTCGTCAATGTAAACGATGCCGATCTCTGCGCGTTTCACGTCGTAGTCCGCATTCTGCAGCAAACGCAGGATGATGTTCTCAACGTCTTCACCCACGTAGCCCGCTTCGGTCAGGGTTGTCGCATCGGCAATGCAAAATGGAACATCCAGAATTTTTGCCAGCGTTTTCGCCAGCAAAGTTTTGCCCGATCCGGTCGGTCCGATTAGCAAAATATTGCTCTTCTCGATTTCAACATCAGCAAACGGATCAGGCTGAAATGCCGCCGACGAATCGGTCGGTGCGCTCGCCTGCATCACCCGCTTGAAATGGTTGTGGACCGCAACGGAGAGCGTCTTTTTCGCAATATCCTGCCCAATTACATACTGATCAAGCGATCGGCGAATTTCCGCCGGTTTGGGCACTCGAATGCTCGATGATTGCCGTCGGGCGTCTTCAGTTAGCTCCTTATCAAGGATGCTCTTGCAAACGTTAATGCAACTATCGCAGATATAGACGCCGGGACCGGCAATTAACTTGCGGACTTCCGCATGGCTCTTCCCGCAGAAAGAGCACATGGTGAGGTTCGAAGCCCGTGCCATAAAGCGCCACCCTTTAAGCAGCTTCTATTCCCCGAGTTTCCGGGGTAACGCGGCCTCCGCCACGGCTACATTTCGGTCCGCTCCATCGCCGCCGGCACCGTCGATCAGCTTCACTTCCTTGCGGGATTTGATGACCTCGTCGACCAACCCATAGTCGCTCGCTTCAGCTGCCGACATGTAATAATCGCGGTCCGAATCCAGCCGGACCTGTTCTTCGGATTTCCCGGTGTGTTGCGAGATGATTTTGATCAAGCGCTTTTTCAGCTTGAACATGTAATCGACCTGTCGCTCGACGTCGCTGGCCTGTCCCTGGGCCCCGCCGGAAACCTGGTGGATCATGATATCGGAATTGGGCAGGGCGAAACGCTTACCCTTGGTTCCTGCGCACAACAGCACCGCCGCCATGCTTGCGGCCATGCCAAGGCAGTAGGTGGTCACGTCGCAGGTCAAAAACTGCATGGTATCGTAAATCGCCAGACCGGCGGTGACAGAGCCACCGGGCGAGTTGATGTAAAGATTGAGATCCTTTTTGCCGTCCTCCATTTGCAGGAACAACATCTGGGCAATGACCAAATTTGCGATGTGATCGTCGATCGGTGTGCCAATGAAAATGATCCGGTCCTTGAGCAATCGGGAATAGATGTCGTAGGCGCGCTCGCCCCGGCCGGTCTGTTCCACCACCATTGGAACCAACACACTTTGGGAAATATTTTTGCTTAATTCGCTCATGAATCTTCCTTCGACGGACGGCCTTCTTGGTCTCCGGCTACCGCCGTTTTCACGCTAACATTCGCCTCAAGAAAATCAATGGCCTTACCCAGCAGGATCTCTTCCACCAGGCTGTTAATTCCTTCATGTTGATCGATTTCTTTGCGCATTTTTTCGACCGAAACGTTGTAGCGCGCGGCCTGTTTCCGAATCCGCTCCTCGATTTCCTCCGATGTGACCTGAATTTTCTCCGCCTCGGCAATCCGATGAAGAATGAAATTGGTTTTTAATCGGTGCGCCGCGAGCGAACCAGCGCCTTGCACCAATTCCTTCTCCTTACTTTTCAGCATTTCATCGGGAACACCCCGCTGACGATTCTGTTGTCACCAACTCGCCCAGGGCGCGCCTTGTTTCGTTTCGCAAGAGCTGCGGCGGCAAATCGAACTGGGTTTGCTCCTGCAAAGCTGTGATGATTTGCGATTCTTTCGCCCGCTCGATGGCATGTTCTTTCTCGTGCTCGAGATCGTGCGCCACCAGTTTGCGCAATTCCGCCAGCGTTTTGTCCTTCGCTAATTTTGCCGCAAAAGTATCGTTCAATTCCGGAAGCACTTTTTGTTTGATCTCGCGCAGCGTGACGGCGTAATCCGCTTTCTTGCCCGCCAGTTCTTTTACCGGCAGATCTGCCGGAAAGGTCACGATTACCAATCGTGTCTCCTCTTTTTTTTGTCCGATCAATTGTTCGCAAAACCTCGGCAGGAAATTTTCTGGACCCAGGTGCAGCCAGAATTTCTTTCCCCCCTGCAGGTTCTTGCTTGCGTCCGGTGCGATCTCGCGGATTGGCTGGCCCTCGATCGTGCCTTCAAAATCAATCACCGCAAAATCGTCCATTTGCAGCGGGCGCTCCGGCTCGATCTCTACGAAGTCAGCCGATTGTTCGCGCAATCGTTCCATCGCGGCGTCGATTTCCTGGTCCGTCACTTCGAGCGGCGGTAGTTGCACCGTGATATTCTTATAATCGGGCAGATCGAATTCCGGGGCCGTGATGACCGTCGCACGGAAGCGCATCGTTTTGTCGTCACCGATTTGGACGTCTTCCAGATTCGTCAGCGAAACGACTCGCAACTGTTTCTCCGCGATCGCGTCGCGATAACTTTTTGAGACCAGTTTTTTTGTGACCTCTTCCTGGATTTCCTTTTTGAACTTCGCTTCGATCACCTTGCGGGGCGCTTTGCCCGGGCGGTATCCTGGAATTTTGGCGTAACGCGCGAAGTTATCGGCAATCGCGTTCCACTCTTTCGTTACCTGTTCCGGCGGCAGTTCAATTTGCAAAGTGGAAACGGAATCCGGCTGCTTTTCGACATCAACTTTCATGAAGGGGTGCAAATTACCGGGGCGTGGTGTGGTCCGCAAGACGTGTCCACATGAGACGTCTGCCTCGACGTCGCTCGGGATGACGGCACTAGGCCACCCTCACCCCCTGCACAAAGACATCACGCACCAGCGAAATTCCAAACCAGTAGGCGACTTCGCGATAGTCGGCGCAATCATAGATCACGAAATTTGCCAGCTTCCCCTGCTCCAACGATCCGATCTTATCAACACGATCCAAACTGGCAGCAGCATTGATTGTCGCTGCTGTAATCGCTTCCGTCGGGCTCATCCGCATTTGCGTGACCGCCAGTGAAAGCACCATCGGCATCGACGCGCTGGGCGAGGAACCCGGATTGAAATCGGTCGCCAACACCACGGCCAGGCCGGCGTCGATCATTTGACGGGCGTCGGGATATTTTTTTGAACCGAGAGCATAGACCGATCCCGGTAGCAGCACTGGTTGCACGCCTGCTTTTGCCAATGCGCTGATGTCGTCGGCCGCGGTTTGTTCAAGATGATCGGCGGTTATTGCTCCCAAATCTGCCGCCAACTTTGCCCCGCCACCGTTAGTCAGTTGGTCGACATGCATCCGTATTTTCAATCCATGCTGTTTCGCGGCGGTCAGAACGCGACGGCTGTCGTTGATATCAAAGTAGTTTCGTTCGCAAAAAATATCGCAGTATTCCGCGAGCTTCTCCTGCCTAATCGCAGGTAACATTTTGTCGATGATCAAGGAAATGTATCCGCCATGATTCTCACGAAACTCTGGCGGGAAAGCATGCGCGCCGAGAAATGTCGGAACCGTTTCCAGCGGTGTTTCTGCCCCCACATGCCGAATCACCCGAAGAATTTTGAGCTCGTCCTTAAGCGTGAGTCCATAGCCTGACTTCGCTTCGATGGTCGTCGTTCCATTTTGCAAAAACCAGCTCGCACGCTTTTTTGCGAGTGCGAACAGGTCATCCTCGGTCGCGACGCGTGTTGCCTGCACCGTTGTTTGGATTCCCCCGCCGCGCTTTGCAATCTGTTCGTAGGTCTCGCCGCGTGCGCGCGCTGCAAAATCCTCAAGCCGATTTCCGGCAAAAACGAGATGGGTATGCGCATCCACGAATCCTGGTAAGACCGCGCAACCGCGTGCATCTATGACTTCGGTATCGCGCTGACAAAGCTTCTCGATTTCAGGCGTCCTTCCGACGTGCGTGATCCTGCCTTCAGCCACAAGCAGACCGCCGTCAGGAATGATTCCCAGGTCGCCAAGTTCTTTGCCGGATCGTCCCCGGGGCGGCCCCGCCAGTGTGATCAGTTGCGACGCATGTAGAACGGCGAGGCTGGGCATTGGACCGTTGAAGGGTTAAAGCGTTACAGCGTAAAGAGGGAAAGCTAAAGCAGATTCGAGCATCTGATCAGTCTCGCGCTGATTGTTTTCCCGCTTTAACGATTTAACGGTTCACCGCTTCATGCCTTCAATTTCTTCTCCACCAGCTTGCTGATCTCTTTGAACCGCGCTTCAGATTCTTCAGTGAATACCTGGACCTTATTCGAAAGAGAGGTTTTGTTTTTTTCGTCTTTCAGATTCGCCACATTGATTTTGACGTTCATCCCGGCTCCCTCAATGCAAGCGCGCACCGCGAGAAGGCCAACCCCGACATCTGAAATGGACGCAGGATTTCCGCGAGCAGCCATCTCCGCGAGAAGGTCGTAAGCCTTTGCCGCGGTTTGCATCACTCGAAGGGGCACCTCCGCCGCCAGCTTGTTGGCCGCTTCGATCGCAGCCGATCGCGCTGATTTTTCCTTGGCCGTGCCTTTGGGCAAACCAAATGCCGCCATGACCTTGTTAAAGGCAAAGGTGTCCTCGTCGACCAACGAAAGCATCTCGTCCTTTAATCGCTGTGCCTTTACCGCCCAATCGCTGAAATACCGGAGCTTCTCTTCCCAACCACGCTTTCCCGCGGACAAATTGGCCACCATACCGCCTAGCGAAACGCCTAGCGCGCCCAGTAAAGCCGCGACCGAACCGCCACCGGGCGCCGGAGAGTCACTCAGCGTTTCATTGCAAAACCGGCGGAGATCCATCTTCACCAGCGACTCTTTCGGAGTCGCCGCTTCAATCTTTAACTCGATAATTTTCTCTTTCGGATCAAACGGCTTCAGCTCGCTCAATCCCATCGTGCGGATAGCGATATCGATCAGCTCTTCTTCCGCTGCGCCTTCCGACCAGTTTTGCTTCTGGAGAAAATGTCTTCCGGCATCGACCAGGCATTTCTTCGGAACCATACCAACAATTTCCGATCCGGTAACCCGCAGGCCGCGCTTGGTAGCGGATTCGTGACAGGCATCGAACGCGGCATGGAGCGGCGTTTCCTGAATGTTTGTCAGGTTCATCGAAACCTGGGCGATGCCGTACTCTTTCACGTACCAGCCGATCGCTTTCAGATGTTTCAACATTCCCGGAACCCGGATCGGATCGCCTTTTTCGTCGACCATCGGGTTCCCGGTTGGCGTGCCATCGAGCGTCTTCACCCGGCCCTGTTCTCGAACATCGAAAGCAACGGAGTTCGCTCGTCGCACCGATTTCGTGTTGAGATTTACATTGTAGGCGATGAGAAATTCCCGCGCTCCAATCGCCGTTGCACCGGCCTTTGCATTAAACTCGTTAGGTCCGAAATCCGGGTGCCATTCCGCCTTTTTAATTTTGTCGAAGAAAGCTTCGTATTCGCCCTCTCGAATCACCGCAAGATTCGCCCGGGATGCGTCTTTGGCCGCCTTTTCATAGAGATAAACGGGGATTTTTAATTCCTCGCCGACGCGTTTTCCCAATTCCTTGGCGCAGGCGATCGCTTCGTTCCAATCGGCATCGCCGATCGGAATAAATGGGCAAACGTCAGTCGCTCCCATGCGAGGATGCGCGCCTTTGTGTTTGCGCATGTCGATCAATTCTGCGGCCTTTTTGATCCCCCGGAAGGCGGCTTCGACTGTGGCCTTCGGGGGGCCAACAAAGGTCACGACCGTACCGATTGGTGGTTTCGCCCGGGTCCACGTCGAGCAGCGACACGCCGTCAGCCGACACGATCGCATCGGTGATTTGCCGAATAATCTCCGGATCGCGGCCCTCCGAGAAGTTTGGCACACATTCGATTAGCTTCGACATGACAATGGAATTCTACACAGGATTTACGGGATTAACGGGATTGCAAGGAGAAGAGCAGTCCTAACGACAAAGCTCGATAATTCCAAGCGCCAATCGAGAATACGTTATTCCGGGGAGCCCAGGCAGCTTGCCGACGAAAATTGTGTTTGGCGGGCTGCCGAACACTGACGCTAGCGGCCTGCGCCTCCCAGCAATCGTCAATCGCGCGACGTTGGCTGTACTGGTATCTCGATCTCGTTATCCTTAGCGAACTCAATGGCGCGAGAATAACCGGCATCAGCGTGGCGAAGAATGCCCATTCCCGGATCGCTGGTAAGGACGCGTTGTAAACGGCGTTTGGAACTTTCGGTCCCATCTGCAACCACAACCATGCCGGCATGCTGGGAATAACCGATGCCGACGCCCCCACCATTGTGAATAGAGATCCAGGAGGCGCCCGCAGCGGTGTTGACAAGCGCATTGAGCAGCGGCCAGTCGGCGATGGCATCACTGCCATCGACCATTCCTTCCGTCTCGCGAAATGGTGACGCCACCGACCCGGTATCCAGATGATCGCGACCGATTACAATGGGCGCTTTGATTTCGCCGCGCCGCACCAGCTCGTTTATGGCAATGCCAAACTGAGCGCGCTCGCCGTAGCCGAGCCAGCAAATACGCGCCGGCAATCCCTGAAAATGAATCCGCTCTTTCGCGAGCTTCATCCAGCGCGCCAGAATCGCGTTTTCCGGAAAGAGTTCTAGCGCCAGAGCGTCGGTGCGAGCGATGTCCTTGGCATCCCCACTCAAAGCAACCCAGCGGAACGGACCCTTTCCCTCGCAAAAGAGCGGGCGGATGTACTCCGGGACGAACCCGGGAATATCGTAGGCGTTCTCGACACCGGCCTTTTTTGCCTGGGTGCGGATGTTATTGCCATAATCGAAGGTGATGGCACCGCGCTTTTGCAATTCCAACATCGCGCTGACGTGCTCCGCCATCGCTTGCATCGAGCGCCTCACGTATTCATCCGGATTTTTCGTGCGCAGCGCGATAGCTTCAGCTAACGACATTTGGTTTGGCACGTAACCATTGAGCGCGTCGTGCGCGCTGGTTTGATCGGTCAACAAATCCGGAACGAAATCTCGCTTCACCATTTCCGCTACGACGTCAGCGCAATTGCCGACCAGACCAATAGAGACAGCGCGATCAGCCTTCCTCGCCCCGTCAACCAACCGTAACGCCTCATCCAGAGAATTCGCCAGGTGATCGCAATAACCGGTAGCGAGCCGTTTCTCGATCCGCGCCGGATCCACTTCTACGCCGATGAAGCAGGCGCCATTCATGGTCGCGGCCAAGGGCTGCGCCCCGCCCATTCCGCCGAGGCCGCCGCTAACGATCAGTTTGCCGATGAGATTCCCACCGAAATGCTTCTCGCCCGCTGCGCCAAAGGTTTCGAATGTGCCCTGCACTATTCCCTGGCTGCCAATGTAAATCCAGGAACCAGCGGTCATTTGTCCATACATCGTTAGGCCAAGCCGCTCGAGTTTATTGAACTGTTCGTAGTTTGACCACTGACCGACCAGATTTGAATTCGCGATCAATACCCGCGGAGCTTCGTCGTGAGTCTGAAATTTGCCGACTGGTTTGCCGGATTGAACGAGAAGCGTTTCGTTGTTTTCCAGTTCGCGCAAAGAGCGCACCATGGCGTCGAAGCATTCCCAATTTCGAGCCGCTCGTCCGGTGCCGCCGTAAACGATCAATCGGTCCGGCGCCTCCGCGACTTCCGGATCAAGATTGTTCATTAGCATTCGTAGAGCGGCTTCCTGGTGCCAACCTTTGCAACTGCGTTCTGCTCCGCGCGGAGCCCGAATGGATCGTTTCCCGCTCATAACTTTTCGTGTTCGCTGTCGAACTCTCCGGCGCGGATCGCGGCCGCGATTTCGCTGATATCTGAAGAGAGTGCACGGTCTTGCAACAGTGGCGCCGCATATTTCCGAACCATCGCGTAGGCCCGCTCCACTCCTGCGCCAGCTTTCAGGGGACGCCGATGTTCCAGCGCTTCTGCGCCCGCCAGCAGTTCGATCGCAAGCAAATTTTCCGCGTTCTCCACGATCGACCGCAATTTGACCGCGGACGTCATTCCCATGGAGACATGATCTTCCTTTCCCGCCGAGGTCGGAACATTGTCGACGCTTGCCGGATGCGCCAGCACCTTGGCCATATTCAATAGCGACGCTGCCGCGACCTGCGCAATCATCATTCCGGATTGCAATCCAGGTTTGCGAGCAAGAAACGCCGGTAAGCCGTCGCTCAAGTCGGGATTTACCATGCGCTCGATTCGCCGTTCGCTGATGCTCATCAGATCGGTGAGTGCGATTGCTGCAAAATCGAGCCCAAGTGCGAGTGGCGCGCCGTGAAAATTGCCGCCGGAAATAACGTCCCCGTTTTCCGCAAACACGAGGGGGTTGTCGGTCGCACCGGCGCTTTCAATTTCCAGGGTGTTTTCCACATAAGCCAGTGCGTCGCGCGCCGCGCCGTGCACCTGTGGCATGCAACGGAGACTATAGGCATCCTGAACTCGCGGATCATTTTGACGATGCGATTCGCGAATTTCGCTTTCCCGAATCAACGCACCCAAGTGTTCAGCAACCGCAATCTGCCCAGGATGAGGTCGCGCTTTTTGAATCCGCAAATCGAACGCACGCGGCGTTCCCATCAAACCCTCGAGCGTCATGGCGCCGGCAACATCAGCCACCCGCGAGAGCCGTTTCGCACGAAAGAGGGCGAGGCCTCCGACCGCGTGCATCGCCTGGGTGCCATTCAGTAACGCAAGACCATCTTTCGCCTCCAGCGCGATAGGTTTCAACCTCGCGCGGGAGAATGCATCAGCCGAGGCGATACGCTCGTTCCCGAAGAACGATTCGCCTTCCCCGATCATCCCGAGAGCCAAGTGCGCGAGCGGGGCGAGATCGCCACTGGCGCCGACCGATCCTTGCTCGGGAATGACCGGGTAAACGCCACGACTCAGCATTTGACATAGCAACTCAACCACCTCAAGTCGCACACCGCTAAACCCGAGCGCGAGGACATTTGCACGCAGGAAAATCATCGCCCTCACTTCCGGAATCCCGAGCGGCTTGCCAATCCCGCAACAATGGCTGCGGACAAGGTTGAGTTGCAGTTCCCGCAACGCTTCCGGTTCAATTTTGACATCGGAAAGTTTGCCGAACCCGGTGCTGATTCCGTAGATGACATCACCGCGCTCGAGAATTTTTTCGATGACGTCACGAGATTTGTGAATTCGCTCGCGTGCTTTACTTGTCAGTTCGATCGGTTCGTTGCCAAGCGCGATTGCATTCAATTGCGCGAGCGAAATCGGGCGTCCAGCAATTTCCACAGCGCGATCTTAGCTGCTTGCGTAAGAAATGACAAAGCGCGGAGGGTCGAGTTGTTCTAGAAAACTGTCATTCCGAATCGCGCATGTGATACAAATCGGCAAACCTTCGAATACGTGTGAGCAGATGCGAGATCCCTCGCCCGAGGGCTCGGGATGCCGCGCTATTTGTGAAGCCGGCCGCTGCACGGTGTGGCGGAGCGCGCTTCTGCGCGTCCAGGTCAATGGGCGAGACGCCCGTTGGCCGCCAGGGTCCGAGGCGGACTGGCGTAGATGCCTGTGCCACAAAGAAAAAGGCCAGGCCGAAAACGACCTGGCCTCTAGGTTAAAGCTGTCCGCAGGTGGAGGCTTATTTTGAATAGGTATGCGTCGACGCTGCCGTAGTTCCGGTGGTCGTCGCCTCTTTGTGTTGCGCGCAGGCACCCAGGCTCAAGGCGCTGGCCAAAACGGCCACGATCATGATTGCTTTTAAAACTCTCATTCTGTTTTTCACCCCTTTCGTAGATGGTTGCTGTCGAGCTGCTTTATATAAGCGAACGCGCACCACGCAACGAATTTCTCCGCCACACCCAATCCTCCCTTGATCATTCTCTGATCGTTACCGGCGTGTCCACGTCCACGAGGTCAAAAAGCTCGATGACATCTGCGTTTCGCATCCGGATACAACCGTGGCTGTCGGGTTCGCCAATTTTATCCTCGTGCCTTGTTCCGTGAATATAAATAAAACGATTGTGGGTATTGCCGTTGTGCGGTTCGACCCCATCGAGCCACAGAATGCGCGACAATACCAAATCCTCAGTCGGTGGAAGGGGGTCGTCGGGTCCGAGCGGGACGCGTCCGACGAAAATCGTCTCTGCCGGCATGGCTTCCCCGATCTTGTCGCTAATCTTAAATTTTCCGAGCGGCGTTTTGTGGCTATTTTCCTCCGAGCCGAGTCCGAATCGCGATGTGGAAACTGGATAACGGCGGATAATCTTCCGGCCGCGACGTAACTTCAATTCCTGGTCATGCACCGAAACTTGAATATGCAGGCGAGATTTTTGCATCGTGCGGTTGCTGTTCTAAAATGCGGCGGCGGATGAAGAAACGGTATCACATCGCGGTAGTGGGAGCGACCGGTGCTGTCGGGATTGAAATGCTTCGCGTCCTGGAACGGCGCGCATTCCCGGTTGCATCAATTCGCGCATTCAGCTCGAAACGTTCAGCCGGTAAGTTCGTCGGATTTCAGGACAAAAAAATTCCGGTGGCAGAGCTGACGCACGATTCCTTTCAAGGAATCGACATCGCGCTGTTCAGCGCAGGCACGCCGGTCGCGCGAGAATTTGCCCCAATTGCGCGCGATTCTGGTGCGGTTGTGATCGATAATTCTTCAACCTTTCGAATGGAACCGGACGTGCCGCTGGTGATTCCGGAAATTAATGGCGACGACGTTAAGCTCCACCGCGGAATCATTGCCAATCCAAATTGCACAACTGCAGTTGCGCTGATGGCGATTTATCCGTTGCATCGGGTCTTCAACGTGAGCCGCGTTTTCGCCTCAAGTTATCAGGCAGTTTCAGGGAGCGGCGCGCGCGCGATCGCTGAACTGGAACGACAAGTCCGTGCGTTCGCCGAAAATCAGCCGGCAACAGCAGAGGTATATCCCCATCCGATTGCCTTTAATGTTCTCCCGCACGTCGATGTATTCCTGGACGGCGGCTACACCAAAGAAGAAATGAAAATGCAGAACGAGGGACGTCGTATCATGCATCATCCGGAATTTCGGGCCTCGGTTACATGTGTTCGCGTTCCCGTTTATCGCGCGCATTCCGTCGCCGTCAGCGCAGAATTCTCCGAGCCGATTTCGGTGGAACGGGCGCGAGAAGTCCTGGCGAAAGCACCGGGGTTGGAGCTGGTCGATGAACCGGCGCGCTATCGTTATCCCATGCCGCTCGATGTTGCGGGCAAGGACAATTGTCAGGTCGGGCGGGTCCGACGTGATTGCGCGTTTGAGAACGGTCTCGCTTTTTGGGTATCGGGTGACCAATTGCTCAAAGGTGCTGCATTGAACGCCGTGCAAATCGCGGAGTTGTTGTAAGGATCTTCTTTTTTCTGGAATTCTGCCGCGCGGCGGCATTCTATGTCATTAGGAAACGTCCAAGCTGCCTTCGAAGCAATCCCTCGACTTCGCTTCACTGCTCGGAATGACGCACGTTATGTAAGAAAAAACGGCCCCGGAAAAATCCGGGGCCGTCTTACATCTAATTCTTGTTAATTACTGTGGAGGTGGAGTGGGCGAGCCTTTCTTTCCTTTGCCCTTGCCCTCGCCACCCTGTTGTTGTCCACCCTGCTGCTGGCCAGACTGCCCGCCTTGGGGCTGACCATATTGTCCGCCCTGCGGCTGGCCTTGAGGTTGACTTTGCTCGCGATGTTTTCCACCGCCGCCGCCGGGTCCGCCACCACTACTCTGTGATCCGGGCTGCTGCGCGTTCTCGTCCTGCCGGTTGCCCTTATGTTTGCCCTGTTCGGGATTGTTTTCGTTTTGTAGATTCGGGTTCGAACTTTGCGGACTCATTCCATGACCGGCATTCTGTTCTCCATACTCGCCACGACCCTTCTTCTTGCCTTTACCTTGCTCGGGGTATTCTGCCGGTGAAGGACTGGCAGGTCCGCCTGATGCGGCGGATTCATTTTCGAATCTCTGGCCTTTGTGTTTGCCTTTACCCTGCTCGAACGATTCGGTCACGGGCGAAGGTCCCGGTGCCGTCGAAGCCGACGCTTCACTCTCAAGTCTTTGCTGCTTAGCCTTTTTACCGCGCTCCTGTTCAAACGAACCGGCCGAGGTTCCCGGCGATGTTCCCGGAACGACCGAGGCGCCGGCCTGATTCTGGAGCGTTTCTCCCTTGTGTTTGCCTTTGCCCTTTTCGAAAGGCGACGCACCGGGCGAAGGCAGCGGACTCACGTTTGCTGTAGCAGCCTTCGGCTGAATAGTCGGGGGCGGAACGTTTTTCGGATTCTCGGTCTTTAACTTTTGTTCAAGTTTCGCCTTGGTTCCGGGATCGGAAATATTCGCCCAACCTTTTTCGATCTTGGGCTGAGTGATCTTGGCTTTGATCGCCTTGGGCGCAACCTGAGTAGCCGGCTTCTGCACTCTCAACGGCGCTGCCAGTACGAGCTTGTCGCCTTGAACCTTGGTTACATTCCCACCCTTGACCGCTTGTAAGGGATCGATGTTAGTACGTTCGAGTTTCAACCGCTGGATGGGGCGAGTGGAATACCTGCTCAACACCGCGTAGTCCGGCCCATAATTGTAAACGATGGAATTGTTATAGGTAATGTTCGTCACGTTCACCGTGTTGTTGATATAGACGACGTTCTGAGTGTAGGGGTAGTAGTGTCCAATCAGGACCGGCTCGCCGATAAAACGAATATCGATGAAGTTGTAGTAGGCCGGCCCGATTCCGAAGTCGACATCGACATGTCCGCCGATTGGTCGGCCTTCATAGACGATCTCACCGCCTCCTGCCGGCGGTAAAGGCGCCCAGCCAATGTAATCTCCGCCCGTCCGCCAGGACACCCAGGCCGGTCCCCATTCATAACCGGGAACCCAGCACCAACCATAGTCTTCCAATCGAATCCAGCGGCCGTAGTGATAGGTAGCCCAGCCGAAATCCTCATACGACACCCATGTCCAGCCGACATCGGTATAAGCCCAGTAGCCATCCGTATACGGCCGCCAATCCGAGTTCGTCGCGGCATCAGGCTGCCAGACGTAGCCGTAGTCAGCCACTTCGTACCAGTTACCGCCGTTCAAATTGTCGTAAAAAAAGTTGATTGAGACATCCGCGCGACCTGATTGAAACACCGTGAGGGTGAACGCACAGACCGAGGCAAATATTAGGAAACGCTTCATAGTTAATTCGCTATTATGGCGTCTTAGACTTCGACATGCATTGGTTTATTCACTGGGGATTCAGATGCACCGGCGCAAGCGCGCGGGTCTCGTTTGCTCTAGAGAGCACGCGCCTCGCGCGGCGATGAGCACGCGAGGGCGCGTGAGCTCGGCCCGAAACACCACCAATCAGCGTCGCAAATCCAGCTTGAGCATGCGCTGCGAGCTGGAGCACGAGATATGATCTCTCTCTTTAATGCGAGCGCACCACGACGAAGGAGCGGACCCGATGCCGGCACATGGAAAATATGTGCGTGCTCTCCGGATCGAGATTGGAAATCACCTTGTTAAAGTCATTGACCGAACTGACCGGTTGCTGATCGATTTCTTCAATCACATCGCCGCGCTGTAATTCGGGCAAGGGCGTCTGGTCCACGACAACTCCGCGCACGCCCGGCGGCAAATCCAGGCGTTTCGCGACCTCGGAGGTTAATTCGCTCACCCGAATTGAGCTCAACAAGTTGTCATTATTCTCGTCTTGATCCGGAGTGGTATCGGGAGCGTTTGGCTGTGGCGGCGGATTCGCCGGGTTTGGTTGTCCCCGCCGCGGAATCACTCGCGCGGTTGCGTAATCCGGCGGCTGCTCACGGAGTTCCGTCGAAACCGTGAGCGCCTTGCCATCGCGTAGCACTTCCACGTCGATCTTCTTGTTCAACTCCGCTTGCGCAACGAGCGAACGGAGTTGCGGGAAATTTCTCACTTCCCGTCCGTTAAACTTGCGAATGACGTCTCCCTTTTGCAGATGGGCATCGGCCGCAGGCGACCCCGGAACAACATCTCCGACCACCACGCCCTCCTCATTCGCGGTAGGATTCTGCGGATTCACCTGAGCCTGGATTCCAAGATAGCCGCGAATAATTCGTCCCTTCTGCAAGAGGCTCTCCAGCGCGACTCGCACCGTGTTCGAGGGAATGGCAAACCCGATTCCCTGGTTACCCCCGGTGCGCGAGATGATGGCGGTGTTAATTCCAATGATTTCCCCGGTGAGATTGATCAACGGCCCGCCACTGTTTCCCGGATTAATCGCAGCATCGGTTTGCAAATAATTGCCGAAGCTATCGTCGCGATTGGGGCGACCCTTCGAGCTGATGATCCCTTCAGTTACTGTTTCCTCAAAACCAAACGGATTGCCGATTGCGAGTACCAAGTCACCTGCTTGCACGGCATCGGAGTCGCCAAGCTTCAATGGTTTCACGCCGGGCTCGTCAATTTTCAAAACCGCCAGATCAACCTGAGAATCGCTTCCGATGAGTAGCGCTTTTTTGGTGCGGCCATCGGACAATTGCACTTCGATCTCATCCACCTGATCGACCACGTGGCTATTGGTGATGATATGCCCCTCGTTGGTGACGATAACGCCAGACCCCAGTGAGTTTTGCACCATTGCTTCTTCTTTGGGATTGCGGAACTGGCGCGGCGTACCGAAAAAAAATTCGAATGGATCGAGCGCGTCTTGACGGCGCACGGCAATCTTTTTCGATGTCTTCACGCTGACGACCGAAGGAATGACATTTGAAACGAGCGTGCGTCGCTCCCGGTTAAATTGCTCGAGTGTGCCAATCTCTTTGCGATCGACCGGCGGCGCGGTAGCGAGCGAATACTTCTCCGGTGTTCTGGTGGATTCGATCAGCCCGCCATGCTTCATCCGATAATCGTAGAGAAACGAAATCCCGAGGCTGACCAAGACCACGAAAATCAGAAATTTAAGAAAATTTTTCATCAGCTGACGTGCGAGAAAGTTTGTCCCTGTCTTTCGACAATCAAGTCCCGGAAACGTTGATTCTCCGGCCGATCCAATCCCGGATCGTTCGCTAACAATTCCAAAGTCGCCCGACGCGCTTTCCGCATCAAGGCAGCATCGCGTCGCAGGTCTCCCAGTTTCAATTCCGGCAGTCCGCTTTGGGCAGTGCCGAGAAGGTCGCCCGGCCCGCGCAGCTCCCAATCCGCCTCCGCAATTTCAAAACCGTTAGTTGTCTTCTCCAACACCGCCAATTTCATCATCGTCTCGGGAGTTTTATCGGAGCTGACCAGCCAGCAGTGGGAAGTGTGCGCGCCGCGCCCGATGCGGCCGCGCAATTGATGCAGTTGCGATAATCCGAATCGCTCGGCGTTTTCAATCAGCATGACCGTTGCATTAGGAATATCGACACCCACTTCGATTACAGTCGTGCTGATCAAGGCGTGCGTCTCTCCGGCACGAAATCTTTGCATGATCGCTTGCTTGTCGGGCGAAACCACCCGGCCATGTAACAGTTCGCAGCGAAATGGCCCCAAACGTTCCTGCCATTGTTCGAATTCTTTCGCCGCGGCTTTTGCATCGAGCTTTTCGCTTTCATCGATGAGCGGATAAATGATGTAAGCCTGGCGGCCGGCGGTCAGCTCCTGCCGAAGGAATGTAATCGCTTCGCCCAGTCTATCGGTGGTGAGAAGGTGCGTGATAATTTTGCCCCGCCCGCGCGGCATCTCGTCGATGGTGGAGACTTCGAGGTCGCCGTAAATCGTCATCGTCAGCGTCCGCGGAATGGGCGTCGCGGTCATGACTAGAACATCCGGGGCCGGTTCTCGCGCGGTAAGCTTGGCCCGCTGCGCCACCCCGAATTTGTGCTGCTCGTCGATCACGGTGAGGCCTAGATTCGCGAACTTCACGTTCTCGTAAAGCAAAGCATGCGTACCGACGAGGATTTGTGGGGCGGTATCGTCTTCTCGTCCTCGTTCTGGGGAGCACAGGCCGCTGGCCTGTTGCCGCCGGCGGTCCGCCGGCGGTTCACTTCCAACGGCAGACCGATCGAATTTACATTCCGGCCACCAAACCCCAGGATATTCTCCATCCGCTTGAACAAGGCCTGCGTCCCACGGATTCCGTGTAATGTTTTCAAACTTCTCCCGAAGATCCCGTTCCGACCGGATGATGCGATCGAACCAATCCTGCTCCCAAACCACTCCGGTGGATCTCTCGGTACGATTGATTTCGTGCGCGGTAAACGATTTAATTGTGTGTAGAATTTCTGTCAGCGAATAAAAGACTGTTGTTCCATCATCACTTTCTTTCTTGGGCCCTGGTTCAATCAGCAAATGCACGTGGTCCGGCATAACGCACGCGGCGTAGAGCTCGTAACGCCGAGTCTGCCAATGAAGAATACAATCGAGTACAATCTTACGCGCGGTTGGCGATAGAACACGGCGCTTCCGCGTGGAGAACGTAATGGCGTACTTGACCCACGGCCGTTCGAAATGTGGCAAACGACGTTTTGCGTACCGCACCTCATCCAGACTGTCCGGCGAGCCGCCGGACACGGCAGGCGGGCCGCCTGCGCTCCCCAGATTTTCCGCGCGAGGCGCAAACAATGGTAACGGCGCGTTGTCTTCCTGGCGGGCTCCGGTGCGCAGCGCGATACGGACCCCGAGCGGATCGAGCCAATTGCGCAAGACCGCATAATGTTGCTCGGCCAAAATCTGCGTCGGCGCCATAAGCGCGGCCTGCGAACCGGACTCGACGGCGACCAACATCGCCACGATGGCCACCACGGTTTTCCCGGAACCGACATCGCCCTGCAGGAGGCGATTCATTGGCGAAGCCAGTTGCAGATCTTGCCTAATCTCGTTAAGGACCCGTTGTTGCGCGCGGGTGAGACCAAATGGAAGCGCCGCAGTGAATTTTTCCGCTAGCAAACCGAGAGTTTGGTGGCGGCAACCGACCCGCGCAGAATTTTCCGCGCGCGCCGCGGCGATCTGCATCTGCATCCGGAAAAATTCGCCGAGCACCAGGTGCGCACGGACCTCCCGCAGTTGTTCGTCGCTCTCCGGGAAATGAATTTTGCGTAGTGCATTTTCGTTGTCGCCGTTTCCCAGCGAATCGGGCAAAGGCACATCCGCCGATGCAACGTCAACCTGCTCAAGCAGCCGGAAAATCAATCCACGCAGCACCCGCTGCGATAAACCTTCGGTCGCTGGATAAATCGGAGTGATCCGGCGAAAGTGAATTAAAATTTCTTCATCGTCTTCAATCACCTCACACTCCGGATGATCGACGACCAGTCGCAGGCCTTTGCGCTTGACCCGACCGAAGATGATAAGCCGTTGTCCGGTCGCGATTACTTTCTGGATGTAATGCAGATTGAACCAGCGACAGGTGAGCGGCTGACTGAGCGCGTGCGCGCTGCTTTCTTCCAGCACCGCTTCAAAAATTTTGCGACCGCCGAAACGCATGAGGCGGGTTTTGACGACATCGCCGCATAAACAAACTGGATCGACGGTCTCGTCGCCTGGAAAACTCGGAAATTCGAGCCGGTTTTCATACCGGCGCGGATAATGTGTGAGCAGATCGTGCACGCGCGAAATACCCAACCGGCGCAACGCAAGAATTCGCGGGCGCGGAATCCAGCTCAATTCTTCCAGTGCGGTATCGAGGTCCATCAATTGAACGACGCGGCTCGGCGCAAAGCTTGCACGTGCAAATCAATTCGGGTTTCGCCTTCGTAAATGTTTGGATGCAGGCGGAAAGCGACGTCCCACGGTGCGGGCGGTAGCGGGGCTGAAGCGCTATCGAAAAAGATGGCGCGCCTAATCGCGTTCTGTTTCTTCAACCTGAGGTCAAGATGCCTGTCTCCGACAATCCGCGGCGGCCGGGCTGCTTCGACCGCCGAACAAACGAAAATCGGCTGCGGATTGCCGTTCCCGAACGGTTGCAGCATCTCGTGCCAATGCAGCAAATCGAAGTTGATCTCGTTCAGTCCGATTTCGGCGTCGAGATGCAAGCGCGGCGCCAGCGCGTCGTCGGATAATTGCCGCGTTGCCGCTTCCAAAAACTGTTTCCGAAATCGCGGCAAATTTTCTTCGCGCAAACTCACTCCAGCCGCCATTTCGTGTCCGCCAAATTTCTCCAGCGTGCCACTGCATTCCGTAAGCGCACGCACAATCGAACAATCCTCTATGCTCCGTCCGCTCCCTTTTCCCGCACCGCTTTCATCGAAACCGATGATAATCGTGGGCCGATAATATTTTTTTGATATCCGCGATGCCACGATCCCGAGAACTCCGGGATGCCAGCCGCGCGCACCCAGGACAATTCCGGCATCGCGCGACGGATCAAAGTTTTTCGCCAACTCATCTTCCGCCTGTTGAAGAATTTGTTTTTCGACTTGCTGGCGTTCCCGATTCTGATCGTCGAGTTCGCGAGCGAGTTCGGCCGCTTCAATCGGATTATCAGTCAGTAGCAAGCGCAATGCTTTTTCAGCCGTTGCCAACCGTCCGGCTGCGTTCAACCGTGGTCCAAGCCGGTAACCGATATCATCCGGCATGACGGGCAGTTTCACTCCCGCAACTTCAATCAGTTTTATGATCCCGGCGCGACGCGACCTGGCGATCACAGCAGAGCCGCTCTTTACAAAAACACGATTGTCGCCCTGCAAGGGAACAATGTCGGCGACGGTTCCGAGCGCGACCAAATCGAGCACGCTTTTGAGATCAAAATCGACTCGGCGCGTTTTTAAGAGGGCATGACAAAGCTTAAAGGTCAGACCGACGCTGCAAAGATATTCGAACCCGGAATTCGTGGTTTTGGGATTCACCAGCAGGCATTCGGGCAGCTCAGTCTTTGGCTCGTGATGATCCAGCACAAGCACATCGACACCGGCTTTCCTCAGCGAAGCTATTTCGGCAGACGACGATGTCCCGCAATCGATGGCGATGAGAAGTTGCGGATTGTGTAGGCGAAGACAGCGGGCGATCCCTTCGTTGCTTAACCCGTAGCCTTCCTCGATTCGAAGCGGCAGGAACAATGCGGCTTCGCTGCCGTACACGCGCAACACTTCAGACAACAGTGCGAGAGAGGTAACGCCGTCGACATCGTAATCGCCGAACAGAACGATGCGTTGACGTTGATCAATGGCGTGGAAAATCCGTTCTACTGCATCCTGCATTCCAGGTAAAAAAAATGGATCGGCCAGGGTCGAGAGTCGCGGCTTTAAAAATGCGCGTACCTCATCCGCACAGGTAAATTCCCGACGCTGAAGCAAACGCGCGATGCAATCGGAACCGCACAGTTCCGGCCACGGAATGCCATTACTAGGCAGCGCGATGTCGCGCGCCAGAATCCATCGATGTTGCACCTATTATTTTATGCGCAGCTGAATGCGCTGACAACCAGCGGTCGGAACATAGGCATTTTGCCTGTGTGCCAAGCGGACATTCCTGTCCGCTTGGGCGCACAGATAAAAGTCCATGTTCCTGGAAGGACGCAGAACGCGTGCGCTCCTAGAAAAAGATCTCCGATCATTTCATTTTGCGCGCCAGGGACCGTGCATCGAATGGCGCATGCACTTTTGCGTCGTTGTCGAAGTAAACGAAGACGTCATGCAGGGCCGGCTTCCGCTTAGCGGTGACGAGTTTCGCATCGGCCGGTTGCTTTCCTTGGCGCCAAAGTTTCAGTCGCGCTGACCACCAATCCAGCGCGCCTTCGCTGTAGCCGCTGGTGTAGAGCTTGGTGTCGCCGTGGAGACGGCAATAAACGAAATCGGCCGTTAGATCTTCGGCGTACGGCCACTTTCCGGCGGTGTCGGCGAAAACGAACGCCACATTGAATTTGCGCAACAGTTC
This sequence comes from uncultured Verrucomicrobiae bacterium, assembly GCA_963709435.1. Lineage (GTDB taxonomy): Bacteria > Verrucomicrobiota > Verrucomicrobiia > Chthoniobacterales > UBA10450 > AV69. Next base: position 107,308 of record CAVPWK010000008.1, read on the forward strand.
TAAAAAATCGGACACGAGAAAACTGGGATGCCGGATTTCGACGCAATATCGCAGCGGACGATCGCGTTCTGTTTTCAACCACGCACGCACTTTTAATTTCGAGTCATGCCTCCGTCCGAGCAACGCTGCCTCTTTCGTGGATTTTGGGAGTAACTGAAAAAATTCGCGAAAACGCTCCATGTCCCAACCCAAATTTGGTGGGAATTGCCAAAGAATCGGGCCAAGTTTTTCTCCGAGCGCAAGAACGCCGGAAGCAAAGAAATTGGCCAACGGGACTTCGATCTCGCGCAATCTCTTCATGTGGGTGATGAAACGCGCGCCTTTTACGCTGAAGAGAAAATTTTCCGGCGTTGCATCATACCAACGCCGATAGCTCGTTGGTCGTTGCAGCGAGTAAAATGAGCCGTTGATCTCAATGGAGTTCAACACACGGGAGGCGAATTCCAACTCACGACGATGCGGCAGATCCTTCGGGTAAAAAGCGCCACGCCATCCGGCATAGTTCCAGCCGGAAATTCCAATGCGAACCTCCATTCTTCCCATTCGGGCAGCGCACGCACCTTGCGCGTTCCTTTGGGGAGCATACGCATCTTGCGTGTCGCTTTCCGGATCTGGGCGAAAGGTCCGAGCCGGACCACCGACGGCCGCAAGATGCGTGCGCTCCCCGTTTCACACCAGATTCAACGGCATTTCCGAAGCGACATCGATTTTGTTCAGCAGACAACGACGATGGAATTCGCGCAGACCTGCTTTCTCGCGCTCACCGAAATCAAAGAAAAGATGTTCGCGATAATATTTTCGGCAGAACTCCGGCGAGACCTGCGTTTGCGACGAGACGACATCATCGAGGTTTTGCAGATTCCGATCGCGAAGCTGTCTCAAGGCGTCGGCTATTTCCTCCGCATCGCTGACTTCCGGCCGAATCAACCAAAGCGCGAAAACGAAAGGCAGACGGGCCACGTCGGTCCATTCTTCACCCAAATCCCAGACAGGGTAATCCCGGTAGTCCTGTCGAAATCGAATCGCCTGATCCCCAATCAGGAGGCGGGCGTCCTGCAGTTGTGCAGGGGGTTGTAAACCCGCTACGCGGACAGATTGGACGTCGATGTTCCGAACCAAGCGCGGGCTCAACCCGCGTTGCGCGAGAAGACAGCGCAAAAGCGCGACCGAAGTTTCCGATGCAGGATCGAGCTCGATTTGTTCAATACGCGCGAGTTCTCCACCATGCGCAACGATGACACTGTAAACCTCGCCCCGGGATGAAATCGAGACCCCGTCGACGATTCGGTAAATCGGACGATGCAGAAATTCGACACTGGAAACCAGGGCAACGTCGAGATCGCCGCAATCGATTTTGCGACAAAGCGCTGCCGGATGATCAAAATCAACGGCGCCCCCGCTCCAACCGTGAATCAGGGGACGAGCGTTGAGATATTTAACGCAGCCGATGCGAACCGGCTTCACAAAAAAGTCTTCCTCTCTCTTTTAATCTCTGTCTTTCCTCACAGCTAGAATAAGAGGAAGAGACAATTACACGCACGCCAGTGCCGCTTCGGCCGAGCGCACGCCGGGTATCGACCCGTTTTTCGAAGCATTAGCGTGCCGATAATGACTGTCGCGTTGGAACGGTTCGCGACCGGCCTCGCGAATGGCGTGCTCCAGGGCGGCGACGGTTTGCTGCTGCGGTGTTGTTGCGCCGGCCATGTGGAAAATCTTTTCTTCCAGAATAGTGCCGTGTAAATCGTCCACGCCGTAACTCAGGGAGACCTGTGCGAGGGGCAGGCCGATGCTCACCCAGTACGCGGTGAGATGATCAATGTTATCCAAATAAATACGGCTGACGGCGAGGTTGCGGAGCTGCTCGATCGCCGTAGCGGGTTTGATGTGGGCCAGAATTGTCGTTTGTGGTTCAAAGGCAAAAGGAACGAAGCCGGTGAAACCGCCCGTCTCGTCCTGAAGCCGGCGCAACTTGCTTAAATGATCGACCCGATGTTCAAGGGTCTCGATGTGGCCATAAAGCATGGTGCAGGTGCTGCGACCACCCATTTCGTGCCAGGTTCGATGGACCTCGAGCCATTCCTCCGCCGTTTCCTTACCGCGGCAAATCGTATCGCGCACGACCGGATCAAAGATTTCCGCGCCGCCTCCGGTAATCGAACCCAGTCCATGCTCGCGCAACAATTCGAGCATTTCACGGATCGACAGCCGAAAAATGCGCTGCGCCAGGTGACGCACTTCGATGGCGGTGAACGCCTTAATGTGTAAGCCTGGATCGAGCGCGCGTAACTCGCGCAGCAAGTCGAGATACCACTCCTTGCGCAACGTCGGATGAAGCCCACCCACCATATGGACCTCGGTGATACCAAGCGGCAGGGCTTCGCGGACAACGCGAACAATTTCCTCAATGGCATATTCAAACGCGTGAGGATCGCGCTTCCTGGCGGCGAAAGCGCAGAACTGGCATGAAAGAATGCAGATGTTGGAGTAGTTGATGTAACGGTTGTGAATGTAACTGGCGTAATTCCCGTTCTTTCGTTCGCGCACCACATTCGCCATCATTCCGAGGGCGTTCAGATCGCGCGACTGGTACAAAGCCACCGCCTCGGCATCGCTGACGCGCGCTTGCGCTTCAATTTTCTCTGCAATGGGCCGAAGTGCGTCAGGGATTAACCGGTAATTCATTCGTAAGTTGATACGCGTAAACGCTGGGTGAATGATGCATGGTCTGAGAAATTGATGCAACCAAAACGACCAATCGGGGTGCGACCCCGAATTCTTTGTCGGGTTTTAAACGAATAATGGTGAGCGCGTGTCCGTCGTTCCTTTTCCATGTCGGAGCAAGGCGCCAGCGAGCTTGACGATGCTGCCCTGATGGCGAGAGCGGCGCGCGGCGATATCGCTGCGTTCGAGCAGCTCGTCGAACGTCATCAGGCTCTGGTCATTGGCACGGTTGGGCGAATGCTCGGCAGCAATTCCGATGTCGAGGACGTTGCGCAGCAGGTTTTCGTGCGGGTCTGGAAGAGTGCGGGGCGTTATCGGCCTACCGCGAAATTCACCACCTGGCTGTTAACCATCACACGCAATCTCGTTTTTAATGAAGCGCGGAGGCGCAAACGGCACCCGGGCGATTTGCTGGACGTTCATGAAGGAGAAGAGGCTCTGGCGCTCGTCGATTCGGCTGGACGGATTCCAGACGAACAACTGCTCGAGAAAGAGCTGCAACGTGAGATTGATCGGGCAACTCTCGCGTTGCCGGAGAAGCAGCGAATGGCGGTCGTGCTCCGCCGTTACGAAGGCAAGAGCTACGAAGAAATCGGAGAGGTTCTTGGGCTGTCGATTGCTGCGGTCAAAAGCCTGCTGTTTCGCGCACGGACCGAGCTACGCGCTGCGCTTAATCGCTATCTTGAGCGCTAGGGGAAGAAAACCCCAGAAAGTGGAAAGGGCGAACGCCGAAAAGCGTCCGCCCCCTCTCAACCCCACATTCCACTGAAAACTAGAAGTCGCGATCCTTGGCTGAACTCTTGAATTGAATATCTTCGCCCATGGCGGGGGGCGGCGGCGTTCCCGGTTTCGGGTAATCCGCTACGACCTGCCGGTTGCCTGTCGGCACCAGCCGAACGGCGCCCTTGGCGTTGTTGCGCCAGCCGTTAATGTCGGCGTATTCTTCGCCCACATGGTGTAATCCACTAACCTGATCCTCCAAACCGGTACCGTATTTGGAGCTAATGATCGTCGGCGTCACAAAAACGAGCAGATTACGTTTGACCCGGCTGTTCAGATGGTTCTGAAAGATATAACCAAGAAGCGGTACATCGCCGATCACAGGCACTTTGTTGCGGGCTTTGGCCACTTCATCCTGGAGCAACCCACCAATGGCCAGTGTATCGCCGCTGCGGATCAAGACGTTGGATTCCAACGTGCGCGTGTCGATAATCGGGCTGCTAACCGTGGCACCCGCGAACACAAAGGTGGAATCTCCGACCTTGTTGCTGATCTCGGGTTTCACCTTCAAGGTGACAAAGTTGTCCTTATTGATGCTGGGTGTAACGATGAGCGTGTTGCCGAACTTCTTATCTTGGAATCCACCGAAAACGGCGGTGGCAGTCTGTTCATTGAAATTCAACTGCGGGACCGGCTGAGCGCGGTTGATCTCAATCTTCGCCTGCAAATTGTCAGCCGTCACAACTCGCGGATTAGCGAGGAATTCTGCATCCGTATCTTCATTTAGTAACCGCAAAGTTGCAGACATTTGCGGTATTGTCAGGATCGCGAACTGGCCAAGGGCCAACTTTCCAAAGCTGCCAAGGATATTAGGGTTGTTGGGGTTGCCCAGGGCGAAATCTCCTGTTGTAATGGTGCCATTAGGGTTGTTGGTCGTCGTCGGTGCACCATACGTAAATGTCTTACCACTACTTGCGCTACCAAAGACCCCGGCCCAATCAATGCCGTAGCTTTGTGACGGGTTTGCCGTAACTTCAACCAGGCGGGCTTCGATCATTACCTGCTTGGTCGGCTTGTCGATCGTCACCAGCAATTTGCGGACGTTGTCCAAGTTGCTGCGAGTTTCCCGGAAGAAAATGGTGTTGGTCCGCTCGTCGAACTGAGGCGGATCCTTGCTCGCAAGCTGCGAAGCCAGCAAAGGCGCGACCTCTTTTGCCCGTGAATAACTGAACTGATAGCTGTCGCTCTCGGTCGGCTCGGCGGTCTTTTCGGCAGCCGTCTTAATATAGTAAACATGGTCAATCTGATCAAGGAATAAGCCTTTGGCCTTTACGATAATGGCGATCGCTTGCAGCGCGGTAACGTCTTCCAACCGCATCGTGACCGTGCCAGTTACCTGATCGCTCACCACCATGTTAACCTTAGCCTGACGGGCCAACAGACGCAGCACCTGGCCGACGTCGTCGCCCTGAAACTCACGCACGCCGACACCACCGCTTTCGACAGCAGATTCGGCAGCGGCAGGCGGTACTACCGTGGTGGCGGGCGTGCTGGTAGATGGTTGGGGGACTGCCGCTTTGGGCGCCACTGGCGCCGACGTCGCACTCGTCGCCTGGACAACGGTTAAAGGGGCAGCAACTGACTCGGATTTTTCGGGATTCTTGGCAGAATTGGTCTTGGCCGCCGTCTTTTCGGTGCTCTCGGGAGCAGGCGAAGTCGCTTGGCCAAAGGAGACGGAGATGGCCGCGAGGAATGCGATCGTTCCGCAAGTCAGTTTGAATGTGAAAGTTGCCATAGTAGTAGTGCGATGTTGATTAAAGCAAACGGCGTTAAAGCAGGAAGCAGACCAGCCTCCCGTCTGGTTTCCGACCCCCTCGAAGCCGGTTTTTGAACCGCCTCAGGCAGAGCGCGCAGCAGCAATAAAATCGCGGACCCGGTAAGTATCTTTGCGGCCGCACCGCCCTTCAACCCCGCTCGCCACGTCCACGCCAAACGGCCGAGATTCGGTAATAGCCCGACCCACATTTTCGGGCGTTAACCCTCCAGCCAGAATGAATTCCAAGGTCGGATTCGCGGTGATCAGGTCGCGCGCCCAGTTCCACGGAAATAGCACACCAGTTCCTCCAAACTTTCCCCCCGCAACCGTATCCAATAGGATCCGCTCGGCATGGTAATGAGGTAGCCACGTTCCGGGCCCGGTCATCGGAATTGCCTTCCAAAGCGGGATGTCAGCCTCTACGAGATTCCGACAAAATTCAGGCGACTCCGCCCCGTGCAATTGCAGAAGGTCGATCCCATCCATTGCCGCGATCGTCGTCGCATATGACTCGGTCGGATCAACCACAACCCCAACCCGAACAACCGTATCGGGCAACTCTCTGATCCAGTCGGCCGCTTTCGCCGGCTCAAGATAACGATGGCTGCCCGGCCAGAAGTTAAAACCGAGAGCATCCGCACCGGTCGCGATGGCAAGTTCGGCGTCTGCCTGATTAGTGATGCCGCAAATCTTAACGAACATGGATCTTTGAATGACAAATGACGCGGATGACGAAGGATGAAGCAATGATGAAACTCAAATTACGAAAGAACGCTCATCACCGCTCTTTTCGCCCTTTCCCGTCATCCGCGTATTTGGCGGATATCTTTCCCTTCTCTATCCGCGAAATCCGCGATCACCCTTTGGCTGCGGCGACGCGGCACTAGGCCGCGGTCGCAAACCCCAGCGAAGGCTTCGTGAAATCAGGCGCCGGCATCTCTTTGACCAGCTTGATGATACCGTTCTGCCATTTGCGTCCGATCTCCTGCAAATAAGGATCGTCCTGATCGAGCCGCATTCGCGAATTTGCCAACAGCGAATCGGTCTCGTAGCAAAGCAGATCGATCGGTGGCCCCACCGCGACATTACTCTTCATCGTCGCGTCAATGGAAATGATTCCAAATTTCACCGCGTCGCTCAATGAAGTCTCGTAATTGAATCCGCGATCGAGAATCGGTTTGCCGTATTTCGTTTCGCCGATCTGCAGAAACGGACAATCGCGGGTCGCATGAATGCTGTTCCCCTGCGGATAAATCAGGTGAACCTCCGGCGCGAGCCCTGCGATCTGGCCACCGACGATCAGGTTGATATTGAAGTCGAACCCGTCTGCTTCGAGCGCCACGCGATCGCGTTTCTCCACCGCGCGCACTTTGCTTCCGACATAACGGGCGGTTTCGTAGAGAGTCTGGGTGTTCATTATCGTCTCACGCGACGGCTCATTGTTCGCCAGAACCAAATCGTCGTCGATCAATGCGAGTGTCGCCTGAGTGAGCGAAAGGTTGCCTGAGGTCATGATGCAAATGACTCGCTCACCCGATTTTTCGAAGAGCCGCATCTTGCTTCGCATCGTAATGTTGTCCATGCCCGCGCTCGTACGCGAATCGGAGAGAAAAACCGCACCCGTGCGGCAGAGCATCCCCAGGCAATAGGTCATGAGCGATCCCCCGGTTCGATGACCCGACCGTGCACGGGCTTGATTTGAGTATGGTGGGTCAAGATATGGACGCGGCCGTCGCTCCCGCGGAAAAAGGCGCTCAATATCCAGGATACAATTCCAATCACGATCGCACCCCAAAATGCGCTCCCAAAATTATCAACGTGAAAGCCCGTCACAATGTTAGGGACGAACCAGAGCAACAGACCGTTGACGATGAGAATAAAAAATCCGAGCGTCACAAGAATGAGAGGTGCGCTTAAAATTAGCAACACGGGTCGGACAAAAGCATTCAGGATGCCGAGGAGCAAAGCCGCACCGATTAGCGAGCCGGCGGAATCGTACCGGATTCCGTGAATAATTGAAGCCGCGACCATCACTGCCACCGTTGTTGCCAACCAGCGAAAAACAAAATGCCGCATGACGTACGCTAGCGAAGGCTTTGCGTTCACGCCAATCCTTTGCGAAAACGGCTTGCGAATCCGATTCGGGCGAGTACAGCGATACCTGTTTTAGTCATGCCAACAAAAGAAACCGACAAATCGAAAGCGCCGGTCGAGGAAACAGCGCTGAACGGTCATGCCGCGAAACCGGCAGCCAAAAAAGCCAGTTCCCCGCGTAAGAAGACTGCATCACGCAAAAAATCTGCTCCACAGAGAGCAGCACCCCGCATCAGCGACGAAGCCATCCGTACGCGCGCTTATTTCATCGCCGAACAGCGCGAGCGCATGTCGCTACCCGGCGACGCAGGGTCCGATTGGCTGGAAGCGCGCCGCCAATTATTGGCCGAGCTCGGCGAAACCTAGACACGATTAACAGGATTGAATCCAGCAGATTAGGGCTCTTGCCCTAGTCCTGCATAATCCTGAAAATCTCGTGTGCGGTAGTCAACGTGGGAGGGGGCTCAGTGCCCCGAAACTTTTGATTACCCCACCACTCGACTATCCCGCCTTCGTCCCGGCAGCCGGGGCACTTACGGCGCGGCCGGCCATCACTCCAGTCTCGTCATTCTCCGCTGGCTGGTCCGAGTTCCGGAGCAACCTCCCTAATCTTCTCCATCAGCCGATTCATCGCAAAAGGCTTCGGCAAAAACCCGCGCACTCCGATTTCTTTCATCAATTCCTGCGCGCGCACCTCGTCGCCCCGTCCGGAAATCAGTATCAGCGGCGGAACGGCTAGCGGCGGATTCACATGATTATAAACCTTCCCAATCAGCGCAAAGAGCATGGCGCCATCTATCATCGGCATCGAAAAATCGAAAACGAAAAGCCGGTAACGTTTTTTCAACGCCAGCTCAAAGGCGTACTCCGGACTGGGAGTGGCATCAACTTCACATTGGAAACGAGTTCGCAATGCCTCGCTGATTAGACGCGTAAGCGACATATCGTCGTCCACCACCAGAATGCGTTTGGAATCACCGGACGCCACGGCAGACGGTTGCGCTAAATACCCGCGAGTTTCAAGCTTTCCTTCACGGGGATGACGCGCTCCGCTATTTGCGTTTGCAGCGCCAAGGGCGCGAAATCATTCTACTCCGGGCAGCGTCCCTGCCTTACCTTGATCAGGACCTTGGCGCTAAAGACAAATGCTGTTAGCCTACGAATCCAGCTTATCCGGTGAAATAAATGACGACAGAGGAACAAGAATTGGCTGCTGCTCTTGGCGAGCGTCTAAAAATTATCTCCGACGAATCCAGCCGCCACAATCCCGATCAGCACATGGCGCGGCTCCGCGAGATCTCCGACCGCATTGAATCCCTAGCCGCCGCTCTCCCCCAGCCCATTCCGCCGCGATTAGCCCACTTCCTCGATCGCCGGAGTTACGACAAAGCTTTGGAATTCCTCTGTAGCGGCAATCTATGACCGCCGTTCTTCCTCTGCGAAGCGCAGGCGCCCACGCGCGCGACGCCAGCGGCAATGCGATCCCGTATGGAATCCAGAGCAGCCAGTTATATGGCTTTGGCAGCAGCATTAACGCTGCAACGAATATCGAACTGCAATCCAGGTGAAGATGGAGACGCGGATCATGAAAGCCCGCTCCCGCGGTCCAGAGGTATTCCCAATCGAGAAATAGGTCCCGACTGCGCCTCCCAAAACCCCAAGCGAAACGCTGAAAATAATCCACCTAAGATTCCGGCATTCATTGTAACGCGAATTGATTACCGAATGCTTATCTCCTTTGCCATGACAATTCCTGGGAGGATGCCGTCCGCGGATTTTAGGATTTTTAGCCTACGAAACCCACCGATGATACGAAATGGTCGCGTATTTCATTCCAGCAGCAATTTGTAGCGGCAGTTGCGTTAACCGCCGGTGGTTCAGCGTGTGCGCCGCTACAGTTAGCGGGAGTACAACTCGACGATCAGCTGCTCGTTGACCATCGGCTGGATTTCTTCGCGCGAAGGAATGCGCGCGATTTTGCCTTTGAGCGCGTCGCGATCGACCGTCAGCCAGTCGGGGACTGGAACGATCTGTGTTAGTTCGAGATTTCGCAGAGCCAGTTGGCGCGTCTTCGGTTTGTCTTTAACCGAAATCTCGTCGCCAGCCTTCACGTTGAAAGAGGAAATGTTCACCGTCTTGCCGTTAACCAGGACGTGGCCGTGTGAAACCAGCTGGCGGGCACCAGCACGGGTGTTGGCCAGGCCCAGACGAAAGATGACGTTGTCGAGGCGGGTCTCGAGCAATTGCAAAAGCGTTTCGCCCGTGACGCCACGTTTGCGTAACGCGCTTTGGAAAATCCGACGAAACTGGCGCTCCAGCAGCCCATATTGATAACGCAGCTTTTGTTTTTCACCGAGCGCGATCGCGTAATCGGATTGCTTCCGGCGCGAGCCTTTCGGTCCATGCATTCCGGGGGGATAATTTTTTCGCTCGAGCGATTTGGATGGCCCGAAAAGCGGAACGCCGTAACGGCGGCTAACTTTGGTTTTTGGTCCGGTGTATCTGCCCACTTAGAAGTTTGATGGTTGAGGGTTGATAGTTGATAGAATCATACGCGGCGTTGTTTCGGCGGGCGGCAGCCATTGTGCGGAACGGGGGTAACGTCGCGGATGACAGTGAGTTCGAGACCAATGGCTTGAAGAGCGCGCACGGCCGATTCGCGGCCTGCACCCGGCCCTTTGACCAACACTTCCACTTCCTTAAGACCGTGACCCATGGCCTGGCGCGAGGCGTCCTGTGCTACCATTTGCGCAGCGTAGGCTGTGCTCTTGCGCGAACCTTTGAACCCGACTTTCCCGGCGCTCGACCATCCGATGACGTTGCCTTTCATGTCAGTGATGGTGACGATGGTATTGTTGAATGTTGCCAGGATGTGCGCGATGCCGTTGTGAACGTTTTTGCTCCCCTTCGCTTTGACGATTTTTGGCTGCTCCACGACGTCGGGGCTAAGTGAAAGATTCTCCGCCGGGGCCGAAACGGGAACTGGCGCTTCGTCCTTCTTTGCCTTGGGCGAAGGTTTCTTCTTCGGCTCAGCCTGCGCTGGTTCCGGCGGAGCTGCAGTGGCTTCCGTTTTCAACGCAGCCTCTACCTCCTGCGGCGCTCTCGGCTTCTTGGGAGCGTCCTCTGCCCCTTTCTTTGATTCACTCATTAAACTTTACCTGCCTTTGCGTCTTTGTTGCGGATGACTCCAACGGTCTTGCGCGGACCTTTGCGGGTGCGCGCGTTTGTGCTGGTGCGCTGCCCGCGAACGGGCAACCCACGGCGGTGTCGGATCCCGCGATAACAATTGATTCCCTGCAAACGCTTGAGATTGCCTTGCACCTCCCGGCGCAGATCGCCTTCAATCGGGATCTTGTTGCTCGTGATCGAGTGAATGATCTCGTTCAATTGCTGCGGCGTGAGGTTCTTCGCGCGGAGATTCGGATCGATATTCGTCTGATCGAGAATGCGCTTCGCGATCGACGGCCCAATTCCGTAAATATAAGTAAGCGACGCCTCGATGCGTTTCTCCGCCGGTATTTCAACTCCCAATAATCTTGGCATAATATTCGTTACAAAAGTTAAAAGCTTACACAGTTACTCGTTAAATTGTTATGTCTTCCCACTTCTCATCCCTTTCACCCCTGCCGCTGTTTATGTCGCGGGTTCTTGCAGATGACGCGCACCACATTCTTGCGCTTCACAATCTTGCAAGATTCACAAAGTCTTTTTACTGATGGTCGTACTTTCATTTTCCACGAGACGAAAATCGCGGAGAAGTATCCGCGCGTTTATTTGTGGCGAAACGTAATCCGCCCCTTCGACAAATCGTAGGGCGAAATCTCTAGCATAACTTTGTCTCCTGGCAAGATGCGAATGAAGTGGAGCCGCATTTTCCCCGAAATATGGGCCAGAACCCGGTGGCCGTTGGGGAGTTCCACCCGAAACATCGTGTTTGGGAGGAGCTCGACCACCTTGCCTTCTACTTCAATTGCGTCTTTCCGCGCCATGTCAGTATTTCCGGCTCCCCATTGGTAATTAACACCGTGTGCTCGTAATGCGCCGACGGCATTCCATCAGCGGTGCAGGCGGTCCAGCCGTCATCGAGTAATCTGACGGCGGCAGTTCCCAAATTAATCATCGGCTCGATCGCGAGCGTCATTCCCTCCTTGAGCCGCGGCCCGCTGCCACGTTTTCCATAATTCGGGATCTGGGGTTCCTCATGTAGTTTTCGTCCAACCCCGTGGCCGACAAACTCGCGCACGACATTAAGTTTGTTACTCGTTGCTTCGTCTTCGATCTCCGCGCTGATGTCGCCCAGCCGCCGGCCCTGATAAGCCATACCAATTGCGCGCTCCAGCGCCCGCTCTGTCACCCGCAGCAAACGTTCCGTCTGTTGGTCGATGATGCCGACCGGCACCGTCGTGGCGGTATCGCCGATCCAGCCGTCGCGAATCACTCCGATATCGAGTTTCACAATATCGCCATATTGAATCCGGCGCTGGCTGGCAATGCCGTGAATAACTTCGTCGTTTAATGATATGCAGATGTTTCCAGGATAGACGCGATGCCCGATCCGATAGCCGAGAAATGCGCTTTTCACGCCTGCCTCTTCCATCATCTCGGCGGCAGCTTCATCCACTTCTTTCGTCGTTATCCCCGGTCGAATGATGGCGACGACGCGGTCCAGGATGTCGCTGGCCACGCGACACGCCTGCCGCATCTTTTCCGCTTCCTTCGCATTCTTGATCGGAATCATTTCGCCTCAATCAAACGCGAAATATCGCCGAAAACCGTCTCGCGATCGCGATTGCCATCGATGCGATGCAACACGCTGACCTTTTGGTAATACAGAGCCAATGGTTCGGTTTTCGCGCGATATTCCTTCAAGCGATTTTGCAGAACTTCGAGATCGTCGTCGTTTCGCCGCACCAGCGGTCCTTCACAATACGGACAGACTGCGCGCTCGGAAAAATTTCCCGCCGCCACACTGGTAACAAAACCGCAACTGCGGCACTGCAATCGTCCTGAAATGCGCTCGCGGACCGTTTCCTCGGAAACTTCGAGCCAGATCGCGAGATTAAGTGGGGTGTGATGGCGAGTGAGAATCGCCGTCAGGCTTTCGGCCTGCGGAGCGGTGCGCGGAAATCCATCAAAGACAAAACCGTGCGCACCATGCAAGCGCAGCCAATCTTCTATCAGTTTCACAATTGTCGCATCCGGGACAAGGCCACCCCGTTGAATGGTTTCGGAAGTCTCGATTCCCAGGGGCGTGCCAAGGTCTTTCTCTCGACGCAGGATCGCCCCCGGCGATGTGACCGGAATTCCAAATTGCCGAGTAATCAGCTCAGCTTGGGTGCCCTTCCCAGAACCGGGCGCGCCGAGGAGAACAAGCCGTTTCTTCACTTAGCGGCCGTAAAGAAAAATCGCGACTCCAGCGATAACGAGAATGGAGATCGCAACGTAAAGCCACATCAACGTCCTCTGCGCTGCGGCTTCGCCACGGTTGTAAGCCGCGCGCGTATCGAAAGCTCGTCCGCGAATTCGCCCTTTGCGCAAGAACCCGTCGTAATGGCGTTGAATCAGATGCGTTTCGACCTGGCGCATTGTATCCAGCATTACACCTACGATAATGAGCAGGCTTGTTCCGCCGAAAAATTGAGCGGTGACCTGCGGGACATGAAGGGCCTGGCTGAGCAAGCTCGGCAACACCGCAATCAGGGTGAGAAACACCGCTCCGGCGAAAGTCAGCCGCGTCATCGTAAAGTCCAAAAAATCCGCCGTCGGTTTACCCGGCCGCACCCCCGGAATGTAGCCGCCATGCTTCTTCAAATCATCCGCGATCTGGGACGGTTGGAATTGCGTCGCCACCCAAAAATAACTGAAGAAGAAAATCATCGCGGCAATCAAGGCGTAATGGACCCAGCCGGAATTAAGGGCGTTTGCAATCTTGCTCGCCGTTGGGCTGTTCTTAAACAAAAGACCGATGATCGTGCTGGGAAACAACAAAATGGCCCATGCGAAAATGATCGGCATGACTCCGGCGTAATTGACTTTCAACGGCATGAACGTCGATTGGCCCCCGTACATTTTTCGGCCAACCACACGCTTGGCGTATTGGACCGAGATTTTGCGAACACCTTGCGTGATCGTGATGACACCCGCGATCACCAGGAATAAGAACAGAATCATCAGCACAAGAACCACGGGAGTTGGGCTGGACTGACCAGTATCGGCTCCCGCTCCCGCACTCGGGACAAACGTTCGCCACGCCTGTGTCAGCGCCGCCGGCAAGCGCGCCACGATTCCGACCGTGATTATCAACGAAATGCCATTGCCGATGCCGCGTTCAGTGATCTGATCGCCCAGCCACATCAGAAAAAGTGTCCCAGTAGTCAGGCTAATGACTGTCGCGATGCGGAAGGTCCAACCCTGGTCCGCCACCAATGGAATCCCAAGCTTCCGAATCGTGTCAGGAATTCCTCCGAGAATGGTGTGGTACGATTCGGGATGTTGAAAGGAAATGGCGAGTAAGTATCCCTGGAAAAGACAAAGCACTACCGTCGCGTAGCGCGTGTATTGCATGATCTTCTGACGGCCTCCATCCTCGCGCGCCAGGCGGCCGAGTTGCGGAATCACTGCCGTCAATAACTGCAGCATGATCGACGCACTGATGTAGGGCATGATGCCAAGGGAAAAAATCGCGCAATTCTCCAGCGCGCCGCCGCTAAAAAGATTAAAGAGCGCAGCCACGCCACCCTGCTTGTCAGCGGTGCTGCGAAACCATTCCTGCAAAACGGCCTGATTGACTCCGGGGGTCGTGATCGCAGCGCCCAGACGGACAATGACAATAATTGCGAGAGTAAAAAGAATCCGGCGCCGCAGCTCCGGAATTTTTACTGTGTTCAGGAACGCCGAGATCATTTCCTAAACCACCCGGCTACTTCTTGGCGGCTTTTGTTCTCTTCGGCTTCGTAGCATCCGTGGCATCGGCATCCTGCCGATGCGCTCCGCCAGCGCTCGGCGTCTTCGCTTCCGCGACGCTCCCACCGGCCTTCTCAACCTTCTCGCGTGCCGACGCGCTGACCTTTTCCGCTTCAATCGTCAGCCCATGTTTTAGTTCACCGCCGCCGAGAATTTTGATGCCATCAAAATTTCCACGCACCAGATCCGCTGCGCGCAACGATTCCTCGTTCACGACCGATCCGCTTTTGAAATCCTTCAGATCCGACAAGTTCACAATCGCATAACGCTTGTGAAAGGCCGCGTTGTTGAAGCCACGCTTCGGCAATCGCCGGATCAACGGCATCTGTCCACCTTCGAATCCGAGACGGAGACTTCCGCCCGAGCGAGCCTTTTGCCCTTTGTGCCCTTTGCCGCTGGTTTTGCCGTGGCCCGAGCTTTCGCCGCAGCCGAGTCGCTTCACCCGATGACGCGCACCGGGACGTGGGCGCAAGTTATGCAGCCGCAATCCCGCCGATTTTTCTTTTTTCGTTTCCGATTTCACGACGCGTGCCCTCCATCGGCTGGCGCGCTCGCCCGCGGGCGAATCCCGCGCACTTTCAAAATTTCATCGCGACGACGCAAGTTTCGCAGCGCTTCGATGGTGGCTTTGACCACGTTGGCGTGATTACTCGAGCCGAGCGATTTGGCCAGGACATCACGAATCCCAGCGGCCTCGACCACGGCGCGCACACCGCCGCCCGCGATGACACCTGTTCCAGGCGATGCCGGCCGCAGCAACACCCGGCCACCACCGAATTCACCGATCGTCTCATGTGGAATGGTGTTCTCGTGCAGCGAGACTTTCTCCATTGATTTGCGCGCCGCTTCGGACGCCTTGCGAATCGCTTCCGCCACTTCGTTCGCCTTGCCAAAACCGACGCCAACTTTTCCATCATGATCGCCTGCCACAATCAACGCACTGAAGCTGAAACGGCGTCCCCCTTTCACCACCTTCGCGCAACGATTAATGAAAACGACTTTCTCGGTCGTATCGCCTCTTGCTGCCGGCGTTTTGTCGGTACTGCGATCCTGTCGCCTGCCTTGATTCGGAGAAGCCATCTTAAAATTTTAATCCGCCTTCGCGCGCGGCATCTGCCAGCGCTTTCACCTTGCCGTGGAATATGTAACCGCCGCGATCAAACACCACGTTCTCCACTTTCTTTGCCAGCAGCTTCTCCGCGATCGCCTTCCCAACGCGTTCTGCCGATTCCCGATTCGCGGCCGCTTTTTTGCCAGCTAAATCTTTTTGCAACGTCGAAACCGCCGCCAAGGTTTTACCGGCATCGTCATCGACCACCTGCGCGTAAACATGGCGCCCGGAAAAATGGACGGCGAGTCGCGGCCGTTCTGCGGTTCCGCTCACTTTCTTCCGGATGCGGGTATGAATGCGCTGCCGCACTGCTTTCCGATTCGTCGCCATCTTACTGCACCGTCTTACCTTCCTTGCGGCGAATCTGCTCGCCCGCGTATCGCACGCCTTTGCCCTTGTACGGCTCGGGCGGATAATATCTGCGAATATCCGCCGCCACCTGACCGACCAGTTTCTTGTCGATCCCACTAATCGTTAGCTTGGTATTCTCGGTCACCGTGATTTTGATGTCTTTCGGGATGGGAAACAAAATTGGGTGCGAGAATCCGAGCGATAGATTCAGCTTTTGCCCCTGCACCGCGGCTTTGAATCCAACGCCTTCAATTTCCAAATCCTTGGAAAAGCCTTCATTCACCCCGTTCACCATGTTGTTGATCAGAGCGCGCGAAAGGCCGTGCAACGCTTTCACGCTTCGCGTTTCCGCTCCCCGCGCCAGCGAGACGTGATTGTTCTCGACCTTGGCCGAAATCTCGCGTGGCAACTTCCAATTTAGTTTGCCTTTTGGGCCCTCGACCGCGATCGCACCATCGTTACCGACGTTCACCTTCACCTTCTCCGGCAAGGCTATGGTTTTGTTTCCAATTCGCGACATGAGTTCGTAATTCGTTAAATACTTAAAATATCACCAAACGTAAGCCAGCAATTCTCCGCCGACGTTTTGTTTTTTCGCTTCCCGACCCGACAACACGCCGCGCGGCGTCGAGAGAATCGTGATTCCCATTCCACCTAGGACGCGCGGAATTTCATCCGCACCGACATATCGGCGCAGTCCCGGCCGGCTCACCCGTTTTAATCCCGTGATAGCACACGACCGATTGACCAGCTTGTTCGTAATCTTGATCCGCGGATGCGCTGCCGTTCGATCCAGTTCGTAATCGGTGATGTAGCCTTCCTCCTTCAAAATCCTTGCGATCTCTGCCTTGATCTTGGAGTACGGTACAAATAGCTGCGGCTTCTGCGCCTGCGCGCCGTTACGCACACGAGCCAGCAAATCTGCAATCGGATCGGTTACGGTACTCATCTAATTAAGCAGCTTGCGCGGCCGACCTTCTGGCGCGGTCGCTGAACGGCATCCCCATTTCGCTGAGCAGCGATTTGGCTTCCGCGTTCGTGCGAGCAGTGGTCACGATAGTAACATCAAAACCGATGTTGCGCTTGATTTTATCGAGTTCGACCTCCGGAAAAATCGACTGGTCGGACACGCCTAAAGTATAATTGCCATGACCGTCGAATCCGCGCGGCGAAACCCCCCGAAAATCACGAATACGTGGCAGCGCGGCTTTGATCAGACGCTCGAGAAATTCATACATCCGCTCGCCGCGCAATGTAACCTTGGCGCCAATCGCCTGGTCCTTGCGCAACTTGAAATTCGAAATGCTCTTCTTCGACCGGGTCTCGGCCGCGTGCTGACCGGTAATGAGCGCCAGTTCCATCTTGGCATCATCCAGCCCCTGCTTCACATCCGATTGCGAGCCGACGGAGGTGTTGATGACCACTTTGTCGACCTTCGGCACCTGGTGAATGTTTTTATAACCGTGCTGCTGCTGCAACGCCGGTATCACCCGTTCTTTGTAGTCTTTGTAAAATTCGTTTTCCATTTCCGGACCCCTGTCATTCCGAACCAAGTCGAGGAAGCCTGTTGCGAAACCCTTAAGGTAACTTCCTCGGGACCCTCGGTCCAAGCCGGACCGCCACTTTTCGCTCGGAATGACTAACTTTTCGCTTTTTCTTTCTTCGCCTTCGTCTCCTTCTTCGCGGTTTTTTCTTTCTTTTCCGTTTTCTCGATCAATCGCACGTTGGAAATATGGATCGGCCCCTCCCGTTCCGCGATCTTTCCGCTCGGGTTATCCTGTGACTTCCGCAGGTGCTTCTTAATAATACGCACGCCTTCAATCAGCACCCGTTGCTTCTTCGGTAACACTTGAAGAATCTTCCCACTCGAACCACGGAAGTTTCCCGAGATTACCTCAACGTTATCGCCTTTTTTAACGTGAAACTTGATGCGGTTCATTACAACACCTCCGGCGCAAGGGAGACGATCTTCATAAAGTTCTTCTCTCTCAGCTCGCGCGCCACCGGCCCAAAAATGCGCGTTCCCCGCGGATTCAAATCTTTGTCGATAATGACAATGGCGTTGTTATCGAATCGCAATAGCGAACCATCATCGCGTTTCACCGGTTGTTTGGTGCGAACGATAACCGCACGCACAACTTCACCTTTTTTAACTGTCCCGGTCGCGCTGGCTTCCTTGACGTTGGCAGTGATTACATCCCCGATCCGCGCGTAAAGTGTGGCTTTTCCGATGACCCCGATCATCGTCGCCATACGCGCGCCGGTGTTGTCAGCCACATCGAGTCGGGAACGAATCTGGACCATAAATTTATTTGCTGACGATCTCGACCAGACGCCACCGCTTCAACTTGCTGAGCGGTCGCGTTTCCATGATACGAACCGTGTCGCCGTTCTTCGCCTTGTTCTCTTCGTCGTGCGCGTAAAATTTCTTCTGCTGCTTCACGATCTTGCCGAACTTCGGGTGCGGCACGCGGGTGACGCTGCGAACAACGATCGTCTTGTTCATCGAGCTCGAAATGACCTCGCCCACGCGCGTCTTACGCGAACCGCGTTGCGATTTGGACGAAACGACAGCGGACGCTCCCGCGTCGGTAGGTAACAGCGGTGGCATTGTGCTTGGTTCTTCGGCCATAAATTACTTCGCCTCCTTCGCCCGCTTCGACAGCACCGTCTCAATCCGGGCCACTTCGCGTCGGAGTAAGCGCAGCCGGCTCGGTTGCTCAAGCTGTCCGCTTTGCTGTTGCAGGCGCAGATGCAAACTTTCCTGCCGCAGGTCGCGCTTCTTCGTCAAAAGCTCGTCCGTGCTCATCTCAACAATTTCTTTGATCTTCATGGTTGTCTCCGATTAGGCAGCGACGTGATGACGACTCAAAAATTTCGTACGCACCGGAAGCTTGTCGGCAGCCAGGCGCAACGACTCGCGCGCGACTGACTCCGGCACGCCATCGAGCTCAAACAAAATGTTCCCCGGCCGGACCGTTGCCACCCAAAATTCCGGCTGGCCCTTACCTTTACCCATTCGCGTTTCCGGCGGACGCGCCGTGACTGATTTGTCGGGGAAAATGCGGATCCAGAGTTTGCCTTTGCGTTTCATGTTGCGGGTTAACGCGACGCGCGCAGCTTCGATCTGGGTGTTCGTGATCCAGGCGCGCTCGAGCGTTTGCAGACCAAACTCGCCGAAATCGATTCGCAAATTGCGCGAGGCCGTTCCCTTGCGACTTCCCCGCTGGGACTTGCGATACTTCACGCGTTTGGGCATCAATGGCATAACAAATCTCCCTAGAGTTCAGCCGCCTTGGTTTCTTGTGGTGGCGGTGGCGGCGGCGCAGCCTGGGCCGGCGTTTGCTCAACCACGTCTTCCTTCTTACAAATCCAACACTTCACTCCGATCTTGCCGTAAACGGTGTTGGCTTCCGAAAATCCGTAATCGATCCCGGTGCGCAGGGTATGCAGCGGTACCTTGCCTTCGCGATACCATTCGGAGCGCGAAATTTCCGCACCGTTCAATCGACCTGAACTGCGCAGACGAATTCCGAGCGCGCCGAAATCCATCGCCGTTTGCACCGCTTTTTTCATTGCCCGCCGGTACGCGATACGCCGTTCGATTTGCAGCGCCACGTTTTCCGCGACCAACTGCGCATCCAGCTCAGGAGTCTTGATCTCCTGGATATCGATCTTGATCTGTTTTCCCTGTGCCATTTTCGAGATTT
Source organism: uncultured Verrucomicrobiae bacterium (assembly GCA_963709435.1). Lineage (GTDB taxonomy): Bacteria > Verrucomicrobiota > Verrucomicrobiia > Chthoniobacterales > UBA10450 > AV69. The sequence continues at coordinate 126,794 of CAVPWK010000008.1, forward strand.
CTTCGGTCATTTTCTCGATCTCGGCGCCTTTGCGTCCGATAACAATGCCAGGACGCGCCGTAAAAATGGTGACGCGAATCGAATTCCACGCCCGTTCGATCACGACTTTCGAAACTGCTGCGAACTGGAGTTTCTTCTTCACGTAACCGCGAATCTGAATGTCACTGTGCAAAAATTCCGGCATCTCCTGGGGAGATGCATACCAGCGCGACCGCCAGTCGCGGTTCACGCCCAACCGGAATCCAATCGGATTAACTTTCTGACCCATAAATTTCTTTCGTTACCGCACGCAACCCCGTCATCCCGAGCTCCTCTCAGGATGATAATGCATCACTTTTTCTCCTTTTTCGTCCGCTTTGTCGGCTTTCCCGCTTTCGCCTTCGTCGACTCGCTTTCGCCTTTTCCCTCCGATGCCTTTTTCTTCGCCGCTTTTTGTTCCGCTTTCCGCGTCTCGCGAGTTTCGATTTTAATTTCGTCCGTCAACACGATGCGAATGTGGCTGCTGCGTTTCAAAATCCGGCTGCCGCTCCCGCGCGCCCGCGCCATCATCCGTTTCACCGTTGGCCCTTCGCCAACAATCGCTTCCTTCACCACCAGACCATCTACTTTGAGATTGCTATTGTTCTCGGCGTTCGCCACCGCGCTCTTCAAGGTCTTGTTCACCAGCGCAGCCGCTTTCTTTGGGCTGTACGCGACGATATCGAGCGCCGCCGAAACCGGCAGGCCCTGAATCTCGCGGGTGACTTCGCGCGCCTTAAACGGCGAAATCTTCGCGTACTTATATATTGCTCGTATTTCCATCGTATTCGATCAAGCGTTGAAGAGTTACAGCGTTAAGGCGGCATTCACTTTTCCGCTTCAACCCTTCAACTCTTTAACGCTTCACCATTCTACTTTAAACTCACATCTGGCCGGGCATCGACTTCGAGTCGATCTCCCACCTTAATCTTCTCCTTTCCAGATTCCTGAATGATCGCGCCGCAAATCCGCTCACGCACATCCACCACCCGCAGCCTCGCCACCACCTCGTCGCCGCGCTTCACTCGCAGGGGCATTCCAATTTTCACACCCTCGCGCGCGCCAAAATTACCAACCACAAACGACCATTCCTCTTTTAGTCCGATGACACTGCCATCGAGCAGCGATCCGGTCGTCGGCTGCGCCTTGCTCGACTTCTCGACTAGTGCGTTCATCGAGCGCAATTGCGCTTCTACACCCATTCGCGCCTGCGCATCGCCGCCTTCTGCCGTTTTCAGATAACGCAACATCGCTTCTGATAACTGCATCATTTGATCGCGGTAATGGTCACGTTCCTTCTGCGCCAGCTGCAAATCGCTCACAGCGGTCAGCAAACGTTGCTCAAGTTTCGCGCGGTCTTTGCTTGCTGAAGCCAGTCCGAGCGCTTCCATCCGCAATTCAAGGTCTGCGAATTTTCGTCGAAACAATTCCGCCTCGGCGTTCGATTCGGCCAGACTGCTCGTCAGCGTTTGAACCGTTTGCTGGCTCAGGGACAACTGCCGACGCAATTCTTCTTTTTGTGACACCAATTCCGTCACTTCCGAAGGCGACACGGACAGTTGCGGGGTCGCCGATGATGCAGGCGTGCTTGCCACCATCGCGGCCCCATTCTCATTCTTGGAATCTGTCAAAGAACTATCTCTCCCTGCGTCGGCGCCGTAGCTAACCAACGCTCCCACCATTGCGATGTGCAACATTGCGACCGCCATTTTTGGCAATCGCAACCCGCAAATCGCTAATCGCAAATTCAACTTACTTCGTCACTTTCGCCGTGTGCGAACCGTGTTTCTTAAACACGCGCGTAGGCGAAAACTCGCCGAGCTTGTGACCAACCATGTTTTCGGTCACGAAAACAGATTGGAAATTCTTTCCGTTGTGAACCAAAAACGTGTGGCCGACAAAATCCGGCGTTACCATCGAGCGCCGGGACCAGGTCTTGATCGGTTTCTTCGCGCCCGAATTGTTCATCTTATCGATCTTCTCCAGAAGATGCGATTCGACGAAGGGTCCTTTCTTCAATGATCTGGCCATAAAAATCAAATGTTAATTGCTAACCTGGAAACCAGGGATCCAGGAATTAAGGTCTGTTTTCAATTTCGTGGTTTCCTGGTTTTCAGCTTAAATCTTCTTCTTGGCACGGCGGCGCTCCAAAATGAACCGATCACTCGGCTTATGTTTCGCCCGTGTTTTAAATCCTTTCGCCAGTTGCCCCCACGGGCTCACTGGGTGATGCCGGCCGCCGCCGCCTTTTGATTTACCCTGGCCGCCGCCCATGGGATGATCGATCGGATTCATTACCATGCCGCGCACATGCGGGCGTCGTCCCTGCCAGCGCGTCCGTCCCGCCTTACCGCTCGACACGTTCATGTGATCGACATTGCCGACCTGGCCAATGGTGGCGTAACAGGTCTCGTGGATGCGCCGGATTTCGCCCGACGGCATTTTCACCAAGCCGTATCCGCCTTCGCGGTTGTTCAACGTCGCTTGTTGACCAGCGCTGCGGGCAATCTGGCCGCCGCGTCCTGGCGTCAGCTCGATGTTGTGAATGTTTGTCCCCAGCGGAATGGCTGATAACGGCAGAGCGTTACCCACATCAGGTGCCGCTTCACTCCCAGCCATCACTCGCGCGCCCACGCGCAAGCCGTCTGGCGCGAGAATGTAACTGAGCTCGCCGTCGCTGTACTTAATAAGAGCGATCCGCGCCGAACGGTTGGGATCGTACTCAATTCCCAGAACCTCCGCTTCAATTCCGCGTTTCCGCCTTTTGAAATCGACTTTCCGATAATGGTGTTTATGACCGCCGCCGATATGGCGCGAGGTCAGCCGGCCGAAATGATTCCGGCCGCCCGTTCTCTTCTTCGGTTCAAGCAAACTCTTTGCCGGCCGTGCCTTCGTAATTTCATCGAAAGTGGGCAGCGATTTGAACCGCAGCGTCGGCGTAAGTGGACGGTAGGATTTTAGGGCCATATGAAAAATGACGAACGACGAATTGTCGTTATCGCACGCCCAGTCATCATTCGTGCTTCGAACTTCGTCATGCGTTGGTGCCTCGTCATTCGTGCTTCGTCATTCCTCGTCATACGAGGTCGATCTTCTCCCCTTTTTGCAACGTCACGATCGCCTTTTTCCAATGCGATTTGCGGCCGAAATCGGCGCGACGTTCGCGTTTCTTTTTTCCGGCGTAATTGCAGGTGTTCACGTCCACTACTTTCTTCTGGAAAAGCTTCTCGATCGCCCGTTTGATCTGAATTTTGTTAGCGCGCGGACGAACGCGGAAGACGTATTTGTTCTGTTTCTCGCTCAGAAGTGTTGCCTTCTCCGTGAGCGACGCGGTTTCAATGATGTCGAAGGGCTCGTTCATTTGCCTCCATTCGTTCTTTCCGCGAGCTTCGCCAGACCGCCGTCGGTTACCAAAATTTTCTCAAAGGAAAGCAGCTGCTCCGTGTTTACGTCGCTCGCTCTCGCCAGCGTGACCGGTTTGACATTGCGCGCTGATTTACGGGTGTTCTCGTCAAATCCATCCGACACAATCAGAATCCGCGTCGCATTGGTCTCCTTTTTGACCAACTGGACGAACGCCTTGGTCTTAAGCTCCTTCACCGCCAGCTCGCCAATCGTCAGTACGTCGCCGGCATTGATCCGCTCGCTCAGTGCCTTTTGAAACGCCAGCCGGCGGAGCGATTTTGAAGTTCTCTTTGAATAATCGCGCGGCTTTGGCCCGAAAACGACACCACCACCACGCCAGATGACCGATGACTTGTAGCCCGCGCGCGCACGCCCCGTGCCTTTTTGCCGCCACGGTTTGGCCCCGGACAAATCCACGTCAGCTTTCGTTTTCGTGTTCGCCGTCCCCGAACGTCGGGCTGCCCGCATCGCGACCACGACGTCATGCACTGCCTGCGTTCCGCGCCCGTTTTCTATCAAGGCAATCTTCGCCTCTTTCGCCGCCGCCTTGGTCAAAACTTTCGCGCTCATGATTTCTTCTCCGGCTTCTTGAGCGCGGGTCGCACCACCACAAATGATCCGTTCGAACCGGGGACCGCCCCGCTAACGAGAATTATCTTTTCCGATTCGCGAACCTGCATGACCTGCAAATTCTGCACTGTCACCCGCTCGTCGCCAAGATGCCCGGGCATGCCCATATTTTTCCAAATGCGACCGGGCGTGGAACGATTTCCAATCGCACCGTTGCGCCGGTGCGTCTTCGACCCGTGCGCAGCGCCTTGCCCATGCATGTTATGTTTCTTCATCACCCCCTGAAACCCTTTGCCTTTGGAGCGACCGATCACATCGACGAAGTCGCCCGCCTGAAATTGCGTGACGTTCAAATTCACCTCGCCTTCCGGCAAATCCGTCTCCAGCCGAAACTCGCGAGAAAATCTTTTTGGCTCGACCCCGGCTTTCTTGAACGCGCCGATCTCGGAACTATTCAGCCGAGATTCTTTTTGCGCGCCGAAACCGACTTGCACCGCGGAATAGCCCTCGTGCTCCGCCGTTATTCGGCGGACCACAACATTATCGCCCGCCGCGATCACGGTCACTGGACGTAGCTTGCCGCTGGCGTCGTAAACGCTGGTCATGCCGATTTTTTGTCCAAGTAACCCGATGCTCATCTTGAAGTTCAGCGAAAATTCTCAAGCGATTAGATCTTAATCGTAATATCCACGCCCGCAGGCAAATTTAATTTCTTTAATTCATCCACCGTTTTCGCCGTCGGTTCGATAATGTCGAGCAGACGTTTATGGGTGCGGATTTCAAATTGGTCCATCGATTTTTTGTCGACGTGAGGAGAACGATTGACGGTAAATTTTTCAATCAATGTCGGCAGCGGAATCGGACCGGCCACACGCGCACCGGTGCGTTTCGCGGTCTCGACGATCTCGACGGCAGATTGATCAAGCATGCGATGATCGAATGCCTTCAAACGAATGCGAATACGTTGCCCGTTCGTCATTTCGTCTCCTTCTTCGGGAGACAGCCGTCCTGGCTGTCTTGGTCGACAGGCATCTTGCCTGTCGATTCGCGGGCAAGATGCCCGCAAGCCAAGTCAGGCTGGAAGCCTAACTTCCGACAGGGAATTTGCCGGCCGCCGCTCATTTCTTCTCCTTTTGGTCAAGAATTGCGCTGACCAGGTTCTGCGGCACCTGTTCGAAATGCGACGGCTCCATTGAATAACTGGAGCGGCCCTTGGAAAGCGAACGAATGGCAGTGGCGTAACCGAACATTTCCGCAAGCGGAACTTCGGCGTGCACAATCGTAAGATTACCGCGCGCTTCGATGTTGCTGATATGAGCGCGCCGTCGATTCAAGTCGCCGATGATGTCGCCCTGATATTCTTCCGGGGTGATGTTTTCCACTTTCATGATCGGCTCGAGCAGAATCGGTTTACCCTGTTTGAATCCATCTTTCACGGCAAAAATCGCCGCCAATTTGAAAGCCAATTCGTTGGAATCGACTTCGTGGTAACTGCCGTAAACGATATCGACCTCGACGTCGATGACGGGATAACCACCAAGGACACCGTTGAGCACAGCCTCTTCAATCCCTTTCTTCACTGCGGGGATGTACTCGCGCGGGATCACGCCACCCACGATCTTGTTCTCGACCAATAAACCTTTCCCGCGCGACGCCGGACGAACATCCACCTCGACGTGGCCGTACTGACCGCGACCGCCGGATTGCTTGATTAACTTACCGACACCGTGCGCACCACCGGTGATGGTTTCGCGATACGCAATCTGCGGTTTACCCGCATTCGCATCCACCTTGAACTCGCGAAACATGCGATCGCGAATGATTTCCAAATGCAGTTCGCCCATTCCGGCGATGATGGTCTGGCCGGTGTCTTCATGGGTGTAGACGCGGAAGGTTGGATCCTCTTCCGCAAGCCGTTGCAACGCCACCCCCATTTTTTCCTGATCCAGCTTCGTCTTCGGCTCGATCGCCATTGAGATAACCGGATCTGGAAATGTCGGAGGCTCAAGCAGGATCGGATAATCTTCGTCGCAAAGCGTGTCACCCGTCGTGATATTCTTGATCCCGACGATTGCCGCGATGTCGCCGGAATAACAGGTTTCTATGTCTTCGCGTTTGTCTGCTTGAATCTGGATCAATCGCGAAATGCGCTCGCGCTTGTTCGTGCGCGGATTGTAAACAGTATCGCCTTTGGAAAGAGTGCCAGAGTAAACGCGGAAGAAGACGAGTTTTCCGACAAACGGATCGCTCCACAGTTTGAACGCGAGCGAACAGAATTTTCCATTGTCATCGGTCGGCGCTTCCATCGGCTCACGCGTGTCCGGATCCATCCCTTTCGCCGGCGGGATCTCGAGCGGGCTCGGCAGGTAATCGACGACGGCATCGACCAGGTACTGCACGCCGATGTTCTTCAAGGCCGAACCGCCGATCACCGGCACGAATTTGTTGGCGACGGTTTGGCGACGAATGCCCGCCTTTAACAACTCCCGCGTGACGGGCTTTTCGTGGATTACGACCTCGGCCACCTCGTCGTCGAGGTTCGAGATTTGCTGGACGAGATTGTCATAAGCCTTGTTTACAACGTCGACATATTCCTTGGGAATATCCGTAACTTCATACGTCGATCCAAGCTGGTCGCTCTCCGAATAAATGACCGCTTTCTTATTAATAACATCGAGCTGGCCTCTGAGTTGATCCTCTCGGCCAAGAGGCAGGAGGACGGGCCAGGCATTCGCGCCGAGTTTTTTGTGAATGCTCTCCACCGACATTTCAAAGTTGGCGCCGACGCGGTCCATTTTGTTGATGAAGGCCAGCCGTGGCACGTTGTATTTGGTCGCCTGCCGCCAGACGGTTTCGGATTGCGGTTGCACCCCGGCAACGCCATCGAAGACCGCAATGGCACCGTCGAGCACGCGCAGCGAGCGCTCGACTTCCGCCGTAAAATCAACGTGACCCGGCGTATCGATGATGTTGATGCGCTGTTTGATTCCTTCAAAAATTTTGTAAACACCTTCCTCTTTGCGTTGCGCCCAACTGCACGTTGTCGCAGCAGAGGTAATCGTGATCCCGCGCTCGCGTTCCTGCTCCATCCAGTCGGTCACGGTCGTCCCTTCGTGCACCTCCCCCATTTTGTGGATCATGCCCGTGTAAAACAGCACGCGCTCAGTAATAGTAGTCTTGCCGGCATCAATGTGCGCAGCGATCCCAATGTTGCGCGTCCGCTCGAGCGGAAACTTGCGGTTCGGCGAGTTCGGATTCGCGGGAGCCTTCTTTTGTTCCATCGTCGCCGTTGCCATAAAATTACCAGCGGAAATGCGCAAAAGCGCGGTTTGCCTGCGCCATCTTATGCGTGTCCTCGCGTTTCTTGATCGCGTTGCCCTGACCGGCAGCGGCGTCTTTGATTTCCTGCGCGAGCGATTCGGCCATGCGTTGGCCGCGGCGACCGTCCGCGTATTGCACGATCCAGCGCATCGCCAACGAAATTTGGCGGGCCGGCGCAACTTCCATCGGTACCTGATAGGTCGCGCCACCAACACGACGTGATTTCACTTCGAGACGTGGTCGAACGTTCTCCAGGGCTTTATTCAAAACTTCGAGTGGATCAACTGAGTCGGAGCCTTCGCGCGATTTATCGATTGCGGTGTAAACAATCCGTTCCGCCAGCGATTTCTTGCCACGCTTCATGACAGTGGAAATCAGACGCGCCACCGCCGGACTGCCGTAGCGAGAATCCACTTTCTCCTCTTTTTTGTAAACTTTGCGCCGGCGCGACATGATTATTTCTTCGCCTCCGCTTTAGGCGCTGCCGCCTTGGCTTCACCGCCGCCACCCTTGGGACGCTTCGCGCCGTATTTGGAACGGCTCCGGCGTCGTCCATCAACTCCGAGAGAATCGAGCGTACCACGGACGATGTGATAACGCACACCCGGCAAATCTTTCACCCGGCCACCGCGGACCAGCACGATCGAGTGTTCCTGTAAATTATGCCCCTCGCCCGGAATATAAGCGATCACCTCCTGGCCGTTTGTCAGCCTCACTTTCGCCACCTTGCGCAGGGCAGAGTTCGGCTTCTTCGGTGTCCGCGTCATGACCTGAACGCAAACTCCACGCCGCTGCGGACAATCGGTCAGAGCCGGTGATTTCGATTTCACCGACACCTTCCGGCGTCCTTTTCGCACAAGTTGATTAATCGTTGGCATGTCTATTTCAAAATGGCCACCACGGCGGGGACTCGCGGGCGACAAAAAAATCCGCCCAGGCCGCGCACATAACGATCACGCGCCTGATGCGGTGGGGCGCGAATATAGAGGGGAAAGACGGGGCCGCAAAGAATTTTTTACCCGCAGACTCAGCGCGAAATCCGATCGGGCGGAGCGGAGGCATTGGAAGTGTTGCTCGTACGACTTCGGGTAACGCTCTTCCAAGTCTACGGGCTGAATTGACGGCGGTTTACCTGATTTCGTTTACCGACGGCGGTGGGTTCCGAATTCGACGCAACAGGTTGCCACTCCGCCGGGTAGCGCACGCGTCCATTGAACACGGGATAGCGATTTTTTGCTTGACGTAAGCGTCCCGATTCAGTAATTTCTGTTCAGACAGAAATAACAGATGCACATGAAAAAGTTTTCTCCCGTCGCCCAAAAGTTCATCCTTCATTGGGGCGAAATGGGGACGCGCTGGGGCATCAATCGCACCGTCGCCCAAATCCATGCTCTTCTTTTCCTTTCCCGCCGCCCGCTGCCGGCCGAGGAAATCGCCGCCACCCTTGGCATCGCCCGCTCTAACGTCAGCAACAGCCTCCACGAACTGCAAAACTGGGGCATCGTTCGCGTAATCCACGTTCTGGGCGACCGGCGCGATCATTTCGAGTCGATGAAAGATGTTTTCGCGATGTTCCGCGTCATTACCCGGGAGCGAAAGAAACGGGAGATCGATCCCACCCTGCAGGTCCTGCACGAATGCATCGCGGCGGCGGACAAACCAAAGTTGGCCGACCGTTACACCCGGGAACGGCTGACCGATCTACTGCAATTCTTTGAGCTAGCCGAAACCGCCTATCTGCAATTGGAGAGACTGCCGACCACGGTTTTGTTCAAACTGGCAAAAATGGGGGACAAAACGGTGCGGCTATTGGGACTGACAAAACCATAACAAAAAAATTTGACCAATGAATTCTGAATTGACAGAAAAGACTGATATTAGGGAATCCGGATCGATACGGCGCGACGGAAGACGGAAAAACCTTCATCTTACCCTTCGGCAACCAAAGGATCGCGAAAGTGCATCTTCGTTTCGCGGCTGGATTCTATACGATGGCGATTGCCCTACCTGCACCGCTTCGGCCAGACGGTTCGATCGAACATTTCGAAGCCGCGGATTTCTCTTTCTCCCCCTGCAAACAGAATGGGTGATGCAGCAGCTCAGCCTCGAGCCGGGTGCCCCCCTCGAAGAAATGCATGTTTTGACGAAGCAGGGCCAGGATATCGGCGGTGCCGATGCGGTAATCTTTCTGGCACGACAGATTTGGTGGGCTTGGCCGGTGGTCGCCTTGGCACAACTGCCCGGCATGCACAAACTGCTTGATCGCAGTTACCGCTGGATCGCGGCGCATCGAGGTTGTGGTCACATTACCTGTGAGGTTGATATGCGGCGACGGGCTGGCCGCCAATGGTTTAGGTCTCCGACTGGGAAGGCGCCACTCCGTAAGGCCAGCTGGAAGCCGCTACTTCTTGAAGCCTTGCCGGCATGGATGGCATTGATTGGGCTACCGATCTCGGTTCTTCCTTTACGAGATCGTCTCGCACCTTGGCAGTTCATGTGGCTGATGACCGGGGCAATTTTCTTCGGCTGCAAATGGCTTACGGCCTGGCGCGCTCAAAAACCAAACTCACATCTCAATTTGGCTCCCACGCTCGGCTATTTCTTCGCCTGGCCGGGCATGGACGCGGAAAAATTCCTGACTCCAACAACGTTTCGCGCGCGACTTGACCGCTTTCAAGCGTCAAGTTTGGCGCTACCGCATCCACTTGTGTGGCGGGCGAGCGCGACAGATCTTGCTGGGGACGGTTCTTTTGTTCGGTGTCGCTCACCTCGCCCATCAGCCAGCATCCGCCGGCTGGATCGGAATGATCGGCATGATTCTCATCTTGCATTTCGGGCTCTTTCAGCTGCTAGCGGCCCGATGGCACAAAGCAGGAATAGATGTGGAACCGATCATGAATGCGCCGTTGCGTTCGAAAACAGTCAGCGAATTCTGGGGGCGACGCTGGAATTCAGCATTTAACCGGCTGGTCTTTGAATTCGTCTCTCGGCCGATCACACGGCGTCTCGGGGGGCGGAGTTCGTGCGACACCGCACGCAGGTCTCCTGGGATCTCGACGGTCCATTTTGGAGCAGCGATCGCAACTCTCACGGGGTTTCTTGTCTCGGGTTTAATCCATGAGCTAGTTATCTCATTGCCAGCCGGAGCTGGTTACGGACTGCCGACTGCCTATTTCCTATTGCAAGGCGTCGGAATTTTGTTGGAGCGATCCTTTCCGCAGATCCGAGGCCGCATCTTCACCATTTTAATCACCGCCCTCCCCGTGTTCTGGCTTTTTCATCCGCCGTTCGTTCACAACGTCATTCTGCCATTCATGAAAGCGATTGGGGCCTTGTGAAACTACTTCTTCAACTCGCTGCTGCACTGCAATTATTGGTCCTGATTGCGAGCGCGTTGACTCCACGGGTTTTGGATTGGCGGAAAAACCTAGCAGTCCTCCATCCATTCCTGCGGAAGCTCTTCTGGGTTTACGGGGTCTTCATTGTCATCGTGATCATGGCGTTCGCCACTCTCACCTTCCGCCACGCCGATGCGATGGCCGCACGCGAACCCGTCGCGCGTTCGCTTTGCGTCTTCATCACAATTTTCTGGGGCGCGCGATTGTTCGTGCAATTCGCCATCTTTGATCCACGACCGTTTCTAACGAATTGGATTTACCAGATCGGTTATCATGCGCTGACCTTTATTTTCGCGTTTTTGGTCCTCGTTTACGGAAAGGCGGCGTTATGAAACCACGAATCATCCTGGCCGGCGGCAGCGGTTTTATCGGACAATCGCTCTCGCCATTTCTGGTTTCGAAAAACTACGAGGTTGTCGTCCTTACACGCAGAAAACCGGATCATCACGGCAGCATTCGCGAAGCGCATTGGGACGGCAAAACGCTCGGCGAGTGGACGCAGTTTGTGAATGGCGCCCTCGGGCTAGTGAATTTAACCGGGCGTAGCATTAATACCCGGCACACGCCCGAACACCGGCGGGAGATCATCGATTCGCGCGTAGATTCGGTCCGCATCCTTGGCGATGCGATTCGCCGATGCGTACAACCCCCGAAAGTTTTCGTGCAACTTGCCGGTGTCGGAATCTACGGCGACAAAGGCGAATGCATTTGTGATGAGACCACCGCGCCCGGCGATGATTTCGTGAGCGAGGTCTGTAAGAAATGGGAAGGGGCATTCGATTCTGTTGATTCTCCGAATACGCGCAAAGTCTTATTGCGACTCGGCGTCGTCCTCGGGAACGGCGGTTTCCTCCATGTTCTGAGCAGACTGACCCGGTGGTTTCTCGGCGGGCAGGTGGGTAACGGCCACCAATACATTAGTTGGATTCACATTGCCGACCTATCGCGGATGATTTTGCATGCGATCGACCAGGAACAACTCACGGGCGTTTTTAACGCGATCGCGCCGAATCCGGTGACGAATGCGGAATTGATGCATGAATTACGTCGCGCATTAAAGAGGCCATGGAGCCCGCCCGTTCCGGAATTCGCCGCCCGCGTTGGCTCCTGGCTAATGGGGACGGAAGCGAGTCTAGCTCTCGTTAGCCAGCGCTGTGTTCCGAAACGATTCCTGGAAAAGAATTTCGAGTTTGAATTCCCCAACCTTCGCAAAGCCCTCGCGAATATTTATCCAAGCAAATGAATACCCTGAACAATTCGGCCCTCGATCTGGCACTACGCGCCGCCGCAATTGCGCAGTTTGCGGTTGCGATTCTGAATCTGTTTCTCATCCGCGTCATGAAATGGAAACCCGACCTCGATCGGGCGCCGCTCCTAATTCGAGAAGTTTTTTACATCCACGTCATTTTCATTTCTATCACCCTGTCGATCTTCGCGTTGCTCACCTGGCGATTCGTTCATGAAATTGCCAGCGCCGCCAACCCGCTGGCGATCTGGCTGGCAACAGCGATCGGAATGTTCTGGATCGTTCGCTCGGTCATGCAATGGCTACATTACAGCCCAAGCCATTGGCGCGGAAACGCGGCGCGCACTCTGATTCAGTGGACGCTGTTCCTTGGCTATGGCGCGATGGCATTCGTTTATCTCGCAGCCGCCTTTTGGAGAAATGCATGAGCACAGCGCCGCTCCAGGAAGCGCTTATCTTTGACGAAACGGGAGCTGCCAAGGAACGCTTGTTGTCGCGGCGTGGCGAACCACTCTTCTACGCAAATTGGGACAACGTTCTATTCATTCATTACGAAATCGAGCCGGACGAATTGCAGCGCCGTACTCCCTACCCTCTGGATCTTTACCATGGCCGCGCATTTGTCAGTCTCGTGGCTTTCACCATGCGCGGGATGCGGCCGCGGCTTGGTGGAGCATTGGGCGCGCTGTTCTTCAAACCAATCGCGACCCATAACTTCCTGAACATTCGCACCTACGTCAGACATAAGGGCGAAGCGGGAATCTATTTCATGCGCGAATGGCTTTCGAACCGGATCGCAGCGTGGCTCGGGCCATGGAGTTTCGGATTGCCGTATCAGTTTGGAAAAATCGAATACCGAAATGATTTCGAGCACGAGCATGAGTGTCGCGGCCGCGTGGAAGCTAATGATGGTTCGTTCCGTTACTGCGCGACATTGATAAATGAACTCGGAAGCTCCGCCCCAGAATCGCTCGATGAATTTTTGCTCGAGCGTTACACGGCGTTCACACAATCCGGGAACCGCCGCCGGTTCTTTCGCATCTGGCACAAACCATGGCAGCAAGTTGCGACGAGAGTCGAAATCGTGACCGACGATTTAATTCGCGCCACTGAATGGTGGCGGCCGAAGGCAAGTTGCGTCGGAGCGAATTTTTCCCTGGGGGTGAATGTCTGGATGGGTTGGCCGCACAAGGTCCGCGATATCCATGAATCGACTTTATGATTATAACATTACACGCCATCAAACTGATCTCCCGCATCGCGCTCGGGCTCGTCTGGTTTTATGAAGGGCTGGTGCCAAAGATTCTGTTTCTGCGCACCGACGAAATCGACCTCGTGCGAGCGTCTCATCTGGTGTGGCGAACACCGGAGTTCACTCTGCAAATTCTCGGAGTCGCGCAGATACTCGTTGGCCTCTGGTTAATCATCGGAATTGCTGAGCGAGCCGCCGTGTTGATCGCTACCCTCTGGATGTTGATCTTGATTATTCTGGTCGCGAGCGGAAATCCAGCGATGCTCATGGATCCTTACGGCGCGCTCGTAAAGGACTTTTGTCTGATGGCTTGCGCGATCACAGTGTGGACACTTGCACCGAAGGCCTATGGCAGTCCTTGCGAAAGAGAAATTTCAACGTCGCAGGCGCAGGGTTGAGTTTAATTCGTGACTAAACCCAGAGTAGACGCGGTTTGAATCCGGTCTGCGTGGGTAGGGCACGCTAAATGCCTCCGTGCCGCTGTCGCCTTATGGCGAGAGCGAATTCCAGGGTCAGCCAGAGAGCGATGACCTGCGTCAGAAGAGTGGCATACATTTGCACGGTCATGTAGCGGTAAACCTCGAGCGAATTAACAATGGCAACCTCGAGACAGCTGGCGCCATTGTAGGCAAAACCAAACACCACCCAAACTCCCAGCCACCTCAGATGATTCCAATGGGCCGGTCGCCAGAAAGTGATCGCACTGAGAACCAATGCCAGGAAAAGCCAGGGCGAGTTGCTGGCCGCCAAAAGCCGGAGGGTTAGTCGGACGAGGCGTGACTGCTCAACCACTGGCCCAGTGTACGCGAGCGACGTTGTCCGTTGCATAAAATCCGCGGCCATCCGAAGAGACGCCGTGGTTTGGCGATACTCTGAAAAATCAAGGGACGTAAGTCCCTGCTGGTAGACATCGGTCAGCGGCCAAATTTTCATCGTCGTGTAGGCCGGACATTTCGGAAAATAATAAATAGAGATCTGCCGGGCGACTTTCTTAAGCTCATCGAGCGGCCGATGTTGCCAGGTTCGCCAGTAATAAAATCGATAAAAGGCGCAACGACCGGAGACATTTTTGCCGAATTCTCGACGCAATTGCGCCGCGATCGAGCTTTCGTTGAACCAAAGGAACTCGGGATCAAAGCCGAACAACGGGTAACGTCGGGGGTCCGCCGCGTGAGATTTCGCGATCTCAGAGCTCAGAGTGGCGTGAACGCATTCAAGCCAGTCCCGCGAATATGGAAGTTTGGCGTTTTCCCTTAGGTCCGCAGCCATTTGGTCGCGAATCAGGTCGGCGTGAATGACAAAAAGCATGGTGGGCAAAAACGTCTGACTGATTTCGTCGTTGCGGGCGAGAAAGTGCTCCGGCAAGAACAGCAACGCCGCGGTCACTGCCGCCGCGGCGCTTAGCACGATCTTTTCCCGCCACCAGCCCCTTTGCAGCAAAAACGCGCCGACAGGCAGGAGTGCAACGATGACAACGAAGCCAAAGCTCGGCCTTACCGACACTAGCAAAAGCGAACTCACCACCGTTGCGATCCCAAATGCGAGCGCAGGGATTCGCCTGCGCTCCACGAAACAACAGGCAACGACCTGAATGATAACATAAAGGTTGATGCTGATGAGAAATCCGCAGATTCCTTCGGGCCGAAGCTGCGTTTCAATCCGAGTAGTTTCCGTGGCAACGAGGTAAATCGTGGCGCCGGCCAGCCCGAGAGCATCATGGAGGGAAGAACTGACTAACGACTTTGGGACAAAAATTCTAAGGCGCCGCCAAGTGAGCAAGAAAAAGACGCCCGCCATTAATCCGAGCAAGTGCTGGACAAAAGGGATGGCGCGAAAATCCCCGAAAACGGACAAGATTAGATAGAGAAACCCTGGGTAAAGAAAATTTCGGCCATTAGTGTGACCAAATTCCGCTCCGGTGAGTTTGCGAAGGGCAGGTGAGAGATAGCTCCAGGTGTCGCCATCAGCAAGTGGATCGAGCGGTAGGGAAAAGCGTTGCCAAATCGCCCAGCTGAAAACCGCCGCGAAAAGAATCCAATAGCAAACGCGCCAGAGCGAACCCGTTTTCGCGCGGGAGGATTCACTGCTTGCAGGCAACGCCATCATTTCGAAAGGTTGGGCCAATGTTTGAGTTAACCGCCAAGGATAAAAGCACAAAAGCGCGAGTCGGGCGGCTTAAGACTCGACATGGCACAATCGAGACACCCGCCTTCATGCCCGTGGGCACCCAAGGGAGCGTGAAGGCGATCAGCTCGCAAGAGCTGCGAGAACTCAACACCCAAGTCCTTCTCGGGAACACCTATCACCTGTTCGTTAGGCCCGGACTCGAGGTCATCCGCCATTTTGGTGGACTGCACTCATTCATGAACTGGAATGGGCCGATTCTGACCGACAGTGGCGGTTACCAAATTTTCTCGCTGGCGAAGTTGCGCAAGATTACCGAGGAGGGCGTGCATTTCCAAAATCATGTTGATGGGACGCCGGCTTTTATTTCGCCGGAAATTGCGATGGAAATTCAATCCGCGCTTGGGAGCGACATTGCAATGGTTTTGGATGAATGCCCACCGTGGCCGTGTGAGTACCGAGTACGCGGCGACGAGCGCAGAAATGACGGCGCGTTGGGCGAGAAGATGCAAGGAATGGAAAAGGGAAAACGCCGAACGCCCAACGCCCAACGCCCAACCTCCAATCGGGGAAGCTCAGTCCATTAACCATCAATCATCAACTCTCAACCCTCTTCTCTTCGGGATCGTGCAAGGGGCAACTTTCCCGGACTTGCGAAAACAAAGCGCGATGGCTGCGGTCGAAATCGGCTTCGATGGTTATGCCATCGGTGGAGTCAGCGTAGGCGAACCGGAAGAGGAAATGCTGCGAGCGGTGGAATCGAGCGCGCCATTTTTACCGGAGGACAAACCGCGCTATGCCATGGGACTGGGCACGCCACCGCAATTACTCGAGCTGATCGCGCACGGGATGGACATGTTCGATTGCGTCTTGCCGACGCGCCTGGCGCGCAACGGCACTGCTTTTACGGCCACGGGCACCCGCAACTTGAAAAACGCTGAGTTCGCGCGCGACAAGAATCCGATCGAACCGGGCTGCGCCTGTCCGGCTTGTCGAGAGTATGCACGTGGTTACATCCGTCACCTGGTTAAGGCCGAAGAAATTCTAGGATTGCGTCTAATCACCCTGCACAACCTGCATTTCTATCTCGAGCTGATGCGACGGGTACGGAATGCGATTGAGGGGGGATATTTCGATGAATTTCGCTCAGGTTTCGTTTCTGCTTATAAAACTCGCAAAACCGACCTTCTCGGCGAAACCGCGGCTTGACGAGCCTCCACGGACGCGCGGCAGCGCCTCCCTCCGATCGTGGCGCAGGATGATGGAGTTCCCTCGCTGTAACTAAAAAATTGCAGGTGACGAGAGCAGGCTTAAGCTCCGACTCCTTTGATGATAGCGCTCATACTCCTTGCTCAAGCGCAGACTGGGTCGCCTGGCGGGGCCAGCAGCTCCGGAGGCGGATTCAATCTTTTTGTGCCGCTCATCTTTTTCCTGATTATTTTCTATTTCATTTTGATTCGCCCGCAGAGTCAGCGGCAAAAGCAGCAGCAACAATTAATCAATGCACTGAAAACCGGCGATCGTGTGGTCACCAACTCCGGCATTCACGGCCTTATTGCCAATGTGAAGGATTCGACCGTGATTGTGAAAGTTGCCGATAACGTGAAAATCGAGATGGAAAAATCGGGGATCGCGAGTGTCCTTAAGTCAGCGGAGTAATGGAGGGTTGGAGTCGTTAAGTAATGAGCAAGGCTAACGATCCGAAATTCGCAATCCCCAGTCCTCAATTCAAATGAATCCCGCCCTTACATTTTTTGCGGGGCTGCTGTTGCTCATCCTGTTCGGTTGGTATTTCGCGACTGATTCCGGACTGCGAAAGCACCTGCTTGCCCTTTTTCTGGCGGCAATGCTTGTTGCGTTCAGCATCGCTACGATCTGGCCCCCTGAAAAGAAGATTGCCCTTGGGCTCGACATCAAAGGCGGCACTTCGTTCTTGATCAAGCTCCAGCAGCTCGACAAGGACAAGCCGATCACGCCCGGCTTGCTGGATCAGGCGGTCGAGGTCATCCGCAAACGCGTTGACTACTTCGGCGCGGGCGAACCAATCATCAGTCCCGTCGGTCAGGATCGAATTTTAGTCCAGATTCCGGGACTGGATACGGCAAAGATTCAAGAAGCACGCGGTCAGCTTTCGCGCGTGGCCAAGCTCGAGTTCCGTTTAGTCTATCCCGACAATGGCGAGCGATTGGCCGCGATCGACAAGGGCACTGAGGTTGTTCCGCCGGAATACAAAATCGAGAACTACAAGCACGCCGCCGAGGAAAACGAGCAGGCAACCATGGAGCGTCTGCTGGTAAAAAGGAAGGCAGACCTTGGCGGCGATCGGGTGAGTGAATCGCACGCCTATTACGGCAACGAAGGGTGGACGGTACAGTTGAAATTCGATGGCGAGGGCGCCAAGAAATTCGGACAAATCACCGAGCAATACAAAGGTCACCGTTTTGCCATCGTCCTGGATGGACTCATTCAATCCGCGCCCGTGATTCGCGATGCGATATACGGTGGTGATGCCGTCATCACTGGTCATTTCAGCGAAAAAGAAGCGCGCGGGCTCGCCAGCGTGCTTGAGAACCCGCTGCAAACCCCAGTGAGCATCGAGGAAGAAAGAAGCGTCTCGCCGACACTGGGAGCGGATTCCATTCGTGCGAGCATTCTCGCTGGTTTGGTGGGGCTGGCGATCACGCTGGTATGCGTGGCGCTTTACTATCGGATTCCCGGTCTTATCGCCTGCCTGGCGCTGCTGGTGAACATCGTGTTGCTCATGGGCGCGCTCACCATGTTCCATTTTGTTCTGACCTTGCCAGGCATTGCTGGAATTATTTTGACCATTGGTCTCGCCGTCGATGCCAGTGTTTTGGTCTATGAGCGATTGCGGGAAGAACTCGCACTTGGGAAGTCGCTCAAGGTCGCGATTGAAGCCGCCTACGAAAAGGCGTTTAGTTCGATCTTTGACGCCAACGTCACTACCCTGATCACGGCGGTGATTTTGTTCTGGCGGGCAAGTGGTCCGGTCAAGGGTTTTGCCATTTCGCTTACGCTCGGAATCCTGGCCTCACTTTTCACGGCGCTCATCGTCGGGCGCAACATCTTTGAAGCCCTCGTCGACAATAGCCGATTGAAAAAGGTTTCGATGCTGCACCTTATCTCAGCGCAGAACATCGACTTTCTCGGCAAAGGTTTCCTGGCTTGCATGTGCTCGCTCGCCTTGATCATTGCAGGCGCAACTTCGTTTTACGTTCGCGGGGAAAAGAATTTCGGTGTGGACTTTCGCGGCGGTGATCTGATCACTCTCAGTTCACCCCAGACTATCGATGTCGGCCAGGTGCGGGCCGCACTGGCACCGATCAATCTGGCGGATGCAGCCATTCAGGAGTCCAACCAGGCGGGTAAAAATTACATCACGGTGCGCACGCCATTGCACACCAGCGATCAGGTCGAAAAACAGATCATGACGGTAATGCCACAGGCACAGTTTAAGGTGGAAGGCGCGGAGCGGGTCGGAGCGCTGGTTGGCGGCGAGTTGGCACGCAGTTCCCTGATTGCGCTAGGACTTGGCATCCTCGGTATTTTGATTTTCGTCACCTTGCGATTCGAGCTTTCGTTTGCGGTGGGTGCGATTGTCGCGCTGTTGCACGACGTTTTGATCACGGTGGGCATGTTCTCGCTGTTGCACCGCGAACTTACGCTCACCATGGTGGGCGCCGTCCTCACCATTGCTGGCTACTCCATTAACGACACCATCGTGGTCTATGACCGAATTCGTGAAGGTCTGGCCAGTGGGCGCAAAGGCTCGATCGAACAGATCATGAACGAAAGCATCAATCAGACGCTCAGCCGCACGATTCTTACCAGCACCGTCACGTTGATTCCGATTTTGTGTTTGTTCTTCTTTGGCGGAGCAGTGCTGCGGGATTTCTCGCTCGCGATCATCATTGGCGTAGCCGTCGGGACGTATTCCTCCATCTTCATCGCCTCGCCGATTGTGCTTTGGTGGACCCGAGCCCGGGGCGGGAGCAAGGTTACCCTGCAGCGCGAGATTACTACCAAACGAACCGGGCCGGCGACCGCGAGCTAGATCCTGAAGGCGCGACAGGATTATGCAGGATCAAAACGAGACTGCTTCTTCTCACTTCAAAATCCAGTGAAATCCTGTTAATCTTGGAATTTTTGGAGGCTTCCCTACCAGAGTTGACGGGGTGTGGACGGCCGGAGTAAATTGGCGTTGCCCAGTCGTGGAATGGGCGAATTTTTCAGGAATCGAGGTGAATTGATGCCAGAAGTCATTGTTCGAAAAGGCGAACCAGTGGATCGCGCGCTCAAGCGGCTGAAAAGCAAGCTGGACGCGGAAGGCATCCTCGATGAAGTGCGACGCTTGCGAGCGTTTGAAACGCCGTCGCAAAAGAGTCGGCGCAAAGCCAAAGCTAACGCCAAGCGCGGCAGGACAAAGTTTCGCTTTAATCCCTGAATGGGGACGTTAAAACGTCATAGCGCGCTTTGTGAGTGCCGACGGGGCTGACCCTTCAAGGAGGCAACGGTGATAGACCGCCGCTACAGCCACCATTAACGGCGGGAACGTCATTCGCATTCGCAGACGATCCTGAAGCCAAGATCGTTGCAAGAGAAGTTTGGCAGGTTTGCGCTCCGCGCGGTTGTCCGCAAACTGGCGAAGCGTGACTTCCAACTTCCGCCGCGATAAACCCGTTTCGCACCATTAGTCGGTCCGCGGGGATCTATCTTCGGGGTCGCTTTGTACGGCTCGAAAAAATCGCCACACCATTCCCAGACATTTCCTGCCATGTCCTCGATCCCAAACGGACTGGAACCACGCGGAAATGAACCAACCGGCGAACTTTCGGGATAGCCGTCATCGATTTGGCGATCACTCCAGGCAAAAGAGGTGTTCTTGTCGGCGAAATTCGCGAGATCGCCGCGTTTATCGAAATTGCCCCACGGATATCTACGTCCGTCTGTCCCCTTCGCGGCGTATTCCCATTCCGCTTCTGTCGGCAGTCGATATTTCTTGCGCTCGCGCATGCTAAGCCACTGGCAAAATCTCATCGCATCGAGGCTGCTGACGTAAACGACCGGGTGGCGATCGCCGCTGGCGGGCGCCCGCTTGCTTTTGTGGGTGGGATCGAAGGCTTCGAAGTGAGCATTGGTAATCGGAAACCGCGACATATAAAACCGGGTAATGGTGACGCGAAAATGCGGTGTTTCGTTCGGCGGTGCACCGGGAAACGGATTGCCCATGATAAATTCTCCCGATGGAACGAGGAACATCTGCCCGCCGAGTGAATTGGTATAGTTGGGGTAGCGCTTCCGCTCTTGCTCTGGGGATAATGCAGGTCCCCGCGGCAATGCCACCGGAGACGGCTCTTCAAGGACTTCGACCTTCGCGCCAGCCTTCGTCCCGACCTTTGGCGCAACTTTGACAGCGGTGTTCCCATTCGACGCTGCCAGTGCCGGACCTTTGGCCTTTCCTTTTGTAATCTCGGCAATCTGCTTTCGATCGATTTCTTCAAGGTAGTCGTCCACCAAGTCCTCGGCATCACCCGGATCAAGCCCGGAGTTTTCCGCGATGTTGATCAAGGCATCTCGCTGATCGTCAGTCATCGACTCGCTATCCAGGCCACTCAGCTGCAAGACGCGGAGGAATTCTGATTTGGTGTCGGCAGGAGCGGCTGCCACCACCGTTTCCGTTTTTACTTCCGGCTCGGGAACGATCCGCTTGACGCCCGTCTCCCTTAACTTCTCCTCAATAAATTGAAGGATTTTCTCTTCGGATAGGCCGTGGTCGGCACCGAAGCCTATCAGCGCCTTCTCCTCCTCCGGCCGAAGCCCGCCGTCCGCTGTGGAGAAGGCGAAAAACTTGTTAAATTCCGCGAGCGCCTGTTGCTCCTTTTCCGCAGCCAGAACCGCGTCGACCTTTTTGCGCCGCTCTGGATCGAGCAGGTCAACACGCGCTTCGGTCAGATATTTGGAAGACTCATCGAGGCCAGCACGGAGGAGTTGAGCAACGGGATTGCTCGGCTGATTTTTCAGCGGAAGCTTTTTCTGCCACCACCGCAAGAGCTCGCGGCAATGCTCTTCGATCAGCTCGTTGGTCGGATTCTGCTGAGAGTCAAGACAGAGACGCTCGTACGGATTGACAGACTTATACTTGCTCCAACCATCCCATTTTTGGGGATCGTCGGGAAGGGGGGTTGGAAATACAACTTCGCATTTCACCATCAGGCAACCCGCAGAGATCCCAAATTGGCTGCAGCCTGGGCGACTTCGTTCGGCGCCAGACCGGTATTTCGCTCGATCGAAACCTTGGCACGATTACCGCTCGCCTCGACCGAAACTTCCAGAACTTGATTGGCGTTGTATTCGTACGTCAGCTCGACCGGCGAACCCTTCGGCAAGAACGCCGGAAGCTCTACGTCACAAATTCCAAGCGGCGTGCATTCACCCGGCAGCGTGCTCTCGCCTTCCACTACCCGCACCACGGCGCGCTGCATGTTGGACATGGCGGTACCGAATGAATTGCGCGCCCGCGCGGGAATCGCAGTCATCTTGCGGATCATTGGAAAAACGTATTCCTCCAGGTGCACTTCATCCCACAGCACCACCCCGAGAGTATGGGAGGTAATGTTGGTGACCTGAATCAGACCGCCTTCGCGGCCCACAAATTGATCACGCGTATCGGTCGGCAATACTTGCTCGCCGGAAACTTTCTCTTCCTCAAGCAAGGACAGAATTGCCTGGATGGATGCGCCCTTGGCCACGGCTTCGTCAGGATTCACGTCATCAATCACCGGGGCTTTGGTCAGTTGCGAGACGAGAGTCCGCACCATCGGCATACGACTCATGCCGCCGACGAGCAAAATCTTGTCGATATCGTCCCAGGTCATGTTCGCTTCCTGCATCACCATTTCACATATGGTTTTGCACTTCTCGACCAGGTGCTGGCTGCGGCGCTCGAATTCATTGCGAGTGATTTCCAGCTTGACGCTCTTGCCGTTGTGATGATGCACAACCGCGCTCTGCATGCGGCTGGAAAGCTGGATTTTGGCTGACAACGCGCGTGTGTGCAGGTCTTGGTAACTTTGCAGATCGAGCAGCGGATTCTCGCCATGCCGGCGGTCAAATTCCTCCGCCATGTGATTGACGATGATGTCGTCCCAGTCCTTGCCGCCCAGCCGATGATCGCCGTTGGTCGCAATCATGTTGATGTGCTGTCCCTGGATGCGCATGATCGTGACGTCGAACGTTCCTCCGCCGAGGTCGAACACGAAAACGGTTTGGTCTTCGTTCAGTTTGTCGAGACCGTAGGCCAGCGCCGCAGCCGTCGGCTCGTTGATAATTTGCAGAACATTGAACCCGGCGAGCTGACCGGCAGTGATGGTAGCGGTTCGTTCCGCGTCGTTGAAGTAAGCCGGCACCGTAATGACTGCGTCGGTGATCGGTTGCTTAAGATATTTTTCAGTGTCGAGCTTGAGCTTCTTTAAAATGAGAGCGCTCAGTTCCTCCGCCGAATAAACTTTGCCGCCGAATTCGCGATGAAATTGCTCCTTCGGCTTGCCTATCTCGCGCTTGACGAAATCCACGATCTTCTCGGGCTCGGCCACGGCATTATTTTTCGCGGTAGTGCCCACGATTACATTTGAGCCATCGAACAGAATGACGGAGGGCGTGATGCGCTCGCTTTCGGCGTTCGGGATGATTTGAGGCTTACCGTAGGCGTCGATATGCGCTACCGCCGAGAAGGTTGTGCCGAGGTCAATGCCGACTGCTTTGCGTTGGTTCATTTTTGGAGAAGACGTTTGGGCAGGTTCACCCGCCCCTGTTTGGTGCAACTTTCGTGCCGCGTCCTCGGCAGATTTGCCTGGGTCCATGCGAGGCACCAGCGGCGCCAATGAGATGGAGACGGGATCGGAGGTCATTGGCAACGTAAGGCGGTTACCTCTTCGGGCCGCAAAACATTGCCGCGCCAGATGAAACCGCGCTTGATCCGATTCACGATCCGTCCGTCGTCTTCCTTGCGGTTCGTCGTCTCGTAAGAAACTACCCGGTGCTTGGCCAGATCAACGAATTCCTTGGACTCCACCTCGGTCACTTCCAGGCGATGAAACACCTCGACCAATCCATGAATGGCGTTCGCCAGATTTTCTTGCCACCGCTTCAATCGCTCCGACTTCCGCTCTTCCGATGCCGTCTTAAGCTGGGTTGCGAGGGTGGTGAGGTCATCGAAGACTCCGATGAGGTCACGAACGAATGGCTTTTGCAGTGATTCGTAGAGGAAATTGTCGCGATACTTCAGCAGCTCTTCGTGCAGGGAGTCGAACAGGCGATGGTTCACTGATTCGCTCGCGCGGATGCACTCGAGGTTTTCCTCGATCTTTTGAAATTGGTGCGCAGCCTCGGTCGCGTGCGCTGGTAAGATGATCGACGCGATGTTTTCGACTCGACGGGTCAATGTCGATTCCAGGCTTTGCACGCTCTCATTAACGAGGCGGAATTCGCGCAGGAGTGAGGCGAAATCGTTGTTGCTCTTTTGTTCCTGGGCCAGCGTAGCCGCCGCGCTCAGTTCCTGCATCGTGCTGGCGAAGTCATCGGGCATAAATCAGGCGCCGTAAAATTTTTGAATCGCTTCGATCAATCCCGCAAGATCGTGCCGCCTCGCTTCCACATCGACGCTTAAACCGCGCGCGCGTGCCGTCGCCGACGTAATCGGCCCGATGCTGGCCACTTTCATTCCTGCTGGCCAAGGAAGTTTTAAATCGAGAAAATTTTCCACGGTTGATGAGCTGGTGAAGGTGATGAGGTCGGCTCCTTCGCTAAGCAAACGATGGTGGGCTCCGGTTATGTCATGCGTTTCCGGAATTGTTCGGTAGGCAAATGCTTCGTCCACAATGGCACCCATTCCGCTCAGTGTTTTGGGGAGCAAGTCCCGCGCCTTCTCCGCACGAGCAATCAGAATCCTCAAGTTTTCAACGCCGCCGGCCTTTCTCGAATTCTTTGACTACTTCTTCGGCGACGAATTCCGCCGGCTGCAGGTCGACATGAAGATGAAACTTCTTCACCCGCTGGGCGGTTGCCGGTCCAATCGCTGCAATTTTCGCTCCGCCAATTTCCCGGGCGTCGTCGTAAAGTTTGAAGAACATTTCGAAGAAGGCGTCGACCCCATTTACGCTCGTGAAAACGATCCAATCATACGAATGCGCGTCCTGCACCAGTTCGGCGAATTCACGAAGATCGGTCGGTGGTTCAATTCGAATGGTCGGCAACTCGATTACATCCGCCCCGAGCTCACGCAACTGAGAGCTCAGTTTGCCAGCTTGTTTGCGCGCTCGCGTCACCACGACCCGCTTCCCAAAGAGCGGGCGCTTCTCGAACCAGTTTAAATTTTTTCGCAGCTCTACGACATCGCCAAAAATCGCAACCGCAGGCGCTTCCAAGCCGGCCGCACTCGCTCGCTCCGCGATGTTTTCAACCGTGCCGACAATGGTTCGCTGCTGTCCGGAAGTGCCGAGACGGATGAGAGCAACTGGAAGATTCTGGCGCGTGCCGTGCGCGAGCATTTCTCTGGTGATCGCAGCCAATTTATCCATGCCCATCAGCATCACCTGCGTGCCACCCAGTTTCGCCAGCGCGTCGAAGTTGAGCGCGCTTTCACTTTTCGCCGGGTCTTCGTGTCCCGTAAAAAATGTTACATGTGAATTTTGCGCGCGATGTGTGACGGGGATTCCGGCGTACGCCGGCGCCGCAATCGCGGATGTAATGCCAGGCACAACTTCAAAATCGATGCCCGCCGCCACCAACGCCTCGGCTTCTTCCCCGCCCCGGCCAAACACAAAAGGATCGCCGCCCTTGAGGCGAACCACATTTTTTCCGAGGCACGCTTTCTCGACCAGCAATGCGTTGATTTCATCCTGTGAAAACGTTTTTTCGCCAGGGCGCTTTCCGGCAAAAACGATTTCGGCGTCTGGGCGGGCCCACCCCAGCATCTCTGGATTGACGAGCGCGTCGTAAACGATGACGTCGGCCTGCTCCAGTAATTCCCTGCCACGTAGAGTCACCAAACCTAGATCGCCTGGTCCGGCCCCGACCAGGAAACATCTCCCCTTTTTAGTTATGCTCATGCTTCACGCTCGAGCTTCTCAAAAGCATTCAGTGCTAATTTCTCCGGGTCACTCCCCCGCCCCATCGCGATTTTAGGGGCCGCTCCATCGCCGAAAACTTGCGTGCGCAATTCCAGTTCCCCATTCATAAACCGAGCGTGCGCGCCTACGGGCAAATCACAATCACCCTGCAACAATCGCAGGAACTCGCGCTCTGCCCGCAAACACAAGTGCGTGTCACGATCATCAATAGATGACACAACCTGACGCACCGGAAAATCCGCTTCCCGCGTTTGCAGGGCGATGATGCCCTGGCCGCCTGCGGGTAGAAAGTTTTCAGTGGGCAGAATTTCCGCAAAAATTCTATGACCTTCGAATTCAAATTCCGGAGGTGACAACCCAAGTCGCTCCAGACCTGCCCTGGCGAGAATGATCGCGTCCCAATCGCTTTCGATAAATTTTCGCAAGCGGGTTGGGACATTTCCTCGCAACGAGACGATCCGCGTCTGAGGATTCATGGCGCGCGTCTGCCGTTGTCGCCGAACGCTTCCTGTCGCGATGGTCGTGATCAGCGTAGATGCATCACCCTTTCTCAACAACAAATCTTCGACACCTGCGCGTGGCAAAACGGCCGCAATCATCAGTGCGCCATCCATTTCGCTCGGGATATCTTTTGCGCTGTGAATGGCGACATCGATCCGTTTTTCGACTAGCGCGCGCTCTAACTCAGCCGTGAAAATTCCTTTACGTCCCGCCTTCCTACTACCGAGATTAAAAACGCCAGTCCGGCTCGGGCCTTCGTCGCCTCTGGTCCGAACAATTTCGATTTGGACTTCAATCGCCCATTTTTTGCGCAACGCGCATTCCGCCATTCGCGCCTGCGCCAGAGCCAGATCACTTCCCCGGCTCCCGAGAACAATCCTTTGTAGTGGCGGCGCATGATTCAACGCCGACAATTGTTGAACCGCCACAGAGCGTCGCTATGATTCCGACGTCCGCAACGTTCCGCTCACGCCCGTCGGACAGTCGCTTATCGGTCGTGTTCCAGTATCGGCCAGCACCAGGTACTTTTGAAAATCCGCGACGTGCTCGTCAATGATAGCCTCCGCTGCAACCAGATGTTGCCGGCGAAGCTCGAGCGATTCACTCGCGATCTCTTGCAACGAATCAATGTCGTAAAGGTAAACACCGTCTAATTCGTTGACTTCCGGCGCGACGTCGCGCGGCACTGCAATATCGATGATAAAAAGCGGACGATCAGCTCGATCGCGCAAAATCGGAACCAGCAAAGGCGGAGTAAGCAGGTGCGTCTCTGCCGCGGTCGAGGAAATAAGAATATCGATCTCGCGGCATTGCCCGAGCCAGGTCGCGAAAGGTACCGCAATTCCTTCCATCTGATTTGCCAGTTCTTCCGCGCGGGCCGGCGTACGATTGCTCACGCGCAAATCCGAAACGCCCCGAGAAGCGAGAGCGCGCAACGTTTTCTCACTGGTTTCCCCGGCCCCCAGTACCAAAACCTTGCGACCTCGCAAATCGCCAAAAATTTTTCCCGCCAATTCCACCGCTACCGACCCCACCGACACTGGACCACGGGTGACCTGCGTTTTTGAACGCACCTGTTTCGCCACGCGAAAGGCACGCTGACAAAGCCTATGCAACAAGGGTCCGGCGCTCCCACTCGCCCGCGCATTTTCATAAGCTCGCTTGGCTTGTCCGAGGATCTCGGTCTCACCCACAACCATTGAATCGAGCCCTGAGGCGACGCGAAAAAGATGCCGGACGCACTCAGTATTTTCCATGCGATAGAAAGCGTCCAAATCCTCGTTTGAACTCAATCCACCGTCGATCCGCAGAGATTGCGCGAGATGTTCGCTCAAAATGGTTCGATCCGCGGCGGCGTAAATTTCCACTCGATTACAGGTGGCGAGTAATAGCACTTCGCGGCAGCCGAGATCGCCCAGCAGTGCTTCCGTTCGGGCATGACCGACGAAACGTTCGCGCGCCTCAATCGGCGCAGTTCGATGATTCAGGCCAAAACAAAGAAGGTTCATGCGCGATGACCGACAAATTCAATGCTCCACAAGAGCGACAATGCGACCGCGAACGCAACCATGCAGAGCGTGGCGACACGCCGCGGTGCCACCCACCGTAAATACCGGCTCTGCAGAATCGCTCCGTACAAAACCCAGATCGCAATCGCCAGGGCAATTTTCGTCCAGGGCAGCGGTTCGTTCACGAAAAATCCGCTGATCAACCCTGCGCTATAGAGAATAAACCCAAACCAAAGCAGCCGCGTCATCGCCGAAAACAGGTTGGGCAACGGCGGGAGATGATAAAAAATCGAACGCAACTGGTGACTCTTGAGTTGCCGTTCCTGGACAAGATACATCGCGCCGGCCACGCAGGCGAGCGCGAAGGCCCCGTAGGCGATAATCGATATCGAGGCGTGAAATTCCAACCAGGGATTTGGAGACACCCGAAAAGCGCGCGGCGTGTCGATCGGCAGGACCAAAGCGGTAATCTGGAGAAGAAAGACAAGAGGCGCGGTAAACGCGCCCATCAGCGACAGCCGGTAAGTCGTCCCAATGAGCAGATAAATGAGGGCAATCGACCAAGCAAGGAAAACCAGCACTTCGAACAGGTTCGTAATTGGACAACTGCCGAGGGCGTGTCCGCGGAGGGAGAGGAAGGCAGTTTGCAAGAGGAATCCAAGCGCGATGGACAGGAAAACCACGCGGCTCCGTCGGAACACGCGCGCCTGCAACGAAAGAACAGTTCTGATGATCGCCGCGAAATAGCAAAGCGTGGCGTAAATCAGGAGCTGCCGGTCCATGGCGTTGGCAGAGTAAAAGTACCGCTCCGACTTCGCAACCCAACTCCACCAGACGTTGACCTTTATTCGTAAGGCGCTAGCATCGCCCCGGCGATGCCAGAAGAGATCCTTTCCAAACTGCGCGCAGCGGTGCGCGATGTCCAGGATTTTCCGAAGCCCGGAATCATTTTCAAAGACATCACGCCAATCTTAAGCGACGGCGCGTTGTTCCGCGCATCGATCGAAGTTTTCCTCCAGCAGTGCCGCGGAAAAAAAATTGACAAAATCGCGGGGATTGACGCGCGCGGTTTTCTCTTTGGTTCGGCCGTCGCATATGCGCTTGGGATCGGTTTTGTCCCATTGCGCAAGAAAGGCCGGCTGCCGTATCGGACCGAAAGCGCGCGATATTCGCTTGAGTACGGCGAAGCGGAAATGGAGTTGCACATCGACGCGATTGAGCGCGGAGAAAAAATTGTGTTGATCGACGATCTGCTCGCCACGGGCGGCACCAGTGCTTCCGCCGCGACGTTGATCAAGAAAGTCGGCGGTGATTTAATCGAGGCAATTTTCCTGATCGAGCTCGAGTTTTTGCACGGGCGCAAGAAGCTCGAACCCACTGCCGTGACCTCGTTTTTGAATTACTAATTTGCATCCGCATCCTGCCGATGAATGCAATGCGCTGTAGAGGCGGCCGTGTCGGCCGCATTACAGTCGGCGATCTGGAAAATGCTATCCTTTGATCCGAGATGCCACGATGACTTCGACCTTGATAGCTTGCAGCTCAAGTTGGTCGTGGATCGCCTGCAAGAGCGCCAGCGCTTCGTCACTCGGTAGATGGCGGCAACGCAATTCGATTCGCGCCGACCTGCCCTTAAGTTCCGAATGCGCTTCCATCATTTCGCCATCCAGAATAAATGACGCATAGGTATTAAATTTCTCCTGCAATTCGTGCAGCTGCTCGTCGCCGCCCGTCCACGGGCGGGATTCGTTCATTACCAGCAGCACCTCACCGCTTTTCTGGTCGACCGCGAACAGGTCAATTACGGCGGGATTGGCAATACCGACTTGCATTTCTGTCATGCGATCGTCACGGGATTGAACGCCATTGATTTCGCACGATAATCGTGCGTGGCAAAAAAAGCGAAATCGGCACGTTTAACTCTGCTCGGCCGGAGCGAAGCACGCGTGCCCGCGTCGCCCTCCGAAGCGACCCTGGAAACGTTTCCAAACCCCGCAAAACGAAATTATCGGATTCATTTTGAAACATCGGATTTTACTTCGCTGTGTCCGGTCACAGGTCAGGCTGACTTTGCCCGGATTGAGATCGATTACATCCCGGACCAACGGTGCGTCGAAAGCAAGTCGCTGAAATTTTATCTGGCGTCCTATCGCAATGAGCGAGCGTTCAACGAGGCAGTTACGAATCGTATCCTCGATGACTTCGTTCGCGCCTGCTCGCCCCGTGAAGCAAACATTACGGCCTCATTCTCCTCTCGCGGCGGGATTGCCCTGATGGTACGGGCGAGTTTTCCGGACGCTTCGAAGCCTGCGGTTGGGCTGAGGGATGGCTCGGACCTACGTCGCTCGCGTCAGTGAAACGTGCGGTTGTTTTGCTGAGTGGTGGTGTCGACTCAGCGACGACTTTGGCGATTGCCAAAGAGGAAGGTTACGAACTTTTTGCTCTCTCTTTCCGCTACGGCCAGCGACACCAGATTGAAGTTACCTGCGCTCAGCGGATCGCGAACTCGCTGGGTGTGAAAGAGCACCGGGTAATCGAGATTGATTTGCGCGCAATTGGCGGCTCGGCCCTGACTGATGCAATCGATGTTCCCAAAAATCGCAGCGAAAACGAGATTTCCAGCGGAATTCCGATTACCTATGTGCCGGCGCGAAATACCATCTTTCTGAGCTACGCTTTGGCCTGGGCTGAAGTGATCGACGCACAAGACATTTTCATCGGAGTTAATGCGCTCGATTACAGCGGCTATCCTGACTGCCGACCGGAATTCATCCTTCAGTTCGAAAAACTGGCGCGGCTGGCGACAAAAACCGGAGTCGAAGGAAAGCATTACCGCATCCACGCACCGTTGATCGACCTGACAAAGGCACAAATTATCGCCAAAGGCGTGATGCTCGACGTCCAATTCTCGTTAACTACAAGTTGTTATGATCCGGCCCCGGACGGTGGCGCCTGTGGCGAATGCGATTCGTGTTTGTTGCGGGCGAA
Organism: uncultured Verrucomicrobiae bacterium; assembly: GCA_963709435.1. Taxonomy (GTDB): domain Bacteria; phylum Verrucomicrobiota; class Verrucomicrobiia; order Chthoniobacterales; family UBA10450; genus AV69. Next base: position 157,273 of record CAVPWK010000008.1, read on the forward strand.
AGGTTTTCGCAACGCGGGAATTCCGGATCCGACACGATATGCGAAGGCTAGGTAGGGCCGTTCATCGAGCGCGCCCGCGCTCCCGCTCCTTTCGGCGCTACAATCCCGGAATGTGTGCGTAGCCGACGAATCGCGGACGGGTTTTGCCATTCTCAATCTCGCCCTTGTCCGCACGGGGCATTTTAAAGTCGAACACGCTTACTCCGAAGCGCTGTTGGCTCTGGTAAGTGCGACCGTCGCTTGCACCCACCATTACGCGCCCTCCGGTTTTCTTTTCGCGTCCCAGGTAGATCATGGCGTGCGTAATCGGCGGATCGCGCTGGATTGCATAAGTGCCGGTCCAAAACAGGAGATCCCCTGGCTTCAAATTATCGAATTCAAACGAATCCTCTTTTTGACTCACCACCGGCTCGAATCTGCCGACCCTCCTTAGCCAGATATATTGCTCGCTGGAATCGCGCGGCACGTCGTCGATCCCGTTTTCTTTGAGCACGAAATAAACGAAACCGGAGCAGTCCATTCCGCCATTTCCCGGATCGGCCGAGCCGTATTTATAATCGAGATTGCGGGTAGTGAGTTCGAGCGCCGAAATGAGAAGCTGCCGTACTTTCGGCGGATAATTCTCGAAACCACTGATCGAATCCGGCAACAAGGTGACATTCGGAGCGCCGCGGTTGGCTTTTTCAGGACTTGCCGTCGCGGTCGGTGAAGGCGAAGGCGTGGCCGTAGCCGACGGTGTTTCACTCGGCTCCAGCGTTGGCGAAGATTCCTTTTTCGGTTTCTCCGACGCACTCGGTGCGGGGGAGGCATGTTTCTTTTTCGCCGAGCCGCTGGGCGAAGGCGACGCCGATTTCTTTGTCGATGTCGATTTTCGCTTTTTGTGCGGAGTCGGCGTGGGTGTCGGTGTGGATAAAACTTTTTTGATTTTCTCGCCCAGAGTTTCTTCGGCCGCGTGCGCCGGCGCGATGACAAGTAATGCGAGGGCGGCAAAAATGGCGAAATGGATCATGCGGCTAACTAATGACGTCACGCTAACATCATCGGCACCCGCGGTGAAAGTGGTTCTGCGTAGGGACGCGCTTTGCGCGTCCTGGGAGACCGGAAGTGCGCCTCTCCGCTCCGATACTCGCAACTATGCCGCAAGTTCTTGCAGCACCGCTTTGTTAATGCGAATTCCAGCGTCGAGATTTTCCAACGGGAAATTCTCGTTCGGCGAGTGCGCGCGACAGTCGGGCAGTGCGAGTCCCAACAGCAACGTTTCCGCGCCGAGGATGTCACGAAAATCCGACACGATCGGTATGCTGCCGCCTTCGCGAATCAGCACTGGATCGCGCTCGAACGCTTTCCTTAGGGCGTGCTGGGCCGCAACGCCGTATTGCGAGTGTGGGTCGGTCAGATACCAGGGCCCGGCATGACCGGCCGTCATGTCGAGTTTCACGCCAGGCGGACAGCTCTTTTGCAAGTGTTCCTGCGCCAGGGCGTTGATCTTGTCGCCATCCTGATTCGGAACGAGACGGAAGGTAAGCTTCGCCATCGCCTCGCGCCCGATCACCGTTTTGGTTCCCTGCCCCTGGTAGCCGCCCCCGAAGCCGTTGATCTCCGCTGTCGGTCGCGCCCAAATGCGCTCTAGCGTCGAAAAACCCTTTTCGCCAAACAATTCCGGCACACCAGTCTCTTTCACGATTTCTTCATCCGCGTTCAGCGGAATCTTGCCCCACATTTCCCGTTCCCAATTTTCCAGCGGCAACACATCGTCATAGAAACCAGGAATGGCGACGCGCCCGTTGGCGTCATGTAAAGTGGCGAGCAATCGCGCCATCGCCGTGAGCGGATTCATGACGGCGCCGCCATAAATTCCGGAATGCAGATCTATCTTCGGACCGGTGACTTTCAATTCCAGCGACGCGACCCCGCGCAATCCGTAACTCATGGTTGGAACGCCCCGCGCAATCATTCCCGTATCGGAAACGACCACGACTTCAGGCTTCAGCACATCGCGATTTTGCGAGAGGAAGTTTCCAAGATTGGCGCTGCCGATTTCCTCTTCGCCTTCGATGACGAAATGTAAATTGACCGGAAGATCGCGGTTCGCCTCGAGTTGTTCCTGCACGCCGAGGATGTGGGAAAGAATCTGGCCTTTATTATCGGTCGCTCCGCGAGCGAAGACGTAACCATTTTTCAAAACTGGTTCGAAAGGGGGCGAATCCCAAAGCCGGACCGGATCGGCCGGCTGCACATCGTAATGGCCATAGATCAAGACCGTGCGCCGGCCTGGTTTGTGTTCGTTTTGAGCCCAAACCACGGGATGGCCAGGGGTTGGGCAAAGCTTCGCGGACAACCCTATCTTGGTGAGTTTTTCCACCAGCCAATGCCCACACTCGGTTACTTTTTCGGCGTATTGATCGTCCGTCGAGACACTGGGAAAGCGGAGGAACTGATAAAAATCTTCGAGATGACTTGCACGCATGGCCTGACGGTAGCGACGCAAAAGCATTTGTCATCCCGAGCGTAAGCCGAGGGATCCCGTAGCATAACCTTTAAGGTTTCATCTCGGGATCGCTCGACTTTCGCACGGGATGACAGCAGTGATAATGTCTGGCATGAAATCCTTGCTGCGAATCGTGTTTATTTTCGCAAGCGCTATTTCTGTCACACTCGCCCAGATCGATCGCATAACCGGTAAGTCTTTTGCCACACGCTCGGAAGTTTTGGCGCGGCATGGAATGGTTTGCACGAGCGTGCCAGCAGCAACGCAGGTCGGGCTCGATATTTTGAAACGCGGCGGCAGCGCGGTTGACGCCGCGATCGCGGCCAACGCCACTCTCGGACTAATGGAGCCGGTCTCGAATGGGATCGGCGGCGACCTTTTCGCCATCGTTTACAGCGCGAAAGAAAATAAGCTCTATGGGATCAATGGCAGCGGCCATTCCCCGTTGGGCCTGAACTACGATCAGATGAAAGCGGAGCTCGACAAATTGGGCCGCAAAACGATTCCACCGCACGGCATGCTTCCAATCAGTGTGCCCGGATGCGTTGACGCCTGGAGCGAGTTGCAGTGAACCGTTTCACCGTCCGGAGGTACCGAAAAACGACTCTCGATATAACAGCCAGTGGGACTGAGACTGCTGACGCGGGCTCTCTCCTCGCCCCACGCGCTGCGCCATGAGCAGTCGAAATAGCGATCGATCCGTTCGGGCCGTTCACGAAGTCGCTTCCCCAACCGAAGGGCGCCGAACCATCGCTGAGGCATAGGTGTTCCTTCCCTGCAAGGATGGAGGGGCGTCGGAATTCGAGGCAAGATTGGCGCCAAAGCCTCCCGCTCGCTGGACGGCGAGAACACCTGATTGCGTCCGGTCACGAGCACAGAAATGCCATCACTCGCACGCATTTTGTGAGTGGTTCTTCGATTGGCTGGCCAGGACTTTCCGCAACTTCAACGCTATTTCCCTCGGTTGCTCTGGGAGCGTGGCTTGCCATGAACCACACGTGGAGGGGAATGGTCATGCGCAAGTGGATTCCCGTGCTCGGCCTCGTTTGGTAATTGGAGCGGCGTGCAACGGACCGTCGGGGCAGACCGGTTCTTTGACCGTGAACCTCAAAGACGGCCCTTATGCCGACGCCCAGGCCATGCTCGTGACGTTCAAGAGTGTCAGCGCCCATCACGCAGATGCTGAGTGGCAGACGCTCGCGTTCGCCGGGAGTGCGCCCGCGCTCACCTGCGACTTGAAGAAGCTCGTGAACGTGTTCGATGTACTCGGTACGGGGCAATTACTCGCCGGGCACTACACGCAGTTACGCGTGGAGGTGCAGAGCGCGGCGCTATACAGCTCGCCGACGCCGCCGGCCGATCCCGCGTGCGCGGCGACCATGACGCCGCCTGCCGGCCTCATTGGCAGTGTCGAGATCCCATCCGGAGAAGTGAAGCTCAATCGACAATTCACGATCCCGGAGGGCGGGGCGACGAAGATCCTCCTCGACTTCGATGGTGATCGCTCAGTGAACGCGCTGGGCAACGGTCGCTTCAGCATGTCGCCGGTCATCAACATCGTCAGCGTCGAGTAGCGGCTGCTTGACGCTGCGCCTTGGCCGCCTCGCGCCGCTCCCTCTGCTGGGACAGCAGCCGGTAGGCGACGTAGTACTTGAAGATGTTGCTGACGTAGGAGACTGTTTCGCGGCCGATGCGCTCTGAAGCGACGCGTTCGACGTTGCCGAACCAGATGTTGGGATTCAGACCTTTCTTCTCCGTCTCGCGCCGGAGCTGTCTCAGTCGTCCTGGGCCGGCGTTGTACGCCGCGAATGTCATCAGCGTTTTGTTCAGAGGGTCCATCGGTTCGTTGGCGAAGTACTCGTCCATCATGAAGCGCATGTACTTCACGCCAGCGTGAATGTTGGGATCGATCTGGGTGATGTCGCCGACGTTCAGTTGCTTGCCGGTTGCTGGCATGACCTGCATCACACCGATCGCGCCCACTGGACTCTTCACGTTCTGATCGAGCGTCGACTCCTGGTAGCCCTGCGCGGCCATCAGCAGGTAATCCAAGTCGTACCGCGCTCCGTACTTCTTGAACAGGTCGACGACCGCCTGGAGCTTCTTGCGTTCACTCTGGGCCGCCGCGCTCTTCGCGTACATGTACCGGTCTCGATATAGCGGCGCTCGATGATGTTCCGAAACGCATCCCCTTCACCATGTTTCCGGATCCACGTGTTGACGGCCTCGCGCAGCTTGGGATTCTCCTTGCGAAACGCGATGGCCAGTGTGCCTCCGGATCGCACGGCGACATCTGAATGCACGCTGAGGTTGGTGAACACCCTGCGCCAAAACGTGGCCAGATAATCGTCGACGACGGTGATCGGCGCGAGGCCGGCGTTCACCATTTCCAGCACGTCATCATCCTCGAGGACGTCAGGAGCGGCGGTGATGACGATGGGCGGCTTGCCGCGCGCTGTCAACTGAGCGCTCAGTGCGGTGAGGCTCTCGTCATAGACGCTGCCTTTGCGAACAAAGACCTCCTGGCCGGCCAGGTCGTCCACGGTGTTGATCGGCGGCGCGCCCGGGCCAGTGATCACCACTTCGCTGACATTGGTACGCGTCGGCACAGAGAACGACACGAGCTTCTCTCGCTCGGGAGTGACGGTCACCATGGCGGCGACCATATCGACCTTGCCGGCCATCAGCGCCGGCTGCAACTGTTCGCGCGACATCGGCAGGAAGAACACGTGCACCTTGAGGTTGCCGGTCTTGAGGTCCGCATTCAGATCGTTCTCGAACAGCTTCAACGATTCGTAGGTCAGACCGCGCTGATGCCCCTTGTCGATGAAGTAGTGTGTGCGGTTGAAAGTCACGGCGACGCGAATCGCGCGCCGCGCGATCATGGCGTCGAAGTCGCCGGTGAAGGGCTTGTCCAACACGCCCCGCACGCCTTCGGGAAGCGCGTCGTAGGGCGAGACGGTCTGGGGGAGTGGGGCTTCCTCCGCGCGTGATATCTCTGCGACGGCTGCTGGCGCAGCCTCTTTTGTGCGGAGCACGCGGTCGTGGTGACGACCATCATTGCGACGGCGCACCTTGTCAGAGTCGCCAGAGACATGGTGGTCATTCTTGCGGGTGCAGCAAGCGGTGTACCGTGCGTACACGCACGGCACGGTTGGTGCTCAACGGAGTGGTCTCGTGCGACGACCGCGCGCCTTTCGGCTCTTTTTAGCGAAGGCCGGAAACGCGTTGGCTCTGTACCTACGGCATTCCGTAGTCGCGCTACGAATGTCCGCGGCTATCGATTGTAGTGTCCGCCTTCAGGCGGACCAGGTGGAGGGCAACCCGTGCGTAACACTCTTCGGCTCACCGCTCTGATCGGTCTGTTCAGCGTGTCGGCGATCACGTGGACGGCTGCCCAGCAACCCAAACCCGTGTCCGCCACGTCACCGGCGACCACTGTCACCACCATGGACGACGTCCTGCAGGCGATCCGCGCCGACCTACAGGGTGACCGCGCCGACATCCTCGCGAAGAACATGACGATGAGCAGTGAAGTGGCCGCGAAGTTCTGGCCGATGTACCAGAAGTACCAGTCGGAGCAGAACGTGATCATGGACGATCAGCTCCGCGGCATCCAGCGCTACATGGAGACAGCCGACACGCTCGACGATGCCGTAGCGCTCGCCCTGATCAATGCGCACTTCGATCGCGACGCGCGCATGAACACACTGCGTCAGAAATGGTTCGGCGACTTCCAGAAAGTGCTGGGAACGAAGTTGGCCGCGCGTGCGATGCAGATCGACCGGCGGCTCTCACTCGCGCACCAGGTGCAGTTCGCGTCGCGCATCCCGCTCATCCACTGAGACGCGGGCGCGGGGGCGCGGGGTCAGATCTTGATTTTTGCGGCAAGAATCAAGATCTGACCCCGATCCACCCACGAAGGACGAGCGGTCATGGCGAGCGCGGCGTAGCGGTCATCGGAGACGTACTCGCGAGCGCCGACCACGAGCCGTCGGAGAAGCCCTCGTAGCCGGCCTGCAGGATCGGGAGACCACCTGGACCGAGCAAATGGTCCGGCCTCGCGGCCGCCATCGCACCCCACACGACAAATCCCGCATCGACGATCAGGACGAGGATCCAGGCGATTTGGCGACGAGTCGTCGTCATCGCCGTTCCTCACCGACGAGGGGTGCTCCGGCGCGATGCGCCGCCGCGCAGATCGTCATGATGTCCTGTGCCGAGAGCCGCGTTTCAGGACGGAGGAGCGTGTAGAGCCCCGGCATCCTGCCGTCAATGACGTCCTGGCATGACAGCCCTAACAGCGCACGTTGCTGATCCGACAAGTAGGTGCCCCACTCCGAAAAGTTGACCGCCTGTCGTCCCTCCGAGACACCGCGCGCCATGAGCCACGACACCGGGGCGATTTGCGTGTACCACCGCCACTCGGTCGCGTTCGAGTGACAGTCGCGGCATGATCGATCGAGGACCGCTACGAGCCCGCTCTCGGTGCCCACGTACGTCTGAATCGTGAGGGCTGGATCAATCGGCGGGTTCGTGCGCCCGGGACGAACGAGCTGCGAAGCGGCGAAGACGACGATGAAGACGACGGCGACCTGCCTCAATCGCTTCATGGCTATGCCGAAAAGCAAGTGAGGTGCCGGGCAATTCATCGTGGCGGGCGGGCAGATTCGATACTCGATGATCGCGGGTGCGGCTTTTCCCGCGCCGGCGCGGGGAATTACCCGCCGCCGACGCGAGGATGGAAACTACGGACTACGGACTACGGACTTCGGACTTCGGACGGACCAAGAACCAAGAACCAAGGACCAGAACTCATCTAGATCCCACCACTACCCCACGGCCCGGTGATCGCGAACGAGATCCCGGGCGATTGAATGTTCACGAACAGCCACTTGCCATCCGGGCTGTAGCACGCGCCGGCAAACTCGCTGCCGCGATAGTCCTGATTGAAGCCGTTCCACGGAATCGTGCGCAGATCGACGTTGTTCTGGATGAAGCGGAAGATCACGCCGTCGGTGGTCAGGCCGTGGACATACTCGATGCCGTCACCGTCTTCGCACAGCACAAGTCCGCCGCGCGGGCTCACCGTGATGTTGTCGGGTGCGTTGAGGACGTCGGCCGACGGCGACTCGAACAGCAGGCGCAGCCGCTGGTTCGCGGGATCGTATTCGAAGATCTGGCCCTGTCCGACGTTGCCGCCGCTGCTCGCCACGAAGTAGATGCTGCCGCCGTTGCCATACCACGCGCCTTCCAGCTTGCCGAAGCGGGCCGCGCCCTTCAAACGCCCCTGGTTGTACACGCTCGTCGCGCCGGTCGCCACTGCAGGGTCCGGAGTATCAATCACGTACCACACCACGTCGCGCCACTCGTAGTTCTGATTGGTGCGCGTGTCGGCCAAGGGAACACCATCGATGCCGAGCATCTCGAGGACGCCGCCGTCTTCGAACGCGCCTGGCGTCGTCGGCTTGAAGCGATAGAACCCCGAACTCGATCCGCCATCCTCGGTTTGGTACACCCAGCCAGTCGCGGGATCGATCGCCAGCGCCTCGTGCGAGAAGCGTCCCATGGCGTTGAACGGCGTTGGATCAGGTCCGGCAGTCAGCGTCGGGCCCGAAGCCGGAACCTCGAAGATGTAGCCATGGTTCTTCGTGAGATCGCCATTGCCAATTCCGAGTGTCGTCTCTTCGCACGTCAGCCACGATCCCCACGGCGTCGTTCCGCCGGCGCAGTTTCGAACGGTGCCGCTGATGCTCGACCAGGAGCTCAGAAGGAGGCCACGATTCGTGTCGAACTCCAGCGTCGTCGTGCCGCCGCCGGCTTCGGGATCGTAGGCGAGGTTCGGTGCGAACGCGTCCGGGCCGTCAGCGATTTCGTGATTGCGCACGAGATAGATGCGGCCGCGTCCCGCTGCAAACGCCGCCATCCCGTCGTGATTCGACGGCGTGAGCAGCCCGTCGTTCATCGGATCGCCTGTCCACCCGAACGACAGATATCTGAAATCCTCGGGCAGCATGAGCAGCGGCAGCCCTGTCGTTTCATCGATCGCTGGAAAGAGTGGGCCGTAGTCGGGACTCGGCCCGCGGCCGGGACGCGGAAAACCTGGCCCGGCTGATAGCAGTGCTGTGAACGGAGCGGCCATGCTGATGCCGGCGGTCGCCGCTGTGCGAGCGAGAAACGAGCGTCTATCGAGACGAGTTTTGGAATTCGTCGATGCCATTCTGCCTCCTGGGATGAGCGACCCAAGTGTGGAGGCGTGCAGTGGCGATAATGTTTCGGTAGCAGCACAATGATGTAAATGATGGCGGGGGTCACCGATGAGCATCAGCAGCACTCTCGTTGATCGTGCGGAGATTGAATTCCACGAAGCCGCCGAACCGCTGCGCCCGTTTGTCGGGTGCTTCTGGGTAATGACCGCGGAGCGCGACGCGACGATTCGCGTCGTGCCCGACGGCAGCACCGCGATCTCGATTCAGTTACAGAAGGGTCACACCGCGGAATGGTCTCTGCGCGGTCCGTTGGTCCGGCCTGACGAGCGGCGCTTCACGTCCGAGGCACAACTGGTCGGCATCCGGTTGCGTCCAGGCGTTGCTTTTCTCCTGAGCAAAACACCTGCGCATGCGATGGTCGGCCGTCGTATCGCGCTGAACGAAGTGGCGGCGTTTCGTGATCTCGTCGCGGAATCGCCGCGCGCGTGCGCGCGTCCCCTGACGCCAGAACGATGCATCGACGTCTTGCAACGGTTTCTCGTGCAGCGGCTCGCCGATGCGCGCCTTCATAGCGTCGTTGCCGACGCCCTTCATGAAATCGAGCACGCGCACGGGAGCATCCTTTCTACGGATGTCGCCGCGCGATGCCGCGTGAGTCCTCGTCACCTGCATCGTTTGATGCGTACGTGGGTCGGCTATGGTCCGAAGTCTTACGCCAACATCATCAGATTTCAAACGACGCTCCACAGCATGGAGCACGTTCCGAGCCCCACGGCCGCGGCCCTTGCGACTGACAACGGATACTTCGATCAAGCACATCTGACCGTCGACGTCGCTCGATACTCTGGCGCGACGCCTGGACGTCTGGCGTCGGTTGGCGTGGCCGATTTTTCCAAGACGCGTTGCGACGACCTCCCCTAGGCTTCTTGCTAATGCGGAGTGACGATCCGTTCAGTGGTCGGCACCCAACCAGTCACGAACGGATGACGGGACTGCCCTGGGATGCGTCGTACCACGGCGGCCCTGCGCCTTGGGATATTGGCCAGCCGCAGTCAGCAATAGTGCGGGTGGCATCCGAAGGCGGATTCGCCGGAGCGGTGCTCGACGCGGGCTGCGGGACCGGCGAGAACGCTCTGCACGTCGCGTCGCTTGGATTGTCGGTTCTGGGCGTTGACGTGGCTGAGACGGCACTGGCGATGGCCCGAGAGAAGGCCGCCGATCGTGGGATCGAGGTTGAGTTCGCTGCGGCTGACGCGTTCCAGCTAGCGCGCCTGGAGCGCACGTTTGAGACCGTGCTGGACTGCGGACTGTTCCACACCTTTGACGAGGACGAGCGACCACGATACGTGGCGAGTCTCGCGTCGGTGACCGAGCGCGACGCGACCCTGTATGTGTTGTGCTTCAGCGACGATGGTCCCGATACTGGCCCACACCCTATCAGTCAGGAAGTACTGAGATCGGCGTTCAATCCCAGCACTGGATGGAATATCGCCGTCATCACACCGGATCGGATTCAGACGAGATTCCACGACAACGGCGCGCCGGCGTGGTTCGCGACAATCAAACGGATCTAGAGCTGGCCGCTGCGCGCGATTTAATGGACGGTAAACATTCCCGTCCGTTCAGTGGCGATCGCGATCACAGGTGACGTGACGATGCGCGTCCCGCTGACATGAAGCTCCATCACAAGTCCCAGGCCGATCCACCCGATCTTCAGAGGACCGCCGCCCGTGCTCGCGCCGTCAACGTGCGCGGGCGTGGGCTGAGGAAACAACAACCCACCTTGTACCAACACATCGGATCCTTCGGCCACGACGACTCGGTAGAGAGAATCCACGTCCACACGAGCACCGTCGTCATTGGCTCCAGATCACCCAACTCCACGCCCTCGACACTTTGCATCAACTCCAGAAAGGTATTCACGGTCTTGCTCCCAGGAAGACGCCCTGTCACTTGCGGAACGTCTTCACGTAGTGAATGACCGTCCACACATCAGTGCGGGTGATGTCCGCCTTCATCGCCGGCATCTTTGGTTTCTCACGGCCATTCCAGATCTTGTAGAACATCACACCGTCTGGGTTGCGCGATGCCAGACGTCCATCCGTCAAATTACCGGCCGGGTGATTCGGTTCGGCCTCGGGGCCGTGTCCTCACCATCCGCGCCGTGACACCGCTGGCACTTCGACTTGTACAGACTCTGGCCCTTGGCTAGCACGGCGGCGTTGAGCGGTTCGGGGTTCAGCTCCGTCGCCGCGCTCTCCGGGATGTGCCAGCCTTCCGATCCATTGGGTGCGTCGGTCGCGACTCTCGCGACGTCGACAGCGGCGGAAAGATAAAAGAACGAGATCACCGCGCCGAGAAGTGGCACCGTTATTTTGTTCAGACTCATGATCCCCCCTGCACGAGACGAGCGGCTTCGAGTTCACTCCAGTCACACAGCGCCTTGATCTCTGGCGCCGTCAGTCGTGCCTCGGAATGCAGCATGCGGTTCTGCCAAGGAGGCATCTTGCCGGTCGATGCCCGCTCGCAGATCTTGTCGAGAAGGTCTGCGCGATCGAACGGGTTGTACTGCGTCCCACCGCGACAGATTGATTGCCCGCGGCCCGCCGTTACATCACCCTCGATGAGATGTGATGCGACGGGCAGGTCCGCGTACCACGGCCAACGCGTCTCGTCCGAATGACAGTCGAAGCACGCGTGCCGAAGCGACGACATCACTGGCGCCGGCACGGGCGTTTGCACGTTCAACGCGGTCGACGGATCGGCGCCGTCGACCGGCTGGTGCGGGCGTGAAAGGGCTGCCGATCCGATCGCCAGCATCACGAGAGCAGCGACGAGCACAGGCCACCGTCGCATCGCCTTCCTCACTGCGCGGCCGTCAACTGGCCGCGCGCCACGCCGCCCGGATTGGCGGCGGTGTGGATGTTGACGTAGAAGGCGCCGGGGTTGGCCATGATCGAGTTCGCTTGATCGATGGTCATCGTCACGCCTTGCTTGGTGAACGACCCGCTTCCGTTCGGGAACGTCACCTCGCCGGCAGCCAGCCCGAAACTCACGAGGATTCCGCCGTTGACCCCTGCGGCTGCTCCATGAATGTGTGATGCGGTCAATGCGGTTCCGGGAGGAATCCTGTCGCCGACACTGTGACGTCCAGGGTCGCGGCGGTGACGTTGCCGCCCGAATCCTTGGTCAAGTTGAACGTGACCGCTGCGGTTCCCGATCCGCTTGCCTCACTGCCGCTGACCGGTGGCACTTCGTTGGACGGAAGCAGCGCTGCGGTGAGCCTCACCGACGACGAATCAGGGGACGGTGACGTTAAGGTGTCGTCGCCACAACCCGTGGTCACACTTCCGACGACGAGTAAGGCACACAGATAGACGAAGGGTTTCATGTCTTTCAGCTCCAGTTGATGATTAGAAGAATTTCCGGCCGAGGTTGAATCCGAGGAAGAGACTGTTGGCGGCACCGCCGCGTGCGACCTGGGCCCACGTCGTGGCAAAGGTGTTCGTGAACGTCAACGAGAACATGTGCGCGCCGACGCGCTTCTCGATGCTCACGCCATATCCGGGCTCGTCGGGCGCGTAGCCCTGCACGCGAACGGCGACTTCGGCGGCGACATATGCCGAGGCACCGAATCGCACTCGCCCGCCCAGCCCGACGTACGTGGTGTCGCGATGCACGTGCGTCGGCCGGAGGGTTGCCGCGATGGGCATCGCCGTCGTGTTCATGCGCGATCGGGACGAGTGACGCGGCGGTGTTGTGCACCCACATCGGCGTGACGTAGCCGGCGAGTCGCGTGCCGAACTGTCGTGAAATCGCCGCGCCGACCGCAGGTGCGTACTTGTCCTTGAAGTTGTTGGTGCCCTCGATCGACACCAGTGCCGAGATCGAGACCGGCATCGATCGTCGTTGTTGCAGCGCGTCGTACTTGCCGTACAACTGAATCGTCTTGTCGAAACCCGATCGATAGAAGGCCGCCTGGACATGCTTCGCGACCGATCCGGTACTCGAACCCGATGATCGCGCCTTGGTCGATCCCGAACAGGTTGCCCGCCTGTTGACTGAACGTGCCGTTTCGCAGGTTGCCGGCAAATCGGTGCGTCAATCGAAAGTTGCCCTTGAACAGCGGCAGTGGCAGCGTCGTTGGCAGGTTCACGACGACGAAATCGGGTTCTGCGAAATTGAGCACGGCGTCGTCATCCTGCTGGGCGACGGAGGCGGGCGGAGTCGCCTCCGTCGTTTCCGGCCCTGACTGGGCCAGCGCAGGAGCTGCCACCACAACGATTGCCATCACACAGACTGAAATGAGTTTCACAAGTAGTCCTTTGTTCCTTGCTTTCGAGAATGCAAACTCGATGTGCGGCGGGAATATTCCGGAGAACACGATGCGGATCAGGCTTTTGGCCCGTCACCAATGACGCAATTCGACGGACTGTGGCGTAATCCGGCCTTCCTGCGCTTCTGGGCAGCCGACACGGTCTCCGTGTTCGGGTCTCTCATCACCCGGATCGCGCTGCCGTTCACAGCCATCCTCATGCTCAATGCGAGCGCCTTCGAGATCTCGTTGCTGGTGCTGGCTGATCTTCGTGCCGTCGTGCATGGTCGGGCTGCCGGTGGGCGTGTGGGTGGACCGGGTGCGGCGTTTGCCGCTGATGATCGTCTCGGACGTGATGCGGGCGGCTGTTCTCGTCTCGATACCGATTGCGGCTGCGTTCGATGCGCTGACGCTCGCACAGCTCTACGCCGTCTCGTTCGTGGCCAGTGCGCTGACGGTGCTGTTAACGTTGGCAGGTCTCGATCCTGCCGGCGTTGGTGTCGCGCGAAGATCTGCTGGAGGCCGAACAGCAAGACCTCCGCCACTCAGTCCATCTCGGAGATCGGTGCCTTTGGCATC
>CAVPWK010000009.1:0-289643 GCA_963709435.1 uncultured Verrucomicrobiae bacterium
GTGGATTCTATCTCTCTCCCTCCCCCTTTACGCGCTCGATCAGATCACAAAATATTGGATCCTGCGACACGTCGATCCAGACTCAAACCTCGAGATTATTCGCCGCTGGTTCTACCTCGTGAACGTTCCCAATACCGGCGCAGCCTTTGGTTCCTTCAAGAACAACAACGCCTTTTTCATTGTCCTGTCGTTGATCGCAATGGTTGCGGTGCTTTCCATTCTGCTGCGCAAACAAGGTCGTCCAGATGCCTGGCGCGATCTCTCCCTCGCGTTGCTTCTCGCCGGCGTCATGGGCAACCTCACCGACCGAATTGTCCACGGTCACGTCACCGATTTTCTTCTCTTCAATCTGCACATTCGCTTCGCCAACCCGTGGCCAGCCTTCAACGTCGCCGATTCCTGCATCTGCATCGCAGTCGTCTGCTTCATCGTTCACAGTCTGCGGCAAAAACCGTCCACGACCGAAGGTAGGGGCGATTGACCTCAATCGCCCGCGCACGAAGGTAGCAAACCGGGGGTTCGGTGAACCGCCCTACCTTTAGGATGAACGATTCTTCGACTATGGAGAAAACTGCGCGCGCCATAGCGACAAAACTCCACCACCACGGCCACATCGCCTACTTCGCCGGCGGTTGCGTTCGGGACATGGTGCGCGGGCTCCCGCCGAAAGATATTGACATCGCCACCGATGCGCGCCCGGAGCAGGTGCAGAAAATTTTTGCACGCACGTATGCGGTCGGCGCGCATTTCGGCGTCATCGTTGTCCTGGAAAACGGATTGCAGTTCGAAATTGCGACTTTCCGCTCCGACGACGTCTATCTGGACGGACGTCGCCCCAGCGAGGTTCATTTTTCTTCGCCGGAGGAAGACGCCCGCCGCCGCGATTTCACCGTCAACGGAATGTTTTTCGATCCCGCGAGAAATGAACTGATCGATTTCGTCGACGGGCGGACCGATCTCAAGGCAAAAGTGATCCGCGCCATTGGCGATCCGACACAACGGTTCTCCGAAGATCGTCTGCGAATGCTACGTGCCATCCGTTTCGCCACCGTACTCGAGTTTGAAATCGAAAAGGAAACCTGGAACGCGCTCGTACAAAACGCCGCCTCCATCACCGAGATCAGCGCGGAACGCATTCGCGATGAGCTGGTCCGCATTTTTCTTTCGCCGCACCGATTACGCGGCTGGGACTTGCTCGATCAATCAGGGCTACTGCGCACCGTTCTTCCCGAAATTGAGCCGATGAAGGGTTGTGAGCAGCCGCCGCAGTTTCATCCGGAGGGCGACGTATTTCAGCACACCCGCCTCATGCTCGAGCTTTTGCCGGAAAAAGTTTCCGTGCCGCTCGTGTTCAGTGTCATCCTGCATGATATCGCCAAACCGGTCACCGCCACAGTCGATGCCGAAGGCCGCATTCGTTTTAACGAACACGACCGAATCGGCGCGGAAATGACTGAAAAGATCATGGAACGGTTGCGTTTTTCGCGGGCGGATATCGACGCCACCGTGGAAATGGTGCGCCAACACATGGTCTTCAAGGATGTGCCGCGGATGCGAGTGGCCAGACTGAAGCGATTCATGGCGCGACCGACTTTTGAAGAGGAAATGGAACTGCATCGGGTCGATTGCGCGGGCAGTCATGCCATGCTCGACAATTACGAATTTCTTCAGCGCAAAAAGGAGGAGTTTGCGAACGAGCCGATTATTCCCCCGCCACTGGTCACGGGAAATGATTTAATCGCGATGGGAATGAAACCGGGCCCGAAGTTCGGCGAAATACTCGAAGCAGTCGAAACGCGCCAACTCGAAGGCACCCTCAAAACGCGAGAGGAAGCGCTCGACTGGGTAAAACGCGAATACGCGGGCTAATCGTCATCGGAAGATAGGCTTCAAGCCTGTCTCGGCCGACATGCATCCTGCTTGTCGTTCTTGCACAAAAAGACACGCTGGAAGCCTGTCCTCCGAGTCAGGCAAGTTGCCTAACATCCATTAGCAGCAAAGCCACCTTCGCCGACGAGATCAAGACACCACGCGCAGACGCTTTGACATCAAACCTCAACCATCGAACATCCAACATCCCATGCGTATCTTGATGATCAGTGCGGAAGGACCGCCGTTGCAGCGCCCCGGAGCGCTCGTCGACGTGCTCGATGCCCTACCTCACGAATTACGCGAGCGCGGCCACGAAGTCAGCCTCGTGCTGCCGTTTTATCGCGAACTTCGCGAGAACAAACGGATCGAGGCCAAGGATACTGGCATCACCGTCGACATCCGCGTCGGCGACAAGAATTACGTTGCCGAATATCTCGAAACTCGGACCTCAACGGGGGTCCAGGTTTTTTTTGTTCGCTGCGATGAATTCTACGATCGCCCGGAAATTTATGGTGAACATGGAACGCCCTACGACGACAACGCCGCGCGGTTTATCTTTTTCAATAAAGCTGCCATCGAGCTGGCACGACGCCTGACCCCGGCGCCACAGATCCTGCATGTCCATGATTGGGCAGCCGCGCTCATCCCCGCCTATGTTCGCGCCCACAATTTGCCCTTTGCCACCGTCCTAACGATTCATAGACTGGCAGAGCAGGGAAGCTTTTGGGGGCTCGATTTCGCTCTCACTAATTTGCCGCAGCGCTTTTTCTCGCTGCGCGGTGTCGAGTTCTTCGGACGCCTTAATTTCTTGAAAGGCGGGATCGTTTTCGCCGATCGCATCACTACGGTGAGCGAACATCACAAGCATGAGATCCTGCGGCCGGAAGGCGGCTGCGAACTCGATGCCGTTCTCCGCGAAAACGCCCACAAGCTCAGCGGCATTTTGCACGGCGCCGATTACCAGCGGTGGGATCCGGAGACCGACCCGCTTTTACCGGCGCGCTTCAGTGCCGAGAAATTATGGGGCAAAATGATTTGTCGCGACCTTCTCCTTGCCGAGATGCGGCTCGCGCCGGCACCGCGTGGACCGGTTTTCGGAATGGTTACGCGCGTGGTCGCGGAAAAAGGCTTTGGCATTCTCACCCCACTGTTCGATCGCATGCTCTCGGATGATGTCCGCCTTATCATTCTCGGCGAAGGCGATCCCGGGTTCGAAACCACTCTCGCCATTGCTTCCCGGCGTTACCCGGCACGATTCGCTTATCGCCGCCATTACGATGAACGACTCGCACACTTGATCCAGGCCGGCTCGGACATCACGCTCGTGCCATCGCAGTTCGAGCCAGGCGGATTGATCACAATGTATAGCTTGCGATATGGAGCGATCCCAATCGCGCAGGCCAGCGGTGGCATTCAGGAAATCGTTCAGGATTATGACCCGACACTCCCTCCGGTGCAGGCTGGCTACGGCTTTCTTTGCTACAACTATTCGTCGGACGCGTTTTGGGACTCGATCAAACGTGCCCGATTCCTCTTTCCCGATCGCACTCTTTGGACCGGTCTGATCCGTCGGGCCATGGAGCGGGAATTTTCCTGGTCGGGGTCGGCGCAACGCTACGAAGGTTTGTATCGCGGCCTCGTGGGCGAATCCGACCTCGCCGCATAGGGAGGCGATTAGCCCTAATCGCGCGCGTTTATGCGCCTAAAACCACTATCCCTGGGCGATTCAGTGAATCGCCCCTATGTGAAGCAGCCGCTTCTAGAGGCCAGACGCGAATAAAGCGAGAACAACAGCGTCAAAAGGCCGCACCGTGACAGCGGTACTATATAATATAGGCGAAACTACGTTGGAAGAGCCTTGCATTCCCCCGGTCCTTCCGTTTTCCTCTGCCCTTCCACAGGCGCGCCTTATGAACCGGATCCCCGCTACGGCAAGAGCGCTTTGCGCCGGCCTCGTCGTCACCATCCTCCAGATCGTGGTCGCGATCTTTCTTCTCGCTCCCGAGGGCCCGCTCGAATATCGCTATCGCACACTCGTTCAACACGATAGCCACTGGTTCGCCAACATCGTCGACCGCGGCTATCAGACCATCGTTCCGCCCATCTCCCACAAAATGATGGAAGTCTCCAATACCGGCTTCTTTCCCGCCTATCCTGCTCTTGCCTGGATATTGCACCGCGCCCTCGACCTCGACGCCGAAGACGCCTTACTAATTACCGCTCAGTCCGCCGCCCTGGGTTTTTGGACCTACTTTTTTCTCTTCGGGGAACGTTGGAACCTGCCCTCCAGTTGGCAGTTTCTCGGCGCTCTCGCCATTCTCGCCCATCCGGCCGCTTTCTTCCTCGTTGCGGCCTATTCCGAGTCGCTGTTTTTAATGGCGCTGATCGGTTTCCTTTACTGGAGCGCCGTCGAAACGCGACGCGCACGGGTTCTGGCGGCGATCCACGGCATCGTCATGTCGGCAACCCGGATTGTCGGATTACCATGCGCCCTGGCTCCGTTGATCAAAAAAATTTGGGAACTCGGCGCGGTGAACCTGAGGAATGTTCGCGACTGGCTGCCACATTATGGTCGGGCAATCTTGCTTAGCGCCACGGCCATGCTCGGTGGACTCGGGTTTTTCATCTACTGCCAATTCCGCTGGGGGCATTGGGATATTTACATGCTGACGCAGCAGTTCGGCTGGGACATCCAACCCGATTACCTCGCCATATTTAAACCATCGAGCTACCACTGGCTCCTGCCGGACCTGGCTGATCCCACGGAGATGAGCCAGATGGCGATGACGCTCGGCGGGCTAACGCTGCTTGGGATGTTTACGGCCGAATTTTTTTTGCCCAAGCAACGTCCAACCAATCGTTCTGTGCGCATCGTATTTTATTTTGCAGCCTTCGTTCTCTATTTCGTCTCAGTCTCGGGCGTCGCCTGCGTCAATATGGAAAGCATGCTCCGATACGAGTTTTGTTTGCATCCGCTTATCGTGCTGGCGCTTTTGCATTATTTGCACAATCTTCCCTTCCGCTCGTGGCTCGGCCGGGCAACCGCGGTGACTGCAATCGCGTTAATCGGCGCGGCAGGGCTCGGCCTCCAAAGCTGGTACATTTGGAATTTTACACGAGGAAACTGGGTTGCCTGAATTAATGAGAACGAATGTCGCCATCATCGGTGCCGGACCGGCCGGTCTCACGGCTGCCTATCTTTTATCGAAGAATGAGGTCGATGTCACCGTGCTGGAAGCCGATCCGGTTTACGTCGGCGGAATTTCCCGCACCGCGACCTACAAAGGTTTTCATTTCGACATCGGCGGCCACCGTTTCTTCTCGAAGTCGAAAGAAGTGAATGATTTCTGGAGCGAGATCCTGCCGAACGACATGCTCGATCGGCCCCGCAGCTCGCGAATTTTTTACGGCGGAAAATTTTTCGCCTATCCGCTACGGCCCTTTGAAGCGCTGGTGAAACTCGGCCTGCTCAAATCCACGCTTTGTGTCTTATCATGGTTGAAGGCGCGTCTCATGCCGGTCCGCGAACCGCGGAACTTCGAAGACTGGGTCAGCAATCAGTTCGGCAAACGCCTGTTCAACACTTTCTTCAAAAGCTATACCGAAAAGGTTTGGGGAATGAGTTGCCGGGAAATTTCGGCTGATTGGGCCGCGCAACGCATCAAGGGCTTGTCCCTCGGCAGCGCGATCAGGAACGCGCTCTTCCCGCACCGCCGTCCGAAAGACAGCTCCGAGGTGATCAAGACCCTGATTAATTCCTTCAAATATCCGCGGCGCGGACCGGGAATGATGTGGGAAACCTGCGCGGAGAGAACTAAAGCGATGGGCGGCGCCATCCATATGGGTTGCCGTGTGATCCGTTGCGAATACGACGATGCTAACGGGACCTGGACGACAATTTATCGCGACCAGCAGGGGACCGAACACGCGCTTGAATCCGAGCACGTCATTTCCTCAGCGCCGATGCGGGAATTGATCAACGGCCTCGCGCCCGCCGCTTCCGAAGAAGCAAAGCGCGCGGCCGATTCCCTGAAGTATCGCGATTTCCTCACCGTGATGTTGATCCTGAAAAACCGCGACGCTTTTCATGACAACTGGATCTACATCCACGACCCGAGCGTGAAGGTCGGTCGCATCCAAAACTTCCGTTCCTGGTCGCCCGAAATGGTGCCCGATCCGGACAAGGCCTGCTACGGACTCGAGTATTTTTGTTTCGAACACGACGGGCTCTGGGATTCGAAAGACGACGACCTGATTGCGCTGGCCAAGCGCGAGCTCATCCAGATCGGTTTGGCACACGAAGGCGATGTCCTCGATGGCTGCGTCGTGCGTCAGAAAAAAGCCTATCCGGTTTACGACGATCACTACGCCGAGCATGTCGCGACCATTCGCGAAGAACTGGACAGTCGTTATCCCAACCTCCATCTCGTCGGTCGTAACGGCATGCACAAATACAACAACCAGGATCACGCCATGATGACGGCGATGCTCTGCGGCGAAAACATTATCGCTAACACCAAGCTTTACGATCTCTGGCAAGTGAATCAGGACGCCGAGTATCATGAATCCGGCGACGCGCCTTCGGAGGAAACTGTGGGAACCGCCATCCGTCTCGTGCCGACGCGAGTCACCGGCACGCCTGAACTCGCGCCCGAAGGTTAACCGGCGCTGCGGGCCGTGCCGCGATTCCAGATTTTTCAGGACCGGACTGATGCGGGCCGGCAGCTCGCGGAGCAATTGCTGAGTTACGCCAGACGCGACGATGTCATTGTTCTCGGTCTGCCGCGTGGAGGCGTCCCGGTCGCATTTGAGGTCGCGCAGCGGCTCGGTGTTCCTCTCGATGTTTTCGTCGTGCGCAAACTCGGCGTGCCCGGTCACGAAGAACTCGCCATGGGCGCGATCGCTCCCGGCGGGGTCCGCGTTCTGAACGAGGACGTGCTCTACGTCATACCTGATGCGCAGGCGATCGTCGAAATGGTCACCGCGATCGAACGCGAGGAATTGGAACGGCGGGAACGCAATTATCGCAACGATCGGCCCCCGCCTGATCTCAAAGGTCGTACCGTCATTCTGATCGACGATGGACTTGCCACCGGCGCGACAATGCGGGCCGCGGTAGCTGCGCTGCGTCAGCAAGGCGCAGCGAAAATTATTGTCGCCGTTCCAGTCGGTGCTCCGAGTACCTGCCAGGATCTCCGGAACGCGGCCGATGATGTCATCTGCCTGCAAACCCCCACCGCCTTCATCGGCGTCGGCCAATACTACGAAGACTTTTCCCAGACCACCGACGAAGAAGTCCGCGAGCTGCTGGCGGCTGCGACCTCAAACAAACCCGAGGCTGATGTTTGATAGGAACACAGGCGTGCCCGCCTGTGCGCCACGCAGAATTCCAAGTCTGTGTTCTTGAAAAACTGATCGGGTCGGGCTACATCCTTTCTACTTGATAACCGAGTAGAGTCGATCTATTCTCTACTCGGTTATCAATATGAAACAGACGCTTTGCCTTCTTTTCATCCTTGTAACCGCCCTGATCAATTTCCTTTCGCTTTGTCGCCTCGAGGCCGCAGCCGGCGATCTGTTTGAGGCCGATTTCACCAGTGGCAACATTTATCGCTTCGCCCCCAATGGCAGCCGCGCCGTTTACACCACCGGTTTGAGTGGCCCCGAAGGGTTGGCCTTCGACAAAAACGGCAACCTGTTTGTCTCGGAAACCGGTACCGGCAGGATAAATAAATTCGCGACCGACGGCACCCAGAGCATCTTTGCTTCCGGCCTGAATGGTCCGGCCAGTCTGGTATTTGATGCGGCAGGAAATCTGTTCGACGCGGATTTCTTCGGCGGGGTCATTTACAAGTTTGCCCCAAACGGCACGAGAACAACATTTGCCACCGGCCTCAACGGGCCGGCCAATCTGATCTTCGATTCCTCCGGTCAGCTCCTGGAAGCTGACTTTCACAGCGGCAATATTTTCCGCTTCACGCCCCCCGGAACGCGAAGCACTTTCGCCTCCAATGTCGGCAACCCTCATGGGCTCGCTTTCGACTCCAATGGCAATCTTTTCGTCGCGGACTTCCAAGGCGGAAGAATTTTACGATTCACGCCCTCAGGGACGCAAAGCACCTTCGCATCAGGGTTAAACGGACCACACGGATTGGTTTTCGATGCCGCCGGTAACCTTTTCTCGGCTGATTACAACAGCGGAAACATCTATAAATTTGCTCCTGCCGGCACGCGAAGCACCTTCGCGAGCGGATTAAGAAATCCGGCCAATCTTCTCTTCCAACCAGCGCGCGCCTCCGCAAATAACCTCGTCAATCTTTCCACCCGCGCCTCTGTTCAAACAGGCCCAGGGGTTACTATAGGCGGATTCGTTGTCACCGGAACGGACTCGAAAACCGTCGTGCTTCGCGGGCTCGGTCCGACCCTCACGGGAGCTGGCGTTACCGGAGCATTAACCGATCCAACGCTGCAACTCTTCGATGGTAGTGGGCACCCGATGTGGTTTAACGATAATTGGAAAGACACGCAGCAAGCCCAGATTCAAGGGACAGGGCGTGCACCTCCGAATGATTTCGAGTCGGCTATCCTGCAAGTCTTGCAGCCGGGGAATTATACCGCCATCCTCTCTGGCAAGAACGGGACCACTGGCATTGGTTTGGTGGAAGTGTACGATATAAGTCCTGGCGTTTTTGCGGAGCTAACGAATGTCTCAACTCGAGGTTTCGTCGGTTCTGGTCAGAGCGTAATGATTGGCGGCTTTATTAGCAGCGGGGGCAATGGCAGCACTGAGGTGGTGGTGCGCGGCCTCGGCCCGACCCTGACGCAACTTGGCGTCCCAGGCGCTCTCGCCGATCCGGTAGTAACTTTGGTGGATGAGAACGGCACGGTCGTAAAAACTAACGATAATTGGAAAAACACGCAGCAGGCGGATATTCAGGCAACAGGGCTTGCGCCACCGAATGACTT
The DNA here is from genome assembly GCA_963709435.1 of uncultured Verrucomicrobiae bacterium. GTDB lineage: Bacteria > Verrucomicrobiota > Verrucomicrobiia > Chthoniobacterales > UBA10450 > AV69. The sequence continues at coordinate 8,839 of CAVPWK010000009.1, forward strand.
CGAGTCGACCATGGTTGTCACCGTCGCGGCCGGACGCTACACCGCTATTCTTTCGGGCAACGGTGGTGGGACTGGGATAGGTCTGGTTGAAGTTTATAAGTTGAGATAGCGGCCGTCCCGGCGGCTGAAATCCAGATCGGCTGGATGCCAGCGAAAAGAGCTGAGTTGAAAAAACCGCGCTTCTTGGTAGGGATTCCGAAGAAACCAGCACGCGCCTCCCCAAACAACCTCATCAATCTTGAGATTTACGATTTAAGCCCGGCTCCCTACCGCTCGATCAGGTAACCTGCTAAGGTAGCAAGCCGATAGCTGCACTACTTCGGCCTCTTTGCTATCCTGCAGCATCTCTCATGAGTAAACCACCTGACTTGCTGCAAGGAACGCTGGACCTTTTGATTTTGAAGATGCTGGCGCTCGAACCGATGCACGGCTGGGCGATTGGACAGCGCCTCAAGCAGGTATCAAACGAGACTTTGCAGGTGAGTGTCGGCTCCCTTTATCCGGCGCTGCACAAGCTGGAAAATGCCGGCTGGATTCGCGCGGAATGGAAGCCGAGCGAGAACAATCGACGAGCCAAGTTTTACTCCCTCACTCGGCTCGGACGGAAGCAACTCGAAACGGAAACGGCGACGTGGGATCGTTTGTCCTCTGCGATTCTGCATGTGATGCAGCTGAAAAAGGCTTGAGCAATGCAACTGGAGCAAACGTTTCAGATCCTCCTATTGCGGATTCGCTCGTTAATGCGCGCCCGCCAACTGGACGCCGAGCTGCAAGAAGAGTTGCAGTTTCACATCGATCAGAAAGCGCGCCAACTCGTGGCGACCGGCCTCGCTCCTAACGATGCAGAGCGAGAAGCGATTCGGGCGGTTGGCCACCTGGAGCAATGCAAAGAAGAATGCCGGGACGCGCGCGGCATCCGTTTCATTCAGGAAACGTCGCGCGATGTGCGGTTCGGAATGCGCCTGTTGCGCAAGAGCCCGGGATTTACCGCGACCGCCGTGGCAATGCTGGCCATCGCCATCGGCGCGAGCGCAACTGTCTATTCTTTTGCCAGCACGCTCTTCCTCAAGCCGATGCCTTACGGCGCACCGGAAGGCCGTCTCTTCCTTCTTTGGGAAAAATTTGCTGGTCAGCAATTGGAACGTGTCGCTTTTTCCGCTCCCGAAGTCGCTCAGTTACAACAAAACATTTCAGCCTTCGACCAGGTAGCAGCCTTTCGTCATACCGAATTCAATCTCGTTAACGCAGACGAGCCCGAGCGAATTAATTCAGCGGCTGCCTCATGGAACTTGTTCGCTCTTTTGGATGTCGCTCCCCTGCATGGGCGCACTTTTTCTCTCGATGACCAGGATGACAACAGCCCTCCTGTTGTCATCATAAGCGAGTCGCTTTGGAAGCGTGATTTCACCTCCGATCCTGGCCTGGTTGGCCGGCAGATTGTTCTCAGTGGACGCCCTTACACGGTCGTCGGGATAATGCCGGCATCCCTTCGTTTTCCTCCAGCGCTCTTCGACGTCCATGGCCCTTTCCCCGGCACAGTAGAAATATGGAAGCCGATCAAAAATTCCGAATTGTCAGCCGGGGAACGCTCTTTTCGCACCTACGGCGTAATCGCTCGCTCGCGCCCGGGAATCAAACAACCGGTTGTAACAGACGAGCTGTCCAAACTTAGCCGGAGTTGGGAACGCCAATATCCTAACAGCTATATGGGCAGGGGCTTCGATCTTAGTGCTCATCCATTGCGCAGTGAAATGGTCGCTCGGGTTTGGCCTGCCTTGTTGGTCTCCGCCATCGCAGTTTGTCTTCTCCTGCTCATCGCCATCGCGAATTTGATCACCCTGCTGCTCGCACGTGCAAATGCCCGCGAACGAGAGCTGACTATGCGCCTCGCCCTCGGCGCACCGCCGGCTCGCCTGTGGCGACAGCTCGTTACCGAAGGATTGTTACTGGCGTTTCTCGGCGGCGTCGTCGGTCTGCTGATTGCGACAATCGCGACGGTTTTGTCGCGAACATTTTTTGGTCACGGAATTCCGCTGCTCGGCGAGATGCGGCTCGACCATGATATTCCACTCTGTATCGCCATTCTTTCCCTGGTGACGGGCGTTCTCGTTGGCGGAATCCCCGCCTGGCGAATCGTTGGCAGTCTTCCAAGGAATAGATCACCCTCCGCAGCGTCCAATACGAAAGCACCCCGGAGTTGGAGCGGGCTGCGCGACGGTTTGGTTGTTGTAGAAATCATCCTGGCATTCGTCTTAGTTGTGTCCGCCGGTTTGCTAACAAAGAGTTTCGTTCAGCTTCATCACGGCACAATCGGATTCAATTCCGAATCGGTGCTGACAATGGAGATATCGCTGCCATCGGCCAAATATCCAAGCGCCCGTTCCGTGGCAGAATTCTTTTCGACTCTGACCGCGCGACTCGCGACCAGCCCTGATCTCTCCGGAGTAGCCTTTACCTCGGTGCTCCCTCTCACCGGCATTAACAACGACCGATCTTTCACCGTGGAAGGCCTGCCCGTTTCTACCTCCGTCCCTGACGAAGAGTTCCGAGTAGTAACTCCCAATTATTTCGGCGTTTTGCAGATACCACTTTTGCAGGGCCGTGACTTTACCGCAGCCGACAGCCAGAACGCGCCGCCAGTCATCGTCGTGAATGAAGCGTTTGCACAGAAATATTGGCCGACGACGGAACCCATCGGAAAACGGGTCAGGCTAAATGGTCTTGCCGACGCGCCGTGGATGGAGGTAGTGGGCGTGGTCGGGAATATCAAACACCGCGGGCTAAAGGAACCGCCGTCGCCCGAATTCTATTTTCCCCATGCCCAAAACCCCTCCCGCCTCATGACCATGGTCGCGAAAACAAAAGGGCAGGGCACGAAGGTGGTCTCGGCGATTCGCGCTCAGCTGCGCTCTATCGATCGTGATCAACCGATAGCCAATGTGCGCATGATGAATCGCGTGGTAGCTGATTCCGCAGCTTCTCATCGTCTGGCCGCGGTGCTCATCAGTCTTTTCGCTGTGATCGCGGTCTCGCTCGGTGGGACCGGCGTCTACGGAGTAATTTCAAATGTGTTCCTGCAACGGAGGCGCGAGCTGGCCATGCGCATTGCCTTGGGCGCACAACGCGCTGCCATTGTGCGCCTCGTTTTCTGGAAAAGCCTTCTTCTTCTCGCCATTGGGCTCTCAATCGGCCTTCCCTTGGCTCTGTTGGCGGGTTATGGACTCACTCCTTTACTCCACCACGTCGCCCAAGGTGACCTCGCGATTTTCGTTTCCGCGCTGGCCCTGCTCATCGCGACTGGATTGTTTGCGACTTTCATCCCAGCCCGGCGCGCCGCGCGCCTGGATCCAATGCAAATGTTGCGTTGTGATTGACCACGCCGGGTAGAGCGCCTCCCGCGTGTCACGCCAGTCCGGCTCAGACTCTCGGCGTCTCGCCGAGACGAACTTCCATTCTTCCTCTGGGGAGTGCAGGCTGCCAGCCGAAACAAACTACAACTCCGACTGTCTTCGTGGATCAAACGCCGAATCCGCGGGAGTAACCGCTCGCATTTTTCCCTTCATCGTGTTAATTAATTCCCGAAAATGAGCGAGAAAGCTACGCAATGCGGATCGGGGCGATGCCTCGTCCTCCTTCTCCCGCTCTTTCCCGCTGGGAGAGACGCACGCACAAGCGGCAGTGAGGGCGCAGGAGTGGGTCTGGGAGAGGATTGAGGTGATGGAAAATTCTTTATGAGCGAAGCCACAACCACCGCCCCCCCGGCATCGGAGCCCAGGGAAAAGTTAACCAAGAAAGCTGTTACCGCCGACCATCCCACCTGGTGCCCCGGCTGCGGCGACTTCGCGGTTTTGGCGTCCTTCTACAAGGTCCTCGAGAAACGCCAGCTCGAGCACGAAAAGATCGTCACCCTTGCCGGGATCGGTTGCTCGTCGCGTTTTCCTTATTTCGTCAACGGCCACGGCGCCCACTTCATTCACGGCCGCGCCGTCCCGCTCGCGACTGGCATCAGTCTGGCCCGGCCCGATCTCCATGTCTTTCTGTTCGGCGGCGATGGTGACGGTTTCTCCATCGGCGGCAACCATCTCAATCACGGCGCGCGCAAGAACATCAACATGGTTTATTTCATCATGGACAACTTCGTCTATGGCCTGACCAAAAAGCAGACCTCGCCCACCTCGCCCATCGGTTTCAAAAGCAAGACCGACCCGACTGGTGCGATCGACATGCCGGTCAATCCGATGAAACAACTGATCAGCGCCGGGGCCACCTTCATCGCCCGCACCCACGCCACGCAGGTCAATCACATGATCCAGATGATTGAGCGCGCGATGGATCATCCCGGCTTCTCCGCCATCGAATGTTTGAGTGAATGCGTCGAATTTTATCCCGGCGCCTTCGATCCGGCCAATCCGCGCAAAGGCGGCAGCTTCGAGCTGATCCAGGAAAAGAAATGGGACAACACTCCCGAGGACGAACTCCGTCACGACGTCACCGACGAGCTCGCCGCCTACAAACTGGCGCAGCTCCCGTTCCCCGGCGTCTTCGGCGTCTTCTACGAAACCGATCGTCCCACAAAGAACGCGCTCGAGAAAAAGTGGATCGATACCACTCGCGAAAAACTCGGCGGCGCCACCGACCAACAAGTTCTTCAAAAGACATTCGACCGTATGAAGTGACAACGCATCCTGCGTTGTCAGGTGGGTAGCGCGCACGCAACGCCGGGTCCGGCTCGGACCTCGCGTGTTGGTTTGGGCGTCTCGGCAAAACGAACTTTTCCTTCTTCCCGCGAGTGCTGTCCTGTGTTCTCCTCGGCATGCCGTAGCCTTGCACGCAGGCGGCTGCTCTCTGCCCCTCTGCCTTCTCTCTCGTCTTGTTGTCTTGTAGTCCCGTGGTCTTGTAGTCTTGTTCATGCGTATCGAGCGAATGGAACACGGCGCCGTGCCATCAAGATCTTCCGCTTCTAAAGACCAACTGCGCGCCCTGCTCCAGGAAAAATCCATCTACCACGGCGAATTCACTCTCGCCTCTGGCGCGAAGAGCGACTTCTATGTCGACGCCCGTGTCACTACGTTTGATCCGCGTGGCGCCTGCCTCATCGGCGACGTCGGCTGGCAACTCGTCAAAGAAACCGCCATGAAATTGAACAAACAGGTCAACGCCATCGGTGGCCTCACCCTCGGCGCCGACCCGATTGCACTCAGCATCGGCATCGCCGCACAACACGAAAATTCCTCCACCCCGCTCCAAGTTTTCACCGTTCGCAAAGCCGTCAAAGAACACGGCCGACAAAAACGGATCGAAGGGAATTTCTCGGCCGGCGATTCCGTCGTCATCGTTGACGATGTCATTACCACCGGCGGCTCGACCATTCAGGCGATCGACGCGATCGAAGAGGCTGGCGGCCACGTTGCTTTCGTTCTGGTGCTGCTCGATCGACAGGAAGGTGGCCGCGAAAACATCGAGCAGCGCGGCCACAAAGTCGTTTCCATCTTCACCCGCGCCGATTTGACGAATGCACCCGGATGAAACAGGCAACATCGAAAAGCCAGATGGTATGCGGATGCGGCTTCTGTTACGAATGATTTTGATGGCATTGGTCGGAACTGCGTTCTGCGCAGAAACGCCGGCGCCGCAGAAAACGATCGGGATCGACCGAGCTTATCGCAACCTCGCAGTGAAGCCCGGTGACGATTTCGAGGAATACGCCAACGGCGGCTGGCGAAAAACCGCTGAAATTCCCTCGGACCGGTCAAGTACCGGAGCTGCATTCGAGGTTTTTCAACGGGCAGAGCAGCGCACGGCTGAGCTGATCCGCGAAATCGCGGCGGGACATCCGCAGTCGGGCACACCGCAGGAGATGATTTCCACGTATTACGCGGCCTTCATGGACAGCGCCGACATCGAGAAACGCGGACTCGACCCCCTTAAAGAGAAGCTGCGCGAAATCGAGCAGATCAAATCGAAAGGCGATCTCGCGCGCATCCTCGGCAAACATCTGCGCGCCGACACCGATCCGTTGAATGCGACGGAACTCTGGACGCAAAATTTATTCGGCCTGTGGGTGACGCAGGCCTTGAGCGAACCTGATCGCACCGTTCCCTATCTCCTCCAAGGCGGGCTCGGCATGCGGGACCGCGAATATTATCTCTCAGACAAGCCGGAAATGGCGAAGCTGCGGACGGCCTACCAAAGCTACGTGGGCGAGCTATTAAAACTCGCCGGTATGAGCGATCCAGCCGGACATGCCGAGCGCATTATGGCGCTGGAAAAAAAGATGGCTACGGTGCACGCCGATCTCTTCGCGAGCCAGGATGTGCACAAGGCCAACAATCCGGCCACGATCGCCGATCTGAAATCGAACGCGCCCGGGCTCGATTGGCCGATTTATCTCGAGGCCGCTGGTTTGGAGAAACAGCCGTTGTTCATCGTCTGGCAACCAGACGCGATCAAAGGTTTGTCGGCCCTGGTCGCGAGCGAGCCGCTCGAGACTTGGAAGGAATGGCTGGCCTTTCACACCATCAATCAGTACGCCGTCTATCTTCCGCAAGCCTATTACGATCTGCACTTCGGTTTTTATGAAAAGACACTCGATGGAATTCCAAAACAGCGTGAGCGTTGGAAGCGCGCCCTCGCCAGCGTCAACGCCGATCTCGGCGATGCCGTCGGTAAAATTTATGTCGCAAAATATTTCCCACCTGCTTCCAAGGCGGCGGTGCAGGAGCTGGTTGAGAATCTTCTCACCGCTTTTGATCGCCGCATCGACAAACTGAGTTGGATGGCGCCGGCGACAAAGGCGCAAGCCAAAGCCAAGCTCAAGACTCTGCGCGTCGGAGTCGGTTATCCGGAGGCGTGGCGTGATTATGCCGGCCTGGTCATCCGGCGGGACGATGCGCTAGGTAACGCATGGCGAGCGGACGAATGGGAATACCATCACCAGCTCGACAAGCTGGGTCGCCCGGTCGACCGAGGAGAATGGTGGATGAATCCGCAAACGGTCAATGCCCTCAATCTTCCTCTTCAGAACGGACTCAACTTTGCCGCTGCAATTCTAGAGCCGCCATTTTTCGATCCGAACGCCGATGCCGCGGCCAACTACGGTGCTACCGGCGCCACGATTGGGCACGAGATCAGCCATAGCTTCGACAGTAGCGGTGCGGAATTTAATTCAGAAGGCAAGCTTGCGAACTGGTGGACGTCGCAAGATGCAGCTCATTTCAAGGCCGCTAGCCAGCGGTTAGTGGAGCAGTTCAACAAGTACGAACCGTTGCCCGGCTTGCATGTAAACGGCCAGCAAACGCTTGATGAAAATATCGCCGACGTCGCCGGCCTGGCCGCGGCCTACGATGCTTATAAGTTGTCGCTTCACGGCAAGGAACTGCCGGTTGTCGAAGGACTCACTGGCGACCAGCGCTTCTTTTTGGCCTATGCCCAAAGCTGGCGTGAGAAAATCCGCGACGCGGCGTTGCGATCACGGATCATCACCAACGAGCACGCGCCCGATCGTGAGCGCGCCCAGACGGTGCGCAACATCGATGCCTGGTACGAAAGCTACCATGTGAAGCCCGAACAAAAACTTTACCTCAAACCGGAAGAGCGCGTCCGCATCTGGTAACATGATCTTCGGGAAGCGCGCGAACCAAAGCGTTACCGATGTCCCGATCGCACCGCTGTCCGGCGGCGCGTTCTTCCTTCTGCTTTCTCCCTTCTCCTTCCTCTGTTGCCCTTCACTCGAGCGCGTAAAGAAAGCCGTCCGTGCTACCGAAATAAACGACCCCGTTTGCCACCAGTGGAGACGAGAAGATCGCGCCGACGCCAAATTGTCGATCGGCCGACACGAGCGGTCCTTCCCGCCAGCCATCGAAGAACAGGAGCGGGACATTGAATCTTCGTTCCGCCGTCAGGACCCAGTTGGCGTTTTGCTTGGACTTCTCGGTCTGAAATTCCCAAAGCAACTCGCCCGAGTTGCGGTCGCGTGCTTCAAGGCTGCCATTCAGGACGCCGATAAAAACGACATCGTTCGTGACTGCGGGCGACGAGAACATGTAGGCTTTGTCTTCCTTTTTCAGAATCGGCTTGCCGTTCACCGCTTCCGCGACGTGATAGAGACTCGAATCGGAAGTGGCAAAATAGACTTTCCCGTCCACCACCGCGGGAGAAGTGATGACCCAGCTTAGCGCGTTATCGAATTTCCACTTCTCTTTGCCCGTGGCGGCGTCGAGCGCGTAAAGCTGCGCGTCGCGACAGCCGGTATAGACCACACCATCAACTACTGCAGGCGAGGATTGGAAGCCGACCTGATTGTGAACAAGCGGATCTTCCCCGGCATGGTAGCGCCATTTCTCTTTTCCGTTTGTTACATCCACCGCGTAGAAATAACTGTCCCAGCTGCCGACAAAGGCCACTCCATTCACGATCGCAGGAGATGCGTGCACCACATCGCCCGTCTTGAATTTCCAACGCAGTTCGCCCGAATTAGCATCCAGCGAATAAAGGTTCCCGTCGCCGCTACCGAAGTAAACTGCGCCGTCCACCACCGCGGGACTGGAAAGAAAGACATCGAACGCGTCCGCAAAGGTTTGGGTTTTCGGTTGCCAACCATGCAGGCCTTTCGCTTCGAAACGGCGTTCCCCTTCCGTGGCAAATTTCCATTTCACCGCGCCGCTTTGCCTATCGAGCGCGTAGAATTTACCGTCGTAGCTGCCCACATAGACCGTGCCATGATCAATCGCTGGAGTGCAGGGCACTGGACCACGCGTGGCGGTCTTCCAAATCTGCCGCCCGCTCTCTGCATCGACCGCATAAACATTTCCATCGTCACTTCCGAAGTAGACGATCTTGTCTTGCATCACCGGTGAACCCACCACGCGCGCTCCGCTGGGAAATTTCCACTTCACGCGATGGAACTCGCGCGGTGCGACGCCCGGGTACGCGCCGGTGTGCGCGGCGTTGCCGCGGAACATCGACTGGGCTTGGCCAGCGCTCGTTAAGCACACGAACAGAAAAAGAAAGGTGGATGTCTTCATAAAGCTCCTCAGTTAGTGCGGCGGAGAGTGACAGGAATCTCGAGCGGACCCTGAAGAATTGTTCCCTGGATTTCGTCTTTGCGGGCTCGTCCCTCAAAACTCAGACCGGTCTCATGCGAATCAATGGTGAGGAATTCTCCTTCTTGCACGACGTGGTCGACCGGCAATTTGTTTTCCTTACGGCCCACGATGACGAACTCTGCGGTGGCTCCTTCTGCCCCGCGGTTCTGCATTTTAATTGTGACCTTGCGCGGATAACCGAAGAGCTCATACCCGCCTTTCCATTCGCCCTCGATCTCCTTCGCGATCGCGGTGCTGTGTGGCGGAGGTTCTACCTGCGCCGGTCCAGTTTTCTCCAGCGCAAATGGTGCGGAGTTTCCGGCCTGTTCGAAATTGCCGGATAATTTCCCATCGCCGATGAAGTGCGCGTTAAACCTCGCCGGCCCGGCGCGTTGATCAGCCAGCGCGCTCTTTATCGAGAAAACCACGCCATCGGATTTCACCGCGATGTCAGTGAGTGGCGCGCCTTTAATCCCCAATCCAGGAATGGTAATGGAACCTTGCCAGTTTCCGCCTTCGCCACTCCCCGCCGCCAAATCGACGATGAGCACCAACTCGCGACTCGGGATCTGCACCGTTCCTTCCCATCGGCCTGCAGCGTTTTCGTCTGCGCGCGAAACAAGTGTCGAGGCCAAAAATAAAATAAATGCAATACGCATGCGTTCGCCCATTTGCATGCGTTATGCCTGAGTGGCAAAGAAGTTGCAACCTGCTGCTTCCCAAGACTCTATGGTTTGTGTCCTCTGCTCTTTGCTTCCACTCCTTCCCGCCACTGGGATGCGGTTATTCCAATCCCGGGAAAACGCAGTATCGCGCAATCTCGGGGAGAAGAACTTCGGACCCCTCCGCTAACGGGTCCAGTATCGGAAATACTGATGAGGCGCACGAATCGCAAAACCTCCGGAGATGGCTCGGCAAACAAAAACAAGCCGAACGACGATACCAGGATCGCCGTGTGGCCGCCAATCGCGAGGCGAAATTCCAACACGCGATTATGCCGCGCTCGTTGCCGTTTTCAATGGCCTCCTCGCCACCGCACTTTTAGCCCGCAAATGTTCGCGCGAACCATCACCCGAACGAGTCGAACACAAAGACCTCGCCCTGTTTGCTCTCGCCACCCAGAAATTCAGCCGAGTCATTAACCAAGGACAAAGTGACGAGCGCGTTTCGCGCGGCCCTGGATCGCATCCGGTTTCATTTATGGCTCTGTCTTTGCTCCGCGGATCAGTCGCGCGTTGGCCAGCATCTTCGCTGTGAGGGCCTCGCCGATTTCCTGCAACAGCTTTACGTAAAAACGCAGGAGCTGAACGAGTGATCCGACGAGATCTTGGTCGCTCCCGCGATGGCCTACCTGTCGCGCCGTAGGCTCGGCGAAGGCGGGCGCCTTCTCCTTTTTCCATTCTTTTTTCTTCGTTCTTCCGTTGGTCCATAGGCCCGTTGTCCTGAATTCCGCCTTAGGTCTTGGCGCTGTTCCGTTTGTGGCCGTGATGTGAGGATACTGTCGTAATCTCGCGCACCGCCACTCCCGCTTCGAATCGCGAATAATTATGGAACAAGAAACGACTAACATAAGATGAAAACATTTATAGCAGCATTGATTAGCTGTTCCCTGATGCTGGGCGCCATTGCCATGGCTCAGCAGGACGAAGAACAGCAAAAAGAAAAAAAAGAGAAGAAATCACAACAGACTAGCCAGGCGCAGGCGCACCCGCAGGCCACTGCTACTGGCGCCCACGCGGGGACAAAGCCCGGGAAGGGCGCGGCAAAACATGAGGAACATGCGCCGACTATGGCCAACACTCCCGCCGCGAGTGAGAGCGCAAATGTGAACGCAACTCAGGAGCACGGAAAGCACAAGGGTAAGGGCGCCGCACACACCGAAGCTGCCACCAGTCCGGCTGCGACGGAGAACGCCAATGTTAACGCTAATGTCCAAGAAGGGCGGGAAACACAAGGGCAAACACGCCGAAGCCGCGATGAAAACAGGGAGCCCGAGTCTGGCCGCAACGGCAGGGACTTCGGCCGTTTCAGGCGGAGCCGGGGCCAAGCCTACCAAGGCTGGAAACATCGGCAAAAACGGCAAGCAGGTCGATGTTCAAAAGATCAAAGGCCAGCACACAAACTTCCGTGCCCAGGCACAACCGCAGAAAATTAAATCGGTAACGTATAACCAGAACTACCGCATCGTTGGCGCGGAACGCTGGGCGGGGCCGCAATATGAAGTATTCCGTGTCTACACACCTGGCTGGCACGACTCCGGATGGTATCGGTCGAACTTCGCGCGAGTGGAATTGATCGGTGGCGGTTATTACTACTTCAACAATGGCTACTGGTATCCGGCCTGGGGTTACGATCCGGCCGCGCAATACTATGCCTATGACGGCCCGATCTACGTCGGGCAGCGCGCCGAACCGCCGGATCAGGTGATCGCCGACGTCCAAGCCGAACTCCAGGATATGGGCTATTACCGGGGTGAAGTAGACGGATTGCTCGGTCCATTAACCCGGGAAGCGTTGACCGCTTACCAGTCTGATCACGGGCTCTATACCACCGCAGTCATCGACGAACCAACGCTCGATGCGCTGGGGATGAGCTAACGAAAGTTAAACAAAACAAAAAGCAGCCGCCGGGGTCCACACCTCGGCGGCTTTTTTTGCTTCAATCCCCTTTGGGGGAGCGCAGGCTGCCAGCCTGCAAGTCTCGGCAGCTGCCGAGATTGCTTGCAAGAGCGCAATCGTAGCCACGCTGCGAAGGGGATGTCGGCCGACTGGCCTCGCCTCCAGAACCCAACACTGGTTCCCCTGCGAATGAGTTAAAAAGCCCTCTATATATATAGGAGAAGGTGCCGCGCTTCCTCCGGCGCCGGTCGTCCAAATAAGTCAAAATATTATCCGCTTCGCTCTGTCGTTCGGCGTTCGATGTTTGCTTTTCTCCGTTCCTCTCTCCTTTCTGCTTGCCGCTCAATGATGACTAACCGCATTCTCCTGCGCGTTGACCGCCTCCCAGCGTCCATTACGTCGGACGAAAACGTCGGTGAAAATTGTTCGCTCCGCTTCGTGACCCTGTTCATCAGTCGTTAGAACAATTCCGTTAACGATGCCGACATCGCCATAAACGCGCACCTGCATCTGATCGAATCGCTGTTTCCGATTGGGCGGCGGGAGATGCGTCGCTGAAAACTGAATGTGCTGCGCTTTGGTCACAAAATCGCCGGTCGGAAGCGGATGCAGAAAATCAGAAGCAATGATCTTTTCGAGCACCGCGGGATTATGCAAATTCGCCAGCCACTCATTCTCCAACGCGATGAGTGCCGCCTGGTCCGGGTTGTCCGGGCTGGGGCTTTGCGCATGAACCACCGAAACTGTCAGCAACCCGCAAAGAAAAATTCGTAGAATCATATCGGCACAATTTTTCGTGGCAGCTTGATCGTTCGCAAATTTTTCCGCTGTAGCGGCGGCCGTTTCGCCGCAATTTCATTCTGGGGAAGAAAAGGCCCGCCCGCGCACGATAGACGGATAGCATTGTGGTCCATATCGACTGCTTGAAGCATTCGAACATTCACCGACATTAATGCCGCTCCGGTTAAGGACTCGCCCTGGAAAGCTCGGAGACGAGCAGCGGTCCGGTCGGCCAGAAGAAATTCTTTAACGCGTAAAGTTCCAGAGCGAACGGGATGTAACCGCCGTAGCCGAGCAGGGGCATCTCGAAAATGCGCAAAAACTCCGTGCCCGGGGTGTGATAAACCCATTTCGGGAACGAGTAATAGTTCCACATCTCCCAGAAGAATCCGCAGATCAGTGCGCCCAATGCGAGCGAAAAAACGATGCGCCAGTCGCCGTCGCGCAGTCTTTTGAGAAAATGCGGTCGGCCCATCCAGTGGTTAATCGGTTCGAAAACCAAAACGAACGAAATCCAGGTGAATGGATAAAAGATTTTCGGCCAGGCGAGCAGCGATATCAGCATGACGAGGCCGGCAACAAATAGCACGACAAACAGCCGCGGAGTTGAGGCGACGCGTGGGCCGGAATTGAAAAAATGCGTCCAACGAAAGGTCTGAATCAGCTCCGCGGTTTCAAATACTGCCGGGACGACAGTCGAGAACGCGATCGTGCAAAGCAGATTAAACTCGAGAGGACTGAACAGTTCGCGCCCCAGGTACTGCCAGTTCGCAGTACGCAGGTTGATCAGTTCGAATAACCACCAGATTGGTGCTGAAAAACAAAAGAGCAGCACAAAACTTTTTCGTGAGCGCGACCAGAGCGAATTGCCAGCGCGGGTCGCGACTAGAGCGTCGACCACAAAAATATATCCGAGCCAAAGCGGAAAGAACAGCCAGGAGGTCCGGGTGCCAGGCACCATCCAGTTGAGCGGCCAGCAAACCGCTACCAAGAGCAGCCCTGCCCAACCACGGCTTGGCCAAACTCGGCTTAGTCGAACCATCTCGTATTGAACATACGTTGCGCGCGCTGCTCGTTCGCACGCATGCCTAATATGATCGAACCTTGTTCGTCAGAGGTCGGAGGCCAGAGGCGAAACGTTGCTTATGAAGACGATCGCATCACGTCCGAGCCGTAGTCCTGTGGACTGTGTCGGCGCCCCCGAAGGGGTTGATTAGCTGACGCAAGTCGCGAAATTCTCAACCATCTGAAACTCAAACCGTCGCTCGACTGGCTTCTTATCTTTGTTCCGCTCGCGATCCTGCTGCGTTTCTGGCCAGGGGGCAGCAGTCCGACTGCGCTCTTTGTTTGCTCCGCTCTCGGCATCATTCCGGTCGCAGGCTGGATAGGGCGCGCCACCGAAGCGCTCGCCACCCGCGTCGGGGAAGGCCTGGGCGGATTGCTCAACGCCACTTTCGGAAATGCCGCCGAGCTGATTATCGCCGGCATCGCGCTTTCCAAAGGCCTGACCAATGTGGTGAAAGCCTCTATTACCGGATCGATCATCGGCAACGTCCTGCTCGTTCTCGGTCTCTCCATTCTGTTCGGCGGCGTTAAATATAAAGAACAGTATTTCAACCGCGCCGGGGCGCGCACTTCCGCCGTCTCGCTCTCGCTGGCCGCGATTGGACTAGTTATCCCGACACTCTTTCACCTCGCCGCTTACTCCAGCCCCGCCGGTTGGAGCCCGTTGGTTGAGCAAAAGCTCTCCTTGGGCATCGCCATCGTCCTGTTTCTTACCTACTTCTGTGTGCTCGGTTTCACGCTCCGGACACATAAATACTTTTTCCAATGCAGTGAGGCAGAAATCGTGGAAAGCGGTAGGCAATGGTCGGTCGGCAAGGCCGTTTTGATCCTGCTCATCGCTACTGGTGTCGTCGCCGTGCTCTCGGAGTTTCTCGTTGGCACGATCGAAAATGTCCGGCACTCCGTTGGTGTGACCGAGGTGTTTATCGGCGTGATCGTGGTGGCGATTGTGGGGAATGCGGCCGAGCATTCGACTGCGATCCTCATGGCGATGAAAAACAAGATGAACCTGAGTGTCGGCATCGCGATCGGTTCCAGTCTGCAAATCGCGCTTTTTGTCGCGCCGGTGCTGATTTTTCTCTCCTATCTTTTGGGGCGGCCGATGGACCTGGAATTCACCATGCCGGAAGTTTTCGCAGTCGTTGCCTCGGTATACATCCTGTTTCAGATCAGTGGGGACGGTGAGACGAACTGGATTGAAGGGGTCCAACTTCTCTCAGTTTATGTAATTTTGGGGATTCTGTTTTTCTATCTGCCGGAGCCGCAACGCTGAAGGCGGAGACCAGAGGTCAGAGAACACAGCAAAAATCATTGATAAGTGATTAGTGATTGATGATCAGAGGACAGGGCAACTAGAAGATGGCTAAGAGATGGATACCGAAAAGGATAATCCCCGCGTCATCGCTTTCCCGCCGTTCATCTGGCTGGCGATCGCAATTATAAGCACGCTGATCCATTTCCTTGTCGTTCACCTGCCTATCACGACGAACTATCGTGTTTGTCTCGTTTGCGCGATCGCCTTAATAGTCGTTGCACCAGCACTCGCCTTATCCGCCCTTTTTACCATGCTCGGGGCGGGAACCAATGTCGACCCCGCCAAACCGGCGCTCACGATTGTGCGGGGCGGTCCGTTTCGTTTCACCCGCAACCCGATGTATCTGGCTCTCTGTTTTCTCCAAATCGCGCTCGGATTTTTTCTGAATGACTGGATCACACTTCTATTTGTGATTCCGCTCTTTTTCATCCTCCACTACGGCGTGGTCCTGCGGGAGGAGCAATATCTGGCGGCAAAATTCGGCGAACCTTACCTGCAATTGAAGCGGGAAGTGCGCCGCTGGTTGTGATCAGAAGTCAAAGGTCTCAGATCAGAGATCAGGGCCGGAGTGGCATTTTTTAAACGCCGCCGCAGCAACTGGCCTCGTTAATTGGAGCACATGTTCACACCTGCGGCGCGACGTGGTGCGGTTCCTGCAGAACGAAACACCTTGCTTTGCTGATCGTCAGACAGAGGATGTCCGTCTACCAAGGAGTTCTTATGAAACATTATGTCTTAATGGTTGTTATTCTAACTTTGCTGCTGGGGCTGCCTGTCGGTGTCTTCGCCCAAGGCGACTCGGCAAACGTTGAGAAAGAAGTGAGGGATGCGCTGGAGAAATATCGCACGGCGCTAACGCAGCATGACGCCGCTGCGCTGAAGCAAATCTGGGCCGATGATTACACTTTCATCAATGGCGCGGGGGAGATCCTTACGAAAGATCAACGCCTGGCCAACCTTAGTTCGGGCGCTACTTCCCTCGACACCATCACCCTCGGCGAGGATGTGAAGGTGCGAGTTTACGGAAACGACGCAGCTGTTTCGACCAGCCGGGTAACGCTGAAGGGGAAATACAGTGGGAAAGCAGTGAGCGGTGATTATCAGAGTATGACTGTCTGGGTAAAAGGACCGGGTGGCTGGCAGTTAGTGGCCAACCAGGTGACGCCGATTACCGGAAAACCCTAGCCCCGGGGCTCGACAGAGTCTCGCCCTACCAAGGGAAGAGATGAGAAGTAATTGGTGATCAATTGTCGAAGGTCAATGGTTCGTGGTCATGTGGTCGCGGATCGGAGATTCCGCTCACTCGTAGCACTCGAGATACTTGATGCCGGAGGCGGTGTTGAACACGACAACTTGCTCGTCGAGTTTGATCGTGCCGGAATCGATGAGGAAACGCAACGCGGCGAAACAGGCGGCGCCTTCCGGAGCGATGAAGAGGCCTTCGGCGCCGCCTACTTCGCGCGTGACCCGGATCATTTCGTCATCGTCGATTGCAATCGCTCCACCACCCGATTCCCGAAGAATTCGGAGCATGAGGAAATCGCCGATCGCTTTTGGCACGCGCAAGCCCGAGGCGCGGGTCTTAGCATTGGGAAATTCGACGGCGTGGTCGGCGCCCGCTTCGAACGCACGAACAATCGGCGCGCAACCTGAAGCTTGCACGCAATACATACGTGGACGTTTGGCGTCGATCCAGCCAAGCGCCTCCATTTCCGCGAACGCTTTCCACATTCCAATGAGGCCCGTGCCACCGCCGGTTGGATAAAGGATCACATCGGGCAGCCGCCAGGCGAGTTGTTCGGCCAGCTCGTAGCCGAGTGTTTTTTTGCCTTCGAGCCGATACGGTTCCTTCAGCGTCGACATTTCAAACCAGCCTCGCTGCGTTTTGCGGCGGGCGATCTGTGCCGCGCAGTCGGTAATTAGTCCATCGATTAACTGCACCCGGGCACCGAGCTCACAGCACTCAATGACGTTTAACTGCGGAGTATCATAGGGCATGAAAATGTACGCCTCCAATCCGGCGCGGGCGGCGTAGGCGGCAAGCGCGCCACCGGCGTTTCCGGCGCTCGGCACTGCAAGTTTGGTCGCACCGAGATGTTTCGCCATCGAAACGGCGACTGACATTCCGCGGGCTTTGAAACTTTGCGTCGGGTTGACCGATTCATCTTTGATCCACAAATCCGCCAGGCCGAGCTGGCCGCCTAACCGGTCGGCCCGGAGCAACGGCGTCCCACCTTCACCGAGCGATATTGGGTCAACATTTTGCGGCAATGGCAGCAGCTCTCGGAATCGCCACAAGCTGGTGTCGGCACGCGCGCGCAACTTTTGGCGGGTGAGCTTCCGTGAAATTGTCTTGAGATCGTATTTCGCGAGCAACGGTTTGTGGCATTTAGTGCAGAGATTTCGTAACCAGGCGGCATCGTGCTCGGTGTCGCACGCGCTGCAAACAAGATGAGTAAGAAACATAGATTGCCGGTGAGTCGCGTGACCCTTACAACACCCTTGCAATGCCGGAAGTGAAAACGCAACAGGTGTGGTATCGGCCATCGCTAACCACCCAGATTCTGATCGGATTGGTGGTGGGCGTGCTCATCGGTTGGCTCCGGCCAGCTTGGGGCAATTCAATCTATTTTCTGCGCGACATTTTTCTGAATTTGATCAAATCGATCATTGGGCCGCTGGTGTTTTCGACGCTAGTTGTCGGCATCGCCGGTGGCGGCGATTTGCGCAAGGTCGGGCGCATGGGGGTGAAGGCGCTCATCTATTTCGAAGTCATCACGACCGTTGCGCTATTTCTCGGCCTCGCGGTGGTGAACATCACAAAGCCGGGTGTCGGTGTGCCACTCGTCGGTACCGCAGGTGATGCAGTACAAAAAATCGGCGAAACGCATCCGCGCACGTTCATCGAGACGCTGGTGCACATCTTTCCGGCGAGTGTGGTGGATTCGCTGGTGCGCGGTGACATTCTTCAGATCGTTGCGTTTGCGGTCCTATTCGCGATGGCAGTCTCCGCCATCGGCGAGAAAGGCCGGCCCATGCTGGTGGCGATGGAGAGTCTGTCCCAGGTGATGTTCAAGCTAACGAATTATGTGATGCGTTTCGCTCCGTTTGGCGTGGCAGCTGCGATGGCGCACACCATCGGCACGCAAGGCCCTGGGGTATTGATCAGTCTCGGCAACCTGATGGTCTCCTACTATGCGGCGCTGATCCTCTTCGTGGTCTTGATCTTTGGCATCATCATGTTCGTCGCGCGCGTGCCAATGCGGCAGTTCGTGCGCGCGGTGCGCGAACCGGCAACGATCGCGTTCGCCACGACCAGCAGTGAATCGGCCATGCCAAAAGCAATGCAGGCAATGGAACGACTCGGAGTGCCCAGACGGATCGTCGGTTTCGTCATGCCGACGGGTTACTCATTCAATCTTGACGGCTCGATGATCTTTCTCGCGATCACTTCCGTCTTCATCGTGGAAGCAGCCGAACCGATCACGCATCAGCACTTCGGACTCGGGCAACAGCTCACGATGATGCTGGCATTTGTCGTCACATCGAAGGGACTGGCCGGTGTGCCACGCGCATCAATTCTGGTCTTGCTCGCGACGCTCAGCGGCATCCTGCCACCGCCGCTCGCCGCGGGCGGCGTCGCCATTGTCCTCGGCATCGACGCGATCATGGACATGGGGCGCTCGGCCATGAACCTGATCGGGAATTGTCTAGCCACAGTGGTGATTGCTCGCTGGGAAGGCGAGTTCGATGAGAAGCGGGCGCGAATCTTCGGGACACCACAGGAAATAGAGCTCGATTTGCAAGAGGGCGATATGGCAGCGGCGGAGAGTGCGCGCCGTGGGGAGTAACCGCGTCGCGCTCAGAGGTGAGAGCACAGAGGTCGGAACAGGAATGAACTGTCGACCTAGCCATGACCAGCGAGTAGAGATATCATCGTGAAGATTCTTGGAATGATTGGCGGGACGGGGCCGGAATCGACGGTCGAATATTACCGTCGGTTGGTCGCGGCTTTCAAGGCGCGCAATCCGAAAGGTGGAGCGCCACCAATAATTATTAATAGTGTCGATAACCAGAAGCTGGTGGACTGGTTCACGAGGAACGAGCTGGCGCCGGTTATCGATTTTCTCGCGGCCGAAATCGAAACTCTCGCACGCGCGGGCGCTGATTTTGCGCTCATCGCGGCGGTGACGCCACACCTCGTGTTCGAACATCTGCAGCAGCGGGCGCGTATTCCGATGCTCAGCATCGTGGAGGCTACGGCCGATGCCGCAGCGAAGGCCCGATTGCGGCGCCTGGCGCTCTTCGGGACGCGCTTCACCATGGGGGCGGCGCTGTTTCCGGAGGCGTTTGAGCGACGCGGAATGACAATCGTTGTGCCGAAGGAGGAAGAACAGGAGTTCATCCACCAGAAATACATGGGCGAGCTGTTCGTCGGGGCCATCCTCGATGAAACGCGCGAGGCGTTGATCGACATCACGGAGACGATGAAGCAGCGCAACAATGTTGATGGCTTGATTCTGGGCGGCACGGAGTTGTCGTTGATTCTGCGCGAATCGACGGCGGCGAGTCTGCCGGTTCTCGATACTACCCAGATTCACGTCGAGGCCGCGATCGAGTGGATGTTGCGGGCATAGAGGCGAGGCTACCCTGTCAAGGCTGCGTGGCGGAGGGTTTGCCGGCAGGCGTAAGCTTGTCTGCGCTGGCGCCAGACTTTTGGAAAGGCAGCGGTTTAAATCTCTGCGCAACAATGATCCTATACGTGACTCACGTATAGCATCGCGGCACGGCTTAAATTAGTTCAATGATTTCATGTCACACCGAGCGGCGTCGATCGTGACCCGACAGCCGGAGACGCACGCCGATTGCGTAAATCAGATAGTACCCGATCAGCCCGGCGGCGACGGCGAAGGAAAACTGGGTAAAAGACGCAGTCATCCACCAATGTTGCGCAGCCGATACGCTGTTGCCGGGATGGGTAACATGCCACCAACCGTAGATGAACCGCGCGGCGATAGCGAAGGTGATAAGAAGGGCAAGCCAGCGGCTCGGAGTGTAGAACAATCCTTCCCGTTCAAATTCCCACCGGGTTAAGGCTAGTCCAAGCAAACCGAAAACGGCTCCGATTGCCATCCCTGCAAGTGCGAATTGAAAGGTTCGCCCGAGCCAGAGTGACATGAGAAAGGCGATAAAAAGGAAGAGGAGGGCGGAGAAACTGGTCATCCACACATTCATGGTCGCGACCCAACGCCGCCCCTGCCGTCGTGCGGTGCCGGCACGGTAGCGCAAAGCAAGCGAGAGCAGAACCACGCCGCCGAAAGCGAGCACGACAAAAAGCAGCAGGGCAAAGAGAATGATCGGCATGGCCGATGTTAGCACGATCCGGGTCCGATGGATTCAGGCAGAGCAGGAGTGTGAGAGCCATCGGGCATTAACCAAATCTCTTCATTTCGCACTTTTCCACGTTCGGAGGCTGAGGATGATCTTCGAACACTACCTGCTTCACTTTAATGAGTATGGAATTCGAATTCACTGCTACGCCCGAGCTCGGCAATAAAGCGATGCGTTACCTGCTCTGGCGCCGGGGAGGACCTGTCGGGCCAATCGCGATCGTTCTGCTTCCAATAGTGTTGGCCGTTATGGCCGCTGATCCGAGGATGCGGCCGGTCGCCTACATTGGCGGTGGCGCCGCAATCATGCTTTTCGTCCTGTTTCTGCTCGCGGTCGCGCATCGCCGCAAAATCAGAAGGCGCTTTTTCGAATCAACAACCGATCACATTGTGAGAGTATCAATCGACGACGGCGGAATTGCAGTTAGAAGCGCGGCCGGCAGCTCTGCTTTACCGTGGAGTGTCTTCAATCGAGTTTGGGCCGGGAAAGAAGTCGTCCTGGTGTTCTACCATGGCTGGCACTACGTCGCCTTTCCCACTCCGGCTGTCCCGGCAGGGGCAATCGAATTCATCACCGCGAAAATAAAAGATCGTCGGCCGTAGCCGGCGTCGTTGACGCTGAGCCGCGCGGTCAGCAACCGCGCGGCTACTACGCTGCCGAGACTCCACGGCCATTTAATATTGCGGACGATTTTTCGCTGCTGATGTTTTGCCAATGAATATTTGCTCGCTCATCCGCCTGGCCATTTTTGTTTTTGCATCGATCGCGGTCACTTTATCCGCCGTTGGGGCTAGCGCTTCCGGCGACGTTTTTACACCAGTGATCGCATCGACGCTTTCGCCGGAAACCCATGCGGTTCGCGGAACCGACAACGCTTACCACATCGTTTATGAGCTTCAGCTCACAAACACGAGACCGCTTCCTGCTACCATCCAAGGCATCGATGTGCTGGACGCATCCAACAAGCTCATCACCAATTTCTCCGGTCCAGAGCTTATGAAGCGCCTGCGAACTCTGGCGCCGGCGCCTGCTGCCGATGCCAAAATCGGACCTGACGAAGTTCGCCTCTTCTACATCGAGTTAACTTTCAAGGAAGTTGCCGATATTCCCCGGACTCTCGAACACCGTCTCCATCTTCTCGCCGCCGCCAGCCCAGGTCCGGGCGAGCCGAAACCTCTCGATTATGTCGTCGCCCATCTGAAAATCGCGGAGAACAAACCGGTGGTCGTTGGAGCGCCGCTGGCTGGTGCGGGATGGGTAGCGAGCAACGGTTGCTGTAACCCGGAAATCATCCACCGCGGCTCGGTGCTAAGCGTTAATGGCGCCCTCTACGATGCGCAACGTTTTGCGATTGACTGGATGCGGGTGGATGAACAGGACCGACTCGTCCACGGCGATCTCGCTGACGTGCATAACTACACCTGCTACGGTGCGGAAGTCCTGGCGGTGGCGGACGGTAAAGTAGTAAGCACGCGTAATGATCTCGATGATCAAAAGCCCGGGAAATTACCTGACCCGGATACCGTCAGCATCGATACCGTCAATGGCAATCACGTTGTCCTGGATATCGGCGGCGGATACTTCGCCTTCTTTGCGCATCTGAAAAAAAATTCCGTCACGGTGCGAGTTGGCGATCGGAAATTCGGGCAACTCCTCCGGGCCACACCTCCACTTTCACCTCATGACGGGCCCGTCTGTTCTCGGCTCGGACGGCGTTCCCTATGTGATCGACACTTTGAACCTTGCCGGACAAATAGATATCGCGGCATTCGAGGCTGCGCCCGATCTCTCAGGGAACTGGGGAAAAGGACGGCTGAGCGAACCGGACCGTCACGAAGGCGAGTTCCCGCTCAACTTCAACATCATCGATTTTCCGCCGGCTCAGAATTCCAAGTAATTTGAGGCGTCGCTATTTCCGAAGGCGAGGCGAAAACCGAATTCGCTCACTACACGCGGAATTTCGGTATTGGCCGCCCGCTACGATACCACGAGTATCTCCCGATGAAGCTCTCGCTCGAAGATCGAGTCAAGAATCTAATGCCGGCGTGGCTTTATTACCCATACAAAATCAGTCGAGAGGCGCGTACGGTCGAGCCGGAGCTGAGGATGTTGCGCGAACTCGTTCCGGTCGGGTGCACCGCAATCGATGTGGGCGCAAACCGCGGCTACTACAGTTGGGCTCTGTCCCGCGTTGGCGCCACCGTGGAAGCGTTTGAACCCAATCCGGTTTTGGCCGAGTTCGCCCAGAGCAAACTGGGAAGAAGAGCGCGCCTGCACGAAGTGGCGCTCTCCGATCGCCCAGGAGTTGCCACTCTTTATGTTCCGCGCCGGGCGAGTGGATCGTCGCTGCATATCATCGGCAATCTTGGGAATGTCTATGCGCACGATAGCGTGGATGAAATACAGGTGCGGCTCTCCACTCTCGACAGTTACGGTTTTGAAAATGTCGGCTTTCTCAAAATCGATGTGGAAGGCTCGGAGATGGAGGTGCTGGCGGGGGCACGCGAAACCATTCGGATCAATCGGCCGAGTATGTTGATTGAACTGCTCGCCGGCATTCACGGCGATTACCTCGCCCGTATTGAACGAATCCAGAACGAATTCGATTATGATGCCTGGATCGTGATCGGTCGTGAAAAATTCGAGGCAAAACTGGCGCTTGTGGAAATGGAGCCTCTACGAAAGACGAGCAATACCTTATTCACGCCGCGAAGCTAGAAGCTACAATTAGAAGGCTGCCGACCCTGAAGGTGGCGGTATCAAGGCAACCTGATAAGGTGAGCCTGTGCGGCTGAGTCGCTTTTGTTCTGCTGCCTTGATTGCGGTCGGGTGCGACCTTTTTCTGTTGGCGGCATGTCATAGAGCAGCGCAGCCTGCGGGCGAGCTGGCCAAACTCAACCCGTGCCGGCTCGACGGCATCGATGAGGAGTTGCTCTGTGGCAAGCTAACGGTTTTTGAAAATCGGGAAACGCGAACCGGTCGAAAAATTGATTTGAACGTCGTCGTGCTGCCGGCGTTCGATCAAAATACGAAGGCAGAACCATGGTTCGATCTCGCCGGCGGCCCCGGTGCGGCCTCAACAGACGCAGCGGGGTTTTATGCCAACGAGGGAAGGGAGCTTCGGCATCGCCACGACGTGGTACTGGTCGATCAACGCGGGACCGGGAAATCAAACCCGCTGTCGGTGTCGAGGAAAAAAACGCCGGAGTATTACCTGAGCGAAATGTATCCAGTCGATTATGTGCAAAATCTGCGAGAGACGCTGGAGCGCCGCGCCGATCTTACGCAATACACCACTTCCATTGGGATGGCTGATCTCGATGATGTACGAGCCTGGCTCGGCTACGATCGGATCAATCTTTTCGGTTTATCTTACGGCACGCGCGCCGCGCTGGTTTATCTGCGGCAGCATCCTGACCGGGTTCGCACAGTCACGCTCATGGGTGTGGCGCCCCCCTATTTGAGAATGCCGATGTATCACGCGGAGGCGGCAGCGCGCGCGATGGATTTGTTGTTGCAGCAATGCGAGCAGGACACGGCGTGTCACCAGGCGTTCCCGCAAGTTCGCGATGACTGGACAAACCTGCTCGCGCACTTAGAACGCGCGCCGGCGCGAGTGGAATATTCGCCGCCGGACAAGAGCGCTGCGACGAAACTCGAGATTCAGGACGGCGTTTTCGCCGAGAAAATCCGAACGTGGATGTACGGACGAGAGCAGGCGAGTCGCATTCCACTCATCATTCATCACGCGGCACAAGGCGATTGGGCGCCGTTCCTGCGTGAGGCCATTAGTCCATCGATTCCCGATTTTATCGCGGACGGGATGTACCTTTCCGTCACCTGCGCGGAAGATGTTCCTTTTATTGATCAGGAGGAAGCGGCGCGGATGAACGCGGCTAATCCATTTGGCAACTATCGCGTTTTTCAGCAAACGCGTGCCTGCGGGATGTGGCCGCGTGCAAAGATACCAGACAATTTTCGTGATCCTGTCTCGTCGAATGTTCCGGTGCTAATTTTTTCCGGCAACATGGACCCGGTGACGCCGCCCCAACGCGGCGAGGAAATCGCAAAAAATCTGCCCAATTCCAGACATGTCATTATTCCACAAGCCGGCCACGGGGTAGATGGTCTAACGGATCCTGGATGTGTCTATCGGTTGATCATGGAGTTCATGGAAAAAGGGGACGCGAAGAGTCTCGATGTCAGCTGCGTCGAGCGAATGGCACCGCCGCCGTTTGCGACTGAAGCGAAGTAGTCAGAGGACGAAGCGCATTCCAAGATTGCGGCCGACGCGGCGCCTCTACAGCTAAGTCTTTGGTTCGTCGGCGATGCGAAGCACAACTTTTCCGCGAGTGTGATGCGTCTCGGCCTGTTGTTCGGCCGCGATCGCTTCGTTCAACGGCCGAATTTGGGTGACGATGGGTTTGATTTTTCCGGCATCAATCAGTTCTGCGATCCCGGAAAGATCTTTGGCGTTCGGTTTGACCCAGACCCCAACCGCGCGAATCTCGTGTTTCTTGAGTTCCTCCGGATCTGGCCGACCTACCAGTTCCAAAATGATCCCCCCCTTCTTCATTACAGCGTAAGATCGGGGAAGCGTGTCTTTACCGACGGGATCCAGCACGCAATCGACGTTTTTCGCGATTTCTTCGAATTTCTGTTTTGTGTAATCGATCGCCACATCCGCGCCCAGCTGTTTGAGCAGATCCTGATTGGCCGTTGACGCAGTCGCGATCACGCGAGCGCCACGCACTTTCGCGATTTGAATAGCGAAGCTGCCGACACCGCCCGAACCGCCATGGATGAGAATGGTCTGTCCCTCGTGCAGCTGCGCCACGTCAACGAGCGCTTGCCACGCGGTCAATGCGCCCATCGGCACCGCCGCGGCTTCAGCAAAGGTAAGAGACTTCGGTTTCGGAGCGACCTCCCATTCCTTGACGGTGACGTATTCGGCCCAGCCGCCGCCGAATGTCGGATAACCGTAAACGGCATCGCCAGCTTTAAGGCTTGTCACCTTCGCACCGGTTTTTTCCACGATACCGGCGATCTCGTAACCCGGAATCAAAGGTAAATGTGTCCCCCACTCCTTCGCGAATTTCCCACCGAGCGTGAGCGGGTCGGCTGGGTTAACTCCGCTTGCTATTATGCGCACGAGCGCTTCGTCTTCCTTCGGGACCGGTCGCGGCACTTCTTCCACCTTCAGGACATTCGGGGCGCCGTACTCGTGGGCAACTACCGCTTTCATCATCGGTTTTTCACCAGCCCCGAACGCGATGCCAATCGCAAAGAGGAAGAGAATCCAAACCGGACGAATAGTCCCCATGGTATAAACTTGGCGTGCGATTGCTTGAAACGCGAATGTCTAATTCTTGTTAGGCGAGTTTATGGCGGCACCGCCCTGCTCCCCGGCACATTGAGAAACACGGAATTTTCTGTTCTCCTTCGGCACGGGCGGGTCATGATCCTTCTGGCATGGTTGAGCGGGCAAATAAACTAAGATTTTCGTCAATGATACTCGCGGCAGTCGCCGGACTGGTCGGTTTCGGCTTGTTCGCTTTCCTTGGAGCCGCTCTTGCCAGTTTGTTAGCGGCCGGGCCGTTACATATCTCATCGAGAGAAGGTGAGGCCGGATATTTCGCGGTCGCGATCGGACTGCTCTCAGGCATCCTCGGATTTGTCGGCGCGGTCTGGCTGGTTTTGCGGAGACGCGGTGTGCGCGGCGTGAAGGTTCTCGTCGGCGCCGTAGCAGCTTTCGCTCTCATCATCCTGTTAGCGGCGTCTGTGGTTGGGATCTGGTATTCGATGCAACCGCATGTCCTGAATTTGAATGGGCCGGAGCCGCTGCTCCGACTCGAGATACGTGCACCGGCAAATATCGCGATTTTTGCCGACGCTACCGCCGAGCTAACGACTGATAGGAACTCGGCTGATGTGGTCCTGGAAAAACCCGATGAGATGGCGACTCGTCGCGGTTATGTGCCGCTCTACTATCGAACCTCACACCGTTTGCTGGCAGTAAAGTTTCCGAATGGCGGTGCACGTCTTTATAACGTCCATCTCCCGGCGAACCCGATGCCGAAAAAGTATCACGAATGGTCGCCCTGGTACAAACCGGACTTTGTGGATGAACCCGGTTCAACGGGACCCAAACGAGCCGACGGCGGTCCTGACATCGAAGTTCGCTATCACATCGAAACCGCCGACGATTAGTCCGAGCCGGACCGGCGTTTTCGGCATGCGGACTGCCGAGGGGGGGAAATCCTTATCGCTACCGACCAACCGATTTAACACTTTCTTTCGCACCATCCGCGATGTCTGCGTCATCCGCAGTTTGGTTTGCGGTACTACAGATTCACGACGGCATAAAGATGCCATCTACCGGGAACTCCTTTGAGATCGCGTTCGCCCAGGGGCTGGAACGAGATGCCTGATCCGGCGATAAGATCCTTTGTCGTGCTCGACACCAGGACTTCGCCGGGTGCGCTCTCGCTCTGTACGCGCGAGGCAATATGGACCGCGATTCCACCAATGTTGTCGCCCATCACCTGGACTTCGCCGGTATGGACACCAGCGCGGACGTCGAGCCCTAATTGTTTGACTTGGGACGCGATCGCAGTTGCGCAGCGAACCGCCCGGGCTGGTCCGTCGAAACTTGCCATGATCCCGTCGCCGGCGGTGTTTGTTTCGTGGCCCCGATAGTGTCCAAACTCAGATCTGACGAGTCGGTAGTAACTTTCGAGTTTTTCCTTCCAAACCCGATCACCAAGTTCGCCGAGCATTTTGGTGGAATCAGCGATGTCGACAAACAGAACGGTGGCCAAGACGCGATCATCGATGATTTGCTGACGAACCCCGGTAACGAATTCCTGTATATCGCCGATGATTTGTTCCGGCTCGATCGCCATGATGGAGTGTGTGTTCCCGGGATACTCGATAAACCTCGCGCCCGGTATTCGCTTTGCCATATCGCGCGCGCCTTCCACATTCACCGCCGGATCGCCCGTCCGATTCATGATTAGCGTTGGAACTTTGATCGCACTCAAGATCGGCCGAGTGTCGATCTCGGAATTCATTGTTTCGTATGCTGCCACGGCCGACGGACTGCCGGCAGCCCGCATGTAGCGCCTGGCATGGTCTATCACGTCCTGCGAAGCATCCGGTCCGAGGCCAGCGCCAGGTCCTCGGATGTACCATTCTGACGGCCAGTTTTCCCGAACGTCTCGGATCATCTCCGCGTACTGCTCCGTATTCAGTCCCCAGGGATGATCCTCACTCGCGCACCATCGGGCCATTCCTCCCCAGGTAATGAGCGATCGCGTCCGCTCCGGATATGTCGCAGCGAACAGGCACGCCATCGACGCGCCCTCGGACACACCAAAAATGACGGCGGATCTCAGGCCGACCGCATCCATGACAGCGCGAATGTCGTCGGTTCGTTGTTCGAGCGTGGCCATCTGCGTCGGGCGATCGGACAGACCTGTCCCGCGCTTATCAAAACGGATTAGCCGGCAGATCGTTCCCAGTTTCAGAAAAAAATCCGCGCGCATCGGAAACTCCCAATCCATGTCAAGGTGAGAAAAGGTTCCAGGTGCCCAAACGAGGTCGAATGGACCGGTGCCGTTTACTTGATAGGCAATGTAAACGTCGCCGCTCTTAGCGTAGTTCGTTTCCGGTTTCATGGATTGCCAACTTTGCGCTCATCAAGACTATTCGCTCATTCGCCTTTCCTCACTTTCTTTTCGCATTAGCCGGGTTTCAATCGCCGCCGACTACAGCTTCTTTCCAAACGCCGAGAGCACGCAATTGCGCCGTGGCTGTACCCGCCCAGTTATTGTTAGAAGCAGGGCAGGCCGGACTCGGGTGCAAAATCTGGCCAACCCGCGGCGGCGGATGGGCAATAGCATCACGCGCGCGTTTCCCGGCGAAATCACCAATACCGATGATCCATTCCGGTTCAAGGACGCGAACGATTTCCCGCAAATGTTCATCGCACGCGACGAACAGTGCTGTGCGCTCGCCTGGCGGCAGTTTGTCCGGCGTTCGATTGCGTCCGCTTGCCTCGACAAACGCGAGAGGGCAATAATTCATGACCATGTGTTCCTGGAAGAATGTTTCGGCAACTCCAAAACGTTTCGCAAATAATCCCCACAATCGTTGGCCGCTGATCTCGCTGCGTGTGCAATTGAATCCCATCACCGGCCGTTTGGGATGCTCGTTAGGGGGACGCTCAATCGCGGCTTGAATGCCAAGCCAATCGCGCACCGCCACGATTTCCCCGAATGGGACACCGGTTTGCGCCATACCAAACGGACCTGGATTCATGCCCAGAAATAACACTCGCTTGCGGCCATTTCCGTAGCGGCGCAGGTAGGTCTCGTGCACGGGCCAGGCGTAGCCGAGCGGGTTGTAAACGTGCGTCACTGGCGCGGCGAACCTCAGTGTTTCAACAGCATCGCGAAGACGTCTCGCCGCCGCGGTCAGCAAATCACTCGACGCCACACACGATGTTACGTCAATGACGCGACGAATCTACATCCGCTCATTGCGAGCTCGAGGCCCGCAAACTTGACGGCTTAAAGCCGTCGAGTTTTTCAGCGGTCCGGCGCGCGTATCGCGAAGGCAACAGTTTGAGGTGTGA
Source organism: uncultured Verrucomicrobiae bacterium (assembly GCA_963709435.1). Classification (GTDB taxonomy): domain Bacteria; phylum Verrucomicrobiota; class Verrucomicrobiia; order Chthoniobacterales; family UBA10450; genus AV69. The sequence continues at coordinate 37,729 of CAVPWK010000009.1, forward strand.
GCTGGTGGCAAGCCCTGGCAGGCCGGACTTCGTGAAACTACCAGCCTAGTACTTTAGCGAAAATGAGTGGTGCCACGATGGTGGCGTCGGATTCGATAATATACTTTGGCGTGTTGGCGCGCAGTTTTCCCCAAGTGATTTTCTCGTTAGGGACGGCGCCCGAATAGGAACCGAAGCTGGTAGTGGAATCGCTGATCTGACAGAAGTAACCCCACTCCGGTACATCGGCCCCCTTCACGTCCTGGTTCAACATGGGCACGACGCAGATGGGGAAGTCGCCGGCGATACCGCCGCCGATCTGGAAAAAGCCGATAGAAGAGTCTTTCGTTGCGCGGCGATACCAATCGGCGAGTTCAATCATATATTCGACACCGGACCGAACAGTGTGCACATCAGCAAGCTCACCGGTGATGGTGCGAGCGGCATAGATGTTTCCCAGCGTGGAATCTTCCCAACCGGGCACGAATATCGGGAGGTTTTTTTGGGCGGCAGCCATCATCCAACTCTCGTTTGGATCGATCTCGTAAAATTGTTTGAGGCGGCATTCGCGCAGGATCTTGAAAAGAAATTCGTGCGGAAAGAGACGTTGCTTTTTCTCAGCGGCACCAACCCACTCTTCCATGACAATTTTCTCGATCTTACGGATGGCGTATTCCTCGGGAATACAGGTATCGGTCACGCGATTGAGGTGGCGGCTAAGCAGTTCTTCCTCCGCTTCCGGGGAGAGCTCGCGGTAATTGGGAATGCGTTTGTATTGAGAACGCGCAACAAGGTTAAAGAGGTCTTCTTCTAAATTCGCTCCGGTGCAGGTAATGGCGTGGACCTTGTCCTGCCGAATCATTTCCGCCAGGGACACGCCCAGTTCAGCCGTACTCATCGCGCCGGCGAGGGTGATCATCATCTTTCCGCCTTGCTCGAGATGCGCGATGTAGGCCTCAGCGGCGTCCTTGAGGACAGCGGCGTTGAAGTGCCGATAATGGCGATCAATAAACTGAGTGACACTACCAGGTTTCACACTAGCCATTTGCAACGATTGGACTTCGCGTTGTCAATGCGCAATTGGATTAATCCTTGAGCGATTGATCATGCATTCTTTCGGAAAAATAATCAATTCTGGGATGCCACCGAGTTTTTACCGAACGCGCCGGTTCGCGTCGAGCAGCGCCAAAGGAGATTTTAGCAAGCGGAACTTGCACTCAGGGCAATGCGGCAAGGATTCGCGTGACAAGGAATTGCGGTGCGATTCCGAGAAACAGGACCGCGGCTGCAGCGAAGGCGATGGTTAGTCTGGCAAGTCCATTTTCTACCGGGGACGATTGCCAGGCCCTTTCAGCACCCTGGGTTTGGAAAATCACCTTTAACACGATGAGATAATAGTAGAGGGAGATCAGACTCCCGAAGAGGGCAAGGACCACCAGCCACAGGAGGCCGTGGTTTGCGCCGGCGCGAAATGCGGCGCTGAAGAGGTAGAACTTGCCGAAGAATCCGGCCAGCGGCGGCAGGCCGGCCAATGACAACATGAATACCGCCATGCAGCCTGCCAGCAATGGCGAGCGCGCATATAGACCGGCGAAGTCTTGTAAATCGTCGCCACCGGTTTCGCGTCGCACCAGCGCAACAACACCGAACGCGCCGATCAAAGTGAATGCGTAGATGGTAGTGTAGAACAAGGTTGCGCCAAAACCTTCACGGCTGCCGGCAATTATTCCGAGCAGCGTGTAACCAGCGTGAGCGACAGCGGAGTAGGCGAGCAACCGGCGCAGGTTGGTTTGGACCAGGGCCACGAAATTTCCAATCAGAATCGAGAACGCCGCCAAGGCCGCTAACACCGGCGACCAGCCAACCACCATCGCATGCCAACCCGCGCTGCCGTGAATCGAACTGAATCCAACCAGCATAATTTTCCCGAGCACCACGAACGACGCGACCTTCGATCCTGAAGCGATGAAAGCGGCGCTGGAAACTGGCGCGCCCTGATAGGCATCCGGCGCCCAGAGATGGAAAGGCGCCGCTGCAATTTTGAAGGCAAACCCGACCAAGGTCATAGCGAGGCCGGCAAAAAGCAGCGGGGACAGAGCCTCAGTGCTAAGCCTGTCCGCAATGGCCGCAAGACTGGTGCTACCCGCCACTCCGTAAACGAGGCTCAGTCCAAAAAGCGTAAAAGCACTGGCGGTACTGCCAAAGAGAAAGTATTTCAGCCCAGCTTCGGCAGACCGGATGTCGTCTTTGTCGAACGCCGTCATCAGATAAAGCGACAGCCCGGTAAGTTCGAGCCCAATGAAAATCATGAGCAATTCTTCACTGCTAACGAGAAGTAGCAGACCGATGGTGGCGAGCAAAATGATCGCGATGTATTCGCCGTAATTCGATGTGTCGCGCGATGCGAGAAGGATAGTAAACAAGGCAAGAACCAGGCAGATGATCTCGAAGAGCGAGTTCAGCGGTGAGATTACCAGCATACCGCGGAAGAGGTCAGCGCTCGAAGGAAGTATCACAATGGCCGCAATGGCGACAACCAGTCCGAGCGCCGCGACCAAGGTGCAGATCGCCGTAGAGGCGGCCGAAGTGTCTGCAGTGCTTCGCGACAGCGATGCAGGCGCAGTGCCGGCAGCATGTTCCTGTGGTTTTGCAGGCGCCACGTCTGCCACTACGGTTCTTCGTCCAGTCGCTACTCCGATCGCGAGAACAATCAAAGCTGTCAATGTAACAATCGCTTCGGGCGACGCCAGTTTGAGTAGTTCAAGGTAGGACATTGATATCGTTACAACGTTACAAAAATTACATCTTTAAAAGGGAAGAGTTTCTTAGCCTCCTGTTTTCAGGAATCGCATAGCTTCCACTGCCGGTTGAATTCGATCGAGCAGTAGCTTTGGATAAACGCCGATCGCGAGGGTCGCGAAGATAAGTAGACCAGCGCCAAGCTTTTCGGCAAGGGTAATGCCTTCGTGTTCGTTCCAATCGGCGTCGAGCGCTACGCGGCTTTGTTGCAGGCGGAGGCTTGTTGCGCTATCGCCAAAAAAACTCTTCTTGAGCGCGCGCAAAGTAAACGCCGCGACCAGCACCATGCCGACGCCCGTAATCCACACCGCGAGTGGGTATGTTTTCCACGCGCCGATCAGAATAGTGATCTCGGCGGCGAACCCGCTAAAGCCGGGAATGCCCATCGATGCAGCGGAAGCGACGACAAAGACAAACGCCGCGAAGGGAAGGGCGCGATTCAATTCCATTAGCGACAGCTCGTCGAGGTCACGCGTGTGCGTTCGCCGATAAATCATTCGTCCGGCAACGGCGAAGAGGAGTGCGCCGATTACGCCGTGTGAAAACATTTGCAGCACTGCGCCCGACACGCCGAGAACGTTTGCGGTGGCGAAGCCAAGAAGGACGAAACCCATATGACTCACGCTCGAGTAGCCAATGACGAATTTCAGGTCGCGCTGCCGAAGGGCGACCGCTGCCGCATACACGATGCCGGTGACGGCCAGGATTGCGATCCATTTACTGCACATTTGGAAACCTTGTGGGAAAAGATTCATCGCCACCCGCAGGCCGCCGTAAGCGCCCAGCTTCATCACGATTCCTGCGAGCAACATTGAACCCGCGGTGGGCGCTGCGACATGGCCGGTCGGCGCCCAGGTGTGCAATGGCCAGATGCCGGCAAGAACGGCGAAGCCAAGGAACAAGGTTGGGAAGGCCCATCGTTGCAGTTGCGGATTGAATTGAAATTGCGCCAGCTGATTCAAGTCTAATGAACCACCGGTCACATAGGCGGCGATAATTCCAATGAAAACGAGCGCGCCGCCGAAGAACGAGTACAGCGTCAATTTCATTGCACCGTACTCCTTGTTGGTCGATCCCCAGATCGCGATCAGGAAGTACTTCGGGACGATGACCAACTCGTAGAAGACGAAGAGCAGAAAGAGATCGGCGCTCAAGAAAACGCCGAAGGAACCGCCGACCACAAGTAGGAACCAAAAGAAGAATTCATTCGGCCGTTCGGTAACGTCCCAGGAAAAGAGCACCGAGCTGACTGCCGTTATTGAAGTGACCAGAACGAGAGTCAGGCTGATGCCGTCGACCGCAAGATGATAGTTCATGCCGAGGGCGGGCACCCAGGGGGCCTGCACGATGGTGGTGAAATGCGCGAGATCGAGATCGCGACAGAAAAGCGCGGACAAGCTAATTGCAAAACCCGCCCCCGTTGTGAGGAGCGCGATCCAGCGCGAAAACGTGCGCGGCAAAAGCAGCGCGGCGATTGCCCCGGCGAATGTGATGTAAATGGTCCAGGCTATGGTCAAGGCGCGTTAAAAGGATGACGAGCAAAGCAAATAAATCGACTTCGCAATTGTTGGATGGGGATGGTCGCTTTGCTCATTGCCGGATCATCAGGCAAGCAACCGCGCCAGTTGCACGACAGTGGTGTTGAAAATGTTGAAAAGAGCTTGGGGCGCAATGCCGATGGCGAACATCAGAAGCGCGATTGGAATGATTGTCCACTTCTCGTTAGCTCTGAGATCCGGGAAACCGGATACGGTCTCAGCAAGCGGGCCACTGAAGAGGGATTGCATTGCGCGCATAAAAACAATGGCGGTGAAGAGCAGGCCGATTGCAGCAAGCGCGGTATAACCGGCAGCAACGGCGAAGGAACCTTTGAAAATGAGAAACTCGCCGATAAATCCGTTGAGCCCGGGTAATCCGAGCGACGAAAACATGATCACGCTCATCCAGCCACAAAGGAGCGGGGTGCGCTGCATCAGGCCACCGAAATCGTCGATTCCGCGCGAACCGCGGCGTTGTTCAAGCAATCCGACAAAATAGAACAGTGCCGCGGCAGTGATACCGTGATTGAATAGTTGCATAAAAACGCCGCTCAAGGCCGCATGCATTTCTTCCAAAGGCCGAACCGCCGGCGCAGTCGCCGCAAACAGTCCGAGCATGCAGTAACCGAGGTGATTGATCGACAAGTAGGCAACCATTCGTTTCAGGTCGGCTTGCGCCCAGGCCGCCAGCGGAGGAATCACAATGGAACAAACCGTCAGCGTCAAGAGCCATGGCCCCAAAGTCGTGATCTCGTTAGGGAAAAGTGGCAGGAGCAGGCGGATAAAACCATAAACCCCCATTTTGGATAGCGCGCCGGTCAACACCATTGATACACCGGTCGGCGCCGCTTCGTAAGCATCGGGCAACCAGGTGTGAAAAGGGAAGAGTGGAACCTTGACCGCGAGTCCAAGAAAGATTCCCGCGAAGGCGACCCAAGTGAGATTGCCCGGCAACAGGTTCCGAGCCTTCCCGAGCTCGGCCAGGCTGGCGAAATCGAAGGTACCGTTGATAAAATAAATTCCGAGAAACGCCAGCAACATGGCCACGCTGCCGAGAAAAGTGTAAAGGAAGAATTTCGTGGCGGCCCGATCGCGATTTTCACCTCCCCAGATTTTTATCAAGAGAAACGCCGGGACCAGGCTCATCTCATAGAAGAGAAACCAGAGAACGAAATTCTGCGCGGTGAATGTGCCGTAAAGCGCGGCCTGTGTGATTAACATCAGCGCACAGAAGCCGCGGTCCATTTTTTGCGCCAGCAAGGCGAATGGAAAAACCAATGAGGTCAGGACAATTAGAAGCAGACTCAGACCGTCGATGCCGAACGGTACTCGGCGCCAATCGCCGGCAGCCAGCTATGACGTTCTACCAACTGAAGACCAGGCAAACTGGGATCGAAGTTTTGCCATATTATGAAAGCGTATGTTGCCGTAATCAGGTTGAAGACCAGAGCGAGCGCGCGGGCGTAATTACGGGCCGCGCTAACCAGAAGTGCGCCGACAAGCGGAGTTACTATTAGGGTAGTGATCAAACCAGCCATGCGTAGAGGAGAAGCAGGAGAAGCATTCCAATGGCGATCACGCCAAGATACGTCTGGATTTGGCCGGAATGGCCAGCTGCGATCAAGCGACCGAATCGACGCGCGCCTGTCGTAGTATCATCAACCCGCGCATTGATGGCGTGGTCGTCAAAACCTTTGCTCAACACGGCAAAGGCCTGACCCATTCCGGAAATCAGGTTGACCAGGCCGTCCCAGAAATATCGGTCCAGAAAATCGGACAGATGCGCAACTACTCGACTGAAAGCGATGAAGGTGTGCTCGTAGAATTCGTCGATCCACATTTTGTGGCCGAGAAATCGGAAGAGGCCGGGCTGGGCGCGCGCCAACGGATCAGTTTCGCCAGCATTACGATACATCAACCAGCCTAGCCCAATGCCTGCGGCAACCAGAACGAGCGACAGAAAAAGCATCGGCTGAATCAGAGCGCCGAGATCACGATGGGCTGGTTCTCCGTTGAGATAGGCGTGTAGCCAGGGCCAGGCTGGCGTGAGAAAAACCGCCAAGGCAATCGAGCAAGCCGCAAGAATAATTAACGGCATTGTCATTACCCGCGGACTTTCGTGCGGATCTGAAGTCTCACGCTTGCGGCCAAAGAAGACATAAATCATTTGTCGCGTCATATAGAGCGCGGTGAGGACAACGCCGGCGAGCATCAGGTAATGCGGCAGATTCGAGAGCGGCCACGCCGCGGTGCGGTGCAGGATTTCTTCTTTGGTCCAGCCACCGGCAAAGAAGAATGGAACTCCACTCAAGTTCATCATGCCGATGGCGTAGGTAAGAAATGTAACTGGCATGATCCAGCGGAGGCCGCCCATTTTGCGAATGTCCTGTTCGTGATGAAGGCCGTGAATTACGGAGCCAGCGCCAAGAAAGAGGAGCGCTTTAAAAAAGCCATGCGCGATTAGATGCATAATGCCGGCCGCAACGCCGCCGACTCCGAGCGAGACCATCATCAATCCGAGTTGTGAGACGGTGGAATAAGCGAGAATGCGTTTGATATCGAACTGCGCCAGGGCAATGAGCGAAGCCATTAACGCCGTCACGACACCGATCGATACGACCACCGTGAGTGACGGCGTCACCCCGTTCACTGCGTCTAACGAGAACAAGGGATAGACACGGGCAACAAGGAATACACCGGCTGCCACCATGGTAGCAGCGTGGATCAACGCGCTAACAGGCGTCGGTCCTTCCATCGCATCGGGCAGCCAGACGTGGAGTGGGAATTGTCCGGATTTACCGATAGCGCCGCAAAAAATCAGGAGAGCGACGAGCGTGACGCTCGACCCAATTTTCAGCAGACCACTTGGTTCCAGCACGCCGTTACCGTTGTCATAAAAGAGAAGGGTACCGCTGGCGTGATACAGCCAAAGCATGCCGAGGAACAACCCGAGATCGCCAATGCGCGTAGTAATAAAGGCTTTCTTTGCGGCGGCAGCGGCGCTCGGACGTTCGATCCAGAATCCGATCAGCAAATAGGAAGCGAGTCCGACCAGTTCCCAGCTAACGAAAAGTAGGAGCAGGCTGTTTGCGATAACCACTCCCAGCATTGCGCCGGAAAAGAAAGATAGATAAGCAAAGAAACGGACAAAGTTTTTGTCTACGCCCATGTAGCCAACGCTGAAGACAAAAATGCAAAAACCGACCAGGGTAATCATGATCAGCATGGCGGCGGCGAGCGGATCAAGCACCCAGCCGAGGCGAAGAGCCTGATCGCCGAAGGTGAACCAGGTGAAATTCTGAGCAGCGCGGAAGCCCGGCGTTTGCAACGTCGGCAAAAACGCCAGGATCGAGAATCCAAGCGCAATGATTTGACCGATGATTGCAAGCCCGGACGCGGCGACCCGGCGTGAGTTGGATAAGAACAGGATCAGGAGCGAAAACGCCAGCGGCACCGCTGGAATCAGCCAGATATTGGTGACGATCCAGCTCATGAAAGTTGATAAAGGGGCAAACGTTCAACGCCCAACCCCAACAAGCCGGGGCAGGCAGTCCACCGCCCAATGTCCAAGTCAGAAAAACTTCTGAATTCGATATTCGGCGTTCGGCGTTCGGCGTTCGGCGTTTTCTTTTTTTCCTTCACTAGCCTTTGAGCTGATTAAATTGATCGACGTTGGTGCTGCGGTAGTGCCGATAGATGGCGATGACGAGGGCGAGTCCGACCGCGGCTTCCGCCGCAGCAATGGCGATCGAGAAGATCGCGACCATTACTCCAACCGGTGGTTGTGGCTGCGGGCCGAAGCGCCAGAAGGCGATGAAGTTTAAGTTCGCGGCCGCGAGCATCAGCTCGATCCCGATTAAGATGAAAATGGCGTGACGCCGGCTGAGCGCGGCGAGCAGGCCGATCGAGAACAATGCGCTCGAGATGATAAGGAAGAGTTGGAGAGTGAGAGTCATCGCATTCCAGGCAGAAATTGTTGAGGGTTGGGTGTTTTCTGGGTCTTTATCATCGCTTCTCTTCCATCACCAAAATGAGTGCTCCGATGAGTGCGACGGTGAGGACAAGGCCGACGCATTGCAGCGGCCAGACGTAATTGGTCATCAGTGCTTCGCCGATTTGTTTCACCGTGAGTGGCTCGAATTGCGGCGCGGGAAGCGCGAGTGATGTCGTGTTCAGGATTATCCAGAGCAGTCCCACGAAGACAGCAAGCGCAACAATCACGCCGCCCCAATTAATACCGCGATCGCTAACGATATCGCGACGTGTCAGCAGAATGGTAAAAACGATCAGGACCGCGACCGCTCCGATATAAACAAAAACCTGGACCAGGCCGACGAACTCGGCGCCTAACAAGAAAAAGTACGCTGCTATACCGACAAAAACGATTACCAGACTAAGCGCAGCATGGATAAGTCTTGGAAGTATCGCGGCGGCGAGGGCGCCCGAGAGAGTAATGATGGCAATGACCAGAAAGGCGACGCTGTTCATTCGGGAGAATCAGGTTTCGTTTGTAGGGCGGCGGGCGCGTCGCCTGCCGAGTTTAACGGACCGGCAGGCGGTGTGCTCGTCCTACTATAGTTCTGCTTCCCAACGCTATTCATTCAACGAAACGATAGGTGCGCGGGGCAAACCTCTTTTTCGTCTCCAGCACAAGGGAAAGCGTGAGATAAACAATTGCGATTACCGCCAGCGACCACAGCCAGCCGGCCAAGCCGCGCCCCTGATAGTGCCAGACGGCGGCGGCAACAATGCAGGTGAAGGCCATCGGCAGCATGAATTTCCAGGCGAAGTTCATAATTTGATCGACGCGCGTGCGCGGCAGCGTCCCACGGACCCAGATGTAAACAAAAAGCAGCGCACTCAATTTAAGGAAAAACCAAACGTAGGATGGAACAAAGGCGAGCGGAGCAATTGGCGCGTGCCAGCCGCCGAGAAACAGAGTCACAGTGAGACCACTAATCGCGAACATTCCGAAATATTCCGCCAGAAAAAAGGTGGCGTATTTGAACCCGGAATATTCTGTCATGTGTCCGGCGACGATTTCGGACTCGCCTTCCGGGACATCGAACGGCGTGCGGTTGGATTCGACCAGGCCGGAGACAAAAAACAAAATGAAGGCGGCCGCGCCCCACGGCGTAGTGACAAACCAATGCGGCAGGATCCCGAACGAGTAACCAGCTTGTGCTGCGACAATCGCATCGGGCGAAAGCGAGCCGACGACCATGACCACTGGAAGAGTGGTAAGGATGAGCGGCAATTCGTAGCTCACCATTTGGGCAATCGCGCGCATTGCCCCCAACATGGAGAATTTGTTGTTGCTACCCCAACCCGCCATGAAGACGGCAAGCTCGGTGGTTGAACCGACGGCAAAGAAAAACAAAATGCCGCCATCGATCGCGAACGGTGTCATGTTTCGCCCATATGGAATGACGCCAAGCGTGAGAATGGCAGTGGCGGCCACGAGGATGGGCGCGAGAAAATGCATCACCTTGTCGGCCCGCGCCGGCACTACATCTTCCTTGATCAACATCTTGATCCCATCGGCGACTGGTTGAAAAAGCCCGAACGGGCCAACGCGATTCGGCCCGTAACGATTTTGCATGCGGCCCAAAATTTTCCGCTCCAGGACAGAGATGAGAGCAAAGATCGTGAGAAAAACTCCGAGCAACGCACTGATGTTAATGAGAATCGACACGATGGTCGTTATCCAATCGGGCGTCCCTGAAAGCAACGACAGGATCCATTGCTTCGCGCTAATGAAAATTTGATCGATCGACTGGCTCAAGCTCGCTGAAGAAAAGCAGTGGTGATCACTTAATCAAGAGAATGGACTGATAAATCATCAGATTACGCAGATTTTCGCGGATTCTCGAAATGGAATACGAACTGGTCGGCAAAGTTCTAATCTGCGCATATCCTGCTGGACGAACTGAAATTGATCACGAGGAGATTTTTTGCCTCGGGTTTGAAGGATCATCTTGCGGCCGCTTTTATTTTTCTCAGGACGAACATTGCGATGATCATGCAAACAATGCCGGACAAAGCATCGAAATGGAGCATCCACGATGTTCCATATTTGTCGTGCACCCAGCCGTCCAGCGCCGTCATGTAAACGACAGGAAGGTTTCCAAGCGAACAGAGAGCAGCGTATTTTGTGGAAGCGGCGCCACGTCCAATGGCAAGGAGAACGATGGCGGAGAATGCGGCGTAAGCTAATCCCTGCGTAAAAGCGTAAACGAGCACGCCGCTCGAGAAAATGCCCGGCGTTCGTGAAGCGATGGCCATGACAATGGCGACGATTGCAATAGCCACTCCAGAACCGAAGTAAGCCCACCATATTCCGATTCGATCCGCCACCCAACCGCCAACGACGCATCCCAATGCGCTGATTACGCCATTCAGAACACCACCAACCAGGGCGACTGTGTCGGCATCGGCATGCCAGTCCGGCGCAACCGCTGCCCAAAGATTATTCATGCCGCCCGCGCCGATGGGTGAGCAAACCAACACGGTGATGAAGAGCGGTAACGCGGACCGAACGATCGCGAGCAAATCCTGGCCGAGGAATCGCATTCGTTGCACGAACGTTTCGGTCGCAACAAGGCGAACATCGGATACAAAAAAGAGAGCGAGTGCGCAGGCGAGCATCGAGAGCGAGATCGACCATGCTGCGACTTCCTTGGAATAGTGCGCAGCCAGCCAGACGCCGGCACCGCCGCCGATTCCGTTTCCTCCAAGGTTGCCAGCCTGATACCAACCGGCAGCACGTCCTTTCATGTCGTCGCTGACTGTGTGCGCCATCAGTCCGCCCAAAGGCAGCATCACCAAAGTGCTTGCGACTTGGGAAATAAACACCACCGCATTGAGCAGTCCGGTCGAATCGGGCCGAAGCGGAACCAGGCCAAGAAGCAACAGCGTCACCGCTGTCGTGACCAACCCGATTAAATACCAACGCCGCGCGGTCAACGTGAAATCGGCAACCGGACCCCACAAAAAGCGCCAAAGATTGGCGGAAACGCCGAGCGCTACGATGTAACCAGCGGCTGCCACGGAAAAGCCGGCTTGCGTTAAAATGAATGGCAAGGTGATCGAAGCGAATCCACTGCTAATGCCCGAGGGCAGGTCGAGAATGAAGAAGAGGAATGGAGCGGTCGATTCGCGCTTGACCATGAAAGATTAGCTCACTTGTTGGCCACGGATTAACACAGATGAAACATAAATTAAAAGAGGTAGTATTACTCTATCCGTGTAAGTCTGTGTTCATCTGTGGCTAATTGAGCGTTAGAGGAATGACTCCGAACCCCTACTTCTTCATCGTAATCTTCATTGGCGTGGCCTTGATATTTCCCGTCATTCCGCTTGGGCTGGCATGGTTGTGGCGGCGATTCCTTCAACCGCCCAAGCCGGGCATAGAAAAGAATGCCACTTATGAATGCGGCGTTGAATCGCTCGGCGACGCGCAGATTCAGTTCCGATCGCAATATTATTTATATGCGATCATGTTTTTGATCTTCGATGTGGAAGCGATTTTCCTGGTGCCGTTTGCCGTGGCATTCACCGGTCTGCCGGTGGGCGCGTTTCTCGCGATCCTGATTTTTCTGTTACTGCTTCTGGAGGGACTCGTTTGGGCATGGGGCAAGGGTTGCTTAAATTGGGCGAGGTGACGCTGTGGAGTAATTGGGGAAGGAATGACTGAGCGAATCGACGAAGGATTGCGGAGCGAATTGCAGCGGCAGGGCATCTGGGTCACCTCGATGCAGGATCTCTATAATTGGGGGCGCAAGAATTCGATCTGGCCGTTACAATTCGGGCTGGCCTGTTGCGCGATCGAAATGATCGCGACGGCGGCGTCACGTTACGATATCGCGCGATTTGGTGGTGAAGTTTTCCGGCCATCACCACGCCAGGCTGATTTGATGATCGTGGCCGGTACGGTGACGAAGAAGATGGCGCCACAAATTGTCCGGCTCTACAACCAGATGCCCGACCCAAAGTATGTCATCGCCATGGGCGCGTGCGCCATTTCTGGTGGACCATTCAAACAGGGCTACAATGTCCTCAAAGGAATCGACCGCTACATTCCAGTCGATGTTTACATTCCCGGTTGCCCGCCGCGTCCGGAAGCTCTGTTGCATGCGTTCATGGAATTGCAGCGCAAAATCGACGAACAAAAACTAAGCGGCGCTGGGAAAGCGGAACATCTGCGTGCGGATCAACCGAGCGAGTTTCCGGTGCCGGCGTTCGGCGCGCATGACCTTGAGCCGGGGGCAAACGCGGATGTGTTTCGGCCGATGAAGATCGAAAGGGAGTCGTGACTTCGTCATTCCGAGCGAAGCGCAGCGGAGCCGAGGAATCCCGTGGCGAAACCTTTAAGGTGGCATTGCGGGGTCCCTCGACTCCGCTCGGAATGACGGGCGCTTAGCGAATGGAGTCTCTCGAGCAAATCAAATCCCGCGTCGAATCTGCTGTCAGCGGCGCGAAGATAGACATCATGCCCAACGGCAGCCCATCGCAGCAGGTCTCGCTCTTGATCGATAACGAACATGCCGTCGCAATCGCGCGCTTCTTGCGAGACGATCCGGAACTGCGACTGGATTTCTGCTCCAACGTCACCGGGGTCGATTGGATCGATCGGACAATCAAAAAGACGGTGAAAGTGAAGCAGATTGTCGATGGTGTTGAAAAGGAAGTCGATCAAACAAGCGAGGAGGTAATTCCAGGTTATCTCGAAGCGGTTTATCATCTGTATTCCATCGCACGAAAACATGGGCCGGTGATTATTCGGATGCGCACGACAGATCGCGCCGCAGAAACGCGATTGCCATCGCTGACGCCGCTGTGGCGGAGCGCGGAATTCCAGGAACGCGAAATTTACGATCTCTACGGTATTCGATTCGAAGGTCACTCCGATCTCCGACGGATTCTAATGTGGGACGAATTCGAGGATTACCCGATGCGAAAGGATTATCGCGAGCCGGACGATTACGAATACGAGCCAACTCCGCACGATGATGTGCTGGAAAAAGCGAAGCGGCACTACGCGCCGCGGCCGCAACTCGATGGCGCGGAAAAGATTACGGCGCAGCCGTGAATTGTTAAATGGTTACAAGAGTTACAAGGTTAAATCGGCGAGAACGTGTTTCTTTTTGTATTAATGCAACCTTTGTAAGTTTTTTAACTGCGCATTTCGCATGAGCGCAACTGTTCAAACACTCGAAGCGATGGAGCGGCCCCCGGTGACGATGACTTCGCGGCTCGACGGCGAATTGCTCGAAGTCTCGATGGGGCCGCAGCATCCGTCGACTCATGGCGTGTTCCGGATGAACGTCGCGCTTGACGGCGAGATCGTTCGCAAACTCAAGCCTGTATTCGGTTATCTGCATCGGAACCACGAGAAGATCGGCGAGAACACGAGCTACCTAGGCTCCATGCCATACACCGATCGGCTCGATTATTTTTGTTCGATGACCAATAACTGGGCCTACGCACTCAGTGTCGAGAAACTGGCGGGGATCGAGGTTCCTGAGCGCGCTGAATACTTACGCATCATTCTAGCCGAACTAACTCGACTTCAAAACCATGCTTCGCTGCTGGGTTTTCTACTCAGTGACATGGGCGCGTGGGGTACGCCGCTCATGTACGCTTTTCGCGAACGCGAGAAGATTCTAGATTTGTTTGAGTCGCTCTCCGGTTCACGCATGATGTGCGACTACATGCGCTTCGGGGGGTGTCGCGTCGACGCCAGCTCTGATTGGCTAGCGCAGGCAAAAGGGATCGTTAATCGCTTTCCCAAGTTCCTTGACGAATTCGAGAACCTAATTGTAGAGAACGAAATCCTAATCGCACGGACCCAGAACGTTGGCAAACTATCCCCAGAGCTTGCGATTAGCGCGGGAATCACCGGCCCAATGCTTCGTGCCTGTGGCGTGAACTACGATATCCGCAAAGTAGATGGCTATGGATACTATCCGCGGTTTAAGTTTCGCATTCCATTAGGTGAGCACGGCGATACCTATGATCGCCTGATGATGCGTGCGCTGGAGATGCGCGAAAGCATCACCATCCTGAACCAGGCTTTCGAACAAATACCTGCGGGTCCGATTATGAATCCGAAGGTGAAGGTCCGCGCTTTCAGACCGCCAGCTGGCGAAGCATATGGCCGCATCGAAGCCCCCAAAGGCGAGCTCGGCTTCTATTTAATAAGCGACGGCAGTCCGAATCCTTATCGTTACCGCGTCCGCCCGCCGAGCTTCATCAACTTGACTATCCTGGAGGATCTTTGTCTGGGGCATACCGTGGCGGACGTCATGGTTATACTTGGAAGCGTAGATATCGTTATGGGCGAAGTTGACCGATGAAAGCGTTGCTAGATACTGGACACTTGATGCTTGATGTTGGCGCAATCGGACATCACGGTTTTCTATCCGGCATTCAGCATCAAGCATCTAGTATCTTGGGTCTAGAATGATTGGCGCGGGCATACTTAAAGGAATGGCAGTGACGCTCAGGAATTTTGTCGGGAGCTATTTCGAGAAGGAACGGCTAATCACGGTGCAGTATCCGGAGGAGCGGAGTCCGTTGCCAGAGAACTACCGCAACTTTCCGTTCCTAATTTATGACACTGAGGACACGGAAGCGGGATTGCGTTGTGTAGCGTGCAAGATTTGCGAGAAGGAATGTCCACCGCAGTGCATCTATATCATTAAGAGCGAAGACAAGAAGCCCGATTACATGGGCAAACCTCAGTTTTATCCAAAAATCTTCGATATCGATATCTCGGTTTGTATGAGTTGCCAGATTTGCGTCGAGGTTTGCCCATTTGAAGCGATTAAGATGGACAAGGTATTTGAGCTAAGTAAACGCGAACGCTTCGACGCTTTGCTTCAGCGCAAGAATGACTTGGCGAAATCGAATAGCTACTATCACGAGATACATCCAGTCGAAGCGAAGGAAGTAGATGCCAAGCTGGCAGAAGCGGCCGCCAAGAAGAAGCCGGCGCTTGCGCCAGCCGCGGCAGGGCTGAGACCTGCACCGCCGCCGCCTAACACCGGATAGCAAGAAGCGGCGATTTCCCTAATCGCCGTTTCGGCGGCTTCAGATTTGAGCCGGCTTGGCGCGAGGGGCAGCCGCTACTTGGAAACCGCGGTCGCTCTGGCGATAATAACTGGAAAGGAGTGGTCTTGGATACAACGAAACCAATCGTAGGACAGAGCGAACTGATTCTGATTTGCCTCGTGATCGTTGGGTTACTGGCGATCGTCGGTCGAAGAATCCGGGTCCCGTATCCAATCCTTCTTACGATCGGCGGTGTGTTACTGGGCCTTATCCCTGCATTGCCCGTCATCCATCTTGCGCCGGAACTCGTGTTTAACCTATTTCTGCCGCCGCTGATTTATCCCGCCGCATTTTTTACCTCCTGGAGAGATTTCCGAGCTAACCTGCGGCCGATTCTTCTACTGGCGATCGTCCTGGTCGTTCTGACGATGACAGTAATCGCGGCATTGTTTCACTATCTTACCGGGCTCCCGTGGGCAGTTGGCTTTGTCTTTGGAGCATTGATTTCGCCGCCAGACGCAGTCGCGGCATTGTCGATAACCCAGAACCTGCGCGTGCCACGAAAAATCATCGTTATTCTGGAAGGCGAGAGTCTGGTTAATGACGCGACCTCTTTCATTTCCTTCCGGTTCGCGGTCGCAGCAGTGATGACGGGGGCATTCTCGCTCGGAGAAGCAAGCCTGCAGTTTTTGTTCGCGGCAGTGGGTGGCGTTGCGGTAGGGCTCGCGGTGGGCTGGCTGGCGACGCAAGTGCAAAAGCGTTTGGACGATCCGCCGGTGCAAACAATGTTTTCACTTTTGACGCCGTACATTGCTTACTTCAGCGGCGACAAACTCCACGTTTCAGGAATCCTGGCGGTTGTCATTGCCGGCATCTATTATGGCTGGCAGGCGCCTCGCATTCTGCGTGGTCGGATGCGGCTTCAGGCCTTGCCGGTCTGGGAAATGGTTGTCTTCATTCTCAGCGGATTGCTGTTCATGCTGATTGGGCTGCAACTGCCAGGGGTCATTCATATCCTTCCGCCGGGTTCACTCACTAAGGTCGCGAAGTTGGCAGTGCTAATCGTTTCCGTAATGGTGTTGGTTCGCTTTGCCTGGGTGTTCGGCAGCACTTACCTACCCGCACTTTATCAGAGACAGCGCCGCAAATTCCGCTTTCCGTGGCAACACACCGCGGTCATCGCCTGGACTGGTGTTCGTGGCGCTGATTCTCTGGCAGCGGCGTTGTCGGTCCCGTTTATTCTGCCGAATGGCGAACCATTTCCGGGCCGCGACATCATTCTGCTGCTTACGTTTTGTGTCATTTTCGGAACGCTCGTCGTGCAAGGTTTGACTTTGATGCCGGTTGTTCGCTGGCTCGGAGTTGTCGATGATCACGTTACCGAACGCGAAGAAAGGTTGGCGCGCCTGAAGGCCAACGAAGCGGCGCTCGCGCGTCTGCAGGCGATTGAGTCCTTTCACGAAGCGAAGCCAGAGACGATTGGAAGATTACGAGCGGAATACGTCGATCGAATCCAGCAATTGAACGTAGAAGGTCCGCGTCAGGAACGCGTCGACCGATTGTTTTCAGAGGAATTTGAAGACCTCGCTTGTGAGCTGCTACAGGTCGAGCGAGAAACCCTAATCACCTTGCGCAACCAAGAGGCAATCAACGATCAAGCCTTGCGGCGCATCCAGCGTGATATTGATCTAGCAGAAGCGCGGCTTCAGCGGCCAGCGTAAGATTCCCGATTTTTTCGCTTCCCGGAACCGAAGAGCTGCACTTCGCGCGCGAGGGCATCCAAGCTCGAAGCATCTGAATCCCGCGCATAGCGCAATTCGATGTAACAGTGTGAAATGGTCGCGATTCGTTTTGATTCCTGCGGTAGAACGCGGGAGACGCGGCTTGCAAAATCGACTGGACCTTCGGTGGGATCGCGCCGTGCACCCATCCGCGCTGCTTTTGCGCAGAACTTGGTGTAGAGGCCCTGGATCGGATCAGGCTGAACGCGGGCGCGAAATTGCATCCAAGTTGCAAGAATGACGACAAATCCAGCAGCAATGATAGCGCTTAAAAAAAGTAACGACACCGGTCTTAGGTCCGGCAAACCAATCTCGTGCGTCAATGCTTGCTGCGCCTCCGCATCGAAACCCAGGACGCGGCTATCCCAAACATAGTTCAATGTTTGCCAGGTAACGCGGATCTTGGCAAAGAACGGCTGGCGCGCAAAAGTCCGGCTAAACCTGGGAATAATCTCACCGGCAGCAGCATTCCGTTCCAGGAAAGATTCAAAACCCGAATTTACGCGCTCGGGGGCGACCACATTGGTCGGATCGACACGCGTCCAGCCGGTATTGGGCAGCCAAACCTCACACCACGCATGCGTATCGGATTGCCGCACGAGATAGAAATGGCCCATTTCGTTGAACTCGCCGCCGAGGTATCCAATAACGACACGCGCCGGCACTCCCGCCAGCCGCATCAAGGTCGTGAAACTGGCGGCGTAGTGTTCGCAGAAGCCGATCCGCCGGTGAAACAAGAATTCATCGAGGTCGTTCTTTCTGTATTCGCCCGGTGACAACGAATAGCGGAAGCGCTGGGTTTGGAAAAAATCGAGTGCGCGCTTGATGATGGCATGCGGATCCGGATCAGCCTGACTCCACGATTGCGCAAGCTCGCGGATTCTCGGACTGATTGATGCTGGCACTTCGAGTAGTTGTCTTCGTTCGAGGGGCTGCAGATCCTGACGGGTGAGCGCCAGGGATGACTTCACTTCGTAACGGCGCGGTTTCACGATTGCCTGCCAGCTCCGCAAGTAATTGCCGGGCCTGAGGGACGCTCCGGGGGGTTCCGTCACCGGTCGATCCAGAGCAAACATCCAATGTTCGCCGTGTGGCTCGATTGTGATCAATTGGCGAATGGTGCTGCTACTATGAAACTGTGGCGATGAGCGCAACATTTCCCGGAACCGCCATTCCATCCCGTCACCCTCTGTCAGGACGATGCCGCGCCAATAAAGTGGCATCGATCGCCGAACATCATCGTCTGGAAACTCGGCCCGAAATGCCACCGCTGTCGAAGTGGCCATTGCTTCGACACTGCCAGGTGAAAGCCGATCAGAAAAACCGGATGCAGATGTCGCGTTCGGCGTTGGCAGCAGGCGAAAACCTGCAGTCACACGTGGGAACAGCAAAAACAACAGCACGATTAGCGGCACGGCTTGCGCGAGCAGAGTTAGCGCGCCTCGCAACGGCGGCCAAATCCTGCCCGCCGCTAATCCGCGATAGAATTGAACGAGCGCTGTGGTCAGCAGGGTAAAGGCAATCATAATACAGACCGCGATCACCAGATCTTGCGCCAGGAAAAACCCGGAAAGACAAAGCACCCAACCCAGCATCACCATGAAATGGAACTCGCGAACAGTATGTGCCTCGAAGATCTTCAGCGACATCAACACGATGATGAGCGATACGCCGGGTTCGATGCCCTTGATCGCGCCGTAGCTAATGAAAATTGCAACTAGCGCAGCGACGACAAGCGCGACCTTCAGCGGGAGAAAACGCAGCCGATAACCGCGCGGCTCCATCCAAAACTTGGCCGCGATTGCCAGTAGCAGCAGCGTCGGCACCCAGGGCGCGAGCCCATCGAACATCGGCGGCAGCACAAACAACAGCGCCGCCGCGAGCCAGAGCAACGGCCGCCGCGGAATGCGAGTGTCGCGTTTCGTGATCATTTGAATAGCGCCAGGGCGCGGAGGCAGCGGTGGAAATGTACCTGCCCTAACGAGGGCGTGATCTCGGTTCCGCGCAGACGCAAGCCGTAAGAACGCCGCGCCCGTTCCGCTTCGATAATCCACAACGCGAGTTGTGCCAACCGCGCTTCCGTGTCGTCCCCCGGCACGGCGGCAAAGTCAAGATAGAGCGCACCGGTTGCTTCCGTGGTGTACTGCTTGGTCATCAACGGGTGACCGCGCGCGACAGCTTTCCAGTCGATCTGACGTTGCGATTGGCCTTGCTCATACGCGCGCACGCCCGCGAAGTCGTCGCCTTCGCCCAGCTCGGGTCGCGGCCTGTTGTGCGCCGAACGCGCGCGATCAGGCGGTAACCTTGGATCGCCCTCTGGTTTCGGATAAACGAGAAAGCGTTGATGACAATTTATTCGTTTCGTTGCCCGCAAAACGCCGAGGGGAAAGGCGCTCGCTAAACATAACCGTTTCACTTCGTATTCACCGCGCGTTCGTGCCGGGAACCGAATGAGCACGCGCGCGGCTCTGCCTGCTGCGATCTCATCCACTGCCTGTTCGTTACCGCCCGAGTCCGGCACTTGCACACGAACGCCGTAACGCGGTTTCCCTGATTGGTTCGTGACCTCGACCGGCAAGGAAACTTCATCGCCCGCGAATGTCGGCTTCATTGATTCAGTGGTTGCTTGCAGGCTCGCGACATTGAGCAACGCGTGCGGGATCGAAACGATAAACAGGCTGCTGAGGGTGAAGAAAAGAAGATAAGCGGCGGCGTTGTTCTGACTCGACGCGGCATACCACATCGCGAATAACACGAACACCAATCCGCCCAGTGCTGCGGTTGGTCGCAGGCGCGGTAACCTTTCGAGGTTCACGGCACCGGAACCGTTCGCACCAACGCCTCAGCCAGGGTACGACCGCTTTGGCCGGGCTGCTCAATGTCGTGGCCAAGTCGATGTCCCATCACCGGCACACCGACAGCCTGAATGTCTTCGGGCAAAACCATTTCCCGCCCGTTCATCAACGCCCACGCTTGCGCGGCGTGCCGAAGGGCGAGACCACCACGCGGCGAAATGCCCGTGCTATGACGTTGCCTGGACGCGTCCAGCAGATCTTGAAGATAATCGAGTAAGGCAGCCGACGTGTGCACCTTGCGCACGGCTGTCTGGATCTCGAGCAAGGCCTCGCGTTTGAACACTGGCTTCAGTTCTTTGAGCATCTCTCGCCGGTCGACACCCAAAAGCATCGCGCGCTCGCTCGCGCGATCGGGCACACCCAATTCGATGCGCATGAGAAAACGATCAAGCTGCGATTCCGGCAGCGGGAAGGTGCCGACTTGATGCTGCGGGTTCTGAGTGGCTACGACGAAGAATGGCTCGGGGAGCTCATAAGTTACGCCGTCAGCCGAGACATGATGTTCTTCCATCGCTTCGAGCAAGGCGCTCTGCGTTTTCGCGGTTGCGCGATTCACTTCATCAATCAATACCACCTGCGAAAAGAGCGGCCCTTGATGAAAGACAAAGCGCTGCTGTTCGCGATCGAAAATCGAGTTGCCCAGAATGTCAGCCGGCAGCAGGTCGCTGGTGAATTGAATCCGTTGAAAAGCGGCGCCAATCGACCGGGCAAGCGCCTGCGACAACGTCGTCTTACCGACTCCGGGGATATCTTCGATCAGCAAATGACCGCGCGCGAGCAGGCACGCGACTGCGAGTTTCACCGCCTCGACTTTGCCAACAATAACCTCACAAATCTGCGCGGTGAACGCATCGATGTGAGCTTTCACACGCAACAATCCGCGGAATCCGACGACCTCGCAAACGCGGGATGCTTGAAATTCGGAGCCAGCGCTACCAAGGCGTCGGGAGTGAGCTAGTTTACTTTAGAGGTCCCGGATTGAGATGATCGCGCAAAGTGAAACCGCGACTGTGAAGTTCCTCCTGCAGCCGTGGCGAAGCTTGTCCCGATAGCGCAACCAACGTTGGCTTGTCGGCGCCGCCTTCGCCCCCAGGACGTTGCACTTTCGCGGCAAAGGCCGCGGCAGTCGGTGTCCACGCGGCATAATCCCATTGCAACGCGACAACGACGCTACCGTCTTTGGCGGTGCAAACAGGGAAACCGCCGATCGCGGTAATTCGCGCCAGTGGAACGTCGCCCTTGTGCAGCTTGCTCATCAAAGCTGCGGTTTGAGTACAAAAGATGGCGTCCGCCTCGGTGGAACTGGTTTCCGCGGCCAACTTGACGAAAGCATTGCGATTGGCAACTCCCTCGAGGGATCGCAGGTTCAAAACGAAGGCGGTCTGCGCCGTGGGTGAGAAGGCGCCGTTGGCAAAAAAGCGATCTGCCTCCTTCTCGCTCACTCCCATTCCCAGAAGATATTTGCGATTTAAGGCCTTGAGATCACCTGGCGATTTCTCGCGCAACGTTTCCTCGAGCGAATTTGATACCTGCGTCGTGGTGAGCCCAATCCCAGCCGCACCCCCAAGGGGGAGCGTGGCGATGGAAAAGGTCGCACCGCCGGCGAAAGCGGCCTTGGCGATTTCATTCAGCTCGTGCTGCAAAACCGTGTTGCTGCTGTAAGGATCGACGCCGAAGTCAATCGCGATCTTCCGCTTCGTATCGGAAAATCCGCTGATCTGTTCGAGCTTGCTGCCGTCGTACTTGTCCGAGTCACTTTTCTTGCCAAGTCCTTTGACCGATTCGCCCGCCCGACTCATAAATTTCATGATTCCCTTCGGCGCGCTCTCGAGCGTGCCCATCGGATCGCTGGCAATACGTTTGGCCGCCGCGACTGGAGCCTTCGCCGATCTCATCAATGCCGCCTTGTACTCGTCGGTTCGCGATACTTCATTGAGCCGGGCGATTGCATTGATCTCGTTAATTCGACGAAGCAGCATTTCGTTGCCGTCTGCTTCAAAAACGCCGAACTCGGAATCGATCATGAACTGATTAGCGCCGGAAAAAGTGGAAACGGGCTCGCGCACGGTGTGATGAGGTCCCTTGACCACCTCAGGTTTCAGGATGTCACTCGCGTTTAGATCGGGTAGTTCTTCAAATGAAACGTCTGTCGATGGCGGAGGCTCAGGAGTTTGCGCGAGGCAGGAAAGCGCCGCGCTTACACTAACGATTAGTAGCAGAGTGAGTTTTTCTTTCATCGCTTATTGCTTTGCGAATGTTCTTTCAGAATTCGGTTTACTTCGGGGACTCCCTGTGGATCCTGATTTGCACCAGGTGCGGTAGCTCTTAGACAGACCAAGCTGTTTCATTGCCGTAGATGGCGACAGTCTTTTGACCCAAGAATTTGATATAATCTAGATCTCGAGCGGCTGAGCTAAGCGAAACTGTACCTTCGTGCCCACTGGGACCTGATAACTATAAGTCGAGATCTGAGCTCCACGTTGTGTTGTTCTGGCAAGCGGGTTCTCGAGGTTAACCGCACCCGTGGTTTTGATCGCAACGGTTCGTCCGTGGACCTGCGCGTCTGTGATGTTTACTGTCAAACTTTGCTCACGGGTGAGAGCGCGAGAGCGTTTCGAAGTTTCAACGCGGCCGGAGATCTTTGTTCCCGCAGGCAGAGCGACTTTCCCGTTAACGACGACATCTTTATCGAGCCGCATCGCAACGGCCTTGCCGGGGGCATCAACCGACGAAATGTTATGCAATGTGCGCACGACCAGGGTTGTGCCGGTGGGAATTGTAACTGCGAAGGAGGCATGCACTGCCAGGCAAGCAATGCCTGCGGCGACGAGTCGAATGAAAGTAGTCATCTCCCTATGGTGCGGAACAGGACGGCAACGGCCTATAGGACTTTAGACCTATTCCACGCCTACGCCGCCATTTTTACTGCAGGGTATTAGATCCCGCTGTTAGTTTAGTGGCGCCTTCTTGCGCGGATTTCACACATCGAAAACCGAGATGGTTTGTTCCCGTGTTTACTTCGCCTTTGCCGCGGGTGCCCACGATATAGCGCGAACAATATTGAGAGTTACAGAGAAACGAACCGCCGCGGTGAACGCGCTTCTTCTCGCTGGGCTCGGCCGGATCGAAGGGAGAATCAGGACCTTGTGGGTTAACCGCGACGCCGCCTTTCTCAGCCAGAGTCTTGTAATAGTCAGGCCGGTACCAATCGCTGCACCATTCCCAGACGTTGCCAGCCATGTCGTAGAGACCATAATTGTTCGGCGGAAAACTTTTGACCGGCGCAATTCCGGCAAAACCATCTTCGCCTGCGTCTTTCACCGGGAATTTGCCCTGCCAGGTATTGGCCATCCATTTCCCGTTAGGCCGAAATTCGTCTCCCCATGCGTATGTTTTCCCAGGCAAACCACCGCGTGCGGCAAATTCGAATTCCGCTTCGGTGGGCAGACGTTTCCCGGCCCATTTGGCATATGCTTCAGCGTCCGGATAGGCCACTTGGATGACGGGATATTTTTCTTTTCCCTTGATGTCGCTATCGGGCCCTAGTGGGTGCCGCCAGTTCGCGCCCGGGACGTAGGTCCACCATTGAAAATAATTGTCGAGCGGAACCTCGTGGTCGGTCGGCGCAAATACAATTGATCCCGCGATCAGATTTTCAGCGGGAGCGGTTGGAAATTCTTCTTTTGTCGGGGTTCGTTCCGCGATGGTTATATATCCTGTCGCTTTAACGAACTGCTCGAACTGCTCATTCGTAATGGCCGTCGCATCCATCCAGAATCCGTCGACGCGCACACGGTGGATCGGGCCTGCGTCATTGGACGCCATCGGCATTTCGCAACTACCACCGCCGTTTACGGGCGCCCCCATTGAGAATTCGCCTCCGGGAATCCAGACCATCCCTTCCGGAGCCTTGCCTGGGGATGAAACGTTGTTCGCCACCGTAGGAGCGAACTCATCCCCGGCCGAAAGTGCTGCCCTGTGTATTAAGAGGGCTGCAACGACGACGATAGCTGGAACACGCATCCGAAACATTTTAACAGAAGGAAACAAAGGTAACGCGTTTTTTCAAAACTTCGCTGCTTTGATGACTTCTTTTAAACGGATTGCGCTCGTCCGCATCAACGGCCGTGCGCACGGCTGGTTGCCTTGCCTTGCTATCTGTTACCCGCGCCACCGTGATACGTAACTCCGTTGTCTTCCATTCGACAACGTTGGCAATGGTCAGGCGAAGCAATCCTCGGAGGAACAACCGCCCTTTAATCCGCCCGCTTAAGAGAATCGCGGGGGTGCCGGCAGGGTGCTAATCCCTCCACCCCAAGATGATTAGCACCTCTGCCCGGGCGGATTCCTTTTCGTTCTCCGCCACGTCACGGTCGATGGGCGCCACGTCACCCGCACGACCGATCCCAAGACCAAATCTCTCACCGCCACAACGTTTTGCTATAGGACCTTAGTCCTATATAGGGCGGGGAAGGATTTTTCGAGCAACGCTTGCGTCTATTTAAGAAATGAATTGGCCCGCGCTCGGGCGTCCGTTTTTTCCCACCACTTTTTCGGATGGCGAAAAATTTAGCTCCGCCGCTGCAGGTCTGATTTTGCCGCTCAAAGCGGCCCCGCACGGAAGACGTGGCCGTCGGCATCGCCGCCTTAATTTCGACACCGCGGCGCGGGGGCGAACTGGCAAGTTGCTCGGTCGACCCCCTATCGATTGCTCGTCAACTCACACTCAATGAGCGCTGTAGCGTGCCCTGTCACTTCCGCTGATTGCCAGCGGACGCTACTGCGCAACGCGCTTGGGCGAACAGCTTCTCGATTGCGCGTGCGGCCGTCGACTGCTTCGAGCTCGGCGCGGCAAATCGCGATCGAGAAAGCCGAGGGCGTGTGGAGGTCCTATCACGCGCACGCCCGCTTCGCGTTGCTGCTTGATAATCTGGTTCCGAAACGCGCGCATCCGGGTCCAGTGAACCTTTGGCCGAAAGTGGTGTTCGGCGTGGTAGCCGTTGTAGAACCAGATCCAATTATAAAGCTTCTCATAGCTGCTGACGCCCCAGGCGATCGGTTCATCAGGATTTCCCCCGTAATGCCGGTAGTATCCGTTCAAGTAGGAAAGACAGTGCCCGAAATACCAAAAGGGGAGAAGGAAACAGAGGTAGTGCCAGTTTAAGATACCTAACGAGACAAAGGTACCAACAAAAAGAACAAGCTCAGTCACGCCCCAGAAAGCTTCGCGCCGATCCTTGCGCTTGAGCGCACGGAAGACCGTTTTGGGATCTTCGCGAAAGAAACTAAGGAACGTGTACTTCAGTGGATGTTCGGCTTCGCCGCTCTCGCCATGTTTGTAGATGGAAATCCAATCAATGGTCTGGCCGTGGTCGTCGGGCCGGTCCGCGTTTCCCTTGTGGTGCTGCATGTGAATGCATTCGTAGAACACCTGACTGAACCCGACCGTAATTGATTCTATGATGCTGAAGAGCCGATTCAACAGCGACGACCGGAAGTAAGGATTGTGAATGAAATTATGTGAAATGCCGTTGATGTTCCATGAAATGCTGACCGAATAGATGAAACCAAGCGGCAGCATCACCCAAAGCGGGACGCGCGAAAAAAGCCAGAACAAGGCGAAAAAGTAAAGGCAGTGGGAAATAGCGGCCACCACCGGAACCGCGTCCCACCGGGTGTAGGCGAAGAGTCGAGAGGAAGTGCGCAGCCGCTCGCTGGCGACATCGCTCACGTTCTCGGCTGGCGCCGGGTCAGCAAAAGATTTTTCGGCAGCGACAAGTGTCGCCGCCGTCTGCGGGGAAGTCATCTTTAGGGGACTTTACCAGCTCGGATCGGGAGAGCAACCGGACCTTTGTCCGATATTCGAGAAAAAAGCATCCTGCCACCGGCGATTTTTGGTGGAAACGGACACAATGCCAGTCCGCCTCGGACCGCTCCCTATTCACACTTCCTCCAGAATCTGCCGGGAAGCGCGAAAATGCCCGCCGAAGCGGTCGCCATGCTGCTTCTGTAGCGCGGAGGCAAAGTGGTCGCGGTAGCGTTGATACTCCTCCATCGCAGAGCACTGATACTGGATCACATAGGTTGGGTCATCGCTCTTCGGCTCGACCAGTTTGTAAATGGTCGCTCCTGCGAAACAACCGATCCTGAGCACATCGGGAACATGGACCCGTCGCATCCAATCCAACCATTCGGACTCAATCGCATCCTCAATTGTTACCGTCACACTGTAAATGATCATTCGGCGGGGAAATCTGGACGAGCCTACGCGCGGTCGCAGCGCAACCAAACACTTTAACCGCGAATGAACGCCAATGGGCACTAATTGAATAAAAGAAATTGGTGGTTATTCGTGTCTATTAGTGGTTGGAAATCTGACGCGCTGGATTGTGGCAGCGCAAAGCGACATCATGCCGAAACCCTTCCGCGCTGTGATCTTCGATTTGGACGGCGTGCTCGCCGATTCCGAACCGTCGTGGAACGAGATCGACGCAACCCTGCTCGCCGAACACCGCGTCACTTATCGCGGCGAACATCATCGCAACGTACTCGGAGTTAGCTACCGGCTCGCGGTCGAGTTTTACAAAAAGACATTTGGCCTCTCGGTGCCGACCGAAGAAATGATGCGCCGGCGCGGAGAAATCGCCACCGAGTTCTTTGCCAACCGCATCGATCTGTTTCCCTCCACAAAACAGGTTCTGCAAGAGTTGCGGCAGATGAATCCGCGCGTCCGGCTCGGACTCGCTACCAGCTCTGTGAGCGCGTCTGCTCGCCCATTCCTCGATCGTCACAAATTGACGCCACTCTTCGAAGTCATCGTCACCGGCGAAGAAGTCGAGCGCGGCAAACCGCATCCCGATATCTACCTGCGCGCCGCGGAAAAACTTAATGTCACCACCGACGCCTGCCTTGTTATCGAGGACTCGCTTTCCGGCATCGCTGCAGCGAAGGGGGCGAACATGCGCGTCGCCGCCATCCCCGATACCCGCTTCGTCGATCCGTGCGAGTACGAAAAAGACGCAGATTACGTCCTTGGCAGTTTGAAAGAAATACCCCCGCTGATCCGGAACGATATCCAGTAGTCCTTCCTTTCGCTCTCCCCGGCACCCGCCCGCTGGCGAAGGCTCTCGGACGAGCCTCGCCGAAGGCGGCTGCGTTTTCTTTCTCTCAACAACTCAACTATCAACTTTCAACCTTCCTGCCCTCTGCCTTTCTGCTTTCTCCTTTCCGATAACTGAGTAGACTCCCCCATGAGTGAGGCCGAACAAACAATAGCTCCGCCCCCGGCTGGCGCGCGGGTCTTGGAAGAAGGCGAGATAATTAATGACGGCGATCTGCACTGGAACGCAGAGGTTAAGCACTGGGTTGCCGTCACGCCGCAAGGCGAGGAAAGAGTTGCCCCCGGTCAACGCGGCTTTTACTGCCGCAAGAATGGTGACCTGTAGCAGCTTTTTGGACTGGGGCAGCTAACGCAGCGCGATCGTAGTAGTCTGGTCTGCTGGCTTGCGTCCTGCGTCCTCTGAGTCGCGCCGTAGGAAGAGCACTTTAATGGTTCAACTCTCAAACGAATCGCCTGTCTTCTATTTTGTGATAACTAATAACTGTGCGTTTGCGTCATGTATCTTATAGTTGGCGTTGACCAACCCGGCATTGCGGGCTTTTTTACCAACCCACTACCCCGAACCCTATGGCCCACGTCGTCACCGAGAAATGCAACGGATGCAAGTTTACCGACTGCGTGGAGGTGTGCCCGGTCACTTGCTTCTACGAACTGGATAACCAGCTCATCATTCACCCAGAT
The DNA here is from genome assembly GCA_963709435.1 of uncultured Verrucomicrobiae bacterium. GTDB lineage: Bacteria > Verrucomicrobiota > Verrucomicrobiia > Chthoniobacterales > UBA10450 > AV69. The sequence goes on from CAVPWK010000009.1 coordinate 65,537, forward strand.
GAGTGCATCGATTGCACGGCATGCGTCGAGGTTTGCCCCGTGCACGCCATCTACGCGGAAGGAGATCTCCCGCCGGAGTTCACCAAAGACACCGAGTTCAACGCCACCCAGGCCCAGCAGGTAAAGGACGCCGGGGGCGATGCGATCACGGTCAAGAAGGAAGCACTGCCCGGCGCCCAGGAACGAAAAAAGGCGTTGGGCTATTGAGGGGCAGAGCGCACACGGGAGAGCGCGGGGAGCCGAGGTTAGAATATCCTTTGTCTTTAATCGGTGGTCCGTCGTCTGTGGTTGCTGTCGCGGTGCAAGCTTTAACAGCGGCGAGCGAGCGGTGACGGTGCCGGGCTGGCAAGGCCGTTTTCCGTTTGCTCCTGCTTGAACACCGGGACATGAATGGCGAATGATAGCGCGCGATGAGCTTGCGTAGTCGGGAACACCAAAAGTCCCTCCTTAACGTTATTTTGGAAGTTGTCCTCATCAGCATCGGCGTTTTTCTCGCACTTTGGGCGAACAACTGGCACGAGGAACGCGAGCACCGTACGCTGGCCCATTCCACCCTGCGCAATTTCGCCGACGAACTGCGGGCGAACCAGCAAGCCGTCCGAAGCGAACGCCAATACCACGAAGCCCTCGCCCGCCAACTGCATGAATTCCTTATCAGCAACGAACCGCCGACCGAAGAGCGGCTCCAGAAGAGCGTTCAGTTCAAGGGAGTTCGCCCGATCATATTCGAGCATACCGCCTGGGACCTGGCCCTGGCGACTCAGGCCTTGTCCTACCTCAAGCCCGAGCTGGCTTTCGATATCTCGAAAGTTTATACCGCCCAAAGTGCCTTTCAGACTCTGGAGAACAGCTTTCTCGCATCCGCTTTTACTCCGGCCACTTTTTCTAGCGATAACGTCAAAGGGCTCGTCGCTGCGATGGAATACTATCTCCTCGATATCAACCAGAAGGAACCGGCCATTCTGCAACTCTACGACAAAGTCATACCCGAAGTCGATCAGGCCCTTTCGACATCTAATACTCGTTAGGCGGTTGTGTTATCGATTTAGCAATTTAACGAGGTAACGATTTTAAACGCTTTCGCCATGTAACGATTTGACGATGGATTACGCAACGCTGCTACGCCGTACCTCAATCGCACTGACGATGGCTCTCATTGCGGTGTTGATCTGTTACTTTTGGATTGATCGGCCGGTTGCATTTTTTGTCCATCGCCACCACATCGACGAAATAAAATTTTGCCGCTGGCTTACCTACCCGCCGCCGGAACTTCAGACCTGGTCTCCCCTGCTCCTTACCTTGCTGCTCGTTCGACGCGCCTGGGGACCATTGCTTCACTGGCAGAAAGTCCTGCTCGTCGCTTGCCTCAGCCTGATCGTGGCCGATCAATTCCGCGTCTGTCTCGGCGACGTTTGTGGCCGCTACTGGCCGGAAACGTGGCGGCGTGACAATCCATCGCTTATCGACACCGGAACCTACGGGTTTCATCCCTTTCAGCGTGGCGACGATCTTGGCAGTTTTCCCTCGGGCCATGCGGCGAGGATTCTGAGCTTTGGCATGGTTTGGCTAATTGCGATACCCGCCAGCCGGGTCATCCTCGCAGTTTTCACTCTTCCCATGCTGGTTAGTCTGGTGGCCATGAACTACCACTTTGTTGGAGACGTGATTGCCGGCAGCGTCCTCGGCGGAATTGTCGCCACCTACGCAACGCATCTGGCCCGGCTACGGCCGGACGGGCAAGTCTCAGCGTGGTTAGGAAAAGGCGAGTAAAGCAATAGAAACCAAACTGAAACTGCCAGACGACGCACGGCTCTTGGAAGTGCGCGAGATAATTAATGATGGCGATCTGCAGTGGAACGCAACGGTCAAACACTGGGTTGCAGTCGCGCCGCAAGGCCAAGAGAGAGTTGCGCCCGGGCAACACGGCCTTTACAGCCGCAACAACGGCGCTTAGCCAATTTACAATTCACCGATTTAGCGATTTAACGCTTCGTCAATTCTGCCAGTGGGATCGAAGACTTGGCTCACCAGGGCGAGTCTGTCTCATAGCGGACGTGGAGAACTCGGGCTCATCCGGACTTTGTCATTGCAACGTCCGTCTGATAAAACTTGAACATATTTTCTTCCCCGGCCCGCGTTGCCGCGACTGATTGGTAGCGATCTAACACGTCATCAAGGAACTTCTGTCGTTCCGCCACCGGCAGGCGGTCCGTCCATGCCACCAATCCAACTGCACAAAAATCGACAAACGCCGCCCGCGAGCCAAAATCCCATGAGTGATCCTGGGTATTAATACGCAGCACGCGAAAACCGTTCCGCTCTGCGACGGCGACATATTCATCTGGCGTCAGACGCAGATAGGGATCTTGAAAGTTCTTGAAATAAGCTTTCCATTCCAGCGCAGCCCGCGTTTCTTCGACGACACTTTCCAAGCTCCGACGCGCACCCACTGTCACCAAACGAAACTGCGCCTTGCCACCTGGGACCACAGCGGAACGTATGCTGCGCAGAGCCGCATCCTGGTCGGGAATCCAATGCAGGGCATTAAAAGAAACTGCGAGATCAAACTCATCCTTAAAGGAAAGACGACGAGCGTCGGCCACTTCGAATCGAAGGTTCCCCAGCGAGGCGCCAGTCGGGTTCGCGAGAGTGAAGTGCTTCTTGGCGAAGCCGATCATGTCGTGAGAAGGATCGACGCCCACTACCGAACCCCTCGGCACGCGAGAAGCGATTTTAGCGGTAATCTTGCCCTCGCCGCAGCCGACATCAAGGATCCGCTCCGAACCATTTAGGTCGAGCAAAGCAAGGACCTCTTGGGCCATCGCCGCCTGCAACGACGAAATGCGAGAGTATCCAGTCGCGTCCCATTCTGTCATATGCGTAATAGGAATGCCGTAGTCTACTCGCAATTTAACGATTTAACGATTTACGTCCTCTGCCTTCTGACCCTGAACCCTGAACGCAGGTCACCTATCACCATCACATCCCCGGCCTCGTCACTTGTCACTATTTTCTCGTAGTCAGTTGTCAATTGTCTCGTGGTCTCATAGTCGGAGCGCTTCTTATCGTCTTGTAGGGGCCCTTCAAAAAATTCGCGCGCACCGCGAGCAGGCGGCTCGCGCTTATCTGGTGGGAACTCCGCTTACGTCTTGACCTCCACTTTATTCGCCACCGCGCATCGTGAAGCCGACAGCTCCCCTCTCTGTGGGCTGAACGTTTGAACACAAACGTCATAAGGTTTGTTAGTCATGCAATGAAGTTTGGCCGGTCCCCTTCAATCGGACCAAGGTCCTACATGCGGGAACTCTTCTCTTCTTTCTGCTCTATGCATTGCCCTTCGCCCCTTGCTCTTGGCTGCTTGCCGTAGTCTCGTTGTCCTGTAGTCTTGCGGTATGGCACAAAGAAAAGAGGGACCTACACCTGATCCGGATCCGCCTCCACAGTCGCTTGGCAACTGATTAGCCTGCCAAGCCGTGGTCCCCGCGACTGCGGGACGAAGGGTGGTCGCGCATATTCACTTCAGCTCGGCGTTTTCGTTCAGCGGCAAAAATACTCGCGCCGCGCGTCGAGTCGCATTCTGCAATGCCGGTCTTGGCCGATGGCAGCTGATGAACGAGCGAGGCAAACTTGGTTGATTTACTTGGGCAAATGTCAAAATTATCTGCTCGCGAAAGCTTTCGGAGTGGGCCGTGCCCATTAACCGACAACGGATAACCGATAACTGACAACCAGCGGCTGCGCGGTGTAGGGAAAGCTCCTACCTTCTCCAATCCGGCGACGAAACTTTTAATTTTACAATTGAGCGAGATCATCCAACTGGTTGTCGATCTCAGGAACGAAAGGTCCGGCCTCTGAGTTTCCGGGCAACTAGTCCGAATCACACCCTGAGAAAGGAGCGTCTTACCCATGCAAAATACAACACCATTGCGGATACGCCTTAGCCGTTTTATCACCAACCGATATGCCTACCGAACACAGCCTAATTACTTGTGTGAACTTGTCGCGTTCGCCTTTCTCGTGCTTACCGCGATCTTGCCATTCTTCGCCCTGGCCCACGCAATGGCAGCGAGGAGGTAACGATGTGGTGACAGCCGTGCTGGCCGCATAAGTCCGCGTTACTATGATTTACCTTGGCACGCCGCCCGCTCGCGAAGGCTTTCGGCGTAGTCTTCAATGTAGCCGGAACAAATTGACGAATCACCTGCGCTCTTAACTCTCAGCCCCCTGCTTCCGGTCGCCTCCCTACAACTGATTAGTCCCGCATCTTAACAGCCTCACGACGCCGGATTCCCCGCGATAAGATAAACGCTGATGGCGGCGAGCAGGATGCCGAGGGCTTTGCGCAAGGTAAACGGTTCGTGCAGAAAAATCAGGCCAAGGACCGCGCCACCTACGATGAACATGCCATAGATTGGGACGACTACGCTGGCTGGTCCTTCGGATAACGCGAGGAAATAAAAGACAACCGCAACCACCAGGGCCACGCCGGTGCCGAGCGCGAACAAGCCGTCAGCAGTGGTAAGATTGTCCCGGGAGAATGCTCTCATGTCTCCGCGAAGTATGGTAATCGTGGTTGAGGTCGCAACGACCATGGCGGAGGAAACCATAAGAACGAAGTAGCTGGAGAATCGGCCGCTCTGCGTAGCGAGCTTGACCAGCAGCGCGGTCATGGAGTAGCCGATCATCCCAATGGCAGCCCAAAGAAGATACGATTTGCTCATTAGCGAGAGCGAAGCAGTCGGCTTAGAGATTTGCAAGCTGCGCGTATTGGAACACTGCCAGCGGCGACTCCGATCACTAATCACTCGCTCCCGTCTGTTCGCCTTCTGTTCTCCCCGTCTCGTTACGCTCAGTAGCCTTGTGCGGAGATGGAAGCCTTGCGCGAAGGCGGCTGCTATCTGCTTTGGCTCCCTGGCGTTCCGCGTTCCGTGTCCCGTTGTCCTGTCTCTGGTCTGACCTCCGCTGCTCCGCCGCTACGGCATCTTGCCCAAAATGCTCTCGATCTCTTTGGCTGTGAACGCCCGCATTGTCTGTGTGCGGATGTTGCCCAGCATGTCCGCCGCGAGTAACACGCTGGCCGCCGTCTCGTCGTCGGGTGCCTCGAAGATGCACACCTGATCATACTGTCCCAATGTCCAATACATCTGCTTGATGCTCACGCCCCTCGACTGGACCTTGGCGCTCCAGTCCGCCACTCGCTCGGTCGTCTGCTTGGCGGCCTGGATACCCTTATCGGTGAATTTTACCAAACTGATGTACGTTGCCATGATATTTCCTTCAGTTAATAATTGAGTCTTTGTGGGCGGGAGAAATAAAAGCGCACGTTACGGCTAGACATTCGAGGGTCAAATGTCGACAGAAATGCGCGCCGCCCATGCGCCACATGGAACAAGACCTTAGCATCCACTCACCAAACTTTGCGCTAGTATAGGTAGGGCCGGTTCACCCTGCCCGTCTTCGGCCTCCCGCTGAGAAACGGTTTAGTCTCCAATCTTCACTTCGAGCTTCGCGTGATTCATACCTGTGGTCATATCGGGGACGTAGTAAACGGTGCAATCAGGTCGATGAAAGATCCGAGTATGACCGCGATCGGCTTTCTTGAATTGCCTGGTCGTTATCCCCGGCTGCTGGTAGCCATAGGGGCTATTCGTGCGAACGAATCGCATATTTTCGTAATCGATCGCCGTAACACTAATGTCGAACTGATCGACTCCGTTGATAATGAGCTCAACATTGGGCCCTCCCAGCTTTGCTAACTTGACGCGCTCGCCGATTTTCACGTCGAGGATTTGGGTCTGCTGAGCAAGAGCAAAACTGGTAATTAGCGTGCAGATGCTGATGGCGATGAGGTTGTGTTTCATTTCTTTGCTCTAAGGAGCAGGAACCGGGCGGGCGCTGAGGGATGAAGCCAATGTCACGTCGTAGATGAAGTTCTTTTCGACCTCTAAACTTCCTATTTCTGTCACTGCCGATGAAGCGCCCAGAAAAGGTCGCCGGTCATGACGTAGGTGACGATGGCGAGCAGCATCAGGAAAACGGCGACCCAGAAAATCCAACTGTGGTGCACTCGCCGCCAGCGCGGGAGTGTGAGAATGACCGTCGTGATGCTCGTGACTATGGTTTCGATCGTTCACAGAAAGCAAACAAAGCACATTATCGGCACCGGCGGGCTTGGAAAAGAAAAAGGTCCGAGCCGGACTGGCGGTTTCCGACCCGGACCGCGGTTCATGACAGCACGGAAATTAGCGTTTCCTTATCCTGTTAACGCTGTAGAACCAGCCACGGGAGGAACACTTCGATGCTTGATTCTTTGTTCGATCTACCGCTGGTCATCGTTGGTGCAGCCATTTTAATCCTGCTCTGCGCCTTTGCTGTCGGCGGGCTCGCAATCTTTAGTCGCCATATCCTGCCGCGCCTGAAGCTCGGGCCGGAAGAGTCCGTTTTCACCAGTGCCATGATGCAGGCGGTCATGGTTTTCTACGGATTGGCTGTGGCCTTGATTGCGGTGAGCGTGTGGCAGACATACACGGACGCCGGCGCGACCACTTCCCGAGAAGCCACCGCCATCGGTGTCCTCTACCGGTACATGGGCGCCTATCCCGAGCCGCTGCGCTCGGAACTCCGGAAAGAACTGCGTGAATACCTCGAGTACGTAATCAAGGAAGCGTGGCCGTTGCAGCATCGCGGCCAGGTGCCGCGTGGAGGGGTGGAGCAGGCGAACGATGTTGAGGCGAAGTTGTTTACCTTTGAACCCGCAACCGAAGGCCAGAAACTTTTGCACGAGGAAACCCTTCGGGCCTACAGCCAGTTGATCGAAGCTCGGCGACTGCGCTTGGACGCCGTCCTTACCGGGTTACCCGGCGCGCTGTGGTTTGTGATCGTGATCGGCGCGCTTGTGAGCCTCAGTTCAACGTTTTTCTTCCAGGTTGAGGATGCGCTCCTGCAAAGAGTCCAGGTGGTCCTCCTGGCGGTCTTTATCGGGATGATCATTTTCATCATCTTCGCCTTGGACCGTCCATTTCGCGGCGATCTTGGTCTTCAGCCTGGTCCATATGAGCTTATCTACGATCAGTTGATGAAACAGTGACTTTAACTCGCATCGACTCAGGCTTTCGAATGATGGATATCTTGGTCTGCTAATCGACCGGCGGCTGGAAGAATCTCCGAACTTGAATGCTTAAAGCATTCAAGTTTCTGCGGCACGAGTAGAACGATGAAGTCCCGCTCGAGGTCGCTAGGCGAAACGCACCAACAGTACGAGCGAGGCCACGGCAAGGACGATCCCAGCCAGCTCATAATGGTTGAGCGATTCCCCAAACAGCACCACCCCGACCACGGTCAAGAGCAGTACCATGGAAATGGAGTAAACAACGCTGATGGTGGCCAGCTTGAGGTGTCGCATGACGAAAACCCAACCGAACGCGGTCGAAGCATAGACGGCGAACCCGATATAAAACCAACGCGTCCGTAGGGGCTGCTCGCGCGCGCTGGAGAGCTTGAGGAAATAATCACCGAGCACTCCGACCACACTGAAGGCGATCGTCACGAGTACCTGCGAGCATCGTTTTTCTCATCATCGCCGTTCTGCTTCTAAATTCGATTCTCCGTCTAACGCTTTCGAGGTTCTAGCATAGGTGCGCGGCCGTGGACGGCAGTAAATGCGATTGTCTCGGTCCACCAATTCGGGTCCGCGCAAGCAGCAAGGAACGTATCGATGAGCGCGTCAGTGAGTTTGCCAGACCCAACCAGATCACCACGAAGTTCAGTGATCGTTTGCGACCAATAATCGGCCCATGGCGACCCACCGTTGTATACAGCCGTTTCTGCAACCCCTTCAATCCACTTGAGGCCACAACCAGTCAGCCGCGGTGCCAGGCTTCGACCTATATAATAATCGATGCCGCGCTCGCGCGACCAGGCTAACCATCCATTCCAAAAATTCCGAATGTCCGCCGGTTCAGCGACACTCACCGGCAAAAAGTCAGGCTCAATTAAGAGAATTGCGCCGCCCGGCCGGAGACTTTCCACCAGCTTCGCAATTGCTGCCTTCGCGTCTGTCACGTGGTGAAGAACAGCCCGCGCCGTCACTAAATCGAAGCGGCCCGGATCGACTGTCGCCGCAACGATGTCGCTCTTGCGAAACTCGACGCACGGAGCATCGACATCATTGACGAGCGAAAGATCGAGATCCACGGCAACGACATGTCCATTGGGAACAACATGGTCGGCCATCCAAACCGACATCGACCCATTGCCGCAACCGACTTCCAACACCTGTGCGTCGCGGCCGATTCCGAGCGACTCTAGGTGTCGCCGATGCATCGGATCAAGCAATTGCGACATCAAGGCGAGCCGCTTTTTCTCGCCTTCCATATGGTGATCCAACACGTATCGCGACATCGCCATTCCAGCGTAACCGATCATTACTGCGTCACAAGCAACCCGCTCGGAAGGGATCAACCGTTTTCAGCTTTCGCATCGCGCCGCAGCGCCATGCGAAGGCCAGCCTGCTTCTGTCACTGGGTGTTCGGCGTTCGCTTTTTCCACTTCAACCCTTCAACGCTTCGACGGGTTCAACGCTTCCGGTGCCGACCGCACAACGTCAAATGTTTTAGATTTATCCCCTGCCCACGCGTCTTTGACCCCTGCCCACGCGTCTGGGCATCTTTACGCTTTCGCTAAGCTTTGGCGGTCGCGGGCGAACCTGTAACGCCAGTCCGGCTCGGACCGAGGTTTCGTCGCGGCGACGCATACCGCGGAAGAGTGACTCGCAGCAAGGGGATGCGTTCGATAAGTGCCTTCCGCCTCCGAGCCTTCTCGCGTTGTTTGAGGACTCGTATCTGGTTGCGAACATGAATCGCTCCGGCCACGAACGGGGCCTGACTAATGGTGAAAACCGGTTCCCGGTGGTAAATCATCATGCGGATAGTTTATGATATTTATAACAACGTCGCAACACTGAGTTCTCTCGGACGCCCTCGGGGTGTAGTTGTGAGCCAGTTTTGACTAACAACACCAACGGGTTACGCATAGACCCCAATTTTGGCCCACACAGCCCCAAGCCAGCTCCTATATATATAGTCATATAGTAAAACGGCCCCGCTGATCAATTTCGATACACTTCGCGCTTTTCGGCTTCCTCGAAATCAGCGGTTCAAGCCGGAAGCGAACTCGTTCTCTGCCCGCGCTGTCTCGCTACTATCCCGCGTCGCTAATGCCAGTCCGGCCCTAACCCTTCCACGTCGCTCACCCCATTCGCTCCATTCGGCGAACTGCGCGGGCGCGGCTTGGAGGGTCTGACCTCCGACCTCCCTGGCGCGCCGTAGCCTTGCGCGTAGGCGGCTGACCTCTGCCCTTCGATTCCCCTAATGCCCGCCGCCTGGCCCTTCGTTCTTGGACTTCTTTTTCTTTTTCTCGGACTGAGCCCCTTGCCCCTTGCCATGAGTGCTTGAGGCAGGTCTTCCTTGCTGGACCAGCGTCGACTGCGGCCGATGATGCGACGTTACTTGCGCGTGTTGCGAAGTGTGGTGAGCAGTCGTCGCGTCCTTAGCGTGCCCCTTGGATTTCGTATGCTCTGTGTCGTTCAGCGACGACTTTTTCCCTGCATGTGCCTCAGCAGATTGCGCCTTGCCGTAGGCGTTATTTTGTGAGCCCGTAGTGCGGGTGGCCGCGTCTCCCTGTTTGTGGCCGAAGGCGGAGTTCCCAGCTTCCTCGCCGGCTTTGCCTTTTTCCTTCCCGGCGCCAGCCTGCGCTTCGCCGCTATTGCGGTCGAATGCCTTGATCGCTTCGGCCTTAGGTTTCCCCTGATTACTAGCAACATGCAAATCTGGATTGTTTTTCGCCGCCTCGACGCGTGACTGCTGTACCGAGGTAGCTGGGATGTGCTCCGCCTTCGCTACCGCTTGTTCCTGCGCCGTGGCCTTGGCTGCTGTGCCACCCGGGCCATTAAAGCTGGCGCGGCTGCCAGTATTCTTGATGACCTGTTTGTTGACGTAGGTGTTGTGAATCACACTTGTATTCACCCGAGTCACGGCCCTGTTATAGCGGAAGGTATTGCCGACCCATCGTCCGCCGTAGTATCCCCGTCCCCCGTAGCCCCAGCCGTAATTGATCCCGCCATAGAATCCGACGGTCGGCCCCCAGTAACCGTTGTTGAAGAAGTAATTGCTGCCGTTGTAGCCCCAATATCCGGGGGTCCACAGGAATCCGACGCGCGGCGGAAGGACCCAGGCTCCAGGGACCCAGTAATAACCGGAATCGTAGCCCCAGTAGCCCGGGGTCCAAATATAGCCTGGGCCCGGAGCATACGGCTGCGTATATATAGGTATCGGGGGTGGCGCGATCCCAATCGATATGCCGATTTGTGCAAAAGAAGAACTCAGCGAAAGCCCTACAAAGAGAACCGCCGCGAGGGCAACGGCAGAAAATTTCACTTTCATATTTAGGTGTAGCACTAGCTAGAAATAGAGACGCTGTTGCGCCGCGAAATATTCACACTCTTCCGACTCGATAACCGTTAACGGATAACTAAGAACTGCGCGACCTTTGGCATCAAAACCAAATGGCAAATGTCCGAGCCGGACTGGCGGTCCCACACGACCCCGCGCGCTTTTCCAAGCGCATGTAGGAATTACACCCACGATTGTATTGACAGCCGTCGTTCAGCCCATCAGAACTCGCTCTGGAAAGTATGAAACTTGATAACAAACGCCCCACAACAGAAAAAAGCATCGCACTGGCGATTCGGCTGTTTTTAGCCCTTCTGGCATTCGTCTACTTCGGTCTGGCCACGGCGCACGCCAGCACCGTCTACATCACCGCTGATAACCTGGAAGGGACGAACTTCTTCGGCACTCTCAACGTCGCGACCGGCCAGTTTAGCCAGATTGCCACGATAGATTCGGTTTTCTTGGGGCTAACCGGCGGACCAGGCGGCAAAATCTACGGCGCTGACATTAACTCGGGCCATCTCTTTACCATTAGCACCTCCGGCGCAACGACGCAGTACGGCAGCGTTACCGCACCAAACGGCTTTTATGGTCTGGCCTATTCCCATTCTGCCGGCAAATTCTTCGCCGACGACCTCAGCCCAACGAACGTGACTCTCCGTTCCATTACAGGAGATGGAAATAGCAGCTCGTTCGTGGGACAACTTGCTGGACCAAATTCCGGTTTTTTTCCTACTGGCAACCTCGTTTTCGGCCCCGGAGGTAACTTGTATTTTAACTTCTCGAGTGACCTGGTTGACGCTAGCAACTCGACGCTCTACACCGTCAATACTTCCACCGGCGCGTTGACCCCGATCGGGAGCGGGCTTGGCAGTGGCATTCTCGCCCTCTTTTCGGATGGAACTGCGCTCTATGGGATCGATGCGAACCTTACTTCGGATATCGGTGTTTTCAGCATTGATACCACGACCGGCGTTGCGACACGGGTCTCCACCCTCACTGGGCTTCCGGCCAGTGACAGCTTTTTTGTCGACGCGGCAACTGTAACAACCCCAGACACAGGGTCTACCCTTACACTACTTATCTTTGGCCTGGTTCCCTTACTAGGCGGAACGCGTCTCCGCCGTTGCCTCAGTTCCACGCGCGAAATATAGCTTCTTTCCTCACTCGAGTGAAGGAGAACGGATCCGCCGTGGCGATAACTCATGAGCTTTGCTCGTGTGCTTGTGCAAAAATGAGAGCTGACCCCTTCCGTCTTCCTCCTTTCACAAGCGCTCAGCCAATCTATACTATCAGACACTAGCAATGAAAGTGATCGCTCTCTTGACGCTGCTGGCATTGAGCAGCTCGGCCGAAGCGCGAATTGGCGAAACGCTGGATCAGTGCAGCTACCGTTATGGCTCCTCAATCGGCCACTATTCTCACGATCAGGTCCGGTTCAATCGCGGTCACATCTATATTACGGTGTATGTGCGGGACCACCATTCGATCCGCGAAGATTTTGCCCCGGAAGCTGGCGCCACACTCTCCGATGCTCAGATACATGCGATTCTGGAAGACAACGCGAAAGGCCATCACTGGGAGGTAGTAGGAGAGACCGCTACCAAAGTTAACCTTCTCCGCACAGATGGCCACGCCCGCGCGGAGGTCGCCAAGCCGAACTCTCAGAATAACGAAGGCCGAATCAAGCTAACGATGCATGGTGCGGAGGTAACTATTAGGGCGCGGTAGTAGCCAGTGCGTTGCAAATTTGGAAGGCCGATCTCTGACCTCTGATCTCCGACTTCAACTTCTGTCTGCCCTTGTTCCAGTAGTCCCGTCGTCTTTCGAGTTGTGGTCCGCTTCTCGCCTGATAACCGACAATAGTTAACTAATACGCGCGAGCCTAGCTCGCGTGCTTGTGCAAGAAGTAAGGACCGACCCGTGTTCTTCAGCTTTTTGCGGCGCAGTCACAATCGCGCCGTGCATGCAGGCGCCGCTCTGCTACCATGCACCAATATGCGACGACTTGTTTTTGGGTTGGTTCTCGCGGGGACGTGCTCGGCTTTCGGGCAGATGCCGCCCGTGGCGGAGCGGGCAGCAAAGCAGAACGCGCTCTTCGAAGAATTTTATCAGACAGGGCTGAAGAATAATCCGGAGCGGGCCACTGCCTACGGCGATTATCGTTACAACTCACAGCTCGGACGGTACTCGCTCGCCGAGATCACCCGGCAACATGCCGAGGCCGACGGTTTTCTCGCCCGGCTAAAGGCGATCCCGACCGACGGAATGAGCGACGCGGGCCTCTTGAGCCATCGGATACTCGAGAAGCAGCTCGAGCGCGAAGACGTGAACTACGCCCTGAAAAATTACGAGATGCCGGTAAACCAGCAGAATGGCGTGCACACTCGGCTGGCCGATTTGCCGAACGCGGTCCCGTTCGATTCCGTGCCACATTACCAGGATTACATTTCCCGTTTACACCAAATCCCGCGCGTGCTGGACCAGACCACTGAGGTGATGCGACAGGGCGAAAAGGACGGGCTCATGCCGCCGAAGCTCGTGCTCGAAAAGTTGCCCGGCCAATGCGACGGCATCATCGCCGCGAACCCGTTCCTCGAACCCACCAAAAAATTTCCAGCGGAGTTTTCGGACGCGGACAAGAAACGGCTGACCGACGAGATAACAAAGGCGATTAACGACGACGTCTTTCCGGCGTATAAGAAATTCGCCGAGTTTCTACGCACCGAATACGGTCCAAAGGGACGGCCCGAGCTCTCGATCGAAAGCCTCGCTGACGGGAAACGGCGTTATGCCGAAGCCGTGAAGACGATGACTACGGTCAACACTCCGCCCGCTGACATCCATGAGATCGGGCTAAAGGAGGTCGAGCGCGTCGCGGCTGAGATGACCAAGGTGGCCCAGAGCCAGGGGTACAAGGATTTGGCCAGCTTTCGTGAGGCGGTGAACAACGATCCGAAATGGAGACCGACAAGCGAGCAGCAGATTTTGGATGACTACAGGAAATACATCCATCAGATGGAGCCGAAGCTGCCGGAACTGTTTGGATTGTTGCCGAAATCGCCGGTGACGGTAGAACCGATTCCCGACTTCGACAAAGCCGCTTCGACCCATTACGTCCAAGGCACGCCGGATGGGAAACGTCCAGGCCGCGTGGTCGTAGCGGTTTCCAATCCGACCAAACGCACCCTGATCGACGACGAAGCCGTCGCTTATCACGAAGGGGTTCCGGGCCATCATCTGCAAATAAGCATTGCCCAGACGCTGGAAGGTCTGCCGAAGTTTCGGCTGCACGGCTTTTATCCTGCATATGCCGAGGGTTGGGCGCTGTATTCCGAGGAATTAGGAAAAGAGATCGGTTTCTATAAAGACCCTGTGTCTGACTACGGCCGGCTGAATTCCGAGATGCTCCGCGCGGTCAGGCTGGTGGTCGATACCGGAATACACGACAAGAACTGGAGCCGCCAACAAGTGATCGATTACATGCATGCCAACGACATTAACGACGCGCTGGCGCAGACCGAAGCGGACCGATACATCGCATGGCCCGGGCAAGCGCTCGCTTACAAGATGGGACAACTAACGATTCTTAAATTGCGCGACGAAGCGAAAGCGCAACTCGGAGACAAATTCGGTATTAAGGCATTCCACGACGAAATATTGAACGGCGGCGCGATGCCGTTAGACCTGCTCCAAGAGCGCGTAGAAGCGTGGATCAAAGAGCAAGCATCAAGGACGAAGGCCGAATCAAGCTAACGGCTACCGGTGCGGATTTAATCTTCCCGGTATGGTTGCCAAAGAAACTTGGGCTTCCGTCGCGCACCGCGTCGCGGCATCTTTAGAAACTATGACTGTCCAGAATCTCTCGGCCCAGCCGTCTTTTATCACGAAGGACGGCTCGACTATCCGTTCGATCCTCGATCGCACGAATGCGCCCGTAGAAAACCAAAGCCTTGCGGAAGCGCGCGTCCCCGCAGGCGGCAGGACAGAGCGGCACTATCACAAGATCGCGGAGGAGCTTTATTTCATCCTCGAAGGCGCGGGCGAGATAGAGCTCGACGGCGAATATCGCACAGTCCGGCCGGGCGACGCGATCCTCATCCCCGCGGGCGCGTGGCACACGATCGTGGCTGCAGAGCCGCTGCGCTTTCTCTGCTGCTGCGCGCCGCCTTATTCGCACGAGGATACGTACTTCGAGTAACCGGTAGGGGCGACGGTTTGGGGTGACATCTCGAAGAAAGCCGAGGCAAAAAAGTGAGGACTGACCCCACAAGGAGACTTGCGCATACGTTTCCGTTTCAGACACAACTGCTGAGCTCTAATCACTGACATGCGGTTTCGTTGGCGCTATCTTCGCAGCTTATGGAACAAAGCATCCGAAACCAACTTCCGGGAACGGTGAAAAGCATCGTGTCCGACAAAGTCCTCAGTGAAGTAATTGTCGACACCAGCATCGGGGAAATCGCGTCGATCATTACAGCCCGCTCGGTCCAGGAGATGAAACTGAAGCCTGGCGACAAAGTCTTCGCGCTAGTGAAAGCAACTAACGTTTCACTCCGTCGCGCGTAGATGCCATCCGTTTCCTTTACACGCCGTGCGAGCGGTAGGTTTCTCGAATCCAACAGGTCTGCTGCCGGCATCCTTATTAAAAGGCGAATTGGATGAATTGGCTTAGCGCTAGGCGACAAACTGTTAACACTTTCTTGGCGTACCTTCGGTCGCCTTGGAAAGTCGGAATGGCAGTGTCGATGTCTCTGCTGACTGTAACGTCGGCCTGGTCCCAGCTAGTGCCTGGATCGTTAAACGTGCGCTGGAACGAAGGCGCTTCAGATTGCAACGCAACTTCGCAAGCGCCCCTTCAAGTTCATGCTTACGAGGCGCAAACGTTTATCCTGCGCCAGAACCCATGTGCAAGCTTCGAAGCAAATTTTCTCTATCTCCTCATCGGCTCCGACAAAGCTCTTCTAATCGATACCGGCGCCGTCGCGGACCCGAAAGAGATGCCCCTGGCGAAAACGGTCCTGGAATTATTGCCGGACAAGGACCACAACAAGCTTCCACTTCTGGTGGCACACACCCACAGGCATACGGATCATCGCGCCGGCGATCCTCAGTTCGCATCTCTTCCATCAGTCCAGATTGTACCTATGGATTTGGAGGGAGTTCGAACGTTTTTCCGTTTCACTAAATGGCCCAACGAAATTGCCCATCTGGATTTGGGTAGCCGAACTGTCGACGTGATTCCGACGCCCGGACACAACCCGACCCACGTGGCATTTTACGACAACAGAACCGGGATCCTTTTTTCCGGAGATTTTCTGCTGCCAGGCCGATTGCTGATTGAAGACGCCGCAGCGTATCGCGAAAGCGCCCTGCGGGTTGTCGACTTTCTGAAGACGCGTGCGCTTACTATGTTCTGGGTGGGCACATCGAGTTGAACACCGCAGGACACGCCTACCGATTTGGATCTCACTACCATCCCAATGAGCATCGGCTCGAGTTGGCAAGAGAAGACTTAACAGCGTTGCCAGCCGCCTTTGAAAGCTTCAACGGCTTCTATGCGCGATACCCGAATTACATTCTCACGAATCCCAATCGCAACCTTCTGGCGCTGGCAGTTATCGCGGTTGCAGTATTGATTTTCATCGCGTGGGGAGTGTACCGATTAGTGCGCCGGCGGCGCCGGCGCTGTTGACTGTCAAAATCTGGGGGAAGTCGCGCGGAGTACCGCGGGCAGTTACTTATCAGCTCCCTGTCACACCGTGCTTGCCACGCCTTGCCAGCTAACAAATAACAGATAAGAGATAACCGGGCGTTCGGCTTTCAAAGGTCCGAAGATTTGCTTCCTCAACCACAAACCTAGAAAGAAAATAGCTCAATGAAAATGACAACCGCCACACTTGTGGCCCTTACCGCGCTCTGCCTCTGCGCTGCGCCCTTGATCCGCGCAGCCGATGAGTCCTTTGTCGGCAAATGGAAGTTTAATCCCGACAAGAGCCAGCTCAACGGCCTCACCTACACAGTCGAGGATGCCGGGAGCAACCAATACAAGTTCGTCTTCGGCGACGACACCGAGACCGTTTCTCTCGATGGCAAACCGAACACGACCAAGTATGGGAATACCTGGACCGTGACGAAGAGCGGGCCGAATGCCTGGCACTGGGTCACGAAACGAAATGGCAAAACGATCAGCGACGCCATGTGGACTGTTTCGAACGACGGCGCTACCTCCGTTTACGTCAGCACCGAGACGCGACCTAACGGTTCGACCTCTCACGATGAGACAAAACTCAAGCGCACTGCCGGCACCTCCGGTCTGGTCGGAACTTGGGAGAGCACCGAAATCAAGGTCGGCGCGCCCTACGCCATCGAAATAGCGGCATGGGATAAGGATGGCTACTCGATAAAGAGTCCGGTCTACAAGGGAGAAACCGATCTCAAACTCGACGGCAAAGATTATACGCCGAAGGGCCCGCGAGTGGCTAAAGGCACGACGATTTCCGGCAAGAAGATCGACGACCGCACGATGGAACTTACCTACAAGCTCAACGGCAAAACGACCGAGACCGATCGCTGGGAGCTTTCGGCCGATGGCAAAACCTTGACCGACACGGTCAACTATCCCGGAGTTGATAAGCAGGAAGTGGACGTTTTCGAGCGTCAATAACGTCACACCCAACGAACGAACACCGTCCTTCATCACCAACTGATGGCGAATGGTGCTTTCGGTCGCAGCACCGCTGTCTCAGTCGAGTCGATACATTGGCGCTTGCCTTTTCTCTAAAACTTGGCGCAATGGCCTGGATCGGTCGCGAACCCCGCGACCATCTTCGGAGTAATGAAACCCCATAGAGGTACGAATATGAAAAAAGTCTCATTGTTGGCAGTGCTGGTGGCGGCATTAATGGGCGCGTCAGCCACACGTGCGCAGGACCCGGTCAAGGTGGACCCGAAGCATTACACGGTAATGTCTGAGAACGATCAGGTCCGTCTGTTGCACGTCCATTACGCGCCGGGCGAAAAGTCGGTGATGCATTCTCATCCTGATTCGGTCGTGGTATTCCTGGAGGACCAAAAAGCGAAGATGACTCAGCCTGATGGAAAGAGCGAAGAGATGTCCGGGAAGAAGGGAGACGCGGTATTCCTTTCGGCCGGAGCGCATCTGCCGGAAAACATCGGCACCGGCCCGATCGATGTCATCCTAGTGGAGCTAAAGAAACCGGCCCCGAAATAATTAGCGCTTAAGTTCAGATGCGATCGCCGCGAAATGCGGAAGCGCTGCCTAAACCTGATAACCGTCGATAACTCGTCACGTCGTAGCCTTGGCGGAGATGGAAGGACAGATTCGCGGCGAATAATGCGCGAGCCTGGCTCGCGTGCTTGTGCAAAAAATGAGGACGATCTGCAGAAGGTGACAGAGGCGTTACTTTTGCGGTGCTGCGTGTCGCGCCAAACGGTTCTTTATTTCAGCGACATTGTGAAAGGAACCTATGAAAAGCACAACACCCATGCGGATACGCGTAGGCCGTTTCATCACCGACCGATATGCCTACAGGACGGATCCCAACTATGCATTTGAACTTGCCGCTTTCGGACTAGTCGTCGCCACCGCCTGCTGGCCAATTTTTGTCGTGGCCAGCGCGATGGCCGGAGCGCTGAAATGAAGCCCAAGCGGACAGAAAGAATTTTATGAGCTTATTGGTTCTCGTTCATTACCTCGTGTTGCGAGCTCTCGATCATCTGTCAGATCGGTAGTCCTTGGCTCACCGTCTTGTCACGTCGTAGCCTCGGCGTAGATGGAAATCTTGAAGGCGTTTGCCTTTTCTTGCTCTCAACACTCAACTATCAACTCTCAACCTTCCCGGATCCTCTGACCTCTGATCTGCGCTGCGCGGAATCCCTGTCGCTCACGGCGGATGCGTTTTCTTGAACCCGTCCGTGTAACCGTTTTCGAAAGCCTGCTTCGAAGCCTGCAGCTCGGCTGCTTCCGAAGGACTTCGGAGCTGCTCACCAGATCCGTCCTGTTTGAAATACCTTTGCGCCATCATGTCCAACTCCGCGTCCGTGGGCAACTTTGCGTCGCGCGACGCTTGCTCTCCCGCCTTCTCGCCAGCTTCATACGCCGCCCGCTCTCCCGCCGTTCGGCCATGAGCCGCGCGATGAGTATAGAAAGCCGTAACACCGTACACGACGAATGCCGCTAATCCCATCAACACGAAAAACCGAACCGGCTTAAATTCTCTGGCCATGAGGACTGGCGTTAGACAATCACGTGCGATTCCTGCCGGCAATGTTTTACGCTGCTATCGCAACGGTGTCGGCCGGCCAAGTTCGCCAGTTCGGGTATTCCGCCGGTCGCCGAACCTGTGATGTAAAAATTGTTGGTTGCGCCGTCCCTAACGCTCAGGTTGCCGAACCCAATGCCATTTGAATCCACACCGATCAGTCGAGCCCGGCGAAGGTTCCGCCGGTACGCATTCAATTCGGCAAGCCCGTCGAACGAAGCGATCTCCGCAGCTGCGCATTCGCACGTAAACTTTATGTACTCGCTCACGGCGCGTGCTCGGGGAAAAGCGAGAAAATGCTTTTCTCGTTCGCTTCACACACGCCTCGCTCGGTAATCAGTCCAGTCACCAGGTGTCTGGGCGTAACGTCGAACCCGTAATTTGCGGCCGGACTTCTCTCCGGGGTAATGCGCACTTCCACCTGTCGTCCCTCAAGCCACCCCTCGGCATGCTTTACTTCTTCGGCGCCGCGCTCTTCGATTGGGATCTCTTTTAACCCGTCCTCCATCTTCCAGTCAAACGACGACGACGGCAGCGCCACGTAGAACGGAACATTATTATCCTTCGCCGCCAACGCCTTCAGATACGTCCCGATCTTGTTCGCAACATCTCCCGTGTAAGTCGTGCGATCCGTTCCGACAATCACCAGATCTACTTCGCCGTGCTGCATCAAATGCCCTCCGGCGCTGTCCGCGATCACCGTATGCGGCACGCCGTGTTCGCCCAGCTCCCAGGCAGTGAGTTTCGAACCCTGATTCCTGGGTCTCGTCTCAGCGACCCACACGTGCACCGGCAACCCACTATCGTGCGCGGCATAGATGGGCGCTGTGGCGGAACCGTAATCAACAAACGCAAGCCAACCGGCGTTACAATGCGTTAGAACGTTGACCGGCTTTCCCACTTTCTTCCGAGCGATTTGCTGAATGAGATTCAACCCGTGCTGCCCGATCATCCGGCAATGGTCCGCATCTTCTTCGGCAATCAGTCGGGCGGTGCGCAGCGCGATGGCAACCTTTTCCTGCGGAGCCTTTCCCTCGGCGATATTCTTTAGCTGACGCTCGACCGCCCAGGAAAGATTCACCGCCGTCGGCCTGGCCGCCTTGAGTTGTGCCGCGGCGTTAGCCAGGTCCTGATCGAATCGCGCGACTGCCAAACTCGCGTTAATTGCCGCAAGATACATCCCGTAGCCCGCGCTCGCGCCGATCAACCCCGCTCCGCGAACATGCATTTCGCGAATCGCTGTCACCATTTGCTCGACCGTGCTGACTTCTTCGATCACAAAACGATGAGGCAAAAATCGCTGATCAATCAGCTGCACGACGCATTCATCCGCAGCTTTAAGCCAGATCGTTCGAAAATGTTGGCCGCCTACCTTCATAACTCTCAGTCGTTTCTACGTGGTCTTATTTACGTTTGATATCGAAACCTAACCCGCGCAATCTTCTCAGCCACGAAACTCTACTTCTTCACGCGCCGTTGCCTCAGCGAAAGCTGTTCATCTTTAAGCCAAGGCCTTGTCAAAGAGTGCAAGAAGTGGGGACTATGAGTTTTTATCCCCTGGCTTTCAAGATCATCAGCTCCTGCTGGATTTTGTTTGCCGTTATCTGGCTGGTCGCGGCGTTCTGGACAAAACGATCGGTCTATCACGAAAGCAGATGGCAACGACTCGGTTACGTGATCCCGCTTTTGGTTGGCGCTTACTTGGTTTTCAAAGGCGCTCGGCTCTCCCATCCGCTGGATCTTCGCGTTATCCCGCGCGTTGACGCGCTGGCGTGGACCGGCCTTGTCTTATGCATCGCCGGTTTGGCGTTTTGTTTCTGGGCCAGGTTCACTCTCGGACGCAATTGGAGCGGCGTCGTCACCCTAAAAGGCGGACACGAACTGATTACGCGCGGGCCATACGCACTGGTGCGCCATCCGATTTACACCGGGCTCCTGACAATGTTCGTCGCCACCGTGATTGTCCTCGGGCACGTCGCTGGAATCATCGCGCTGCCATTGGTGTTCGTGAGTATATGGACCAAGCTGCGCCACGAGGAAAAACTCATGCTCCAGAAGTTTCCCCACCAATACCCGGCATATCAGCGCCGCGTGAAACGCCTTATACCCTTCATCCTTTAGCTGATAACTATAACGATTACCTGATAACCGAGAGGCTTTCGCCTCGTCCGACCCCTGATCTCCGATCTCTGACTTCTGATCTCTACCCTCTTCGCTCTTCGCTCTTCCCTCTTCTCTCTTCGCCGCTCATTTGCTCTTTGCTCTTTGCTCTTTGCCCTCGGACATTGAGCGTTTTCTGCCCCACCGTTTTAACTATGTAACCCTTTTTTAACCGCTTATCCGCCGTCCGGTGCCACGCACTCCGCAAAATAACCTTTGATATCACCGCTGATGAGGAACGAACTATTACGTCATGCTGACGAAGTCGCTGCGCTCTAAAATCTCGTTGGCAAGGCCAAGGGTACGGCGTCAACGCGCGCGCGAGGTGCCATTACGGGCGGAGTTGTTTGGCATTGAACAACTCGCGCATCACGCTCGGCTCGTCGCCGCGCGACATACAATCGTCACGGGCCGCGCTTCCACCTGGCTGCTCACGCGGCTGGATCAGAATGAGAAAGTGCTGCGCGGTTTCAATCGCGCGACGCTGGCGGTCGATCAAAGCCGGCCCGTCACCCCCGCGGCGGAATGGCTGCTCGATAATTTTTATTTAATCGAGGAGCAAATCCAGCTGGCCCGCCGACATCTGCCCGCGCATTACAGCCGCGAATTGCCCCGCCTGGCCAATGGTCCCTCCGCCGGCTCTCTGCGCGTCTATGATATCGTTTTGGAATTGATCGCGCACGTCGATGCGCAAATCGATGCCGACTCGCTGAGCGCATTCGTGGCCGCGTATCAGAAGGTGGCCCCGCTGAAACTAGGCGAACTCTGGGCTGTGCCAATCATGTTGCGGCTGGGATTGATCGAGAATCTGGCTCGTATCACCACCGGGCTGGCCCAAAGCCGGCATGATCGCAATCTGGCCAACCAATGGGTGGAGCGTTTGCAGGCGATGGCGGAGAAAAATCCCTCCCGCGTTGTCATCGTGGTGGCGGACATGGCACAAGCAGACCCGCCGTTATCGAGCGCCTTCGTGGCGGAATTTTGTCAGCGTCTCTCGCGTTTAAATCCGGTGCTGCATCTGGCTCGCGGCTGGCTCGAGCAGCGCGCCCTCGAAGAGGGTTTCTCGGTCGAACAACTGATCCATCAGGAAAGTCAGAGCCAGGCCTCCGATCAAGTTTCGGTCAGCCACAGCATCTCGAGCCTGCGTTTGCTGAGCGCGATCGATTGGAAGGAATTCGTCGAAACGCTCAGTCTGGTCGAACAAACATTGCGCGGCGAGCCAGCCGAGGTTTACGGCGAGATGGATTTTGCAACGCGCGACCGTTATCGCCACGTCGTTGAAACCCTCGCCCATCACAGTGCGCTCTCAGAAATCGAAGTGGCACGCAAAGCCGTCGAACTGGCACAGAAAAGTGCGCAACAAAAAGGGCGGGAAGATCACACCGCGCACGTCGGTTTTTACTTGATCGACAAAGGCCTTCCTCGGCTGGTGCGGGCCATTGGAGCGCGCTGGCGGGGGAAAGGTGTTGTCGAACGAAGTATTCGCAAGTTCCCCTTCACTTTCTACGTCGGCGGAATTCTTCTTTTCACCACCCTGGCCACTTTAGGATTTGTGCGCGCAGCGGAAATGCGCGGGGTCGCGGAATGGCAACTCGTTTTTTGCGCGGTCACATTTTCGCTCGGGGTCAGTCAGCTGGCGGTGGCGTTGTGGAACTGGCTCGGCACCTTGCTGCTCAAACCGCAACTGCTGCCTCGTCTCGGCTATTCGCCCGGCGGGATCGCGCCGGAGAGTCGCGGCATGGTCGTCGTTCCCACGATCTTGAGAAGTGCGGAAAACATCGATGATCTTCTCCACACCCTGGAGATTCATCATCTGGCAAATCGCGATCCGCATTTGCACTTCGCCCTCCTGACCGACTGGCAAGATGCGGCGGAAGAAAATTTGCCGGAGGACGCGCCGTTGCTGGAACGCGCAAAGGCGGGAATCGAATCATTGAACCGGAAGTATGCCGGCGGGCGGCGCGCTCTCTTTTTCCTTTTCCATCGGCCTCGTCGCTGGAACGCGAGCGAAGGCGTCTGGATGGGTTACGAACGGAAACGCGGAAAGCTGATGCAGTTCAACGCCTTTCTCCGAGGGCGCTGCGCGGAATGCTTTGCCGCAGTGGTCGGTGATCAGTCGATTTTGCGCAAAATCAAATACGTCGTCACCGTCGATACCGACACGCAACTGCCGCGCGAGTCCGCCCGCCAACTGATCGGGACAATGGCGCATCCGTTAAACCGGCCGCAATTCGATTCGAAGGGCGGGATTGTGACGGAAGGCTACGGCCTTTTGCAACCCCGAGTAGATGTGAGCCTGCCGACGGCGGATCGTTCACGATTCGTTAGGTTGCACGCGGGCGAAGTCGGGATCGATCCCTACACCCGCAGCGTTTCAGATGTATATCAGGACCTTTTCGGCGAGGGCTCGTTCATCGGCAAAGGCGTTTACGATGTCGATGCTTTCCAGCGCACGCTGGCTGGCCGCTTCCCGGACAATCGAATCCTGAGCCACGACCTGCTGGAATCGGTTTACGCCCGCTGCGGTTTGGTGAGCGACGTGATACTGTACGAGGACTATCCCTCGCGCTACGAGAGCGACGCCGTCCGGCGGCATCGCTGGATTCGAGGCGACTGGCAAATTTTGCCGTGGCTGCTGCCGCGGGTTCGCGACGCGGAAGGTCGCAGCATCCGCAATCCAATTTCGGCGTTGTCGTGGTGGAAGATTTTCGACAATCTTCGGCGCAGTCTTGTTCCGATCGCGCTCGTGCTTTTTTTCATCGCGAGCTGGTTGCTCGTTCCGCAGCTCGGCTTGTTGGCAACAGGGGTGCTCCTCGCCATCAGCGCGCTGCCAGGTTTGCTTTCACTGGTTGTCGAACTCCTGCGCAAGCCGGAACAGTTGCCGTGGCGAATGCATTTGCGTGGAATGTTGTCGTCATCGAAACGGGCGCTTGGCCAAATCGGGCTCACCCTCGCGTCCCTGCCGAACGATGCTTTTCTCAGTCTTACCGCAATTGGTCAGACGCTTTGGCGCGTCTTCGTCACGCGGCGACACTTACTGGAATGGGTCACTTCGGGCGAAGTGGCGCGCGGCGCGCGAACGGACCTGGCGGGCTCATATGCGGCAATGTGGTTTGCGCCAGCAATCGCGTTCGCGAGCGCAGTTCTGTTGGGCGTCATCCAACCGGCGCGCTGGATGGTTACCGTGCCATTCTTCGTTCTTTGGCTGGGTGCGCCCTGGATCGCGTGGTGGATCAGCCTGCCCACGGAAGAGCCGGCCCCGGAATTGAGCGCAGAACAGGTGAGTCTGCTCCGCCGGATCGCGCGCAAGACCTGGCATTTTTTCGAGACTTTCGTCACCGCGGAGGAGAACTGGCTGCCGCCCGATAATTTCCAGGAAGAACCAGCGCCTGCGGTCGCCGGGCGCACTTCACCTACCAACATCGGCTTGTCATTACTGGCGAACTTGGCGGCGCGCGATTTTGGCTATCTCTCGTTAGGCCGGTTCATCGAGCGCACGCAGGCGACCATCGATACGCTGCACCGGCTGGAACGCCATCGCGGGCATTTCTACAACTGGTACGAAACGCGCACCCTGCGACCGCTGATCCCGCTCTATGTCTCCAGTGTCGATAGCGGCAATCTCGCCGGCCATCTCCTCACGCTGGCCTGTGGATTGCGCGAGTTGGTCGAGGAAAAATTTCTCGACCCGCAAGTCTTCGCCGGCCTGCGCGACACCCTCGCGCTGCTGCAACAATTGGCCGGCGAGAACGCGCTTTTATCGCAACTCGACGCCGAGCTGGCGCAGAAGCCGTCCGATCTGCATGCGGCCGCAATGTTGTTGCAACGCGCCGTGGAACAATCAGCGAAGATTTCCAACGCGCTGGCGAATCGAGACGGAGATTTGAAGGCTTGGGCGCAGACGCTGCAAGGCAGTTGCGAGGAGCATTTGAGCGAGCTGAATTTCCATGCGCCCTGGCTGAAAGACGAAAATCTCGCAAGCAGGATTACGCAACTTCACCCGGCTCCTTCTTTGCGCGAAATCGCCAACTTTGATCAGCTCGACGGCCAGTTCGCCGCCGCATCAGAAGTTTTGCATGAAGCGAGCAAACGTGCGCGTGAGCGGGTGCGCGCTTTGGAAACACTCGCCCGTCAATGCGACGAACTGGCAGGAATGGATTTTAGTTTCCTCTTCGACAAGGCGCGCAACCTGTTCGCCATCGGGTTTAACGTCACCGAAGGCCGGCGCGACCTGAGCTTTTACGACCTGCTCGCGTCGGAAGCGCGGCTTTGCAGTTACCTCGCCATCGCGGAGGGGCAGGTGCCACAAGACCATTGGTTCGCCCTTGGCCGGTTACTGGTCGCTCCCGGCGGCGAACCGATCCTGGTTTCGTGGAGCGGATCGATGTTCGAATATTTGATGCCGTTGCTGGTGATGCCGACCTATCGCGGCACGCTGCTCGATCAAGCCTGCAAAACCGCGGTTGAATTGCAAATCGAATACGGCAATTCGCGGGGTGTGCCGTGGGGCGTTTCGGAATCAGGATTTAACCAGGGCGACGCCCATCAAATTTATCAATATCGCGCCTTCGGTGTGCCGGGGCTGGGTTTGAAAAGGGGCCTGGCCGAAGATCTGGTCATCGCGCCTTATGCCACGGCGCTGGCGTTGCTGGTAGCGCCGCGGGAAGCGAGTGAAAATCTCCAGCGCCTGGCTCGCGATGGACGCGAAGGCGCTTACGGGTTTTACGAGGCAGTCGATTACACACCATCGCGTCTCCCGCCGGATGAGAGCAGCGCCACGGTTCGTTCCTACATGGCGCATCACCAGGGAATGAGTCTGCTCGCCCTCGTTTCCGTGCTGCGCGATTGGCCGATGCAACGCCGGTTCATGTCGCGTCCATTGCTAAAGTCGGCCGATTTATTGTTGCAGGAACGGCTTCCCAAAACCGAGGCCAGCGTTTTGCCTGAAGACCTTGAGCTGGAAGAAACACGACCGCGCTTCGGTGAGGGCGAAGATATCATGCGGGTCTTCAAGAGTCCCATGTCGCGGACGCCGGAGATTCATCTCCTTTCCAATGGCCGCTACCACGTCGCCGTCAGTAATGCCGGCGGCGGATACAGTCGCTGGAAAGATCTCGCTATCACCCGCTGGCGCGAAGATGCGACTTGCGATTACTGGGGAGCGTTCATCTATCTGCGCGACGTGACCACGGGAGAATTCTGGTCCGCCGCTTATCAACCGACCCTGCGTGCAACAAAAAATTACGAAGCTATTTTCACACAAGCCCAGGCGGAATTTCGTCAGCGCCATCGCAATCTCGAATTGCATACCGAATTAAGCGTTTCGCCCGAAGACGACGTCGAGCTGCGTCGCGTCACCCTGACCAATCATTCCTCTACCGCGTGTACCATCGAACTGACGAGTTACGCCGAAGTCGTCCTCGCCACCCAGGCGGCGGACGAAACGCACGCGACCTTTAGCAATTTGTTTGTGCAGACTGAATTTGTTCCCAGCTCGTCTGCCATTCTCTGCACCCGGCGCGCGCGGACGGCGGACGAAAACCCACCGTGGCTGCTGCATTTGCTCGTCGGACAGGGTGGCACACACGGCCAAATCTCTTGCGAAACCGACCGTGCCCGATTTGTCGGGCGGAACGGAACTTTGGCCAACCCGAGGGCGATGCAAAAGGTTGCGCCGCTTTCCAACACCGCTGGTTCCGTGCTCGATCCCATTATCTCGCTGCGGCGCACCGTCACGCTGCAACCAGATGAAATTGCCGTGCTCAATTTCATCATCGGCGCGGCCGAAAACCGCGAGACCGCAAACGCGTTGGTGGAAAAATATCAACATTTCCGTATGGCCGACCGAGCACGCGATCTGGCTTGGACCCACAACCAGGTGATCCTGCGCCATCTCAACGCCACCGAAGCCGAAGCGCAACTTTATGCCCGGCTGGCGGGGGCGATCATTTATGCCGATCCCGCTCGTCGCGCGACCTCAGGCATTTTGCTGGAGAATCGTCGGGGCCAAAGCGCGCTCTGGGCCTACGGCATTTCCGGCGACACGCCGCTGGTTCTTCTGCGCGTCACTAACTTGGAAAACATTGAACTCGTGCGCCAACTCATCAAGGCACATTCCTACTGGCGAGCGAAAGGATTAACGGTCGAGCTGGTGATTTTAAACGAAGACATTTCGGTTTATCGCCAGAATTTGCAGGATCAAATTACCTCGCTGATCGCAGCCGGCAGTGAAGCGCAAATGCTCGATAAACCCGGCGGCATCTTCGTTCGCCGTCTCGAGCAAATCCCGAATGAAGATCGTGTTCTACTCCAATCCGCCTCCCGCATTGTCCTCGATGACGAACAGGGCTCGCTCCTGGAACAACTCGAACAACGCAGCGTGCTCGAGCCGCCTGTCCCCGCATTCAATCCCAGTCGCGCGCCCCGGGTCGAGACGCCTTCGCCGCCGCCGCAGCGCGATCTTATCTTTCACAACGGTCTTGGCGGTTTCACCCCCGATGGCCACGAGTACGTCATCACGCTCTCACCCGGCCAAGTGACGCCCGCGCCGTGGGTCAACGTGCTGGCCAATCCATCATTCGGCAGCGTTATTTCGGAAAACGGTGGCGCATACACCTGGTTTGAAAACGCACACGAATTCCGGCTCACCCCATGGTTTAACGATCCGGTGCGCGACCTGACTGGCGAGGCATTCTACATCCGCGATGAAGAAACCGGCCAGGTCTGGTCGCCGATGCCGGGGCCGGCCCGCGGCGCCAGCGCTTACGTCGTTCGCCATGGTTTTGGTTACACTGTCTTCGAGCACACCGAGCATGGCATCGTTTCTGAGTTGTGGATTTACGTGGCGATGGATGTGCCGGTGAAACTCGCGGTTTGCAAACTGCGCAACATCTCAGGTGGACCGCGCCGTCTCTCACTCACCGGCTACTGCGAATGGGTGTTGGGCGATTTGCGTCACAAAACGCTCCTTAACGTCCAGACCGATGTCGATCTCAAGAGTGGCGCGCTGCTGGCTCGCAATTTTTACAATACCGAATTCCCAGACCGCATTGTCTTCCTCGATGTCAACGAGCCGACTCGCACGCTCACCGGCGACCGGAAGGAATTTCTCGGGCGCAACGGGACCCTCGCTCAGCCGGCAGCACTAAAGCGGGCGCGACTTTCCGGAAAAGCGGGTGCCGGTTTGGATCCGTGCGGTGCGATGCAGGTCGCTTTCGATCTCGCCGATGAACAGGAACGCGAAACCAGTTTTCGGCTCGGGGCTGGTCGCACCTTGGCTGAGGTGCACGATCTGATCTTTCGTTTTCGCCGGGCCGATGCCAGCCGGGTTGCGCTCTCCGGCGTCCATGAATTTTGGAATCGCACCCTTGGCGCGATCAATGTCGATACGCCTGATCCCGCCGTGAACACAATGGCCAACGGCTGGTTGTTATATCAAACCCTTGGCTGCCGGTTCTGGGGACGCACCGGCTTTTATCAATCCAGCGGCGCCTATGGATTCCGCGATCAATTGCAGGATGCGATGGCGCTGGTCCACGCCGAGCCGGCCCTGATTCGCGAACATCTTCTTCGCGCTGCCGAGCATCAATTTCGCGAAGGCGATGTCCAGCATTGGTGGCATCCGCCAGTGGGCCGCGGCGTGCGCACTCATTTTTCCGACGACTATCTCTGGCTGCCCTACGTCACCTGCCGCTACGTTTCCTGCACCGCGGACACGGGCGTGCTGGATGAACAGGCGCCTTTCCTCGACGCCCGTCCGGTTATGCCGGAAGAGGAATCTTATTACGATTTGCCGAATCGCTCCCAGGAACATGCCACGCTTTACCAGCATTGCGTGCGCGCGATCGAACATGGATTGAAATTCGGCGAGCACGGTTTGCCCTTGATGGGCTCCGGCGATTGGAATGATGGGATGAACCTGGTGGGAAAAGAAGGCCGCGGAGAAAGCGTATGGCTCGCCTTCTTTCTTTACGACGTCCTCAGACAATTTGCTGAAATTGCGCGCGCGCGTGGGGATGCGAGTTTCGCAGAACGTTGCCTGGCGGAGGCGAAGCAGTTGCAGGAAAACATCGAGAAAAATGCGTGGGACGGCCAGTGGTATCGGCGCGCCTATTTCGACAGCGGCGAACCGCTCGGCTCGAAGACAAATCTCGAATGCCAGATCGATTCGCTGCCGCAAAGCTGGTCGGTGATCAGCGGCGCCGGCGACCGGCAACGCTCGCGTCAGGCAATGAACGCTGTCGATCAGCGCCTGATTCGTCGCGACTCAAAACTCATTCAGCTTTTCGATCCGCCCTTTGATAAATCCCCCCTCAATCCCGGCTACATCAAAGGCTATATTCCCGGTGTGCGCGAGAATGGCGGCCAGTACACGCACGGCGCCATTTGGACTGCGATGGCCTTCGCGCTCATGGGAGAGAACGAACGCGCGTGGGAACTTTTCGCTTTGCTCAATCCCATGCAGCATGGTGCGACCGCGGAACAAATCGCCACCTACAAAGTGGAACCTTACGTGATTGCCGCCGATGTCTATGCCGTGGCTCCGCACATCGGTCGCGGTGGTTGGACTTGGTACACCGGATCAGCCGCCTGGATGTATCGATTGCTCACGGAAACGCTGCTCGGCATCCATCTCGAGGGCAATCGCCTGCGAATCACTCCTCGTTTTCCGGCAGGCTGGAACAGCTACAAGATTCATTATCGCCACCGTCAGACCGTTTATCACATCACCATCAACCGTCTGCCCGCCGACGGAATTGGTGAATTGTCCCTCGACGGTCAAACCTTGGCCGAAGAAACGATTCCTCTGACAGACGATCACGTCGAGCATTTTGTTGAGCTACGAGCGCAATGAGAATTCGTGCTTCCGTCATTCCGTCGTCATTCGTCATTCGTCATTCGTCATTCGTCATTCGACTCCTGCTCTCCGACCTCTGGCGCTTATCGCGCGCACGGGAGAGTCGGTATCGGGATTTCCATTATGACACCTTAGGTGTCCATCCCGATTGCTAATTTTCGATTCTCACTAAACGGTGCACGATGACGGACGAGCAGCATCGGAAGTTGCGCCGCGTGGCACAAAAAATCATAGCGCTAAGTCGCGGCTCTCCGACGCCGGAAAAAGCAGGTAAATTTTTTCGGTCATACGTGCGACTAAACCGTTACATGAGTCGTCGACGAATTTTTTCATCTTCGATAACGAGCTCGATCGCTGTCTAGCTTTTCCTTCCGACCTCCGACCTCCGCTCTCTGCCCTCTCCGGCGCGTCGTAATCCTGATGAAGGCGGCTGCTTTTTCTTACTCCCAACACTCAACTATGTCAACTCTCAACTCTCTACCCTCTACCCTCTTCGCTCCTGCGCTGCTGCAATCTTCCATCTCCCATCTTCCAAGGACCAGTCCACGCTAGTAGTTTTCCAGCAAAGTCACTTGATCCACCACATTATCTGCACCTACTTCGATATAGTAGACGCGGATTCTCAGGTTCTTGCTCAATGCGGGAGCTTCAAGCACCGTCCCGTCGGAATCGGCGTAGACAACGTTCTGGCTTAACTTGAACTGGACCGGGTCACCAATCCCGATATCCAAGACCAGCTCGCTACCGGGCGTGTATTCGGTGATGGTGCCGGTGCTTTCCAGCTCCGAACCGGTTGTGACGCTGGAAGTTTGCGCATGCGCAACTCCAATCAGAAGTGCACTCGCAAAGATGACGCCAAGAATTGATTTACTGTATATCTTCATAATGGTCCCATTCCTTCGGTAATGAATTTTCGTTCTTGCCTAAAGATCGCACGACAGCACTTCTGTTAGCGATTGCGCGTTGGTAAGATTTCGCCGTCGCACTAACGAAGGAATCGCGAGTCACTCTTCGGAGGGAGTTTCTAACTTCTGTGCTTCGTGCTCCCAGCTCCCCAGCTTCAACTGGGTGAGCAACCGACCCCTGCTGCTCCCCGACCAAACCCTGCTTCCCTCAAGTACCGCCCACTACGGCGTAGCCTTGGACACGTAAGTCGTCGGCGAGGTCCTTTTCCATTTGAGCGGCATGTTCATACGGCATCGGGTTCAGATGCTCGTACATCTCCGGCAACAATCGAACACCATATCTCCTGACCAGCCGGGCCGACTTGTATCCGTTCTTGTGATTTTCAAATCGATGATCGACCGGCAATCCGGTCATTCCGACGTAGACAGCCGGCTTACCTGGATCACGCTCCGGATTGCGCTGCAAAATGGACCGATCCTTCAGCGCAGCTTTAGAGAGCAGGACGACGTAAACGTTATGATGGAATTCCGGTTCGGCGGATCGAAGCCGTCTGCGTTTACGACGACGCATTCCCGATGACGTTACACTTAGTACGAACGTCGCACGAAATTGTTTTCGCTATTCTCTTTCCGCTTTCTTATTATCTACTGGTTAATCAAACTTGCTTGAGCATTCGGCTACTTGGTTGCTCGTTGCCCTCTACTCTTCGCGGTTCGTTGCCTACTATGTTCTCAATATTCGGCGTTCAGCGTTCGACGTTGGGTGTTCGATGTTTTCTTCTCTATGTCTTGCCGTCTTGTAGCCGTGTAGTCTGGCTGTCACCCTCCGGTCGGTCGACGCTGCGATTGCTTACCTGGAAAGCCACAGCCGAAAGTCACAATTGCCTAATCATATTTCGGACATTTACCTCTTACTTCTTACCTCTTACTTCTTACCTTTGACCTCTGGCGTCTGACCTCTTCCCTCTTCACCCTTCCCTCTTCGCCCTTTGCCCCCTGCTCCCTTCTGCAATCTTCCATCTTCCATCTCCTGGCTTTTCAGATATCCCTCGCTATTGGTCGAGATTCTGCGATTGGGTGTTATATGCCTCTCGAACCCTGCCCCCAGTGCGGCTACGCACTTTCGGTCCTCGACCATCATTGTCGTCATTGTTCTTCGGCGCCGCCGGCAGGCCCCATGGTGCGCCTCGACGTAACGCACCTGCCGCAAATTATCATGGCGTTGGTCGGGTTAGGGCTGCTCGTTTACTTCATATTCCGGCATGGTTTCAGTTGAAATAAATGGATCCAAGCGGCTTCTCGTCATCAGCGCGGCTGGGCATGTGTCGAAAGAGGAGGTGAAGCAGGCGGCCGAGCAGGTGCGCAATGCAATGCAAGATGTTGCGCCTGGATTACGCGCTTTGACCGATTTTCGTTGGCTGGAATCGATGCGGCCTTCGGCTGCTTCTCATATTGCCGAGATAATGGATACGCTGGCTGAGAAGCAGGTCGCTTCAGTGATCAGGGTAATACCTGCCCCGGGTAAGGATATTGCACTGAATATTCTCTCGCAATTCCACTGCGCTCGGGAACTTCCAATAACGACTGTTGAGACGCTAGTAGAGGCGCTGGACAAGGTGATAGAGCAGAACGGCGAGCTGGAACTAGAAGCTACAATCGGAGGAACAGCAGTCCGACGTCACCGAGGGGTCAATGGGAATCGATCAAGTTAACCGAAGAGCCGGAATTAGGTCGGCACGGTGCTAGTTCCTGAGATGAGCAGTCATCGTGACGGAGCGTGACTAAGCCCAACCACCGTTGTCAACGTGCGCGCGATTCCGCTGTTGCTCGCGTGGAATTTCAATGCAGCTCGAAAAAGAGTACGGCAATGTAAACGATAAATGACGCGGCGCTGATCCACATATACGTTTTGTGGAATAGATCGCTGCGTGTCACCGCGGCAGTGCTTGCCCCGACGATCCAGAACAGATGAAAGCCTAAGTTGAATCCTCCCGGCAACGAGCCGGCGAAGATCACATCCTTTGAAAGACTGACCAGCAGCACCGCGATCAACGATCCGAAAAACCAACGCGCGTGCCGGAAATAATTGGCGCGCAGATCAACAATCTCCGTCAGGAAAGCCATCGGCAGGGCGAGGGCGGCGAGAAGATAGAGGAAGATCGTCTCAAGCAGAAGGATGGCGAACTGAAGAAAGGTCCAGGTATGCCGGCTGCGATAGCCAAACATTGCCCACCACGCCTGCACATCGATGAGGAGCAGCAGCAGCGCCCATCCAATCGCCGGCCCGTAGATCCGGACGCGGTCGCGCGCATTAATGACCTGACTGAGTCCCTGGAGCAATTGAGTCACGCTCAAGCCGAGAATGATCGAGAGAATGACCGCGAGATATCCAAACTCATCCATGCGCGTCCTTCAGCCCTATCAATCGGTAGAGGCTTTGTCGATCACGCATCGACGCCTCGTCAGCGCAGACTTTGGCGCTGTTCCCTCTTTAAATCTGACGCTATTTGAAACTCGCTCTACCCGCGTTGCCTCGCTTCTACCGTCGTCGCTAATTGCCAGTCCGGCTCGGACCCTCCGAGGCAACGAGTTTTTGAAAACGCGGATCATTTCGCAGCGGATCGAACATTGGATCCAGTCGAAGCAGCGCGGGAGTAAGCGGTATCCCGTCAGCACCTGAGCCCGGGGTCACTAGTAGTTTCTGCAAAGCGGCAATAGCGCGGTCGGGTTCGCCCATTTGCGCCGCTACCCGAGCCAGGATCTCTATCGGAATGGTACCATCTATTGCATCTTTCTCGATGGGGACGAGGGCAATTCCCTTGTCAACGAAAGCGAATGCAGCAGCTTTGTCACCTAGGCCCATATTGGTTAGCGCAAGATCCGCAATCAGGTTATGATTTTCTGGCTGTTCTGTTAGCAAAGCTTCCAGTTCGCTCCGTGCCTGTCGCCAACTTTCCTGCGCGGCGGCGTGATCACCGCCGACTTCCTGCGCCCAGCCCAAGTAGAAGCGCAATTCGCCATTGAAATAACCCAACGCTGGATCAGGCCTGGCTAGTAGTTCCTTTAACCGAGTGATCATTTGCGCTGGTCGGCGTTCGAGGATTGCTTGATAAACTTGTTGTTCCAAGGCCGCCGGGTCGGCGGAACGGCGCAGCGGAGAAAGAAGGGCAGCAGCAGCCGGCAGATCGCCCTCGGCTTGTGCGATAGCGGCCTTTATGGTGAGTGTGTCCGCATCGCCAGGTGTGATCTCAAGGACCTGATCAAGTTTTTGTTTCGCTTCCGGGAAACGACGCAAAAAACTATATGACAGCGCATGCTGCGCGAGCAGGATGACATTGCGCGGATCAAGCCGCTCGGCTTCGTTCAAATACGACTCGTGTCGGTCCCACTGACCTTGCCTGCGGGTGACCGAAGCCATTGATTGAGGAATGCGGCTGTTATTAGGCAGAAGCGGACGTGCTTGCTCAAAGTAACGCACCGCGGCGTCGTAATCCTTTAGACAGCCGTAATAGTACTGGCCCTTAGCCAACATGGCCTCGCCCAGATTGGGCAGCAGAGTAAGCGCGGTTTCGGCTGCTTGACGCGCCTCTTCACGAAGAGCAACCGTCGGCTGCAGAGTCAACCCGATGTACCCAAGCGCATCTGTGTATGAGAGCAGAGCCCAGGCGTGGGCGAACTTCGGGTCCAACCGCACAGCTTCCTTAAGATGTTTCTGTGCCCCAAGAGCGTTAGCAGTTGTAAGAGGTTTCAGCGTATAAGCTAACCCTCGCAGGTAAGCATCGTAAGCCTCGGTGTTATCAGTTGATTTGGCAGCAATCACTTGCTCTTCGCGACCAGTAAGTTTCGCCCGCAGTTGGTCGGCGATGGCTTTGGCCACCTCGCTTTCAACAGAAAAGATGTCGATCAGTTTGCGATCAAAGGTATCAGCCCAAAGATGGGAATCAGTGGCTGCTTTGATTAATTGCACGTTCACGCGCACGGCATCGCCGCTCTTTTGCACACTTCCTTCCAAGATGTGGGCCACGCCAAGTTGCCTTGCGATGTCAGGCAGATTCGTAGGTGCGCTCTTGTAATGCAGGGTGGATGTACGCGAGATCACCTTCAGGTCAGCGATCTTGGATAACCGGGTCAGGATCTCGTCCTGAATGCCATCGGCAAAGTAAGCGTTATTGGGATCGCTGCTTCGGTTTTCAAATGGAAGGACTGCGATGCTTTTTTCCGGAGCTAAGTTGGCAGCGCCGCGAGCACCGGATGCACTCAGCGCGACCGGTTTCTTCACTTCTTCAACAAGCTCTTCAAATCGCGAATCCCCCCGCAGTGGGTCCCAAAACGGCATCAGTTTCAATTGGCCATAGCTGAGGTCGCTTGGTTTCCGGACTGCAATCGCAAGCTGTTCGAAGGCGAGATCCTTGTCGCCCACCCAGGCGGCAATCATCGCCAAATACTTGACCATTGCGATGCCCCGGTTCGCATCCTTTTCTATGGGAGAAAGCTCCACCGCGCGATGGCCTTCCCGTAATGCTTCTTCCTTTCGCCCAAGAGCGGCGTCAATCAGACCAAGCACGCACAATGCTGGACCGTGGTTTGGTTGGGCTTGGATAGTTTTTTCTTGGCTTGCGCGCGCCGCGGTGAAGGCCGCCTGCGCTTTGGCATCGTCCTTTGCTAAACGGGCAATAATCCCTTCCATAAATGGACGAGTAAAGACAAGATCGATCATCGGACCTAGGGCGGCTTGATTCTCGCCTACGGCGATTAAAGCATTTCTCGCGGCAGCGGGATCGCGTTCAGCGAGCGCACACAGAAGCCAATTGTCAGCGACACTTGGCAGCGCCACGGCGTTCTTGTCTCGAATTGAATCGATTACTTGATGCAACGGTCGGGTATCAGCTTTTGAATCGAGCTCCACAAACGCGTGCAGCGATTTCGTAACCGGATCGTTCGGTTCGAAAGCCAATATGCGCTCGAACGTCGATTTCTCCTCAGCGTAGCGCCGAAGCTGCTCGTAAGTTAACGCCAACTGCTGAAGTGTCAGAACGTTGCGTGGATCGAGCTCGGTAGCGCGCGCAAGATCGCGTATGCTCTCTTCCCAGCGCCCCTGCCGTCGCTCGATGTAGCCCTTCAACGAGAATATCCAATCCTCGCCAGGCAGACTTTGGCGGGCAATTTCCAACTCGCGCAAAGCGCCTTCATAATCGAGATAACCCCAATAAAGATTGCGGGCGCGCGCGAGGTGGGTTTCACCGGCGTCGGGACGGAGGCGAGCAGCCGACTGCAAGGCCACTTCCGCTTGCACCAAGCGCGCCGGCGTATGGTCCAAAAAAAAGTAAATGCTGATCTCCGTGAAGGCGAGTTGGCAATAGGCCTCGAAAAACGCAGGATCGCGCGTGACAGCCTGGTTCAGCAGATCGGCCGCTTGCTGTAAATCGGCTTTCCCACGACTGCCGGCAAACGCCGTTAGAAAAAGATTTTTGGCGTGCGCATAGTAATCGAACGC
The DNA here is from genome assembly GCA_963709435.1 of uncultured Verrucomicrobiae bacterium. Taxonomy (GTDB): domain Bacteria; phylum Verrucomicrobiota; class Verrucomicrobiia; order Chthoniobacterales; family UBA10450; genus AV69. Next base: position 101,686 of record CAVPWK010000009.1, read on the forward strand.
TGTAATATCAGTCGTCGGCGGGCGTTCAATGTCGTTCTTTTCACTTGGCGAAAGTTTTGCCTGCAATTGGTCGGCGATTGTTTTTGCAATTTCGCTCTGAATCACGAAAACGTCGGCGAGATCGCGATCGTAACTCTGTGCCCACAGATGCGCGTCATTGCGCGCATCGATCAGCTGCGCGTTTACTCGCACCCGATTGCCAGCACGCTGAACACTTCCTTCCAATACATGCGCGACGCCAAGTTCGTTCGCAATCTGGCGCAGGTTACGTTTCACCTCGCTCTTGTATTGCATCACCGAAGTGCGGCTGATCACTTTTAAGTCCGCTATCCTTGCCAGGTCCGTCAGGATTTCATCCTGCACACCATCGGTAAAAAATGCGTTCTCTGGATCGCTGCTCCGATTTTCAAACGGCAGCACTGCGATCGACTTTTCTCGCACAGCTGTAACAATTGGCTCCCTCGCTTCTTCAAGGATTTTTATGAAACGCGGATCATTCCGAAGCGGATCGAACATTGGATCGAGCCGGAGCAGGGCACGAGTCAATGGCGCGCCAGGACCAAGCGCCCCGGAATAAGGAATAGACAAAAGTTTCTGCAAAGCTGCGATCGCACGATCGGGTTCTCCGACGTTTGCTGTCACGCGCGCGAGAAATTCAATTGTAGCGGGGCCACGTACGGCGTCTTTCTCGATGGGGAGCGCAGCCATGGCGCGCTCTGAGAACTCCAACGCAGCGGCCCTGTCACCGAGGCTCATGGCAGTCAGCGCGAGATCTCCAAGCAGAATATGATTCTCTGGTTGTTCTGTAAGGAAAGGTTCTAGTTCCCGACGTGCCTGTTGCCAGCTTTCTTTAGCAGCAACGTGGTCGCCGGTCACATCCTGAGCCCACCCTAACCAAAATCTCATTCCGCCTTTGTAAAAACCCAGTCCTGCTTCAGGGTTAGCCAATACTGCTTTTAGCTGCGAGATGATTCGTGCCGGACGGCGCTCCAGAATCGCTTGATAAGCCTGCGTTTCCAATGCGTTGGTGTCGTCCGCTGCCGGTTGCACCGAAGCGAGGAGAGCCGAAGCCCGCGGCAAGTCGCCCTCGGCTTGCGCGATCGCCGCCTTCTCGACAATCGTGTCGACGTCATCCGGCGTAATGTTGAGGATCTGTTCAAGCTTCCGCAACGCTTCTTGAAAACGGCGACGGTCCTTGTAGGACAGTGCGTGCTGGGTAAGCAGCGAAACGTTCCGTGGATCGAGCTGCTCGGCTTGGTTAAAGTACATCTCGCTCTTATCCCATTGTCCTTGTCTTCGCGTGACATAAGCGAGCGATTCGGGAATCCGGCTGCTATTTGGCAGGAACTGGCGCGCCTGCTCAAAGTAGCGCACCGCGGTATCGTAATCCTTTAGACAGGCATAATGATAGAACCCCTTGGCCAATACGGCTTCGCCAAGGTTGGGTTGGAGAGACAGAGCAGTTTCGGCTGCCTGCCGTGCCTCTTCACGCAAAGCATCCGTTGGTTGCAAAGTCACTGTGCCATAGCCCCGCGACTCCACGAACGACAAGAGCGCCCAAGCAAGTGCGAACTTTGGATCCAACCGAACCGCTTCTCTCAGATATTTCTGCGCGCTAACAACATTGGCGGTTGAGTTGGCCGTTTTCAGGCTATAAGCCAGTCCACGCAAGTAGGCATCGTAAGCTTCCGGATTATCTGTCGGTTTGGCAGCGATGATTTGCTCTTCCTGGCCGGTGAGTTTCGCTCCCAACTGATCGGCAATGGCTTTGGCCACCTCACTCTCAACCGATAAGATATCCGTCAGTTTGCGATCAAAGGTATCGGCCCAAATATGTGAGTCGTTAGCCGCTTTGATTAACTGCACGTTCACCCGCACGGCGTCGCCGCTCTTTTGCACACTCCCTTCCAGAATGTGTGCCACGCCGAGCTGCTTTGCGATGTCAGGCACGTTTGCGGGCACGGTCTTGTAATGCTGGGTTGAGGTGCGCGAGATAACTTTCAGATCGGCGATCTTCGATAAGCGGGTCAGGATCTCGTCCTGGATGGCATCGGCAAAGTACGCGTTATCCGTATCGTGGCTTCGGTTCTCAAACGGCAGTACGGCGATGCTCTTTTCAGGGATCTGAGTTTGGGCAGGCAAAGCAGGCGCACGTGCAATCGCAGGCAACCCGCGGTAGCGCATTAAAAACAGGGCTGCGAGGCCGGCGACAACAATCGCCGCGATGGCAATTTTCCATAGCCAGGCAGTTTTGATCTTTGGCGCAGCCGCTTCGTGTTCCAGCGTTCCCTTCAAAGAGCGGAGTTCGGCCAGCATCTGGGCAATTGTCTGGTAACGATCGTCCCGATCTGTGCACAACGCCTTGCGCAGTATTGATTGCAACTCGATCGGCGCAGTCGGGTTTGTCTTCCAGATAGAAGCGATGTCGTCCGTTACAATCGGACCCGCGAACGGTGGAATTCCGCCCAGCATCTCGTAAAGCACAACGCCCAAGCTCCAGATATCAGAGCGCGCGTCCGCCGGCTGGCCGCGCCTCTGTTCGGGAGACATGTAACGCAGGGTTCCCAATACGAGGCCGGCCTGCGTTAGTTGCGTGCTCGTCACGCCGATGTCCTGAACATCCGACGCCGAGCGTGGTTGCGTAAGCTTCGCAATCCCGAAGTCGAGCAATTTCACATATCCGTCCGGTCGGAGCATGATGTTGTCCGGCTTGATGTCGCGATGTACCACTCCGGCGTTGTGGGCCGCATCGAGCGCCGAGGCCACTTGGACGGCAACATCCAGGGCTTCCTGCACACTGATTTTCGCGCCCATGAGCGAGGCGCCCAGCGTTATGCCCTCAATAAACTCCGTCGCAATGAAATGCCGTTTTCCGTCCGTGCCGATCTCGTAAACCGTTAAAATGTTCGGATGATTCAACGCCGAAGCAGTGCGCGCCTCGCTCTTGAAACGGGTAAGTTGCGTCTTGTCCGCAGTCAGCCGCATCGGAAGAAACTTGAGTGCGACTTTGCGCCCGAGTTGCTCGTCTCGGGCCAGATACACCTCGCCCATTCCGCCAACCCCAATGCGAGACTCGATCCGATAACGGCCGATCAATTCTCCTATGGTCGCGCCGGCCCCCTCGCCGGTTAAAAGTTCGGGAGCGGTTTCGAATGCCGGTGTTTCGATGAAATTTTGTGCGGACTCATGAGAAGCGATCAAGGATTCTACCTCGCAGCGCAACGCTTCATCGCCCTGACAAGCTGTTTGCAGAAACGCCCTCCTTTCATCGGGCGTGCGATCGGCGACTGATTGAAAAAGATCGTTGACCTGTTGCCAGCGTTCAGGCGTCATCAGCTTCTTTTCCGCTCAAGGCACGATAAAGCCAGGCTTTTGCCATCGTCCATTCCCGCTCCACTGAGCGGTGCGACATTTTTAGGAACTCGGCGGTTTCTTCGATCGTCAAACCTCCAAAGTAACGCAGTTCAACAATTTGGCTCTTACGCGGATCCAGCGCTGCCAGTTTTTCCATCGCTTCGTCCAGCGCCAGTAATTCCTCCGACCGGCGCTCTGTCACGAGCGCAGCGTCGTCCAAAGAGACTTTGAACGCGCCACCACCGCGTTTCAGGGCGCGGCGTTCACGCGCGTGATCGACCATAATGCGCCGCATCAATTGCGCGGCCGCAGCGACAAAGTGGGTGCGATTCTGCCAGCTGCGCTTTGGATCATCGACCAGCTGCAAGTACGCCTCATTTAAGAGCGCGGTGGTTTGCAGCGTGTGGCCGATAGCTTCCCGGCTCATGTAGTGATGCGCCAACCGATGCAGTTCCGGCTGTACCAGCGGGATCAGCCTGTCGAGAGCACCTGAATCTCCGCCGCTCCAATCGGCGAGCAGTTGAGTCACTTGTGGCTGCGGAGACGATGGAGTCGTCATAAAGGCTTCTCGACCTCACCGATTCTAATCAGTCGAGGGATTTTTTACCAGCCGGACCGCATACGATCAAAAACCTGGCGGGTTTTGACCGGTCTTTCCGCTTTAGCCCACAGAAACAGGTTTGTGCGGCTGCCAATCACCAGCACCGCGCAGATGGAAGAACCTAAGAATCAAGACACGTTTATGAAACACACACGAATTCTTCTTCTGATGGCGTTGATCGCCGCGGCGGCCGTTGGCTCGTCCAGGCTCGATCCCGCCACAATCACAGTTATAAACACAAATGACAACGGCACCGGCTCGCTGCGCCAGGCGCTTACGGATGCAGTCGACGGCGACACGATCAATTTCAATTCGTCGTTGAACGGCCAGACAATCACGCTCACCAGCGGCGAACTGCTTGTGGACAAACGCGTCACTATCAGCGGTCCCGGCGCCAACACGCTGGCGGTGGACGCCAACCACGCCAGCCGCGTGTTTTACATTGCCTCGGGCACAGACGTTACCATCTCGGGGCTGACTATCACCAATGGGTCGGCCGCGAGCCGCCAGTTTGGAGGCGGCATCTATAATGATCACGCGACCCTGACATTGAGCAGCTGCACAATCAGTGGCAACGCGGCCAATCAGGGCGTCGGCGGAGGCATCTTCAATGAAGGTTACAACGGCAGCGCGACGCTGACGGTCCTCAACAGTACAGTCAGCCGTAACTCCGCCGCTTCCGGCGGCGGAATCTACAGCGAAGGTCTCCTCGTCGGCACTGCAACGCTTGACATCCTTAACAGCACGCTCAGCGGCAACTCCGCCACTTTTGGCGGTGCCATTTACGCCCGTAGTGCTACGTCCAGCAGCGCGACGGTGCACGTGCTCTACAGCACGCTTAGCGGTAACTCGGCCATTGCTTCCTCTGGCGGGGGCGGCATCTACAACGACGGCGCGATAGCGCAGCTTGCCAACACCGTGTTTAACGCTAGCAGCATTTTCAGGGCGTCCGGCATGATCGGTTCGCTTGGTTACAACCTTTGCAGCGACGATGGCAGCGGTTTCCTCACAGCGACCGGCGACCAGATCAATACCGATCCGATGCTTGGCGCGCTTCAAGACAACGGTGGCCCCACCTTCACGCACGAGCTCTTGAGTGGCAGCCCCGCCATTGATGCGGGCGACCCCGGCTTTGACCCATATTTTTTCAGTCCGCCGCTGCTCGAGGACCAGCGCGGCGATGGTTTTGCGCGCGTGGTGAACGATCGCATAGACATCGGCGCATTCGAAGTATCGCCCGCACCTACTCCAACACCGGCAACACCGACACCGACAGCAAAGGCAACACCGACACCGAAAGCAACGCCCACGCCAGTACGGACACCCCCTGCTTCGAGGGCGCTGATTGTCAGCCCGGCGCTGGCTTCGATGACGCTGAATCCGGCCACAGTGACGGGCGGCGCGAATAGCACCGGTACCGTCACGCTTAGTGCCGCGGCGCCGGCGGGCGGTGCCGTTGTCGCGTTGAAGAGCAGTAACACCAATGCAGCCACGGTGCTGCCATCGGTCACGGTGGCTGCCGGCGCCACGACGGCCACGTTCACGGTCACCACGAAAACCGTGACCGTAGCCACAATCTCAACGATCACCTCCACTTACGCTGGCATCTCCAAAACAGTCGGGCTCGTCGTGAACCCGCTGCTGGGTTCGTTGACGCTGAACCCTTCCGTACTGATCGGCGGCGCTAACAGCACCAGCACCGGCACAGTGACACTCACCAGCGCGGCGCCGGCGGGCGGTGCCGTGGTGACGCTGACGAGCAGCAACCCCAGTGCGGCGACGGTGCCGGGCTCGGTCACCGTGGCTGCAGGCGCGACAACGAAAACGTTCGCGGTCACCACCACGAAGGTGACGGCCCCGACGCAGGCCAACATCACGGCCAAGTGCGTTGGCGCGTCCACGATCGTCACGCTGACGCTGAATCCGGCGCTGGTCGGCGTGAGCGTCAATCCGGCGGCCGTCACCGGCGTGGCGGGCAGCACGGGCAGGGTGACGCTCGGCCAGGCGGCGCCGGCCGGCGGCGCAGTGGTGATCCTCGCGAGCAATACCCCCATTGCGGCGACGGTGCCGGGCTCGGTCACCGTGGCTCCAGGGGCGATAATCGCAACGTTCGCGGTCACAACCAAGAAGGTGACCGCGGTGAAGGCAGTGACGATCACGGCCACCTACAACGGCGTGGCCAAGACCGCCACACTGACGGTGAATCCGCCGGCAGCAGGGCTGGTCGGCGTGAGCGTCAATCCGGCGGCCGTCACCGGCCCGGCGGGCAGCACGGGCACGGTGACGCTCGGCGCAGCGGCGCCGGCCGGCGGCGCAGTGGTGACGCTGAAGAGCAACAACGTCAATGCGACGGTGCTAGGCACCGTGACGGTGCCGGCCAATGCCACCACGGTGACCTTCGCGATTACGACCAAGACGGTGACCGCCGTAACCCCCGTGACCATCACCGCCACCTACAACGGCGTGGCCAAGACCGCGACGCTGACCGTGAATCCGCCGGCAGCAGGGCTGGTCGGCGTGAGCGTCAATCCGGCGGCCGTCACCGGCCCGGCGGGCAGCACGGGCACGGTGACGCTCGGCGCAGCGGCGCCGGCCGGCGGCGCAGTGGTGACGCTGAAGAGCAACAACGTCAATGCGACGGTGCTAGGCACCGTGACGGTGCCGGCCAATGCCACCACGGTGACCTTCGCGATTACGACCAAGACGGTGACCGCCGTAACCCCCGTGACCATCACCGCCACCTACAACGGCGTGGCCAAGACCGCGACGCTGACCGTGAATCCGCCGGCAGCAGGGCTGGTCGGCGTGAGCGTCAATCCGGCGGCCGTCACCGGCCCGGCGGGCAGCACGGGCACGGTGACGCTCGGCGCAGCGGCGCCGGCCGGCGGCGCAGTGGTGACGCTGAAGAGCAACAACGTCAATGCGACGGTGCTAGGCACCGTGACGGTGCCGGCCAATGCCACCACGGTGACCTTCGCGATTACGACCAAGACGGTGACCGCCGTAACCCCCGTGACCATCACCGCCACCTACAACGGCGTGGCCAAGACCGCGACGCTCACGGTGAATCCCGCGGGCCCGGCAGCACTGGCCGGCGTGGCCATGAACCCGGCAACGATGATCTTCGGCAGCGTCTCGACGGGCACGGTGACGCTGACCGCGCCAGCTCCGGCTGGCGGAGCCGTCATCGCGCTGTCCATCCCCAGCAGCGAATTGGGGCTCTTCTATCTACCGGCTTCGGTCACGGTCCCGGCCGGAGGCACGACCGCTCAGTTCCCGGTGACCACCGCAATCGCGAAAGCAACGACGGTGATCACGGCGAGCTACAACGGTGTGAACAAGACTGCAACGCTGGAGTCCGTCTATCCAACGGTGACTGCGTTGACCTGCACACCCAACCCGGTTATCGGCGGTAACACGACCGTCTGCACTGTGACGATGAACGGGATCATGCCGACGGCACACAACGGTCTCGGTTCTGTCGGACCAGCCGTTCTTCTTGCCCGACGCTTCGGGTTACCTGACGGTGCCGGCCGGTGCGGTCAGTGCCGCGTTTTCCCTCCACGACGACTCTTGTCCCTGATCAGATCGTTGCGCACATCTCGGCCAGCGTCTGATTAGGCGACCGCCACGGTGACCGCGCCGCTGACGATCAATCTGACGAATCGCGGCAGGAAGTGGGTCCTGAACAACGTCGTCTTCAAGGACGGCGCCAGGGCGAACGGCTATTTCATGTATGACCCGGCGACCGCGCAATACCTGGCCGTCAATATCCAGGTAACGCAGGCCGAACCCCGATCCCGATCCGGCCAATCCGCTGGGCCAGGCTCCGCAGAACTTCTACTATTACCCCTGGCCGAACGGGTTCATGCCGACGTTCGTAAACAATTGGAGCACGGCCTCCTGATGTCACTGCAAAACCCGGTGACTTCCGGCCTGGACATTCCACCATCGTGGACGCTACTGCAATTCAACTTTGCACAGCCGCTTACGAACGCGGGCGGGACGATTCCTCTGGTCATCGATCCGAACGTGGCCGTATACGCCGCTACTGCGCCAACAACCCTTCGCCGACGTGCACGCCGCCGCCGGACAACATCTCTCAGGAGCTCTTCGCGCTGCCCGACAACCCCTTTGGTGTCCCGCCAGTCTGGTACTACCGCGTCATCGTCAGCGGGAGCGTGACGGCTCAGTGACAGACTGAGGATGAAGGTGCCGGGGTGCTGATCTATCGACGGACCTGCCGAGGCGCCTCGGCTCGGACTACTCAGGCTGCTGTGATCTTACACGATCACAGCAGCATCGCGCACAGCTGACGCGACCAATTCACTGCCCGGCAGTGGCTGTCTGACGGAGCACTAGCGAAGCCCGAAGCTCTCAGGAATGCGTAAGGTTAGGTTGAAGGGTTAGCGCGTTTGGAGATGTAGCCGAAGTGGTTTAAGTCCGGCTACGGCTTTAGACGGCAGTTTCGCTTGACTGCACCGATCCTTACGAAGAAGCCAACCGCTGCAGCAAATTGCCACAAAACGAAAAACCTGGCGGGTTTCAGTCGCCACTTCCGCTTTAGCTAACAGAAACACATCTGTCCGACCGCTACACAAGAACGCGCCGTGCGGATGGGATCAACACATAGACCAAGAAACCAAGCTAGAACACGTATGAAACAAACATGGAACTTTAAGCAACGTCTGCACAGATCGTTTTATTTTCTGACAGTAGCTGATGCGCATAGTGCTTATCGCATCCAGCACCCAGGTAGCGACGATCACTACCTGTCGTTTGTCGAAACTGTTGGAGCCAACACTCCGCAGAAGGAGATGTGTGCGGTTTCTCCCCTCATTCGGTCTCGCCCAACTAATCCAACACCTCTCCCAACTACCAACCCGAGATCCCTGATCCAAGAACTTCGCTGAACTAAACCAGACAACGTCCAATCGCGAGATTCAAAAACAATTAAAGGAAACAGTTTATGAAAAATCCAAAGACAATATTCATCGGTCGCACGAGTTCTGCCACTACGTCTGTCTGCGCGTGGAGCTTGGCGTCGGCACTCGCCTTAATCCCCTTCCTGTTCGCGAGCGTCGCGTTTGCCGGCAGCGCGCTGTGGACCGCTGCGAATGGCAATTGGAATCTAGCTAGTAATTGGAACCCACAGACCGTTCCTAACGGTTCCACCGATACTGCTACGTTTTACAGGTCGAACACAACCGCCATTTCGCTTTCCGCGAGTGTCGGTCTTGCTGATCTCGTCTTCAATGGGGACGGGTATATCTCTTATACGATTACCGTACCTGGTCAGGCCTTTTACTTTGAGGGTGCAGGAATTACGAACAATTCCGGCTACAGGCAAAACTTCATATGCAATGGTAATGGCGAGATTGAGTTCTTTAATTCCGCTAGCGCTGGCGACCAGACCAATTTCACGATCAATAACGCGCAAATGTATTTTTTTCACTCGTCAAACGCCGGTAGTGCAACCGTGAAAAATAATGTCAGTACGATCCAGTTTTCCAACACGTCCAGTGCCGGCATGAGTTCGATTACCGGCAAGGCGGGTAGCTGGACGCAATTCTTTGATAGCGCGACTGCGTCCGGCGCAAGTTTGACTGCTTCTTCATCAGTAAGCAGCCCCGCTTTTATTCTTTTCTACACGAATTCCGATGGAGGCACGTCGCGCATCAACCTCGTAGGGAGCAATGCTCTTTTGGAGATTGATGGTCATAGTGCCCCAGGGCTGACTGTTGGCTCCGTTAAAGGCAATGGCCGCGTGATCCTCGGGGCCAATAATCTTACCGTCGGCAGTAATAACCTGAGCACGGCCTTTTCGGGGATTATTGAGGATGGGACGTACCGTTCGGGCGGTCAGCTGTCAAAAGCTGGCAGGGGGACATTCACCCTCAGCGGCGCGAACACCTATACAGGCGGTACCGCGGTTAGCGGAGGCACGCTTCTGGTTACAAACCAGACCGGCTCAGCTACTGGAACAGGTGCAGTGCAAGTGAACGTCGGGACACTGGGTGGTACTGGCAGCATCAGCGGCCCAGTCACAATTGGCAACGGGACCACCAAAGGCACTCTCTTGGGCGGCACAGCGCTCACGCCGGGAAGTCTTACCATCAACAGTATGCTTACTTTTGCCTCTCGCTCGACCTACAAATGGGTGCTGAACCGGACAACGTTAACTGCCGGTAAGATCACCGCGCTCGGAGTGATCATTAACAACGCTACCCTTACCTTCGCCCCTATCGGAAGCGGCACAGTGGCCCACGGCACATCTTTCACTGTAATCGACAATATTTCAGCGAATCCGATCGTGGGCACCTTTGCCAACCTGCCCGATGGCGAGATTTTGACCAGCGGCGGCATCACCGTCCAAGCCAACTACCATGGCGGAACGGGCAACGATCTCACCCTCACGGTACAGTAGCGCTGGAATTTATTAGATGCCGTCGCGATTTTCGTTCGTGCCAGCCGAACAAGCATAAACCTTGACGGCGATCTCCGCTCGGGCTTGTGCAAACAGTGAAGACTGACCCTTCTTGCTGGCTCCGGTTGCGGGCAATCCCTGCGCTGAGGTAGACAGTAGGGAACCTGACAGCAGGGATAATCAACTACGCTCTCGGGAATCCGCGAGGTTAGCGTCAAAGGGTTCGAGCGTTTGGGAATATAGCCGGAGTCAATGACTTCGGCTACAACTTTTGTACGGCGGTTTCGCTTAACTGCACAAATCCTTTCACGAAGAAGACCAGTGTAGCGGAATCCAACGCCACGCAAAACTTGGCGGGTTTTAACTGCCACTTCCGCTTTAGCCCATAGAAACACATCTCTGCGGCTGAAACACAAGAACACGCCGCGCAGATGGAAGAAGACGAAGACCAAAATCCAAGTGAGAACACATATGAAACAATCGAGCGGAATTTTAAGCAACGTCGGGGCAGATCATTTTATGTTCTGCCAGTAGCTGATGCGTCATTGTGCCCATCGCATTCAGCACCCAGGCAGCGACGATCAATACTTGTCGTTTGCCGAAACTTTGGAGCCAACACTCCGCAGAACGAGATCTGTGCGGTTTTTTCCCTCATTCGGCCTCGCCCAACTAATCCAACACCTCTCCCAACTACCAACCTCGAGACCGCTGATCTACCAACTCCGCTGAATTGAACTCACAAACCAACAACCAACTTCTATATCTAAAATGAAAACAAAAAGAACCTCCGGCCTGATCATGGCCGGGCACCCGACTTACCTCTCAGAACCGATGCGCCGGTTTTTGCGCGGACTCCTTGTGTTCGTGCTCGCCCTTGGCTCACTCATTGCCCTGAGCGCGCGAGGACAGAGTAACTACACGGGCGCGTACTATTTTACTACGCTCGCTGGCGCAGCCATCGGCGCCGACGGCACGGGCAAGAAGGCCCTTTTTGATTACCCAAACTCTACCGCGGTGGATAGCGCCGGGAACGTCTACGTTGCCGATTTCAACCATCATACCGTGCGCAAAATCACGCCCGCAGGTGTAGTCACCACGCTGGCTGGTTTCGCTGGAGACGGCGAGACTGGTGACCGCGACGGAACGGGCGTGGATGCGCGTCTCTACTATCCGACGGGGATCGCGCTCGATAGCGCGGGCAACATCTATGTCACCGAACAACACGGATATACCATTCGAAAGATCACTCCGGCAGGCGTGGTAAGCACGCTTGCCGGCACGTTCGGAGTTCGCGGCAGCGCTGATGGGATCGGAAATGCCGCAAGCTTCTACTATCCGTGCGGTATTGCGGTGGATAGCGGAGGCAACGTTTATGTTTCTGAAATCCTGAACCAGACCATCCGCAAGATTACTCCCGCAGGCGTCGTCTCAACGATCGCAGGCGCGGCTGGAGTAAACGGCAGCACGGACGGCCCCGGCGCTGTGGCGCGCTTTTCCAATCCCGCCGACCTGGCGATTGATAACACGGGCAACCTCTACGTCGCGGACAATTTGAACTCTACCATTCGTAAGATCGTGCTTGGTTCCTCAATGAGGGACATCACGGTGAGCACCTTCGCCGGCACTCCTGGCGTAGTTGGAAACACCGACGGCACTGGGGCGGCGGCTTCCTTCAACGGTCCGTATGGCCTAAGCGTAGACCACGCCGGAAACGTTTATGTCGCCGACACCTTCAATCACACTATCCGCAAGATTACTTCTGCCCGGGTAGTGAGCACTTTTGCCGGCACCGCCGGAATCCACGGAGCGGCGGACGGCACCGGCAGCGCAGCGCGATTTAATACGCCTACTGACATAACCGTAAATAGCGCCGGCACGCTCTTGTATGTAGCCGATTACGGCAACAACGAAATCCGCAAGATTACCTCGACTCGAGTGGTGAGCACACTTGCTGGCTCGGTCAACAATCCTCCCGGGGGCGCCGGCTATGTGGACGGCACCGGTCGCGCAGCCCGCTTCAGCGAACCTAACGGCATCGCCGTTGCAGGCACGACCGTTTACGTCTCCGATGCCAATAACACCATCCGCAAGATCACCTCTGCCGGTGTCGTGACCACTCTTGCGGGTACGCCTGGCGTCGCTGGCGGCGCTGATGGCACGGGAGCCGCCGCACAATTCAATTTTCCCAGCGGTGTCGCAGCGGATTCCAAAGGCAACGTCTACGTGGCCGATCTCAACAACTGCACAATCCGCAAAATCGTTGCTGCCACCGGCGTAGTCACGACCCTGGCGGGCACCGCTAGAGCGCAGGGTTACGCCGACGGGATAGGGCCCGCCGCGCGGTTCACCTTTCCTCACTCAGTAGCAGTCGATAGCGCCGGCTCAACCGTGTATGTGTCCGACTCATTTAATCAGGTAGTCCGTAAAATCAATGTTTCTACCGGCGCGGTAACTACTCTGGCTGGCTATCAGCCTGATGGACCGGTCGAAGATGTGGATGGCACAGGTAGTAACGCCCGCTTGAACTATCCGGGTGGCATCGCAGTGGATAAGAACGGTAATGTTTACGTCGCCGAGCAGACTGCCAGTACAATCCGCAAGATTACCCCAGGTGGAGTAGTTACGACTCTGGCTGGAACATTTACACCTAATGGCAACTACGGGGGCAGTGCGGATGGAACTGGACCCGCGGCGCGCTTCTACGCTCCCTGGGGTATAGCCGTCGATGCTAAGGGCACGCTCTATCTCGCCGACTGGGGCAACTACACCATTCGTAAGATCACCTCTACCGGAGTGGTCACGACCCTGGGCGGAGCGCCGGTTAGCAATGGAATGAACGACGCCACCGGATCCGGCGCCCGCTTCTACTTTCCAGCCGGCATCGCTTCGGACGCCACCGGCAAAATCTACATTGCAGATTCGAGGAATAGCGAGATCCGCGTCGGTGTGCTGGCTGATCTAAAGATTACCTGCACCGATGGCAAGACGAGCGTCGCTAACGGGAGTTCGGATACTTACACAATCACGGTGACCAACACCGGTCTGGAAAACCTGAACGGTGCGGTTGTCACCGACACCTTCCCGGCTCAGGTGCAGAGCGTGACTTATACGGCGACGGGGAAAGGTGGCGCGACCGGGTTCTCGCCGGCAGCGGCAACATTAATCAGTCCCTGAATCTGCCGCCTAATAGCTCGGTAACCTATAAAGCGACCGGGTTGATTAACGGCAATTCCGGAACCGTGATCTCGAACACGGCTAACGTGAGTGTGCCGGCGGGCGTGAGCGATCCAAACACGGCAAACAACCACAGCCACTGATAAGGATACCATCCAGAGATTCCGGCTGCTGTGATCTTACACGATCACAGCAGCACCCTCGGTCCTGATTGAGCCAAGCGGCGAGTCTCCAATGTGCGATTTTTACGAGGCACGCCTGAGCCAGCTCCTTCAGACTTGTGGGCAGTCGAGCCTAGCCAAAGTCGCTTAACATTACTGCGGTTTTCAGCGTTTGAGCGTTTCGGCTTTCAAAGGCGCCTCGGAGGCCTTCTACGATTCGATATCAAAGGGGCGGACTGACCCCGTTAGTTTCCCCATCCATCTCTCAACTTTCAACTCTCAACTCTCAGCCTCCAACAAAGCGATGACTGACCCCTTCCGCTCCCCTAAACCCTGCTTCCCTCAAGTACCGCCTACTACGGCGTAGCCTTGGACACGTAAGTCGTCGGCGAGGTCCTTTTCCATTTGAGCGGCATGTTCAAACGGCATCGGGTTCAGATGCTCATACATCTCCGGCAACAATCGAACACCATATCTCCTGACCAGCCGGGCCGACTTGTATCCGTTCTTGTGATTTTCAAATCGATGATCGACCGGCAATCCTGTCATTCCAACGTAGACAGCCGGCTTACCTGGATCACGCTCCGGATTGCGCTGCAAAATGGACCGATCCTTCAGCGCAGCTTTAGAGAGCAGAACGACGTAAACGTTATGATGGAATTCCGGTTCGGCGGATCGAAGCCGTCTGCGTTTACGACGACGCATTCCCGATGACGTTACACTTAGTACGAACGTCGCACGAAATTGTTTCCGCTTTCTTATTATCTACTGGTTAATCAATACTTAATCCGAGTGCTTTTTCCGTTCTGACCTTTGATCTCTGATCTCTGGCGTCTGACTTCTGACCTCTTCGCTCCGCCCCTTGGCCCTTTACCCGCATCGTCCCGCGGTCTCGTAGTCGCATCACCCCATCGAACTGATAATATGGCTCGTGACGCTTACCTCATCTTCACGCCCAACCGAACCGCGTTTAGCTCTACTCGTCATCGCCGTCGTGTTCGCGATCCTGAATGCCGATATCACGACGGTCAATGTAGCGCTAGTTACGCTCGGCAAGGATCTCCACGCAGATTTGGCCGATCTTCAGTGGGGACTTAACAGCTACATGCTGGCGTTTGCTGCGCTGATTGTCGCAGCAGGGCGCGTCGCTGATGTCTTTGGACGACGCCGTTGCCTGCTTGCAGGCGCCGTCTTGTTTGCGGTCGCTTCGCTGCTTTGCGGAATTGCACCTACCCTATCCGTCCTCGTAATCGGACGGGTCTTACAAGGTGCCGGTGGAGCGCTGATGGTTCCCGCGGGCATGGCCATCGTCTCCATCGCTTATGGAACGGAGCAGCGCGCCTTTGCACTCGGGATATTGGTAGGCGTTTCGGGCGTCGCTCAATCGATGGGACCCCTCCTGGGTGGTTTCCTTACGGCCGAAGTGAGTTGGCGATGGGTGTTTCTCATAAACCTGCCGTTGGTCGCTGTGATAATAATCGTCTCGCTTCGTTCCATTCAAGAGTCGCACGCTGACGACGCCTCACATCGCATCGACATCGCCGGTGTCCTGATTCTGGCGGCGGCCCTCACCAGTTTACTTCTCGGTCTTGATGGCGCTGGGAGTTCTGACAAGGAGCAAATGATGGCGTTTGGCTTAATCGCTCTATCGCTCGCCTTGTTTGTCATCTTTACCTTCGTCGAGCGCCGGACAGACAACGCCATTCTCGACGCTGAACTTATGCGGCTACCGGCTTTTCTTTGTTCCTGCGTCGCGAGCTTCCTTCTTGGCTTTGTCTTCTTTCTTTTTCTGTTTATCACAGCGGTCTACTTGCAGGAACGACTCGGCTACAATGCATTGCAGGCAGGAATCGCATTGGCGCCGCTCAGTCTTGTCCTCGCCATAACCGGCGTCATGTCCGGCCGCCTGACCACCTGGTTTCCATTAGCGACTCTGCTGATCATAAGTTGCATTTCTCTGGCCGTAGGGCTGGCGATGCTTTCGTGGGTGTCCCCATCCTACGGATATATTGGAATGGTATTTCCATTTCTGCTTGTTGCCGCCGGCGTCGGCCCCGGATTTACTCTGTTGAACACCGCTGGCCTGGCTGCAATTCCTTCAGAGCGTTCCGGACAGGGAACCGGAATGATCTACATGTTTCGCTTTGCCGGAGGCGCGATCGGGGTCGCCGCTGCCAGCGCACTTCATAACGCGCTCTTTCATCGCCAACTCGTTTTCAGGTTATCCGAAACCCCATTGTCACTTACGCAACAAAAGGTTTTGGAGCAGCCGGGGGCAGCCGAACGAATCGGGCAGATCGACAGCGGCTTGGTCGCGAGCCAGGCGGAACATGTCCGTCAAGCCTTTCACGAATCCTTCGTAGCGGCATTCAGCAGCACGCTGCAGCTGAATGTGATACTGCCGATTGCGATCGCGATTCTGGCGATGATGCTTTTGAAAAAGAGGGAAGGAATTAAGCCCGCGCCGAGCAGGGATGTCGTAGCGTAGATAGTCACAAGACATGGCAGCCGAGGGAGTGCCGATTCTCTGGCCAAGCCGCCGCGAGAGCAGCCGCTTTGATTCCCGATTCAGACTCGCGCCTACGGCTGCTTGTCGTAGTAGGTCGTGTCGGTGAACTTCTTTCCCTTCGCATCCGTCCCGGTGAGGATAACCGCGCGCGACTTTCCATCTTTCGCCACCGTGATTGTGCCCGTCATTACCATCTTGCCATCCTTCATAGCCGTTGTTTTGTTGGTGCGGTCGTTCACCGGCTTATAAGTCAGTGTATCGAAAGATGGGCTCCCTTTGATTTTGTAGGGTTGGCCATCAAATTTCCCCACCCAGGTCCAGTGGATGGCCTTACCATCCTTATCCACCCCATCCGCAGTGCACCTTATCATGTCACCTTTGGCCGGGGCGTAGGCGACCATGGTATTTTTGGATGCGCCTGGCGCGAACTTCGATTTGTCTTCATTGAGCTTCCACGTGCCGATCAGGGGATTGGCGGCGAAGATTGCTGCAGTTGCTGTTAACAACAGGGCCAGTGTCACTAGCGGAGTACGATTTTTTCTCATTCCGCGATTTCGAGCACTTTCGCCGCGAGGCGTCAAATCCAAACAAGAGGAGAAATCTGACCCCAGACGCCGCTCCCACCTCTTGTCCCCTGCTTTTACCGAATTATTTCGACCGTCGTCCGCTAAAATCCTACAACTTTGTCGGGTTTTCGGTGTCTAATCTCGTGAATCCTCTGCATGCTTATGAATACGAAATCATTTCTCGTCTGCTTTATGGTCGTGATAGCGGCAACGTCGGTCGCCATGGCCGGGTCGCATCATGGAAATTTCGGCGGCGGTTTCGCTCGTGGCGGAACCGGCTCATTCCACGGCGGCAATTGGAATCATAATTGCCACGGTGGGCACTCTAGTTTCGTTTTCATAGGCGGCTTTCCTTTCTTCGGCTATCCGTATGGCTACGGATATTACCCGTACGGCTATGGCTACGGCGGCGGTTACTACGGGTATGGGCAGGGTTACTACGGCTATGGGGCGGGCTACTACGGGAACGGGTATACGGCAACGGGTACTACGGGAACCGCTACTACCGCAGCAGCTCTTACCGCGGCTACGGCTACAATAGTCGTGGATCAAGCGTTGGCCGTCTCCAGCAACAGCTTGCCCGTGCCGGCTACTATCGCGGTTCCATCGACGGAATAATGGGACCTCGAACGCGCTATGCGTTGCGCGCCTACCAGCACGATCACGGAACGGCTAGCTTGTAACATTTAGGTAGATCAGGCGCCTGCTTGCGAAAGCTTTCGGGGCTCCGCGGGGCTGAGGTGTGGGTGTTTTCCAACTGACATCTGACTTCCGATCTCTGACCTCCCGGCACGCCGGCAGGGACCAATCCAGCGCGGCGTCCGATATTCTTGCGTGAAGCGTCCTTTTTGCTCATGCCAGTCACGATGGCCGACGGCGCTTGGTGCAGCCGCCGTTGGCGGAGCGGCGACGCTCTTTATCGCCCGCAATTTCTTCCCGACTGAGAAGAAGATCTATCACGAAATCATCACTGACTATGCAGTCGGGGACGATGTCTTCGTCCGAACGATGGGAAATCTGCTCGGCCCACCGTTGCTGAAAGGCAACAAAGTGACCGCCCTGGAAAATGGCGATCAGATTTTCCCGGTTCTGCTCGAGGCGATACGTTCCGCGCAACGCACAATAACATTTGAAAATTTCCTCTTTAAAGAGGGCGAAGTATCGGATGCGTTTGCCGAAGCTCTGGCGGAACGCGCTCGGGCTGGGGTGAAAGTGCACTTTCTCCAGGACGCCTTGGGCTGCGATTGCGTTCATGGCCGCGCTATGAACTTGGTGCGAAAGGCAGGGGTCCAACTCGAAATCTTCCGCTTCATCAATGTAGCCATGAATTTCCGCACGCATCGCAAACTCCTCGTGATCGATGGTCGGACCGGTTATCTCGGCGGGACCGGGATCGCCGACGACTGGAAGGGTGATGGACGCACCCATGGACGCTGGCGCGACTCACATTATTGCCTGGAAGGTCCGGCCGTCGCGCAGATGCAGCAGGCGTTTATGGATAACTGGCTCGAGACGCGCGCGGTGCTACTGCACGGTGACGAGTATTTTCCGAAACTGGAACCTGCGGGCGAGGATATGTGTCAGGTCTTCAAAAGTTCAGCCGGCGAAGGCTCAGATAGCGCGCGTTTGATGTTACTGGTCTCGATTGCTGCCGCCCGTCGCCACATTCGGATCGCGAATGCCTATTTCATTCCAGACCGGCTCTGTATGCAGACCTTGCTCGACGCGCTACGGCGTGGCGTGAAAGTCGAGATCATAACCCCCGGACCCGACATCGATGCACAGACGGTTCGTGCGGTGGGCAAGACGCGTTGGCGTCCATTGCTGGAAGCGGGCGCCCGCTTTTACGAATACCAACCGGCACGCTTTCACTGCAAATATTTGCTGGTGGATGATTGCTGGGCGTCTGTCGGTTCCGCGAATCTCGACAACCGCTCCTTGTCGTTGAATGAGGAAGCGAATCTAAACGTGCTCGATGAGAAGTTTGTCGCCGCGCACACGCGAGTCTTTGAAGAGGACAAGAGTTACTCCCGCGAAATCACGCTGGACGATTGGCGAGAGCGGCCTTGGGGCGAGAAGATCAGGGGCCGAATCGGATCGCTGCTCGCATCCCAGATGTAGCAGCGAGACTAAGCCGAAGCGGAGATGACTAAGGAATCCACTGCACCGCGTCTACGGGTTGCCACTTACAACGTGCACGGTTGCGTCGGGATGGATCGGCAACGATCAGAAAGTCGCATCGCGGAGGTAATCGCGAGCATGTCGACTGACATTGTGGGTCTGCAAGAATTGGATCTCGGCCGGCCGCGCTCCTCACATGCCGACCAAGCCGCGCTGATTGCCGCGCAGCTCGGCTGGAAATATCACTTCCATCCGGCGATGCGCCGCGGGGACGAGCAATATGGCAACGCCATTGTCAGCCGCTTCCCGATCGCGCTGAAGCGCGCCGATGAGATGCCCGGTGTGGCGCCCTGGTACTGCCGCGAGAAGCGTATTGCAATTTGGATGCAAGCGGAGACCGATCTCGGTTCGGTGCACGTGATAAATAGTCATTTTGGTCTCGGCCGTAACGAGCGCCATTTGCAGGCGGAATTACTCGTCGGACCTACATGGCTCGGCTCCATCGCGCCGGATGAACCGGCAATTCTACTCGGAGATTTCAACAGTGTACGGAGCTCGCGCGCCCATCGGCTCATTGCCGGGCACCTGCGTGACGTGCGAACACTCGTGCCGGCACGGGCATTCCGCACCTTTCCCACGCGTTTCCCTTCCCTCGCGGTCGATCACATTTTCGTGAACGCGGCCTTGCATCCCACACAGCTCAGGGTCCATCGCACGCCGCTCGCGCGCCTGGCGTCGGATCACTTCCCGCTCGTGTGCGAGTTGACCCTCATCTAGCAACGACGCCTCCGGAGACGTGATCTTGCGACGCTAGCGCGTCAGGAGGCATTCGCATCTGCCCCAACGTCGCGCCCGGCGTTCGCGCTACGCTGAAACACGTCCTCGTCCGAGGCCAGGGCGTTCTCCAGGTTTGCAATGTGGAGACGGGCCATGGACACGTAGCCTTTCATATCCTCGGTATCCAATTGCGCCATCTCGCGGACAGAAGCGTCCTCGTGTTCGCGAAAGAGTTGCGCGGCGCGCTGGGCGCGCTGCTTGGGCAGGCCGAGCGCGACGAGCGCATCCACACTCAGATCAACCGCGCTTTCGAAAGTCTCGCGGTAAACGTCCTGCACGCCGCGGCGCAGCAGCTCGTAAGCATGCTGCCGGCTGGTGGCGCGTGCGAGGATTCGCAGCTGCGGGAAATGTTCGCGGATGAGATCGACGATTTTTAGCGCCTGCTCCTCCTGGTCGATCGCGATCACGAAAAGCTGCGCCTGCTCCGCGCCTGCCGTCCGCAAGAGATCGAGCCGCGTGGCATCTCCGTAGTATGACTTAATGCCGAAACGGCCGAGTGTTTCTACTTGCTCCGCATCGTGGTCGAGCACAGTTGTGCCATAACCGTTCAAGCGCAGCAGACGCGCCACGATATGACCGAAGCGGCCCACTCCCGCCACAAGCACCGGATTGTCGCGCTCGTCTATTTCGTCCGGTTCGCGTTCCGGCAGGACGCTCGCGAAGCGCGGCTGCACCAGACGTTCGTTGATTGTCATTAGGATCGGCGCGGCGGCCATCGTGAGCGCGACGGTCACGACAAGCAAATTCGCCAGGTCGGAGGTAAAGACGCCGTTTTGCGTCGCAAAGGAACAAAGCACGAACGCGAATTCTCCGCCTTGCGCCAGAGCGAAGGCGAAGAGATAGCGCTGCGTCGGCTCCAGCCGCGAGTAACGACTCACTGCCAGGAGAACGAGGAACTTTACCACTAGAATCGCGACGACAAGCGACGCCACAATTGCCGGTGATCGCGCGATCAGCGCGAAGTTAATTCCCGCGCCCACGGAGATGAAAAACAGTCCGAGCAACAAGCCTTTAAAGGGCTCGATGTCCGTCTCGAGTTGATGCCGATATTCGCTGTCCGCGAGAACGACGCCAGCGAGAAAGGCTCCGAGCGCGGGCGATAAGCCCACCGTTTGCATGAGCAGGGCGATCCCGACGACAAGCAGCAAAGCCGTGACCGTAAACATCTCCCGGAGATGGGTCGCTGCGATGTAGCGGAAGAAGGGTCGCAGCAGAAATCGGCCCGCGAGGATCACCGCGGCTATCGCGGCCACGACAACGACAGTATGTTGCCACGCAGGTAAATCGCGGAGCGCGCTGATCTCGGAATGGTTATCTCCGGTTCGCCGTACCGTCGCAAGCAGCGGGAACAACGCGAGAATCGGAAGAACAGCGATGTCCTGGAACAAAAGGACCGCAAACGACGCCTTGCCCCCGGCAGTCTTCATCAGGTTTTTCTCGTTCAGCAACTGCAGCACAATCGCGGTCGAAGACATCGCCAGGATGAACCCGACCGCGGTCGCGATCTGCCACGGCACGCGCAAGAGGAGCGCAAGGCCTGAAACCGCAGCCGCCGTCCCGAGGACTTGCGCGCCCCCCAGGCCGAGGATCGGGCCGCGCATGTGCCATAGGATCGCCGGCCGCAATTCGAGCCCGATCACGAAGAGCATCATGACCACGCCGAACTCCGCGATGTGCATCACATCCTGGCCTTCGGTCCCTACCCATCCGAAGCAGAACGGGCCGATCACGACTCCCGCGAACAGATATCCCAAGACCGACCCGAGCCCGAGCCGCTTCGCCAGCGGCACGGAAATGACAGCCGCCAGCAGATAGATGAACGCTTGGGAAAAAGTCATTAGGCCTCAACCTGGCTTTCCATTTGCGCGAGGGGAAACTACTCAGGCCATCCCATTTGTCTCCTCGGCGCCTGAATCATTAACGATTTCGACGATCTGATGTGTGATCTAACCTTTAATTCTCTGATCACCTAATCACAGATCACTTCTCATCGATCACCCTGTTCTCTGATTTCTGATCTCTGACCTCTGAATCGAGCCGCTTAAACCTGATAACTGACAACAGTTACCTAACTAGCCCGTTTTTCTCTTCTCGGTAGACTCGCGAGCCGGAACGCTGGCTACGCTCCGGAGGAAAATTGATCCTCTTTCTTCTTGAACAGAATATTGAATGTGGTCAGCGAGCCATAACAGCGAGTGATATATTGCTGGAGCTCGACCTTATCTGCATCACTCATTTTATCGCTCGCGTTCACCTTCTGCTCGAGCACGCGCAGGTTGTTGCGGATCATAACGATCTTGTGAAAGAATGTCTCAAGCGGCACTTCCTTCGCCTGCGCTGACGCATCCGCCGGACGCAGCACGAGCGTGCCGTTTTGCCACCGATTCCCGATACCTTGCACGATCGTCTCATCTTTCTCCAACCCGAGCGCCTCCACGACCGTGTGCGCAGTTTCGCGGATGAAATTGCTCAGCGGCACCTGCAGCTCCGACACTGCTGCCGTGGGTTCTGCCGGTCTGAGTTCACTCGAAGCGGGAGCGATTGTCCGTTGCGTATCATCGAAGGAGATATCGGCGCTGAGCTCGGTGAGCGCTTTCACCACTCCAACGCCGTATTGCGGGTGCCGCACCACCATCCCAATATGAAGACTCTGAATTGGCATCGACATGGCTCAATCTGCACTAGCCCTGCGAACTCCGCCATATGCCAGCGCCCACCGCTTCAGGTCCGAGGCAACTTCGGCAAACTGAGCGAGGGCCATTAAGCCTGATAACCGACAACAGTGAACTAATAAATCACGAGCCTTTCTTCTGCAGTGATTTCTAATGAACAAACGCGTCAGGTCGTTTGTCCAACCCGTTGTGTCCGCGCGCGCAAGGCTCCATTCAAAACAATGGTGGTCCAGCCAACCCATCCACACCGTGGCTGAGCTTCAGCAACAGATTCACGACGACCTGCGGAGGCAACATCCCGAATGGATTGAGCCGGGCGGCGAGTCTCCAATGTGCGATTTTTACGAGGCGCGCCTGAGCCAACTCCTCCAGACTTGTGGGCAGTCGAGCCTAGCCAAAGTCGCTTAACCTTACTGCGGTTTTCAGCCTTTGAGCGTTTCGGCTTTTCAAAGGCGCCTCGGAGGCCTTCGACGATTCGATATCAAGAGTGCGGACTGACCCCGTTAGTTTCCCCATCTCATCTCTCAACTTTCAACTCTCAGCCTCCAATAAAAGCGAGGACTGACCCCTTTTGCTCCGCCCGGAAGTCGATAATGCGACTTCTTAATTCTTCCTTCTTACTTCTTCCTTCCGCCCCATCTCTCCTCTTGCTAATCACGCGAACAAGTTCTTTCGTGCTCCAACCTAAAAACCCAATCTCATGAAACATCCTTCTCTAGTGCTAACAGCAGCATTGTCACTCGCCGCGGCTTCAGCTTATGCGCAGGCAGCCAAAAGCTCTCCCCCGGCCGGGGTGTCGCCGTCACCGTCAGCTCCACCAACCATCGCGTCAGCGATTGATCGCGAGATTAGCCTTGTTGAGAAGGAAGTCGTCGAAGCTGCCGAGGCGATGCCGGAGGACAAGTTCGATTTTTCTCCGGAGAAACTGAACCTCGCCGGCAGCGAGTACAAAGGTGTGCGCACATTTGGCCAGCAACTGAAGCATATCGCCGCGTCCAACTATCTCATTTGGTCGCCGATTACGGGCGAGAAACCACCGGACACAGTCAACGACGGCAAAGGCCCGGACAACATGAAAGCCAAGGCCGACATCATTAAGTATTTGAAAGATTCTTTCGCATTCGGCCACAAATCGGTCGCGACCCTGAACAACTCGAACCTCGTCGAACCGATTACTTCGGGTAGTGGCAGGCCGACCACACGCCTTTTCCTGGCAACGTTTGCCCCAGCTCATTGCTTCGATCACTACGGGCAGATGGTCGAGTATCTGCGCATGAACGGTATCGTACCACCGGCAAGCCGCGGGCAATAGGCGCAGAGCGTAGATAGCGGAGACCTAAGGCCGGAAGACAGAGGCTAGGACGTAGCATCGATCGGTTCGCCAGGAATGGCGGCAAAGAGATACGCTGTAAGAGCCGGACAATTCGTGGCTGGCCAGCTGACCTTCAGGTCTGACTTCTGGACAGTCAGCTTGTTCGAGTCTTTCATCTTCGATCGGGGTGCTTAAACCTGATAACAGATAACTGTAACAAATAACCCGCGAGCTTCGCTCGTGTGCTTGTGCATTTTCGCTGGACAACTGAACACTGTTCAGTATAGTGAACGCATGTTCATGCAAGCGGCTGCGAGACGAGCACGTTACCGAGACGAGATGCGATTAGAAATCCTCAAGGCGGCTCGCCACATCTTCGTCCGCTACGGCGTGGAAAATTTTTCCATGCGGACTCTCGCCCGCGCCGTCGGATACTCGCCAGCCGCGATCTACTTGCACTTTACCAACAAGGAACAGCTCCTTGAGGTTCTGGTAGAAGAGAGCTTTGCCCATCTCTATGACGCCCTCCAGGTCTTACTCCACAAAAATCCCACGGATCCGATTCGGCAATTGAAACGCGGGTTGCGCCTCTACGTAGAATGGGGACTGAAAAATCCAAGCGAGTACCAAATCGCGTTCGTGGTTCGAAACCCATCGAGGAACCCGTACCGGACTCATCGCGCCTTCGACCTCGCGCGCACCCTGGTGAAACGTTGCCTCGGTTCCTCTAAAGCCGCCCAACGCGAATTGGAATTGCGCACCCAGGCATTGTGGGCTGCGGTCCATGGCATCACTTCTCTGCTCACGCAAAGACCCTCCTTTCCCTGGGTCTCTCGGGAGAGCGTGATCAATCAGGTCATCGATAGCGCCGTGCAGGGAGCCATCGGCCCGGCTAAACGACGGAAAGCAAAGCGGAAAAATTAGATCGGAAATTCATGCCAACCACACTCCAGACAGCGCCAGAGACATTCAAAGCAGCAGTTAAAACCGGAGTAACTGAGCCGGGGTCATGGATTATTTTAATCGTCGCGGCCTTGCTTCTGCCATTTGCCAATGGCGGCCATGCTATCGCACTTGCCGCATGGCTCGCGCCGTTCTTCCTGCTGCGGTTCACTCGAAGCCACCGGATGACGATCGTTGTTCCTATCGTTCTGGCTCTGCAAATGATCGCGCTCGCTATCCAGTATCGCGGAATGGTCCCTTTCCCTACTCCGATCTACATCGCTGTGATGGTCTTCTATGGCCTGTGCTTCACGCTACCTTATTTGGGCGATAGACTCTTATCAGACCGGCTCCCGGTGCTTACTGGTACTCTCGTTTTGCCCCTGCTCCTGACGTCGATTGAATACCTTCTCTCCCTCGGACCATTCGGCAGCTGGTTTGCCACGCCCTATTCACAATACGGCAACCTCCCGTTGCTCCAGCTACTTTCCGTGACCGGCTTGTGGGGTATCACCTTCCTTATTGGATGGAGCGCCTCGGCTGGAAATGCCTTATGGGAGGACTGGACGGCATCGCGCCGCGTGCCCCCCGCTGCGGTCGCGTTCGCCCTCGTGATCATGACGGCGATACTGGCTGGCGGCGCGCGGCTGGCGCTCTTCCCACCCAGCGGCCAAACCGTGCGGGTCGCGTCGCTGTCAAGGATCGAAAAAGAACTGCATCCCGATCCAAAGGTTGTTGGACGATTCTTTCGCCACGAGCGTTTGACCGATGAGGAAATCGCAACAATTCGAGAACGCTCAGCTGCGATTGACAACGATTTGTTAAGCCGAAGCGAACGCGAAGCAAAAGCCGGTGCCCGCGTCATCTTCTGGGGAGAAGCGAATGCGCCAGTCCTTAAACAGGATGAGAGTGATTTGATCCGTCGCGGCGGAATCGTAGCGAAGAACAACGGCATCTATCTTGGACTCGTGCTGGCGAGCTGGCATTTGGAATCCACCCCGCCTCTGGAAAATAAAATCGTCCTGATTCAGCCCGATGGAACTCCCGCCTGGGAATTTTTCAAAGCGCATCCGGTCCCGGGCGGAGAAGCGGCAATTTCCCGCCGGGGAAATGGAAAACTGCGCGCACTCGATACTCCCTACGGCCGGCTGAGCTCGGTCATTTGTTTCGACGCCGACTTCCCGCAACTCCTCGCCCAGGCTGGCCGATTAAAAACGGACCTGCTCCTCGATCCGTCTAACGACTGGAAAGCAATCGACCCGTGGCATACCCGAATGGCCAGTTTTCGCGCGGTCGAGCAGGGATTCAATCTAGTTCGACATACCAGCCAGGGCCTTTCGGCAGCTTTCGATTATCAAGGCCGGCAACTGGCCGCGATGGATCATTACCTGACTGCAGATCGGGTCTTAGTCGCACAAGTTCCCATTCACGGAACTCGCACAATCTATGCCCTTCTCGGAGATTGGTTCGCCTGGCTTTGCCTGGCCGCACTGGCAGGTGTCGTGATTACCGCGATAAAACCGCAGGTGTAACCGCACGCGCCTTGCGTGCTACGCCAGTCCGGCTCGGACTTATTGAATTTCTTTGAGAGAGTGAAACAGCTTGCTTAGTGACACATATCAAGTAACTAGATAGTTGATTACGTCACTCGACGTTTCAACGCATCTTTAGCCGAGCCTGGCAAGTTCGAGGGGCTGGACCTTCGCTGAGACACCGCTTAACGCGATCTCCAGGTTCGATAACCGGAGCCCCGAGTCAGTCCGAGCGAATTCTTTCTTGGAAAGAAGTCTCGAGGACTCTCCCACTCCACTCGGCTTGGCTATAACCAACAAACAAGAAAGTTAATTAAGATGAAGTTCACAAAAATATTTAGTGCGGCGATTGTGATCGGCGCGGTCGCCGGCGCAGCCAGCGTTTGCTCGGCACAGAGTTCGGCCAAAGCCGCGGTCAATCCCACGGCCGCGACGCAAAGCGCCGCGCCTTATACCGAAGGTGCAGTCTGGCAGATCACAATGGTTAAAACCAAGCCTGGAATGGGCGATGATTATCTCAAGAGCCTGGCCAAGACATTCAAAGCGGCCAATGACGAAGCTAAGAAACAAGGCATCATTACCGATTACAAAATCCTGAGCGGTGACGCCGCTACGACACAGGATTTCGATCTGCTGCTCATGGTGGAATATCCCAACATGGCGGCGATGGACGGTCTGCGCGAGAAGACGGAGCCGATCGTCGACAAAATTTTGGGCACTGAAGATCAGCAGCGCCAAGTGGCGGTCAAGCGCGTAGAAATCCGCGACATCATGGGCGACAAGCTCATGCGCGAGATCACGCTGAAATAGTTCCGCTTTACAGGTGGTGCTGCCTTCCCGAAGCCGGCGAAGGCGGCACTGACCTTCGATCCGTCAGGGGACTGCTTTCCACGTCTTCATCGAGCTATTTCTTCTGTGTTTGTCGCGGACAAATGTTGAATAGCCGGCTCGCGAAAGATGTAGCATGACTCTCAATTACAACTTGCGAACTACCCTAACCACCCTGCTAATTGCACCGCAACGCCCGTCTAAGGTGCGAACCCTTTCAACAACCGTTGTCCTGAGAAGAGCTCCTGAGTGACGTAGGTGTTGCCCAGCGTCAGCTGCTTAAGATCGCAGATCTGATTTGTTGCCGATGCGCGAAGCTGGCGGAAAAGGACAGCTCGACGTCTCGAGGCTTTGTGTCGCATGAAATAAATCTCGCTCCTTTGTCTGGCTGCCGCTTCCCTTTCGCTTTCGATCACATCTTTCAAGCCACAAGCTACAGCCGCAAATGCCAATTCCTAATAGTAAGTATTAAAATAGTCTAGCTTGCGCCAGAGCCCTTATTGGGTATACTAAGGAACTGCCGCATCCATTTACTTACCTGGTTCTCCGAATTCTTCGGAAGCACGAACCAGATAGCCTTTAGCTGCGATCTCTGCAGCAACTTGGTAAACAGAAAGTTTAGTATGATTAAATTATTCCTCACTGTCGCGTCTGCTATCACCCTAATGGGTCTGGTGGCATACGGGCAAACATCCTCGTCCTCAACTACGGTTGCGACGGGAACCAACGGAACGACTCAAACCACGACCACCACGACCGAAAGTACGGGTACTGTGACCGAGTTCGCCCCGGGTGAAACCATGGTCCTAAAGACTGAAGCTGCCGAACCTGTGCACTACAAGTTCAGCAAACAAGTAACTTACGTCAACTCCAATGGACGTGTTATAGATGCTTCCAAAATCAGAAAAGATTCAAAGGTTCAGGTCCATTACGTCAAGGACGGTGACGATATGTTGATTGATAAAGTTATCGTGACAAAAGATCGGGACTAAAATATTCGCTTTGGGCTAACGCCCGAGCTTAGAAAATTACGCCTGACGGACCGGGATATCCTGGCTGTCAGGCGTTTTGCTTTTGCAATTGACTCAATGAAACCGTGGCATGAAGGATGGGGCTAGTCGCCCTTTAAATTTTCAGCTGCGGAACTCGCAGGTTCACCCTTATTGCCTCCCAGAAAAGTCACGACACGTTCTGCTTTTGCCTCTACCCTGCCATAAATAGCGGAAGGGAGCTCGTATGCGCAAAGAAAAACTTAAAGCTAATTTCAAAAAGGATCGTTCGATTCCTAATCGCAACACCACGCGGTCGGAGAACGTATCTAGAAAACAGAATAAACAGATGGCTCATCACGCGCCGGTACGCCGTGCCGCAAGCAAAGCCCGCGGTTTCTGAGGAGCCAGGCTTCTCGCTCCTATCTATATATATATGGGCGGCGCGCCGAAGAACCGACAACCGTTAACTTATGATCGAGAGGCAGGACTGACCTTTTTACTTTTCCAGTCGCGGCCTCATTTCAGCTTCTCAGCTTTTAGAAGCTGATAATTGCGAGGAGCGAAAGTTTCTTGGCTTAGTGAGCGTCGCTATGGTCGTTTTGGGTGTTGCCCGCGGTCCACGAGTGATTGCCGATCCTGCCCTCCTGTATCCGGGCGATGACCTCCGAATAGAAGGCATAGGTGTCCTGTGAAATGGACGAATAAAGCTTTTCCATCGCCTTCACATCGGGAGGCGGCTTGTCCGGCGTTGCGTTATGCAATTCCTCGAGCGCATTGTGGAAACTCATCAGCTTTCCTGTGATCGAGTAATTAGCCCAGGTTGCTTCGGCATCCGCTTTCTCATCGTAGAAACGCTTTTGCATTTCCGGGCCGAACTGTTCGAGAACCAGGGCCCGGTACAAGTTCCACTTCACGTTCCAGGCGTTGACGGCGTTCATGTAATCCTTCCAGGTCTGGTCCCTTTCCTCGGGCGGTGCATTCTCCTGGATGGTGTCAAGAACACGAAGGGCGAAGTGCCTGCGCTGTTCGAGTATATCACCGACCTCCCGAAGAAATGTTAGGGCCGATTGTCTGGCCGTTGCCAGGTCGGCCTGTTCCTGCTGAGCACGGTGGGCTCGTTCTTGATAGTAGTAAGTGATTCCACCGCCAATCAAGCCCGTGAGCGCGAGCGTAATCCCGACCTTGAGAAGATCGAATATTTGCGAGCTGATCGTGGAGGTATTGCGCGGCTCTTCGGTTGACGGCATGGAGGATCTTCGTGTACGAAACCGCTGCCGCGAGCCAAATTATCCGGTGCGATCAAACTGCTTCCACCGACCGCGGCACCAGGCCGAACGC
The DNA here is from genome assembly GCA_963709435.1 of uncultured Verrucomicrobiae bacterium. Lineage (GTDB taxonomy): Bacteria > Verrucomicrobiota > Verrucomicrobiia > Chthoniobacterales > UBA10450 > AV69. The sequence goes on from CAVPWK010000009.1 coordinate 131,052, forward strand.
CATTATCACTGGGATAGATGCCGGTCGTCGCTTTGCATCCGTTATGGCCCCGCCCGATAACCGATAAGCCCGCGAGCGCTGCTTGCGTCCTTGTGTCAAAAATGAGGACTGACCCCTTTTGCTCCCGTGTAGTCTTTGCGTGGACCTCTGCCCTCGGCCCTTCTGCCCTCGCTGGCGTGCTACTTCACGTTGACGGCAACAGCGATCTTTGGCGTAGCGAAGTCATGCTGATGGTGAGGATCGATGACCCCACTCGGAAGGAAGTACCATTTGCCGGGTTCCATCTTGCCCAGAGCTGGAAGCCTTGGCACTCGCTGGGGATCAAGGCCGGCTGCGAGTAACTGTGTGGCATCGAACTCGTAGACCACGTCTTCCGCTGTGGACTCGGGCTGCGACGCGTAGTGAACCATAGTGCTCTCGCTGCTCTTGAAACAGTACTCAGCCGCTGCTTTTGTGCGATCGATCGCCATCTCGGGCTTCGCTCGGAGCACGCGGGCGATTGCGAGCAACTCGGCCTTAGCGGTTCCCTGAAGGGCCAGAACATCTGAGTACTCGGACTGGATCCGAGCCAGTTCAGGGGCGTCCGTGTTGCGTGTCTGGGCTAACGCGCTGCTGGCGATCACGAGGAGGGCGGAAGCAAAGGCGATTTTGAACATAATGGCGTCCTTTCTCTAGGGGGCCAAACAAAGTTTATGCGGAATCTTTCGGCCTAATTCCATTATAGACCCAAAAACGCGCCCTCAAAGTCGCCATCGCAACCGTGCTGGCGCACGCACCCTCGCTCTCGCGAACTTTCCGATGTTGGAAGTTACTTCTTGAGATCAGCAAGAGTGCAAAAGTTAGGACTGACCCCGATCTTCCCTACGATTCACCCCTGATAGCTTTCGTCGTTTAGCCAGAGCCATCTGCGTTGCCGGCGCGGTTTTGGCTCGATTGTTGCGACTTGTGTCCTCCTGTGATCAAGCAAATCGTCTTTTGGACCCTGTTCTTGGGGGTGGGCTGTCTTTTTTTGCTTCAGAAGCTCCATGAAAGAAAGCAACGGGTAGCCAAGGCCTCTTTGGCGGCGGCTGCTTCCCATAGCTCACCCACGCCTTCAGCTTCTCCGGTGTCGCCGGCTGCCGGACAACCGGCCAAACCTAAAGCGACGGCAATATTGCCGCCACCATCAGCTCTGAAACCGAAGCCTACGCCGATGCTCCCGAAACCAACACCGATGCTGCCAAAGCCCACACCGATGTTGCGCCCAAATCCTAACGGGGGTGCAGTAACGGCAAACTCGACTGGTTTAACCAGTCGAGTTTTACGGCGCACTTGAAATTAGCGATTGTTCTCGCTCCTCACTGCGCATGCACCGACCTCTGTCCTAAGTCGCGTGAGCGAAGCTTTTACGCGATCCGACCCCTGATCTCTACCCTCTTCGCTCTTCGCCCCCTGCTCCTAGCTTCCAACAGTAATTAAGACGCGACCCCGTTTGCTTTCCCCCTTAGTAGCTCTGGTAACCCTCTGTCACTTCACTTCAGACCGGAGAGGGTCCGATCCAGGTTATAAGCCGTGCTGATCAGCGCTAGATGGGTAAATGCCTGGGGAAAATTTCCGAGATGCTCACCACTTGGACCGAGTTCTTCCGAATAAAGGCCGAGGTGATTGGCGTAACCGATCGCCTTTTCGAAAAAGAAGCGCGCCTTCTCCAGATCGCCGGCGCGCGAGAGGCATTCCACAAACCAGAACGAACACATATTGAACGTCCCTTCCTTGCCCGAAAGACCATCGGAAGCCGAATCGCCGATGTTGTAGCGATAGACAAGCGAATCTTCCACCAATGAATTTTCGATCGCTCCCAAAGTTGAGAGCCAGCGCGGATCCGTCGGGCCGCTAAATTTCACCAACGGCATCAATAAAGTGGAGGCGTCGACGGTCTTTCCTCCTTTGTATTGGACAAATGAACGAAGGTCGGCGTTCCAAAAATTCCGGTAGATATCGGTGTAAATCTCGTCGCGCACGCTAAGCCAGCGTGCGAGCGGCGCGGGGAATGATCGCTTTAGCGATAGCCGGACGGCGCGATCCACCGCCACCCAGGCCATTAACCGAGAGTAGAGAAATTCGCGTCGTCCGCCGCGCACTTCCCAAATGCCTTCGTCGGGCTGCTGCCAGTTGGCGCAAAGCCAGTCCGTTACCCGGACGAGACTTTGCCAGAGATCATAGGAGATCGGCTGGCCGAATTTGTTGTAGATGTAAACCGAATCCATGAGTTCGCCGTAAATATCGAGCTGCAATTGTCCGGCAGCGCCATTGCCGATCCGTACCGGAGAAGAGCCGGCATAACCTTCCCAATGCGGTAGCGTTTCTTCGATCAGCTCGCGGCGCCCATCGAGACCGTACATGATTTGTAAAGAGCCATCGGGACTGCAGTCGTGGCAGCGATCCTCGATCCAGCTCATGAACGCCGCCGCTTCCTCGGTATAGCCGAGACGCATCAAGCCGTAGACCGTGAATGAAGCGTCGCGGATCCAGGTGAATCGATAGTCCCAGTTGCGAACGCCCCCGATTTCTTCCGGCAGGCCGAAAGTCGGCGCGGCGACAACTGCCCCGGTAGGTGCATAAGTCAGAAGTTTGAGAGTGAGCGCCGACCGATTCACCATCTCGCGCCAGCGGCCTTTGTAGGAAGACTTGCGAACCCATCCTCGCCAGAAGTTCATAGTCTCTTTGAAAGCCGTCACCACGTAATCCGGATCTGCCGCCTCTCCGTGGCTTTCCGCGACGCTTTCCAGGACAAAGGCCGCGGTTTCACCCGCTGCTAGCTTGAATTCGGCAATGACCGCGCCGTTCTCGATTCGCAGAGGCAGGCTCGTTCGCAGCCGTAGCGTAAGACGGTCAGCCGCCTCACTGGTGAAGAGTACTTCGCCGGGTTTCGCCTCGACCTTGTGGCCGGCACGCCCGTAATCGAACGCCGGGGCGCAGATCATGCGGAAACTCAACTCGCCGCGCACCGCCTTCGCCCGACGGACCAAGTGGTGAGCATGACCCTCTGTCTTGATCGGCATGAAATCAGACACTTCCGCGACCCCATCGGCCGATAGAAACCGCGTGAGAAGCATATTTGTATCAGGGAAATAAATTTGCTTGCGGTGCTCTCCTCTGAGGATGGGCGCGAGTTGAAAGCAGCCGCCCTTTTTATCATCGAGCAACGCAGCGAAAATCGAAGGCGAATCGAAGTGCGGAAAGCACATGAAATCGATCGACCCATTCATCCCGACCAAAGCAACCGTTTGCAGGTCTCCTATCACTCCATAGTTTTCGATCGGTTCGTATGGCATGACGAAAAGAGCGCTGGTCTGGAACGCACCAGACCATATTCCGAATGATTATCAGAAGGCGAGCTTTTCGAACGCGCGTTAGCCGCCTGTAGCCGCGTCTCTGTGAGGCGCGCTCAGAATCATGTAGGGCAACGATCCGTCCCTCGATCGAAGCATCATCCGAAAGGCGCCTGCGGTACCCGATAACCGTTAACAGATCCGCCAACGGACGGATTCGCCGTGGCGAACAACTTCCAGGTTCCACCTCGTGCAAAAGTTAAATACTAAGACGCGACCCGCTGCTTCTCCTGTTATCCAAAGCGGGTTCCATACAGATTCTATCTTCGGGCAAGTCCGGAACACCACCGTGCAAGTCTGGACAATTGGAGAAGGAGTTGGGATTGGAAGCGAGTTCTCTCAGACATGCTGCGCGGCTAATCATTTTCGAGATCATGATCTAACGTCGCCCCTCAATTCGCTTCCTTTACCTGACCCGACCCACTCTGTGTGGACCGGGTCCGATATTTTGTTGATTTAACTTAGGCTTTGGCGCCGACCACTTCGCCGACTCTACCTTTCAGGAAATCACCGGTTTCCTGTGGCAGCCCGCTTCCGCTGAGGAATGAATCCAATTGGGCCGCGAACGGTGCCGGCATTTTGGTTTTCAGGAAACCAAGCACCACTTGCACAGTCTTCTGTGCGTCTTCCTGACTGATTCCAGTTTTCTGGACGATTGTGTTAATGAGTTCTTTCATAGTTTTAAGATCGCTCTCTTGACGCGTGCGCGCGCGCAACATCTTGCCAAGATTGGACCATTTCTTGCCCTGTTGGCAGACAGCGACTCTATGGCTTCGAAGCAATCTTATCGGTGGGATTGAGTTACCCATTGCGCGCGAACACGAGGCTCAGTCCAAGGCGCTCAAAGAAAAAAGGCGCGTGAATCTGTTCCGCAATTTTAGCGCTTCGGATCCTGATCGTTCCACCGGCAAGGCGCGGGCAATAGGCGCAGAGCCACGGCTTCTTAAGCCCGATAACCGATAACGCGCGAGCTTACCTCGTGCCCTTGTGCAAAAAGCGAGGACCGGCCCCTTTTGCTTGCAAAAAAGTGCAAAAGCGAGGCCTAACCCTTTGTGCCTTCCTCACAGATTTTTGCACTGATACTGATAGGCGGACAAAATCTTAGTGTCTTTCGGATTAGTCCGCGTCGCGAGCGAGTAATTGGTATTCGCCCGCACCGCAACCCACATCCCCTTTTTTACCGTGTATGTTTTTCTCTTAACTGTGATGCTGATTTCGCCGTCAATGACATAGCGGAATACGTTTTCATCATGTTGATGGGTTTTTACACGAGTGCCAGCCTTAAGGGTGGTGATGTAAAACATGTTGTGTTCATATAGAGGCCAGAGGATGGGCACGCGCGGTGTCTTTCCACCGATCACATAATTAGGCAGGTCGGTCGATAGGATGACATGTTTGTGCTCGACCTTTTTCAAGGCCTTTTCGATTCGAGCGATATACGTCGATAACAATTCTTCTTTGTGCGAGGAACGTTCTGCTTTTGCTTCTTTAGCCATGGTTTGTCTCCTGGTTGGTGTTGATTTTAGTGGGGTTGAAGGCGGGAGGGGTAGCGAGGAGTTGCTGGAAACGGGGGTTCGCTCGCAGAGCATCCCAGACCGGGTCGGTTTGTAGAGCAAACGGCGTAGCGCCACCGGGGGAGGAAAGAGAGTGCTCGAGGAGCGTGAGCGCGCGATCGTTTTCGCCGACAAGGACGCAAATTTTAGCCAACACGAGCGTCATGGCGGGACCGTCCAAAGCATCCTTGTTTTCCGGCAGCAGCTCGACTGCTCGTTCTCCCTCGCGAATGGCCTCCGGTTTCAATCCGAGCCCGGCGTAAATCTGGCCGAGTAGCGCGTGTCGCGATGCGTCGCCGGGATTCACCGGAATTGTTTGCTCCACTGTTTGCCGGGCCTGCTCAAATAACAGCCGCGCTTTTGTGTGGTCGTTCATCAGCCTGCACGCTTCGCCAGCGAGATACGATTTTGGGAAAGGAACACCGGGTCGCCACTGAAAGAAGCTTTCATGCGGACTCGCCTCCGCCAGCTGAAGCGCTTCGGCATATCGGCGTTGTAACAGTTTCAATTCAAATTGAGCAAACGCTATTTTCCCATCCGGATCGGGTGGAGCGGGAGTCTGTTGGAACAGTCGCTCCAGAGGTGCGGTGTCCCCGTTCCAATCTATTTCCATGCGGGCACGCATGTAATGGTTAGGGAAAAAGCTCGAGTCAGCTTCGACTCCGCGCTCAAAAGTTTTTGCTGCGGCCGGAAAATCGCGCAGCGCCTGGTAATTTGTCCCCAAATTGTTCCAGAGAAATGGGTCTTTCGGGTTTACCGACGCCGCCTTCTCGAAGTCGGCAGTGGATTCTTTCCATCGGCCCTGGCGTCGCTCGATCGAGCCGGTGACGAGAAAAATGTCGGGATCATTCGGCAGGCCCTGCTTTGCGATGGCTAGCTCGCCCAGAGCACGTTCGTAATCGCGATCGCCGCGATAATAGACATAACCCAGGGCAAGGTGGGCTTCGGGAAGGTGCGGTTGAAGGCGCAATGCTTCGCTCGCGGTCGCACGCGCTCTGGCAAGAGCGGCCGGTTCGTTTTTAGCCTGATAGATCGTTGCGGAGATGTAAGAAAGCTGCGCGAAAGCCAGCGCAAAGGAAGGATCAAGCAGGACGGCTTTTTCGTAGAGCTGGGCGATCCGCTCGAGTTCCTCGATCGACTGGGGACCTTTGCTTACCGCGTCCCGCGCCTGGAGATAAGTAAGGTAGGCCTCGGGATTATCCGTGGGACGTTTCTCCAAACGCGCTCGCTCGTCTGGCGAAAGCGTGGTGTGGAGTGCGGCAGCGATTTGGAGAGCGAGGTCGCTTTGAATGGCGAAGACATCGGTGAGATCGCGTTCGTAAGTTTCCGCCCAGATATGCGTTTCATTCCGAGTGTCGATCAACTGAGCGTTGACACGAACGCGATTGCCGACCCGGCGAACACTGCCCTCGAGTACCGCGCCAACTCCCAACGCTTTGCCAATCTCACGGGTGGTCAGCTGCGTCCCCTTGTACTTGGCAACGGAGGTCCGCGCGATGACCTTCAAGTCGCCAAGCTTGGCGAGATTAGTCAGCACGTCGTCCTGAATTCCGCCTGCGAAGAATTCGTTCTCCTGACTATCGCTAAGGTTTGCGAACGGCAGGACGGCGATCGATTTCTCCAGTCCGCTCGTGGATTCGCGGCGGAAAAACAGAGTGGCGAAGACGGCCGCTCCTATGGCCACTAGAGCCACGAGCGCGAAAGCAAGGCGAGCCCGTCGCAACCGGATGCGTCTTCGCTGTTGTTGGCGCACTTGCTCCGGGATGGCGGCATTTCCCGCGGTGTCGTTGTAGAAGTTGACCAGCTCGACAGTCACGCCGTGTTTCACTTCACAAGGTCCGAGCTCGTGCAGGTACGGACGCCAGTGGCTATTTTGGGCGAGATCATCCGCGTTGCGCTTGGAAAGCAGAATGTGGCCGGCATCACCGCAATCCATCACCCGCTTGGCCATGTTGATGCCGAGCCCGGCAATGTTCGAGCGGTCGTTTACATCTACCATTCCACTAATCGGACCGGTGTTAATGCCCATCCGCAGTCTCAGACGCGATTGACTTGCGAGGGCTGCACTGATCTCCAGAGCGCATCGAACAGGCGCCTCCGGAGTATTGAAGAATACCAGCGCCATTCCGTCGCCAGTGGGAAGTCGGATCAATTTTTCCTGCGCCTCCGCTTTACGGAATTCAGCGGTACTCCGGATGATGTGGTTCAGTTCCTCGAGCAAGGTCCGTTGCTCATCAATGAGCAATTTCGAGTAACCAACCACGTCTACGAACAGAACATGAGCGATGTCCAGTTCGAGATAAGGTCCAGTTTCCGTGGGCATGTGGAGTAAACGCGCCCGCCGCGGAGTACAACACTGCCAAACTGTGGGCGCAAGTCGAGGCGAAACAAACGAGTATGGAGCGAGCGGGATTAAGGCGGCTTTCGCCGAAGGCCAGAAGAAAACCCCCAACGGTCCGAGCCGGACTGGCATTACACCGAACGTCCAATCAAGAGGACAGAGATCAGAGGTCGTTAGACGGATGGCTCACTCTTCGGAGGCGACTGTGCGCTCCGCGCTCTGCCTTCTGCCGACCTCTCAACACTCAACGAACGCAAGTCCGGCTCGGACAACGCTCAACCTTCCTGCCCCTCTGGTGATGGCTACCGCTTCGTTTTCCGAACAGATCGCACGCGCGGCCGAGTGGCGCGATACTCATGGAAGGTCACTGTGCGAATCTGGCCAATGTCGTGGTAAGTAATCGTGTCGTACTCCAGTCCGCTGCCCTCGCGGATCCGGAGTTCGAAAGTGAGAATGGAATTGGTGACTTCCTTGATCACGCCGGAGCCGTAGGTGTCGTCGCCAACGCCGTGGAAATAAATGCGCACGGTCCTGCCGATGTTTGCCTTGAGGATGTTGCGCAACTCGCGATTCATAACAGCAGTCCCCCCTTAATGATGTCTGTTTCGGCGAATGACTCGGCGGAGCTCTGGCTTCCAAGTTAGATGGTACGTCGGCATCTTATTGCTTCAAATCATTAGCGATTTGAAACTCGTTCGCTGCCCGCAACTGCAAGTCCCGCTCGGACCTCGCTCCTACCCTCATCACTTAATGCCAGTCCGGCTCGGACCAATTCAATCGGTGTTGAATCTCGAAGGATACCACGCGTTCTCTCGCCAAAATGCTTGCAGCGTAGCGTTGTCGCCGCGAAAGATGTTGCGTTCAGCTTTTCGGACGTTAGCCACAGATTTCGGAAACATGCTTCGCGGTCGCAAATCGCATTTACCATCGCCACAGTATTGCCACATATGCCAACTGCTCCAGGGCGCTGTATTCCGCGGCTCCGCATGGTAGTTAGCGATCCACAGCCAGCAATTTGTCAGTATTCGGCGATGCGCTGAAGTGGCGCCTCCCCCATAGAGCATCTGTCGCAGCCGGTATTCACTGCAGTAGAGACCGGGATATTTGCCTGTACGCTCTTTGATTCGCTCAACAAACGCGACCGCTTGGGACACGCTCATTGAGCCTCCTGGATAATGACCGTTTTTTTCGAAATCCAGAACGAGCAACACCCCCGACCGCGGTTTCGCCGCATCGTCCAGCGGAGCCGCCGTAACAGTTTGCAGGAAATGATCAGCCTGTCGGACGGGGTTCGTCGCGTCGCCAAAATGGTAAGCTCCCCATAATAAACCGGCTTCGAGTGCGGCCCGCTGCCGTTCAGCGTATCTCGCGTCGCGCTCCAGACGGGGGAAGGTCGCTTCGTGAATGACGCCGGCGACGCCTTCTCTTGATCATCCCGGCGAAATCCGGGCGCATCAAATCGTAGTGCGACATATTCACCACGCTGTTTGCCCCAAGCGCGCAGGTCGGAAGCAGGAGAAAAGCAACCAACATGCGCATGGCCGAAATCTTTCCCATGGTTAACAGCATTTCCGGAACCACGGTTGAACTGTCAGCATTCAGTTTCCACGGGCGCCGAGCGGCTGCCGGTAATGCGAATCGGTACATAGTGCTTGGAAAGCCCGCCACAGGACGAGTTCGTCCGTTGGCGGACACCGGCCCTCAACACTCAACTATCAACTCTCAACTTTCCTGTCGCGCCATAGGACCTTGGTCCCACGCCTCAATGTTTTATTAGTTAACCGATCCGCCAACTCGTCACGTCGTAGCCTTGGCAGAGATGGCATAACTCACGAGCTTTGCTCGTGTTCGTGAGGACTGACACCTTTGCTGACCCGACGCGGGATTTGAACTTGTCGGAAATCCCTCAAGGTTAAATGGAGTATGGCCCACATCGCCACCAAGAAGGGCGTAATCGGTATTCTGACCGGCGGCGGGGATGTGCCGGGGCTGAATCCCGCGATCCGCGCGGTCACCATTCGCGCCCTGCGCGAAGGCTACCAGGTCGTCGGTCTCCGCCGTGGCTGGCTTGGCGCGATCAGCATCCTGCGCGATGAGCATGCCGATAACAGTGAGCACTTTCAAATCCTGACGGAAGAGATCGTCAATCGCACGGGGCGCGCCGGCGGCACGTTCCTACATACCTCGCGGACGAACCCGCCAGCAGTGAAAAAAGAAGATTTGCCTGAGCCGCTGCGCGCAACCTACAATCAAGACAAGAACGATCTCACCCCCGAAGTCATCAAGAACCTGGATTGGCTGGGCATTGACTATCTGATTCCGATCGGCGGCGACGATACGCTTTCTTTTGCGAACCGCTTGCACAAGGAAGGCGTCAAGGTCGTCGCGATACCCAAGACGATGGATAATGACGTGCCAGGCACTGATTATTGCATCGGATTTAGCACCTGCGTCAGCCGCACGATTGAGTTGTCGAACCGCCTCCGCACATCGGCCGGGTCTCACGAACGATTTCTCGTGATGGAAGTATTCGGACGCTACGCGGGGTTCACCGCCATGCTGCCGACGATGGCGGGCGCGGCGGATCGGTGCGTCATCCCCGAATACAAATTCGACATGGAGCATCTGACCGAATTGTTGTGCTATGACCGCGCGCGCCATCCGAGCCACTATTCAGTCGTCATTGTTTCAGAAGGGGCAATGTTCAAGGGAGGCGAGATGGTGTTCTCCGACAAGACGACCGACGCGTTTGGGCACGTGAAACTCGGCGGCATCGGCGACCTGGTCTCGGCAGAACTCAAAGAGCGCTCTGCCAAATACAACAAGGGCAAGCCGATCCATGTCATCAACCAGCGTCTCAGCTATATGGTGCGCGGCGGCGATCCCGACGCGATTGATTCGATTGTGCCGATGGCGTACGGGAATCTCGCCCTCGATCTCATTTTGCATGGCGTCCATGGCCGCCTCGTCGTCTTGAAGAATGGGCGCTACGACAACATGCCGATTGAAGTGGTGACCAGCAGCAAGAAAACGGTCAACGTGGACAAATACTATAACAAGGAGCGCCTGCGCCCACTCTACACCGATTTCGAAATGCAGCCGCTATTCATCATGGCAAGTGATTAGGGCGGAAGCCATGGGATAGAATACCGCCTGTCACGCCGGCTCGTCACATCGTAGTTACACGAAGACGGAACCCTCTAGCGAATGGAGTGAATGGGATGAGCGAGATAGAACACGTGCGATCGGGAATCGCGCGGGGAGCAGCGAGTGAGCGCGGGGAGCGAACGAGTTTCAACTCACTACGGACAGATGGTCGAGTATCTGCGTATGAATGGTGTCGTTCCACCGGCAAGCCGCGGGCGATAGGCGCAGAGCCAGGGCTTCTTAAACCTGATAACCGATAACAGTTAGCGATTTAACATTTTAGCAATTCGTTGTCCTCCGGCGCGCCGTAATCTTACTCAAGGCGGCTGACCTTCTTTCTCTCAACACTCAACAAATCAACCCTCAACCCTTTCCGCTTAGCTCGTGTGCTTGTGCAAAAAGTGAGGACTGATCCGTTTTGCATTTCGGGTGTGTGCACCACCTGGTGTGCGGCCTGCTCTAATTCGGGAACATGGCGAAATTCCTTACGACAAATGGGATCAATTACGTCCTCGAGGAGATTATTAAGGGCGCGAGAGAACGTCTCGTTTTGATTAGTCCATTTCTCCGGTTGAATGATCGAATCAAAGAGCTGCTGTCAGATGGGTATCGACCCGATGTCGATATGCAGATCGTATACGGAAAGAAGGAGCTCGAAGCGCCTGACCGGCAGTGGCTGAACACGGTCCCGCATATCCGTTCCAGATTCTGTCAAAACCTCCATGCTAAATGCTACTTAAACGAGAGCATGTGCGTCATCACAAGCCTGAATCTTCACCTCTACAGCCAGCAGAATAATAACGAGATGGGCGTAATGATTAAACGGACTAAGGACCACCAGCTCTATGCGGATGTTAGCGTTGAAGTCGATCGATTAATTCGTCTGAGTGAGCTGACGCATGTAGATCGGGAAAACCTGATTCTAACGCCCGTAGGGACAACAGACCCCGTCTATACGGAGCTAAGCACCTCAAATCTCGCGAAGAAGCTAGGGATTCAAGCAAGAGCTCTGTACGATAACCTGATAGCGCGGGGTCTCATTCAAAAACAAGGCAACAAAGAATATCTTACCAGACTCGGCAAAGAGGCTGGGGGCAAAGAGATGCGCGGCAAGACCGGACTATTCGTGGTCTGGCCAGCTGACCTTCAGATTGACTTGTAGGCAGTCAGCTTTTTCGAGGCTTCTTGACAGGCCGTGGCCAAGGCGAAGGCTGTTCATCATTGAGCCAGGAGCTCCCGCCAAAAAGTGCAAAAAGTGAGAACTGACCCCTTCCGCTCTCTACCGGGGTCGCGGCGCGGGCGGGCGAAACTGGGGCGGTCGCCGGCGTTGCTGCTGTGGTCGAGGTGTAGTGGCGGCCGTGCCGGCTGCAGTATCTCGGACTTGCATTATCTCGAAAGTCCTAAACAACGGTGCGAGATCGATCACGTCGTTCGCGGTAGATCTTAATATATTACCAAGATTCGCCGCGACTGACGCGACTTCTACGCGGATCCCGTGACGCCGCAACTTGATGGCGAGATAAGCGAAATCGGCGTCGCCGGTTACGAGAATCACAACATCGGGCCTCATCTCGATCGAAAGCTCCAGCGCATCGATCGCCATCATCACGTCTACGTTCGCCTTGTAATGACCTTCCTCGGCTGGCGCTCCATCTTTGGTTACGACCATGAACCCATTGGAACGTAGCCAATGCACGAATTTGTTCTTTTTGTCCCGCTCTTCCTGCCACGCCGGGATTGCCGGCGGCAATCCCGCGTAAACCACCATCTCAATCAGATCCCGTCCCGTGTTCGGCCCGGCCAGAAACTCCCGCAGCTTCAACCAATCAAGCCCGCGCCCCACGGTGCGCACCGAACTGCCGACGTTTGATTCATCCACCAGGACAAGCACCCGGGACCGCGCCACACTTTGGGAATCTTTCTTTCGCATCTGGACTGAATGAACTACGTCCACGCAACTCTGGCGAGCACTACTTCTTCAAAATCAGCCGCATTTGGAAAACCCACTCTATGAAGCATTCTTCTCTATTGCTAACAGCAGCATCGTCACTCGCCGCGGCTTCCTCTGGCCCGCCGTAATCTTGCTGAAGGCGGCTGTCCTTCTTTCTCTCAACACTCAACAATCAACCCTCAACCCTTTCCGCTTAGCTCGCGTGCTTGTGCAAAAGCGGCGCCGACCCATTTTATTCGACGAGACTTTCGATTTCGTACCGTGGGATTCATCAACGCGTGCGATAGTATCGTATGCCGGATACGCACTCGCTAGGTTCCCCTACCGAAACAAAGCCGCCTTTTTCTCAACCTTTACCCGAGAAATTCGATGCCGAGGCTTTGCGCGACTGGGAGGGCGAAGGCGGCGCTCAGAGTCCTCTAAAGACAGGGGCCGGATCTCTGATGAAAGCACTGACCTACTTGGGTCCTGGTAGGCGTGCGTTGGAGGCAAAGCCGAAACCGACATTACAGGCGGCGACAGATGCCATCGTCCGTGTCACGGCCACGACAATTTGTGGAACCGATCTTCACATTCTCAAAGGCGACGTGCCAACGGTTACGGCCGGGAGAATATTGGGGCACGAAGGTGCCGGAATCATCGAAGAAGTAGGAACAAGTGTGTCCAACTTCCAAGTCGGCGCCCATGTTCTTATTTCCTGTATTACGTCATGCGGCAGATGCACCAACTGCAAGAGAGGCATGTATTCACATTGCCAGAACGGCGGAGGATGGATTTTAGGCAACGTGATTGACGGAACTCAGGCGGAATACGTTCGAATCCCGTATGCCGATAACAGTTTGTATCCGATTCCCGCCGGAGCTGATGAAGAAGCGCTTGTAATGCTGAGCGATATTTTGCCGACTGGTTTCGAGTGCGGCGTATTAAACGGCAAGGTAAAACCTGGAGATACGGTGGCGATTGTAGGAGCGGGCCCGATAGGTTTGGCAGCACTCCTGACCGCGCAATTCTACGCTCCGGCAGAGATTATTATGATCGATGGAGACAGGAATCGATTGGAAGTCGCTACGCGCTTCGGAGCAACAAAAGTCGTAAGCAGCATCGATGGCAAGGCAGTAGAAGAAGTGATGGCGCTGACGGGTAAGAAAGGAGTAGACGTTGCCATCGAGGCCGTTGGAGTACCAGGAAGTTTCGATACCTGCCAACGGATCGTTGCTGCCGGCGGCCACATTGCGAACATCGGTGTCCACGGCAAACCGGTGCAACTAAACCTGGATAAGCTTTGGTCGCACAACATTACGCTGACGACGGGTTTGGTTGATACCGCGACGACGCCAATGCTTTTGAAGACCATAACCTCAGGGAAGCTTCAGCCGGAGCAGCTCATCACGCATCACTTCACCTTGAAGGACGTGATGAAGGCCTACGATACCTTTGCAGATGCTACCAACCAACGCGCGCTAAAAGTGATCATTACGAACGCGCCGGACATCATGTAACTCACTTTTAAACGCCGTTATAGCTAAACCTCAACCAGGAAGAACCAATGAAAACACAAGCGGGTATGTGGATTGACCATCGGGAAGCAAATATCGTGTTCCTGTCGCAAGACGGAGAAGAGACAAAGCAAATCAACTCGAATGTCGAAAAACAGCTTCGACGCTCGGGCGCTTCCGCATCAGACGAACCTGTTGAGGCGCGGAGAGTGCCGGCGTCTGATCGGCGCGAAAAAGGATACATGGGTCATTTGTCGAATTATTACGAAGAGATTGTATCCGCCACGCGCGGTGCAGAATCGATTTTTATCTTTGGTCCCGGAGAGGCGAAGGGGGAACTACGAAAGCATTTCCATAAACATAATCTCTGCGGACTAATCGTCGGTTTTGAAACCGCCGACAAGATGACGAAGCGGCAGGTTACTGCGAAAGTGCGAGACTTTTACGTCGCCTCACCAGCCATTCCTTTGACCAATGGAGGATCAACTAAAGTAGGCTGATTAACTTCGTTTACAGATTATGAAAACCCACTGCTTTTTCGCTCACATCGCCTTTACACGCGACGCTCGTGCGCGTGCGACCCCGCAAGCGACCGTAAATCTGCTAATCGAAATCAACGATACCGCTTTAAGATCCGGCGGTAAGAAAAAACACCTCAATGTCCCCGCGCTCGTCGAGCCCCAAAGGCTCGAATTGGCTGCTGAGATCGCCAAAACCGCAGCCCGTGACTATCTCAAATCCAAACACGAGTTCCGCAGGTTTCCGGTGCAAAGATTTGTAGATTTTAATCTCACCGATACCCCGACCTATATTTCGATTTGTCCCCCTCCGACGAAAGTCTTGCCGAATGATTCCAAAGTATGGCAGCTGGCAGAGAGTGAGTCAGATAAATTGAGGACTAAACCGCTACCTGTTCTCTGCGGAGTAACAAAACGTGAAACTGATGGAAGTCGTAGCCACTGATCCAGGTTTTAGCGGAGTGTTTAGAACACGAACATTCCAATTGCCGCCCTACAAAGCTTGTAGCCGCGTCTCTATGAGGCGCGGGAAACGCGAGACCGCCCAGTTAACGACTAACAATTAACGGATCCGCCAACGGACGGATTCGCCGTGGCGAATAACCGGGAGGCTCTGCCTCGCCTATTTCACCTTTCTTGTCGCGCCGTAGCCCCCTGGCTCGCCGTAGCTTTAGCAAAGGCGGCTTGGCGAAGGAGGATCAGGGTTTCAAGAAGTAATCGAGCGAGAAGCGGTCATCTTCGCGCGGAAGAGAGAGAACAAAGAGGAGGAGGGCGAGGCGCGGAATGACGTGGCCGCTAAAGTCGAAGAGCGCGTCGTGCAGAAGATGGCCGAATGTGACGATGACGAGTACCATGCCGAGCGCGATGAGCGCATCGCGGGTGCGTAATCCGAGAAGAACGAGCGCGCCGCCGATGAGTTCGATGAACGGAATGGTCACGCCGACTGCCCAGAGCGACCAGGTCGGCAGGAAAGTATCGGAGAACGGCAGAAAGTATTTTCGCGCGTGCTCGAGCGGGCCGAGCTGAAAAACCTTCATCACGCCGGCCATAAAGAAGATGAGACCGAGGACGAGGCGGGCGAAGAGAATCGCCCAGGCGCGATTCAGATTTGGTTTCATTTTTCCAAGCTAACACGTCCGCGCCTTGTTCCGGAACTCTCAACTCCGCAAAAGGAGCGTGTCTCGACGGAGCTTTGCCCCCAACCTGCTTTGCGTCTTGGTGCCCAACTCAACTCCGTAAAGGAGCGTGGCTCCCACGGAGCTTTACGCTCTCCTTTCACAGACCGCCAGCCGTGCGAGCCAAAACCAAATCCGGCAGCGCTTCAAAAACTCGTCGCCCAATAACGACTAACAATAACGGATCCGCCAACGAATCGAGCGGCGCTCTATGATCGCGGGGCTTCGACTGCTCACTCACCAATGACCGATAACTGATAACGGCGAGGCTTTGCCTTGCTCCCTGCCCCGCCAGCGGTGTTGAATTTTTGCAAAATAACTGGGTCGAACCATCTTATTCTCGTTAGATGCATCGACTGGCGAGACTTGGACTGGTATTATTGGCGCTGACGGTCTCGGCGCCGCCTTTAGGGGCACTTCCGCCGGAAGAGCTTGATGGAATCAGTTTTGCTGACGATCCGCACATGCTCTTTGTTCCCATTGAGGAAATTGCGCGAACGCTCGGCTGGGAAACGCATTTTGATCAAGAGGAAATCTCGCTCAACGGCCACTTACTCGATGCCGCACATCTCCGAAAGCTCACCAACGGAACCTTATTGGTACCGCTCGATGAATTGCAACGCGCGGGCGCGACCATTACCTGGAGCGATGACGGAATGCAGGCGCTGGTGGCGAGTGACAACAAAAACATCGCGATTCAGTTCGCTGATAAACGCGTCGAGGTGGATCTGGCGAAGCAGCATCTACGCGCCTATCAGGGAGCGCGACTCGTGCTCGACAGTCCCATCAGCAGCGGGCGCGAAGGAAAGAAGACGCCCCCCGGAGAATTCAAAACTGGGCCAATCAAATCGCGGATGCATCGCTCCCGGCTCTATCACAACGCCCCGATGCCGTGGAGTGTGCAGGTGCACGAGAATATTTTTATTCACGGATTCCGGAAGGTTCCGCGACATCCGTCCTCGCACGGTTGTATTCGCCTGCCCTTAACGGGGGCCAATCCCGCGAAATGGTTCTACAACTGGATCGACCTCGGCACACCGGTCAGCATCAAAGGCCATTGGCCTCTCGCCACCACCACCCCAGCGCCAGTGCGTATTGAAAAAAGCGCTCCTCATGCGCGCTCTTTTCTCCGGAGAGTAATCATCGCCACTGTGATAACGATCGCGGGTACCTTGGTTATCTGGTTCATCTCGCGAGGCCGCTAAGTCACTAAAAGGCCAGTGCGAAGTGTCAAAGAATTTAGACTCGACCGCAATTCTCTGCTCTATCTCCCAGCTTCTAGCTTCTAGCTTCCAACCTAGACGGTACGTCGGCATCTAATTGCTTCAAATCATTAACGATTTGAAACTCGTTCGCTGCCCGCAAATGCCAGTCCGGCTCGGACCTCGCTCCTACCCTCGTCACTAACGCCAGTCCGGCTCGGACCAATTCAATCGGTGTTGAATCTCGAAGGATACCACGCGTTCTCTCGCCAAAATGTTTGCAGGGTAGCGTTGTCGCCGCGAAAAATGTTGCGTTCAGCTCTTCGGACGTTAGCGACAGATTTCGGATACATGCTGCGCGGTCGCAAATCGCATCTACCATCGCCGCAGTATTGCCACATATGCCAGGCGCTCCAGGGCGCTGTATTCCGCGGCTCCGCATGGTAGTTAGCGATCCACAGCCAGCAATTTGTTAGTATTTGGCGATGCGCTGAAGTGGCGCCTCCCCCGTAGAGCATCTGTCGCAGCCGGTATTCACTACCGTAGAGACCCGGATACTTGCCCGTACGCTCTTTGATGCGTTCAACAAACGCGACGGCCTGGGCCACGGTCATGCTCCGTCCTCGATGATGACCGTTTTTCTCGAAATCCAGGACGAGCAACACACCCGACCTCGGTTTCGCCGGATTGTCCAGCGGAGCCGTCGTAACAGTATCCAGGAAATGATCGGCCTGTCTGATGGGGTTAGTTGCGTCGGCAAAGTGGTAGGCTCCCCATAATAAGCCCGCTTTGAGAGCGGCCTGCTGCCGTTCAGAGTACCTCGCGTCGCGCTCCAGACGGAAGGTCGCTTCGTGAATGACGCCGGCGACGCCTTCTCTTGCCATCCCGGCAAAATCCGGGCGCATCAAATCGTAATGCGACATATTCACCACGCTGTTTGCCGCAAGCGCGCAGGTCGGAAGCAGGAGAAAAGCAAGCAGCATAGCGTATGGCCGAAGTGTTTCCCATGGCTCAGCATTTCCGGAACACCGGTTGAACCTTCGGCATTCAGTTTCCACGGGTGCCGAGCGGCTGCCGGTGATGTGAATAGGTACATAGTGCTTGGAAAGCCCGCCACAGGACGAGTTCGTCCGTTGGCGGACACCGGCCCTCAACGCTCAACTATCAACTCTCAACTTTCCTGTCGCGCCATAGGACCTTGGTCCCAACGCCCCGCCGAAGGTTACCGGTGTCTAGGCTTGGAAAGCCCGGCCGCCTGCTCGCGAATGCTTTCGGAGCTCCTTCACTTGCGTTACGGCGGCGGCGCTGATGTCGGGATGCAGGGAGCGCAATGTCAAATGTTTAGATTTGACGCCGTCTTCCCATTCCCATCCAACGAAAAAACCAAAACGGCGCTGAGCCGTAGCTACGGTATCGTTGTGGGTGATTTTTCGACGATAATCGAAACGCGACGATTGAGCGCGCGGCCGAGTGGATTATCAGAGCCGTCGGTGTTTTTGTTCGGCGCGATTGGATATTGTTCGCCGAATCCTTTGGTCGAGACATTCGCGGCTAAGACGCCACCGTTCTTGACCAGCCAATCTTTCACTGCCTGCGCACGCTCGCGCGAAAGTTGCATGTTTGTCGCCGTCGTTCCTTTGGAATCGGTGTAACCTTCCACCGTTACTTTACTCTCAGGAAATTGTGACAGAACGACCGCGACTTTTTTCAATGCCTGTTCGGCTTCTGGTTTTAGCGCTGCTTTGTCGTAATCAAAGAGCACGTCGCCGGAAAGATTCATGCTGAGCGAACGCCCGCTTTGCTGAGCCTCAAATTCCTGGCGCGCTTTTTCCAGGTCCAGCTCCTTCTGCTGTAACTCGAGACTCTTTTTCTCCAATTCAATCCGTTGACGCTCCAACTCCGCCTGCTTTTTCGCAATCGCCGCCTGCGGATCGTTCTGCGCCCGAACAACGGAAACGCCGATCAAGATCGACAATGCAACGAAAAGGAAGGCGGGTTTCGATAAGGTTTTCATTTGAGATAGATTCGTTCGCCACATTGACAGCACGCTTTTCACTGCCAACGGCTCATTTTACCTTGAGACTCAAACCAAGCGAGACAAAACTCGAGGATCAATGCTTTAGATCTTCTACGATTTGAAACTCGTTCGCTGCCCGCAAATGCAAGTCCGGCTCGGACCCTCGCTCCTACCCTCGTCGCTAATGCCAGTCCGACTTTAAGTTGATCACTCGCACCGCCCAGTGCTTGCGCCAGCTACCCTAGCTGCGTTGCCGTCTACCCGCACGATTCCCGATCGCACGTGTTCTATGTCGCTCATCCCATTTGCTCCGCTCAGTGGCGATGATGTCAGGTTCGGGAAGGGTTGGCCGATTTAACGATTCAACCATGTAACGGTTCAACGTTCGCGAAGCGGTATGTCAAAAAATATAGATGCGACCCCGCCTCGTCTGCTTCCGACCCTCCTGCCTTTTCTCTGGCATAGCGCGAAAAGATTCCGCCGCTCTCCAGCTCGTTCAGCCCCTCGAGCGTGCGCTTCATTACGCGAAGGTATAGCCGTTGACGCCCTTAATCAGCAGCGATTTGCACGCTCGATCGCTCATTCTTAACTTCCTCTCCTTCTGACTTCTGTAGGTGCCGCTTACGATGTGGGTTCACTTGACATCGGAGATATGATGCCAGCGTGCGTATTACGTGCGCGTTGGTTCTCGCCGTCGAGTTAGCCGTCACGTCTTCCGCCGAGACCCCTGACAACCCATGGCTCGGTCCCGATCTCATGATGGCGGAGAAAACAAATTCGCCCAACGGCCGCTATGCGGTTGCAGAGCCAACATTCGACGCGTCGATCGATAGGGATCCGGCCGTTCTTTACCAGCTCGCTGATGTCACGGCGCATCGGCTGGTTGGAAAACTTCCGACATCGGATGATTGGCTTCGCCGAGCTGATTGCAGCGTGGTGGTGTGGTGGGCGCCCGACTCAAGCTGCTGTGCCATCGCGCATGTCAACCGATTCGGCTTTGACGGCTGCGTCGCGGTCGATCTCCATCACGACAGCTTTCGCGCCACTGCCATCTGGACGCAGATTGAGACGGCACTCGAAACCGTCATCCGAAAGCAGCTCCGTCATCCGAACGAGGAGCGCGCCTTCGGGTTGAGAGTGCGACCGCGTCCAGACGGTACGCTCCTGGTGCGCGCGGATGGTACCAGCAATCGGCAACCCCGGAGGACGAGACGCGCGACGCGTTTCTTGCCGGCACCTACGATCTTGCGACTAGTAAATGGACAAACAATACGCGGCCGATCGACCCCAAACTCAGATGATGTCGGCGTGGATTCGGATGAGGGCGAGCTGGTGCGGCTGCGGCCGCCTCCGAATGCTCCGGACCGAGCGATTACTCTGGCGAATTCGCGGCGAACGAGCAGGAACGAGCGAAGATGCTCGATCGGCGGTTAACGAGACCTATGCCGCCGTCCGCTTCGCCGTGTCTCCGGCGCGATTCGCGAAAATCAGGGAAGAGCAGAAGGCGTGCTCGCGAGCTGGGTAGAGAGAACTTGCAACGCGGCGGCGAAATTCTTCGATCGTAATCAGCACGATTAAAGGGCGAGAAAATAGTATAGTTAAGTTGGTGGGGTATTAAGAGGGATAGGGTTACTGGGAGAAGCATATCGACGCCAAGGCTACAACGTTGAAGAAACGCTCGGCAGCGGTGCCGATGGCGGCGTGGATCTGATCCTCGGACGCGACGGCAAACTTACTCTCGTTCAATGCAAACGATGGAACGGAGCGCCAGTCGGCGTGCGGCAGGTGCGGGAGTTGTATGGGGTTTTGCACGATCGTAGCGCGAGCGCAGCAAAGCTGGTCGCGACCACTAGCTTTACGCCCGATGCAGTTTCCTTCGCCAAAGACAAACCTATTGAGCTGGTGGATTCAAACGCATTGTTGCGTTTGATCCATGGTGTTCAGACTTCCGGGAAGATTGTACTGCCGACCGGAGAATCGGATCATCTCACGCGCGATTGCCCGAGGTGCGGTTCCGAGATGACACTGCGTGAAGCGAAGCGCGGTTTGAATCCCGGGCAGAAGTTTTGGGGCTGTCGTAAATTTCCCGAGTGTCGGGGAACAAGGAATCTCAAGGAAGAACACAACGTGTCACGTGTAACATCATCATATACGTGACTCACGTATAGGAGCATTCGTCTCGCAGCTGACACGACTGCCACGACAGTACGCGAGCATAGAACATAGAGCAGATGCGGGGCGGTCCCTCAGTTTGCCACTTTGGGCACCGCCGGAGGGAGATGACGTATATAGTAAGGAGGAATTTTCGGCTGAAGTGTATCAAAATTGATCACTTAGATGCGGAGGCCGAAGGGCAGCCGCAAAGCGGAACGCCAGCGGATGATCTGCGCAATAGACAGGAAGACAAAAGACAAGCGGGCGTGCCGCATGCCATGCGTGACCCGCGTATAGAAGCAGAAGCTTTCCAGGAAGGCAGAGCGCCGTCAACAGAACGGATACGGGACGACAGGTAAGCACTAACATAGGATAAAAGAGGTTTTTTTTGCCGGACCGGAAGCTGCAGACGAATCGATGCCTTAATAGATATGAAGACACAACTATAACAGCAGTCACATTATTCTGCGGTTTGAGTGGGTTCGCTCTCGCCGGGCGCGGGAATCCTTCCGAAACCGGGCAACCAAGTCAGTCATGCCAAGTAACAATGGTGACACCCGGCCATGCCGCCAACGCGCGAGGCTCAGCATTTAATCCGAATGGCGTCTCCGGCGCGGTCTATGCCAACCCTACCAGTCGAGGTGGCCTGTCATCCGGCAACACGCATGTCGTAGCCCAGTACGATGTTGCCTGCTACCACCAAACCAGCCGAGTAGCCAAACAAAGCAGCCAGCATTAATAGATTGAGATAGAGGATAAACCGGCAAGTCTCCATGCTTGCCGTTTATCCGTCCGGCGGGACTGCGACTACAGTTACTTACTTAAACGGGATGGAGCGGGCCGGCCCGTTCCATGAGGCCATTGGACGGCAAGCTGTTGTCGAGAACTTTGCGGGTCGTTTCGATGCCGGCTACGGGCAAGTTGCTCTGATCGATTAACCCGAGTTGGACCAGGACCGAAGCCTGATCCCAATAAATGTGTTCGTGGGCAAGCTTGTCGCCCCTGAAGCGCACGATCGCCACCAACGGTACCTCCACTCGCCTGCCCGTGGGAGCAACGCCGGGCAACATCCAATCCATCCGCATTGTGTGCGTAAATTTGAAAATCATTTCGTCGACCAGCTGATCGGTGCCGATCGTTCGCGACACTGGCGTCACTTCCGTATCAGGTGGCATCTGAGGGATGAATCGTTTCGAGTAAAACTCGCGCAACGCCTCTTTGCCGACGCCGCCGGTCAGCACCGGAATGTGATTGACGTAAGCATCATCAACCATGGTGGCGAGAGTGTTCTCGGTGTTATGCGTCGCGAACTCGTGGCGCATATGTTCTTCCCAAAGGTTTTCCAGGAATTGTCGCCGGTCCGTGGGGTCTGTTCCTGATTCATGTTGATTGTTCATATCCCGTGTCGTGAGTGGTTGAACGATACTAAAATCTGGAAGAACGGCGAGGAGCGTAAAAAAGCGCGCTACGGCGCAATTAAGAAGGATGAATTAGGAAGCGTCTTTTGAGGTCTTGAGAATCGTAATAAAAATGGCGATGAAGTTCACAGGTCACTGAGCAAAGATCGGAGTGCGGCCAAAGCTGCGGTTTGATCGTTTTCAGGTAAAAGCTGAAACGCTGAAATTCTGAAACGCTGAAATCTGATGGCGGATGGAAGATCGCGTAAAAGCTTCGCTCACGCGACGGAGTCAGAGATCGGATGCGGCCAAGGCTGCGGTTTGATCGTTTTCATTATCGTTAAAAGATTAGAGTTGCCGCATGCCGCCTCTTTCTATTCTTGATCTTGCATTTGTTCCGGAAGGCGGAACGCCAGCGGATGCTTTGCGCAATACACTGGACCTGGCGCAGCATGCCGAGAGGCGGGGTTGCCGGCGCTTCTGGCTGGCGGAACGTATACGTGACTCACGTATAGGAGGCGGAAACACGAGGTCAGAGGATCAGAAACTCCACGACATAAATCGATCATTGGAAGGACAGCTACCTGTTATTCGGTCTCCCTCCTTGCTTGGGATGGGACCGCCACGAAGGACGCGCACGATGATCACTTGAGGTGCAGAGGTTTTTTCGCGGTTTCATTGTGATGCTGCTGGCCGCCGGCGTGGCGTCTTCCGGCGAGGCGAAGCATAGAGGTAAATCGCACGCTTCCCCTGCTCCACCGCACAAACGCAGCGATGCCGAGATTGAAAACGCGACCCGGCTCCAGGTGTTCCTCGATCGCGCGAACTTCAGCCCAGGTAAGATCGACGGACATTACAACGATTTCACATTGAAGGCGCTCGCGCTCTACCGTCAATCACGAGGCGAACCACCATCGCCGAAGCCGCGAAAGCCGGACACGGCACCCGATCTCAACGGGATCGATGTCCAGAGCGTCAACCCGGTGTTCATCCAATACACGGTGACTGATGCCGACATGAAAAATATCGGGCCGGTGCCCCCCGGTTCGGGCGCGCAGGTCGCGCCGGAAAAAGCGAAGCTGCCAGCTTTGCCTTACCGGAACGTGGGTCAAGAACTGGCGGAGAAGTTCCATTGCGACCAAAAATTCCTGGCCGAGTTGAACCCCGGTAAGAACGGCGGCGCCCTTCAACCGGGCGACCAGCTGCGGGTGCCGAATGTGGAACCGTTCGATCTGGATACGGTCAAGAATTTGCAGCCGGGTAAAGACGCGGCCAACGATTTGCCAGATGCGTCGGAACAAGAGCCAGATCCGAACAGCGAGCCAGCGGCCGCCGCCAAGACGAGTGTGAAGGTGGATGTGAAAACGAACACGCTGGGCGTGTTCGAAGGTGACAAAATTATCGCGGCCTACCCTGTGTCAGTTGGTTCGAAACAGACAGCTACGCCTATTGGTGAATGGAAGGTGCGCGGAATTGCGAAGCTACCGACCTTTCGCTGGGACGAGCGGATGTTAAAGCACGGTGAACGGGGCAAGAATTTTTATCTACTGAAACCGGGACCCAACAATCCAGTCGGCGTGGTCTGGATCGCACTCAACAAGCGCGGTATTGGCATTCATGGGACGGACGAGCCGGACACCATCGGCCACGCTGCGAGCCATGGATGCATCCGGCTGGCGAACTGGGACATTGTGCGGCTGGCGGAGCGGGTGAAACCAGGCACCGACGTGTCGGTCAAATGAAACGGATTGATCCAATTTTCAGTGTCGACGTGATGCCATACGTGACTCACGTATATGCTAGTTGAGAGTTGAGAGGAGGAAAAGGGACGCTTTAAAAGCATCAGGGGAAGAGCGAAGCGCTGGCAGTTAATCGCTAACTAACCGGGTCGCGGAAAGTGATGTTGCTCGGGGAGACATCCACCAAGAAGATGCCGTAATTTTCCAGAGTGCTAAGCACTAATCTTACGTCTTCCCAGTGCGGGCCGAACTGTTCGCGTTTGTCCGCCTCCCATTCCCCCAGGACATGGTCGGGGAAAACTGGCGGCTCATCCAAATACGCGCCGGCGAAGTCGAGAAGATAAGGCGGTGAAACAATGGTCATGCCGATCATTAGAAATTCGTCGTCGAAATCGAGTAACTGCGGAACATGCAGTCCGTGGATTTGCACGACGTGTTGCTCTTTCAAGCGCCGGTATACCTGTCGCTCGCGGTAATAGGTCTCGTCGCGCGAGTGAAACTTCAGGGCGGATCGGCCCGGTTTTCGATTGCGTTGGGCGGCATAAACTATACCGTGAATCCCAAAGCCCAGACGATCGCGTAGGACGGCCTTGTGCCGGCGCGCATAGCGCTGGGCTCTCGCAATGAGATCCTCATCCACGGTGACGACCAGCGCTCAAAACGGCCATTCTGCAAGTGTCCAGATGGAATTGCTGGTCAACGGATCATCGCTTCCGATTGCGCAACTGGGTACCGACTTCATCATCCTGACGCGCCCGCTTACTCATCCGCCAACTCACGGCGAGATATTGTTGCGAGTGGATGAATCGGAGCAGCGATGGGCCGTGAGACTTCCGGAGGGGATTTCTCCGAACGTGAAAACGGTTCGGATCACAAACAAGTAAGTGCGTTAAATCCTAACCGAATCCGGCAAAACTCGACTGTTGTTATGTTATACGTGACTCACGTATACGAGCCGTGAATCGTTGAAGCGGAGGAGCTCGTTACCGGGAAAACGAGACCGAGATCAGACCGTGTAAAAGCTTCACTCACGCGACCGAGACCCTGGCCGCCGTTTGATCGTTCTGATTATCGTTGAGAGATTAGGATTACGGTATGCCGCCTCTTTCTATTCTTGATCTTGCATTTGTTCCGGAAGGCGGAACGCCAGCGGATGCTTTGCGCAATACACTGGACCTGGCGCAGCATGCCGAGAGGTGGGGTTACCGGCGCTTCTGGCTGGCGGAACATCACAATATGGTCGGCATCGCCAGCGCGGCGACGGCGGTTGTTATCTCGTATGTGGCGGCGGGCACGCGCACCATCCGGGTGGGCGCAGGCGGGATCATGCTGCCGAATCATTCGCCGCTGGTGATCGCGGAACAGTTCGGCACTCTGGAATCACTTTATCCGGGAAGAATCGACCTTGGACTTGGACGAGCGCCGGGAACGGATCAACGCACGTTGCTGGCGCTGCGGCGCGATCCCATGAGCGCCGATCGTTTTCCCGATGATGTGGTGGAACTGCAGCAATTTTTCGAAGAAGCGCAGCCAGGCCAGAAGGTGCAGGCCGTGCCAGGTGCAGGACTCAAAGTGCCGCTCTGGATTCTTGGATCAAGTTTGTTCGGCGCGCAGCTGGCCGGCATTCTCGGTCTGCCTTATGCGTTCGCGTCGCATTTCGCGCCGGCGGCGTTGATCCCGGCGTTGCAGGCGTATCGCCGTGAGTTCAAGCCATCAAAGCAACTTGAGCGATCGTATGCGGCGGCGGGAGTGAATGTGTTCGCGGCAGAAACTGATAACGAGGCGCGACGACTGTTTACTTCCGCGCAACAGAGCTTTACTCGAATGGTGCGCGGGACGCGCGGACGACTTCCGCCGCCAATCGATGATATCGAGACCTTCTGGACACCGTTCGAAAAGGAGAAGGCTTCCGCCATGCTCAACCGGTCATTCGTCGGTTCGGGTGAAACGGTGCGCGCCGGCCTGGAGCGTTTCGTGGAAGAGACAGGGGTGGACGAATTGATTGTCGCCTCAGCTATATATGATCACGCGGCGCGGCTACGCTCGTATGAGATTCTATCGAAAACGCTGCGAAGGGGCTAAGTGGGAAATGGCTTTTTTGGATTGGTTCAGGATCGTGACAAGGATGGCGATAAGTTCGTGCAGTTCCCGGCGGAGAGCCGATAGTTTTTCGGAGAGACAGCTTTACGGTCGAGAGCAGTTGTAGCCAGTCAGCGGTATCGCCAGCAATTCGTTTCTGATTTCGCATTCCGCACGACGCGCCTGGTCGTTAATGGTTTAGACGCATACTGCGAGATGGCGCCTAGCGCTGTTCGAGAATGTCATCCGATTTTCTGGCAGTTTCGCGGAAATGCAAGACGACGGCGCACCATGCAGTCTCCCTGTCCCAGAGAAATTGTCTTTACGGTCTGACCTTCTTTAAATCAAAATCGCAGCCCTGCTTGTCGCCAGTTCTGTTGCCAGGCGGGTTGTCCCATGAATCAGAAAGCCTATCGATTCGCCTGGTATCCGTTTCTTCTCATCGCGACATCTACCGCCATGGCTGCCGGTCAAGAGCCGGCTGCGGCTCAGGAATACAACGCGGTAGAAGCAAAAAAACATATCGGGGAGAAAGCGACGGTCGTTGGCAAAGTGGAATGCATCAACTCCGGAAGAACCTACCGTCTTTTGACCTTGGATGGATGCACCTCGAAATCATTTTCGATTGTGCTGCCAAATGATGCGCCAGGCCCTGCTCTAAATCTCAACGAACTTAAAGGAAAGACCATAGCCGTATCAGGCAAGATCGAAGGGTTCCAGGATATGGCGCAAATTGCGGTCACATCCACTTCGCAAATAGTGCCGCGGACGCCGCCCAATCCAAATTTAAGTGGCGCTAATGAGAAGAAACAACAAGGCGGTGTCGCGGAATCAGGCGGCGTTAGCCTGACAACGCTGGCCGAGTTCAGCGGCAATGGTGCGACAAACAAAGGTAGTTCGCCAAACGGACTAATCCTGGCCAATGATGGCTATATCTACGGAACAACTGAGCGCGGCGGCGCCAATAACTATGGCACTGTTTTTAAGATGACTCCTGCCGGAGCGCTGACGACGCTCATTGAATTCGCCGGTAACGCGCCAACAAATAGCAGCGGATATCCAACCGCACCAGTGGTCGAAGGGAATGACGGTAATTTCTATGGAACAACCTCAGGCGGCGGGGTAAACGCGACTGGCGAAAACAATCTCGATAACGGCACCATCTTCAAACTATCGCGCTCGGGCGTTCTCACCACCTTGGTGCGGTTCTCTTGCGACGGCGCCAGTAACAAAGGTTGCAACCCTTACTCCGGGGTCGTCCAGGCCCCTAACGGCGATTTCTATGGAACAACCTTCTCCGGTGGATCTAAAAAGGCGGTGCCAATTCCTATTCCCATCCCCGGTTTCCGAGGCTTCGGTACCATATATAAGATGTCGTCGGCAGGACAGCTCACCACCCTCTACGATTTCTCCGCTCATGTGGCAATGCGCCAGGGCGGGGCGCCCTGGGCAGGCCTGATCCTGGCGAAAGACGGGAACTTCTACGGCAATACTTGGGGCGGGCTCGGAGTTGCGGGGATTGTCTTTAAGCTAACTCCCAAAGGCGCGATGACTACCTTGGTGAGATTTTCAGGATCAAAGCAGCCGAACAAAGGAGGCGGCAATGTTGCGGAGTTGATCCAGGCGAGCGACGGAAACTTCTATGGCACCACACCCATAGGCGGCGGCGGTAACAGAGGGACGGTCTTTAAGATGACTCCGGGCGGCGCCCTTACTACTTTGGTGGAGTTTGCCGACAACGATCCCAAAGGAGTCGAACCTCACGCTGCTCTGGTGGAGGGAAACGACGGCAACCTCTACGGCACCACCACCGGAGGCGGCGCGCATGGCTGGGGAACGATTTTTCAAGTCACACCGGCAGGTGCCTGCAGAACGGTGTGGGACTTCAGTAACTCAAACCCAACTGCTAAGAACAATAAAGGTATCACTGCAGCACTTATCAAAGATACGGAGGGCAACTTTTATGGGACTACTAAGTCGGGTGGCAGTCATGATCTCGGCACCGTCTTTAAGCTAGTTCTGCACAACTCAGGCGCGCTATCCAGCGCCGCGCCGGTCACCCCGAGCACCGCCTTCCCTACGCAGACTGCCACGGCCGAACAGACGGTTTCACCCAATCAGCGCGACTTCGACGCAGCCAAACAGGAGTATGAACAGAGTTCAGGTGACGAAGCGGCTCGGGTAACCTACGTCAACAAGTTGGCGCAAATCATGGAGCGAAACGTGGTCGAACGGTGGAAGACCGGCAAGCCGAACCCGGATTACTTGAAGATTGCGGATGCGATCAGCGCGGAACTGAGAAAACATCCTGTTCCAAAGAATTCCGATCCGAGAAAGTTGTCGCAGCTTTTAATCGGTCAGTGGCAATCACCGCGGCACGTCTACATTTTTCGTCGCGACGGCATGTATGGCGTTGAGGATGGCGAAATGAACACTCCGTGGCGAATCCAGGGTAACCAGATCGTTATGCCAGGTGGAAATCGCACAATCATCCTGCTCAATTCCGAGTATTTGATCTGCGCCGAGGGAGATGGGGTATTTTTCCATTCACGAGTAGAAGAATAGGATGATGGACCACAGGATGACAGCAGAGGACAGAGTTAAACCGGCGAAGGGTTGAAGCGGCAAGGGAGCAAAGCAAACGCCCAATGGTCCGAGCCGGCTTGGAGCATTTC
Organism: uncultured Verrucomicrobiae bacterium; assembly: GCA_963709435.1. Lineage (GTDB taxonomy): Bacteria > Verrucomicrobiota > Verrucomicrobiia > Chthoniobacterales > UBA10450 > AV69. Next base: position 159,867 of record CAVPWK010000009.1, read on the forward strand.
GTGGAAGAGAGAGGGTGGACGAATTGATTGTCGCCTCAGCCATATATGATCACAGGGCGCGGCTACGCTCGGATGAGATTCTATCGAAATTAAGAAGTCAGAATTAAAAATTAAGAAAATGGAGCCGGCGAAAGTCGATCTGCGAGAGCGCACGAAGGATTTGGCGCTGAGCGTCGTTACCGGCGCTTCTGGTCTTTAACGCCTGAAAGCTTTCAAGTAGGAAGGATAAATGCAAAAGGATGAAAAAGATCTGGCAGACCGGACCAAACGCTTTGCGCTGGAATCATCCGAGTATTTTCGATGTTGCCAAAGACGACTGAAGCTCAGGTTCTGGGGAAGCAGGTGCTGCGCTCGGGGACATCCGTGGGAGCCAACTATCGCGAGGCGTACCGCGCGCGCAGCAAGGCTGAACGGAGCGACTGGGGCGAGCGACATAGACGGTAACGCCGTTAGGGCAGCGGGAGCGAGTCGGGAGAGGAGCGAATCAATTTATCGCGAAGTCCGGCGACTCGCTGCGTGAGCTGGAGGAGACGGGTTACTGGCTTGATCTTCTCGCCGAAGCAAATTTGCTGACACGAGAGAAACTGAGAAATGTGCGCCAAGAATGCACCGAATTGACAGCGATTTTCGTAACGATCCTGAAGCGATCCAAAGAAAGCCCTTCCTAATTTTTCCTTCTGCCTTCTTAATTGATCTTCCCCAGCTCAGACAGCCTATTGGCTCGCAGAGGTCGGAGATCAACGTTAACGACTTGGATCAAGCATGGTGCCGCGGCAATTTGCGCTGCCACAATGACATGCATTGTCAGCTTTGACCGCGCGCGTGATCGGCTCGTCCACTTGGAGTTGATAATCGTAAGACAATTCTTCGCCCGCGCGGATGTTGCGTACTGCATGGATAAAGACGCGACCATCGTCTTCCTCGATCGCTTCGCAGTTCGGGTCGCAGGAGTGGTTGATCCAACGCGCTTCGTTCCCGCCGATCTCGGGGTCGATAACGTCGGCGCCATCGTTGATCCCAAAAAGAAATGTGTGCGCATCGTTCACATCGGCCGGAATACTTTTCCATGCGACGCGGCGACCCGTGTATTCAATGATGCGCCGGCCTTTTCGGATGGGTCGGGCCGCGAAAACGCCCCGACCGTGAACAGCAGATTGACGCACTTGAATGAGAGGCATGTGGATCAAAAAAGGCAGAAGTAAAGAAAAGTAAGAAGGAAGAATTAAAAGTTAAGAATTAAGAGAGAAGAATTGCCGACCGCGGAATGCGGAGTGCGGAATGCCGAAAATTTGAGTTCGCGCCCTTTGCACCAAACTATCGGGTATTGGTTGGTTATTATCGGTTATAGAGAGCAAGGAGCCCGCCAAGGTGAGCGCAACCGACACGGTTGCCACCACAGAACCTGACAGGGAGCTCGCCACGGCGAGTCCGTCCGATCGGCGAACAATGAGCGTGGAGCAAAGAGCAGCCGCCTACGTTGAAACTTCCATCTCCGGACAAGGCTACGGCGTGACGAGAGGGCGCACCAAGAAGGGCAGACATGAATTCAATTCAACGTGGATGTGATGCTATACGTGACTCACGTATATGCATGCTCCAAACGGCAGAGGCAAACCTCCATTTGACGCAAAGAATCGACCCAACCACTGTTGCAAGCAACTGGTATACGTGATTCACGTATAGAAACGCCATTAAAGTTTTTTGATCATGCAAAATTCCACTTCGCGACGAGATGAACGACGAAGACAGAGAGATCGACGCAAGCGCATGCGCTCGACCAGGCTAAGGGAACAGTTGCGAGCCTGGAGGCGAAAGCACGATCTCTCGCAAAGTGAAGCAGGGTTAAAGCTTCAGATTTCCAGGCGGACATTGCAGGAATGGGAACAAGGACGGGCTATGCCGCGGGGGTTAGCGCTCGTTTCATTGCGGCAGGTCATCGGCCGGTGAATGATGCCATACGTGACTCACGTAGTTTATTAGCAGAGCGCAAAGGGTTAAGCGCAAAGGCCAGGAGCACAGAGCCGGAGAGATCAGAAGTCAGCCGCCTTCGCGCGAGGCTTCCATCTACGCCAAGCCGCCTTCGCTAAAGCTACGGCGAGCCGAGGGTTACGGCGCGACAAAACGGCGGATCGGTATTCGGGAAGCAGTTAGGTATTTTCTCGCACTTCCGCGTAAAAGGCTTCGCCTCACGCGGCTGGGAATTGGAGCGGGATTTCGATGTAGTTCCGGGCGGGCGGCGGAGGATTCGGGAAGACTTTCGGTATTTTCTCGCAGTTCCGCGTAAAAGGCTTCGCCTCACGCGGCTGGGAATTGGAGCGGGATTTCGATGTAGTTCCGGGCGGCCGGCGGAGGATTCGGGAAGACTTTCGGTATTTTCTCGCACTTCGTTAGCGTTGCCGGTTAGTCTGGAGACATGTTTTACGGGATCCCACTAAACGCCCGACGGAAGGCAGCATGCTGATGCCAAGCGTATTGATCATTGAGGATGATGAGGATGGTCGTCGGGCCGTCGCCAAGTTGTTCGCCCATGCAGACTGGAAAGTCTTTGAAGCCGCGGATGGCGATTCCGGAGTGGAGCTCGCTCTCCGGAATCGGCCGGAAGTAATTCTATGCGACCTGCTGATGCCGAAATCGAATGGCTTTCAGGTTTGTCGCACCATCCGGCAACAACTCCAGCCGACGAAGATCATCGTGGTGTCAGGCCGCGATTATGCGGTCGATCGCGCGAGCGCGCTGGAAGCCGGCGCGGACGACTTTCTGCTGAAGCCGATTACATGGGAACTGCTGCGCGAATCAATCGATCGCCTCCTAATTCCGCAGCGACCACGAGCGACAACTTCGCCTGAAGGACTCGGTTCAGTGCCGCCGCGCATAAAACTCTGGGGCGTGCGCGGCTCGCTCCCGGTACCGGGGCCGGCGACGATCCGATATGGAGGCAATACCAGTTGCGTAGAAGTACGGGCCGACGGCGAAATTATCGTGCTCGACGGGGGCACCGGGATTCGCGCTCTCGGTCTGGCGCTGGAAAAGGAGTTTTTATCAGAAACGATCAAGTTGACTCTTCTCATCACACACACGCATTGGGATCACATTCAGGGTCTGCCGTTCTTTTCCCCGGCCTACAATAGTAAAAATCTGATCCGGATCCTTGGTTATGAAGGAGCGCGTGCTGGTCTCGGCACGATCCTGGCCGGCCAGATGGAGACGCCGTTTTTTCCGGTGAGCCTGCATCAATTACCGAGTCATCTCGCGATCGAGGAGCTAAAGGACATGGAGTTTCACATCGGCAAGGTGAAGGTGCAGGCAAAGTTTGCGAATCACCCGGGCATCTGCGCCGGCTATCGGCTCTTTACCAGCGCCGGATCGATCGCCTACATGCCGGACAATGAACCGTACGAGCCTCTTAAATTGCAACTGGCGGCGCAGAACGGAATCGACGGGAAGGAAGCGCGAGATTTTGCCGATACAGAACGGGCCAAGATGGTGGAGTTTCTGCGGGATTGCGAAGTGGCGATCCTGGACGCGCAATACACCGACGAGGAATATAAGAAACACATTGGGTGGGGACATAGTTCACTCAGCAGCGTGGTCGGGCTGGCGCTCGATGCGAATGTGAAAAGGGTTTTGCTTTTCCATCACGATCCGAGTCATGACGATGACATGATCGATCGAATGGTGGAGCAGGCGCGGGAGCTGGTGAGGAAAAGCGGAAAGGCAATGGTAATTGAAGGGGCGCGCGAAGGCGCTGAGATGCTTCTGGAGGCGGAATTACCGGCGAGAAGCGGAAAAGGATGAGAGTGATCGGTGAATAGCGATCAGCCGCTTTCGCCCAGACTACTCCTTTTCCTCTTCGGGGATGATGCTGCCGCCGCAATGAGGACATTCCCAGTCGTGCTTCTTGAAGTAAACGCGCGAGTTAGTGATCTCTTCACCACAGTTTTGGCAGGTTACCGTGATATGCTCGTCTTCCGGCATGCAGCACGTATAACAGAATCTTGACTGGCGGAAAGCTGAGATCAAAGATCAGATCGCGTAAAAGCTTCGCTCACGCGACTGAGGAAAGATGCGAAAGGGCAGCCGCCTACGATGCTTCCGCGAACTCATCACAGTTTGCGATGAGTGAACCGCTCCCCTTCCCGATGTGGTCACAAATTGTGACCTGATGCTCTCATATTCCTTGTCCGTCAGCCGAAACATGAAATCGGCTGGAAAACGTCTGCGATTTCTTGCGACGGCCTGATTAAGGGCGCGCGCCTCGACACCATATAATGTCGCTAGATCTGAATCGAGCATCACCTTCATCGCGCAACCGACAAAGGAAGAGTTAAGAAAGAAGAATTAAGACTCAGGAACGCGCAAAGTGTGAGCGACCAAAGGCGAAGGCCGGACGTCAGAGATCAGCCGCCTTCGCGCAAGGCTTCGGCGTGCCAAGGAGGACAGAGAAAAAGCTGAAAAATTGAGCCGCTTCAGAGACGGGGCGTAAGTCACTGCTGCGGTGCTATTCCGGGAGGGCGTTCTACGGGAGGTAGCGGCAAGAAAGCTGCTTTTATGGAAATTATAACATGAAACTACTCAGCAGACTTAAAATGGGCGCCACTCTGGGCATCGGGATTTTCTCCCTTTCTCTCTACGCTGTAGCAGGCGACCACGGCCACAAAAACGGCCATGGTCATAACAGCACTACGCCGAGCGCAGACCCAAAACCGACGCCGCCCGGAAATCATTATGGTTGGGAGCGCGGTCGTCATAATCCGCATCATTCTGCGGACCCTACTTCAACCCCGGGGACAGACGTTTCGCCGACTCCGACACCATCCGGTTCGGCGACGCCGAGCCCGACGGTCGAGCCTTCGGCTTCACCTTCCGCAACGCCATAAACGTCGACGGGAAGATTTACTTGGAGCGGCAGCGAACAGAATTTCGCTGCCGCTTCTGTTTTCGTCCCGGATTTCCGCAGCAGTTTAAAACTCGACTGGCTTAACCCAGTCGAGTTTTGGTTATAGGCAAATGCGCCAGAGGACAGGGCGGCTTCGCCCACGTCCCGCGGAAGCCAGCCCCAGAAGGACCTATGGGCGACACGCCTTAGCCGGCCACCGATGCGTCAATCGGTGCGTCGAATCTGCATCCCGACAACGCAGACGTCATCCGCGAAGGTCCCGCTTTGGGAATACTTGCGGATATCGCCCAGCACCCGATCGAAGAATTCCTCCGGAACCAACGCAGCGTGACGATTGGCAGTCGCGCGGAGCTGCTCTTCATTGAAGAACGCGCCGGTCACATCCTCCACCTCGAAAAGTCCATCAGTGAAAAGCATGATGAGGTCGCCTTTCGCTATCGAACGCGTTGTCGTCGGGTAGATGACGGAGGAGAAGATTCCCATGGCCGGGCCGCGCGCTTCCTCGCCGTCGAGCTTTTCGGCCGAAGCGCCGTTGCGCCGCACGTGCAGCGCGCTGGGGTGCCCGGCGTTGGCGAAACGCAGTTCCGCCCGCTCCACGTCGGCGACAACATAAAAACAGGTCGCGAACATCGTCGTGCCGGCCTGCTCCAGGATTACGGTGAGCGCGCGGTTGATGCGCGTGAGCAATACCCCTGGGTCGGCCGCGAGTTTCGCATGCTCTTCTACCAACCCACGGATTATCCCGGTGATGAGCGCGGAACGCACCCCGTGCCCCATGACATCACAGATCAATACGCCCGCCGCTTTTTCGCCTACAGGAAAAACACTAAAGAAGTCACCGCTCACGTCGCCGGTTGGGAAAGTAGAGGCTGAGAAAACTTAGAGCGCTCTCATGCGGCGGCGCGCCGACCGGGATGGTGGGAAACTGCCGTGGCAACAAGGCGACTTGCAGCTCGCGCGCCATCTGCAGCTCTTCCTCCATTTGCTGGTTTTTTTCGCGCAGCTCGCGCGTCCGCTCCTCCACCCGCTTCTCCAGTTGCGCATTGAGCGCGAGCAACTCTGCCTGCGCGCGTTGCCGCTCGATTGCGATTCTGGCAAGGTGGGTGGCGACTTCAGTGAGTCGCGTCTCTTCGGCACGCGGGCCGCGTGGCTCCTGACGATACATGGCGAAGGAGCCGAGCACCTCGCCCTTTGATGAGAGAATCGGGGTCGACCAGCAAGCGCGCAGCCCGGAGATTTTCGCGAGGTCGCGGTAGTCCGCCCAGAGTGGATCGGTCAGCACGTCGGTCACGACGACCGGCTGGCGCGTGTACATCGCTGTGCCGCACGAACCCGCGCGTGGTCCAATCGGAGCGCCGTCGACCGCGTTTACGTAGACTTCCGGAAGATTCGGCGCCGCGCCGTGCTCGACATGGATGCCATCGCGACTCAAAAGCAGGACGGAACAGCGCAGTCCTTCGGCCTGACCTTCCATCAGCAGGACAAGGTTCGTCAGAATCTCGCTCAGCGGCGCGTCCTCCGCGATCAGTTCGAGGACTCGACTTTGCCCGGCTCGAAAGAATTCCTCTTCTTTCGCTTCGGTGATATCCCGGCAGACAATGACACCGCCCATGACTTCGCCATTAGCTGCGCGCAAAGGCCGGCCGTTGATCCGCGTCCAAAGCCCCCTCGGAGCTTGCGCTTGTCTGATAAACATTTCGACACGGTTCGTCTCCTCGCCTCGAATCGCCCGCGCCAGAGGCGTTTGATCGCTCGGGAAAAGCGTCACTTTGTCCGGCAGGTAGAGACCATGTCGACGCGACCAGTCCGCCAAAGTGATGTCAGTCGCGCCTTCGCCGAACATGCGCTGCGCGGCCGGGTTGAAGATCAGAAATTTCTCGTCCCGGCCCGCCACAATCACGGCATCACCCATGTTGGACAAGATCGACTCGAGAATTTCGTTGACCTGCGCGAGGTCGCCTACTGTGTGATCCCCGTTCATGAATCCCTCCCTTGTCCCAAATTGCCGGGAAACTGACAATCCGCGAGTGATTTGTCCCGGCTTGAGAGTTCCAGAGTTCCAAACCGCGCGATCGAAACAGCTGAAGATTCACGAAGGCGGGGATTTCACGCTCGACGACACCGACACGAGGCAACCGGTCGCGATCGTGAATGCAAGGATGATCATGCCGTGAATTCCAAACCTGGTTCTCGCTCGGTGGTACGACGCTGCACTTCAACATACGAGCCGTCTGCGATGAAGGCAGAGACAGGCTTTGCCTTGAGCGGCTCGACAAATTTTTCGCCGTAGAGTGTGGCGATGTCGGCTTTCAATTCGAAGGAATCAGCCGGCCAGATTTTCCACCGTGGATGTTCGACGCGGTACTCGCTCGTGCGTTCGCTCCGCCTTCGCTCTCCAGCTACGGCGCGACCAGTCCGCGCGGTGTAGCCCCAATAATGTTCGGTGATGAATTCTTCGTGCGAACCGGGCGCGCAAGATTGCGCTTCGCCGTGCGCGTTCATGGCGAGATGTTCCCATTTATTGCCGCGGCGCCACTCGTATTTCACTCGCACAATTCCGTCTCTGTCTTCCACTTCGCTGCGCATCGGGAGGGCCACGATAAGGTTCGCCGTAGAAAACGCGCGCGGTGACGGCGATGGCGATTTTGGGGACGAGCTCGCGGATGAAAACGACGCCGCGTCGCCAGGTGTCGGCGGATTTTTTGCGCACGTAAAAGCGCAGATTTACTTCTTCGAAGTTCCGATGGCGTGGAATGGGCAGGCCGCAGACAATTGTGTGATAGAAGAGGAAGCCGACGACGCTAAGGTAGGTTTTGTCGTTGTGGAAATCGAGCTGCGGTGCCGGCGGGCACATGAGGCGCGAGAATTTCCGGATCGACGGGGAAGTTGAGCATGGCGAGGTAACGCCAGTTCGCGGTCAGAAACGGCTTCAGCATGGGTCGCGGGTGATTGGTATCAGAGATCAAGCGAATCCCCAGAAGTTTTTCACTCAGAGCTTGTTGTAATCCTCATGCGTGCCAATCCAAGTCCACAGAAATGTGTCAGTTTCGACGAAATGACCTACAGCTCGATAATGGTCGCCGACTCGCACGGACCATTGCCTGGATTTGATCGGCCTGAACCGTAACGAAGGATGGCGCGGATTGTTTTGCCAGAGCAAATAATTCTTGTAGGCGAGCCTTTGAATCTCGAGCGGAAGGCTATAGAACAACTTCCAAAATTCGGGCGATGTCCTGGACTTCACTCAGCCGGCTTCGGAAACGGCCGGCTCTTGGCTTCTTATATTCCTTGTTCGCCGCTTCCATGAGCCGATGCAGTTTTTCTCCCGGCTCGGCGTCTTTTTTCATCTGTCGGTCCCAATCGTCCTCTTCGGCGGAATTCAATAGCGCAGTAAGTTCGCAACGCTCCTCCGGACTTAACCGCTCAATGGCTGCCTTGATCTCTTCCACCCGACTCATCGTTGCAACTTATCCGGTAACTAGACCTCGGGCAAGAGGGAGCGGCGCAGCGACGAAGCTGCAGGGAGATTAAAAATTAGGAGTTATAGGTTAGCCGCCTGTTTTCGGCTTATTTAACCGGCTTCGGTATTATGGCGGTCGATGTCGGTCCGACGCAGGAGATAGTCGAGTCCGCCGACCCGGTACCATCTGTAGCCGTAGCCTTCCAGGACAATGCGGTGTTTGCCGGATTCGTTAGCCTTACTGTGGTCCTCAGCAAGCAGATTAACCAGTAACTTGCCATCTTCCCTATTCACGCCCGGATCCAGGAGAATTTCACGCGGTTGTTCGTGAAGGTTGTGTAAAAACAACACCGAATTATTGCGCCAGTCATATCGAAGAGCGAGAACCGCCGGATCGCGCACATTCAACGCGGTAAAATCTCCCCATCCAATCTCGGGAACTTCTTTGCGCATTCGAATAATGCGCTCGGTCCAGTTCAACATTGAGTCCGGATGGCGCCGCTGGATCGCGGCATTAACGTGTTGGTAACCGTATGGTCCTTGATCAATAACCGGAGTATGCGGTTTTGCGTTTTTCGTAAATCCACCGTGCGGTTCGTTCGACCATTGCATCGCCGTCCGCGCACAAACGCGTTCCGGCAGGGTGAGATCGTCGCCCATCCCAAGTTCATCGCCGTAGCGAATCACGGGCGTTCCCGGTAGTGTGAACATCAAACTGTAGGCCAGCTCGAGCCGACGCTGATCGCCCCCGAGCATTGGGGCAAGGCGACGTCTGATCCCACGATCGTAAAGCTGCATGTGTTCGTCCGGCCCAAATGCCTTAAACACAGTTTGCCGCTGCTTCTCTTGCAGCCGACCCAGATCAAGTTCGTCATGATTTCGCAGAAACATTCCCCACTGTGCCGTGGCCGGCCGCGGCTTGGTCGCTTTCAATGCTTTGATCAGGGGACGCGTATCAGCGGCGGCCAATGCATAGAAGAGGTGTTGGTTGACTTGGAAGTTAAATATCATGTGCATGCGCTCGCCGTCTTTGCCGAAGTAATCCATGTCGGTTTCGGGTAGGACATTGGCTTCCGCCAGCACAATGCAGTCGCCCTGTCGCCATTGGAGGAATTCGCGAAACACCCGCAGCATATCGAACTGCTCCTTTGGTTTTCGCACCTTTGGTCCCTTGGTTCCGATGATGAAAGGCACGGCGTCCATCCGAAATCCAGAGACGCCGGCCTGGATCCAAAAGCCCATGATTTTGAGTATCTCAGCCTGCACCTCCGGGTTTGAGGTATTGAGATCAGGTTGGAAATCATAAAATCGGTGGAAGTACCACGCTTTAGCTTCGCGATCGTAGTTCCACGTCGTTTTTTGGACGCCGGGAAAAACCATTCCTTCCTTCGAGTGCGGCGGCTTCTTCTTTGACCAAACGTACCAGTCGCGATATTTCGAATTTGGATCGGAGCGCGCCTGCTTGAACCATGGATGCTGATCAGAAGTGTGGTTCACCACCAGATCGATCAGAACACGAATGCCGCGTTGTTTGGCGCCGTGGGTAAACTCGATGAAATCGCCGAGCGTCCCATAGCGCGGATCGACATTGTAATAGTCGGCGACGTCGTAACCATCGTCGCGGCAAGGCGAAGTCTGAAACGGCATCAGCCAAATCGCGGTCACGCCCAGTCCATGCAGATAATCGAGGCGGCGCATCAGTCCCGGGAAATCGCCTGTCCCATCGCCGTTAGCGTCCATGTAGGTTCCGACCGAGAGGCAGTAGATCACCGCGTTCTTGTACCAAAGATCGTTGATCATATCCGGGCGCCGTTTAGGTCATTTACTCTCCTTGGAGCCGATCTCTACTAATCGTTTGGTGAGAAAGACGAGGCCGGCCATCTGGACCCATTCGGAGACTATATTGCCCACTACCTGGCCCCATTTACTATCCACGTTCATTCGTAGAAACAAAATCGTCCAGCCTACGCCGGTCACGATGATAAAAATCAGGAGCGAATGCTGATGCAGAGTGGTCAGCCAGGGCGAGCGTTCTTTGCCCCTGACAGGCCGGCTCTCGGCCGAGCCTACTTCATAAAGAAATTTTGTGCCTAGAATAATGACGACCGAGCCGCTCCAATCAGCAATGGCGTTGCCGAAAAATGCGCCCAAGTGCGTTTTCGGATCGAATAACCGGTAACCAATTATCCAGACAATCAGGAGACCAACCGCGACCAAACTAAGGGAGTGGCGGTAAAGAAAGCTACTTTTGCGGCGACGAGGCATGAGACACAAGCTCATCGTAATGAGCGAGAAAGTCAGCGGGATCACGGTAGATGGCGATTGCACCTGTTTCGCGCAACGCTGCCTCCGATGTTCCGCCGCAGAGAAACGCAATCGTTCTCAGGCCGGCTTTTCTGGCGCCTTCGATATCGAATCTTGTGTCGCCGACGGTAAGGGCATCAGCAGGTAAGATGTCGCCAAGCTTTTTCAATGAAGCGGCAAAGATGTCGGGCGCCGGTTTAGATTTGTCGGCGTCGTCGCCGGAAGTGTAACCTTCGATGAGATTGTCGATCTTAAGAAGGTCGATGTAATATTTCGTGTCAGCCTTTTTACCGGAGCTGGCGAGCACGATGCGTTTGTCGTCGTCACGAATTCGCTGAAAGAGTTCACGCACTTTCGGAAATGGTCGCACCTTTGGGAGATATTCTTTTTTGAACAGATCGGACCGGTAATCATCCAGCTCTTTGCCGAAACGGTCGATCTCGTCCGGAGTAAGAAACTCGGGTAAATATTGGTCGGAGCCTTTGCCGATCTGGGCGCGTAACTTTTCCCGAGGAAATTGTTTGCCGAACCGGCGGAATGCGCGGTCCCAGGACTCGACGTGGAGCTCATTGGAATCGACCAGGGTACCGTCAATGTCGAAGATGAAAGCGAGCATGATAAAGAGAATTAAGAAGGAAAAAGGAAAAATTAAGAAAGTCGATCGAACGGACTCATGTTCTCGAATTAAATCGCCTTTCGGTAATGAAATGCGCTGACAAAGAAAGGCAGAAGTAAGAATTAGGAATGCGGCATAAATAACGCGAGAGTGGATTTGCGGGGGCGAACCAAGAATTTTGCGCTTCGCGCGCTTCGGCTGTTTGCCAAACTGCCAAAAACGACCGAAGCGCAGAGTCTCGCGCGGTTCCGCAATTCCTGCTTAGCTAAACGGCACATGACTGAACGCGAAGAAGAGATCGCATCGACGATGCCGGCGGATTTGGATGCGTTGCCGCGACTGCGCGGGTTCAGGCTGCGCGGGATGGAGATGACGCGGCTGGAGACGTTCATCGACGCGGCCTTCGCGTTTGCGATCTCGATGCTGGTAATCGCTGCCCAGCAGATCCCCGATAATATCCAGGCGCTCCTGGCCGCGTTCAAGAATGTGCCGACCTTCATCTGTAGCATCGCGGTACTGGGGATTTATTGGCGGGGCCATTGGTTGTGGAGCCGGCGTTACGGGCTAGAAGATGGCATTTCTATCCTGATTAGCTGGGCAATGATTGTTACGATGCTGATCTTTGTCTACCCGTTGAAGGCAATCTTCGGGGCGATGTGGTTCCTCATTAGCAGCGGCCAGGTCGGCCAGCCCTTCTCGCTGCACACCACCGAAGCGCAGGCGAGAACTATTTTCGCGGTCTATGCACTGGGGTTAATTGCCATTTCCGCCGAGATTTTGTTACTGAATCTTCATGCCTGGCATTTGCGTGAACCCTTGCGATTGAATGCGCGGGAACGATTCATGACGCGTGGCGAGCTGACGGGTTGGAGCATCCCGGTGAGCGTGGGGATCCTGTCGCTGGTCTTTTCGTTTACCTTGCCGATAGAACAAATTGCGTGGTGTGGCTGGGTTTACTTTTTGATGACAATCCTAGTGCGGGTCCATAGGTTCTTGCAGAAGCGCCGGCTGGAAGCGATTAGCGCCGAAGACGCGATAGGGTGACGGCGCTGAGCGCCGCGTTGGCGGTTATCGGTTATTGGGGAGGAATGGGAACGCTGGAATGCTGAAATTTAAAATTCGCGCAGTGTGATTTTTTAGCTTTCCAAAACGGCGCAGACGATCTTTGGTGCGTGCTCTCATGGGTGTCGTCGATGAGTTGTGGCGCTTGCCGAGGTGGACGCAATCCCCGGGGAAGAATTGGCAAATACCATCAGTCATGGGATTGGATTGCTCGCAGCGCTAATCGCCTCGCCAGTGCTGCTCTTAGCTGCGCGCGACGCCGGGAGCGACGGTTTCTTTGTCGGCACAATTATTTTCGCCATCACCATGCTGACATTGTATCTCGGGTCCACGCTTTACCATGCCTGGCCGCAGACGCGCGGAAAATGCCTTCTCCAAGTGTTCGATCATTCCGCCATCTTTCTGCTAATTGCAGGGACGTACACGCCGTTCGCGCTCGGACCACTTCGCGGGGTATGGGGCTGGATCCTGCTCGCAGTGATCTGGGCACTGGCGATCTTCGGCGTCATTATGAAAGTGACGCGCGGGACATCGCGCCACCCGAAGCTGGCGCTATGTCTTTATCTCGGCATGGGCTGGCTGGGACTCATCGTAATCCGGCCGCTGAGCTCGGTAGTTCCTGCATCGACCGTCCTTGCGCTGGTTGCCGGTGGCATCGCTTACACAGCTGGCGTGATCTTTTTCGTGAATGAGCGTCGGCGCTATAATCATTTTATCTGGCATTTATTCGTTATAGCCGGAACAGGCTGCCATTTTCTCGCGCTGCTCGCGTGCACAACCTGACAGGCTGCTGACGGGACCGCTGCTAGTATCCTGGGCGCCGGACGGGTTGTTTATCGTCAATCGCGTTTAATGAATGGGAGTTACCGTCCAACGACGCGCGAACCTGGTCGCGATCCCGTATCAGCGACCGTTATCGCGATGAAACCGCGGCGAGATTTTTGCACCGCCGAAAAGTTGCCGCCGATGGTCGGGAGGTTGCGCAGCAGCTTTAATTCGATGTCGCGAGAAAAACTCGGCGCGACGTTTCGAACTCGATGATCCACGAGATAAGGTAGATTGCTGAATTGGTTTCATGGTCGTTGGCGCTTATCTGGGATTTGGCGCTGCAATATGGTACCGGCGCATATGTGCTGACCGACTTTCCGAAGTCCGACGGTGCGTGAGATAAAGTACGCTGCCTTGGGTAACAGTTAAGTCCGCATTCCTGCCGGCGAGCCGAGCTGCTGATGGGGCAAGTCGTGCAGCGCTCAAGAAAGGCACGCCCAAGTCAGAGGTCGCGATCCTCGATGCCAAGTGGTGAAGCCACCTTCTTAGAGCGCTCTTTTCAGCAGGAATCAAATTCGACATATTGTTAACTTCTGTTCCTGGTGCAGGGGAAGGAGCCGCACCGGGCGGTCGATTGACGCTGCAAAGGTACAAATTCTACTTACAGCGGAAACGGCGCTTTGTCCAGTAGTTTCGGTAAACCAGAAATGCTGCGGCGAGACCCGAAGTTTCGGCAGTGTCCAGCTTTATATCTCAGTAGATCGTGCAAACTAATCGCTAAACCCTGCAAGTTCCGACCATAGTTTACCCTGATAGTTACAGAGCAGGCGGGGCAGCGGAAAAGTTTGATGAGTAATTCGGGCAACGTTTGCCGCCCGAGCAACGTGCAATTCAGACAAAGCTCGCTCGGTTTGATCTTCGGATAACCGATATTGGTGAACTACGGTCGAGATCGCATTAGCCACGTCAGCATCGCGAAGTATTTCGCCTAGTTGGATCCGGTGCATCTGTTACTCCCTCCGGTAGATCTTAGGCGGGACGAGTCTAACATAAAATAGTATCGCACATCTTTGGATGTTAGTGGCACGAAATCGGAAACTATTTTTGGACTCTATCGCGCCACTTGTAAATCACATGGCCGCGCCGACCCGATATCACCCGATTAGCATGCACAATAATTCGAGTTGCGGCCAAGCTTTATAAGAGTATAGTAGAATACTGCCGCATCTTATTTACCTACCTGGTTTGCCGAGTTCCTTCGGAAACACGAGCCTGCCGGCCGATAGCTGCGATCACTGCAGCAACTTGGTAAGATAGAAAGTAGATTATGATTAAGTTATTCCTCAGTGTCACGTTTGCGACTGCCCTAATCGGTTCAGTGGCATACGCGCAAACAGAAACTTCCTCGACCACGACGGCGACGGGAACGACTGGACAAACCGAAACGACGACCACAACCACCGAAAACTTTGGTACCGTCACCGATTTCACACCGGGCCAGACCATTGTCCTGAGAACTGAAACAGGCGCACCCACAAGCTACAAGTTTAGCAAAACGGTCACCTACGTGACTGCGGATGGACGTGTAATCGATGCCTCGAAAGTAAGAAAAGATTCGAAGGTTCGTGTTCATTACCTCAAGAGTGGCGACGACATGCTGGTTGACAAAGTTATTGTAACGGAACGCGACTAAACCCGCATATTGCCTTGGACTGCTAAGGTCCAGGCTTAGAAAAATCGACGCCTGGTGGATTGAGATGTTCTCGTCACCAGGCGTTTTTTTCATACATTCGATCCGTCGCGCATGATTCCCGGAAGCCAGAGCGTCAGAGGACGAGCGAGGCGATCCCGAAGTAGAAGGTGAGCGCGACGAAGTCGGTTATCGCAAGTGTGACCGGACCAGCGGCGATTTTCGGATCGAGTTTTAATGAATGGAGCAACGAGGGAATACTCAGGCCGAACAGACATGCCGTGACTAGCGAGAGGCCGATGCTGCCGCCAATTGCGAGGGCGGCTGTCATGTTGTGCCGCCAGATGAGAACGATTAGGGCGACAAGGGTGCCGCAGCCTGCCCCGAGCAGCGCCGCCGAGCGAAATTCGCGCCAGAGCGCCGCGCCGAACCAGCTCCCCGTGACGGCCTGTGAGCGCAAGGCCTGAATGGTGACAGTCATGGTTTGCATGCTAACGCTCTCGTTTAATCCCAGAACCATGGTGAGAAAGAATGCGATGACGACGCTGTTGGCGAGCGTGGCCTCAAACGCGCCCGCCAGGAGTGCACACATAGTGCCGCCGAAGATGCTGGCGAGAAGCCATGGGAACCGGTAGCGAAAGACGCGCCAGGCAGATGCGCCGCGCAGCTGCGAGAGACGCACGCCAAGCGCTTCGAAAATCTCATCAGCCTGAACAGCGACCGGCCGCGCACCGGCATCCTCGCCCTCCAACATCTCGGCGGTGAACAGGCTAATATCGACAACGCCGATAATGTGACGGTCAGCATCGACAACCGGGAAGGCGAAGAATTTATAGAGAACGAAGAATTCGCACGCGTCGAGAACGGTAGCCGTTGCTGGAATCGCGACGACGCGGGTTACCATCAGCTCGCGAAGGGTTACGTCGGGGGAGGCGGTCAACAAACGCCGGGTGGGTAAAACACCGGCGAGGCGATCGTGCTCATCGAGTGCGTAAAAGTAGATTATGCGTTCGCCGAGACCCTGCCGCCGGATGGCAGCAAGCGCCTCCTCGACGGTCATGTCTGCCTTCAGCAACGGCTGATCGACGCGAGCATGTCGCGCGATCGGGTCGTTGAAATCAGGCAACGGAAGCGCATCGGCCATGCTTTTGCGCTACATCGGGTGATCGTGAATGCAAACGGTAGCAGGGAGCCGGAGATCAGAAGTCAGAAGTCAGACGTATACAGGACGTGTATATTAAGAGGAGTTGGGCGGCGCTGCCAGTGTATCAGAATTGATCACTCGGAATGCGGAGGGCCGGGAGCGGGTTGATCATGACCAAACGCATCCAGGGTGTCTTAGCACCAGTAGTTACCCCAAAGCTTGGTTGATAGTTAAGAGATGAGGGTTGAGAGATGACTTCCGGATTTCGGTGATGGAAGCCAATCGAATACGCGGCGTGCTGGCGCCAGTGGTTACGCCTTTCAAGAACGATCTTTCGCCGGATCAGGAACGGTTAATCCGGCATTGCAAGTGGTTGCTCTCGCAGAACTGCGGGCTGGCGGTGTTTGGGACAAACAGCGAAGCGAACTCGATGTCAGCGGAAGAGCGCATGATGTTGCTCGACGCTCTGGTCGCGGCCGGTATCGATTCCGCGCGCACGATGCCGGGCACCGGTTGCTGCTCGATCAGCGAGACGGTCGAGCTCACGGCGCATGCCGTAAAACACGGCTGCGCAGGGGTGCTGATGCTTCCGCCTTTTTATTACAAGAACGTCGGCGAAGAGGGTCTCTACGCTTACTTCAGCGAAGTGGTGCAGCGTGTCGGCGATACGCGTTTAAGAATTTATCTCTACCATATTCCACCTGTGGCGGTCGTCGGTATCACTCCAAAATTGGTAGAGCGCCTCCTGCAAGCTTATCCCACCGCGATCGCCGGGATGAAAGACAGCTCGGGCGATTGGAATAACACGACGATGTTCCTCGACTCCTTTGTTGAAACCGCCCGTCCGAGTCCAATTGCCGGTGCGGCTCGCACTTTCGATGTTTTCGTGGACAGCAAATCGGTCCGAGCCGGACTGGCGGATTCTTTCGATGGTCCTCCTGGTAACGATGCGGATCCCGACGGTGGCTTTGATGTTTTTGTGGGTAGCGAATCGTTTCTGCTTGCCAATATCCGCAACGGCGGCGTCGGCACCATTTCCGCCACGGCCAACGTGAACCCGGCGGCAATTTATTCGCTCTTCGCAAAGGCTCGAGACGAAGCAGGCCCGCCTTCGCGCGAGGCTTCGGCGCGACTAGACCTGGAAGGTCAGCAGACAAAGTTAAATGTGGTGCGCGAGGTGTTCGCACGGAAGTCGTGGCCGTCCATGATCGCGGCGTTGAAACAGGCGATTGCGATTTACGGGAACGATCCGGAATGGGCCCGGGTGCGGCCTCCGCTGGCCGAGTTCACAACCGAGCAGGCACGGAAGCTTGCTGTAGAGCTCGAAAAAATCGAGTTCAGCATCAAGCTAGTTGAGAATTGAGCGTTGAGAGATGCCGGACATCGGAATGGTTACTAGCGTTTGCGCGAGCGCTTAAGCAGCTTGCGAAGTCGACGCGTTGTTGTAGCGCGATCGAGGCCGACTACAAGACGACGAGATAACAGATAAGGAAAAGCCGCTTCGCGGGCACTCAACTCGCGACCTTCAACTCTCAACAAGTTCCTCTGGATGATATTTCTGCCAATAACGGATGGCGGCCGGGACGGCCATGTAGCTCGGGTCCGCGGTTTCGTAGTCGTGCGCCAATTCTTCGGTCGCGCCGTGGCCGATTAAGTCGTCGTGCTCGAGCGCGGCAAAAGCAGGGACCAGGTCCGGTTCTCGAACGCCTGCCGAAATCTTCTCGTGAAACCATTCGGACCAGCGGGTCACGCGTTCATCCAACGCGTCGAGGTGCGCAGCGACCGAGCCTTTCACCAAACCGAAATGGGGAAGATAAAGCTTGGCCGGATTCAGTTCCCGGATTTTGGCAATGGATTCATGCCAGGATTCGATGTGCAGCTCCGGCGGAACAAACGGCGGAATCGGGCGGCCCGTTTTCGAGCCGGACACCGGCGATATCACCGCCGAAGAGATTATCTTCCCAATGATAAACATGATGATGACTGGCATGGCCCGGTGTGGCGATAGCGCGGATTTCGAACGGGGCCACCTGAATGACGTCCTTGTCTTCCAGAATTCTGATACGTTCTTCCGGGACCGGCGCGATGCGGCCCCACAATCTTTGCATGTCGTCGCCGTAGATGCGGCTCGCGGATGCGATCAATTTGGCGGGATCGATGAGATGCTGAGCGCCACGAGGATGAACGTAAATCGTGGCTCCGAGCTCGGCGAATCGCCAGGCCGCGCCGGCGTGATCGAAATGAATATGACTGAGGAAGACATGCCGGATGTCGTTAGCGGAAGCACCAATCTTCTGCAGCCCGGTTACAATATTGTCAAAGGTTGACTCTGGCCCGGTATCAAAGAGCACGAGGCCATCGTTCGTTTCCAACGCGGTCGCAGCGATGATGCCCGGCCGGCCGAGGTGAATGGTGTCGAGAATGTGAACTTTCAGAGAAGATTGGTTATCGGCTATCAGTTATCGGTTATCAATTAACAGGAAGCAAAGAGGGAAGCGCGAAGCGCGCGGAACGACAAGACCACGGGCTACAAGGCAGACGAATGGTTGAATCCAAACGTAGCGCATAAAGCATCTTAATCGTTGAATGACAGAAACACCGGCGCCTGCGTTCTCGGTGCGGGAACTTCAATGTCTGACGTTGCCGATCATCGGCGTGGTGTGTGCGATCACGATCACGACCGCGATGGATGCGACCGGTCTTTCAACTTTCAGCGCGTTAGCTTTGTTGCCTCTGCTGTTCCTGTTTTGGTGGCTGAGTCATCTCTCGCGCACAGAAGTCGGGTTCAAGGTAGGACGTCCGAACGATTATGGAATGGCCGTCCTTTTCCCTGTGGCGGTGATGGGCGCGATCGCATTGATTGCATGGCTGGCCGGCGCGATTGACCTGACCAAAACGAACTGGTCAAAGACTGCTGCAAATCTGGCGCTGACGACCGTATCGACCTTTCTGGTAGCGATCGTTACGGAGGAAGGTTTTTTCCGCGGCTGGCTTTGGGGATCGTTAGAAAAAGCAGGGATGAAAACGGTGCGCGTGCTCATTTGGTCGAGCATCCCCTTCGCTCTCTGGCATATCTCTGCCGTAACCCTCGACCCCGACTTCAAACCGCCCACAGCGCAAATTCCGGTCTATCTTTGTAATGCTGCCGTAGTCGGAGCGGTGTGGGGCCTGCTCAGGGCGCAATCGGGTTCGATCATTGTCACCAGCTTGAGCCATGGCTTGTGGAACGGAATGGCCTACGTGCTCTTCGGTTTCGGAAGCCGCCAAGGTTCACTCGGCATTCGGAACACTGCGGTGTTTGGACCCGAGAACGGTCTCCTGGGCCTCGGGTTAAACCTGCTCTTTGCCTGTTTGCTCTGGCGCCTGTTGCAGAAACGAGGCGAAATCTGATCCGCCTTCGTTTTCTTGTTTCCTTCTATCTATACTTCGATCATCCATGTCATCCGCGTAATCCCGCGATTTTCTGCCAGCGGGGTTTACCAGGTGCGGCGTAGCGGATGAGCTTCGGTGTTGAAGGTTATGTGATCAAAATCGACGGCCTGTGAGGGAGCAAATAAGAGGTAAAAATATTTAAAGGTCTCCGCGAAGAGGAAGCTTTCCATTTCGTCGCGTTTCTCTTTCGTAATCACGTTCTGAAGCGCAGCGTAGCCGGTATCGGTGCGGCAATATTTCACGAAATCATTGAACATGGTTTCGCCCATCTGCTGATACTCGCGCGCGCCGCTGTAATGATGGAGGTAGTAGGTGGACTCGATGATCTCGGGACGCAGGTGATAGGTGAGCGCGGTGGCGCGCATCAAGCGGTAATCGATTTCTTCGGGTTCAATGTGGTGAAGGTTCCACATTGCAAATGAGGAACGCTGGAGACGGCGGGCCCGATCAACGTCGCCGGAGAGTGCGAGCAAGGCGGGAAAGAAGGCATCGAGCGCACCGTAGATAGTGAAGGTGCGCTGACCGCTGTTCATGTCGGCGTGGCCGTACCAAAGCTGGCCACGCGTTTCGTCGGCGAGGTATTTGTGAACAGCAGGAATGCTGGCATTCCACATGTCGAGGCAATCGTGGTCGCCGAACAAGCGCCAGCATTTCCAGAGGTATTCATAATAGGAATCGATGCCGCCGCTGATGTGGCTGTCGGGATCCGACCAAACGCCGGTCTCGACGTTGATGCTGGAGCCGACGAGGCCGAGGGACGAGCGGCGTTTGAAGGTCTCGACCAGGGCGCGTTTGGCCTTGTCGTAGAAGACCGGGTTACCGGTGAGTTTGCTGAGGGTGCCGAACTCGAGCAGGAGCGTGCCTGTCTCGGCGGGGTTTGTTTTCGGATCGCGGACCTGGCCGGTGTGGAGATTCACATACACGTACGGAAGACCGGTGGGTGAATCGAACGCGGGAAGCAGTCGGCGGCCGAGGTCTTCGGCGAGAGCGAGCAGGCGTTGGTCGCCGGTGAGTTGATAGCTGGAGAGAAGTCCGCCGAGGAGGCGGATCGTGATCTCGAAGTTCTTAACGTAGATGTCGCGGTTGAACGAGAGCTCGCTCTTTATCAAAGCGCGCGCGCGATCGGCTTCGGGATCAAGATGCATGAGTATCAGGGTGTCGAGCGCATCGACCGGCGTCATGAGAAGGGATTGGCCATACCAATCGTGCGGCGTACAACTGAGCGGTTTAAGCGCGTCGTGTCCCCAGGCGTAATGCTCGTAATTGCTCCAGGCATGAAGGCATTCCTCCTTTACACGGGTAGCGAGCTCGGCGGAGTGCACGTCATCGCGGGTATGATGGCAGCCGGAAAAAGGTAGAAGGACGAGGGTAAAAAGAGGAAGCGCGAGTAATGAGTGAAGAGCTTTCAACAAGTTGAAAGCGAGACTACAGGACTACGGGACGACGGACAACGGGCGACAAGGAAACAGTGATAAGTGACGAGTGAAAGAATTGAAGAGAGGTTCAGAGATCACAGGATTTGAAAATGAAGAAGCACAAATGAAGAATGCTTACGCTCACGCTCATGTCGTAATCATAATCGAATCAGAGGACAAAGTTCGGAGTTCGGAGTGGCTCGCCTCTACTTAGCCGATTAGTTCGAGTATCCTCTGATACCGAGGGTGGTCGCGCAGGGGGTCGAAATCGGAGTCGTGCTTGATCCAGGCTTTGGTCTCGTGATTCGCGTGCGGTAGCAGGCGTTCCAGTAAATCGAATGCCGTGTCTATTTCTCCCAGCCGAGAATAGATGCAGGCCGCATTGTATTGGGTAAGAATGTCGTCGGGATCAATCGCCAACGTCCTTGCCAGCCATTCTTTGGCCCGGTCGTTTTGACCGAGCGTGACCAAGGCTGCAGCGCCGAGGTAAGCGGGCCTTGGGTTATCCGGGTGAAGGGTCAGTTCGCGCTCGGCCCGTTCAATGCCTCTTCGTGCAGCACTCTCTTTTTCGCCATCCCGACCGAGGGAACGATAGATCTGAATGAGCAAGCAGACGGATTGGTAGTCATCGGGTTTAATCTCGGCCGCGCGCTCGAACAGCGCCGCCGCTCGCTCAAGTTTGCCTTCGGCAAAACAGGCGCGAGCATAAAAGTAGTGACCTTCGAATGAGTTCGGATCGAGCGCGATCGCCTTTTCGAACTCCGCCATTGCCTCCTCATATCGTTGCTCAAGCGAAAGTGCGAGTGCTTGCGAGGCATGCGCCTCAGCCAGCCCGCTCTCCAGCGCCAGAGCCTTGGCGCTTGTCTCAAAAATGCCTTTGATCTCAACCGGCGCGCTGTAGTGCAAAAAGAGAAAAGAATCGCAGTCCGCGATGCCAGCGTAAGCTCGTGCATACGCTGGATCCAACTCGACGGCCTTGGCAAACATCCGGCGCGCCAACTGGTAGTATGATTTCGAGTGGCGGTGTAAAAACTGACGGCCTCGAAGATAGTAGGTGTAGGCTTCGACGTTGCCGGTAGGTGTCTGCCCAATGGATTTTTTCTCCTGCGGCAGCAGCTTGACTTTTAGCTGCTCCACGATGGCGTGGGTGATTTCGTCCTGAATGGCGAAGATATCTGTTAAGTCGCGATCGTAGCGGTCGGCCCAAACGTGACCGCTATCCTTCCCGTTAATTAATTGGCCGGTAACCCGGACACGGGTGCCCGCCTTTCGCACGCTTCCTTCCAAAATAAAATTGACGCCGAGACGCTTGGCAGCTTCCTGCACGTCTACATGCTTGCCCTTGTAGGTGAAGGCGGTGTTACGCGCCACGACAAAGAGCCCCGATACTTTCGATAGATCAGTAATGACGTCTTCGGTAATGCCATCACTGAAGTATTCCTGTTCCGGGTCGCCGCTCATATTGACGAATGGGAGAACGGCTATGGACGGTCGTTCCTGCCCGGCTGATGCCGCGCCATCGCCGGAGGGGCGTGAAATGCTGTAAACGCGGATGGGCGCTTCGATGTTCTTGAGGCGTCTTTCGCCCATATCTTCGAAAGCGAGATCGAGGCGTTTGCCGACGTGATCGCGCACGGACTGGGAGACGGCAATTCCGCCAATCGGGGCAATACTCTCCAGGCGCGCCGCCACATTCACGCCATCGCCGAAAATGTCGCCATCTTCGACGATAATATCTCCAAGGTTGACGCCGATGCGAAATTCGATGGCCGCAGCAGGGTCAGCGGCATTGCGTGTGCGCATGGCCGATTGGATATCGACCGCGCAAGCGACGGCGCTCACTACGCTGGGAAATTCAATCAGCATTCCATCGCCGGTAAGTTTGAAAATGCGTCCGTTGTGCTCGCTGATTTTAGGGTCGACCAGATTTTTCCGCAGCGATTTCAGCGCAGCGAGAGTACCCGCTTCATCGATGGTCATTAGTCGGCTGTAACCGACAACGTCCGCGGCGAGAATAGCAGTCAGGCGACGCTCCATATCAACCCAGTTACTCTACCGAAATCGGCCCGGAAACGTAACACCAAAATGCTGCAGTGCGGGCGGTCATCCGAGGTCAGAGGTCGTTTAGCCGATTAATTCGAGGATCTTCTGATACCGAGGGTGCTCGCGCAGAGGATCAAGGTCAGAATCGTGCTTGATCCATCCATGTTTCAACTCGTGACCCGCGTGCGGGAGCACACGTTCCAGCACATCTAAAGCCCGATCTAAGTCGCCCAGGCTCGTATAAATGCAGGCCGCATTGTATTGAGTCCAAACATCGTGAGGATCGATCGCCAATGCTCTGGATAACCATTCCCTGGCGCGGTCATTGTCGCCAAGGGTAACGAGAGCAGCCGAGCCGAGGTAAGCCGACCTCGGGTTGTCGGGGTGAAGAATGAGGTCCTTCTCTGCCCGTTCAACCCCTCTTCGTGCGGCACTTTTCATATCCGCATCACGGCCAAGCGACCGATAAATCTGGATCAATAGGATCAGTGCCTGGTAGTCGTCGGGCTTGATTTCCGCAGTGCGCTCAAAAAGCGCGGCGGCCCGCTCCAGTTTGCCCAGCGTGAAGCAGGCGCGGCCATAGAAGTAATGACCTTCGAACGAATTAGGATCGAGAGCGATGGCCTGTTCGAATTCCGCCGTAGCCTCGTCGTATCGTTTCTCAACCGAGAAGGCGAGCCCTCGCGAGGCGTGAGCTTCGGCCAGCCCGCTATCCAGAGCCAATGCCTTCGCACTGGTGGCTAGAATGTCCTCGATCGCCACGTCCTCCACGTGGTAGTGCAGGTACAGGAAAGAATCGCAGTCGGCGATTCCGGCGTAAGCTCGTGCATAGAGCGGGTCCAATTTTGCCGCCTCGGCGAACATCTGCCGCGCTAATTGATAGTAGACCTTCGAGCGCCGCTCCATAAACTGGCGACCCCTGAGATAAAACGTATATGCCTCGACATTGTCGGTGCGGGTCTGCTTGATCGACTTCCTCTCCTGTGGAAGCAGCTTCACTTTCAACTGCTCGACGATCGCATGAGTGATTTCGTCCTGGATGGCGAAGATGTCGGTTAGTTCGCGATCATAACGGTCAGCCCAAACGTGAGCGCTGTTCTCGCTGCTGATGAGCTGTGCCGTGACCCGGACGCGCGCCCCGGCTTTGCGCACACTTCCTTCCAGGATGAAAGGAACCCCGAGCTCCTGCGCTACCTGCTGAACCTTTACCGCTTTGCCCTTGTAGGTGAACGCCGTGTTACGGGCGATGACCAGCAATCCGGACACTTTTGACAGATCGGTGATGATGTCCTCGGTAATGCCATCACTGAAATATTCCTGTTCGGGATCGCCGCTCATGTTGTTGAAGGGCAGGACAGCAATTGCTGGTTTTTCTCCTTCGAGCGACGCTGACTTTTTGTCCTTGGTGCCCGCAACAGCGGGAGTATCCAAATGGACGCGGTAAACGCGAACCGGCCTCTCGATATTCTTTAGAGCCTGCTCGCCCATATCTTCGAAAGCGAGATCGAGGCGGTTGCCAATATGATCGCGGACTGGTCCCGAGATCGTTATCCCGCCGGGCGTAGCAATGCCCTCCAAGCGCGCCGCGACGTTGACACCATCGCCAAAAATATCCTCTCCCTGCACAATGACGTCGCCCACATTCACGCCGATGCGAAATTCGATGCGCTGATCTTGCGGCGCACCGGCATTTCGTTTTCGGATGCCACGCTGCAGCTCGGCGGCGCACGCCACCGCGTTCACCACACTGGGAAACTCCACCAGCATTCCGTCGCCGGTGAGTTTGACGAGTCGTCCCTGATGCTCGCTGATTTTGGGATTCACGAAATCGGTCCGCAGCGCGTCTAGTGCCGCGAGTGTGCCAGATTCGTTCGCACCCATGAGGCGGCTGTAGCCAACGACGTCGGCGGCAAGAATTGCGGTGAGGCGGCGCTCCATATCGACCCAATTACTCTACAGAAATCGGCCCGGGAAGGTAACACCAAAATGCCGCAACGCCTACGGATGAGCCGCGCGGATTGCTCTCAAAACAGCGTGATCGTTCCGTTCGTATAAGCGCCGATTCGGATCCAGCTAAAAGTGCCGTTGACTTGACGCACTGCCCAGAAATCAAAGTCGGCGCTGAGACGATCGCCGGCAGCATCGAGCGCAGTGGATCCGGTGACGCCGCTATAGCTGTTGGCGGCATCAACGAACGCCGATTTAAAACTCGCGAAGTCCTTTAGATTACCAGTGACTCGCAATGCTCGTTCCACGACGAAGAGCGCGTCGTAAGCGGAAAGGGCAAAGGCATCAGCTGGAATACCGGTCCGCGCTTCGATGGCATCGGCAACCGGCTGCCACAGATTCTGCAAGGCATCGTCAAGTCCGAAGGTCGGGTTCGGATAATAGGCGCTGGCAGCGAAGGCAGCCGCGCTCGCGTCGCCGGTCAAGGCCGCGGAAAGCGCGACACCATCGCTTCCGTACCAGTGCGTGGAAGAGAGTGTAGCGTTGGCCGCCGCGCTGTGGAAAACGTCGACGGCTTCATCGAACGCGGCGAGGTAAATCGCGACGCTGTTCGGATCCGCTCCGGCGGTCACCAGTGATTGAATTTGCGAGGCGACCGACGTTGTCGCAGCGGAAAAATCGGTTGTGGTTGGCTGGTATTGGAAGCCGGATGTGACGGTGCCGCCAACGTTCTCGAACGCAGCTTTCACCGAATCATGCAAGCCGTTGTTACCGGCATCGTTTCGCCACAACGGCACAATCGAGTGAATGCCATCGTGCTGCATGAGAGCGACGATCGCGTCAGCTTCACGTTTATCGTTTGGACAGAAGCGAAAGATGTTGTCACCGGCAATGGCGAGCGAGGAGGCAGTGCTGCCCTGACTGATGACGAGGATATTGTGAGCGTCGGCGAAGGGCTTAATCATCGCGACCTCGGCGCTTGTTTGCGGGCCGACAATAATTTGCACTCCGCGTTTATCCAGGTCCTTGATCGCCGCCAAGGCTTTCACCGGATCCTGCTGCGTATCGCGAACAAATAAGTGAAATCGGTACCCTCCTTGATTGGCCTTTGCTTCGGCATCGAGCTGGTCCGTGGCAATTTGAAGTGCGGCTACGGTGTCTTGTCCGAGCGAATTCCCGGAGCCGGTTAACGAAGCGAGGACACCGATCTTAAACTCGCGGTGTGAATGGAGGGGTGGTTGCTCGCTACGGAGCGGACTGCTCGCCGCAAGCAAGAGTGTACAAACAACAAGATAGAGGGAACGGTTCTTCATGATTATGATCGTGATGGTCGCACGTTGTGAAAAGTCTGAAAAGTTGAAAAGCCGAAATTGGGACGTCTTCTGCCGATTTCGGAGAGGAACAAAAAACAGTGAGACCGAAGGCAGCGATCAGAGAAAAGCGCTGCTAGCTCAGCCGCCAATTGAGGATCTTTGTCAGTTCGTTCGATGCAGGTAAAGTGTGGCCCTATGTCGAAACAATATTCCGCGCCACCTCCGATGACGATCGATCCTAATAAGAAATACTCCGCTGCGCTTAACACGTCGCGGGGCGAAATCGTGTGCGAACTTTTCGCCAAGGATGCTCCGAAAACGGTGAACAATTTCGTGTTCCTGGCCCGGGATAAATTTTATGACGGTACTGTGTTCCATCGGGTCATCGCCGATTTCATGATACAGGGCGGCGATCCAACCGGGACCGGTCGGGGCGGCCCCGGCTATAAGTTCGAAGACGAGCGCAATCCGCAGAAACATCAGGTGGGCAGTTTGTCGATGGCGAATGCCGGGCCGAACACGAACGGCAGCCAATTTTTCATCACCCACGTCGTGACCAACTGGCTCGACGGCAAACACACGGTATTTGGAAAGGTGGCAAAAGGTCAGGAAGTGGTCGATGCCATTCAGCAAGGCGACCAGCTTATCGGAGTGACGATCAGCGAGGGGTAGGCTGGCAGACAACGAGACCGCAGGACAACAGGACGAGGGACTACGGAGAAGGCGCTCGTTCTGGTGTGGACCGTTAAAGCGTTGCAAAGTTGAACCGTTGAAGAACGAAGGTGACTTGCCGGCCGGTCGATGGGCAAGCTAACCTTCAAATGATGTTGGGCCGAAGGTGGTTTTTCTTTGGCGGATTGATTCTGGGACCGCTGATTGCGGTTATCATTGTCAGCATCGGTTTGTGGCCGTGGCGCGCGACTTCAATCCCACCGAGATGGGAAAACACTCTTGCGACCCGGTCACTCCATGCTGCGGTGACACGGGAAGCGAAGAATTTAAAAGCGCCGATTTCCGCTTCGGAAGAAACGCTCCGCGCCGGCATGAAAATCTATCGAACCAACTGCGCCGGTTGCCATGGTGACTTCGGTCAGCCGAGCAAGTGGGGCGCAAACGGATTTTATCCGCGTGTCCCGCAATTCCCCCAAGCGCCACCCGCCCTACGGAGTGAAGAGATGTTTTTGATCGTGCAGGGAGGGATCCGCTATTCCGGAATGGGGTCGTGGAAGGAACTATTGTCGGAGGAAGAGACGTGGCAAGTCGTGCTGTTCCTGAACAACATGCAGTCATTGCCGCCGGCAGTTAAATTGGAATGGGAGGCGGCTAAACACGAATGACGAGGAGTGTCCGGTGAATCGTTACATCGTGAAATCGTCGGAGCGTTAGAGCGTCCCCCGCCTACGAGATGGTCTACTGTGCTGGCCGCGACCGGACTTTAAGGTGCCTATTACGCAGGCAAGCCCTTGCGCGCGATCTGTTCCATTTGTTCGCAGAAACGATCGAGCTCACCGAGCGTGGTGTAGACGTTGGGGGTTATGCGAATTCCCTGGAATTCCTCGTGCATGATGGGCACGACGAAGATGTGATGTTTGTCGAACAGATATTTCGTAACGGCTTCGGGATTGGTGCCCTCGATATGAACATTCGCTATTGCGCACGATTGACTGGGATCGAACGAAGTGTTGAACCGAATTTTGGGCACATCTTTGAGCCGGTTCATCCAGTAACGCGATAAATAACGTAACCGCGCTTCCTTGCGTTTGCCGCCGATCCCGTTGTGAAAGAGGAGCGCTTCGCCGATGGCGAGCTTGGGCGCGGCGGAGTGCGTGCCAATCTCTTCAAACTTGCGGATGTCGGATGTTTGCTTCGCTTCCGCAGCCATGAGAGGCCAGAGTTTTTCGATCCGGTCGCGCTTGACGTAAAGCATGCCGGTGCCTTTCGGTGCGTAGAGCCATTTGTGCAGACTGGTACCGAAGTAATCGCACCCCAGATCGCTTTGTTTGAACGCGAACTGGGCAAAGGAATGGGCGCCGTCGACGATGGTCTCGATGCCGCGGGCGCGCGCCATGTCGCAGACTGCTTTCACGGGCGTGATCTGGCCGGTGATGTTGATCATGTGTGAGATGAGGATGAGCCGGGTGCGGTCAGTGATTCCTTTTTCAAACGCCGCGCTGATCTCGTTGAGGTTCTTCGGCGGAATCGGAATTTTAATAAGATTGAGCTTCAGGTTTTCACGTTTCTCCCGCTGGCGCAGGGTAGTGAGCATGCGCGGATAATCCTGGGTGGTGGTGAGAATTTCGTCACCGGACTTGAAGTCCATGCCCATGAGCAGGGTCTCAAGCGACTCGGAGGCGTTGCGAGTGATGGCGATCTCTTCCCGATCGCAGCCGAACAGTTCGGCGAGGCCGGTGCGAATGGTCTCGCATTGCGGCTCGAGGATTTGCCACATGGTGTAGGCGGTGGCGTCTTCCTGTTCCCAGATGTAACGCACCAGCGCTTCGGTGACGATGCGCGGACTGGGCGACACACCGCCGTTATTCAGGTTGATGATCCCGCGCGTGACGGTGAAGGATTTTTGGATGGTAGCCCAGTAATCTTCGTCGGTGGCCGCATCTTCCGGGCTGAGATGCGCGACGGTGTTGGCCGCGGCTTGGACGTTTCTTAATAATGAACCGACCGTGGCCGAAGAAAGCGCAGCCAGGCCGAGACTTTTACCGGCGAGAGAAAGAAAATTACGTCGCGTGCGCACCGGTGTTAACGTTAATCAAAGCGGTTCCGGTGCCGGCCTGCAATCATTGTCTTCGACAGCGAAAACAAAAATCAGAGATCACACCTGCGAGTATTCGTGACGCGTATTCTCTTGCCCGGTAGAATTGCCGGCATGGATTCGATTTCCTCACCAACCACTTCCGGTTCCGAACGTTGGCGATTTTTGCGGGATGTAATGGTTTTTCAGTTGAAGTTATTCCTCGATAATTTGCGCGATTTTGCGCTTGTCCCAATTTCGCTCGTCGCAGCGCTAATCGATTTGGTTTACAAAGGCCAATGCGAAGGCACGCTTTTTTACAAGGTGTTGCGCTGGGGCGCACATAGCGAAGAGGTGATCGATGTTTACAGCGCGATCGAACATCATGCACCAGGCGGTTTCAAAGTGAACCCCGCTTACACGGTCGATGCCGTGATTGCGCGGTTGGAAGGCGTGGTGATGCGCGAGTACGAAAAGGGCGGAACAGCTGCGAGCATCAAGGCGGCGATGGATCGTGCGATTGATCAGTTGCACCGCGAAACGAAGGAGAAAGGCGACCGTGCCCGGGATGTCGTGGCACGTGCAGCCGATAAGTTGCGTCTCAAGATCGACCAGTTACCGCCTGAGGGAGGAGACAGCAGAGATCAGAATTGGGACATCTGATTTTCGAGACACAGGCCGGACTGGCCCTCACACCACAACTGCGCCGAATAGCGGTTATCAGACATCTGGTATCCACCGAGTTTGCGCTTAGGTTTGCGCAAGCACATGACGGCAGCGGAGCGAGCGATACTCGTCGGACTGGATCAGATTTTGCGATCGGAAAAGGTGCGGACACTGATTCGACCGGTGGTAGAGCGAGTGCACGCCAAGCTTTCTCGAGACACAGGCGCACTCATGGCCTGGGAGCCAATCCCGCTGGCAATTTACGGCGGCGTCCTTCCCGGCGCGATCAAATCGAGCTGGGTTTTTGTTTTACGGGCCGGTGCCAACACCGGCGCGGAACGTCATCCGAACAGTCATCAGCGAATGATGTCGATCGAAGGGTCGGGTGACATGCAAGTGCAGGCAGGGAGTTCGGTGCCAAACGATGAGTGTTGGAAATCAAACGCGCTGATAAGCGATTCGGATGCGCCGTTGGAAAAGAGATGGATTTCGATCCCGCAGAATGTCTGGCATCAACCTGTCATCTCGAAAGAGGCAGACTGGGTAGTAGTATCTTTTCACACGGTGCTAGCTGAGGAGCTGATCGAGGAGCGACCCGAAACCAGCGGACAGGAGCGGACAAAACAGATGCGATATCTGGAATGACGGCGTCGGCCGCGGTGAATTATTAAGCCTTGAAGGGTTGACCCGCAGTCAGCGAGAGCGCCGTCTATTTGCAATCGGAAACCGCAAACATCTTGGCACCATCATTGGCCCGAAGCATCCGCGCAATTTAGTCTGGAGCGATGCTGATGGAAAAACACTCTACTTGTGCGCCGAGCGGTCTGTATCGGATGAAGCTGAACATCGACGGCGTGCGTCCGTAGTTGTGGCCGACCGCGTAAATCGGCCGGCAAACGTGACAGTATGAGCGGCCGTCACGAGACGAAAATCGTGAAACAGGGAAGAACCCGCTGCGACCGCTCAGTGCGGCGTTTTCTGTGGCTTGACATATCCGTGAATAATCAAGTCGTCGTCGAAGAAATCGAAGTGATGAACCGCCGCGTCAGTTTGCCAGCGTCCGATGCTTTCGGGACGAACGGGAATTTTTGCGAGGGGAAAGCCGAGAAATTTTTCGAGGCGCGCAAGCGTGCGGTCTTGGTCGAGGACGAAATCTTCGAAGCGAACCCAGAGGGCCCGTTTGGGCAGCGGTGTGGCTTTGATGAGTTCGTAATGATATTTCCAGGAAATCGCGCGGCGCAGACGAATGTCGTCGGTTTTGTCATAAGGAACTTCAAAGGACGCGAGGTCGTCGGAAAAATGCCGACGGACGATACAATCGCGCGGGTCGCGAATCCAAAAGATGTAATGAATCTCAGGAAACATCCGCACAATCCACGGAACGACAAGCGTGGTCTCAGGAATTTTCCAGCCTTTGCGCATCGCATCGCTCTTTAGGACGGAGACTAGGTATTCCTCGACAAGCTTCGTGAACATTGGATCGATCGGCATCGTGCGGAGCCTGGAAAAATCCCAGTGGAGGTTTCCGAGATAGCGAACGTGCCGCGCCATCACGCGACAGGCTTCATACATCGCTTCGGGCGGAACTAAATCGCCGGAGACATTCAGCTTGTCGCCCATGAACACGCCACTCGCCGAAAGTGTCTCTGACATCGCGCGTGTCCCAGAATGGCCCCGGCCTATGACGGTGATAAGTTTTTGACTCACAAAAATTTGTGGTTCGAGGTTACTCGCCTAATGAGAAATCCGCGCGCTCGCGAGAAAAATTCGGATTGTAATAAGGATCCCGCGCCCAAAACATCGGACCACCGTTGCCGTATGATCGCTTCGCCGCCCATCTCGATCTTGTAGCATTCTGGCGCGTCCTGAGGCGCGCCGTCTTTTCGTACTGTTGCAAGCGAACGGACTTTGCAGACTTGGGGCACACCGCGGCACTGCTCTACGTTGCCCAGCGGGGGTGACCGACGCATTACCCTTTAACCATGGTTTGGCCATTTATTGAAGTGAACCAATTCCTGTTTCGCAAGGTCATGCACGGCTTGCGCAAAATTATTGGGTGGATAGCCACCCCGGCATAAATACAACTCCTTCGACAAATAATCCTCGCCGAGCATCTCTGGGAAGGAAAGCGTGGTGTAGGGAATGCGCTCCTTCGTGCAATACAGCAACAAATTATGCACCCGACGGCAAATCGCACTCTCGTCTCCTTCATGCTTCACGTTTGGCAAAATCTCCCGGAACCTGGCCTTGCTCCGTGCCTGTTCGTAAGGGTCTCGGAGGCACAGATAGACGCGCTCAACCGGAAACGGAACAAGCTGTCGAATCAACGGAAGCGTGTTGGTCGCCTCCGGGTCCTTTATTACCTTCGGCAGGGATTCCAGATATCCCCGGTCGGGCTTCAGAAGATGCTCGCACCCGGCATTGACGGGATCGAGCATGGCTGTCTCGCCGGTGCTCTTGAAAAACCAAATCCCGTCAATCCGAACCAAGCCGGTATCGTGTCCCAGCAGCGTAAAAAGCTGCACCAGAAAAGTCGTGCCGCACCGCCCGGCTCCGGTGATGATAACCCTTGGTATCATCTTTGTTTTCGCTAAGCGTTGTGCCGCAATTTCAATTGTCGAGCATAATCTTACAGAAATTGCTGTGGGACAATGCCTTACAATAAGGAGAACATCGCCTCGACAAACGATGCCGCTATTGCCACGCAAACTGCTCTTGAGGCCATGCGTAAACTCGTCACAGACGAAGCGACGAATCCAAAGGCCGCTCGTGCGTTCAGCTCCGACGGATGGCAATCACCTTCGCCAAAAGACGTTCGGTCACACAAGCCCTAGGGGCGTGTAACTCGCCTTGCACAGGAGCGAACACCGGCGAACGAAACGACTGGATCAGATCCCGTGAACAGCATGGCAGTATGACACAAAGGTACGAGTTCCGCTCGAGTCAGTCTCTTCGGTAATGAGCGTGCGTGTGCTAGGAGGATGATTTAGTATAGTCTCTCGCTAAGCTTATGATGCGTTGGCTGCTTCGTTTTCCCATCATCCCACTCGTCTCTCTTTCTTCGGTGAACGCGCAACCGGCAACTCCAGCGCAAAGTGTTTCCTTGCCTCAAGCCATCTATTCGCCTCAGCCCGTTTACAGATCCGAATGGGCGAAACAAGGCCTCACGGGCAAAGGGGTTGTCCTTGTCACGATTGACCCAAAGACAGGCATGGTTACCGAAACGCGAATGCTTCAAAGTACCGGGAGCAAACTACTCGACGGCGCTGCTCTGGAGGCATATTCAAAATGGCGCTTCAAGCCTGGCAGCGTGCCGCAGGTCAAGATGCCGATTGAATTTGCGAGCCGCCCAAGACCGCAACCATCCAAGCAAGTACCAGAAGCAGCCGGCAATTCTTTACGTCTTACTAATTCTCCTCGGCTTTGGCGCGGTGGTGATCGTGATGAGGAAAAGAAGGACGTCAAAGTAACAGTGCCCCTGTCTGCCAGTTCCTTCCCTTTGACCTAACTCGGTCCGAGTCTGCCACGCGGGAAACGTCCATCTTGCGTTTTTGCACGTTCGCAGATGTAGACCCCCCGGTTCGACTCGGAATGACATGAAGGAGCCGAGAAGATCACAAAGTCTCAAGCGCGCAATCGAGCACGTCGATCAGAAAATCGGCATCGTGTTCTTTGAGACACATCGGCGGCGAGAAACGAATTGTTTGTCCCCAAAGGCCGCCTTTGCCTATAAGCAGGCCCAGCTCTTTACACTTTTCCATGACTTGCGCGGATTCTTCACGAGCCGGCTCTTTTGATTGTCGATCCTTCACTAATTCCACGCCAAGCAACAGCCCTTTGCCGCGAACGTCACCGATCAATTTATATTTCCCTTTCAATTCGTTAAGCCCAGCGAGAATTTTGTTGCCGAGGTTCAGCGAATTTGCCTGCATGTTTTCGCGCTCGATTACATCGAGAACTGCGCTGCCTTGAGTGCAAACTACTGGATTTCCGCCAAAGGTGTTGAAGTGAATCCGGTCCGCGAGCGTTCGCGCAATCTTCTCAGTTGTCACTACGGCGCCCAACGGGCAACCGTTGCCAATTCCCTTTGCCATGGTCACGATATCGGGAATCACGCCCTGCGTTTCAAATCCCCAATAATGGGTGCCGGTTCGACCAAATCCCGTTTGCACTTCGTCGGCGATGCACAAACCACCGACCGCACGAACGTGTTCGTAGGCGTGTTTCAGATAGCCGTCCGGGAAAACGATGCATCCGCCGACTCCTTGAATTGATTCGGCGATAAATGCCGCGACGTGCCCGGACGTGCCGTAGTCAATCAAGTTCTTCACGTCGGCGGCATATTTTTTACCTGCATCGACATCGTCCCGGCCCCACAGACCGCGATAGGGGTCGGGTGTGATGGCATGATGCACCCCGAAGCTGTGCGGAATGTTAAACTTCCACGCGCGATTCCCGGTCAGGCCCATGGTCAAAGTGCTTCCGCCGTGATACGCGTTTCTCAGGGTAATTACGTCGTAGTTTCCGGTGTAAGCGCGCGCCATCAGCAGCGCCAGGTCATTGGCTTCCGAGCCTGAATTGACGAAATAACAAACTTTGAGGTCGCCCGGCATTTTCGCGGCAAGTTTCTGTGCGTATTCGGCGATGTTCGGATGCAAATAGATTGTGGTGGAATGCTGCAGTGTGGCGTTTTGTCTGCGCGCAACATCGAGCACATCCGGATGGCAATGTCCGACGCTTACCGTCACGATGCCACCAAGGGCGTCGAGGTATCTGCGGCCATGTTCGTCCCAGACGTATTGCATTTTCCCTTCCACCAGCATTAGCGGTTTCTTGTAGTAGAGAAAAATTCCCGGGTTCAGAAATTCTTTGCGTAATTGCAAGACTTCGTCGGCCGGCGGGCCGGCGTATTTGATCGGTTGGTAATCGAAACTTGGGAGCGCCGGTGCCTGTTTCATATCAATGCATTATTGCGCAAGCAAAGATGAGCGCACCGACGATTAAGGCAATTGCGATTCGTGCATGGCAGACTTGCGAGCGATTTGGTTGCAGCAATTACACTGATGGAAAATGGTCCGGTGAAATCAGCCGGCACAGAATCACCGGAACCGTGTCGTGCCGGCTACCACTCTTTGAAATCGCCCGCGTGCTCAAGACCGAGTCGAATGGCTTTCAGAACCGCCACATTACTGCGCTGATTACATGGAAGCGATCCAGGACGCCACCCACCTCGGCGGTTAGCGACCAGCGTTTGCTAATTTCCCAGTTCCCGCCAATCAGCAGGTTCCACTGATCCTTTGGCTCAACGTGGACCGAGAAAGCCAACGAGTCCTGACCAATGAGGTGGGCGAGGAACGGGCGCTGGCTTAAGTCAATTTTGTCGTGAATCTCTGAGGTGGCGATCAAACACATGCCGCCAACCCAAACCGCCCCGGTCCCGAACCGGCCCGAGCTCATTAATATACCGAAACGCGGCGCGAAGGTGAAGGATTCAATAGGCTTGTCGCCCACCTGTCCCTTCTGTGACGAAACAATCGGGCCCGTGGTGTAGTTGCCGTCGAGAGTTATGAACAAGGACTTATATCCCCCGGCCAGGGTCATGCCTCCACCATAACTAAACCGGTTATAATCGACGGTGGATTCAAGGACTCGGCCGTTAGGGAAAGCCACCGCCGGTCGAGTATCACCCGCCGTTTCCCCAACCAATCCATAGACATTCAGGAATGGAAGCAGCCAGACGTCGGCCCGAATGACTCCCGTATGTGTCGTCGTCTCCGCGTCGAGAAGCCTCAGGTTAAGCGTTCGATTCTCAATCCTGACGTCGGACACGACCATGTTCTGGTGGATAAAAGTGTAGCTTAAGCCAAGGCCGAAAGGTAAAGGCAGGTCGAAGCCCTTGTCCTTTGCGCTTCGTCCCCAGATTGGCAACCAATCGACCAGTGGTTGTGGCTCCGAGATTTCGGGTTTCTTGCCTAACGGCTCCAAATCGTAGACGGTCGACGGTGGCGCAACCGAAGAAACCGCCGTGCTTTGCCCATAAACGCTGGTGCTGACCAGGAGAAAAAAGGCAATCGCCACCAGAGTTTTGAAACTGGTAACAGGTTTGTGAGACACGTTCCGAAACAACCCGTTCTTCATGTCGGCGATGTTACTTAATGAGTTTCTCAAGAATTATCGCACAGACAGGATCAGGGACGGAAACTTCGGGAACAGGAACTAACTATCGCTAGGTTGGAGGCATTGGTTGCACGGCAGCAGAAGCAAACCGAAGTTTTAGACCAACGCACACGCGCGCGCGACAGTTGTGACGAACCAGAGTTACCCAGACTTCTTTACGAATCGCGCTGACTCCGCCATTTCGGCTTTGGCGGTCACTGTTTTCAAGTAGTTTTGCGCGTCCGTCAGATTACCTTCCGTTGCCGAAAGATAAATATTCTTCGCCTTGATTCTATCGCCAGCGGCGACAGCGCTAACGATCTCTTCGTGCTCTTCTGGTTTTAATTCCCTCTTCATGTGCTTCAGAGATTTTGAAATAACTTTAGTTGTTTATTAGAGATGAATCGGACAGGGTTTGACCAGTAAGAACATTCTCGGCGGGACTGTCAATTCTAATACTTGCAATTTTTTTAGGAATAAACGCCTTGATAATTCGTTTCGCAGGTGATAGCGCCGGACGCTTCGATCGTACGCGAGAGCGGAATGCCAATTGCATAACGTATTCGCATAACAAATGCACTGAAATTCGCCTGCGTCCGCTGACGTGCCGAGAGGGAGGGATGCATGCTTCCAGTGCGCACGTGTAGCCCTGCAAGTCGATCAGTAGGTCTGCGCTCCCTTGCGCGCGCGTACTTGGAATGGGTCGGGGATTTTTGCTCCGCTTAAGTTTTTACTGACGGGGTTGGCTGAGCGCTGGAACGTGACAAGGGTTTCACAGTATCGAAAAACTGGCCAAGGATCGCAGGAGGAGTTCGCAAGATGATCTTAAGGTCCAATGAAAGAGAAATATTGCGCGCGTAAAAGATATCCATCTCGATCATTTCGCGGAACGTCGTCCGGTTCTTGCCGCTGACTTGCCAGAGGCCGGTGATGCCAGGCAGGGCGTTTACGCGCGCGCGTTGTTCCGGCGCATAACATTCAAATTCAATAACGGTGCAAGGTCGCGGTCCGACCAGACTCATTTCTCCCTTCAGCACATTGAAGATTTGTGGCAACTCATCGAGGCCGATTGCTCTCAAAAACTTCCCGCCAAGGATGAGACGTGGATCTCCGGTGGCGTCGAGTTTGATCATGGGGCGATCGCTGATGATCAAATGCTCCAGGTATGCCTCATGAACATGAGTCTCGGCATTCACCTTCATGGTGCGAAATTTCATGAGCATGAAACGCCGGCCTTTGAATCCGATACGCGGTTGCCGGTAAAAAACAGGCCCGGCCGAAGTAATGGCAACCCAGAGCGCGACCAATGTCATTACCGGCAACCAGACCGGCATTAGGAGTGTGACCATCGCCAGGTCGATAAATCTTTTCCATCCAGGTAAGGCGACTGCGAGTTCCTCGCGCGAGGGATTCGAAGGAAACGAGGGTTCGGGATCGCCGCGATGAATCCGTGCCGCTTCGGTAACGACCTGATGAAGAAAACGAGTAACCTCGACGGCCTCGTCTTCTCCATTGACCGTCGTGTCTGGCATCCTTTTGCGCAGCGGCCTCTCCACTGTGATTACCCTCATAATTGGGTGTTCGATAAACTGGTGCGCGCGACCCTTCATACGACGAAATATGAAGATTCTGCGACAAAATCGGACTGTCCGCTTATTGGACCTTAGTCTTACATAAATGTAATGTTTCCGGATAACCGGATCACCATATCGCTCGACAGCCATTCGCCCGGCGAATCGGCAGCGGCTCGATCCCAGGCGCGCTCAACACCGCGTCAATGTCTGGCCTCCCGTTAATCCCGCGCTATCGCGGTTACTGTCACATGGCGACGAGGCCCTACTTCAACGGTGGCAAACGCTGGGCAATTGCCGCCTCACGGAGATTCGGTCGTCAAGGCGTAAGCCAACCGAACACTCGGCAAGCTGCCGGATGCGACAGGCTGGCAGCCTGTGCTTCCCAATGCTCCACCCCTTGCAATCGGAAACTGCAAAATCTAGAATCGAAAATACCATTGCCAGGGTGGCGGAATTGGCAGACGCGCCAGACTTAGGATCTGGTGCCGAAAGGCGTGCAGGTTCGAGTCCTGTCTCTGGCACTACTGCGCGTCGAAATAGACGGTGCCCCCCACGTGTGTGATGACGAGGCTCTGCCGCCAGTCGTCGTGCATGGCACGCAAAAAATCAGGTGGCCGTCTTGATAGGTCCGGCACTTGATCGGACAGAGGAATCATTGCCTCGTCCAACACGCGACCATCGATTTGACTGGGAGGGTGAAACCCAACAATGCCGAGAATAGATGGTGCAATATCAACATTGCCGCTCGGAACCGCAGTTTCGAACGCGTGCCGAAAATCAGGCCCCTCCGCGATACAAAGATTATGAACATCAAATCTATTCATCGTCGCATGCGTGCCATCGCCAGCTTTCCTATTCCAATCGGCGTCGATCATTCCAGCGACACCGAAACGATTCTTCTCCTCCGACCCCCGAAACGACAGCACGACATCGGCGTTATTTTGAGAATCGATGTGAGCATCGGTCAAAGAAAACGCCCCCTCGAACTTTTCGCGGGTGAACATCATTCCGGCGAAGTCGCTGTGCTGTAGCCAATCAACCAGGCGCTGTGTGACTCTGCGATCGTGATCGCGGATGTAGAACAGTACGGTGCCACCGTTGCCGGCGACGAGGATGTCGCCGGGGTTTGGTTTCTCAGAAAATTCCTTGGCGGCGTGAAAGCCGGAGTTGTTGAGCAGCGCGACGACATCGATGGATCGGCGAATGGTGGAAAAGCCGTGATCGGAAACGACAAAGATGTCGGTGGAATCGCGAACTTTTTTCTTTTCCAACGCACTCAGCACCATTGCGAGGTCATCATCAACGGCTTTGAGGGCGGCGATCGCTTCGGGCGAGCCGGGCGCAAAGTTGTGCTCGGCAAGATCTGGCTCGCTCAGCCAGAGAAGCGAGAAATCGGGAAAGCCGTCGCGCCAGAAAAATTCAGTTAAGGCACGAGTCGCGAAATGATTTCGCTGCATCGAGTTTGCGCCAGGATCATCCGGAATCGGCCCAAGCATTTTTATCATTTCCTCCCGTGCCGAAGGGCCAAGGGGCGCCGCGGCGAAAATCGTGAGTGGTTTTCCTCTTATTCTGACAAAAGTCCAGTCGTTGTGGCGGTCGAAAAGTATTGCGACCGATTTCACGCCCACCAATGCAACCTTTTTGCCGGCGGCGCGCAGTAATTCCACGAAAGTCGGGATCGCCAGATATTTCCCGCCGGAAACTTCGTCGCCACGCTTGATGGAATCGGGATCGCCCATGTCGATAGGCTGTCGCGGATTGATCGCGGGGCGAAATTCCAGATTGGCGGCGAGGCCGTTACGATTGGGATAGCAACCGGTGGCGAGCGCGGCACCGTTCACATCAGTCGCGGTGGGATAAACGGAGTGGTGATTGCTAAAACGGACGCCGTCGTGCGCGAGTTTGTCGAGAGTGGGCGTGTATTTTTCGGTGATGAAATCCGGACGCATGCCATCCCAGACGACAAGAACGACGTGACGATTTGTGTTGGGCGCTGCGTCGGCGGTCGTCCCGCTCGGCAATGCTGCGATGGCAAGGCAAAGGAATTTTCTGAACCGGAGTTTCAACGCGCGAGTTTCGGTTGAAGAACGCATCTTGTCATCCCATCCAACTCTGTCATCCCGAGCGAATGCGAGGAATCACGCGGCGAAAGCTTAAAGGTAACGTCCGCGGGGTCACTCGACTGCCACTCGGGATGACGGACAATTGGGCTCGCTCTCATTCGTGACTTGCCAGCCGCGAAGCCGATGAACAAAGTAAAAGACGGTGAGGGCTGGATTTTCCAACAACGGCAAAGTTTCCCGCGAGATCGAACGCAAATTTTTGGTGAAGCGTTTGCCACCAAATCTGCGGCATTACCACAATCGCGCGATCGAGCAAGGTTATCTGGCGGCGAAAAGCGATGGCACGCAGATTCGCTTGCGCAAATCCGGCCGGCATCATTCGCTGACGATCAAACGCGGCCGCGGGATATCGCGACAGGAAATCGAAATCGATCTCACGCGCGATCAATTCGAGGAACTGTGGCCGGCGACGGCGGGCTGTCGTTTAACCAAAACCCGCTACGACATTCCATTTGGAAAACATACGATTGAGATCGATGTTTATCGTGGCCGTAACGAGGGACTGGTCGTCGCAGAAGTGGAGTTCCGTGACGAGACGGAATGCAGGCGCTTTCAGCCGCCGGACTGGTTCGCGGCGGAGGTGAGCGGGAAATCGCGTTACAGCAACGTGCGGCTGGCGCGGG
Source organism: uncultured Verrucomicrobiae bacterium (assembly GCA_963709435.1). Lineage (GTDB taxonomy): Bacteria > Verrucomicrobiota > Verrucomicrobiia > Chthoniobacterales > UBA10450 > AV69. The sequence continues at coordinate 199,846 of CAVPWK010000009.1, forward strand.
AATGAAGCGATGAGTTATCAACTTCGACGTAATCAGGCTTTGGACGCGAACCTGCGGCGGATTTGCGCGAAACAAGTGGAGGCCGCGCTGGAAATTGTGCGCGGCGAGCGGGAGGCGAACGACACGCCGGTGCATGAGACGCGGAAGCATTTGAAAAAAGCGCGGGCGGCCTTGCAGATAGTTTCGGCCGAACTCGGTCGCGCCCGCTTCAAAGAGCAGGACCACCGGTTTCGTGATATCGCCCGGTTGATTTCTGACGTGCGCGATGCCGAAGTCCGCTTGCAAACAGTGCGGCAATTGCAGGAGATCACGCGTCGTAATTCGCATCAGACCTTCCGCAAAACGGAGGAGCTGCTCCTGGCCGAACTGGAGCACTTCATGGCGGCATTTGCCGACTGGCAAAAACAGGCGGCGCCGGAATTGGAAAAGTTGCGGGAGGAAATCGACGCCTGGCCAATCGAAAATCTCGATTGCAAAATGATTCGCCGCGTCGTGCAACGCGCTTACAAGTCTGCGCGTGATGCGCTCGCCTGTGCCAAAGCGAAACCGATACCGGAAAATTTTCATGAATTTCGGAGTGAGGCGAAACGGCTGCTGTATCAACTGCGAATCTTGCGCCCAATTAATCCGGTTGTGATCGGCGCGTTGATCGATGGTCTGGATTCGGTGGGTGAAGTCTTCGGCCGTTCGCACGACCTCTATTTTTTGGGGGAACGATTGCGGCGCGATGATGGGCAAACGCCCGGGCAGGAAACGCGCGAACTGGTAGCGGTGATCGAAGCCGGCGAAGTCGAATTACAAGATCGCGGGGTCGATCTGGCGGAACGATTTTTGGAGGAGCGGCCGCGCGCCTTCGGCCATCGGATTGGCACCTGGCTGCAGCAGTGGCTCAAAGGTGAAGCGCCGACTGTAGCCGATGCGCTGGTCTGTCATGACGCCAGCGTTTTGAAATAGCGGGAAGATCCCGAATTGGTAATTTGCAGATTACACAGATTTTCGCAGATGATTTAGCATCGGTGCGAACCGGACTCGCATTGGCAGAGCGGATCGATCCACCTTCCGAATGCGAGTTTAGTAGCGGTAGTGCTCCGACTTGTAGGGGCCGTCGACCGGGACGCCGAGATAGTCAGCCTGTGTTTGGCTTAATTTCGTTAGCTTGACACCAATCTTTTCGAGATGGAGTCGCGCTACTTCTTCGTCAAGTTTCTTACTTAGAACATAAACCCCTGCTTTGTAGGTATCGCGATTCTTCCAAAGGTCGAGTTGGGCCAACACTTGATTGGAAAACGAATTCGACATCACGAAACTCGGGTGACCTGTGGCGCAGCCGAGATTTACCAGGCGACCTTCGGCGAGCAGGAAAATCTCGTGACCATCCGGGAAAGTATATTTGTCTACCTGTGGCTTGATGTTGGTGCGCTTGACGCCCTTGGCCGAGTTCAAGGCATCCACCTGAACTTCGTTATCGAAGTGGCCGATGTTCGCGACAATGGCCTGGTCTTTCATCCGCTCAATGTGTTCGAACCTGATGACATCAACATTGCCAGTGGCGGCGATGTAGATATCGCCGCGACCAAGTGTTTGTTCAATCGTAGTAACTTCATAACCTTCCATCGCTGCCTGGAGAGCATTGATCGGATCGATTTCAGTGATGATGACGCGCGCGCCCTGACCACGCAGCGATTGCGCACAACCCTTACCGACATCGCCGTAACCGCAGACGACTGCGACCTTGCCGGCGATCATGACATCGAGCGCGCGGTTTAATCCATCAACCAGGGAATGCCGGCAGCCATAGAGATTGTCGAACTTCGATTTGGTGACCGAATCATTGACGTTGATTGCAGGCACAAGGAGCCGGTTTTCCTGATGCATCTTATATAGGCGATGGACCCCGGTGGTTGTTTCCTCGGAAACGCCGCGCCAATCTTTCACCAGCTCATGCCAGCGATACGGATTCGCGCGCTGAATTTCGAGCAGCAGATCCTTAATGACCTGCTCTTCTTTGTTTGCCGATTTTGATTTCGCCCAATCGCTCCCTTCTTCAAGCTCATATCCTTTGTGGATGAGCAGCGTTGCGTCGCCGCCGTCATCGACTATCAGCTGCGGTCCTTTCCCGCCCGGGTGCGAGATCGCCTGATAAGTGCACCACCAGTATTCTTCCAAGCTTTCGCCCTTCCACGCGAAAACTGAGATGCCCTCCCTCGCGACCGCAGCCGCAGCGTGATCTTGCGTGGAAAAAATATTGCAACTCGCCCAACGCACGCTCGCGCCGAGATCAGTCAGCGTTTCAATCAACACTGCCGTCTGGATCGTCATGTGCAGCGATCCCGTGATGCGCACGCCAGCGAGCGGTTTGGATTTCGCATACTTCTCGCGGATCGCCATTAATCCCGGCATTTCCTTTTCCGCGATGGAAATTTCCTTGTGTCCCCAATCCGCCAGAGCGATGTCGCGGATTTTGTAATCCTGTTTTGTCTTTGGTTCGGTTGTTGTGATGCTCATAAACTTTGTTGCACTGCCTTCTTCAATGCGTCCGCTTTATCCGTCCGTTCCCATGTCAAAGCGTCGAGATCATCGACACGACCGAAGTGGCCGTAGTTGGTTGTCTTTTTGTAAATGGGGCGAAGTAGATTGAGCTGTTTGATGATGTCAGCGGGTTTGAAGCTGAAAACCTCGCAGACGGCATCGGTGAGTTTTTCATCGCTGACCTTGCCGGTGCGAAAACTGTTCACGCTCACGCTAACCGGATCGGGATGACCGATGGCGTAGGCGAATTGCACTTCGCAACGGTCGGCCAGTCCAGACGCGACCACATTCTTCGCGACGTAACGGCCCATGTAAGCAGCAGAGCGATCCACTTTACTTGGATCTTTACCGGAGAACGCGCCTCCGCCGTGGCGTCCCATTCCGCCGTAACTATCGACGATAATCTTGCGGCCCGTCAGACCAGCGTCGCCTTCGGGTCCGCCGATGACGAATCGGCCAGTTGGATTAATTAAGAAGTGCGTTTTCTCGTCGAGCCACTCAGCAGGCATGATCCTTTTGATCAACAGTTCGGTCAGTGTTTCGCGCACCTCCTTTTGCTTCACGTCAGCGGAATGCTGCGATGACACGACCACAGTCGTCGCACGTTTCGGAACAAAGCCATCGTATTCAATCGATACCTGTGTCTTCGCATCGGGACGCAGCCATGGGATTTCGCCGGCCTTACGCATTCGCGAGAGCTCGCGCCCGAGCTTGTGGGCGAAGGAAATCGGCGCGGGCATAAGCTCCGCCGTTTCGTTGCAGGCATAACCGAACATCAGTCCCTGATCGCCAGCGCCCTGTTCGGCCGTGGCCTTGTCTTCCGCCGCGGTTTCGTCAACGCCTTGTTTGATATCGCGCGATTGCTCACTCATTGCGCAAAGCACCTGGCAGGTATCAGCGTGAAAACAGCAATCCTGGTTGGTGTAGCCGATGTCGCGCACCGCTTTGCGCGCGAGAGCGATAAAATCGAAGCGCGCGTTGCTCGTGATCTCACCTGCGAGAACGATGAGATTGCCTTTCGCCAAAGTCTCGCATGCGACGCGGCTCTTCGGGTCCTGCTCCAGACAGGCATCGAGGACGTAATCGCTGATGGTATCGCAGACCTTATCGGGATGGCCTTCGGTGACGGACTCGGAAGAGAAGATATGGCGAGGCATGGTGATAAAGCTGATTCGTTAAAAGAGTTAAAACGCTAAATCGGATTGGTGGAACGCGCGATCCTGCAGCCGTTTTTTACGATGTAACTTTTTAACGCTTTAACGTCGCAAAGCGACATATTGACCAATCATGATATGTAGATATATCGTATCCTTTTACGATGGCGTCAACGATTAATTTCCTCCGTCTGATTGCCGATCCGACGCGCCTGCGACTGCTCCTCCTTCTCGAGCAGGAAGAGCTTTCCGTGGCCGAGCTCCAGGAAATTCTCGGAATGGGACAGTCCCGTATTTCCAGCCATCTCGCCCAACTGAAACGGGCCGGGGCGGTGGTCGATCGGCGCGCGGGCAAGAACGTGTATTACGGTTTACAAAATCCTTCAAGGAACGGTGCGCGCGCCCGGGTGCAGGAGCTGGTACAAACCGTGGCTCGTGAGATCCCGGAAACTGCACGCGACCGCACGGCGCTCAAGCTCGCGCTGCGCAAGCGGCAGGACAAAGCGCGAGAATATTTCGATGAGCTAGCCGGAAAATTTGGCCGCAGTTATGTCCCGGGCCGATCCTGGGAAGCGCTGGCCCACGTTCTGATCACGTTGTTACCGCCGTTAACCGTCGCCGATTTAGGTGCAGGCGAAGGGACCCTGGCGCAGTTACTTGCCAAAAACGCACGCAAAGTGATTGCGGTCGATAACTCGCCGAAAATGGTCGAGTTCGCGTCGGAGCTGGCGAAAAAGCACGGCTTTCGCAACATCGAATATCGCCTTGGCGACATGCAGGAGCCACCGATTGCAAAGAATAGCGTCGATCTCGCGATTTTCAGTCAGGCGTTGCATCATGCGCCGAAGCCGGAACGCGCAATCAAGAGCGCCTACTCCAGTCTGCGAAAGAACGGGCGCATCGTGATCCTGGATTTGTTGAGCCATTCCTTTGAGCGAGCGCGGGAATTGTACGCCGATCACTGGCTCGGGTTCAGCGAAGTGCAATTGCATCAGTTTCTGGAGAACGTGGGGTTCAAGAATATTGATGTGCGCGTGGTTTCCCGCGAAAAGCAGAGTCCGCATTTTCAGACGGTGTTCGCGACCGGGATGAAGTAAGAGCGGCAGCCTGCCGGTGCCATTCTGGAAGTTAGGCTTCCAGCCTGCCTTGGCCGACATGCTTCCAGCTTGTCGCTACCGGAACCAAACACAGTCCGAACTCGCCACGGCGAGTCTTCGACCGGGCTGGCACTAGACACTGGCGCTACAAAAATTCATCTTCGGTTTTTCGCACTTCGAGTGTTTAACTCCGCGATATGAAAAGAATTACCACACTGCTTCTGCAGCTGCCGCGGTCGGCGACCGTGGCTACAACGATCGCGCTTTCTGCCATCGTACCTTCGCTTCTTGCCAGCCAACCGGCGCTCACGATTTACAACCAAAACTTCGCGGTGGTCCGCGACACGGTTCCAATCGATCTGAAACAAGGTGTGAACAATGTGCGCTTCACCGAGACGACGGCACACCTCGAGCCGGGTTCGGTGATTTTGCGGGATCCGAGCGGCAAAACGAATCTGCAAATTCTTGAGCAGAATTATCGGAACGATCCCGTTTCGCAGGAGCTGTTGCTCTCGCTTTCGGAAGGCAAGACCATTGATTTTCTCGTGATCGAACCAAACAAGCCGAACACGATTGTGCAGGGGAAGGTCGTGCGCAGCGGGTATGTGCGGCATAGCCAGGAAGCAATGCAGCGTTACGGTCAAAGCTACGCCATGGCCCAATCGGCGATGGCTTATCAAAGCGGCGGAATGTCGCAGCCGATCATCGAGGTGGATGGCAAACTGCGCTTTACGCTTCCGGGTCAGCCGCTTTTCCCGCCGCTCAGCGACGACACCATTTTAAAACCGACCATCGAATGGCAATTGCAAGCTGATAAGGCGGGCAAGCTCGATGCCGAGCTTGCTTATGTCACCGGCGGAATGAGCTGGGAAGCCAATTACAACATCGTTGCGCCGGAAAAAAGCGATCTGCTCGATTTCGTCGGCTGGGTTACGATGGACAACCAAAGTGGCAAGACTTTTGAAAATGCGAAAATCAAGTTGATGGCAGGCGATGTCAGCAAGATCCAGGAGGCCGAAAGATTTGCGTTAGCACGAAGTGACGAGCTGGCGGTGAGCGGCAGAATGGCAGCGCCGGTAACTGAAAAAGCGTTCGAGGATTATCATCTCTACAATCTGTCGCGCCCGACAACCCTGCGGGATCGGGAAACCAAACAGGTGGAATTCATTCGCGCCAGCGGGGTGAAATCAGAACGCATTTACGTTTACGACGGATTGAAGATCGACTGGAACCAATGGCGCGGTTATCGGATGGAAAACATCCGCAACAATCAGGACTTGGGGACCGAGATGGACACGAAGGTCGCGGTCATGCGTGAGTTCAAAAATTCTGAAGCGAATCATCTCGGCATGCCGTTACCGAAAGGGCGCGTCCGTTTTTACAAGCAGGATGAGGACAAGCAGCTTGAATTTACCGGCGAGAATTTGATCGATCACACGCCGAAAGACGAAACGCTGCGCGTTTTTACCGGCAATGCTTTCGATCTGGTGGGCGAACGGCAGCGAACGAACGTGAAGGTGGATTCATCCAATCACTGGCTGGACGAGAGTTTTGAAATCAAGCTACGCAATCACAAGAAGGAGCCGGTGGAAATTCGTGTGGTCGAGCATCTCTTTCGCTGGACCAACTGGGAGATCACAGAAAAATCGGACCCGTTCACAAAAACGAACGCGCAGACGATGGAGTTTCGTGTTCCGGTGAAAGCGGACGAAGAAAAGACTGTTCGCTATACGGTGCATTACTCGTGGTAACTTAGACAGGATTAAAGGAACGCGGGCGCGGTCCGAGCCCGACTGGTGTTAAAGCGCGTCCTTCGGGTCTCATCATCCTGTACTTCCTGTTACTCCTGTTTGTCTTCCATCTCGTCGGTTTGACGCTCTCGCGGTCAGCGCCGAAATCGTTTAGTTTCAACGCGTCGCGGGCGCAGTTGTCTATCGGTGAAGCGGGGAGAACTGGCGACGCGATGGACGAACGCGTTTTTATGAGCGGCTTTTTCGAGGAATTGAAGCGGCGCAAGGTTTACCGCGTCGCCATTGCCTACATCGTTGCAAGTTGGGCGCTGGCGCAGGGCATTGCTCAGGTGTTTCCGGTGTTTGATATTCCAAACTCGAGGATTCGCGTCGTCATCCTGCTATTGTTAATTGGTTTTCCGATCGCCCTGGTCTTGGCTTGGATTTTCGACATTACGCCGAGCGGGATCGAGCGTACTTCAACGGCACAGCCGGCCAGGGTGCCGGCACGGCGTCGACGTAATGTGATCTGGCTCGGAATTGCCGGGATAGCGATTTCGACGGCGGTAGGCTTCCTGGTTCTGCCACGGGCAGTTGCGCGCAAGGTGGATAAATCCATCGCGGTTCTGCCTTTCGACAACTTGAGTGATGACAAGGAGAACGCGTATTTCGCCGACGGGATTCAGGACGACATTCTTACCAACCTTTCCAAGATCAGCGATTTAAAGGTGATTTCGCGAACGTCGGTCATGCAATACAAGGGCAAAGCGCCCAATGTGCGTGAAATCGGCAAAGCCCTGGGCGTTTCCACGATTCTAGAGGGCAGCGTCCGCCGCTCCGGCAATCGGGTACGTCTGAATGTGCAGCTGATCGACGCCACCAACGACGAGCATCTTTGGGCCAGCGATTACGACCGCGATGTGACCGATGTGTTTGCCATCCAAACCGATCTCGCGCAAAAAATCAGCGACGCGCTCCAGGCCAAACTTTCGCCCGCGGAAAAGTCGCGAATTGAACGCAAGCCTACGGAAAACGGCGAGGCCTATCTCGCTTTTGTCCAGGCGCACAATCTTCAAGACGCGGTGGAGGACTGGGAGAAACTCAAACAGAGCGAGCAACTTTACGCGAGGGCGATTCAGCTCGATCCCACATTTGCTCTCGCGATCGCGCGCTACTCGCAGTTGGAAAGCTGGATCGTCCACACTTTCGAGCGAACGACCGAGCGCCGCGAAAAAGCGCGCGCTCTCGCACAGCAGGCCTTGCAGCTGCAGCCTGATCTGCCGGAGGCTCACCTGGCAATGGGATTTTCCCTTTATTATGGCGACAATGATTTCGAGGCGGCGCTAAAGGAATTCGAAATCGCACAGCGCGAGTTGCCCAACGAGGCCGAAGTTTATCTCGCGATCGGCGCAATCCAACGTCGTATGGGAAAATGGCAGGAATCCACCGCCAGTCTGGAGAAAGCAGCCATTCTCAATCCGAAAGACGGCTTTGTATTTCAGAATCTCGCTTTCAATTACCAGATGCTCCGAAATTTCGATGCCGCTAACAAAGCGATCGAACGCGGTCTGAAGGTAAATCCGGAGGGGATTGGACTGTGGGAGACCAAGGCAAAGCTAGCTGTTGCTGAAAAAGGCGATTTCAGCGTGTCGGAACAGGCCTTTGAAGCAACGAAATCGATCCCAATGAATGATGAGACCAAACTCCGGATCGCCGGAGCACGCGCCGATGTATTTATTTTGGAGCGGAAATACGAGGAAGGGTTACGCGAAGCAGAAAAGGTGTCGGACAATCTGCTCACGGGGATTCCCACGGCTTTATGCGGCAAGTATTATCTAGTCGGGTTTGCGCGAAAGGCCCTAAACGACGAAGCCGGCGCGCGGACCGCCCTCCTGAAAGCAAAGGACCTTCTCGAAGCGCAACTGAAACAAAGCCCCGATTCGCCGGACCTGCGCATCCAACTCGCGAAAGTTCTCGGTTACCTCGGAGAAAAAGATGCTGCTCTTACTGAAGCCCAGCACGCCACGGAAATACTTCCGGAGAGCAAGGACGCTTTTGGCGGCCCGGAAATCACCGCTGGCGTGGCCGAAGTTTGCGGCATCGTGGGTGAAAACGGCCGGGCGATCGAGCTCCTGGATGGTTTGTTGAGCCGGCCCAGCGGCATTACCGTGCCGATTCTTAAACTCAGCCCGGCTTGGGACCCGCTGCGAAACGATCCAGGATTCAAGGCGTTACTTGAGAAATACGGCGCCAAGAGTTAGAAGAATTTCTCGCCGTGGGCGCTGAATCTGCGGGGCGCGTGCTCTCCCCAGCGAACATCGTAACGATACGGCAACGCCGCGTGATCTCGGGCGCGCTTGTTCTCGCCTCCTTCATCTTTGCTCAGATTGCTTCGGCCGACTGGCAGGTCGCGTCGCTTGATCGAGAAACTTCTCCGGTAGCGGGCGTTCAGCATCGGCACATCGTTCTACAAAATTCCGCGGAGAGCGCGACAATCGATCTCGCGTTTTTTCCCACCAATTCCGCGACGTTGCGCGTGATCGATAATCCCGGCGGATCCGAAAATCTCGCTGATGTGATGAGGCGCGAGAATTTCATGGCCGGGGTAAACGGCGGATATTTCGACACCCAGTTCAGACCGCTCGGTTTGAGAGTCATTGATGGCGCAACGCGTTCGCCCCTCATTCGTGCGCGTTTGCTCACCGGTGTGCTCTGCGCCTCTTCCCGCGGGATTGAAATCGTCCGACTCGGTGAATTTTCGCAGAAGAAAAAATGCGATGCCGCGATCGAGTGCGGACCGTTTCTGATCGACGGCGGAATGCCGGTCCGCGGTCTTGATCAATCGCGCCGCGCCCGCAGGACTTTTGTTGCGGTCACGCGAACCGGCGCTGCGACACTCGGAGTTTCGAACGACCTTTCGCTAGCGGAATTGGCCAGCGCTCTCGCCGCACTTCCCGATTTCAAGATCTGGCGGGCGTTGAATCTCGACGGGGGATCATCGAGTGCGTTTTGGTTTCGAAGAAACGGCGGAACGCCGTTTTCGATCCCGGAAGAAAAAGCGGTACGCGATTTTGTCGGGATTGTACCGAAACACGCGTCCACCGAGAGGTAGGGCGGTTCACCCGAACCGATCCGAGCCGGATTGGCGTTCGCGGGCGATTGAGCTCAATCGCCCCTACCTGTAACGTCGCGGCATGCGAACGTTCGGGGCGTTTTGGAAAACGGACGGCACACAGGTTTACGGCGAAGTGCAGGGCGAAAAAGTGCACGTGCTGAAACAGCCGTTTTGGCTCGGACTCGAGCCGAGCGGCGAAAATCTCAACCGGCACGATCTTGAAATCGCTGTTCCCGTCGCGCCGTCGAAATTAATCGCGGTCGGGCTCAACTACGCAGATCACATTGCCGAAATGAAGCGGACACCGCTTGGGACGCCGTTGATTTGGTTCAAGGCTCCCACTTCCCTGCTCGCGCACGAAGGAGAGATCGCGATCGCGTTCCCCGAACATCAGACTGATTTCGAAGTCGAGCTTGCCATCGTCATCGGCGCGCCCGCGAAAAATGTGAGCGTTGATTCCGCGCACGATTTCATTTTCGGTTACGCCATCGGTGAAGACATCAGCGATCGTGATTTGCAGAAATCGGAAAAACAATTCGGTCGCTGCAAATCGTTTGACACTTACACGCCGATCGGGCCGTTTGTTTATTCTGACGTTGATGTCAGGGATCTTGAAATCACGCTCCGGCAAAATGGCGAAGTGAAACAGCGCGCACGCACCAGCCAGATGATTTACTCGGCGGCTGAGGTTGTCGCCTTTGCCAGCCAAAATTTAACGTTGCTGCCTGGGGATGTTATTCTAACCGGCACGCCATCAGGAGTCGGTCCGATTCGGGCCGGCGACGAATTGGAGGCACGGGTCGGCGACTGGCCTCCGTTGCGGAATCGAGTGCGAAATGCGGCCTAACCAGCGGAAAATAAAAAAGAAAGCGCGCTTGCACTACATCCCCCGCGCCTAGATAATTCGATAGTAATTTTGCGTCCCAACGACTTATGAAAAGTTTTGCTGGACTCCTAGCAACTCATTTTGGGATAAATAGGACCCTTTATTTTGAGGCCGGTCTCAATCACTAAACTTATGAAAACAATCCTGACTGTTACTGTCGTCGCCGCTATCGCTGCTATCACGTTTCATGCGGCTGCTCAAAATCCACCGCCACCACCGCCACCGAGCCGCGGGAACAACGCCGGCGCAGCCCGTCGTTCCGCCACCACCCGGCATGGCGGCATCACCGGGTATTCCCGGCGCAGTAACGTCACCTGGCGTACCCGGTGCGGTCACTTCGCCCGCTGCTCCCGGCGCCATGCCGTCGCCTGCTGTCGGTGCTCCCGGCATGTCTCCGGGCGTTCCCGGGGCACCCGGCGCAATGCCCAGCCCGGCTGTCTCGGCGACTTTGAGCGCGGCTTCGCCATCGCCTTCGGCCGCGGCGACCCCTGCGCCAGAAAAAGCAGGCTGGACAAATTTCCTCATCGATAACTTCCGCAAGGGCGGCCCCATCATGTGGCCGATCCTGATTGTATCGGTTATTGGCGTCGCCGTCGTGCTCGAGCGCGTTTTCTGGTGGGGGGGCCGCTGGATGCGCCGCGATCCAAAACGGATCGAGAAAGTTTTTACCGCCATCGAGACCGGAGACGTGACGGAGGCCTCCCGCTTGTCGCGCGGTTCACGCGACCCGGTTTTGCGAATGATGTGGAATGGATTGAATCACCAGCATGCCTCACTGCAGGGCGCCTTGCAGGTTGCCGCTGGTATCGAGATCAAGCGCGCCGGACGCTTCCTCGTGGTCATGGACACGTTGGTCACGTTGGCGCCTCTCCTCGGATTGTTGGGCACAATCACCGGCCTCATTCGGTCATTTAGCTTCCTGGGCAATGAAGAACTGGCCGTCCAAGCGGTCACCGGTGGTATCGCCGAGGCGCTGATCGCTACGGCCTGCGGCCTTGGTATCGCCATCTTCGCACTGATTCCGTTTAACTTTTTCACTTCCCGCGTGTCTAACTTGGAGTTCGAATTGCAGACTGCGGCGACGAATTTGGAAGTTATGCTCGAGGCCCAAAGTAAAGCGAGCGCAGGCGTGGCGATAGGGACGGATACCCCATCCTCGGCCACCAGGTCGTCAATCTAGGAATTTCCAATGCGCGTCAGCTCACCCATCCCGCACAAAAAAGCGCGCATCGAGATCATTCCTTTGATCGACATCATGTTCTTTCTGCTCGCGAGCTTCATGATGGTGAGCTTAAGCCAGGTGCACATGAAAGGGATTAAGGTGAACCTGCCCACCGGCGCCTCGGGCGAGACGCAATCCAAACGCGATTACATTAGCATCTCGGTCGATTCTGCCGGCAATCCTTACTTCGACAAGAAGCCGGTCAGTTACGACGAGCTGACGGCGATATTGGGAAGAGTGCACTCGGAAAACCCGGACGCGAAGGTATTTTTGCGCGGGGATCGTGACACCGTGCACGGCAATATCATCCGGGTTCTCGATATTCTGCGCTCGACGGGTTTCTATAAAATTGCCTTTGAAATTAAAAGCCAGGCTGCGGTCGGAGTACCGGGCGGTAGGTACTGGTCCCTAATTATCATGATCAGGCCCACTTTTATTTAAGCCGGCTCCGAAGTGGCAGGTGCTTTCCGCTTTTGGCGGCGCTCTTCTTGTCCACGGCATCGCAGTGGCGCTCGCGTTCCACAAAGAGCCGCCCCCGATTGACACTTCCGATATTCCAACGGCAACGATCGAGGCGACGCTAGATCAACCCCCGGCGGACGAGCCGACTCCTCCACCGGAAGATATTCCGATTCCTGAAGTACCGCCGCCACCGGAGATCCAACCCGAATTCCACGAAGAACAAACACCGCCGCCGCAAAAGAAAATTCAGCAAAAAGCTCAGCCGATAAAAGCTCCTCAAGTGACCGGGCCGCCCAAGCCGCCTGGGATGATGAGTGCGTCCGGCGCCAAGGCCGTTGCAATAAGCGCTCCTAAACCGGACTATCCTTACGAAGCGCGCAGCCGCAAAATCACAGGCAGCGGCGTCGCTTTATTGAGCGTTGATGTTTCGAGTGGGTCGGTTACGGATGCCTCCATGGCGCAAAGCATAGGCAGCCCCATCTTGGACAATTCTGCCCTGAGCGCCTTTCGTCGATGGCGTTTCAAGCCCGGTGCCTGTGCGCCCAAAGTGCGGATTCCGATCACCTTCACCATGACGGGCGCCTCTTATTAGCTAATCAAGTTATGCGCGTCGCTTCACCTATTCCAAAAAAGCGGGCCCGAATCGAGATCATCCCACTCATCGACATCATGTTCTTTCTCCTTGCCAGTTTCATGATGGTGAGCCTGAGCCAGACCCATATGAAAGGGATTAAGGTGAACTTGCCCGCGCAAGGCGCACCACCCACTACCGTCACCAAAGATTATGTCGCGATCCGCGTCTCGCCGGGGAACGCAGTCTTCTTCGATGGCCAATTTGTCCAGGACGATCAGGTCTTGCCGCGCCTTTATCAGCTGCATGCCGCCAATCCAAACATCAAGGTATCGATCAGCGCCGAAATGATGTCGGTTCACGGCGACGTCATTGCGCTATTGGACAAGGTGCGCCTTGCTCAGATTACAAAGGTTGGCTACCAAATCCGCGCTGCGCCGCCGACAAATCGTTAAGCACGCCATGTAGTGGCATCGGCATCTTGCCGGTGGTGTCCTCTGATCATGCCGTAGCGGCGTTTTCCTCCTAAGATCTCTGCCGATCGCGTGTCTGATCTCACAAAGAGGTGAGATGACAAATCAGGCACTCATTTACCATCGACCTTCGAAATGGCCGATTGCCGCCGCGCTCGGCACTGCAGTGCTGATTCATCTATCGGCAGTCGCGATCGCGTTTCACCGGGAATCACCCGCAACGGAACCGGCAGTTGCGGATTATTCCGATCCTATCGGCATTCGAACCTGCCGGCGATCCGCCGGTACCCCCGATCCCAGCATCTTCTCGCCGCCACCGCCGCCGCCAACGGTCGAGTTCATCGAGGCTCACGATATTGAACGTGCGCTGAAACCACACCGGATTCCCGCGCCCATTCGAGCAGCAGGACAGACACGTCTGCTCACGGTGGGAAATGCAAACGCCTGGGCTATGAGTGCTCCGCGACCCGATTATCCGTACCAAGCGCGCAGCCGCCACCTGACTGGAAGCGGCATCGCCATCATTAGCGTGGATCCCAGCACGGGCTTCGCCGCCGATGTGACAATGGAGCAAAGCATCGGAAATCCGATTTTGGATAATTCCACCGTTTCCGCCTTCCGCCGCTGGCGTTTCAAACCGGGTTCACCATCTCGAGTTCGGATCCCGATTACATTTCTCCTGACCGGAGCGCAGTATTAAAATGCCGCACCAGCGCGGCTGTGGCTTGGGCGCGATGACTGATCTTGTTTTTCGTCTCCGACGTTAACTCGGCGAATGTTTCACTAAACCCGTTCGGCACGAAAATCGGATCGTAACCAAAGCCGTTTTTGCCACGCGGAGACTTCGTAATTTTGCCGGCCACTTCGCCCGCCACGGTTATCATCAGCTGGCCGTTCTTGGCCAGGGCAATGACACAATAGAATCGGGCTGATCGATCCTGCGCATCCTGTAATTCGCGCAAAAGTTTTTCGACATTGCGACGATCATTCGCGTTTTCTCCAGCGTAACGCGCCGAAAAAATCCCCGGCGCGCCGCCGAGCGCCTCCACTTCGAGCCCGGAATCGTCCGCAACCACAATTTCGTTCGGAAAAATCTTCGATATCGTGACCGCTTTTAGCGCCGCGTTTTCTTCAAAGGTAGCGCCTGATTCGACAATCGCAGGGACGTCGGATTTCGACGTCAGATCCCGTACGGTAAAATTTCGACCGAGCAATCGCGCAAATTCCCCGGTCTTGTGCTGATTGCGCGTGGCAAGAAGTAAATCCATCCCGATCGATTACATCGTCATCCCGAGCGAAGTCGAGGGATCCCGATGAAGTTATCTTAAAGGTTTCGCAACGGGATCTCTCGACTTCGCTCGGGATGACAATAATTTCACCTCGCATGGGCCAGCGCCGCAAACCCTACCCGTTCGACCGGTTTGAATCCAAATGGCAGCGCTTTTGGGATGAGCGGCAGCTCTTTCACGTGCCCAACCCCGGCGAGACGGGCTTTGATCCGACAAAGCCGAAATTCTACGTCCTCGACATGTTTCCGTATCCGAGCGGCGCTGGTCTTCATGTCGGACATCCCGAAGGTTACACCGCTACTGACATCATTGCGCGCTACAAACGGATGCGCGGCTTCAACGTGCTGCACCCCATGGGCTGGGACGCGTTCGGGTTGCCAGCGGAACAGTACGCTATCAAGACCGGCCAGCATCCGGCAATCACCACGCGCGAGAACGTTGCCAAATTCAAATCACAACTGAAACGGATCGGTTTTTCCTACGACTGGCAGCGGGAAGTGAACACGACGGAGCCGCGCTATTACAAATGGACGCAATGGATTTTCCTCCAGATTTACAATTCCTGGTTCAATT
Source organism: uncultured Verrucomicrobiae bacterium (assembly GCA_963709435.1). Classification (GTDB taxonomy): domain Bacteria; phylum Verrucomicrobiota; class Verrucomicrobiia; order Chthoniobacterales; family UBA10450; genus AV69. Next base: position 214,947 of record CAVPWK010000009.1, read on the forward strand.
CGGACACGAACAAGGCGGAACCGATCTCGACTTATCGAGGCGCCGATCCTGATTCGGTCCGCCTCGCGTATGTCGCCGAAGTTCCGGTGAACTGGTGCCCAGAACTCGGCACCGTGCTTGCGAACGAAGAAGTGATCGATGGCAAAAGCGAAATTGGCGGGCATCCGGTTGTTCGGCGGCCGATGCGGCAATGGATGCTGCGCATCACTGCGTATGCCGAGCGATTGATCAATGAACTAGAGGGACTCGATTGGCCCGAAGGAATCAAGTTGCTCCAACGAAATTGGATTGGTCGCAGCGAAGGCGCGGAGATCGATTTCCAGATCGACAATCACGACGCGCACATTCGCGTTTTCACCACGCGCCCCGACACGCTCTACGGCGGGACGTTCCTGGTGCTCGCGCCGGAACATTCGCTTGTCGATTTAATTGTCACCGAGGAGCAGTGGCCCGCGGTACGCGAGTATCGCGAACGGACTTCACGCAAAAGCGATCTCGAACGCGCCGATCTGTCGAAGGATAAGACCGGCGTCTTCACCGGTGCCTACGCGATCAATCCGGCCAATAAGCAAAAGATTCCGATCTGGATCGCTGATTATGTGCTGCTCGGTTACGGAACCGGCGCGATCGGAGGTGTGCCGGCGCACGACGAGCGCGATCTGGAATTCGCGAGAAAATTCGATTTGCCGCTTGCGCTTGTTGTTCAGCCAACAGGAAATGAACCGGCGGTTGGATTCACCGGCGACGGCATCGCAATCAATTCGCCAATCATCAACGGCCTAACGAGCGCGGAAGCAAGGAAGAAAATCACTGCCTGGCTGGAGGAATACGGCCACGGCAGGCGCGCGATCAACTATAAACTGCGCGACTGGCTTTTTTCGCGGCAGCGCTATTGGGGCGAGCCCTTCCCGATTGTTTGGGAGTCCGAGCCGGACGGGCAGTGTCGAAGGCATCGCGCGCTGAATGAGAACGAACTGCCGGTTGTCCCGCCAGAGTTGGAAGATTACAAACCGACCGGCACCGCGCGAACCGCCGCTGGGTAAAGCGAAAGATTGGATCCGTTACTCCGATAAGGCGACGCGCGAAACCAACGTGATGCCGCAATGGGCGGGCTCGTGTTGGTACTACATCAGGTTTTGCGATCCGCAGAATGACCAATGCTTTGTCGGCGAAGAGGCGGAACGGTATTGGATGGGCGGAAAGAATTCGGAGTTCGAAGTTCAGGGTTCAGAAAGCTTCACTGAAACCCGTAATCCGAAACCTGAAACCTCTGCGAGACCTGGCGGCATCGATTTGTACGTCGGCGGGACTGAACACGCAGTTTTGCACCTGCTTTATGCGCGTTTCTGGCACAAGGTGCTGTTCGATCTTGGGCATTTATCGAAACCGGAACCGTTCCAGCGCCTGGTCAATCAGGGAATCATTCTGGGCGAGGATAATCAGAAGATGTCGAAGTCGCGCGGGAACATCGTGAGCCCGGACGAAGTGATCGACGAGTACGGCGCAGACGCGTTTCGTTGCTACGAGATGTTTATGGGTCCGCTCGAGCAAATGAAACCGTGGAGCATGCGCGGCGTGGAAGGCGTTTCACGATTTCTAGCGCGAGTCTGGCGGTTGATGATGGACGAAAACCAAGCGGGCGAATGGGAACTGTCGCCGCGGATTCAGGACATCTCGCCCGATAAATCACAGCTCAAACTCGTTCACGCCACTATCAAGAAAGTCACCGAAGACATCGAGTCGCTTTCGTTCAATACGGCCATTTCCCAGATGATGGTTTTTGTGAATGGCTTTACCAATGTGGAGAGAATTCCGGTGACAGCGCTGCGTGTGCTACTGGTCTTGCTCAATCCCTTCGCGCCGCATCTCACTTCTGAGCTTTGGGAAAAATTGGGCGCGAAATTTCGAGTCGAGCCCGCCGAGGTCACGCAGCAGCCCTGGCCGAGTTATGACGAAGCATTGCTGGTGGAAAACGAAGTCGAAATCGTGGTTCAAATAAACGGAAAAATGCGAGCCCGCTTGAAAATCGCGACCGACGCCAGTGAGGAAACCGTGCAGACGGTGGCGCTGGGAGTGCCCAAAATCGCGGCGGCGATTGCCGGAAAAGGAATTCGCAAGGTCGTGATCGTGCCGAACAAGCTTGTCAACATCGTGACCAATTAGCTATTTCGAGGGTCTATGTGGAAAGAATTCAAAGAATTCGCAGTCAAAGGTAACGCCATTGACCTGGCGATAGGCGTCATCATTGGCGCCGCGTTTGGAAAGATTGTCACGTCCATTGTGGATGACCTTCTCATGCCGCCGTTAGGCAAAGTCCTCGGCAATTTGAACTTCGCCGATTATTACATCCCGCTTTCGGACAAGATCCAACCGGGGATGTCGCTGGATGCGGCGAAAAAAGCCGGCTTGCCAGTATTCGCCTACGGCAATTTCATCACTGTTCTGATCAATTTCCTTATCGTCGCCTTCTGCATTTTTCTAGTGGTGAAAGCGATCAACAAATTAAAACGTCCATCGCCGGGTGCCGCGCCCGTGGCAAAAGATTGTCCCGCCTGCACTATGTCGATCCCGATCAAGGCAACGCGATGCCCGCAGTGCACAACTGACCTAAGCGGCGCTCGCGCCTGAGGCGGACTAGACAGGATTGAATCCAGGAGATCAACCCGTCTTCTGTAATCCTGCACAATCCTGTAAATCCTGTCCTTCTTGACTGAGTAACAAAATTCGTTGCGGAGTGCAGAGCCAGGTACGGCTTCGTTCGCGTTCTTCCCAGTCTGTTCCGGCAGCCCATGGCGAAAACGCCGGCAGGATCCAGTAGTTTGTCTCCTGCACTAACGCAGGAAATTTTAGTCGCAGTCCTGCGCCATCCCGCAGCGTGGCGGCGGGATGAAAATGTCCGACGATCTGGATGCGGCCATTTTGTTTTCGTTCACAATCACCGTGATGAAACTCAAACCGCGCTGTGGTGAAGGAATCGTGCAGCTCGAGATCGAAGTGATTAAACTTTGACGCCCGCCGTTTGATTTCGGCATCGTGATTGCCGGCGATAAGAATTAGGTCGGATTGGTCTCGCAGGCGCGTAATTAAAGAAAAGAATTCACCCGCACCGCTCCGATCATGGACGAGATCACCGACCAAAATCACATGCGACGGCTCATAATCGCGAAGCAACTCACATAATCGGGTTTCGATCGACTGCATTCCCCAAAGGGGGAAAAGGTTTCCGGCCATCCGCTGACTGAGCTCGAAACCGAAGTGCAAATCGGCCACCGCCAGCCACTTTTCCTCTTCGTGGAAAAGGGCCAGGCGCGAATCCAGAAGCACGTTTTCTGCTATATAAGCATGGCATTGTGAAAACGCGCGCATGGGATCAGGGGCGGAAATTATGGCTTGCCAGAAGTAGCTTCAATGGGTATTCACGGCGCATCCTTTTACAAGCGACATCGTTGCGACTAGCTCTCGCATGTCTCGCCGGTGCCCTTCTCGCAAGTTGCGCAACCCAACCAACGCCGACGCGCAACGCTGCGAAGCTGCACCGCATGAACGTGCGCACGACGGCGTACTGCGTCCATGAGCGTGGCGGTGGTGGACGCCGCAACGCCATTGGCGAATACCTTTCCCACCGGGAGGTTCGCAGCGCCGCGTCCGACTGGTCGCGCTTTCCCCTCGGAACTCGATTCAAGATTGTGGAGACCGCCGAGGAATATGTGATCGATGATTACGGCACCGCTTTGGTCGGCACGAACACAATTGACCTTTACAAGCCGACACGACTGGAAATGAAACGCTGGGGCGTGCGTCACGTCGATATCGATATTTTGCAGTGGGGTTCGGATGAACAAAGCATCAAAGTGCTGGCGCCCCGGGCCAAGCATCGCACCCCACGCCGCATGTTACTCGCGCTGGCGACCAAGAAAAAATCCTCGCAACTGGCGGATCGCGAACTTTAATTCCGTCGACAGCACTGGCAGAATCGCGCCGGGATGAAAATTCTCGTTGTCGGCGGCGCTGGTTACATCGGCAGCATTTGTGCTGAGGAACTGCTCGATCAAGGCCACGAGGTCGCAATCCTCGATAACCTGAGTGAGGGACATCGTCGCGCCCTGGATCCTCGAGCGGAATTTATCGAGGGCGACCTGGCCGATCGGGAGATAACGACGGCGACCTTGGCGCGGCTGCGACCCAATGCGGTAATGCATTTCGCTGCTAATGCGCTCGTCGGCGAGTCGATGGAAAACCCCTCCAAGTATTTTCGCAACAACATCGCGGCCGGTTTGAATTTGCTCGATGCCATGATCGCAGCGGATGTGAAGCGCCTCGTTTTTTCCTCCACCTGCGCCACCTTCGGGCCGCCCGAGCGCGTGCCGATCGACGAAGAAACGCCGCAGCATCCCATCAATCCGTACGGCGAATCGAAATTAGCGTTCGAGAAAATTCTGAAGTGGTACGACACCATCCACGGGCTTCGCTTCGTTTCGCTTCGTTACTTCAACGCCGCCGGCGCGTCGGAAAAATTCGGAGAAGATCACCGCTGCGAAACGCATTTAATCCCAAATGTTCTGAAAGTGGCATTGGGACAAAAAAAACACGTCGAAATTTTCGGGACCGATTACGAGACACCCGACGGCACCTGCATTCGCGATTACATTCACATCATCGATCTGGCGGCTGCGCACATTCTTGCACTGGCGACGCCGGCGAGCGCATTTTATAACCTCGGCACTGGTGGCGGTTCGAGTGTGCGCGAGGTGATCGAAACTTGCCGCAGAATTACCGGCGATCCAATTTCAGTTGTGGAAAAACCACGGCGACCGGGAGACCCGCCGCGCCTGATCGCGTCGTCCGAGAAAATCAAACGCCAGCTCGGCTGGCGGCCAAAATTTCAAACGCTGGATGCCATCGTCGAGAGCGCATGGAAGTGGCACCAAAAATTCCCGCGCGGGTATGAAGATTGAGAGGAGGCGCTTTCCGTAGGCGGGATCGGGAATGCCAGTTCGGCATCACGCCGCCAGCCAGGCTGCAACAACATGACAAAAACGCCCGCCGGACGAACCAGCGGGCGTTATTACCCCAAAACCAATCTTATGGCGTAGTTGTGGTCGTCGTCGTCGTTTCTTTCTTCTCGATTATCGCGCTGGCCGGTTTGCTTATCACGACCTTGCGCACGATCATCCGGTTCCCCTCGCTAACGTAATAGACCGTCGCAGGCAGATCCGGACGGATATTCGACACTTCCACCGTCTGGCCGGTTGGATCGACAAAGGTAGTTTCCTTCGTGTAATAGTACCGCACTGGCTCCGCGGCCGGAGTGCTACGGAAGGTGAAGTATTCGTCACCCGGCGTATAAGTTACAAACGACCCGGTTCGCGTCGTCATCCCGGCTGTCACAGGCCCGGCATCCGCGGTCACCGTGGTCGTGGTTTGCGCCAACGCCGCACTGACCGCCATCGCGCCAGCCGCGCTGATCGCGAAGATTTTAGCTAATGTGTTGTCTTTCATGTTTGTCCTTTGCTTTGTTAAACGGATGATCCCCGTCGTGACTAACTTTGACTGGCCCCCGGCGGGCATTATTCAACCGCAAAAAGGGTTCGTAAATTCATCCCAGGACGGACGTATCGCTACGCCCGCCGTACCCCTGATTTTTCTTCGCTAAAATGCAACCGTTGACCGGATTCCGCGATTTCCTTCCCGCCGCCTTCGCGGAACGAAACTACATTTTTGCAAAATGGCGCGAAGTGGCTGGGCGCTATGGCTTCGTCGAATTCGACGGACCAGTGCTGGAAGAGCTCGATCTCTACAAAAAAAAATCCGGCGACGAAATCGCCCGGCAATTGTACGAGTTTGTCGACAAAGGCGAGCGCGCGGTGGCGCTGCGGCCGGAAATGACTCCGACGCTGGCGCGCATCGTGGCGGAGCAGCACCGTCAGTTCCGAAAGCCGCTGAAATGGTTCTCAATTCCTCAAGTGTTCCGCTACGAGCGACCGCAGCGCGGCAGGCTGCGTGAGCACTTTCAACTGAACTGCGACATCATTGGCGAAGAAGCGGCAGAAGCTGACGCTGAGTTGATCGCGCTCGCCATTGATGTCGTGCGCGCGTTTGGATTCACCGCGCAAGATTTTGTCGTGCGCATTAGCGACCGCGAGTTCTGGACCGAACTGTTCAAGCTCGAGAAAGTCCCGCCTGATCGCTGGGAAGAGATGTTGCAGGCGATTGATAAATCGGAACGTGAGCCGCGTGAGAAAACAGAAGAGCGATTGGGCAAATTGGCGAAACCGGTCTTCGAAATTTTCGAGAAAGGCGGCGAAAGTGTGAAGCTCAACAACATTATGATGAACCTGCGGATGCGGGGTCTTGCTGATTTCGCCAAAATCGATGTTCGCATCGTCCGCGGGCTCGCGTATTACACTGGAATTGTTTTCGAAGTTTTTGATCGCGCCGGCAAATTCCGAGCGATCGCCGGCGGTGGCCGATATGATCAGCTGGTGGCGCAACTGAGTGACAATGCCGTGTCATTGCCCGCATTAGGCTTCGCCATCGGTGATGTCGTTCTGGGTGAAATGATTCGCGGCAACGCGACTGCTCGGGCGCAGATGGAAAAGACGATAATGAGCGAGCGCGACGTCGAGATTTATGTGGTGATTGCGAAGGAAGCTCAGCGCGCAAATGCGTTGGCGATGATGCAGCAATTACGGGATGGCGGCTATCCTGTCGACTATTCCCTGGCGACAGCCAAAATCGCGAGGCAATTCCGATTGGCTGAGCAAACCGGCGCGCGTTTTGCCATCGTTTTCGGGGACGAATGGCCGCAGGTGGGAGTGAAAGATCTCACCAGCGGCAAGCAAGAGTCCGTCCTCCATGACAGAGTGCTTGCGCATCTCGAATCGCTTCGCGCCTCGCCCTGACTGGGGGGGCGCGTTGTAACTGTCTGCGGCTTGGAAGCCGCCCCTCCCAGTCATTAAGCAGCGCGCACGCCAAATCACTTGAGAGATTCTCCCCTTCGCTCACAATGACACGCTCGCATGTACCGGACCCACCACTGTAACGAACTGCGAAAAACTGATATCGGTCGCGAGGTGAAACTTGCCGGCTGGGTCGCGGTGCGGCGCGATCATGGCGGCGTCATTTTTATCGATCTGCGCGATCGCGAGGGATTAACTCAGGTCGTTTTCCGCCCGGAAGAGAACGCCGAGGTGGCAAAACAATCCCACAGTTTGCGCACGGAAGACGTCATTCAGGTTTGCGGGAAAGTCGCGCCCCGTCTGCCCGGAACTGAAAATCCGAAGCTCGCGACCGGTGACATCGAAGTGCTTCCGCAGTCGCTGACGATTTTGAATCGCGCCGAAAGCCTGCCGTTTCAGATTGATGCTGAATTGAGTAATGAAGATCTCGAGCTGACCTATCGCTATTTCGATCTGCGCCGGCCACGGCTATCGCGCAATCTGCAAATCCGGCACCGCGTCACTCAGGCCACTCGCCAGTATCTGGATTCGCAGGGATTTCTTGAAATCGAGACGCCGATTCTGAGTAAAAGCACGCCGGAAGGTGCGCGTGATTTTCTCGTTCCCAGCCGATTGTTACCGGGAAAATTCTACGCCCTGCCGCAGGCACCACAGCAATACAAGCAACTCCTTATGGTCGCCGGGATGGAGAAATATTTTCAGATCGCGAAAGCGTTTCGCGATGAAGATTTGCGAGCCGATCGCCAGCCGGAGTTTACCCAAATCGACATCGAAGCGTCTTTCGTCACGCCTAACGATATTTATACGCTGACCGAGGGAATGCTGGCGGCGATTTTTAAGTCGGCACGTGGAATCGAAATCCCCATGCCGTTTCCGCGGCTGACTTACCGCGAAGCTGTCGATACCTTTGGGAGCGACAAGCCGGATCGCCGTTTTGGCATGTGTCTGGTCGATCTCGGCGACGTCTTTCGTAGCAGCCAGTTCAAGGTCTTTCAGGGCGCGCTCGCCGAGGGCGGCGTGGTCAAGGCGATCAACGCCAAAAATTTCGCCGGCATTACCATCGGCCAGGTCGATGAACTAACCGCGATTGCGAAAACGTTCGGAGCAAAAGGACTCGCCTTCATCAAAGTGGAAAACGGGGAATGGAAATCGCCGATCGTGAAATTTTTCTCTGAAGCGGAGAAGAACGCACTCCGTTCCAAGTTAGAAATCGCGGAAGGCGATTGTATTTTCTTCGCCGCCGGGAAATGGGAGATCGCCTGCGAGGTGCTTGGCCGGATTCGGTTGCGCGTGGCGGAAATTCAAAAACTCACCGCCGGCTCTACCGACCTGGATTTTTTGTGGGTGACAGATTTTCCGCTGATGCAATGGAGCGCAGAAGAAAATAAATGGAACGCCGTCCATCATCCCTTTACCCGACCGAAAGCGGAGGATCTCTCGCTGCTGGACCAAAAGAAGTTCGGTGAGATGCGCGCCGATGCCTATGATGTGGTCTTGAATGGCGTCGAGATCGGTGGAGGCAGCATTCGAATTCACGAGCCGGAGTTGCAGGCAAAAATGTTCGAGGCCCTGGGAGTGACCGCGGAAGATCAGCAGGCCAAGTTCGGACATCTGCTGCGCGCATTTCGTCTGGGCGCGCCACCGCACGGCGGGATCGCGCTCGGTCTTGATCGCCTCGTCATGCTCATCTGCGGGGAAAACTCCATTCGCGAGGTAATGGCATTCCCGAAGAATAATCGTGGCCAGGAATTGATGACGCAATCGCCGGCTGAAGTCGATCCGCGCCAGTTACGCGAACTAGGAATCAAGCTGGCAGGAGAAAGGAAGCTGTAGCGGCGGCTATGTCAGCCAGATTGTAACCGCAGATCGCGCAGACTATGCGGATAAATGGCAAACAGATATGCGTTTACGAAGCCGGTGGGTGATGTTCGCGATCGCTGCGGAATAGAATGGCCACCAAAAAGGTGACGATGGTGCCGCAGCAGATCCACCACGGGAACTCCATCAGCGGCAACCAAGCCGGTTGCTCATAAAACTTTGTTCCGAAGATGCGTCCGATGTTGTTGGGCAAGCCACTCACGACCGCCACGACCGCGAAGCCAATGATCATCGCAACGATATTCCCGGTATTATTACCGCGCTGTTTCGTGAAAATTCCGCAAAGAAAAACGCCAAGAAGCGAGCCGTAGGTGTAACCAAAAATTCCGAGAACAATCGGAATAATGCGCAGATCAGGTCGCACGATCACGAGGTAGGAAGTGATGGACGCGACCACGATCATGAGGGCGGAAAACGCGACTGTCGCCCGGCGCACTGCGCGGAGGCTTTGTTCCGCCGTCGACTGCGGATTGATGTAAGTCTCGTACCAATCCCGCGTGAAACTGGTGGCGAGAGCGTTCAGGGCTGTGCTGAGCGATCCCATCGCGGTCGCGAAAATTCCGGCGATCAATAAACCGCGCAGACCGACTGGCATTTGATATAGGACAAAATGGCAAAACGTTTCACTGGGCGCTTTCGGCAGATTCGGGTCGGGATGCACTTGATAGTAAGTCCAGAGCAACAATCCGATGCTAAGAAACGTCAGCACGATTGGGATATCGGCGAGACCCGACAGCACCAGGGAGCGACGGCTGCGGCGGACATCGACCGCGGTCAACATTCGTTGCACCATGTCCTGATCGGTCCCATGCGTGGCCATGGTGACAAAGGTCGAGCCGATCAGCCCAGCGAAAATGGTGTACTCAATCTCGAACATTCCTTTCCATTTTTCCCAACCATGTTTTGCCGGGTCCAGGCCGGTAGTAATGAAATCGGAGACGCTGAATCCGCCATGGCGATCCACAATTTCCTGCCAGCCACCTGGAATGGCAGAGTAGAGCAAACCGAGTGCGACGAGCGCGCTGCCCATCATGATGGAAGCCTGGATGAAATCCGTCCAAACGACGGCTTTGATCCCGCCAAGCGTGGTATAAATCGCGGTCAAAACAACGATCGCGCTACAGGCAGCGACATAAATCCAGAGCGTCTGCGTCTGGTTAGGTCGCGCGCCACTGATCATTTCATAAGCAAGTGCGAGAGCGATCGCGGCCACATACAGACGCGCGCCCGATGCCAGAACGCGGGTGAAAAGGAAGATCGCTGAAGCGGCGTTCTTGGTGCCGACGCCGAAACGCGCGGTCAGATATTCGTAGATGGAGTAAACCTTGTAGTCGTAATACGGCTTTATAAAAATATAACTAACGAGAATGCGGGCGAGGATGGTCCCAAAGGCGAGCTGAATGTAGGTGTACTTACGCAAGGCGAATCCTTCACCCGGCACGCCGAAAAAAGTCGCGGCGCTTGTTTCAGCCGCGATGATGGAGGCGAGGACTGCCCACCACGGAATGCGCCTGCCGCCAAGCGCGAAATCGTGCAGGCTCTCTTCTTTCCGGCCCATGCGCAGGCCGATGGCGATGATGATAAAAAAATAGAGGAAAAGAACGAGGCAATCGATGACGAGCCGAGCGTCCACGCGTTCTTAGGTGACAGAATTTCAGAAAGGCGCAAGGTGGATCGCGCGCACTATCGCGCGATGTTGAATAACCATTGAGCAAGTAATTGCTCGATCCACCTATGGACAGAATCGACGCGCCGGATTTCGATTTGCAGGCAACGCTTAATTCGGGCCAGGTCTTCCATTGGGAAAAGGTCGGCGAAGGGTTTTACGGGACCATTGGAGATCGTGCGTTGTATGTCGAGCAGCGGGGCACTGGGCTGCGTGTTGATTTTGAGGACGGAACCCTGCGACGTCGTAGTGAGGAACCTTCAAACGTTCGGAGGAGGCCGCGGTCAACGACTCCGAAACCTCTCGCGAACACAGCCGCGGCTACCGCGGGCTCGCAGGAGCTTGCCCTTCCAACATCAAAACTAGTCCGTCATTATTTCGCACTCGATCACCCGCTTGATGAAATCTGTGCGTCGTTCCCGCGCGACCCCGTCATGAACGCGGCACGCGACTTTTGCCAAGGTCTTCGAATTATCCGTCAGCCGAGGTGGGAATGCCTGGCCACCTTCATCTGCTCTTCGATGAAGCAGGTCGCACATATCCGGCAAATTTCGCGATCGTTGCGTGAGCGATTTGGTGAGAAGAAGGAAATTTGCGGCTACGAGGTATTTTCGTTTCCGTCGGCTGATCGTTTGGCAGAAGCCAGTGAGAACGAGTTGCGAAAATGCGGTTTGGGTTATCGCGCCAAGAATCTGCTGGCGACGGCAAAACGCGTCGTTTTGCGAGAGGTAACCTTGGATTCTTGGAACGCGCTGCCTGACGGTGAACTCTGCGAACAACTCTGCGATCTGCCAGGCGTAGGCGCGAAGGTGGCGAATTGCGTCATGCTCTTCGGCTACGAGCGAATCAAAGCGTTCCCGATCGACGTTTGGATCGAACGTGTCTTGCGCGAGAAATATTTTCCGAGGAAACGAAAAGTGACCAGCGCGAGCCTGGCAGAATTCGCTGCCAATTATTTCGGTGCGCACGGCGGCTATGCGCAGCAGTATTTATTTCATCATGCGAGGATGACGGGGAAGAGGCCACGAAAAGGATGATTGCAGAGTTCGTCGTCGTAGGGGCAGGCGGGTCGCCTGCAATTGGATAATTATTGCGGCCGACACGGACGCCATCATAGATGACCGCCCTCGGGATGACACAAAGGGCAGCCTGCTTTATTTTACCCCCTTAGATATGAGCCTGTTACACGGGCGCTGAGCCATGCCTCCTAGAAACGAACGACAAAAAATTCTGTGGGCGATATTCGTCTCGCTCCTGCTACACCTTGTGGTTGGCGTTTGCATCGCTTCTTTCGGTGACAAACTTCAGCCGCGTCTGCCGGAAGAGGAGAACCCGGTGGAATTAACGATTGTCGACGTTGCGCCCGCCGCGAGTCCGATAATTCAACAGAAGGACATGCCGTTTATTGATACGCCGGACGCCAAAGCGACGACTGAACAACCAAAAGAAAAGGCATTCGAGTCCAATGCCAACTCGATTGGCGCGAGCGAGTTGCCGGCCTTGGGAAACGCGCCAATCCCAACACAGGAGGGGAAAGAACTGCCGACGCACGATTTGGAGAGTCACCCATATTCGCTGGAGCAACAGGGCGCTCCAACACAGCTCAATTCGCGACCGTCTCCGGTCCCCACTGCAACACCTCAAGCAACGCCGAAACCGGCGGCCACTGAAACGCCCGCAGTCACTCCCTCAACACCCCAGCCCACTTCAACACCCCAGGCCACTCCAACACCCACTGCCGACATGCTGGCAATGTTTCGCGCTACGCCGCCACCTACAACACAGACTCCCGGGCAAGAGAAAGAGAACAACACCAGCGCCGCTTCACGGAAGACAACGCCATCGCCACGACCCGCTCCATCCACGGCCTATCGTCGCGAGCAAATACCAGAACGAATGGCCGGGAGCATTTCCAAGCGCGGAGTTTCATCTGTCAACGCCGTTGGCACACCACTCGGCCGCTACACGCAGAGTGTATATAGTGCCATCGGAGCCCGCTGGTACAAACTTTGTGACGAAAATCGCGACCGTGTTGATATTGGAACGGTGAGCGTGCAGTTTATGGTCGCGCCAGATGGAAAGATCGGCAATATCAAAGTAATCAGCGGTGGAACGTCTGCATCGTTCACAAACCTTTGCCTTCAATCCGTTCAAGATGCGAAGCCTGAACCCATCCCCGAAGATGTCGTGGCCGTCCTGCCACCTGAAGGCCTGCCCGGTGAAGTTAATTTCACCGGTTACACTCGTTAAATGAGCGAAGCGCTGAATTCCGTCATCGGCTTTTTTGAACGCGGTGGTCTCTTCATGTGGCCCCTGCTCATCTGCTCGATCGTAGCCCTAACGACAATTATACTGCGCGGCTTCGCTTTGCGCGAAAAGAATGTCATGCCGCTGGTAATCGAAAGCGAGATCGAGCGATTGATGCCGGGCGGCAGCGCCGATCGGTTGATGCGAATTGTGGAGAACGATCAGTCATCGCTCGCCCGAATTGTGCGAATCGCGCTCCAGCACCTGCGTTCTCCCCGTTCCGAGAACGTCGAGGCCGTGCAAACGCGCGCCCGACACGAGATGGTGATTCTGGAAAAAGGATTGATCGTGCTGGAGGTAATCGTCGGGATCGCGCCGTTACTTGGGCTTATCGGCGCCGTTTCCGGCTTGGTTCATGTTTTCTCGCATCTGGGATTGAGCTCCGGCGCCTCCGACACGCGTCAAATTGCGCTCGGCATTGCCGAAGCCTTGAATGCGACCGTCTTCGGGCTTTCCATCGCCGTGCCCACCCTCGTTGCCTTCAGCTATTTTTCGAAAAAGGTAGAGGTGATGTCGGTGGAAATGGAAACGCTGGTGGTGGAATTGATCGGAAAATGTTATTTCGGCCGCGGCCCGGAGGAAGCATCGCCCTCGGTGCGAATGAGCGCCCGAACGCAAGTGTTAACCTCCTGAGCGCGCTGACATGAATTTCGCGGTTCGCAAACGTCGCGCGCCCTCCATCATTATCGTTTCGCTTGTCGATATCCTCATCATCCTGCTCATCTTTTTTGTGGTCTCGACCACATTCAAAAAGGATCAGCCAGAGGTGCAGATTAATCTGCCGGAATCGAAAACCGCGACGAAAGCGCCGGCGGAACTGGAACACGCTATCGTCACTGTGGACGAAGCCGATGCCATCCAACTGGATGGCCGTCCGGTCGATGTTGACGAACTGGAGCGCGCGGTTCGCGATCTTTCCCAGACGCGGAAGGCGTCCCTGGCGTTGCAAGCGGATCGGAAAGCATCGTTCGGAACGATCATTAAGGTGATGGACGCGCTCAAGCTGGCGGGGGTGCGGAACCTTCCGGCATTTACGCGCGAACGATGAAACTACTGATTCGCAAGTACGGCGACCCGGCGTTGCGTGTAAAAGGCAAGCCGGTGGCTGAAGTCGACGGCAGAATTCGCGAGCTGGCGGACAACATGTTGGAAACGATGCGGGCGGCTAATGGAATCGGACTGGCCGCACAGCAGGTAGGCGAAGCTCTACAACTGACCGTGCTTGACATTTCGGCGGTGGAAGACCGCCCCAGCACAATGGCATGGAATGGCAGGGAAGTGAACCCCAAGGACCACATGCCATTGATTATTCTCAATCCGCGAATTGAGACTGGGCCGGAGAAAGAAGTCGCGTCGGAAGGTTGCCTGAGTTTTCCAGAAGTTTCGGCCGATATCGAACGCGCGGGATGGGCCAAGGTAGAGGCGCAGACGCTCGATGGCGAGCATGTGGAAATTGAGGCGACGGGATTACTGGCACGAGCGCTCCAGCACGAGATCGATCACCTCAACGGCATTCTTTTCGTCGACCGGATGAGCTCGGCGGCGAAAGCCAGTCTCTCGAGCAAATTGAAACGTTTGCAAAAGGAGACGCAACGTGGGCTAACGACAAGTAGACACCCGCACGCGGTCGAGCCGGCGCTCTGACAGGGCCGGGCTTCCTGGATATTATCCGGAGATTTGCGCAGATTGATTTTAAGTTGGATCGAGCAGTCGTGCCAGTCCGGCTCGGACCTGGATATTCAAATTAAGGTGGCGAAGCCGCATTTCTTTAGCATGGTGCGAGCCGCACCGGCGGATGACGGAGCGATCGATCCACCCAAACCCATTGCGCTGTCGTCGGCGCATAACTGCTTTCAAAATCCGCTGGAAATCTGCGGACTCTACAGCGCTTTATAATCAACCGTGATGGTTCGGAAAGTATGCGGCGGTTTTTCCGCGGAGAAGTAAAAGAGCTCGAGCATGGTCGTGCCGACCATCCATTGATAGCCGACCAGGGTCTGGACAATGTCGGTATCCGTATCGCGGGAGCGCGACACTAATTTGCCGACGCCGTATTTGCCCTCGAAATAACGCCGGACTATTGCCATCTGTTCGTTGTAACGCTCGATTGACCAGTCGGGATATTCGTACTGCAACTCCACCTCCATCAGTTTGTCGTTCTTGAAAGTGAAGAGCGTGCTTTGCAGTCCCGGATGAACCAGTCCCTCCACTGTCCAGACGGAACGACTTCCATCCTGTTTCCGTTCGACGATTTTCGCTTTCGCTCCGTTCAGCACCGCTTCGACTCGTCGCGGCGGATCGCCCCAACGAAAACCGAATGGCGGTAACAATTCATTCATCGCCACCACGGGCGTGGTAGCAGCAAGAAGGAGGAACAAGCCGGCAACTAATCGGCGGGTCATTCGTTGGCAAAATTGTAGACGATATACCGGAGGACGAGCGGCTGGAGCATGGCATCAATTGCTCCGCCTCGCCGCGGATCGTGCTCGAATTTCTCCAGCGCTTCTCGGTCGCGAAAGATCACGACGACGCCGAGATCGAACGATTGCTCCAAGCCGGGCCGGTCTAGAGGCAAAGGGCGGCCAACGCGCACGTCGTTCACGCCGCGGAAGCGGCGAAGCGTGCGCAAAGCGCGCAGAAGAACATTCTGGTCGTCAACGTTGCCGGGTCGTTTCAGCCAAAACAGCATTACGTGGGTGACCTGGCCGGAACGCGCGTTGGCAGCCTGCCCGTTGAATGAACTCAGGGAAAGGGCAAGCCAAATCAAAAAAATCGGAACGCGCATACGAAAAAATGCATTTGCGGGGGGCAGCACAATCGCTCAAAACCTGTCAACCGGCATCCATTTTCGATTGCCCTTTTCCGACATGTTCGCGCGAAGTAGTCGTCGCCTCGAGGGAAAGATGCAGCGCGTTCAACCGATTTTTTTCAGTCAAGAAATTTTTGTGCGGCACTCAAAAATAAAGTTCAGATTTTTGCTTGTCGGTTTTTCTCGCCGTTTCTAATCTCACGCCGCTGGCACGGAGGAAGGGAATCGTCAGGTGTGAATAAAGTGTGAACAGAATTAAGCAATTTCGTAACATTGCGAGCCGCGCTCTCGCCCTCGCACTCGATCTTCCGCCAGATCCTGGGGGCTCATTAGACGCAGCCTCGCCAATTGCCAGAGCAGTGTTTTTTCATTTTCCCTCGGAAAAAGGGGGTTTTTATCACAACAGGTCCTTGTTTTCCTTTACATGCGGGCCAAATAATTCTCATATTTTCTGCCACTTCTACCACCACCCCCCTCGAGGGGGGTTCCCCGGAAGAGGCATTTTTGCCTGTTAACAACTTGGTATGGACGAGAGGTGCAAAGCCCTTTGGGAGAAACTGTCGGCTGCGCTCAAGCCGCAGGTCAGTACCGACACTTATAAGCGATGGTTTTCCGCCGTGGAGTTAACCAAAGCTACTGAGGATTCCCTGACGTTTCGCGTTCCCAACAAGATTTACCAGTTCTGGATAGAAAGTAATCACATGGCAGCCTTGCAATCCGCCATCACCAGCGCCGTCGGCGCGCCGCGCACGGTCCAATTTTTTAGCTCGACGGAATCCGATAACGAAAATGATTTCGGCAAACCGGAAGCGCAAAAATCCGACCGCTCCAGCAGCAGAACCACTGGACTCGGTCTCGGTCTCAACCCGCGGAACACATTCGAATCATTTGTCGTTGGTCCGAACAATCAGATCGCGCATGCGGCCAGCCTGGCGGTCGCGCAGTCGCCCGCGCGAACATACAATCCGCTCTTTGTTTATGGCGGCGTCGGACTCGGAAAGACGCACCTGATGCAGGCGATCGGCCAGTATGTCTGGGCGAAAAAGAAAACGTCGCGGGTGATGTACCTGTCGAGTGAACTTTTTATCAACGAATTCATCGACGCCATCCAACACAACACTCTGGTTAAGTTCCGCAAACGTTACCGGCAGGCGGATCTGCTCCTGATCGATGATATTCAATTCCTCGGCGGGAAGGAGCGGTCGCAGGAGGAATTTTTCCACACCTTCAATACTCTCTTCGACGGTCATAAACAGATCGTGCTATCGAGCGATCGGCCGGCCTCGGAGATCGCCAACCTGGAGCATCGCCTCGTCTCACGCTTCGAATGGGGCCTCACGGCAGAACTGCAACCGCCGGATATCGAGACACGGCTGGCCATTCTCCGGAAAAAAGCCCGCGCTCTGCAGATCAAATTGCACGACGACGTTTATCAGTTCCTTGCCGTCCGCATTCGCAGCAACGTCCGCCGGCTTGAGGGCGCACTGATGCGGGTCGCGTCGTTCGCTTCCCTGAGCGGTAAAGAACTGACGCAGGAAACGATCGAGCATTTGCTGAAAGACATTTTGCTGGAGGAACGGCGGCAGACGGTAACGATCGAGCAAATTCAGCGGAAAGTGGCGGAACATTTCGATGTGCGGCTGGCGGACATGACGAGCAAGCGGCGGCCAGCGAGTATTGCCTTTCCGCGTCAGGTGGCGATGTATCTGGCACGCGAGTTAACCAAAGCATCGCTTAATGAAATTGGGGATGCATTTGGAGGCCGCGATCACGGCACCGTCCTGCACGCCTGCAAACTGGTGAAGAAGCGGATGAAAGAGCAGGACAACATTCGGCAGACTGTCTCTTTTATTGACAGCGCGCTTCAGCGCTGATTGAGAGAGATGTTGCGGATGTAGGAGCAACGCCTTACATCTTAGGTTTTCCGAATGAAATTCAGCGCGACGAAAGAGAAAATACTCGAAGGACTGCAACAGGTTCAGAACGTCGTCAGCACTCGGACCACGTTGCCGATTCTCTCCAACGTCTTGTTGCAGGCAAAAGAGGGAACGGTCAATCTCACCACCACCGATCTCGATGTCGGTGTGCGTGGAGGTTTTGAAGCCACCGTAGACAAGGCGGGCGCGACCACGTTGCCGGCGAGACGCCTCTTCACCATCATTCGCGAGCTGCCGTCGAGCGAAATATCAGTCGAGATCGATGGCAAAAACGCGGCTTCGATTCGGAGCGGCCAAAGTTTTTTTAAAATCCTCGGATTGCCGGAAGAGGAATTTCCACCGTTGCCCAAGTTTGAGAACGCCAAGGTCGTGACGATGCGGCAGAAGGATTTGCGCGACGGTTTGCGCAAGACCGCTTATGCCATTTCGACTGACGAGACGCGTTACGTGCTCAACGGGGTTCTCTTCAGCTTCAAAGAGAACAAACTCACGCTCGTGGCCACGGACGGGCGTCGCCTTGCCATGGCCGATATCGAACTGGAATTTCCGCGCAGCCACGAAGCCGACATCATCGTTCCGACAAAAGCGGTTACGGAACTGCAACGCCTCCTTACCGATGATGGGGACGTGAAGATCAGCGTGGGCACCGGCCAGATCGCATTCGATCTTAATAATACCCTGCTGGTGTCGAAGTTGATCGAAGGCAATTATCCGAATTACAAACAGGTAATTCCGTCGGAAGCGAAGGAGCGTGTCACGCTCGAACGCGAGACTTTTCTCAACTCGCTGCGGCGGGTATCGCTGCTGGCGAGTGACAAATCGAACTCGATTAAGCTCAGTTTCAGCAAGAACAACATCGAGATCACGGCCAACACGCCTGAGGTGGGCGAGGCCCGCGAATCGCTCCCGGTGGTTTATAAGGGGCGCGATTTTTCCATCGCTTTTAATCCGGAGTTTCTCATGGCACCCCTCCGTAATTTGGCCGAGGACGAAATTTTCTTCGATCTCATTGACGAGATGAGTCCAGGCGTTTTGAAAATCCAGACGCCATTTCTTTATGTGCTGATGCCGATGCGCGTCAGTGCGTGATGGCGTCGAGCACGGTTGCGACGGCGAGCTGAGCCAGATCGTCGTTGGGGGCCATCAATACGGTGACGTCTTTATTCTGCGGCGCCCAAACATTAGGGTCACTTGGCCCGAAGAGAATGATGCTGCGCGCTTCGGCGGCGGCCGCGAGATGAGAAATTCCGGAATCGTGGCCGATAAAAGTGGATTGGGCGAGAAGCGCAGCGAGTTGGGGCAAAGGAAGCTGGTGGGCAAAACGAACGCGCGATTCGTTGTCAAATGATGTGCGCAATCTTTGCCTCGCATGTTCGTCGGCTTCGCCTGAGACAATGAGGACTGTGCGAAACAAATGTGAGCGACTTGGAAGTCTCCCTTCGTCTAGATCGGCCCCGCCGCTGCGGGAGAAACAGCCGGGCCTTGGGCGTGCGGCCCCGTTCAGTACCGTTCTAATCAGTTCGATCCATTTTTCGATCGGCCAGTTCTTCTTTTCGCTGCCACTGCCGGGATGGACCGCCAGGATTGGAGGCTCGCAATTCTCCAGAAAACCAGAGGCAAACTCCCGATCTTCTGCAGATGGAAAAATTCTCGGCGCCAGATCGGTAACGGTTATGCCGAGCTCTTGCACGGGCTGAACGAGTTGTTCCGCCGCGGACATGCCAGAGACAATTTTCGACGGCCCTCGCAAAATATTTTCCGCGCCGCATCGCCGCAAATTCTCTTCGAAGATGCCGTCCGGATCGTAGAGATAGCTTAGGATCAAATCGAAGCCCGCGAAATAGTCGCGCAATTCGGATGGAAGCTCGGCCCCTCGCGCGAAAAAGCGTGAGAGCGCAGCGTACTCGATCGAGCGAACTGCGTCGGCATAAAGTCGCTTGTCCGCGATGGCCGCGATGTGGGGGTAACCAAGAATTTCTATACCGGCCTTTGGATGCGCAGCACGCAGGGCCTTGAGCGCCGGCAATGTCAGGACGAAATCGCCAAGCGCGCCGCCGCGGATGACGAGGATTCGTTTAATAACGGGTGAGGGCGAGAGCGATCAGCGCCACGCCATAGACAAAACCAAAAACGTTTACCCCGCGCCACCGGGCGGTCGTTTTGCTGAACCAGTTGATTTGATCGCGCAATTTGTACGGCACCATTACCCAGGTAAGACCTAACACCACCAGCACGTAGGCGAACACGGTGAGGACTAGCCGACTGGGTTCGTAGCGGAAAAAGGCGGCGTCGAGCATAGGTTCCGTGACCAACAATGCGAGGATGCCCAAGGCACGAACGGCGAGAAATTCATCCACGAAACGCAAGGTCAGAAAAAATCCCACCGGCAGAATCACCAAAAACGGCCGGCGAAAAGCCGAGAACTCTCCCATTTCCATGGTGGAGACCAGCCAGAAACTCCAGACCAGATCGATGGCAAGGATCACTATTCCCGCCGTCCGCGAGCGTGGAAAAGCGGCCATGAAATTGCGCGCCGAACCGTTCATGGTAAAGCCCAGTGCGCCGAGCAGGCAGAGAATCAGCCCGGTCACGAGCCCTGCAAGTTGCAATGAAAAATGATAGATCATGGCGTCAAGCGACCGGGTATCCGTAAAGGCTGAAGCCATTGGCACGCTCGATTGCGACATCAAAAATTTCGCCGATGCGATCCCTTGCCGCCTCGAAGACGACGACTTTGTTCGTTCTGGTGCGGCCCATCAAACGCGCACCGTTTGTTTTGCTTGGGCCTTCACACAGAACTTCGACGCGAGTTCCGACCAGTTTTTCATTTGCGCGGCGGGCGGAGGCATTGACTATTTCGAGCAGATCCTGATTGCGCGCCTCTTTTGTTGCCTCGTCGATTTGATCCGACATGGTCGCGGCAGGCGTTTCGCGCCGCGGGGAATAGCGAAAAACGAAAGCATTATCGAATTGGAGGTGTTCGACGAGATCGCGGGTTGCTTTGTAATCGGAATCGGTCTCGCCCGGGAAGCCGACGATGATGTCGGTCGTCAATGCGATCCCTGGGCGGGCGGCGCGAATTTTGTCGACCAGTTGCGCGTATTTTTCCGCCGTATAAGCCCGGTGCATCGCCTTGAGAATTCGATTCGATCCCGACTGCAGCGGGAAATGCACGTGCTCAGCCAGTTTCGGCAAATGGACGATGGCGTCGATCAGGTCATCACGAAAGCCGATCGGATGCGGCGCGGTAAAACGCAAACGTTCCAGTCCGTCGATCGCGCTGACGGTTTCGAGCAATTGCACAAACGGGCTCTTCCTGTCGCGGTGATTTGTGGCAGGGCCGCGGCCAGCGACCGCGGCTGCAGAGGGGAATTCGTGGCGGCCATAGAGATTCACGATCTGGCCAAGAAGAGTCACTTCCTTCACGCCGTGCGCGACGAGGTGGCGAACTTCGGAGACGATTTCGGCAGTGGTGCGGCTGCGTTCCGCTCCGCGTGTGCGCGGCACGATGCAAAATGTGCAATGCATGTTGCAGCCTTGCATGATGGAAACGAATGCCGTGGCTTGCTTTGAAATCAGCGACTGTTCGCGAATCGTCGATTGCGAGCCGGCTTCTTCCTCTACGTCCACGATGGAATAACGAGGATCGTCCATGCGGCTGTAGCCGGGATCGCCGACCCCGGCTACAACACGTCTGTGCGCAATCAAATCATCCACGTAATCAGCTACGCGATGGAATTTTTGCGTGCCGACCACAAGATCGAGATGCGGAATTTCCTTCAACAATTCCGCGCCCCGCGCCTGTGCCATGCAGCCAAGAAATCCAAAGACAGTTTCCGGGCGGTTTTTGCGGATTCGGCCGAGCATCCCCATTTTGCCCAGCGCCTTCTGCTCCGCCATGTCGCGCACGCTGCAGGTGTTGAGCAGAATAACATCGGCCTCGACCTCGGAATCGACGCGCTCGTAGCCATGGGCAATGAGTGAATGCGCGACCTGCGCTGAATCGCGTTCGTTCATCTGGCAGCCGTAGGTCTTGATGAAAAATTTCGGCACGGCTCGCGAACGATACACAGGGCTGACGAAAGTGCCATTATCTCAAAAGGAGCGACACGTAAGTTTTTCACTTGCACGTTTTAACGTAAGACCGACCATCTGCGATCATGCACGCGGGCGAGGTGGATCGGCCGCTCCGTCATCCGCCAGTGCGGCTCGCACCGATGGCAAAAATATTGGCGGCTTCGCCGCCCAAAATTTGAGCAGCGATTGCTCGATTCACCTCGTCAAACGTGGGGGATCGGTAACAACGAATAATTCGCTTCAATTTTGTATTTCCGTCCGTTTCAATTCAGACTGCGCATGAACGAGCCAGCGATCGGGATTATCGGCGGCAGTGGCCTCTACCACCTGGACGCTTTTGCCGAGGTGGCCGAACATAAGATCGAAACCCCGTTCGGCGCGCCGTCCGACTCCATCATCGGCGGAACAATGTTCGGCCGCAGCGTTTATTTTTTGCCGCGACACGGGCGTGGGCATCGCATTCTGCCGCACGAACTAAATCATCGCGCGAATATTTACGCGCTGCGTTCTCTCAACGTCCGCTGGATCATTTGCGTAACAGCAGTGGGCAGTTTGCAGGAAAAATACGCCGCGCGCGATGTCGTGTTGCCATCGCAGTTCTTTGATCGGACGAGTCTGCGCTCCTGCCACACGTTTTTCGGTCAAGGAATAGCGGCCCACGTTTCTTTTGCCGACCCGATCGCGACCAAGCTGCGGGAGATGTTAGCGGAAGCTTCACGCTCCACCGGCGCCACCGTTCACAACGGCGGCACTTATGTGAACATGGACGGCCCGGCCTTCTCCACCCGCGCCGAGTCGGAATTCAATCGCCGAAACGGGTTCGATGTCATCGGGATGACCAATTTGCCGGAGGCGAAGCTGGCGCGCGAAGCCGAGATCGCTCTCGCCACGATGGCGATGATCACCGATTACGATTGCTGGAAGGTGGAAGAAGAACCCGTTTCGGTCCAAACCGTCATTGGACATCTGCTCGCTAATGCGGAAACAGCAAAGAAAGTTCTCGCGCGTGCGATCCCCGAGATTCCGCGCGAAGCAAACTGGCCGGAACATCGCGCGCTCGAAAACGCCATAATCACCGATCGAAAATTGTGGCCCGCGGCCACGATCAAAAAGCTCGGGCCGATTATCGAGCGGTTTTTGTAGAACGATTCGGACATTGCCAGAGTAGACGACAAGATGCTTTCGGGCGTCCGCTATTGCAATGAGACCGACGATTGCATTGTTCGTTTTCGCGGTTTCTCACCGCCTGCCAGACCACCACGATCACACCAACGGCGAAAACGAACCCGGCGTTGGCTGAGCGGCTCGCCGTTCTCAATACCGACGAGCCAATGCCACCCGCGGAAGGTCCGGAAGACGTGGCACCCGGCCCGGCGCAGGATCCGACTCGAAATCCGGGCTTGGTTCCGTCGCCATTGTTACGTTATTCGGCGGCGTCGGGGACGCCTTGAAATAGATGTGACCGATTTTCATCGGACTTTCCTGCAGCGGCAGCGTTTACGAAGTCTTTAAGAAAGTCCACGATGAAGGACGTCATCGCCAACGCGGGAGACGCGCGCCACCACTGCAGCGGCAGCGGAGGGATATTTTCTGGAACTCAGAGCCAGAGACCCCAGGACAGCAGCGAGGCGGCGTCGGTCCAGACTCCGGATTTGGTATCGCCAAGAACCACTACGATCACATCTCTCCCCGGTCGCGAACCACTCGCAATCAGACAATGGCCGGCAGCTTCGGTGTAACCGGTCTTCATTCCGTTGCAAAATGGAAGGCGTTTCAGAACTTTGTTGGTGTTTTCCAACTCCCGCGTTCGCCCGTTGGCGTAGCGAAAAACCAGCTGCGGCAGGCAGACAATGGAACGAATGGTGGGATTCGCATACGCCGCGCGCGCAATAACCGCCAAATCTCGCGCGGTGGAATATTGACCGGGCATGGGCAAGCCATTCGGGTTGATGAAGTGCGAATGCGTCGCCCCCAGCATCTGCGCTTTCGCATTCATTTTATCGGCAAATGCGTCGAGGCTGCCCGCATTATCGCGGGCCAGACAGCGCGCGACGTCGTTCGGACTTTTCACTAATAGCGCACGTAGCAGATCAATCCGCTGATAAAAGTCCCCCGGCCGAATGTTCAACTTGACCGGCTCGGCCAACGTATCGATCTGCTCCACCCTCACCGGCCGATCGAGATAACCCGTTTCGGCAATAATCAGTGCCGTCAGCAACTTTTGCGTGCTCGCTGCCGCCCGCGGCTGATCCGCATTTTTCTCATGCAACACAGCGCCGGTGCGCGCATCGACTACCATCACCGAATTCGCGCGCGTATTCGGGACCGCACCGGACCGTCCTGGATTGAGAATCGACGCCGGAATTGAAATGTCATTTGCTGTTGCCGAATCGGCCGAGGAGCGCTTGCGCGTGCTTTTGGTTGTGCGCTTATGCACTCCCGTTGGGCGGACAATGTCGGGTGCATCCTCATCCTCCGGTGTGATTGCGGCAGCGACACTGCCGACACCGAGGAGCGCACAAATTATTAGCGTAACCCAACGCGCCTGTCGTTTCATTGCCCGTGAATAATTATCGGTTCAGTTGTTCGCGGTTTTTAAATTAGCCAGTTCCGCGCCCACGCTGAATCAATTCAATTTCGTAACCTTCCGGCGCGTCGATGAATGCGATGGCGCCGCCGTCGCCAAGCGGATGGGGGCCATCAGAGAGCGGGTAACCTTTGGCCGCAGTCTTTTTCGCGAATTTTGCCAGATCATCCACCTCAAACGCGAGATGGGTCAAATCCGGCCCGACTACGACCGGGCCGCTCTGGTCATATTTGCAGATCTCGATCTCTTCTTCGCTTCCCGGAGCCTTGAAGAAAACCAGCTGAGAGCCGCGTCCGGAGGTGTGCCGTCGTGTTTCCTCCAGGCCGAGGACATCTCGGTAAAACGCGACCGTCTTTTCCAGGTCGGTCACGCGATAACGGGTGTGCAGTAATTTCTTGATCATCGCTAAACTAATTGCCGCGACCTCGCCTCGAATTCAAATTCGATAATGCTGTGCCTCGGCTTGGATAGCGGGACAACCACCTGCAAGGGTCTGATTCTCGACGCTGACACCGGAAAAGTTCTCGCCCAGGCGAGCGCCCCGCATTCGTTTGTTGAAGGACTCCCGCGCAGCCATGTCGAGCAAGATCCGCAGATCTGGGCTGATGCAGCCGAGCGCGTGATTCTCGCTTGCCTGGAGAAAATCGGAGAGCGTCGCAGCGAAGTAGTGGCCTTCGGAGTAAGTGCCCAGCAACATGGGCTCGTTACCCTCGACGATCGCAACCAGCCGGTGCGTCCGGCCAAGCTTTGGTGCGACACTTCAACCGCCGAACAAGCCGAGAAGCTGAACCGCGCCCTCGGGAACGCAGATGCTCTGATCGAGCGAACCGGCAATGCCATGGTCCCGGGTTACACCGCGCCAAAGATTTTGTGGCTGAAAGAAAACGAGCCCGAAAATTTCGCCGCCACTCGCACCATTCTTCTGCCACACGATTTTTTGAATTTCTGGCTCACCGGTGAACGCCAGATGGAGTACGGCGACGCTTCCGGCACAGGATTGCTTGATATTCGATCGCGTGCCTGGTGCGAGCCGCTGGCGGAATTTATCGACAAAGGCCTGCTGACGAAATTTCCGCCACTTCGTTCTTCCACCCGACCAGTCGGCTTGTTGCGATCGACGTTGTGCGAAAAATTTCAACTCCGTGATACCCTCGTCAGCGCTGGTGGCGGCGACAACATGCTGGGAGCGATCGGCACCGGCAACATTAGTCCCGGCCGGCTCACGATTAGCCTCGGCACTTCGGGCACGATTTACACATTCGTTGAAACGCCAGTTGTCGATTCGCGCGGAGAAATCTCCGCGTTTTGCGACAGCACAGATCACTGGCTGGCACTGGCTTGCACGATGAACGTGGCGAACGCGGTCGAGCGAGTGCGCGACCTGTTTGACTGGGAAATGCAGGCTCTCGAAAGAAATGTCGCGCGTTCTGAGCCGGGCGCCAATGGGCTGACGTTTCTACCCTATTTCTACGGGGAACGGTTGCCTAATCTGCCAAACGGCACCGCCGTAATTCACGGTCTAAATTCCAGCAACACTAATCGCCACGATATCGCCCGGGCGTTAATTGAAGGAATCGTGATCGGACTTGCCCAGGGGATGAACCGCCTGATTGGTCTTGGAATCGAACCCAAAGAATTGCACATTACCGGAGGCGGCGCCAAGAGTGCCAGCATGCGCCAAATCGTTGCCGACATTTTCGGTCTCCCGGTAATCGGATTCAAGGCGGTTGAAGCCGGTGCCCTTGGTGCTGCGATTCAGGCCGGCTGGACTTATTGTCAGACGAAAGGCGAGCCGCTCCAGCTCGAGAAAATTGTGAAGTTGGCAGTAAAAACCGATCGCAAGACGCGGGCTGAACCGCGCAAAGAAAATCAAGCGCTTTATGCGGAATTGCGTGGACGACACGCCGATCTCACGCGGAAATTAGCAAGCACCGGCTATTTATGAAAATCGTAATCGGCGCAACCGGCGCCAGCGGCAGCATTTATTTGCAGCGTTTGCTCGAACAAATCAACACCACCGAGCACGAAGTTCACCTGATCATGACCGCGCACGCACGACAGGTCGCCGATCACGAACTTATGGCCTTTCGTCTTCCCCCGAAAGTCCTTCAGCATGCCGACAACGATATGAAGGTCCCGTTCGTCAGCGGTTCGGCACGTTTCGACGCAATGGTGATCGTGCCTTGCTCCATGTCGACGCTTGGCCGAATCGCGACTGGCTCGGGCCAGAGCGCGTTGTTACGCGCCGCTGATGTTTTCTTGAAGGAACGCCGGAAACTTATCGTCGTACCGCGGGAAACGCCATGGAGCCTCATTCAGGCGCGCAACGTCGTGACCTTGATCGAGGCTGGCGCAATCGTTTTGCCTGCTATCCCGTCGTTTTACAGCAACCCCAAAAACGTCAACGACGTCGCGGACACCGTGGTGTGGCGCATTCTCGATCAGCTTGGATTGCCCAGTTCGAAAGCCTTCCGTTGGCAAAGCGCAAAAGCTCGTCCGCCGCAAATTTGAAGCTCCATCCGGAAAGTTTCACAACGCGCATTCTTGTCGCATTTGGATTTCGCCTGCTGCAGTTGTGGGCGCGGACGTTGCGCTATGAAGTCGATGCTCGCTCGGCCGTGTTTGAAACGCCGGTGAAGGAGAACTATATCGGGGCGCTGTGGCACAACCGACTCCTGCTTATTTCGTATGCCCTGAAGCGATTTGCCCCTCATCGTCCCGGGGCGGGCCTGATCAGCGCGAGCCGGGATGGAGATTTGGTAGCGGACCTTACGAAACGTTTCGGTTTTGACGTTGTCCGCGGCTCCACTTCGAGGCTTGGGGCAAGTGCAATGCTGGAACTCGCCGAAGTTCTTGTTTCTGGACGTGACGTCCTGATCACCCCGGATGGTCCGCGCGGGCCAGCTTACGAGCTTGGGCGTGGTATCATTTTTTTAGCCCAAAAGTCAGGAGCGCCGATCCAGCCGATTAATATTGAGTTTTCAAGCTGTTGGAGGGCCAGGAGCTGGGACAAATTCATTCTTCCCCGTCCGTTCTCGAGGGCTCGTGTCATTTTCGGCCCCTTGCTTCGTGTCGCACCCACCAATACGGAAGAAGAATTTGAAGCGGAGCGGCGCCGTTTACAGAATGCAATGATGGCGCTGGTCGAAATGCGCTAATCGTTCCCATAATCTGTCGCCGAGCGAAACCGCCAGTCCGGCTCGGACCGAAGGATCTCTCAAACCAGGCTTGGTTTTCGATAACATGTTAAGGTCTGCGCCATGCCAAAGATAATCGACGGCCGCGCCATTGCGGAAAAAGTCTACGCCGAACTGCGCGGTGAAATCGCCGGGCTTAAGTCCCGCGGATTAACACCCGGCCTGGCGGTTGTTCTGGTGGGAGACGATCCCGCCTCGCGTACCTACGTGCGGGCCAAAGACAAAATGTGTCGCGAGCTTGGTCTTCATTCGGTGAAACTTGAGTTGCCCGCGACGACAACGCAGGAGGAACTGCTTGCCCAGGTGGACGAACTCAATCACAACCAGAAAATCCACGGCATTCTCGTGCAATCACCGCCGCCGCCACAGATCGACGAAGCGGCTATCGTGCGCACACTCGATCCGCGCAAAGATGTCGACGGATTCCACCCACTCAACGTCGCGAAGCTCGCGCTCGACGATGAAACGGGTTTTGTTCCCTGCACTCCGCTCGGTTGTCTGCGTTTACTCCGTGAAAGCGGGGTCGCCCTCTCCGGCGCCAACGTCGTCGTGCTGGGCCGCAGCATGATCGTCGGAAAACCGATGGCGCTCTTGCTCATGCGCAAGGGCATCGATGCGACCGTCACCGTCATCCATTCGCGCACCCGGAATATCTCGGAGATTTGCCACCGCGCCGATGTTATTGTTGCCGCGATCGGTCGTCCATGTTTCGTTAGAACGGAATTTGTGCGTGAAGGTACGACGGTAATCGATGTGGGAATTAACCGGGTGGACGACGCGACGAACGAGCGCGGCTACAAACTTGTTGGCGATGTCGATTTCGATGCCGTGGCAGAAATTGCCGGCGCGATTACTCCCGTTCCTGGTGGTGTCGGCCCGATGACGATCGCGATGCTGATGTCGAACACCATCAAAGCCTGCCGCCAAATCACTTCATCCTCAGCGTCGGGATAACCGCGGGCCCGAGCACGCGTTAGCGGACGATTCTTCGCGTCAGAAAACGCAAGAGCGCCGGTTGAAAACGGGCGAAGTCGAGCAAAATCGATCCGAGCTTTGGTGACACAACTGCACTACGTGCTAGAGCGTTAATCCACAATCGGCCACGATACATCGCGGTATGCTGCGCGGCATATTCAGGGGCTGCGTCCGTGGAATTTTCCTGAACAATTCTTGTCGCCGCAGTCGCGGCCAGCACACCCGAGCGCAGCGCATAAAAAATTCCTTCACCGGTGAATGGTTCCACGACACGAGCAGCATCGCCGGCAAACAACAGATTCCGGTGCGCCGGAGGAACCGCAGCGCGGGTCAACGGCGTGATTGTGCGCCATTGCTGGCCGGCCGAAAGTGCGAATCGTTCGATCGCCCACTTTTGCAATGTGCGAATCGATTTGGGCTTCCCAACCAGACAGAGATTGAGCTCACTCTCGCTCACCGGCGCCTGGCCGGAATAGCCGTCCGGCAGCAATTGCAGAACGACCTTATTTTCGAAACCATGCGGCAATAAAATGTGCGCCTGCAGCGCCACGCGTTCCTTTCCGATGTGCGGGAGCAAACCGCACAACCGCGCCACGGTTGAGTTGCGACCGTCCGCTGCCACCAAAACCTGCGCTCGACAAGTGAACGCATCCGCAATCGTCAGTTTCCAGTCGCCATTGGTTTTTTCGAGCGATGTCAGCGTGCTTGTTTCCCGGATTTCTGCACCAAGCTGATCGGCACGATCGAGCAGGAGAGCATCGAAGATACTCCGTTTAATGGCGATCTCAGCGTCTTCGCCCTGCGGCAGCTCAATCTCCATGCACCGATCGTGCAAACCAATGAACGCAACCGATGCGAGCGTGGCATGAAGCGATTCTCGCACCCGTTGATCGATTCCGAGCTGGCGCAAAATCGGCCAGCACTCCGGATTCAAACAATCGCCGCACACTTTCTCCCGCGGAAATTTTTCGCGCTCGATCAGAATCGTCCGCAGTCCTGCCGCAACGCAAAATGCTGCGCAAACCGACCCTGCGGGTCCGCCGCCGACGATCGCGACATCAAAAATTTCCATATCATTCAAGGAGGGGTTGTCTCTAACGCCAGGCCTGCTCGGACCTGCCGTCTTTGACGTGCGATATGTTTGAGGACGACATTTGTTTCAATGAGCTGGTCACTTCCAATCTTCCGCATCTACGGAATCCAGTTGCGGATTCATGTCACCTTTTTGCTGCTAATTGGATGGTTGGCATTTGGTTATTACGCACAGGGCGGCTCGGCCATCGCGTTTTGGCGCGTGATTTTTGTGCTGTTGCTGTTTGTCTGTGTTGTCTTGCACGAGTTTGGCCACGCCATCGCAGCGAAAAACTACGGCATCAATACTCCTGATATCACCCTTTTGCCGATTGGCGGCGTCGCCCGCCTGCAGCGAATGCCTGATGAACCGTGGCAAGAACTGGTTATCGCGCTGGCTGGTCCGCTCGTAAACGTGGTGATCGCGCTCACCCTGTTCGCATTCGTTGGCTGGCGTGGATTTTCCCTCGAAAATGCTGCCTCCGGTGCGGACCTCCTCGTTCAATTGCTTGCGATCAATGTGATACTCGTCCTCTTCAATTTGCTGCCGGCATTTCCAATGGACGGCGGCCGCGTTTTGCGCGCCCTTCTCGCCACGCGACTGAGTTACGCGCGTGCCACTCAAATCGCCGCCAGCATCGGCCAGGGCTGCGCCTTTATTTTTGGGTTTCTTGGTCTGTTTGGAAACCCGCTCCTCATCTTCATCGCTCTATTTGTTTATATGGGTGCGTCGCAGGAAGCGGCGCTCGCTCAAATCAAAGATATTTCGCGCAGTTTCCCGGTCTCGAGCGCGATGGTGCGCGAGTTCCGGTCGCTACCGCAAACCGCCACCCTTCAGGAGGCGGTCGACGCGCTTCTTGCCACTTCGCAACACGACTTTCCCGTGATGGATGAAACCGGCAGCGTCGCCGGCATTTTGACCCGGCACGATTTGATCGCGGCGCTGCGCAAACAGGATCCGCAAATCCAGGTCGGCGAGGTAATGCGCCGCGACATCCCGACGGTGACGACAGGTACGCGTTTCGAGGAAGCATTTCGAATCATGCAGGAATGCAATTGTCCCGTCGTGCCGGTACTGGATGGAATGAAGCGACTGGTAGGCCTTTTGACTCCCGAAAACGTGACCGAATTGATGATGGTCCACTCCGCCATGCCACAGCGCCGGTCGGCATAAAAACAAGGTTCCTTGAAAGCACCTGCGTTGTCGATCGCGTCCGGGGCGCGTACATTTATCGCTGGACCAATGGCATCATCAAAAAAGCAAAAACCAGATCTAACGAAAAAGGTACACGAGGTGCCACACAAACCCGGTGTTTATTTGATGCGCGACCGTTTCAACCGCGTCATCTACGTCGGCAAAGCACGCGATCTGCGCAAACGCGTCGGTTCCTACTTCATGCCCTCAAAAATGGCAGTGGCTGATCTGAAGACTCGCGCCATGCTGGATGCGGTTTGGGATTTCGAAACCCACACCGTGCAGAGTGAAGCCGAATCAATTTTGCTCGAAGGCAAATTGATCAAGGAATACCGGCCGCGCTACAATGTTTCCTTTCGCGACGATAAGCGTTTCCTCCTGGTAAAGGTGGATCAGACCGAAGATTGGCCGCGGTTTCGTCTCGCCCGTTTCAAGAAAGATGACAACGCCCGCTACTTCGGACCATACGCACACGCCGGCGCGCTTCGGCAGACGTTAAATTTTATGCGCAAGAAATTCGGAGTTCTTACCTTTGGCCGCGGGTCGCCAACGGAGCGCGAGTTGAAATCGTCAACCTATCAGGTGCCGATGAAGTTGAGCGAGATTACACCGGAAATTTATCGTGAACGGGTCGCGCAGGCCTGCGAATTTCTCGAGGGGCATTCGCGTGAAATGATGGCGGAGTTGGAGAAGCAAATGCGCGCGCAAGCAGAGAAGCTCGATTTCGAAAAGGCGGCGGAGTTGCGCAACATGCTGGACGATTTACGGCGGACGACGCGGCCGACGCGCCGTTTCACTCGCGCCTCGTTGCCAACGACGATTGATCCGGCAGCGGACGTCCGCGCTTTGGCCGACGCCTTGCAGCTACCGAAGATCCCGCGAGTGATGGAATGCTTCGATATTTCCAACATCAGCGCGACGCACGTCGTCGCGTCGATGGTTTGTTTTCGAGACGGCGTTTCGGACAAAAATTGTTACCGGCGGTATCGGATTCGCACCGTCGAAGGCCAGGATGATTTCGCCAGCATGGCTGAGGTAGTGCGGCGAAGATATTCCCGAATTCTGCTTGAAGCACGCGACGGAAATCCGGATGTGGCGGAATTCTCGCAGGAAAATCCCGCGGAAGCGCTGGAGCGCCAATTAACCACCAACCCTCAACCATCAACTGTGAATTTGGTCCGTTTGCCTGATCTCATCATTGTCGATGGTGGCAAGGGCCAGCTCTCGTCCGCCTGCAAAGAACTGCAGCGGCTCGGGTTGCACGATCTGCCGATCATCGGACTGGCCAAAGAACGGGAGGAAATTTATCGGCCCGGCCGGGCGCTGCCATTGCAATTGCCGGAAGATTCAGGCGCGTTGCGTCTGCTTCAACGCATCCGCGACGAAGCCCATCGTTTCGCCAACGCATATCATCAGCTGCTGATGAAGAAACGAGTGGGCGAAAGCATTCTCGACGATTGCCCGGGTGTTAGTCAGCATCGCAAAAACCTGTTGCTACGAAAATTTGGCTCCGTAAAACGATTGCGACGGGCCAGTGTGGAAGAAATCGTGGCTACGGATGGAATCGGAACAAAGTTGGCGGCCGACGTGCATCGGTTTTTGCAAACCCACTGAGGCTGATCATTCTAAATCACGCACAGAATTCCTGATCGGATGAGAGGTTTAATCGCGCGCTCGGGTTTTATATCGCTGATGATGGCGATTTCGAACGCGGCCGGGCAACAATTAACGCCTGCTCCGTGGACGGCGCCCAGTGCCACGCCAGCGGAAGAAGTATCTCCACCTGCGCTCGACGAGGAGATTGTTCCGACCTTCGAGACGCAAAAACTCGCGCGCACTTACATCCTCGATATCCCGGCGCCGCGTGGACAGATTACCGATCGGAACGGCGCGCCGCTCGCGCAAAACCGACTGAGCTACAATCTGGCGATCAATTTTCCAACCCCGCTTGAATTTGACGACAATCAGACCCTCGAGTTTGCGCATCGACAGATCGCGACTGCACAGAAGTTACTCGGCCGCCGAATCCGGATTGCCGACGACGCTATTCTCCGGCACTACCATAACCGCGGAATTCTGCCTTTCGAGATCTCGACCAACCTTTCCGGGGAAGAATACGAGGCTGCGAAAGCGCATCTGCCACCGGAAATGACGTTACGCGGTGTTTACATTCGCGTTTACCCACAGGGCAAGGTTGCCGGACAGATCGTCGGTTATTGTGGACGGACAGGGCGCAACCCCGACGGCATCATCGACAATCATGAAACAATTTGGCCGGAAACTGAGGGGCGCGAAGGGATCGAACAAACCTTCAACGCCATGTTAACCGGCAAACACGGTGAGTACAAGATGACCTTCGACAAGGATGGCCGAAAAACTTCGGAAAAGATTGTTTCACCTCCTGTTCCTGGTCATACCGTGGTGACCACACTAGACCTGCGGTTGCAGGAATTAGCTGAGAGAGCTCTCGAGGCTAAGGCGAAACGCGGCGCGATCGTGATCATGGATCCGAATAACGGCGACGTTCTCGCGCTCGCGTCCTGGCCAGACTATAACCCGAATGTTTTCGTTCCTTCGATTTCGGCGGAGACCTTTAAGGCGTTGCAGGATGATCCCGGGATTCCACTTTTGCCACGCGCTTTTCGTTCATCCTACCCGCCAGGATCAACCTTCAAAGTCGCCGTCGGCATCGCGGCGCTGGAAAGCGGATCAGTAACACCGAGTGAACAGTATCAATGCGTCCCATCGATCCAGATCGGGAACCTCACCTTTCACAATTGGAAAAAAAGCGATCGCGGCTTCCTGAATTTTGTTCAAGCCCTGACTGAATCCTGCGATACCTGGTTTTATCAGGTCGGAATCAAGACCGGCGCGGATCCGATCATCGATTGGGCGCAGAAACTCGGCTTCGGCGCGAAAACCGGAATTCCTATTCGCGGCGAAGTAGATGGGCGCGTGCCTAACGACTCCTATATGAAGGCAACACACGGACGGAAGTTATTGAATGGCGATATCGCCAATCTTTCCATCGGCCAGGGCGACACGCAGGTTACGCCATTACAGATGGCACAGGCGATGTCGATCGTCGCCAACGGCGGGACGTTTTACCAAACGCGGCTGGTGCAGCAAGTGCAATCAATCGATGGCGGCATCGTGACGGCTTACAATGTGCGCGAGAAAAGGACGCTGAATTTTTCCTCAGAAACCCTCGCGCAACTTCGCGAGGGAATGATAAACGCGGTCAACGGCGCTGCCGGAACTGCCCATGCCGCCAGTCTTGACAACGTAACCGTGGCTGGCAAGACCGGCACGGCGCAATGGGGACCAAAGAATAAGGAGCGAACGGCGGCGTGGTTTGCCGGTTATTTGCCCGCGCAAAAGCCGCAGTACGCTTTTGC
Organism: uncultured Verrucomicrobiae bacterium; assembly: GCA_963709435.1. Classification (GTDB taxonomy): domain Bacteria; phylum Verrucomicrobiota; class Verrucomicrobiia; order Chthoniobacterales; family UBA10450; genus AV69. The sequence goes on from CAVPWK010000009.1 coordinate 249,003, forward strand.
GGCGCTTTACGAGGGCGACGTGGGCGTGAAAGCGCATGGTGGAACCGTAGCAGCGCCGCTGATTGCCCAAATTTTCAAGGAAGTTTACAGGGGCGAGCAGGCCAATGGCCGCCGTAATCGCCGTGGGCAAGTGGAAGAATCACCAACGGTCCGCCGCGCCGAGCCGGTCGAGGACGATTCCGGCGACTAACGGGGATTCGACGGCTTGTTTCTGTTGTCGCTTCGCCGTGCGAGGCGTGCGTCGCCCCCGCAGGGCGACGGCTACCGCTCGCTACACCAAACCCTGATCCATCATCGCATTCGCAACCTTGAGGAAACTCGCAATGTTTGCGCCGTTGACATAGTTGCCGGGAGTCCCGTATTTCTCCGCCGTGCGCTGACAGTTCGCGTGAATGCTCTTCATGATTTTGTAGAGCCGCGCGTCTACTTCTTCGCGTGTCCAGGAAATGCGCATGCTGTTTTGCGCCATCTCCAACCCGGAGGTAGCAACGCCGCCTGCGTTTGCTGCTTTGCCTGGCCCATAAAGAATTTTCGCAGCCAGGAACCGATGCACACCTTCCATCGTAGTGGGCATGTTGGCGCCTTCTGAAACAATGTAAACGCCGTTCCTCAGAAGGTTGTCGGCGTCTTTGGCATTGATTTCATTCTGGGTTGCACTCGGAAATGCACACTGCGCCTTCCGATCCCAGAGTGGATTGTAGTCAAGTTTCGGATCGAACGGAGTGTAAACGGCGCCCTTAAACTTGTCGGCGTATTCCGAAATCCGGCCCCGCCTGGCGTTTTTCAGCTCAATAATAAACGCGAGCTTCTCGCGATTGATTCCTTCCTCGTCATAGATGAAGCCGCCCGAATCCGATGCCGTGACCGCCTTTGCACCGAGGCTATTCAACTTCTCGATGGTGTACTGCGCGACGTTGCCACTCCCTGACACAAGACAAACCTTCCCTTTCAAGTCTTCCTTTCGCGTCTTGAGCATCTCTTCCGCGAAATAAACCGCGCCATAACCTGTCGCCTCTGGGCGAATCACGGAGCCGCCCCAGGTCAGGCCCTTGCCCGTCATCACCCCCGTGAACTCATTCTTCAACCGCTTGTACATGCCGAACATGAATCCGATCTCGCGCGCACCCACGCCAATGTCGCCCGCCGGGACGTCGGTGTCCGGCCCAATATGACGAAATAGCTCGCACATGAACGCCTGACAAAAGCGCATCACTTCAAAGTCAGTCTTGCCCTTGGGATCGAAGTCGGAGCCGCCCTTCGCGCCACCCATGGGCAGGGTAGTCAAAGCATTTTTAAATACCTGCTCAAAGGCGAGAAACTTCAGGATACTTAAGTTGACGCTGGGATGAAAACGCAGTCCGCCTTTGTACGGGCCAATTGCGCTGTTCATCTGAATGCGAAACCCGCGATTAACATGAAGATCGCCGTGGTCGTCTCGCCAGGGAACGCGAAACATAATCACCCGTTCCGGTTCGATGATGCGCTGCAGGATTTTCTCGCGGCGATATTCCGGGTGCTGCTCGAGCACAATGATAAGTGAATCGAGAACTTCCTGGACCGCCTGATGAAACTCCGGTTCAGCCGGGTTCTTCGCCTTCACCTCGGCCATTAATTCTGCAACGTAATCTCTCATGTGAACTCCTTGCCCACCGCGCGAGCGTTAGACGTATCTCTCAGGGAAACCAAAATCGAAAGCAAAATTTAACATGTTCGGCCAAATACGCGAAATAACGCCGAAGTAACAAAATAAACGGTCATCCCGAGCGAAAACGCCAGTCCGGCTCAGACCGAGGATCCCGCCGCGGAAGCTTTAAGATAGCGCCGTGTCATTTAGCGGGTGAATTCTAGCGACCTGGGTTCGCGTAGTGTTCCGCGCCCAGAAAGTGAAGAGAGACATACGGCTCGTCACCCACGACCCAACTATCGTGGCCGGGTCCGATGTAAAACAAATCACCCGCTTTCATTTCATAGTAACGCTCATCTTTCATCTGACAGGCGGCGCAACCGGAAACAACAAGTCCGACATGTTCCACTTCGCAAAACCTGGCACCGGTCGCAGCTCCAACATGCTCCGACCACTTCCATCCCGGCTCATAACTGGCCCGGCCGATCGTCATCGATCCGATCTTTACGGTCTCGAATTTTCCTTTTTCGAATGTCCGCACCTCATCTGGATGCTCGAATCGTCTGATCAAAAAGTCATCAAAGTTCGGTAACATTGCTCAAGATAACCGAAAGAGACGGTCCGCTAAACACCCGCCTTCGCCAAACTACGGCGCGGCGAGCGCGAAAATGACGCCTAGAAACCAGCAAATTTTGGTGTCCGTTTGGAATATTTGGCGGGACCGAAAGCAAAACAGCCGGACCCTTTCGAGTCCGGCTGCTGTTGAATTTTCGTTAAGTCCTGGCGGATTAGTAATCCATTCCGCCCATGCCACCCATTCCGCCGCCCGGCATTGGAGGAGTTTTTTCCTTCTCCGGTAGCTCGGTCACGACAGCCTCAGTGGTGAGCAACAAGCCTGAGATCGAGGCCGCGTTTTGCAACGCCGTGCGCGTGACTTTCGTCGGATCAACGATGCCCGCCTTCACCAGATCGGTGTATTCACCGGTGGCGACGTCGTAACCTTCGTTGCCCTTGCGCGCCTTTATTTCTTGCACAATGAGGGCGCCTTCCTGGCCCGCGTTGTCGGCGAGCTGGCGGGTCGGCTCTTCGATGGCCCGGCGCACAATCTGCACGCCGACCTTCTCGTCGCCTTCCAGGCCCTTCAGGTTGTCGAGCGCCTTCTGCGCGCGAATGAACGCGACGCCGCCGCCCGGCACGATGCCTTCCTCAACGGCCGCGCGCGTGGCATGCAACGCATCTTCCACGCGAGCTTTCTTCTCCTTCATCTCCGTCTCGGTCGCAGCGCCGACATTAATAACGGCCACCCCGCCCGCGAGTTTGGCCAGGCGTTCCTGGAGTTTCTCGCGATCGTAGTCGCTCGTCGTCTCCTCGATTTGGCGACGAATCTGACTCACCCGACCCTGAATGTCGTTCTGCTTGCCTTCACCTTCGACGATGGTGGTGTTTTCCTTGTCGATGGTAATGCGCTTGGCTCGACCGAGGTCGTCAAGTTTCACGTTCTCGAGCTTGATCCCGAGATCTTCGGTGATGCAACGGCCGCCGGTCAGCACCGCGATATCTTCCAGCATCGCCTTGCGACGATCGCCGAAGCCCGGAGCCTTGACCGCGCAAACCTGCAGGGTGCCGCGCAGTTTGTTCACCACCAGAGTGGCGAGCGCTTCGCCCTCCACATCTTCCGCGATGATCAACAGCGGACGGCCGGCTTTCGCGACTTTCTCAAGCAACGGAAGCATATCCTTCAAGCTCGAGATTTTCTTCTCGTGAATGAGGATGTAAGGATTCTCGAGCGCGGCTTCCATCGCCTCAGCGTTAGTCACGAAGTAGGGAGAGAGATAGCCTTTATCGAACTGCATACCCTCGACCACTTCCAGAGTCGTGTCGATGGAACGGGCCTCCTCGACGGTGATAGTTCCGTCCTTGCCTACTTTGTCCATCGCGTCAGCAATGATCTCGCCGATCGTCTTGTCCCAGTTAGCGGAGACGGTCGCGACCTGCGCGATCTCGGTGCGATCACTGACTTTCTTGGAGATTTTCTTCAGCTCCTCGACGATCGCATCGACTGCTTTCGAGATCCCGCGCTGTAGCGAAGTAGGATTCGCTCCCGCGGTCACGTTACGCAAACCTTCCTTGTAGATTGACTCTGCCAGGACCGTCGCGGTGGTAGTGCCATCGCCGGCGATATCCGAAGTCTTGGAAGCCACCTCGCGCACGAGCTGAGCACCCATGTTTTCATAGGGATCTTCCAGCTCAATCTCTTTCGCGACCGTGACGCCGTCTTTCGTGATCGTCGGGCTGCCGAATTTCTTATCGAGAATCACGTTGCGACCGCTCGGTCCGAGCGTGGCCTTTACGGCCTTCGCCAGTTTCTCGATTCCGCGCAGCAACGCATGCCGCGCACTTTCATCAAATTGTAATTGTTTAGCTGCCATATTCTATTTTGTGTTTGTTGGTTGCTGTTTTATCGACAATCAACCGATGATGCCGAGGATATCGTCCTCCCGCATGATCAGGTAGGTATCGCCGTCGATCTTGATTTCAGTGCCGCCGTATTTAGAGATCAGCACTTTGTCACCGGACTTGACGGTAAAATCGACTTTCTTGCCGTTGTCGTCGATTTTACCGGTGCCAAGAGCGACGACTTTGCCTTCCTGCGGTTTTTCCTTCGCGGTATCAGGGATAATAATACCGCCCTTCTTTACTTCAGTCTCTTCAATCGGCTGCACCAGCACCCGATCTCCAAGTGGTCTGACATTAACTGATGCCATAAGCTTCTTTCTCTACTCCTTTGTTTACTTAGGTTGTTGCCAGCGGTAACTCGGGAGTTATCGAGCTACCATCGGCAAATTGGTTTATTTCTTCTTTTCTTCGTCGACTACTTCAAACTCTGCGTCGACTACATCGCCATTGCCGCCCCGAGCGCCGGCGCCTTGTTCGGCACCAGGACGCGGTTGCGCCTCCGGCGGGGGCCCGGCCTGCGCGCCGCCTCCCGCTGAAGCCTGCTTGTAAAGTTCGGCGCTGACTTCCTGAAACTTGTTCTGTAGGTCGTCGTAGGTCCGCTTCATCGCCTCGCTGTCGTTCCGGTTAATGGCTTCACGCACCGCGGCAATGGCGTCTTCAACCTGCTTCTTCTTGTCGCCGGAAATCTTGTCCCCGAGATCTTTCAACTGCTTCTCGCATTGATACGCCAGGTTGTCGGCGTTGTTCTTGATCTCGATCGCTTCCTTCGCCTTCTTGTCTTCTTCGGCGTGCAGTTCGGCTTCCTTCTGCATCTTTTCGACTTCGTCTTTTGAGAGACCAGAGCTGCCGGTGATGGAAATCTTCTGCTCCTTGCCAGTGCCCAGATCTTTTGCGGAAACGTGCAGGATGCCGTTGGCATCGATATCGAAGGTTACTTGAATCTGCGGAACGCCACGCGGGGCCGGCGGAATTCCATCGAGATGAAACGTGCCGAGATTCTTGTTATCGCGCGAAAGCGGGCGTTCGCCCTGCAGGACCTTGATCTCAACCCCCGGCTGATTGTCGCTGTAGGTAGAGAAGATGTTCTCCTTGCGCGTCGGAATCGTAGTATTGCGCGGAATCATCGGCGTCGCCACCCCGCCGGCGGTCTCGATCGCCAGGGTTAGCGGCGTCACATCGAGCAGGAGCACGTCCTTGACGTCGCCCTTGAGCACGCCGCCCTGAATCGCAGCGCCAACCGCAACCACTTCGTCGGGATTCACACCCTTGTGCGGTTCCTTGCCAATCAGAGTTCGCGCTGTCTCGATCACTTTAGGCATGCGCGTCATGCCGCCGACCAGCACCAGCTCATTAATTTCCTTCTCGGAAAGTTTCGCGTCCTTCAAACAAGCCTTCACCGGCCCGACGGTGCGCTGGAAAAGATCGTCGCAGAGCTGTTCCAGTTTCGAGCGAGTCAGTTTCTTCTGAATATGCTTTGGCCCACTCGCATCCGCCGTGATGAACGGAAGATTGATCTCGTATTCCTGAGTTGAGGAAAGCGCTATCTTCGCCTTTTCCGATTCCTCTTTGATACGCTGGATCGCATCCGGCTGCTTGGTCAGATCGATGCCGGTATCTTTCTTAAATTCGTCAACGACCCAGTCCATAATGCGGGCATCCCAATCGTCACCGCCGAGGTGGGTGTCGCCGTTGGTCGCTTTCACTTCAAAGACACCGTCGCCAATTTCCAGAACGGAAATGTCAAAAGTGCCGCCGCCCAGGTCGTAGACGGCAATCTTCTCGTCCTTTTTCTTGTCCAAACCGTAGGCGAGTGAAGCCGCAGTCGGCTCATTGATGATTCGCAACACTTCGAGGCCCGCGATCTTGCCTGCGTCCTTGGTAGCATTACGCTGCGAGTCGTTGAAGTAAGCCGGAACTGTAATGACAGCCTGGGCAATTTTCTCGCCCAGTTTCGCTTCCGCGTCGCTCTTCAGCTTCGCCAGAATCATCGCGGAAATTTCCGGTGGGGAGAATGTCTTACGCTCGCCGCTAACTTCTACTTGAACGTGAGCGTCGCCGTTGGCCGCCTTCACGATTTTGTAAGGCACGCGATGTTCTTCTTCGCGAACTTCATCGTACTTGCGGCCCATAAACCGCTTGATTGAGAAAACGGTGTTCGCCGGATTCGTTACGGCCTGACGTTTCGCGGCCTGGCCAACAAGTCGCTCGCCATTTTTTGAAAAAGCGACGATCGATGGCGTTGTCCGTGCGCCCTCGCTGTTCTCCAAAACTACGGGGTCACCACCTTCCATTACCGACATACATGAGTTGGTCGTCCCTAAATCAATCCCTAAAACTTTAGCCATTTGTGTACAGTCCTCCGAGTGCTTCTAGCAATGGCCATTCCAAATGATATGCACCAAGTATAAGCTGCTAATTTGGAGTTCATTGCATCATAATCTGTAATTTTGCGGCCGCTCGAAATAGCGCCAGAATGACCCAGATTGCGCTGCCTGGATCTGCTCGCTGAGTCAACTCGTCACCGAATCCGGCTGGGCCGAAAAGGTTCAGAACATCAACGGCCCAAGTGCCCACTGGCCCCACAGGCAAGAGCCTGTGCTCCCGTCGCTGGTATAGCCTCTGCTTAATTACTGAGTGATGAACCCTGTTCGCCCGCAGACAAAAAGCGAACATGGCGACCTCCTTTTCAAGTGTCAACATTGCGCCAGTCCGCTCATTGTCGACGCCGCTGCCGCCGGAATGACGCTAAATTGCCAGCGCTGTGGCAAACCGACGCCGGTCCCGATGATGTCTGTGCCCGCCAGCCCAACGTCGCCGCAGGAACTCACCGACATGCAGCGGAAATTGAAGGAAAATGAATCGCAACGGACGGAAGTAACCGGCTACATCAACCAGCTGAGCATTCAACTTCATCGCTGGAAACTGCGTTTGCAAACCTTGAACGAGCGCAAGAACGAGCTGGAAGAAGAACTGCGCAAGAATTCCTAACCCTGGCATCGGCGACCTGCCGATGACTCAATCGAAACATCGGCTGGAAGCCGATGCCACTTTCGGTAGCGTTTGATGTGCGGCAATATCATGATCTCCTTCACCTCGTGCTGGAAGAGGGGGTCGAGCGCAGCGATCGGACTGGCACCGGCACGTTGTCGGTTTTTGGCGCGCAGGCGCGATTTGATTTGCGTGAGCGGTTTCCGTTGCTGACGACGAAAAAGCTCCATCTTAAATCAATCATTTACGAGCTGCTTTGGTTTTTGCACGGCGACACCAACGTGCGCTATCTCAACGAACGCGGGGTCACTATTTGGGACGAATGGGCGGACGAAAAGGGCAACCTCGGACGCGTTTACGGCGCGCAATGGCGTGACTGGCGGGGCGCGAACGGAATCCGCGTCGATCAGATCGCGAAAGTGATTTCGCAGATCAAAGAAAACCCGTCGAGTCGCCGGCTGATAGTCAGTGCATGGAATCCCGCTGAGATCGACGAGATGGCGTTGCCACCATGCCACGTGCTCTTTCAATTTTACCTCAACGAGGGCGAGCTCAGTTGCCAGCTTTACCAGCGCAGTGCCGATTTGTTTCTCGGCGTTCCATTCAACATTGCGAGCTATTCTCTGTTGACGATGATCGTCGCGCAGGTTTGTGACCTATCACCGGGAGATTTCGTCCATACTTTTGGCGACGTCCATCTTTATTCCAACCATCTCGAGCAAGCGCGCGAGCAATTGGGTCGCGAGTGTCGGCGGCTGCCGCGGATGCAATTAAATCCGGCAATCAAACGCATCGAGGACTTTGAATTCGAGGATTTTACTCTCCTCGACTACAATCCGCACCCGTCGATCAAAGCACCGATCGCGGTCTGAATTATTATTTCCGATTTTGCCGGGTAAAACCTGAGACTTTTCTCGCTTGTGTGGGTTGAAGTAGATGTGAGGTTTCTCGGGGGGATGGGGATTTTGTTGCTATCGCTCGCGTCGGTCGGAGCGGCAGAGGGAAATCCCTTCCGTGTTGAAATCGATCTCCAGGATCAGGTCGCACTTCTGCTTCGCGGACGCGGGGTTGTTTTGGAATCGCCGATCTCAAGTGGACGTTACGGACATCTCACCCAAACCGGCTCCTTCAAGGTCCTCGAGAAAGAGATCAATCACCATTCGAGCATTTACGGGAAGATCGTAGACGCCAATGGCAGGACCATTGTGGCGGATGCAGATATCGACATGAAAGTGCCGCGCGGCGGCAAATTTGTTCCCGCCCCCATGCGTTACTTTATGCGTTTCCATGAAGCTGATGGAATGCACGCAGGTTATCTTCCCGGGTATCCGGCATCACATGGATGCGTGCGGATGCCGGAACAATTAGCGATCGCGTTCTACCATGCGGTCGACGTCGGGACAGTGGTGACAGTTTTCGGGAGAACGCCACGGACGAGAGGCGACCTTCCGTATGGGCCGCGGTGGCAGCGAGGAATGCAGCCGTTGTTCGGGCGACCGATCGGTCCAGGATTTCAACCGCAATATGACCCGCGCAATCTCGATCCGTGGTGGCGCTGATTAGATTCTGCGAGAAGAACTAGTCTTCTCTCCGGGCAACTCGTTAGGACGTCTTGTAAACTTCGACCAAGCCAACACCAGTGGGGTTGTTCTTCCCGCTCTCGATCGCAGTGTAATTACCCGGCGGAAGCGCAAATACGATTGCTGACTCATGATCGTTCGGCGGCGCTCGGTTCGCCGCCTGGATATCACTCATCTGTGTGTCTTTCCAATTGTCGTTATACGCAATCAGGTTGCCGCTCCCGTCGCGCAAAGCCAGAGTCGGATCTTGGAGCGCGTCCGGAATGCCAAACTGGGTTAGGGTCGGTCCGAGCCCGCGGATAGTCACTCTGAGGACGCCGCCGGGTGGGCCATCGACAATGAACCCACCGATCATCCCTGCATTGCCGGTGCCGACAAAACCACGCGTACTGATGTTGGACAATTGAATCGTTGTTCCAGCCTCCAAACTGTAGGCTTCCACCAGGGCCGTCCCGCTCGTTTCGTTAACTCCGCTCAGGATGGCGGTGTAGTTCCCGGGGCCGTAGCTGTGCAGAATGGCGAGCTCCAAATCTGCTCCGCCTTCCAAACCGGTCCGCTTTTTGCAAAAGCGGGGACCTCGATCGCTCCTCAGACTAAATCGCCTTCGCGCGCTCAGTGATTGGTGCTGGCAGTCTTCGGACCGCGCTCAAGCTGAATCAGGTCCGACAAGATGTTGAGAGTCTCATCGCGCTCGGGATCGATCACCGGCTCTTTCGTGTCATCGTCCAGACCGCCTAGGACATCATCATCGGTGTCGGCATCGCCGGCCGCTTCCGGTGCAACTTTGGCCGAACCGTTCTTTTTCGCCGAGGCCAGTTTACCCGGATACATGACGAGCTGAAGGTTCGGCTTATCGACAGTATCCAGCGTTAGCCGATAAACATTCGGCTCCTCGACGTTGCGCGCCAGCCGCTCTTTCGTCCGCAATTCCTTGCGCGTCTTGTCCTCGGAAAGTTCTTTCTTCCGCACATCTTCATTTAGGGAAATGCGATTCTGATCGAGTCGATGGCGCAACCGGTCCATGTCTTCCTGCACATAATGGAACTCGACGTTATTTTGGACGCGTTCGGCCGACCGGCGTTTTAACTCGTCAAGGTAAAGCGACACCGGCTCGTTCCACCTGGTGTATTTTGCCTTCGGCACTTCGTCATAAGGCAAACAATTCTTCAGAGCCCCTTCGGCGAATTCGGGCAAATCGGTCAGCGACGGCAACACAATGTCTGAGGCGACGCCGTGCAGCTGAGTTGAGCCGCCGGCTACTCGGTAAAACTTCTGGATGGTCAATTTCAGCGCGCCATCCTTGTGCGAGCGGCTGCCCAGCAGGGAAGTATAACCGCCGATATCGAGAATGGTCTGCACCGTTCCCTTGCCGAATGTGCACTGGTCGCCGACGACAACAGCGCGTCCATAATCCTGTAGCGCCGCCGCAAAAATTTCACTAGCCGACGCGCTTTGCCGGCTGGTCAGGACAATGAGCGGCCCTGAGTACGCGATTCCAGGGTCCGGATCGCTTGAGACCACGATGTTGCCATTCGAGCCTTTGGTTTGCACGATCGGCCCCGACTTCAAAAACAACCCAGTCAGCGAAATCACTTCTTCCAGCGAACCGCCGCCGTTGCGCCGCAAATCCACCACCAAGCCGGAAATGTTTTCCTTCTTTAGGCGCTTCAACAACGCCAGCACATCTTTCGTCGTGCTCTTGGCGTGATGATCCATATCCGCGTAAAACGACGGCAGCGTGATCCAACCGAGCTTCACCGGGCGGCCTTCTTCATCTTTCTTCATGATAATGTCGGCGCGGGCTTCCTGGTCTTTCAGTTTAATTTCATCGCGCACCAGTTCGACGTTTTTGCGCTTCGACGGATCGGCTGCATCAGCCGGGATCACCAGCAGCCGGACTTTTGTTCCTTTCTTGCCGCGGATCATTTCTACCACTTTGTCCAGACGCATGTCTCGGACATCGACGATATCACCCGTTCCTTGTCCGACGGCAGTGATGCGATCGCCTACTTTGAGCCGGCCATCGGCCTGTGCTGGCCCACCCGGCACCAAACTCTCGATCTTAGCGTAACCATCTTCCGTTCGCAGCATCGCCCCAATGCCAACGAGCGACAGCCCCATATTGATGCTGAAGTTTTTCAGATCGGATTCGGATAAGTATTCAGAGTGCGGATCGTAAGCCAGGGCAACGGCATCGAGGAAAAACTTTGCCTGTTCATCGCGATCACTTTCGTGGACGTTGCGCGCAAGCCGATCGTATCGGCGTGCGACCAACTGCGGCCCCGGCTCAATCGGATGCTCGCTCAAATGTTCCTGTAAAAGCTCGCTCGTGATCCGGCCACGCCACAGCTCGTCCGCCTCGGCCATATTTTTCGGCCAGGGACTTTTCTCGCGTCTGAAATCGATTGTTCCAGCAGTTTTGAAATCGACCGGTTGTTTGAGGGATTCCTTGATCTTAGCAACACGCTCGTCGACTCGCTTTTGATAAAGATCGTAGATCTCGTAAGCGGGTTTGAGGTTGCCCAGTAAAATATCGTCATCGAGCGCAGCACCATACTTTTGTGTGATGGCATCGATGTCTTCCTGGGTGAAAAACAGGTGAGTATAATCGAGCAGTTCGAGGTAGCTCCGCAAAATCTTGCCCGACAGGTCGTCGTTCAATTGCTTGTGCGTGTAATGTCCTTCCTCGAGCAGTCTTCCCACTGAGACGCAGACGTTGTCGAGGTCGGTTTTTGCCGGAAGCGGCGCCGTTAGCGCCAGGCTAACCAATGAGATTGCCGCCACCGCGGCGTAAGAACGGAAACGATAGTTCATGCCCTGAAAAAGAAGTTTTCCATAATCGCAGATCGTCGCTCTGAACGCAAGAACTCCCCTTGAATCCCAGACCGTCGCAGCGATAAAAAGACAATCGACGGACCAGAATATTCAAAAAAACGTGCCATTTGGCACGCCTGACAACGTATGAAGTACGACACATTTTGCGGGGGAGTTTTCGAAACAAATTGCTATCTTTTTCACGCCCCGGAGGGTGTTGTTCTATTTGACGCACCAGAGGGAAGTTGCGCATGGCTTCAAAATCGGGGGATCGACTTAAAGCTGCTGATCCTCACCCACGGACACGTCGATCACGTCGTCGATGTCGCGAAAATTAAGCGAATTTTTGATTGCCCGATAGGTTGTCATCCTGATACCGCCCCCATGATCTCTGATCCGGATTTCTTCCGGAACTTCGGGTTTGGCTTCGACCTCGAACCGGTCACGCCCGATTTTTTCATCGAGGAAACGGCCGAGCGCGAATTCCTCGGGGTAAATTTTCAGATTTTGGAAGTTCCCGGCCATTGTCCCGGTAGCCTTTGCTTTTTCCTGCGCCCCCAAAAGCTGTTGGTCGGGGGCGATGTTCTCTTTGCCGGAGGCGTGGGGCGATGGGACCTGCCCGGCGGCGACGCGCCACAGTTGTTCCGGGGAATTAAAGAGAAACTGTTCCCACTCGGCGACGACGTCACCGTCCTCCCCGGCCACGGCCCGCCCACCAAGATCGGCGAAGAACGCAAAACCAACCCGTTTGTGCGTTAATTCAATAGGTCTCAGGAGCTAGGGCCTATGCCCTATTTGACATCGCGAGGAAATAAAAAATTACCAAGTCCTGCACAAAGTGAATACCGAATGCCCAGCCCACGCCGCGGGTTTCCAGCATGCTCTTGCCCCAGATAAATCCGGCAATTGTCGCCATGGCGACACCGAGCCAGCCGGATGGCTGCCCAAAGTAGTGGGCGAGTCCGAAGAAAACCGCCGTTAACCAAACGCCTTCACGGAGTGGCAGCACGTTGCGAAGGTGCGCGAAAGGAACGCAACGGAATTGGAATTCCTCGTTCGCAGCATTGAGGGCGGCAGTGGCTAGAGCCCACGGCAACAACTGCCAATGCTGGGCGAGTTGCCAAAAATTCGGCCGAAGATTGGAAAACAAAAATGCGATCATCGCCACCGCGAAAATCAGAATGATCAGCGGCCCAAGGTGCCACCATCGCAGCGGGCTGCGAAACCAGAGAATCCGCTCCGGCTTGACCGGCGCGTTCAGGTATCCCACACGCAGGAAAAGGTCGTCTCGGGTAATCCGGCGCCCGATAAAAGTCGTCAGCATGAGGAGTGCTCCCGTGACATTCAGCAAACGCGTCACGAACATTTTTGGCCCCCAATCGAGATCGTCCATCAATTCCTGAACCGGCGCCCAGTCGGTGACCATCGGCGCGATCACAGACCACCCCAGCCGCAGAACTGCAATGGTAAGGAGAAAGCCGCTCAAAACTCGCAGTCGACTCGACGTGCCAACGATCGCTGAAGCGACGACAAGGACAAGAACCTGAGCCACAGGCACCGAATAGCCCTCCTCGCCGGCCGAACGACTCAAAATCGTCAGCAGAAGGCTCCCGGCAAGCATTGCGCCCCAGGCAATCGCCCGGCACCAGGGATCCACCCGTGCAGGCATTGCGCCTGGTGTCGGCACGAACGCTGGCGGCACGTTTGTTACCGCCGTCGAGCACGAATCTTTTTCTTCGCTAAGGGACACAGCCATGGTCTGGCAGACTAGCAAGCGCCACGCCCAATGGCCTAAGCAAGTCGATCTCGGCGACCACGTTACAGAATGAATCCCACGCCGCCGGGACGTGCCCAAGGAATTGCCGGTTCCCTTTAACCAGACCTAGAAAACCATAAGCCCCAAGCGCTTGCATTAACCGTTGCATTGCGCAAAGCCGTAGCGTTTCTGGCATTTCCGCTCCCAATTGCAGCCCACGGCACTCTCTATAGTAAGACCAAAGTCCCTCCCTCTCGACTACCGACAACCGCACGTAAGGGTCAAATAACAAAGAAGCTAGATCGTATTCCGCCAAGCCGGGACGCATCCCCTGGAAATCGATCAGATACGCATGGCCCGCCCGCACGATAATGTTTTGCGACTGAAAATCGCGGTGCACTAACACTCGTGGCAACCCGGCCAGTCGATCCGCGATTTCCCCAAGCGCAGGCAGCGATGCCAGCTCGCGTTGGGTCCCCTCGTCGACGCCAAAAATTCTTCCCAGACAGTTTTCGAAAAAATAATTCTGCTCCCATCGATAAAGGGCCGCGTTAAATTCTGGCGGCATTTCTCCATCCAGCTCCGACCATTCGCTCTGGGGCAGGTCATGGAGCTTCGCGATTTCATCCAAGGCCGATCGATAAAGCGCGCCGCGCACTAGCCAGGTATCCTCGCGGAAACTGAAAAGATCGCTCTCGCCCAGGTCCTCGATCCAAATCAAACCTTCTTCGGGGTCGTGAAAATAAATTTTCGGCACGGCAATTCCATATTCCGTCAAAAATTCAGCGATACGCACGTAGTGCCGGTTTTCAGCGCGCTCGAGGTTGTATTTCACCAGAATGAGCGATTCCCCAGGTGCACAACGGACGCGGTAAAATCTGCGATCGGATCCCCCCTTCTCAATCGGCGCGATTTCAATTTCTCCTTCGCTGAAGGCCGGTAAGCGCCGACGGGTTTGGCGAAGAAGTAGTTCCGTTCTCATACAATGGCGTTTTTCAGAATCCCCGCGGCCGTTTGCCGTGTGCGGACAATACAATCTTGCAGCTCACTTAGAGAAGCAATTTGTGCACCGGGCCAGACAATTGTGTCCTGCACAACTGCCTCTGCGCCAATGTAACAATCGGCGCCCACGACGGTCAGGCCGCGCAATTGCGCGCTGGGGTCAATCGTCGCGCTTTTCGCGATCCGCGCTGCCCAATCGGCATCGCGGATGAAATCCGGGCTCCAATTTTCGGACGCAATCATCCGATGCGCTTCCACGTATTGCGCGCTTGAACCGATGTTAAGCCACTTGCCTTCGTTCAAGACAACGCCGCCAATTTTGCCGCCTTCCTTGATCCAATCGAGCAAGACCGGAATAAAAGATATTTTTCGCTGCGGAATGCGCTGAAAAATTTTTCTGCCCCAGACAGCAATGTTCGCAAAATCGTAATCGCCGGCGAGCCCGAATCGTTCGCCAATGTCGACGATACGTCCGTCTGAAAATGCAATCGAAGGTTTAAATCCCGTCTCGCGCAAGGCGAGGGTGACATCGTTCCCAGCACGGAAATGCTCCTCAATTAGTGAGGACAACGGAATGTCCGTGAGGATGTCGCCACTATAGGTGAGAAAATCACCCTCGCGCAGAAGCGGTTCGGCATTCTTGATCCCGCCGCCGGTCTCGAGCAACTCCGGCTCGTTCACGAGATCAAGTGGGCAGCGCCGATAGTTCTTCTCCGCAAACTGGCGTTCGAACAAATGCGGCAGTCGATGGGTGTTGACGACGAACCGCCAAATGCCGCTGGCAATCAAATGGTCGAGCGCGAAAGTGATGAGCGGTTTCTGAAAAATCGGCACGAGTGGTTTTGGTAATTCATCGGTCAGCGGCCGCAGACGCGTCCCCAATCCGGCAGCAAGAACGAAAGCCTGCGTGATCACTGGCTTGTGTTAGGGAGTAGGTCGGTTAAAATTTCACGGATGGCGGAGGAAACGATCTGGCGCGGCACTTCTTCGCAAGTGAAAAATGCCAGCGTCTTCCTCTTCTGTGGCCTTTGCCTTTGCGTTCTTATTGTTCTGTTCGCGATCCTCTGGCGCAACGAATCCACCAGAGACTTTAGTCCATACATTTTCACTCCAGCCATCGTTCCGATCTTCATCGCGCTCGCCCGTTTCCTCCAGACCAAAAACAAAGTTTACGAGCTGACCAGTGAGCGATTGAAGATCACCGAGGGCGTTTTGAATAAAGTAACCGATACGCTCGAACTTTACCGCGTGAAGGATCTGGAGACGCGCCAGCCATTCTGGCAGCGCATTTTCGGCGTGGAAAACATCCGCATCAATACCACTGACGCCTCCAGTCCGTTTGTCTTAGTGGATGCAGTACCGCAGAAACTCGGTCTCGCCGATAAAATTCGGAACGCCGTCGAAAACGTCCGAATGCAAAAGGGCGTCCGCGAGCTCGACATCGAATAAGTAATCCATCGACCGGGTCCGGACCAAATTCGAAAGATTGCGCGATGGCACCCGACAAGCTAAAGGATATATCCGTTTGAACGAGAGCATCACAGCGACACCCGCGGTGACGGAGGAAAAGTTCGTTCGCGGACTCGGCCTGCTCGATTCCACCATGCTGGTGGCGGGCTCGATGATCGGCTCGGGAATTTTCATCGTCTCGGCCATCATCGCGCGACAGGTCGGGGCGCCCGGCTGGTTGTTGGTGGTGTGGCTTGTGACCGGTCTGCTCACCTTAATGGCATCGCTTTCTTACGGCGAGCTCGCCGCCATGATGCCAAAGGCGGGCGGACAATATGTTTATTTGCGCGAAGCATTCTCGCCGCTGTGGGGCTTTCTTTACGGCTGGACGTTATTTCTTGTCATCCAAACGGGCACGATCGCAGCCGTGGCGGTCGGCTTCGCCCGCTACTCCGGAGTGCTCGTTCCATGGGTTTCGGAATCGAACTATCTGCTCGCACCGATTCGATTCGGCGGTTACGCTTTCTCACTTTCCACCGCGCAGCTTGTCGGTCTGTGCATGATCGCGCTGCTCACCTTCATGAATACGCGCGGATTAAAGCTGGGCAAGCTGGTGCAGAATGTCTTCACCACCGCCAAGACCGGCGCGCTCATCGGCCTTATCATTTTAGGTATCATCGTTGGCCTGAAATCGGGCGCGGGCGCCGAGAACTTCAGTCACTTCTGGACTTTGCGCGGCACTTTGCAGGAGGTCGGGCCTGGTCTGACCGCAGCAGTAGCTTTCGGTCTTTTCGTGGGCATCTGTGTCGCGCAAACCAATTCGCTCTTTTCCGCCGACGCGTGGAATAATATCACCTTTACCGCCGGCGAAGTGAAGGACCCGCGGCGTAATGTCCCGTTGTCGCTCGCGCTCGGCACGATCCTCGTTATCACACTCTACCTTCTCGCAAACGTCGCTTACCTCACCGCATTGCCATGGGATGCCATCCAGAATGCACCGAGCGACCGTGTCGCATCCGAAACCGCGAACGTGATCTTTCCCGGAACAGGTGCCACGATCATGGCGATTGCGATCATGATCTCGACCTTCGGCTGCAACAACGGACTTATCCTGGCTGGCGCCCGCGCGTATTACGCGATGGCACGCGACGGTCTCTTCTTCCGGAAGGTAGGCCACCTGAACAAGAACCATGTGCCGGCATGGGGCCTGATCATTCAAGGTGTCTGGGCCGCTGCGCTAGTGTTGCCGCGCACGGTTAAGACGGATGCCGCAGGTAACGTGACTGGGTACGGTAACCTTTACGGTAACTTGCTTGACTATGTTATCTCGGCCGCGCTCATCTTCTATATCCTGACGATCGCGGGCATCTTCGTCCTGCGCCGAAAACAACCGAACGCGGAACGCCCCTACAAAGCCTTTGGTTACCCGATCGTGCCTGTCCTCTATATCATAGGCGCGAGCGTCATTCTTGCCGTGCTCTTTATTTATCAAACCGCGACCACCTGGCCCGGCCTTATTATTGTCTTAACCGGCGTGCCGATCTATTTCCTCTGGAAAACAGCAAACGCTCGTTCGGCATCCACGCCGTAACCGAAAATCAGTTCGTGTAACAGCAAGTAATTAAAGGAGAAAAACGCATGGCAAACTTATTCGCGAGAAAACCTCTCGACAAGTTGATGGCCGAAGCTCAGGAAGTCGGCGAACACAGCCTGAGACGCTCGCTCGGAGCGACGAACCTTGTCATGCTCGGGATCGGCGGGATCATCGGCGCGGGCTTGTTCGTCCGCACCGCGGCTGCCATTGCCGATCGCGCGGGTCCTTCCGTCGTGCTCGCCTTTATTCTCGCTGGTATCGGTTGCACTTTTGCCGGTCTCTGTTACGCCGAATTTGCTTCGATGATTCCCGTTGCGGGGAGCGCCTACACTTATTCCTACGCCACTATGGGCGAGTTCATCGCCTGGATCATCGGCTGGGATTTGGTGCTCGAATACGCCGTGGGCGCGGCCACCGTCGCCATTGCCTGGAGCGAATACTTCAATCGCGTGCTCGGCTGGTTCCACTTGCGTATCCCCTATGAATGGTCGCATTCGCCATTTGAGATGGATCATGCCACCGGTGTGCACGGCATGGTCAACATCCCGGCCGTGTTCATTTTACTTTTGCTCACCCTTTTGCTCATTCGCGGAACCAAAGAGTCGGCCTTCGTTAATGGCATCATCGTCGTCCTGAAGGTGAGCATCGTGCTGCTTGTCATCGGCCTTGGATGGGGATTCATGAATCCCGCCAATCACACGCCGTTCATTCCGGCGCCGACGACTTATGTCACGCCCCAGGGCATTCATCACGCCTACGGCGGAATCCTCGGCATCCTCGGCGCGGCCGGAGTCGTCTTTTTCGCCTACATCGGTTTCGATGCGGTCTCGACCGCCGCCCAAGAAGCGCGGAATCCCAAACGCGACATGCCCATCGGCATTCTCGGTTCGCTCATCATCTGCACCGTTCTCTACGTACTGTTCTCGTACGTGCTGAGCGGTGTCGCCAGCGTCGAGGATTTTCGGACACACGGACGAGAGGCGTCGGTGGCTTTCGCCATCAGCAACTATATGCCCGGTTACGAATGGCTCTCTAAGTCAGTCACGGTTGCGATTCTGGCCGGTTTTTCCTCGGTCATTCTCGTGATGCTGCTCGGTCAATCGCGCGTTTTCTATTCCATGAGTCGCGATGGCCTTGTTCCGCAGACTTTTTCCGATGTCCATCCGCGCTTCCGCACGCCTTACAAATCGAACATACTCTTTTTCATCTTCACCGGAATTTTCGCCGCATTCGTTCCAGAAGATGTCGTCGGTGAAATGACCAGCATCGGCACCCTCTTCGCTTTCATCCTGGTTTGCGCCGGTGTCTGGATCATTCGGGTCCGCAGTCCTGAACTAGAGCGGGGATTCCGTGTCCCGGCGGTGCCTGTCGTTTCGACACTTGGCATCGTCGTCTGCGGCGCCATGATCTACGGCCTGGGCTGGACAAATTGGATGCGCCTGATCGTTTGGCTCGCGATCGGACTAGTCTTCTACTTTTTCTACGGTAGGAGTCATAGTCGCATTGACGCGCCACCGCCGGAAATGCCGGAAGGAATAAAAATGACCCGGTAGCAGGTCCGAGCCGGACTGGCGTTAGAAGTCGAACAAGAAACATCGAGGGTCGAACGTCGAATGACGGGGCACTAATGTTTCGACGTTTTTTACTAAGTTGCTTTCTGATCGCGCTCACCGTTGCGGCGATTATCTCAATACTTTGGCTGTCAGGAATAAAAATGCCGGGAAAGAACATCTCGAATACGGCTGAGCTTTCGCCGGCGGAGATCATCCTGCGCGAAGAGTTACGCGCCGATGTCCAAAAACTCGCCGGAGAAATCGGTGAACGAAACATGGATCGTTATTCACAGCTCAGGGCTGCGGCCGATTTCATTGAGAAATCGTTTTCCGGTGCCGGGTTGCAAGCACGACGCGACACTTACCAGCTGCATAACTTGCCGTGCCACAATATTGAAACCGAAATACCCGGCGCCTCGCCTCAAATCATCGTCGTCGGTGCTCATTATGATTCCGTTCTTGGCGCGCCCGGGGCAAATGACAATGCCAGTGGTATGGCGGGCGTTCTCGCGCTGGCGCGCCGTTTTGCCAATAAGCAGCCTGGTCAAACCTTGCGTTTCGTCGCCTTCGTCAACGAGGAGCCTCCCTACTTCCAAACATCGCAAATGGGAAGCTTGGTCTACGCCAGTCGATGCAAAGCCCGCGGAGATCAAATTTCCGGGATGATCAGCCTCGAAACCATCGGCTACTTTTCCGATGCCCCGGACTCACAACTCTATCCGTCGCCGCTGCTCGGCGCCTTCTATCCCAAGGTCGGTAACTTTATCGGCTTCGTTGGTAACATCGGGTCGCGCCGCCTGGTGTGCCGCGCGCTGTCCACTTTTCGCCGGGCCGAGCGACTCCCTTCCGAAGGCGCAGCCGTACCCGCGTTCATTCCCGGCGTGGCCTGGTCAGATCACTGGTCATTCTGGCAGCAAGGATACCCCGCCATCATGATTACCGACACCGCCCCATTTCGTTACCCGCATTATCACGCCCTGACCGATACCCCCGACAAACTCAGTTACGACCGATTTGCTTTGGTGGTCAGTGGCCTGGAGAACGTGATTGAGGACCTGGTAGCTAAGGGGCGTTAACGATGGCGTTACTCTTTTTCTCGGCGCAAATCGTTAACTACCACCCCAGCTAGCACCGCCGAAGCCTTCGCTTGGGCTGGCGCTGCCGAAGGACGCGCGCGCGGACAGGCGCTGCGATTTTTCTAGCGACTCGCGGGCGGCTGCGGTCTTTTGCAGATCTTCAGGCGATAAATCAAGTGCGCGCAGAATTTCGGATTCTTCGCGCGTAAGCTTTGTCGTGCCGGCTCGTTCCTGGAATTCCGCCAGTCTTTGCGCCAGATCGCCGCTTTCGGCTCCGCGGAACACATTCAGGATTCGCTGAAAGGTGAGATGAAATGGAACCGTTGCGACTTCGACCAACTCCTCGCCTGCTTCGGACGCAAACGGCATCATTACTTCGTTCCCGATAACTACGCTGTTCCAGGTATCCGGCGGGGCGTAATAGCCGAGCTCCACCGAATAGGTTTCGCCTGGCTCCAAATCTTCAATCGCGCAACCGCCGCTCATCGGTTCGACCGCAATGGTTTTCTCATTTCCGCTTTGCCGCAGCCGCACGTGGGCACAGCGATCCGCCGGCAAACCATTATCAAAAGCCGCCGACCAATCGACGCTCCAGCATACAAAAAGAGTCCGCGGATCGCGCGCAATCGCCACAAGTAGCGGCCCGCCATAATGTGAAGGCAATTCGGTGAGGTCGTCCCTCGCCTCGTTCTTCCGCCGAGACAACGACGAAGTCACCGGACCTCCCGAAATCTTGTAGCCACCGTTCGATCGTTCTGATGGATCTTTTGCCATGCGGGGCGCTTATCAACCCACTAATCAACCGGCGAGGCAAGCTCAAAGTCCGAGCCGGAAGACAGACACGATTAACAGGATGGTGCAGAACCCAGAAAGACTGGCCATCTCGGACCACCTTACTCTCTGTCGTGAAAAACAAATCATGTAAATCCTGTTAATCCTGTCTAATTCTTCGGTTGCGATGCGAACCTGCGTCATTCTCAATCCAATCGCCGGCGCGGTAAACAACGTCGCCGCAACCCAAGAACGGTTGCGCCGCCTTGACTTTGAGCGCTTCTGCATCAGCCAACAGCCCGGCGACGCGGAAAAATTCGCCCGGGAAGCGTCGGATTTCGATGTGATTGTGTCGGCCGGTGGCGACGGAACTCTGAACGAAGTAGTGAATGGAATTGCCCGAACAGGCTGCAAGGCTGCTCTTGCAGTGTTCCCCCTTGGGACAGGCAACGATTTTGCGCGGACACTCGGGGTCCCTAGCGACCTGGACTCTGCCATCGAACAAATTATCGCCGGTCGGACCCGGGCCATCGATCTTGTCCGCGTCACTAGTGATAGCATCCGCTATTTTGTGAATGTTTCTTCCGGTGGATTCAGCGGCGTGGTGGACGAAAAACTTACACCCGAAATGAAGCGAATGTGGGGACCGCTTGCTTATCTGCGCAGCGCCGCGGCGGCATTTGCTGAACTGCGCGGTTACACGACGACGGTCGCGCTCGATGACTCTGAAAGCTTCGAGCTTGATCTCTACAATGTGATTGTTGCGAATGGCCGCTATGTCGCTGGCGGGATCCCAGTCGCACCAGAAGCCGGCATCGCCGATGGCCTGCTCGACATCGTGCTCATTCCCGAGCGCGGTCCGGCCGAGCTCGCCATCCTCGCTGCGCAAATTCTCGTCGGCAAACATTTGGGCTCCGATGCGATCATTTTTCGTCGCGCCAAAAAAATTGCGATTAAATCACGACCCGGGATGTGGTTTAACGTCGATGGCGAGTTAATTGGCAATGAACCGGCAACTTTCGAGTTGCTGCCGGGCGCATTGCAGTGCGTAGTCGGAGCAGGGTGAACAGTAAGATTCTCACTTTCGATCAATTAGGGGCGGAATCGGGACGGCTTCGCGTGGAAGGCAAGCGCGTCGTGGCGACCAATGGGTGCTTCGATATCTTGCACGTCGGCCACGTGCGTTATTTGGCGGCGGCGCGAAAACTCGGCGACGTTTTGGTCGTGGGATTGAACGGTGACGATTCCGTTCGTCAGCTTAAAGGCCGGACCCGGCCGGTGAATCGTGAACGGGATCGCGCCGAAGTGTTGACCGCGCTCGAGTCGGTCGACTACGTGACAATTTTCCCGGAAGAACGAGCGACGAATTTCCTGCGCGCAGCACAGCCTGCGGTCTATGCCAAGGGCGGCGATTACACGGCCGATACACTCGATCTCGAAGAACGGGCGGTCCTGGACGAGTTCGGCACCAGAATCGAGATCATTCCCTTTGAAAGAGGCTACTCGACCTCCGAGTTGCTAACGAGAATTGGGCCGAAATAATGGTTAACATCGGGATTCTCGGATCAGGTAAAGGATCAAACTGCCGGGCCATACTGCAAAGCATTCGGGATGGCAAACTAGACGCGAAAGCCACCGTAGTAATTTCCGATGTACTGGAGGCGCCGATCCTTGAGATCGCGGGTGAGTTCGGCGTGCCCAACGCCTACCTGCCGCCGGGTCACTTTCGTACCCGGCTCGAACCGATCGTCGAAAAACAACTGGTCGAGATGTTGCGAAATGCGGGAGCCGAGGTTGTTGTTCTCGCCGGCTTCATGCGAGTACTGAAGGAACCAATGCTAGCCGCTTTCCCGCGTCGGATCGTCAACATTCATCCATCGTTGCTGCCGAAGTTTCCGGGCCTCGAAGCATGGAAACAGGCACTTACAGCTAACGAAAAATGGACCGGCGTCACTGTTCACTACGTGGACGCGCAGGTCGACCATGGCGACATCATCCTTCAGCGCGAGGTTCCGATCTTGCCAGGTGATACTCCGGAGTCATTACATGCGCGCATCCAGCAGATCGAACATGTACTTTATCCGGAAGCACTTGCACAGGTCTTCCGAGACATCGGCCGCTTATGCGAGCGCGCTCGTTAGGATCGGCCGCTCCGCCGGGCGATGGCAGGAAGGCTGCCGGCTTCGCCACCAATATTAACATCGAGGTCCGAGCCGGACTGGCACGACCCTCCGATCCACCTTAGAGTTATACTAATTTACAGACGCTCCGCTTTGGGATCGCGGCCGAGTAATTCTTGCATCGCCAGAAGGAGCGGCTTCCGCTCGTAAAGGATGGCGTAGATTTGATCGATGATCGGCGTTTCCTCCTCGAGTCGGCGCGCGCATTCGAAGGCGCTTTTTGCCGTCGGGATGCCTTCCGCCACCATTTTCATATCAGCCCGGATCTGGGCCAAAGTCTCGGCGCGGCCCAGTCGTTCCCCAACGCGACGATTCCGGCTATGTTTGCTGAAGCAGGTTGCAATCAAATCGCCTACACCGCTTAATCCATAGAAAGTACGTTCGTTGCCGCCCATTCTTTTCCCGAGACGCAACAACTCAGCCAGTGCTCTTGTAATGAGCGCAGCTTTTGCGTTGTCGCCCAACCCAAGCCCGTCACTTACGCCAGCCGCGATTGCGAATACATTCTTAAGCGCACCGCCGAGTTCAATACTTACGACATCATCGCTAGTGTAGATCCGGAAATGCTCGCTTCCGAGAAACCGTTGCAACTCGATGGCATAATTCTCGTTAGCTGAGCCAATCACTGTTGCTGTCGGCAGACCGCGCACAACCTCGCCGGCCAGATTTGGGCCAGACAAGACCGCGATCGGATTTGAGGGGAATATTTCCGACAGGATTTCGCTCATTCGCATGCCACTCCCATGTTCGATCCCTTTTGTGCAACTAAGCAGCATGATGCTGTTCTTTGCACCCGCGTTGCGAACGCGGGTGGCAATTTCGCGCAACGCCGTTGATGGGGTAACGAACACGATAACATCGGCTTCGGTGCAGTCATCAAGACTGGGTGTAGCGCTCACATTATTCGGCAGGCGAAGGCCGGGCAGATAATCCGCGTTCTCGCGAGTCTCTTGCACACGAGCGATGCGGTCAGGATCATTGCCCCAAATGGAAATGGGCCGACCATCTTTCGCCCAAAGCGCAGCCAGAGCCGTTCCCCAGCTCCCGGCGCCGATAATGACGGTGCGTTTCATTTTCGATCAAAGCGTGGTTCGCGACCCTCAAGCAGGCGGACGATGTTGCTGCGATGCCTCAAGATTATCAAAGCCGCGATCAAGCAGGTAAATGTCAAGAGGATTGGGTCAGCTGCATATCCCAAAAACAAGGCGCTGAAGGCCAGCGCGATGGCGGCGACAATCGAAGCTAACGAGACATAGCGAAAAATGAAAAACGTAGCGATCCAAATCAGAACCGCTATGAGTGTTGCCAGCGGCACCAAGCCGAGACAAGCGCCCGCGGCCGCGGCCACGCCTTTGCCGCCACGGAAACGAAGCCAGATCGGAAATGAATGTCCCACTACCACGAAAAACGCGGCCACAATTCCAATGAAATATGCTGTGGATGGATCGAACCGGGCAAGCCAAAGCGCAATTCGGACAGCAAGGAAGCCTTTCAAGACATCGGCTCCGAACACCGGGTAGCCATATTTTTTCCCCAGAACCCGGAGCGTATTTGTCGCGCCAATGTTGCCGCTGCCGCGCTTTCGCACATCAATACCGGCGATTAGCCCGGCGACGAATCCGAATGGGATGGAGCCTAAAAGATATGCGACAAGGGCCGCAGCGAAATAGATCACTTCTTTAACGGTTTACTACTAAGCCAGATATCAAGAATCGATAGATCGGCGGCTGTTATTCCCGGAATGCGCTGTGCCGCACCAAGGGAACCTGGGCGGACTTTCCCGAGCTTTTGCCGGCTCTCGCTGCGCAAGCCCGGGACAACATTGAAATCGAATCCGATCGGAATGGTTCGATCGCCGCGCAATTGTTCATGGTTAATGCGTCTTGCTTGTTGGGCGAGGTACCCTGCGTATTTCATTTCCACGAGGAGATGCCGCCAAATTGAATATGGCGCGATGGACAGGATTTCCGGTGGAATTGCGCTCAGAGTAAATCGCGGATCCTTCAACGCCTGACGCAGCAGGCGTCCGTCAACTTGAAGAGTACCGATCGCAGTTTGCAACGACGCGATCGCATCTTGTTTCCGGCGAAGGCCATCCATCCGCTCCTCGTCTACCAATCCGATCGCGGCACCCATTTTGGTCAAACGCAAATCCGCATTATCTTCGCGAAGCGCGAGGCGATTATGCGCCCGACTAGTAAACATCCGGTACGGTTCGTCAGTTCCACGAGTCGTTAGATCCTCGATGAGGACACCGATGTAGCTGATTTCTTTGGAAAGTGTAAATGGATCACGATCCTGGGCGCGGAGCGCCGCATTAATTCCGGCAATCAATCCTTGTCCCGCAGCCTCTTCATAACCGGAGGTGCCATTGATCTGTCCGGCGAAGTACAAATTCTTAACGAGCTTGGTCTCCAAAGTCGGGTGGAGTTGAGTCGGCGGGAAATAATCGTACTCAACGGCGTAACCCGGCCGGATGATGTCCGCGCGTTCGAGTCCGGGGATGGAGTGCACGAGGTCTAGCTGCACATCAAATGGCAGACTGGTAGAGAGGCCGTTGACGTAGACTTCACTGGAATGACGTCCTTCGGGTTCGAGGAAAATAGGGTGGTACGATTTGTGAGAAAAGCGGACAATTTTGTCTTCAATGGAGGGGCAATAGCGAGGCCCGGCTCCCCGAATTTTACGTTGATATAATGGTGATCTGTAGAGATTTGCGCTAATTATCTGATGAGTTTTGGGCGTTGTATGGGTCAGCCAACAGGGGAGTTGTTCCACGTGGAACATTCCGGCCTCATTAAAATTCAAGGTGAACAATTCGTCCTTCCCCCCAAATACCCTCTCCAAAAACGATAGACGTGGCGGCGGCTCGTGTCCGTCTTGAACCTCCAACGAAGAGAAATCGATCGCACTCGCATTCAGCCGACATGGCGTCCCCGTCTTGAACCGCCCGATTTCAAATCCAAAGGCACGAATACTGTCGCTCAGACTCGACGACGCGTCTGCCATCCGCCCCCCTGGCTTCGACTCCTCGCCTACGTGCAAAAACCCACGCAAGAATGTGCCGGCTGTGATCACTACCGCTTTCGATCGGATCGCCATCCCGAGGTCCGTGGTCACCCCAACCGCTCCATTCCCCTCAACGAGCAGCGTAGCCGCCGTTCCCTGCAACAGCTGTAGATTTGCTTTCTTCTCCAGGATCGCCTTCATCCGAAATTGATAAGCCTTCTTGTCGCATTGAACCCGGGTCGCCCAGACTGCTTCGCCTTTGCTCCGGTTCAAGACACGGAACTGAATCCCGGTGGCGTCCGCATTGATCCCCATCGCGCCGCCCAGTGCATCGATCTCCTTAACTATATGGCTTTTGGCGGAACCACCGATGGCAGGGTTACATGACATCTGTCCGATCGTATCGAGATTTTGCGTCAACATTAAGGTCCGACAACCAAGTCGTGCCGACGCCAAGGCGGCCTCGATCCCAGCATGGCCACTGCCAACAACCAAAACGTCGATTGGATTAGGAAGGGTCAGCATGTTTTAGAATTCCTCGGGTCGGGTCGGAGAGAAGACGCGAAAGACTATCGATCTTTCGGTCACCGCGGACTGTCGCGCCAACGATAATCAGATCCGGATTGAATTCAGCCAGAAATTGCCGACACGCTTCGCAAGGCACGATCGATTGATCCGAATCCGACGTCACCGCGATTGCGACGAAATCTCGTTCGCCTCCGGCGACCGCGGCCATCGCGACTCGTTCGGCACAAATCGTCAGACCCAACGACCGGTTTTCGATGTTAGCGCCCGCAAAGACCGCCCCAGACTTGCATTTGAGCGCCGCTCCGACGGCGAACTTTGAGTACGGGACATAAGCCTCGGATCGAGCGGCTAATGCCAGTACAATTAAATTATCAAATTGTGTATCCATTAGAATATTAGTAAGTTATATTCTATCATTGCGCAAAAAGCGCAGTGCAATCCGGCCCATCAATACCAGGATTGCCAATGAGACCAACAATCCGCCACCCCAAATCCAATATTCGTACACTCGCGGATGCGTTTCCCCACGGGCCAGCCGCAGCCCTAATTGTCCCAAGGTCCCTAGATAGGCGTAAAGAAACAGTCCGGGCGCCTGGCCAATTGTGATCCAAACCATGCATGTGCGAAAACGAATTTTGGTCAAACCGTAGAGGTAGTTCATCAAGCTGCTGGGAAACAGCGGATGCAACTGACTGAGCAAAATCAGCTTCCAGCCTTCTCGTTCCACTGCCGGTTCCAACGCATGAAGCCTCCGTGATTCTTCCAGACGACGTTGCAGCCACCGGCGTCCGATCGTCCGACCAATGAAAAATGAAATCGCGGCACCGGTCACGTTGCCGATCAACACAATGAGAAATCCCCACCATAAACCGAAAAAGAATCCGCCACCGATACTCAAAACACCGCCCGGCAGCAGCAATACGTTACAGCACGCGTAAAGAATCGGGTAACAAATTGCGCTCCAAACGCCCCAGCGCATTACCCGTTGCTGGATCATCTCCAAAACTTCCGGGACCGGAAAAATGTTCCACAGCGCGACAATTATCCCGATCACACCGAGAACGGCGAAAAGTTGAAGCCAGACGACGCGGTTTGTTTTTTTCAAGCGCGCCAGACCATCTGCGCGTCACATCTTGCGCGCAAATCGGGCCAGGTCGCAGGTGCAATCGAGTGAAGAAATGTGTGCATCGTTGGCCAGAGGCCGCCGCTCTTTGAAAAACGACGGCCGTTGGAAGTGGCCCGCAGTTAGCGCATTCCAGATATCCCGCATTCTGTGAGGTTCGACGACATTAGTCCTACACGGCGATCGCGTCGATAGAGCTGATCTCGGCCGTATGTCTCGTATGCGTGTCGACTAAACGGTCTGCGCCTGCGCGTTCCGCCGACGCGGGATACCGAGGCTGTCAAAAATTATCCGCGTGGCATCGGAGCGATTAAGTGTGTAGAAGTGAATGCCGGAAACACTGTTATCCAAAAGATCGTGACATTGTTCTAAGGCAAAGTGAACACCCACGCGCCTGATCATTTCAGGATCGTTCTCGCATCGCTGTAAAGCACGCAGAAGCCTGGCTGGGAAGCGTGCGCCGCCGGCCAGCTCGGCGATACGTTTGCATCCGCTCATCGAGTTAATCGGCATTATGCCGGCGATAATCGGGACGTGGATGTCGGCAAGCGCACAGCGTTCTCGGAAATCGTAGAAGTCGCGATTATCGAAAAACAGTTGGGTGACGATGTAGTCGGCACCAGCATCGACTTTCGCTTTGAGATGATCCATTTCGACCAATCGATTGGGCGTCGCCGGGTGTCCTTCAGGAAAACCGGCCACGCCGATCCCAAAACCCCGCCGATCCGGATGCGCACCCGATTCGTTGAATTTGCGAAGGAACTTCACCAAATCGATCGCGTGTTGAAACGAGTCGCGCGATTTGTCGTACTCAATTTCACGCGGCCTATCGCCTCCGAGCGCGAGAATGTTTCCAATCGCCGACTTAGCGTATCGAATTAGAATTGTTTCGATCTCTTCTTCGTTGTGGCAGACGCAAGTCAGGTGAGGGATCGGATCCAGTTTGGTTGTGTTTTGAATGCGCTCGACCAGATCATGGGTCAAATCTCGCGTTGAGCCACCTGCACCATACGTAACACTGACAAAGTGCGGCATGTACGATTCGAGATCGCGAATCGTATGGTAGAGAACCTCGGCCGCCTCCGGTGTTCTCGGAGGAAAAAACTCGAACGAAAACGTGGGAGAATCCCCTCGCATGATGTCCGTGATGTGCATTTCCCAAGTCTATCTTCGTTCGTGCCGCGACTTTCGGTCAACTGACCAAGCATATTTTCGACCACGGAGGAAGTCGCCCCCGAGAGAATCTTATCAGCTGGCGTCAACGTATTTTGATCTCTGGCAAGAGCGGACGGGGAGGGCGCCTCAAGCCGGTGAAGGCGTGACGTCAATTCGCGGGGAGTTCCCATCGCCACACTACGCGATCATCGTCACCACGCGTTTCTCCGGCGAAATTGAACTCGAGCTTTTGCAAAATGTGGTGAGACGCGTTTTTCTCCGGCAAGGTAAAGTATGCAATCTCGACCTCACTGTTGCGCGGGGGGTGAGCGAAACGCGCAAGTACCCACCACAATTATTTTCAAGCACCAAGTAGCCAAGCCACGGCGCGAATGAGCCGGCTGTTTGGTAAAGCGCCGCCGTCTGCTCGCAAACTTCCCTCGCAGTTTCGCTTATTTGCCTCCAGGGAATAATCTTCTTTCGTTGTCGCCAATCCCGGAGCAGTATCGGTTGTTTCATGCCCGGAGGCAGCGATTTTTCGTTCCTCGTCCAGGTATTTCAGCGACGGCAAACTCCACTCCTGGTAATGAGCGACGCCGCGGCTGTCTTTGTTTGCCATTTTGGCAGCATCAGGCCAGCGCTTCGACCAATCGGTTCGCATCACCCCAAACGCACCGGCTGGAATGCCGTGGTCGCCCCACTTCAGACCATCGCCGGGGGGTATCGGAATTCTTTGCACGTTCCTCGTGAACATCGACACAGACAAGCGGCAGGATCATTTCCTTGAGTTCGATTTGATCAACCGTGCGCAGACCTTTGTGAAAATGCGCCGGCGGATCAACGTGAGTGCCCCATTGAATCTTCATACCGACGCTGTTAACTCATCGTGCAAAAGGAAGCGAATAACTTCGAACAAGTTGTGATAATCGGTGCCCGCCCTTCGTGGCACGGCAGATTCGTGTAACCCTGCCAATTTATTCACATTGGCCTCAAGCAGAATTCAACGAGGTGTGTCACCCATGAAAGGACCAATGTTGTTCGTAATTAGAAGATGAATAATTAAAGGAATCAAAATTTTGTTTAACAGACTGTTTGTGAACAAATCCTGAATGTTGGAATAAAATGGCTTTGATTTGGTCGTTCAATCGGCACATTCGCGATGCATCGTGTTCTTGATCCTCGACGAGACGATTCGTTTGCGTCCAAGCTTTGCGCACTCGCAATCATGACCAAAGCACCACGAGCCGGGACCGTGAAGACGCGATTACAACCACCCCTCACGGCTGAGGAAGCCGCTCAGCTAAATGTTTGTTTCTTGCGCGATATTGCTGCAGCAATCGTTAGTACCGGAGGAGAATCGAAAGGTGTCGGTGTTTTCACGCCCGTGGGATGCGAGGAGGGCTATATGAATATTTTGCCATCTGATTTCGTTCTGATTCCGCAACGTGGGGACAGATTCGGCGAACGTTTGATGAATGCCGCCACCGACCTGCTACGCGTTGGTTTCGAATCCTGCTGCCTGATTAATTCTGATAGTCCCACTGTGACAGCGGATGCGTTTCGCCAGGCAATGGTGAAGTTGCAAGGGGCTGACAATCGCATTGTGCTCGGTCCATCCGATGACGGCGGTTATTATTTGATCGGGATGAGGAAAGCACATCGCCGGCTTTTCGAGGACATCGATTGGAGCACCGAGCGGGTGTTTACGCAAACGCTGGACCGAGCGCGGGAACTAGCACTAAATGTTCATGTCCTGCCCAAATTCTATGACATTGATGATGCCACAGCATTGCGGCGTTTGTGTGGCGAGTTGCTGGGTGAGAGGGCTGACGCTGTCGCGCCAGCGACAAAAGAGTTTCTAGTCGAGCTAGTTGCGCGTGATGGACGCGAGCGGTTCTGCCCGTCTTCCGTGTCATCCTGAGCTGTGTAGACAGCAAAGGAGCTGACCATTAAAGAGCGAGGACGCAAAGAACAAAGCGTGATCCAGCACCTGTTGTGAGATCCCTCGCTTTGCTCAGCATGACAAGGCAACATTGGGCGGACTATTTGAGTAAACAACGCAATGAAAAACTACAAACGAGCATTAGTCACCGGCGGAGCGGGCCTGATTGGTTCGCACGTCGCCGATTTGCTCGTGCGCGAAGGCTGGCGGGTGCGAATAATCGACAATCTCGAACCAAATACCCACAAGCGAGGGAAACCAACGTGGATCAACCGGGAAGCTGAATTTGTAGAAGGCGATCTGCGCGATCGCGAGACCCTTGAGAATGCGTTGCGTGATATCAACGTAATTTTTCATCAGGCGGCGTATGGCGGTTACATGCCGGAGATGGCGAAATACGTGCACGTGAATTCGCTCGCCACAGCGCAAATGCTCGAACTCATTCGCGAAAAGAATCTGCCGATCCAAAAAGTGATCGTTGCCAGCTCACAAGCGGTTTACAGCGAGGGCGCGGGCAAGTGCCCACAACACGGCCTTGTTTTTCCCAGGGTGCGACCGGTGGAACAATTGCAACGCGGGGACTGGTCGGTGCGGTGCCCGATCTGCAATGAGCCGACTACGAGCGTGCCAACGCCGGAAGAGGCGCCTGTCGGTGGCGAAACGGTTTATGGCTTAACGAAGGTCGACCAGGAAAAACTGGTGCTGCTTTGGGGAAAACAGGTCGGGACCCCAACGGTCGCGCTTCGATATTCCTGCACCTACGGGCCGCGACAGTCGATCTTCAATCCCTACACCGGCGTGATCGCGATTTTTTGCACGCGTTTGCTCAACAATCTTCCGCCGGTGTTTTACGAAGATGGAGAACAAACCCGCGATCTTTCATTCGTGGAGGATATTGCGCGGGCTAATCTCCTCGCAGCGAAAACGGATGCGCTCGATGGGCTGCCAGTGAATGTCGGCAGCGCCAAAGGCGTTAGCGTACGCGAAATTGCGCAGCGAGTTTCCGATGCGCTCGGAATAAAGATCCCGCCGGAAATCAATGGGGAGTTTCGGCCCGGCGAGATGCGCCATCTTATCAGCGGGACGGAACGGATCCGGGCTGCGGGGTATGTTCCGCAGGTGGATCTGGAAGACGGACTCGGTCGTTATCTTGATTGGATTCATTCGCAAAGCGACGTGCGCGATTACTTCAGCGAAGCTGCTGAAATTTTGCGCAACAAAGGAATTGTTCATCGCGTCACCGCGTTATGACTCGGGAGGAAATTATTCTGTCGCATATAAGGCGCGACGGTCTGGGCTTGGAGATTGGTGCAGGTTGCTCTCCGATTGCGCCAAAGAAACAGGGATTTCGGGTGCACGTGCTCGACCATTGCGACAAAGAAGCACTGATCGAAAAATACCAGCGGCATGGGATTGCGGTGGAAAACATCGAGGAAGTCGATTTCGTTTGGGATGGCCGGCCCTATACCGAACTGATCGGCCGCCGCCACATTTACGACTGGATCATTGCCTCGCACGTGCTCGAACGCACCACTGATCTGATCGGGTTCCTCAACGATTGCGATTCACTCTTGAAAAAAGCTGGCGTTCTTTCGCTGGCGGTGCCGGATAAGCGTTATTGTTTCGATCACTTTCGCCCGATTACCGGCATCGGGCGCGTCATTGATGCCGCGAGGAATCCGCCGAAAGTTCATCCAGCGGGAACGGCAGCGGAGTATCTCCTAACGGTGGTGAGCCGGGGTGGGCGCATCGCCTGGGATGCAACAGACAAGGGTGAGTTCAAACTTGTCCATTCATTGGAGCAGGCGAAGCAGGCGATCCGAGATGTGGGCGAGCGAGAAACCTACCTTGATGTCCACGAATGGTGTTTCACTCCGACTTCGTTCCGGCTGATGATGCGCGATCTTTTTGAGCTCGGTTTCATTCAGCTCAAGGAATTGGCATTTTATCCAACCACAGGAAGCGAGTTTTACATCGCCCTTTCGCGCACCGGAGAACTACCGGCAGGCACACGACTCGAATTGCTCCAGCAAGTCGATCGCGAGCAATCACTCTCGTGATTGTCGACGTGTGGATTTCCGTTGTTATCCCAGCGTTGAATGAGGAGGAACCGATCGCGCAAGTCGTCCGCGAAGTGGTGGCGACGAAAATTCCGCGCGAAGTCATCGTCGTTGATAATGGCAGCACGGATCAAACAGCGGAACGCGCCAGAACCGCAGGCGCCCGAGTGATTTCGGCAGTGCGCGGATACGGCCGTGCCTGCGCCGCCGGTGTAGCCGCGGTCTCTGGCGAATGCGACCTGATCGTGTTTTTGGACGGCGACGGGAGCGATGTCCCGGAATTCATGCCGGCGCTGGTGGAACCAATCATCAATGGCACACATGACTTCGTGATCGGTTCGCGCACCCGCGGAAAACGCGAGCCCGGGAGCATGAACGCGCAACAGGTATTCGCCGGTTATCTGGCCGGGTCTTTGATCCGCGCACTCTATGGCATGCGTTATACCGACATGTCGCCTTTCCGCGCAATTCGGCGTGATGCGCTCGAGAAACTCGCAATGCGCGAAGAAACGTATGGCTGGAATCTGGAGATGCAGATGAAAGCGGCCCGCTCCGGTCTGCGGATTCTGGAAATCCCGGTTGATCATCGATGTCGCACGGGCGGGGTGTCGAAGGTTTCGGGAACGTTGCGCGGCACATTCGTCGCCAGTTTCCGAATTCTGGCGACGTTTCTGAAGATCGCTATTGGAGGTTAGGCTTCTAATTGGCCGCTGATGATCAACCCCGAAAGCGTTCGGGGTTGGCCCCCGAGGCAAGACAGCTGTGCTACGACGCCCGCGCTTGGCAGAAGGACCTGTACAAATCATAGTCCGGTTGCATGACTCGATCCAAAGCAATGATTTGCGGTTTTTTCGCCGGCGTTGTTGCAGGCACTGCCATGACCTTTGCCATGCTCCTGCTGGCGTGGGCGTTCGACATTGCGACACCGCTAGTCATTCTCGGCGATCGCCTCAGCGTTTTCATTTCGCCGAAGCCGTTCTTCTGGATCATGGGCCGGGTTGGGGGCTACAATCATTTGAAACAACTTGGTGTCGGCTCTTCCATGTTCGGCCAAATTCTGGTGGGCGCGATTGGCGGAATGGTCTATGGAATCGCGCGCCGCAAGGATCAGCAAATTCGATATCGTTGGACCTTCCTCATTTTTGTTGCGCTCCCGTTGGTGGTTAGCGCAATTCTGTTGTGGCCGGTCCTTGGAACTCATTACGGCGGAATTCCGATCGACGCTGCGCGGTTGATTACGCTGCTTGGGCTGTCGATTTGTTTCCTCCTCTTCGAGCGCGTCCTTGTCCTTGGTTTCAATTTTCTAACAGGTCGTGCACAGGCAAAGACCGCAAGGGGCGTTGAATTCTCTCCGCAGCTTGGTCGGCGCGCGTTTTTGTTTGGAACGCTCGGCGTTTTAGTCGCGGGCGGAGGCGCCGCCATCGCGCGCAAGCTCTTTCAAATCGCGACTTTCAGCTATGATGGCACCCAATATAAAGGCGAAGGTGTTCAGCCAATCACACCGAACGATCAGTTCTACTGTGTGACCAAAAATGTGGTCGATCCTCGCGTGGATGGAGGTCTGTGGCATCTCGAAGTTAGCGGCCTTGTCCGGTATCCGCGGACCTATCGGATTTTGGATTTCAAGACAATGGAGCAGATCGATCAAGAAACGACCTTGATGTGTATCAGCAATGGACTCGATGCCGGACTCATGAGCAACGCGGTCTGGCGCGGCATTCGCATGGCAGATCTGTTGCAGGCATCTTCTCCATTGGCAGGCGCGGAAAGGGTGCGGCTACACGGCGTCGATAACTACACCGACACTGTCCCGTTCGAGAAAGCGATGAGCCCGACTACGCTGGTTGCCCTGATGATGAACGGAGTGGAATTACCGGATCGACACGGTTTCCCCGCGCGCGCCATCGTCCCCGGTTACTTCGGCGAGAAACATGTGAAATGGCTCACCCGTATCGAAGTAACAAAAGCAAATGCGAAAGGCTTTTATGAAACCCAAGGCTGGGGTCCAAATTTTATCGTGCCGACGCGATCGCGTATTGATGTTCCGTATAACGAGATTTGGATAAAACTGGCGGAAGCGACGAAGGGCGTGCCGGTGAAGGGCATCGCGTTTGGCGGCGACCGCGGCATTTCGCGAGTGGAGTTCAGTTCCGACGATGGCGAGAACTGGGATGGCGCCAAGATTGATTACCCGGGAACGAAACTAAGCTGGGCGCTCTGGAGTTTTAATTGGGAGCCGGACGAGGTCGACGATTATAGCCTGGTCGTGCGTGCCACGGATGGCGACGGCAAGGTGCAGGAATTCGAAGAAAATCGACCGTTTACTTCCGGGATTACCGGGTTTCACAAAATCATCGTCCACATTTTTACCTAGCGCGCTGCGCTGGTTGGAAAATCTCACACTAAGTCCACAACCGACCCAAAGATTTTTCGGCTCCTTGGTGCCCTTTGTGGACTTCCCTGAGGACATGAAACTCGCCCACGGCGACAGATTTAGTCAGGATGACAAGCTTCATATGTTAGGACAGGTTAGCTCCCCAAAATGAGCGTCAAAGATCATGTTTTTACTCTCGGCATCGAGGAAGAATTTGCCATCGTCGATCCCGAGACGCGCGAGTTGCGCTCGCACATTCATGAAATTCTGGAGGACGGCAAAGTTACCCTCAAGGAGCAGATCAAGCCCGAGATGCATCAATCGGTTGTCGAGCTGGGCACGGAAATCTGCCGCGACATCGATGATGCCCGGTCGCATGTAACGGAGTTGCGGAGTCGTCTGGCCGCACTGGCCGGGCGTAGCAAGCTCAAGATTGCGTCGGTTGGCACGCATCCATTTTCGCACTGGCGTGATCAGCTCATCACCAAGGGCGAGCGCTACCAGGAAATTGTGCGGGACATGCAATTGCTGGCCCGGGCGAATCTCATCTTCGGATTGCACGTACATGTTGGAATTCCCGATCGCGAGACCGCCATCCATGTCATGAATCAGGCGCGCTATTTTTTGCCGCACATTTATGCGCTCTCGGTTAATTCGCCGTTCTGGGTCGGACACGATACCGGACTAAAGGGTTATCGCTTAAAGGTGTTCGAGCGTTTTCCACGCACCGGCATTCCCGATTCCTTTGAGTCGCTCTCCGAGTACAACGATTATTGCAAGCTGCTGGTAAAGACCGGTTGCATTGATAACGCGAAAAAAATTTGGTGGGACATCCGCCTGCATCCCTTTTTCGATACCCTGGAATTTCGAGTCTGTGACGCGCAGACCCGGGTGGATGATACGCTCGCCATCGCCGCTCTGATTCAGGCGTTGATTGCGAAACTGCATAAGTTGCTTCGGCAAAATGTTACCTTCCGGATCTATCGGCGACGCTTACTGGATGAAAACCGCTGGCGTGCGTCGCGCTATGGCATCGATGGGAAGCTCATCGATTTCGGCCGGGAGAGCGAAATGGAGACGCGCAGTTTGATTCACGAGTTCATAGAATTCGTCGCTGACGAAGTGGCGGAACTTGGGAGCCGGCGCGAGATGAATCACATCGAACGAATTTTGCATGAGGGCACCGGCGCGGACCGCCAGATCGCTGTTTGGGAACGGACGCAT
Source organism: uncultured Verrucomicrobiae bacterium (assembly GCA_963709435.1). Lineage (GTDB taxonomy): Bacteria > Verrucomicrobiota > Verrucomicrobiia > Chthoniobacterales > UBA10450 > AV69. Next base: position 285,262 of record CAVPWK010000009.1, read on the forward strand.
GACATGAAAGCTGTGGTCGATCACATCGTGGCGGAAACCTACGAAGGCTTGAGCGAGATAGAGCTGCAAAAGCAAGCGACGGTGGCGTGAATTACGCTCTCATCTATTCCTGTCATTCTGAGCGCAGCGGAGGAAAAAACAGTGCGCGACACATTTAATTGCTGATCCATGATTTCCTTCATTGTCCCGGCCTATAACGAAGAAGCTGAGCTGCCCGGCACCCTTCGCGCGATCCACTCCGCCGCCATTGGCTACGAATACGAGATCTTGTTGGTGAACGATGGATCGACCGACGCGACCGCAGCAGTCGGTGAACAATTCGGAGCGCGCGTGATTTCAATCGAACGCCGACAGATCGCGGCGGCGCGTAATGCGGGAGCAAAAGCCGCCCGCGGCGATGTCTTTATTTTCGTCGATGCCGATACTCGGATCGGCCCGGAACATGTTCGGGGTGCGATAGGTGCGCTCGAAAACGGTTTTGCTGGCGGAGGCAGTCGTCTCGCGTTCGATGGCGAAATTCCACCGTGGGGCAAAGTACTGTTCCATGTTTTCAGCCTGCTTTACTTCGGACTCAATCTCGGTGCTGGAGCTTTTCTCTTCACCACGCGCGAGAATTTTTTCGCGGCCGGCGGTTTCGATGAAATCTATTTCGCAGGCGAAGAAGTATTTTTCACCGTCGCGTTGAAACGACTGGGAAGATTCAAGCTGTTGCGCGAAGCAGCCATTACTTCCGGACGTAAATTGCGAATGTATTCCGGGTGGAAAGTATTCGGCGGCCTTTTCTCTGTGCTGTTCGGCGGCCCGCGTGGAGTCATGTCGCGCAAAAAGCTCGACATGTGGTACGGCGGCGAACGCGAGAAGCCGATCAGCTGAGCCGCGGAAAATGATGGTCAGTGGCGAGCCGGCCGTGTAATGTCGCGGACATCTAACCGCAAAAACCTATGCTACACGTTATTTGGCACATCATTGTTGGTTTCGTTGTCGGTCTGGTCGCCCGCGCAGTCATGCCGGGCGCACAAGGTATGGGGCTGATCATGACGACAGTGCTCGGAGTCGTCGGCGGCGTTCTCGGAGGATTCATTGGGAGAATCTTCTCCAAGCCGGAACCGGGCTCGGCCTTTCATCCGGCCGGGTTCATTATGTCAGTTATCGGCGCGGTGATTGTCCTGTTTCTGTGGACGCGCTTCGCGCCAGCTGGGTAGAATTGGAAGCAAGGATCCGCGATTTCGTAAACGACGAGGAAGTGCGCGAGCTGGTACGCGCCTTCGAAGAGGCGACGATTCCCCCGTCGCAGTTCCATCACTGCGCGCATATCGCGGTGGCGTTAACTTACTTGAGCGAGGGGCCGCTTGATGACGCGACCGTGCGGATGCGGGAAACACTGCAACGCTTCACCCAGCATCATGGAGTGAACGTTTATCATGAAACCGTGACGCGCTTTTGGATGAAGCTGCTCGATCACCTGGCGACAACGCATTACCGCGACATGCCGCTGTGGCGGCGGATTAATTTGATCGTCGAACGTTGGGCGGTTACTGATCCGGTCGCGGCGCATTATTCGCGTGACGTCATCGGTTCGCGTGCGGCGCGCGAATCGTGGATCGCACCGGACCGTTTGCCATTGCCGTTCTAACAACCGAATGCTATCGGGTTGGGCCCCTGGCAGGATGGCTGTGCGGCAAATGCGGAGATCGCTCTTCCACGCATTTTATGAAAGCGCGGCGACCTCATTCGTCGCCAGTTGCGATAGGCTCTTGTGAGCAAAGAGGAATCGTTCGCCTACGAACGGCTGCGTCTTTACCTTAACGATCATCTCGCGGGTTCCGTTGGGGCAATCGAGTTGCTCGACAATCTGATCGAGCACCACTCGGAAGATCGATTCGGCAAATTTTTTGCGGGTTTGCGCCAGGAAATCCGCCCTGACCAGGATACGTTGCGCGATTTGATCCGCAAAGTGGGGGGAGAAGAAAGCACTTTACGTAAGGCCGCGGGCTGGCTGTCGGAAAAATTTGGACGTATGAAACTGGGGGATGGTGAAGACAGCGCCGAACTACTCCAAGCCGTGGAAGCCATTGCGCTCGGAATCACCGGGAAAAAACTGTTGTGGCGCTCGCTGGGAGCAATCGGGTCGAGTTTTTCGGCGTTGCAGGGAATGGATTTCGTCGCGCTCGAGAAACGGGCGCAGGGACAATTTGAGCGGGTCGAAGATTTACGTCTGCAAATGGCGCGGGAAGCGTTTCGCGCGTAGTTGGAGTGAACAATATTCCCCTGGATCGCGCGTTGACGTTCGGGTAGCACACGCGTCTCGCCGAAACAGTCTTTTCAGAAAAGTCCGCGATTACGAGACGCAATCGGTCCGGGCCGGACTGGCATCACTCGCGAGAAGCGTGTGCTATCTCAGACAGGAGTTTTGCGTGTTCCGGAGTTCAGCGAGAGCTTTGCGGTTCATGAAAGCTTCTATTGCACTCATTCTTGCGCTGACGGCATCACTGTTTGGACAAGCGCCGCCGCAAAAACATCCTTTTACCTTCGAAGACATGATGAAGCTGAGACGAGTCGGCGCGCCGGTGCCGTCACCGGACGGGAAATGGGTGCTGTTCGATGCCGAAGATGTCGACTTGGAAGCGAACACGAAGACTTCGCATCTCTGGATCGTGCCGGCGAGCGGAGGTGAATCACGCCGGCTAAACCAGACGGCGAATCACGAAGAACGACCACGGCTTTCGCCCGACGGCAGACGGCTGATCTGGACATCGAAAGCGGCCGATCCGACGCAAATCTGGATGTGTGATTTCGATACGAACGCGGGCGTGCTCGTTGGTCAACCGCATCAGGTGACGAACATCTCAACTGGCGCCGACGGCGGGGTCTGGTCGCCGGATGGGAAGAGCATCGTGTTTGTGTCAGCGGTTTATCCTGATTGCAAGGACGATGCGTGCAATAAGGAGCGCGACGACGAGCTAAAAAACAGCAAAGTCAAAGCGAAGATCTTTACGCGCTTGTTTTATCGGCATTGGAACGCGTTCACCGAATTCAAGCGCAGCCATTTGTTTGTTCAATCGGTAGGGCGAGAGTCTGTCGAGCCGGCGGATGCACAGAGAAATTCGATGGCTCCGCAGAGCGTCGCCCTACCTGCGGATCAGCCGCGCGATCTCACGCCCGGCGATCATGATGTGCCGCCGTTTCACATTGGCGGGCAGGACATGTACATGATTTCGTCGGACGGCCAGGAGCTCGCTTATACCAGCAACATTGATGAGGTCGAAGCAACGAGCACGAACAACGAAATTTTCGTCGTGCCGATGGCCGGCGGCGCCCGAAAGAAAATTTCCAGCAGCCCCGGCAGCGACTCCACGCCGCTCTATTCACCGGACGGCAAATATCTCGCCTGGCGCTCGCAAGCCCATGCCGGCTTCGAATCCGACAAATGGCGGTTGCTCGTGCAGGATCGAAAATCGGGAAAGACGCGGGATCTGACGGAGAAGCTTGATCACTCAGTCGGCAGTTTCACGTGGACAATCACGCCTGCGCCACATGGTAAGCCGATTCGACCATTAATTTTTTCTGCCGAGGATCACGGAGAGGCAGAATTGTTCTTAGTCGATCCGGAGGACGGTGAACCGCCGCCGAAGATTTCCGGTCTTCACGCTGACGACGTCGTCTTCTCGACGAGAAGCGGAGGCGAACTCGGTATTCTTTTCTTTACGAACATGTCGATCGCTGCGCCAACTGAGATTTGGTCGATCAAGTTTCCCGGACAGGGGCCGGCGGCATTAACTCACATGAACGACGCGCTGCTGTTGCAGATCGACATGCAGCCGTTGGAGGCATTCACGTTCAAAGGCGCGAATGATGAAGACGTGCAGGGTTTCATGGTGAAGCCGCCAGGGTTTGATCCTAACAAGAAATATCCGCTGAAATTTTTGATCCATGGCGGGCCGCAAGGGGCGTGGGGAGATTCGTGGACGTATCGGTGGAACGCGGAGTTGTTCGCGGCGAATGGCTACGTCGTTGTGATGATCAATTTCCACGGCTCGACCGGTTACGGGCAGAAGTTTACCGATTCGATCAGCGGCGATTGGGGCGGGAAACCGTATCTCGATCTAATGAAAGGACTCGATTACGTGGAGAAGACGTATCCGTTCATCGACAAGAATCGCGAGGCTGCGCTCGGCGCGAGTTACGGCGGTTGGATGGCCAACTGGTTGTTAGGCCATACCGACCGATTTAAGTGCATCGTATCGCACGACGGGATGTTTAATACCGAATCGGCTTACGGGACGACGGAAGAACTTTGGTTCCCGGAATGGGAATTCAAAGGGCCGCCGTGGAAACAACGCGAGCTGTATCGGAAATTTTCACCGCATCTTTTCGCTGAAAAG
>CAVPWK010000010.1:0-181883 GCA_963709435.1 uncultured Verrucomicrobiae bacterium
GCGGCAATGTAAGCAGCAACCTGCGAGACATTGGATTCCGAAACAGAAAATGCGCCGTAGCCTCTTCCCCAGGCAAAATGTTGTTCGCGTTGATCCAGTGGGAAGAACTTCCCTTTAGAAATTGGATTAGTTCTTCGATGGACATGCCGGTCGGAAGGTCGATAGCGCATGGACGTGGTCGGCGTTCACGTAATTGATCTTCATGTAAACGCCTTTTGTGTCGGCGTATTCAGTTAGGTAACGGGACAGGCGCGCCGCGGCCTCTTTGTGAAGTAGCTTTTCGCGGTGCAAGGTTCCCCAGATTAGATGCACCCAGCAGCGGGAGTAGGAGTGCAGGGACATCGGCTAAAGAGGGTAAGCCGTTAAAACGGCTTATGTCATCTTCGGCGTTCCCTGCACCGGCCTGAAGGCCGGTGTTAACGGAGTGCGATCAACGACGCGATCCGCCATCCCAGCTAAGTCGATGGACTTCGCCGCGTTACCTTAGCGGCTTCATGCGGGATGCTGGGTGTGCGACCCTTATTTCTTCATCAAGTCCAAAACCGCGGCCGTCATTGCAACAACCCCAGTCCGAATAGTCGGTTCCGGCACGGGTGCGAACTTGCTCGAATGCAAAGTCGGCAGCGGCGGCGCCCCGGCTTTTTTGATTCCGCGATTTTCGCCGGATCGACCGCGCCGACATGAAAATTGACCGCTGGAATGGAATGTTCCGGTAGCAAACTATATTCGGAGAAATCTTCGCCGCCCATCGTCGGATCGACCATTTCGACATTCTGATCGCCCAGCGCTTTTGTCCAAACCGCGACGAGTCGTTTGGTTAGCTCGGGATTGTTGTACATCGCGGGCGAGAAGTGATCCCGCAGCACATTCACCGTCGGCATTTTGTCGGCTGGCAGTCCGGCGGCACTGGCGCATCCCTTGGCGATGCGCTCAATTGCGGCAAGGACGTGTTCCCGTACCTCCGCTTTGTAGGTCCGAACCGTCAGCTGCATTTTCACTTCATCCGGTATGATGTTGTGTTTGGTCCCGCCGTGGATCGAACCAACGGTGACGACAATAGGATCGAGCGGATTGGTCTCACGACTCGCGATCGTTTGCCATTGGTTGATCATTTCCGCAGCCAGCACGATCGGGTCTTTGGTTAGGTGGACGTACGCGCCGTGACCGCCAATGCCGTGCACGGTCACATCAACCGAATCGACATTGGCGGATGTGTAACCCTCGGTAACGCCGATGTGGCCAATCTCCAGGTCGGCTTTGTCGTGAAAACCGAGCGCGTAATTCGGTTTCGGCCAGCGCGTGTAAAGCCCATCATGCAACATGGCGCGTGCACCAATGCCAAGCTCCTCCGCCGGTTGGCCGACAAAGACGATTGTGCCGTGCCATTGATCCTTCAGTTTCGCGAGGGAGCGCGCCACACCGATGAGCATCGAGACATGGGCATCGTGCCCGCAGGCATGCATCACGTGCACGTCATCGCCCTTGTCATTTTTGGTCACCACCTTGCTGGCGTAGGGCAATCCGGTTTCTTCCTGAACTGGCAATGCGTCGAGATCAGTCCGCACCAATACCACCGGCCCGTCACCGTTTTTCATCACGCCCACAACGCCATAACATTTCTGGTCGGCCTTTTCGTACTTACCGACGTTCTCGGTCACCTCACAGCCGATTGCCTTCAATTCTTTCGCAAATAACGCTGCGGTCCGCTGCTCTTGCGTCGATAATTCAGGATGGGTATGAAGATCTTTGTAGATCGCAAGCAACGAAGGCAGTTCTGCATCGGCCAATTGTTGCGGGTTTTGTTGCGCAAACGATGTGAGCGAGGTGGCTACTGAAATTACCACGAGGAGTCGAAGCTTCATGTCCTTACGTTTACCCGTCGCACCAAACAAAGTCGAAGCATTCATTGCGACGCAGTCCCTTCTTTTGTGCCCGTGCTCTGTCATGTCGAGCGTCAGTCGAGACATCTCTAATCTTCTCTGAAGCAAGTTAGAGATTCCTCGGTCCGAGCCGGACTGGCGTATTCGCTCGGAATGACAGGAGGGATGGATGCGTTTGGGCGACTTCGCCCGCGACGATTCCATTTCGATGAGCTACTCTAACCCTTAATTATGACCAGTCTGCCTGCTGGAATTGAAATTCGCGGTGAAATCGGTTCGGGATTCGATGAAATCCTGACCCGCGATGCGCTTGCGTTGGTGGCGAAATTGCAACGCGAATTAGGGCAGCGCCGGATCGAATGTTTAAAGCGCCGGCAGGAACGTCAGGCTCGGTTGGATGCCGGCGAGTCGCTCGATTTTCTCAGCGAAACGAAACACATTCGCGATGGCGATTGGACCTGCGCTTCGATTCCGGCCGATCTGTGCGACCGCCGCGTCGAGATCACCGGGCCGACCGATCGCAAGATGGTGATCAACGCCCTCAACTCCGGTGCGAAAATGTTTATGGCGGATTTCGAGGATGCGAATTCGCCGACGTGGCACAACATGATTGAGGGCCAGATCAATCTGGGCGATGCCATCCGGCGCATCATTAGCTTCAGCAGTCCGGAAGGGAAAGAATACAAATTGAGCGAGCAGCTAGCTACCTTGCTCGTCAGGCCACGGGGCTGGCATTTGGTTGAGAAGCACATGCTCGTAGACGGCCAGCCTGTCGCCGGCGGTTTGTTCGATTTCGGTCTCTACTTTTTCCACAACGCGCGCGAGCTACTGGATCGCGGCAGCGGCCCATATTTTTATCTTCCGAAGATGGAGAGCCATCTCGAAGCGCGCATTTGGAACGACGCGTTCAATCTCGCGCAGGACGAACTGGGCATTCCGCGCGGCAGCGTTCGCTCTACCGTGCTCATCGAAACTATTCCGGCTGCGTTTGAGATGGACGAAATCCTTTACGAATTGCGCGACCATTCCGCCGGGCTGAATTGCGGACGCTGGGATTACATTTTTTCCTGCATCAAAAAGTTTCGGAACAGGCCGGACTTCGTGCTGGCTGATCGGCCGCTGATCACGATGACGACGCACTTCATGCATTCCTATTCGCTGCTTTGCATTAAGACGTGCCACCGGCGGAACACGTTCGCGATGGGCGGAATGGCCGCTTTCATTCCGGTGAAAGATGATCCGGCGAAAAACGAGCAGGCCTTCGCCAATGTTCGCGCGGATAAGGAACGCGAGGCTAACGACGGTCACGACGGCACCTGGGTGGCGCATCCGGGAATGGTGCAACTGGCGACCGAAGCATTTGATGCCGTGATGCCGCACCCGAACCAGATCGATCGCAAACGCGACGACGTGAAGGTGACGGCGCGCGATCTGCTTGATTTTCGACCGAATGAACCGATTACGGAAGCGGGTTTGCGCCAAAACGTGAGCGTGGGTGTGCAATATCTTGAAGCATGGTTGCGCGGACGCGGCGCGGTGCCGCTCTTCAACTTGATGGAAGACGCCGCCACCGCCGAAATTTCGCGTGCGCAAGTGTGGCAATGGATTCGAAATTCCCACGGCGTGTTGAGTGATGGACGGAAGGTGACTAAGGAACTGTTCCGCCGCGTGCTCGAAGAAGAGCTTGCGAAGGTGAAGGCGCCGTCGAACAATCGGTTCGACACGGCGCGCGAACTTTTTGCTGAAATCACGACGGATGATCAGTTTGCCGAATTTCTCACCTTGCCAGCTTATGATGCACTCGGCTGATTGGCTCCGTTATCAGACTATTGAAAAACTGTCCCGCACCTCAGTCCTCTCCCAAGGGGAGAGGAGGTTTGCCTTTTGGTTTCTGCATAGTTCAATCGCCAAGCTGTTCCTTCTCCCATTGGGAGAAGGTAAGGATGAGGGATTTTCAAAAGTTTGCTAGCGCGCGTGAATAAGGAAGCCACACCAAACTGGTCGAACAATCCACGCTGGCGTGGGATCGAGCGTACCTATTCGGCAGACGATGTTCGTCGGCTTCAAGGAAGCCTGATCATCGAGTACACCTGGGCGCGTCGCGGTGCGGAAAAGCTGTGGGAGTTACTCCAGACCGAGCCGTACGTCGCGGCGCTCGGCGCGCTTACCGGTAATCAAGCGGTCCAGCAGGTCCGCGCTGGATTAAAGGCGATTTATCTCAGCGGCTGGCAGGTGGCAGCGGACGCAAATCTCGCCGGCCAAATGTATCCGGACCAAAGTTTGTATCCCGCCAACAGTGTTCCCGCCGTGGTCAGACGCGTTAATCAAGCGTTGCAGCGCGCCGATCAGATCGTGCACGCGAAAGGAAAAAAGGACATCGATTGGTTTGTTCCTATCGTCGCCGATGCGGAAGCCGGTTTTGGCGGAGCGCTCAACGTCTTCGAATTAATCAAAGCGATGATCGAAGCCGGCGCAGGAGGGGTTCATCTCGAAGATCAGCTCGCGAGCGAAAAGAAATGCGGTCACATGGGTGGCAAAGTCCTTGTGCCAACAACCACCGCCATCCGCAATCTCATCGCCGCGCGGCTGGCTGCGGATGTCTCCGATGTGCCGACCATTCTGATTGCGCGCACAGATGCGGGTGGCGCCGCGCTCCTCACCAGCGATGTGGATGAGCGAGATCAAGAATTTCTCACTGGCGAACGAACGAGCGAAGGATTCTTCAGAGTCCGGGCGGGGATCGATCAGGCGATCGCGCGTGCCCTGAGCTATGCGCCGTATGCCGACATGCTCTGGTTTGAGACATCGAAGCCGGACATCGATGAAGCAAAAAAGTTTGCGGAAAGCATTCACGCGAAATTTCCCGGCAAGCTATTCGCATACAACTGCTCGCCTTCATTTAATTGGAAGGCGAAACTCGACTCCGCCACGATCGCACGGTTTCAGCGCGAGCTGGGCGATATGGGTTACAAGTTTCAGTTCGTTACCCTGGCCGGTTTTCATACGCTCAACTACAGCATGTTCAAACTCGCGCGCGGCTATCGCGATCGCGGCATGGCAGCTTACTCGGAATTGCAAGAATCAGAGTTCGCTGCCGAGTCCGAGGGGTATAGCGCGACGAAACATCAACACGAAGTGGGCACCGGTTACTTCGACGAAGTGGCAAAGGTGATCGCAGGCGGCGAAACCTCGACCGGGGCGCTCGCGGGCTCGACCGAACAAGAGCAATTTCATTAGAGCATTCTTTCTGACTGTGGCCGCGGTGGTTGGCCGCGGTTCTAAAACATCCTTGTGTCGAATGAACGCAGCTCCCTGACCGATAGTCGGCTCGCAGCGCTTTGCGCGGAAGCAGCGCGTGATGCCGTTGTCGAATACGAACGGCATTTCGACGAGATCACGCGGCGGGCGCGCGACCGTTTTCTTGCCCGCGACTGGCGTGGCAGTTTCGATGATTCGCGCGAACGGCTCCGGCTTTATTCTCTCATCCTCGACAGTCTGACAAATCGAACGCGCGAGCTGACGGCCGATCGGCTGGATGATCGCTCGATCTGGAGCGCGACCAAGGCGGCCTATTCCGCACTGATCGCGAAATCTGATCGTTGGGAAATTGCCGAAAGCTTCTTCAATTCGCTGACCCGTCGCATCTTTGCGACCGAGGGCGTGAACCAGGCAATCGAGTTCGTCGATACGGATTTCGACGCATCCGCCGGTGAACAGCATAAAATTGCGCGCACTTATTCAGGCGGAACGATGACGAAGTTGATGACCGAGTTGCTCACCGATGAAGGCGTGGGCGGATTCGCGCCTGAACATTGGAGTAATCTGCGTGAGCTGGTGGAATTGGCGGCGAAACGTCTCGACGCCACGCTGCCAGATGCCGTCACCATTGAAATTGTCAGTGCCGTTTTTTATCGCGGTTGTGGCGCCTACATCGTGGGCCGCGCACGTCGCGGCGATGGTTCAGTTCCGATCGCTTTCGCTCTGTCTCATCCTGAAGAAAGTGGCATCACTCTTGACGCACTGCTCATCGGTGAAGCCGATCTCGCCATTCTTTTCTCTTTTACACGCGCTTACTTTCGCGTCGATGCACCGTGTCCATTCGCATTCGTGCGCTGGCTGCGTGATTTGATGCCGGGCAAACGGCTGGCTGATCTCTATAACGCCATCGGTTACAACCGCCACGCCAAAACCGAGTTCTACCGCGATTTCGTTCGGCAGCTCCAAAATTCCGGCGATCATTTTGTTCAGGCCGAAGGCACACGCGGCATGGTCATGATCGTCTTCACCCTACCGAGTTATGACGTTGTCTTTAAACTCATCCGCGACCACTTCGACCAGCCCAAGGACAGCGATCGCAACGATGTCATGCGGCGCTACAAACTCGTTTTCGAGCACGATCGCGCCGGAAGATTGATCGAGGCGCATGAATTCGAACACCTGCGCATTCCGCGGAATCGATTTGATTCTTCATTGCTGGAGGAATTGCTGCGTGATACGGCCAGCATCGTGCGAATCGAGGATGACGATGTCATCATCGATCATGCCTACGTCGAGCGACGGGTGCGGCCGCTGAATCTCTTCTTTGCCCAGGCCGACGATGCCGCTGCTGCCAGCGCGGCCTGCGATTACGGAAAGGCGATTAAGGACCTGGCGGCTTCAAACATTTTTCCGGGCGATCTTCTGACCAAAAACTTTGGTTTGACCCGGCGCGATCGCGTCGTGTTTTACGATTACGACGAACTCTGTTTTCTCACGGACTGCAATTTTCGTGAGCTGCCACAATCAAGGACCTACGAAGAGGAGATTTCAGCTGAACCCTGGTTTTCCGTGCGCGTGAACGATATTTTCCCGGAAGAGTTCCCGCGTTTTCTCTCCTTCCCGCGCGCTGCCGGCGACGAACTAATGAAGCAACACGGCGATTTGTTTCGTCCAAAATTCTGGCGCGAAATGCAGGCGGCAATTCGCGCCGGCGAATTGCCGGAAGTGTTGCCCTACGCCCCGCAACGGCGACTTGTTCCGGAACATTGATCCCGACAATGATGAGATCATGCGCGTGAGCAAATCTGCGAACTACGGGCCCTGGCTGGTCGGGCTCGGCGCGGCCTTGTGGGGAACGGAAAGTGCCTGGCGCATTCCGCTGAACAATCTTTTCGATGCCCGCGTGATCGTTTTCTGGGAACACGTGCTCATCCTCATCGGGTTCCTGCCACTGCTTTTGTCCGAAAGGCGCAATCTGGCTAAAGTGGATGGTCGCACCTGGGCATTCCTCATCTTTTCCGGATTCGCTGGTTCAGCCGTCGGCACAGTTTTTTTCACCCTCGCTCTCAAGGAAGGCAATCCCACAGTGGTGAACGTGATTTTGAATATCCAGCCGGTCATCTCCACTCTGGGCGGTTTTTTGCTCTTCCATGATCGGCTGACACCGCGTTTTTTTCTTTACGCTGCCGTTGCGGTGGCGGCGGGAATATTTCTCTCGGTCGAACACCCGGAACTGATCGGTGTCTCGTTAGCCCAGGCCGGTCTGAATCGCGGTACTGGTTATGCCCTCATTTGTTCCGTTTTCTGGGGGCTATCAACAGTTGCGGGTCGTGGTGTCATGCTAGGCATGCCGCTGCGGCTGGCCTCGAGCTTGCGCATTGTCGTTGGACTCCTCTGCATGACGTTAATCCTGCTGGTCGACGGCAAGTTGAATTCCGGTGCGCTCTGGCCTGCTGCCGCCCAATCACATCCAGCGACCGCCATCATCGCATTGCTTCTGCTCGCTTCGATCTCTGGCGGTATCCCCCTGCTCATCTACTTCGAAGGTCTGCGTCTGACACGCGCTTCCACCGCCGGCTACTTTGAAATGATGCAAACACTCGCCGCCGTCTGCATCACCTGGGGCTTCTTTCACGCCGCGCTTCATCCGCATCAGGTTGTCGCGGGTATCGTCCTCATGGCTGCGGTGGCGATGATTCAGCGAGTCCAGCAAATTTCAGAGGACGCGCAAGCATGATCAGTGACGGCGGTCCCGTCCCAAACCTGCAGGGACGACGTGGGTAGTTTCTTCACCTAAATTTTAGGGACGACACGGCGGTCGTCCCTCCAAAAGATGAACGAGAATTATAGGGCAAGCGCGTCGCTGCCAGATTTCAGATCGGCAGGCGACGCGCCTACCCTACACCAGCGGTTCGCCCGGTCTTAGAATACGAACAACCCAATCGCCGCAGCTACCATCAGTGTTGTCGTAAAAGCCACTGCCGCGCGACACAAGCGCGAGCTACCGTGGCCATTCATAATCGTGGAGTCACCGGCGATCATTAGAATTCCGGCCAGAAGAACAGGCGCGAGTAATCCATTCAGCACAGCCGTCCAGAAAAGCGCCTTCACGGGGTTAACGTCGGCAAAGTCAAGAGCAATCCCAATAAGGGTGGAGAGAATGATCACGAGATAAAAGGGGCGTGCGACCTGGAATCTTTGGTTCAGTCCATGATTCCAATCGAAAGTTTCCGCCAGCGCATACGCAGCAGAGCAAGTCAGGGTAGGGACGGCCAGCAGACCGGCGCCGATAACACCAAGGGCGAAGAGTGTCTGAGCGAATTTTTCAGCCAGCGGACCGAGTGCCGCAGCAGCTTGCGCGGATGTCTCGACGTTGGTCACGCCGCGCAGATGAAGGGTGAGGGCGGCGGTTAAGATAATGAAGTACATAACCATGTTGGAAAAGAAGGAACCACCGCCGACCGCAAACGCGCGTCCTCGCATCTCTTCTCTCATTTCCGCGCGCGTCCAGACCCGCTGTGTTCGCGGTTTCATTTCCACCTCGTGCGAAGCCTGCCAGAAAAAAATATAAGGGCTGATGGTAGTCCCGAGGACGGCGACTAACGTAGCCCACGCCTCACGCCCGCTCGGCCAGGTTGGAATAAAGGTCGCACGAAAGATTGCCATCCAGTCGGGTCGAAGAACGACCGCGGTAATTACGTAAGCGAGGAGCGCGACCGAGAGCCATTTCAGAATGTCCACAATTTCGTGATAGCGAAAGTGTATCGTGGCCATGGCGGTGCCGACCCCAAAGAGAACGACGAAATAATGAGAGTTGATGGTGGTCACCATCTCCACCACATCCGCCATGGCCGAGAGATCTGCGCCGATGGTCGCGATGTTCGCTAGCAGGAGGGCGCCGGAGAGAAAAACAACGAGCGACTTTGGGTACCTCTCCCGAAATATTCCGGCCAGGCCCTTACCCGTAACAAATCCAATCCGGGCACACATCATTTGCACTGCCGCCATCAAAGGCCAGGTAACGAATGCGGTCCACAAAAGGGCAGTGCCGAATTGCGCCCCGGCAATAGAATAGGTGGCAATGGCGGAAGGATCGTCGTCCGCCGCTCCAGTGATAAGAGCAGGCCCCAGGAGAAGGAAAAAACGGAGGAGACGATTCGGTTTGGTCGGGCGCGGTAAACGCGTGGTTTCTTGTTTACGGTTCTTCCTGCTCGCATCGCCTGTTCGTGACAGGCACACCTTTTCTGCAATTTGATGCTCCATGGTCACGCATATGAATCTCAGAATGCGGAAGGAGGCAGCTGTTCGTTCTCGCTCTTGCTCAATCGTGTGGCGAAGTCGTCGGATCTTTCGATCGCCTGGTTCATCGAAGGAGACGAATCATTTTCGACTTCTTCATGATTCGGAGGAAGGAAATCTGCCTCCACGATTCGGTTCGTCTTTCCAGTGGCCCAATCAACTTCAAAAGCCTGCTTTGAATGTAACGACACCGGATTACGAGTCACAGGGTCATTTGAACACCGTCGCTCCACCCCCTCGAGGAAGGATTGGCGCTCGTTCTCGCTGCAACCAGTCCAGGCCTTGAGCAGCTGATCGAGTGGCGCCTTCCCGCGTCCATGAGTTTCAATGGTGGAAGGCCGATCGTGCAGCCGGCGTACGGCTTTGGCGGGATCAATCACCTGACCCAATACTTCTCCATCGATTTCTTTTGGTGCCGGGCAATATGAAATGTTTGGATCCCGTCCACTCGTCCGCGCCAGTCGCTCCTGCGCGGATTCCCGGATTAACTCTTCCATCTTTTGCAAGAGAAAGGGGAGGTCGAGCGGCTTTTCGATAAGAGCGCCCACTCCGGCCGCCACCGCGGTGGCATACTGGCCGGGGCGGGCAGTTATCACGATGACTGGCAGAAAAGGATCGATCGCATGCATCTGCTCAAAGGCGTCCCAGCCGCTTTTCTTGGGCATGTTCAGATCGAGGAGAACAAGGTCGAAAGAGCTGTCCTTCCGAACTTTCTCGATTGCTTCATCGCCGTCCACGGCGTGGATTACATGGTAACCCTCCGAGACAAGCACGCCGGCCAGTCCAGCCAGAACTGCGAAATCATCATCCACCAGTAATACTCTCTTTTTCATTCCCGTGCGCATAGCTTCTGATGTGCCAACTGGAGGGAGGCATCTCCTAGGCGCTTGTTGGCAGGAACTTAGAATGTTGAACGAAATCGGGAGACAGCTTGTCATGTGATCGCTGGGTTACCGGAAGTGGTAAGGAGCTTGCCAGATCATGAGCCTTTCGCCGAGATCGCGTCTGATCGTCTTAATCGCGACGATGTCTTGTCTTGCCGCCATGGTCGTTTTGGCAGCCAGCACCAGTTGGATGAAATCGCGTGAGGTGCGCAGTTACTTCGAACGCATTGGGTCCGAGCGTTTTCAGTATAACACGGAACGTCTCCGTGCCTTAATCCTGAACACGACAGCGACCCTCTTCACCTTCGAAGTCACGGATCAAGCAGAGGATCGGAAAAAATTGGACGAGTGCTACCGGGAGCTCGGCGCCTGGATGGAAGCAACAAAAGCGGCTCTCATGACTGACGAGGAAGGGGCGATCTTCGGGAAAATTTATGATGCGTATACCCGTTACCTCGCCCAGTCCAGAGCGCTGGCGGATGCGAACCCGACCGACGAGCCCAAGGAAGTCATGGTCGTTCGCTTCAGGCATATCCAATATGCTTCGGAGGAATTGCTGAGACTTACTGACAAGTTAGCAAACATCCGCCACCAGGCCTTGGGCCAGTCGATCCGCAAATCCGAAGAGTCGGTCCTGATTCTTCAACAGGTGATTTTTGGTGCCCTGCTGGTGCTCATCCTTCTAACAGCGTGGGCCGCGCGTGTTATATATCGTGACACCATTGCCCCACTTAAACTTAAGTTGATCGAAACCCACGAAATAGCCGAGCGGCGTGAAAAGCTTGCCTCGCTGGGCATCCTCGCGGCCGGGGTCGCGCACGAAATTCGTAATCCACTTACCGCGATCAAGGCACGCCTGTTCACGCAAAAAAAAGCGCTTACTTCAGGGACACCTGCCTACACTGACGGCGAATTCATTGCCCAGGAGATTAATCGCCTGGAACGGATCGTCCGTGATTTTCTGTCCTTTGCCCGGCCTGTCCCCTTACAGCGCGAAGTCACTTCCACATCCGAACTTTTTGGCCAAGTCCGCGAATTGCTCCAGCCACAGTTAAGGGAAAACGCGATTGACCTCACGGTCGAGCCAGGTGCCGAGGTGCCAATAGAAGTAGACTCACAGCAAGTGCGCCAGGTGTTGATTAATTTCGTGCAAAATGCCGCGGATAGCATTGGCGAAAGGGGTCATATCAAACTTCGCAGCCGCTCCGAAAAAATTGCGTTGAGCGAGCGTGTTCGCCAGGCCGTGATTCTGGAGGTCGAAGACGACGGGAAAGGAATTCCACCTGACGTTCAGCAACGCCTTTTCGATCCGTTTTTTTCGACCAAGGCCAATGGCACAGGCCTCGGTCTCTCCATCGCTGCGCGCATTGCGGAACAGCATGGCGGCGTGCTTCAATACCAAACGCAGCTAAATCGTGGTACCACTTTCGGTATCATTCTTCCCGTCAAAACCCAATCGTGAAACCACGTCCGAAAATCCTCTTGGTAGAAGATGACCCGCAAGTCGTTACGGCCCTGACACGAGTCTTGGGCGACGAGGGCTACGATGTGACTCACGCGCTGGACGGGACGAAAGGGCTCTTGCTGGCCATGGCAGAACCTTGCGACTTGGTCATTACCGATTTCAAGTTACCCGGCCTCAGCGGGATGGAGTTGGTTCAGAACCTCCACGACGCGCGACCACGATTGCCAGTGATCTTGATGACGGCGCACGGGACAACCGACACCGCAATAGAAGCCACCAAACTGGGCGCTTACGATTACCTCCTCAAGCCCTTCGAGATGCAGGATCTGCTCGCCCTGGTAGAAAAAGCAGTCGCGAGCCACCAAGTCATGCTCGAACCGATCGACATCAGCGAACTCTCACCCGGCCATAGTGCCATCGTGGGCAAGAGCCGCGCCATGCAGAAGATTTACAAGGAAATCGGTCGCATTGCCGCGACATCGACCACAGTCTTGATTCGTGGCGAAACCGGCACGGGTAAGGAACTGGTCGCTCGCGCTATTTATCAACACAGCGACCGGGCGAGCAAACCTTTCATCGCGGTGAACTGCGCTGCCATACCGGAAACGTTGCTTGAAAGCGAACTCTTCGGACATGAAAAGGGCGCCTTCACCGGCGCCGAGATGCGGCGCATCGGCCGCTTTGAACAGGCCCATCAGGGTACCATTTTCCTCGACGAAATCGGTGACATGTCGATTAACACGCAGGCGAAGCTGTTGCGCGTCCTTCAGGAAAAGTCGATCCAACGCGTCGGCAGCAATGAAATTATTTCGACTGATGTTCGGATAATTGCCGCAACTCACCGCGACCTCGATGCCGCCACCACGGCAAAAGAGTTCCGTGAGGACTTGTATTACCGGTTAAACGTCGTCGCCATTACCATCCCGCCACTTCGTCAGCGCAGCGATGATATTCCGGATATGACGCGCTATTTTCTGATGCGTTGTGCGATTGAATCCAACGTAGAAATACCGGCCATCCATCCGGATGCGATTTGCTTTCTCACCGAGCAATTGTGGCCGGGTAACGTCAGAGAATTGGAGAATGCAATTCGGAAAGCGTTCGCTCTGGCGCGGGGCTACGCCATTGGTCTGGAGGAAGTGCGCCAGGCGGTCACTCTTTCGCGCAAGCCGGCGGGGAACGATGGGTCGGCCATTTCGAGCTTCATCGCCGATCTAATCGGCGCCGCCAGTCGCGGGGAAATTCAGAATGCACATGCCACCGTGATTGAAGCGGCTGAGCGCGAGTTGTTCTCGCAGGCGATAAAGCTCGCTCATGGTAATCAAGCGAAAGCAGCGCGGTGGCTCGGCGTTTCTCGTGCGACCATGCGCGAAAAGCTCGTCCAGTTTCAGGCGCATCCCTCGCGGTAAGGGCGCGGTCAGCACCGCGGCTAGGATTGCATGGCATGCCTGGGTCTGCCGTTCAGCTGTCAATTAGCAACTAGCCAGAACAGACCACTTAGACTCGCCAGTTGTCATCCATCATGATGTCGCGCACCGTCTGCGGTGGCTTTCGAGGATAACGAACTCCTTTTCGGCGCCGACAAAACGGCCCGGATTGTCGCGATTGAACTCGGCGAGACCGGCACGGTGCGCGTTTATCGTCGCGAAAAAAAGGGCAACACGACCGTCGATGTCGAGCCGTTTCATCCGTTTGTCTGGACCGATGGCGATATCACCGATCTCGGACTGGAGAACGCGCAGAAACTTGTTGGTGACCTGAAATACAACTGGCTCGTTACGGTCGACAGTTGGAAAGAACTCATCGCGTTACGCAACGGGTTGAAAAAAGCCGGGCGCAATTTTTTCGCACTGAGCGATCCGGTGCAGCATTACCTCAGTGCCACTGGGCGCACCTTATTCAAACAGTTGCCGTTCGAAGAGCTGAAGCGTCTGCAGCTGGAAGTAATTTCGCCGGCGGGCGAAAGCGATCTGGCTGAGGCATCGCAAAATCCAATCGCCAGCATCGCGTTATCCGACAACAGCGGCTGGGAGCAACTCATCTTCGTCGATCCCGCGAAACCGGAGGAGTCGGAACACGACGCGCTCAAACAACTCACGGCAATTATTAGGGAGCGCGATCCCGATGTGATCGAAGGGCACAATCTTTTCCGGTTTGATTTGCCCTATCTGGTGGCGCGAGCGCGCAAAGTGAAAGTGAAACTGGATTGGGGCCGGAGTGGCGGATTTCTTCGCTCGCGTCCATCGCGTCTGCAAATCGCCGAGAAAACCATCGATTATCCAAAGTTCCAGATCGATGGCCGCCATTTCGTCGACACGTTTTTGCTCGCGCAATTCTACGATGTTGGCATGCGCACGCTCACGGGCTTCGAGCGGGTGGATGTCGCGCAGCATTTTGGATTTTGCGATAGTGCTGAGCTATCGGCTCTGACGGGCAAGGAACTCCAGCGCGCTTATATTAAAAACGACGATCGTTTTCGGCAGCGTGCTCTGTGCGCAGTGCGCGAGACTCGCGCCGTAGCCGAGTTGTTAAGCCCGAGTTATTTCATCCAGGCGCAAATCTTTCCCTACAACTACCAGGATGTGATCGTGCGCGGCAACGCCACTCGCATCAACGCGCTTTTTTTGCGGGAATATCTGCGGCAACGTCACAGCATTCCGGAAATGCCGGTGGCGATGAGTTTCGAAGGCGGCTTCACCGCCATCTACTTCACGGGCGTAGCGCGCACTGTCTGGCACTGCGATGTCGCCTCGCTTTATCCGTCGATCATGTTGCAGTTCGACTGCTTCCCCGCCACCGATCAGCTTCAAATCTTTCGGCACCTGTTAACGGACTTGCGCAAATTCCGGCTCGAAGCCAAGGGGCAGATGCAGTTGGTCGACAGGCAGGAAGATCGCCGTCACTGGCATCATCTCCACGCGCTCCAAAATACTTTCAAGATTTTGATCAACAGCTTCTATGGCTATCTCGGTTTCGCACAGGGGCACTTTGCCGACTTCGACGCCGCGGCGCGGGTCACGCAGATCGGCCGCGATCTATTGCAGAAAATGATTGGGTGGCTAAACGAGCGTGGCGCGCAGGTTATTGAAGTCGATACCGACGGCATCTACTTCGTCCCGCCAAATGGCTCGCACGCTTCCTCTGCTGTAGAGGCAAATGCCAGTCCGGCTCGGACCGTGTCGCCTGCAAAACGTAAAGAAAATGCAGCCGACACGGCTGCCACCACAGGAAATCAGATTGATGAACTGCGCAAAGGTTTGGCCAAGGAACTACCCCCAGGCATCGAAGTGGAGTTCGATGAGCAGTTCGACGCGATGTTCAGTTACAAGGCAAAGAACTATGCATTACTCACTCGCAGCGGTGACGTGATTATCAAGGGCGGCGCCCTCAAATCCCGTGGATTAGAGAAATTCCAGCGGGTGTTCCTGGAGGAAATGATCAAACGGATCATGGAAGGGAAGCAAGAGGAGATTGGTCTCCTGCGCAATCAGTTCGAGGAGCGAATTCGGAATCGCGAGATGCCAATCGAGATGCTGATGAAGACCGATACGCTCCAGGATTCGCTAGAAAAATATCGGGCAAAAATTGCCGGTTCGGCGCGTAACCGTGCGGCCGCCTATGAGTTGGCGCTGGCCAGTGGCCGCAACTACAAACCGGGCGACCAGATCAGCTACTATATTAAGGCAACGCCCAAGAAGGTGGCGGCCTACGAGGCTGCCAAGCCGGCCAGTGAGTTTGACCCGCAAAATCGCGACGAAAACATTGATTACTACATCGCCAAGCTCGACGACCTCGTGAAGAAATTTAGCGGAATCACGGCGGAAGCGTCGGCGTCGAAACAAGAGAGCCTTTCCTTGTGAGAAGCGGCGCCTTCACCGCAAAATCAATGAAACATTGTTTACTTGTTTTTGGTGTCAGCTTTCTGAGTTCCGTTTTTCAAATGGCGGCTGCGGATTCTGTCACCTTTGAATCGGGGCCAAAAAAAGTGCAGCTGCTGGAGTTATTCACTTCTGAAGGTTGTAGCAGTTGTCCACCGGCCGAGGCTTCGTTCAGCCGATTGGTCAGTGATTCGCGTCTGTGGCGCGACTTTATCCCGGTTGCATTTCATGTCGATTATTGGGATCGGCTTGGCTGGAAAGACCCATTGGCGTCTGCGGAGTGGACGAAGCGACAACAAACCTATGCTGCGAACTGGGGTGCGGAGAGTGTTTATACTCCAGCATTCGTGCTGAATGGTCATGAATGGAGAAATGCAACTATCTCAGCGGTAAATGACGAAGCACCGGGAGTCTTGGAAGCCGCGTTCCACGGAGATAATACGGTGATGATTACCTTCGAGCCGGCCAAAAGCGCCGCCTTCGAGGTCTATCTTGCTCGCCTTGGCTTTGGCATAAACGTCAACGTCCGCGCCGGTGAAAACAACGGTCGCAGTTTACGGCACGATTTTGTTGTTCTCTCGCTGGTTCGCGAAAAAATGGGTTCGGGAAGACAGAAACTTCACTTCGCTCCCGCGCCCGCTTCCTCTGTGCAGCCGCAACGCACCGCGTTAGCCGCCTGGATCACGAAGGAAGGCAACATCACGCCGCTTCAAGCCACCGGAGGCTGGCTGCCAGCGATGCCCTAACGGGCATCAGTCTGGCTGTCGGTCGCCTCGTAATCGCATCTCGTTAGTCAGCACGAAGCCGAGCTGCTGGTAAAGGGCGCGGCCGTCGTCGGAGGCGTGAAGGACGAGGTCGTCGAGACTCTGCTCGCGGGACCACTCGATGATCTCTTTCATCAAAAGTTTCGCGATCCCACGCCGGCGCCATTCCGGTTCGGTGAAGACGTTAACGATTAATCCCTGGCGACCTTCGGCAATCGTGATCTTGCCATCTTCATGGCGATGCGGAAACGGCGGAACTACTCGAATAATCACGCCGGCGCCGGCGATGATTTTTTCTGGTGCCTTAGGTTCACTTACGAGCCAGCCCGAAGTAGTCTCCGGAAGCGAGGGCTTTGCTCAGACGATCCAGCGCCTCTGTGCGAAACGATTCGAATAATTCCTCCGGCACCAGACCCATGTCCTGAAACATGCGGGCGCGATGCCAGCAGATCACAGTAACATCGTCCTGGGTGGCCTGGCGAATGGGAAATTCCTCCAACACGTGACCCGGAAACTCTGTTGCGCCGACATCTCTTGCAAGCAAAGACGACTCGATTTGGCGTGGCTGATTCGAGTAAAATGGTGATGCGCAGGGGTCGCGCCACTGAGGCGGCTCCGACCATTTATGCCTGATCGCGACGAAAAGATCGAAAAGTTATCGGCGGCAATTGCGAGCCTGCAATCGCAGCGAAGCAGTCTCGGTGATGCTGTCGTCGATTCCGCGATCGCGGCTTTGCGCGAACAATTGGCCCAGATCGAGACCGGCGGTGCGCCAATCGCAGACGAACGTAAGCTGGTAACGATCGTCTTCACCGACATCTCGGGGTTCACGGCGCTCTCCGAAAAACTTGATCCCGAAAAGGTTCGTGAGCTGATCAACGCCTGCTTCGACTGGCTCGTCCCAGTGGTTCAGAAATACGACGGGACTATCGACAAATTCATTGGCGACGAAATCATGGCGCTATTCGGTGCGCCGATCGCGCACGAAGACGACGCGGAGCGCGCCCTGCGAGCTGCGCTTGAGATGATGGATGCAATAGCTGTCTTCAATCACGCCAATGGAACCCAGCTTGGTCTGCATGCCGGAATCAATACCGGACTGGTCGTCGCAGGACAGATTGGCGGACATGATCGCCGCGACTATTCGGTCATGGGTGATGCGGTAAACTTGGCCGCGCGATTGGAACAGGCGTCATCGGACGGTGAAATTTTTGTCGGGCCCGCGACTTACCGATTGACGAAACAGCTGTTTGATTTCGGACCGATCGCTCCGCTGACGTTAAAAGGAAAAGAGGCGCCAGTGGAAGTTCATCGGTTGCTGGGCGCAAAAACCGCGCCCAAGTCCACCCGCGGCATCGAAGGGTTGCGCGCGCCGCTGGTCGGCCGGGACCAAGAGCTGGAAGAAATCCGCCGCGCTCTTGCCGATCTCGGACGCGGTCAGGGAAGCATACTCGCAATTCTGGGCGAAGCGGGCTTGGGCAAAAGCCGCTTGATCGCGGAAACGCGGGCCCTGTTACCCGCGAAGGTTACGTGGGCGGAAGGCCGCGCGCTTTCTTACACCGCCGGCATGAGTTACTGGCTCGCGCGCGAGATTTTGCTAAGCCTCCTTGGTGTCAAAGCCGAAGCGGAGATCGCGGCGGCATTGCGAAACAGCCTGAACGAGCAAGCGGCTCTTTACCCATTCCTGGCTCGATTGCTAGAGTTGCCGATTGAGGCGGCAGCCGAAGAGCAGATGAAATTCCTGTCCAGCGAAGCGCTTCGATCGCGCATGCTGGAGGCTCTGCGCAAGTATGTCTGCGCGCGAGCCGAACGGGAGCGATTAATTCTGGTCTGGGAAGATCTGCATTGGTGTGATCCC
Organism: uncultured Verrucomicrobiae bacterium; assembly: GCA_963709435.1. Lineage (GTDB taxonomy): Bacteria > Verrucomicrobiota > Verrucomicrobiia > Chthoniobacterales > UBA10450 > AV69. Next base: position 18,287 of record CAVPWK010000010.1, read on the forward strand.
TCTTCCTGGGAAGTCTTGGAAACGCTGTTTCCGCTCTGTAACAACGTTCCACTTTTGATGCTGTGCGTATGCCGGCTAGAGGACAATCGCGCCGCGGAAGTGCTGCAGGAACACGACGGCAAATGCATTCGTCGCACGATTCGCTTGTCGCCCCTGAGCCGCGACGAGAGTCACGTGCTGGTTCAGCAATTGCTAAAGGTCGAGAACCTTCCTGAACGGTTGCGCGAATTGATTCTGAACCGCGCGGAGGGAAATCCATTTTTCGTCGAAGAGCTTCTTCGCTCCCTGATCGACACGGGGGTAATCGTCTTGCAGGAAGGCCGGGCCACGGCTCTGCGCGAGATTCAGGCGGTGGAAATTCCAGAAACGCTCCAGGGCGTTCTGGCGGCGCGCATTGATCGCCTGCCGGCGGAGAACAAACAAGCCCTGCAATGTGCTTCGGTTATTGGCCGAATTTTTCAGCAACGGGTGCTCGCCTACATTTATGAGCAAAAGGCCAGACCCAGACTGCAGGCGTCCCTCGGAGAATTGCAACGCCGCGAGTTTATTCAATCGCGCGACCAGCGGGCATCGGAAACGGCCGGCCTCGATCGAGACGAATATATTTTTACGCACGCCATCACGCACGACGTTGCCTATGGCTCGATGCTGCTTGCCCGGCGCAAACAGCTACATCAGCAAATCGCCGAAGCGATTGAAACGCTCTTTCCCGGCCGGATCGACGAACTCTCGGCGACGTTGGGCTACCATTTCGAGCGGGCTGAAGCCACCGAGCGGGCTATCCTTTACCTGGGACGCGCCGCCGAGCGAGCGAAAGCGACATTCGCCAATGCCGAAGCCATCGGATTCTACGAGTCAGCGATCGGATTGATTGCACGCGCAGGCGAGGAACAGTTTCGTCAGGACGGTGCGCAGTTGAACGAAGGCTTGGGCGATGTCCTGACTCTCGCTGGCCGCCATGACGACGCGCGTAGTGCGTTCGCTCGCGCCCTGAATCTTGTCGAAAACGCGAAGCTCATCTCACGGGCGCGGCTTCATCGCAAGCTTGGTTTTAGTCATAGCTTGCAACGGCATTTTGCCGAAACCACACGCGAATTCGATCTGGCCGATAGAGAACTGGGCGAGCCGACGGACAAACACGTCGCTGATTGGTGGGAAGAAAAAGTGTGGATCCAACTCGAACGGATGCACCTTTTTTACTGGCAGGGAATGGTGAAAGAAATGCGGGAACTGGCTGACCAATTCCGACCCGTGATAGTCGAGCGCGGCGCCGCCTGGCAGCGAGCACAATTCTTAAAAATGCTCGCCCTCTCGATGTTGATGAATTCGCGCTTCCGGCCGTCGCTGGAATGCGTCGAACTGGCAAGACGCGCGGTCGCGGCAAGCGAAGAAGCAAACAACCTTGCGGAAGCCGTGCATGTTAATTTTGTTCTGGGTTTAATCGAGCTATTCCACGGTGATCTTGGCGATGCCGTGGCACAGTGCGGCAAAACGTTTAGAATGGCCGAGCGCACAGGCGATCTGGTTTTGCAAGCACGTTGCCTCACATATCGCGCAGTGGCGTATCGCCGGCTCGGTGATGTGCCGGGATGTAGAACCGAAGCCGAAAAGACGCTCGTGCTCGCGGAGGAACTGAAAATGGTGGAATACGTGGCGATGGCAAAAGCGAGTCTTGCCTGGGTCGCATGGCGCGAGAAAAATGAAGTGGAGGCGGAGAAGCTCGCAAGGGAAGCGCTGGAGTTGTGGCACGGAATGGAGGATCCATACGGCATGGATTGGATGGCTCTGTGGCCTCTGATCGCGATCGCGTTCGCTCGAAAAGATATTGGCCGCGCAATCGAGCTCGCGACTGGCTTGCTGGAAGACAATCAACATCCGCCGCCGGAGAAACTGTCAGCCGTTGTTCGCAAAGCCTGCGAACAATGGCAAGACGACATTCAAGAAGGGGCGGCTTCGGATTTAGCCGAGGCGATCAAAATCGCCGAAGAATTGCGCTATATATAGGGTGGTCGGTTCGACGGGTTGAGCCGGCGTGGCTACAAGGAGGAGGCCGAAAAGTAGGGCAAAATTTGTAGACAACTGTTGTAAAAAGGGGTTGTCGGGACACAAACAACCCCGTCGGGCAACCCTATTAAATAGGGCTACCCCCATCAATAATCGCAAGTGTCTGGTATTGTGGATGTAAGCGGCCTGTCGGAATCATATGGGAATTATGAAATTTTCGCTGAAAAACCGCTTGTCAGGCCCGCAAAATGCACTATAGAGGGCGCTCCCTATGCCAAAAATTCTCCCCCTAACAATCCTCTCACTCGGCTGTGCCGTTATCCTTCCAACCACGGCCTCGGCCACGACACCGCCGCGGTCGAATTCACCGCAGTTTGTTTTTAAAGACGCTTCCGGCAAAGCGACTTCCGTCGATGTCGTCGAAAAGTATCAGCCCAACAAGATCGTGCAGCCTTTTGCCAAAATCGATCGCAAGCTCGATCCAAAATTAACGCGTGCCGCCTCGATTGCTGAGGAACGCGCCCACGCCCATTCGCGCCGGCAATGTTGGCACTATGTGAAAGAGGCGCTGCTCGCATCCGGAGTGATAAGGTCCCGTCCGACAACTGTCTACGCGAAACAAGCCGGTCAGGAATTGGTGAATAACTTCGGTTTCAAACAGTTGCCGGTAAGCGATCCGTATCAGGCGCCGATTGGCTCAGTTCTGGTTTACAACGCGGGTCGCGCGGCCGGTCACGTGGAGATTCGGACGAAAGATGGTTTCGTGAGTGATTTCCGTTCGAAAACGCCGTCGCGCCGTCCGCTCCTCGGCGTTTTCGTCAAGTCGTAACCGCGACTTCCGGCATTTCCCGGCGCTGAGCCAGAGCGAGTGCGTGTTGCTTACGCGCAAGCCAGAGACTGAGCAGACACCAACCGGCGGTGATCGGAACAGCAAACCAACTGATGACGTTGAGACTGAGTCCTAGTCCATTCGGTCCAAGCCCACCGTACGACCAGGCGCCTAACTGGTCGCCGACGCGATAGCCAAGCGTATCGGTGACGCTTTTGACCTTGTATTTGTCCTCGCGTTTTAAAACGGTAAAAAGGATCTCGCGTGAGGGGCGCATTAACGCGTAGGCCGCAGCACGACGCGTTACTTGGAAAAACGCCAACATCGACAGGCTCGGCGCAATCGCCATCGCCGCAAAGCCGAGCATACTCACGAAAGGCAGCGATATAAGCGTGAACGCTACCCCAAACCACTTCAGAAGACGGCCGGTGAGAAAAATCTGAATGAAAAGCGTGATCATGTTCACCCAGATTTCCAGGTTCGACAGGAAAACTGTCCGGTCCGTGCTCGTCTTTAACGCTTGGCCGGCGAGAGTGGTCTGCTGAAAATACGCCCACGTTGACGTGGTGGTGTAAAGCATGATGGCGGCGGCCAGGCCGAATAAATAAGGCGAGCGCGCGATGTGCGTGATACCGGACCAGGCAGTCCCGCCGATTGGTTGTTCTCGAGCAGGCACAGATCTGTTCCCTTCTGTGAAATTGTTTGGGAAAAACCGCACCAAAAAGCAGACAATCGCAAACAGTGTTGCTGAAATCGCGACCAAGTTTGCAGGTCCCATGCCTCGAATGAGATTCTTCGTGATGTACGCGCCGGCGATCGCCCCCAGCGTTCCGCCGACTGCAATGAAAGCATAGAGCCGTTTGCCTTGCTCAACGGTGAAAAGATCGGTCATGAACGCCCAGAAAATCGCAGTGTTGAACAAATTGAAAACGCTGACCCACACGTAGAATGCGCGACCGGTCCATACCTGCTGTCCCGGTGAACCGGTTCTCATCACCACGAAAAAAAGCGCCAGGACTAAAATAAAGAAGGCGTAGGCGAACGGGATAAATTTTCGCCGCTCCATCCGCGCGACAATGGCGGCAAAAATCGTGTTGGCGATCAGCATGACAATCAGTGTCGCGGTAAACATCCATGGTAACGTTTCCAGTCGATTGCCGGCTGCGATGCTGTCACGAATCGGCTTGACGATGTAATAGGCGGTGAGAATGAGAAAATGAAAACCGAATCCCAGCCACAGCGCGCGAACCTCGGCCGCGCGAACATCGACGATTTTTTGCAATAGGTTCATGGGTAGCGCACGCGCTACCCGGATTTCTGGTGCCATGCCGTGAGTACTTCTTTCTCGCGTTCTGCCGTCAGACCCGCTCGCAATTTCGCCTGTCGTTCCGGCTTTTGCGCTTTGAACCAGGTGAGCGCATCGCGCGCGGTATCAGCAAGCGGTCGAAACGTCAGGCCTTTCGCCAATGCGCGGTTGATATTCGTGCGCGACAATCCTAATTCGTCGCCGGCCCAGACCGGCATGTCCGACCACGCCTCGACTTTTTCTTGCTTGAGAAAGTCCGCGTCGGCCCAGGTGAATGTCGCGTTCGAAGTCAGAGCGCTTTTGATGCCATCGAGCATGCCGCCGACACCGAGTTCCTTCGCCGGCCCCGTGGCGTTGTAAATTCCGGTCTCGCCATTTTCCGCCATGCGAATGGTCCATTCCGCCAGATCACGCCCATCGATGAATTGCACGGGATCTTTCGGATCACCCGGTGCCAGGACTTCACCGCCACGATCGATTCGTACCGGCCAGTAGGTAAAGCGATCGGTTTCATCCCGCGGACCGACAATCAGCCCCGGCCGGATAATGAGTGATTTTCCGGGAAACCATTTTTGCGTCTCTTGTTCGCTCAAAGCTTTGAGCGGTCCGTAGGTCTTGAATCCGGAGGCCCTCATTGCTTCTAGCGTTTCCTTGTAGGGATCGGCCCCTTCGTATTTCGCCAGCGTGGCGTTTTCGTCCGGACCGGTGTTGGTATCGGCATAAACCGAAATGGTCGAAATAAAAACGTAACGATCGACATTCCCTTTCAGGACCTGCGCGGCGTCGCGCACCCAGGCGGGCAACGTCGTCGGGTTATCAACACAAACGTCCCATTGTTTTCCTTTCAAGGCATCGAGGTGACCATTCCTGTCGCCAACCAATTGCTCGACTTCCTTCGGTAGTTCGCCGGGGTGCGTTTTACCACGATTGAAAACGGTGACCTTATGTCCGCGGCTCAAGGCATATTTTACCTGGAACGGTCCAGTGAAGCCAGTACCGCCGAGGATGAGAATGCGCAGGGGTTTCACCGAGTTTGCCGCCAGCAGCGTTCTCGTTCCCGTGCTTAAAGCAAATGCGCCGGCAGCAGAGACTTTGATGAAATGACGTCGGCTGGTCTTCATGGTGTTCATGATCAAGGATGAGCCTAGCTGGGACATCTCTGATTGCTAATTTGTTGTAGGGATCTGTGCGCTCGACAGAGTTTCGCCCTACCAAATTTTGCTCCCCCCGCTTCCGTTGGTAAAGCGACGCCCTGCGGAGCCAAACGCAGTTTATCTTGAACATTCATTTTGGTCACTCACAACCAAACGCGGAGCTTCGGCCAAAGCTCGCGCAATGACATTTTCAGGTCGCGACAGATGAGAATGTGAAGACGCTGCTCGTTTGGCATTGCCCAAGGACTAGTTTCGACTGGTCCGCGGTCTTCGACCGAATAAAACTGTTCGCGCTCTTCGGTCGCGTCGTCGTCGAGTACGATGAGAATTTCGCCCGTGTAGCTGCCCGGTCCCCAGTAGAAATAATTCTGGTGTCCGCTTAGTGCGCTCGATAATCCATATTTCGGACCGAAGAAATCGATTGCGCCGGCTTCGCCGTAATTCTGACAAAAAATTGCAGCGCGTTTTTGCTGGTCCGGCCGCAGGGTGGTGTAAACCCGTGCGACCGATCGCACCATTTCTTCCCAGCCGAACTGATCGGCAAAAAGTTGGGGCAAGGCAGCGGTGTGCGACGTTTCGGTGCGCGGGACCTCAAAGTGAATCGCGCGCATGTATGCGAGCAATTTCGCCGGCGGTAGAATTGGTAGGACGACCGGCGCAAACACAATCGCTGACGCAATCACGAGAATTGCGATCGCCGATTTTAACCAGCGGAGACGAACCGCGAACATTTGCTCGAAAGCCACGCCGCCGGCGGCAAACAGCATCGGGTACGCTCCGGCGAGATAATAGTTTTTGCCGTGCATTAGGATAAATTCGACCAGCGCGATTAGGTATGCGAAAGCGATAACGCGGTAACGGCGGCCTTCGCGGGAAACCAGCAGCCAGGTTAATCCACCAAACCAAAGCGGAAACGTTGCTGGATTCATCAGCGTGATTTGCTGCAGGAAAAACTGCCACGGCGTGAGGACGACGTTCTTGTTACTCTGCGCAATTCCGTGCAGCAGCACCCAGGTCGGCCAGCCGCGCTGAATTTGCCAAATGATGTTTGGCAGAGCGATGCCAACAGCGATCGCCGCCGCGAGCCAGATCCATTTTCTCGTGAGATGCCGACGTTCCGGTGTCAACAAGATCGCAATTGCAATCGCGCCGCCAAAGAAAGCCATCGAATGCTTATTTTGCAGTCCGAGACCGGCAACCAACCCAAAGCGAAAGCCAGATGCGCGCCGGCGCGCCATTAATAATCCGGGTCAGAAAGTAAATCGTGCCAGTCCAGAACAAGGACTCGTAAACGTTGGGCGAATAGAAATTGCCAATGGCCAGGAAGAACAAACTCCCAAGCATCCCGGTGCAAGCCAGCATGATCGCCCAAAACCTGCCGCCCAGCTCTCGCGCAAGTATTCCGGCAAGACCGATCGCAAGCGCGCTCGCAATTGCCGGAAAAATGCGCACGGCAAAGAGCGAGCTGCCGAACAAGATCATTTCAACTCGCAGGAACCACGCACTGAGGGGTGCGAAATCGACGTAACCCCAGTCCAAGTGGCGAGCGCAGGCGATGAAATAAAGTTCATCGCGAAAGTAGCCGTAGCCGCGATTGGTAAGCAGATGAATAGCTAAGCCCAGCAAGGAAAAACCGGCGATGATTTTGAGGTGCGCCGCCTGTGTCTGCGATTCCAGCGCTCGGTTCATGGCTCCGATGTAGCGCGTATCGTCTTTGAGCAGAAGAGTTTTTCTTCCGTAAGCTGTTTTAAAAATCGAAAAAATCTCTTGCCGAGGGCTGTATTTCGGGGCATACGGCAATCCGTGCCAAGGAGCGTCCGTTCAAGCGCGGCGACAGCTGCGCTCTTGATCATTTTTACAACCATCGCCTACGCCCAAACGCTCGCACCTCCCAAGCTTGCGGTAACCGCCAGCCAACCACCACCGGCGAAGAAGGATGCCGTTCAGGTCATAACCAAGGAAACACCTGAAGTGATTGTGAGAGAGACGCCTCATGTGCCGCAGGCGATTGCGAAAGAACCGCAGGTAGTCACGAAGGAACCGCAGGTGGTCAAGAAAGAAAAACAGGCCGTTCCCGCGAAGGAAATGCCGTCAGTAGCGACGAAGCGAACGCCGGAGGTGATTACCAAGCCCGCGCCCCAGGTTGTTAAGAAGGAGAAGGCACCGAAAATAATGACCCCGATAAGCGAGCCGATACGACCGATCGCGCCCAAAACCACAACGACGCCGATAAGCGAGCCAATACGCCCGATCGCGCATTACACCTTTAAAACGCCGGAAGGCCAACGGGAGTCCGTTCAGGTCATCAGCCGTTACTATCCCAATCAAATCGTCCGTCCGCTGGCCACAGCAGACAAACATATTGATCCAAAGCTAATGCGCGCCGCCAGCATCGCGGAGGAGCGCGCCCATGCCCACTCGCGTTCGCTGTGCTGGCATTATGTCAAGGAGGCGTTGCTTGCTTCAGGGGTGATCGACTCGCGCCCCAAGAGCGAATTAGCCCGAGACGCGGCGGACGACCTTGTCACCAACTACGGCTTCAAAAGATTATCTGTGCGCGATCCGTTCGCCGCACCGATTGGTTCCGTGCTGGTTTACGGAACGAGCCGGAGCGTCGGGCACGTCGAAATTCGGACAAGGGATGGTTTTGTGAGCGACTTCCGCTCGCCAACTCCTTCCCGGCGCCCACTAATTGGCGTTTACGCGAAATTGTAGCCGCGTCGCTGGCCGCGGCCATCGCGAAATTCGTCATTCCGAGTCCCGCGCCTGCGGGATGGAGGGCTCCCGCAGGAAATGTGAAGTTATCTTTCCGGACATCCCGATGTAGCTGCCGCTGTCCCAGCGGCAGAAACTCTAAAGTCTGCCGCCGGTGACGGCGGCAGCTACAACCCGGACCGGACTGGCAGTGTCTTCGCGGCTCGGGATGCCACGCGCGATCAGCTCTTCAATCGCGCATTCAGCTTGATCTCTGTCCCGCTCAACGCGACGGACACCGGGCACACCTTCTTTGTTTGCTCCGCGATTTCCTTGAACTTCGCCTCGTCGATTCCCGGCACTTCCCCCTCGGTGTCGAGCTCGATGGACGTGATCTTTGGTCCGCCACCGATCATTTCGAGATTCACTTTCGCGGTGGTGCTAATTCGCGTCGGCGTTGTGTCCGGCTTTGGCAAGACCGTTCGATAACGCCATCGAAAAACAACCTGCCTCCGCCGCGCCGATTAATTCCTCCGGATTCGTTCCGGTCCCGTTCTCGAAGCGCGAAGCAAACGAAAATGGGCCTTCGTAGGCATTGCGTCCCACTTTCATTGTTCCTTTCCCTTCCTTGAGATTGCCTTCCCAAACCGCTGAGCTCGTTCGTGTCGCCATAAAAAATTCCTCCTTTGGTTTAAATTTGAATCCCGACACTTCGCGTTGCCAACAGGAACTGTCCAGTGAGTTTGGTTTGCCAGCCTTTGGCGATCGTTCCAAATAGAGACACTGAAGCAATGCCGATCCTGAATTTTATCGCCACCGAGCCGAACCGACTCGCGATGTTGCCATTTGCAGTCCTGTTGCTAGCGATCGCGCTTGGCCCGCTGATTGCGCGGCATCATTGGGAGCGGCACTACCACAAGCTCTGTCTCGCGCTCGCCGGCCTTGTTTGCTTTTACTACTTGTTGGTGCTGAAGCAGCCGGCGCGGGTTGTTCACGCCGGGATGGAATATGCGACCTTCATGGTTGTCGTGGGTTCGTTCTTCGTTGTCGCCGGAGGTATCCATCTGCGGGCGAAAGCGCCGAGTAGTCCGCTCCGAAACACGCTTTTCCTTCTTGCCGGCGTCCTGCTCGGGAGCCTGATCGGAACGATCGCGGCGTCGCTGCTGCTTATCCGCCCGTGGGTCGCGATGAATCGTAGCCGAATCGCGCCCATGCACACCGCATTTTTCATTTTTGTCGTAAGCAATATTGCCGGCGCGCTTTTACCGGTCGGCCCGCCGTTGTTGCTCGGCTTCCTCAATGGCGTGCCGTTTTCCTGGACGTTGCAACACTGCTGGCGACCATGGTCGACAACGGTTGGGTTAATTCTGCTCGTTTTTTTTGTTCTTGATCTCGTGAACTGGCAGGCGAGCCGGAAAGTCACCCCGGAGAAAGATCTGACTTCATGGCGATGCGATGGAGCGCACAATTTCGTTTTCCTCTTTGCCATTTTGGCAGCGATCATTGCGGTTCCGGCCGGCTGGCGCGAACTACTCGTAGTTCTGACTGCGGCTGGGTCTTATCTGGGAACGCCGCAGCGAATTCGGGAGTCGAACGATTTCAGTTTCGGACCGCTCAAGGAAGTCGCGTGGTTATTTCTCGGCATTTTCGGCACGATGATCCCAGTCTTGGTTTTCATGGAACAATCGGCGGGCGAACTTGGGCTGCGCGGCGAGTTCGGTTTTTATTGGGCGACCGGTCTGCTCTCGGCGTTGCTCGATAATGCGCCGACTTACCTGGCATTCTTCGCTGCAGTCCTTGGGCTTCACGGATTAGAGCTCAAGGATACCGCGCAGATTGCCGCCTTCGTTACCAGTGATGGACGCGAACTGGTCGCGGTCTCCCTGGGCGCAACATTTTTCGGCGCCCTCACTTACATCGGCAACGCGCCGAATCTGCTGGTCAAGAGCATCGCCGAACAGGCACGCATCCCGACGCCGAGTTTCGTTGGCTACATCTGGAAGTTCGCCTTACCGATTCTCATTCCGATTTTCGGATTGGTCTCGCTCGTATTCTTCTCTCGATAAGGAAGCGGACGGTCGTTTAGGCGTAAACCAGCAGGTCGATTTCTTCCGGCAGCAAATCGGAAACTTCGCGCACCAAATTTCCGCGCAGAATATTGACGAACGCGTTTCGCCGTGGCGCACCTAGAATCAAACGAGACGCACCGAGGGTGGCCGCAATGTCGACGATCGTTTCCGCAGCCGATTCACTCACGGCATAACAAAAGAGCGGCGGACGATCGCCAGCTTTGTTTTTGGCCGTCGTCAAAAATTTCGCTCGCTTCCGGATCTTCCTCCCATTTCCGTTTTGTGTCCTGCTCGGTCATGAAACGTTGCTCGCGCACGAAGAGGAGATAGAGGCGTCGTCCGGTCTCGCGCGCTTCCCGCAAAGCAAAATCGAGTGTGCGCCCAGTCCCGCGAATCGCGCAGAGAATGGCTTCACCGGTGCCGGCATCTGCCACCGCCGGTTCCGTTCTCGTTAGCTGCACCGGCACGCCTGCCGGTAACGGCGCCGCGGCCTCCTTTTTCATTCGTCTTTCCTGCACCAGGCCGCGCAGGATTAATCCCACCGCCAGAATCGTGACCGCAAAATAGCGCGCATTCGGTTTGTCGATCAGAAGCGACAACTCGATCGCCGCCATGACGAGAAAGGTTGCGAACATGAGGGTGCGTTCCCACGATTTGATCGACAGTTTTCGGTCGGTGGAGGTGGCGCCAAGGTTGGTCGCAATCGCGCCAACCACGCCGACGGCGTAGAGGTCGGCCAGGCCGGCCATGTCTTTGACGATAACGACCAACAACATCGGGACGATGGTGGCGAGTAACATGCCGGCACTGGGCACGCCCCATTTGTTGAGACGCTGGAAAATTTTCGGCAGCTCGCGATCGCGCGACATGAGAAACTGAATCGCGATAAGATCGACAATCGCCGTGTTGCTCGCGGAGAGAAGGAGAAGACCAAACACAACGCTAACGATAACAGCGAAGACGTGGCCAAAAGCCGGCCCGAGCGCGCCACCCACGAAACACTTGGCCCATGTAGCGCAGCATGTAATCACGCACGCCTTCAGCACCGGGCGCGTTCACGTCGCCGCCCACGACCTGCAATCCATTCAGCGCGTGCGCGGCGAGTCCGAACAACGCGGTGAAAACGCAGACTTCGATCATGACCCACAAAATTGCGGGTGTGGAGGTTTTAACGACACAGGGTTTCGCATCGGTGCTGCCGGGATCGAGCTTCATCACCCCGGTGGCGTTGGCGATGGCTTCGACCCCAGAAAGCGCGAGCACGATCCCGACGAAGCCGGCCCAGTTTTGCGCGAATGCTCCCGTGCAACGGCTGTAAGTGACCAAGTGCCTGCACCGATGTGCGGCAGACTAAAAAGTCCAAGCACAACGACAACGATTGCGGTCGGTACCGAAATCAAAAACGCGAGTCCGCCGGTTTGTTTCGGTCCGAGCAGGTTGAGTAGCCCGACGATCAACATTGCTAGCGCCGCGAATTTTTCCGGATGCGGCACGCCGAGATACTGAAAGGCGGACAGAGCGCTAATCGCCGCTGTAACCAGATAATCGGCGATGAGCAGGAACGCGCCGACAATTGAAATGACCTCGCTCCGGTGACGAACACTTGCGTAAACACCGCCGCCGTCCGGATAAAGTCGGCAGATAATCATGTAATTGATTCCGACCAGCGCGGTTAGCACGCACATCAAGGCGATCAGCCAGAAGGAAGCGTAACCGGCGACGGCGAAAGCAAGGCCGATGACGTAGGCCTTGCTCGTGCCCCAGTCGCCGTAGAGAATCGCGGCCGCGCGTTTCCAATCGACGTTGCGCGGACGTTTAACGTTGGTCGGGATCATCAGTAGTGAATGATGAAGTCCATCGAAGCGGTAAACTGATTTCGTCGCGTGCCGTTATCGAATGCGGCGGTGTCGTAGGAATGATCAAAGCGAAGCTCGGGCCGCACGGTAACGATTTTGTCCGGCCACCAGGTGATCCCAATCGAGTGCTCCGAGTATGACGTTGCGTGGCCGGTGCGACTGCCGACTTTGTCGTCGTAGAACTCATTGCGGACGGTGAAAAACGCGGCAGGGGCAATACGAAACATGGTGTAGTTAAGGATTCCCCACTCGGACGCATAGCCCGCTTTCACTGGAAACGAACCGCTTTGAAACGGTACGGTCCTGGTTGGATGCGTTCGGGCATCGTTCATGTACATGTAGAGGCCTTCTGTAGCGGTGTAGATCTTGTCGTTGAACTTGTGCGTCCAGGTTCCGACGACTTGCTGCAGATTATTATAGCCGAACTTGCCGTTGTTAAACGCGTTGTCGCCCGCATAGACGGAGTCTTTCTGGTTGGGCGAGATCCATTGAATCATCACCGTCCCGGTCGGTTGATTTCCCGGATCTTTTTGCCAGAGGGCGACATCGGTGCCGTTGGACAACCCCAGCTGAATCGTCCACTGCTCGTTAATCTTGGTAGTCGTGAAAATTCCGGTCTGGGTGTAGTTGTCGAATCCGTAAACGAGTGAGTGGCTCGACATGAGATTGTTGGGCGCGAGTTGCGCTTCGATATCGGGCTCGGAAATGATGCGGCCGATGCGGACATTCATTCCCTGGAAAATCTGCGGGAGATAAAGGTCGAAATAGACCATCGGCATATCGAAGCCGTAGTAGTTGTTGTGCTTCAGCAGCTGATCGCTGAAGAAGCCGCGCGAAATCATGAAGCGATAGTCGAGGCCGTACACCCCTGAGATGCGGAATCCCCAATCGATATGATCGGTTTGTGCTTCGTCCGGGATGCGTTCAAGGTAAAGAACAAACTGGTTTTGTTCGAAACGATTGGGTCGCAAGTCGTAAATCAGCGGGAAGTTCGCGTTCGGGCCACGGGATGTGTTCGTCGATGTGCTCACGTTCCACGAAAAATCTTCCCACCCGTAAATTTGGATCCGACTTTTTTTCCACTCTTCCCCGTTTGAGCCCGGCGTAAATTCCCTGCATTAACGGCCAGGGCGCTAATTCACCCGGATCGCCAATTATTGGCGTTCCGCCAATCTGCCAATCGCCAGATGGAAACGGCGGTGAATCGAACGGCGAGGGCTGGATCCGCCGCGTTGATGGCGAGGCATCTGGCGCCGGCGGCGTATAAGCAGACGTCCTTAAGTCTTCAGCGAATGCACTACAGAGACGTTCGCCGAACCAATCGCCCCCAGCTGCGGCATTCACAATCCCAGCACACCAAACGACCAATGCCAAGCGCGGCGCGACTTCAAGTTTAATCAGACTCAATTATTTTTCCTGACTCAAACGAAGCGTCACTCGCGCGACGAGGCGCCTCACTTTAGGCGGAGTCGATTACCACGACTTCCTTTGCCCTTTAATGATGCCGACGAGGTTAGCTGTCGGGCTGGAGCCATTAAATGCTCTCGATGCCGCGCATCGTATGCCCCGATTCTGCCCGGAATTCTACGGCGCAGAAATTGGTTCCCCCGTTGAACCGGCTACACACCGATCCATTAAGCGAAACAAAGAACTGGCAGAACCCTCTGATTAGTAGTTTCCGGCGTCAAGGAAATCACGGAGCTGTATTTACTTCTTTTACGGCAGAAGTTCGCCGGGCTCGTAATTTCGCTTTTCTCGAACGACACTGTTTACATGCCGAGGATCGAACAGCCTCAGCTCCGCATCGCGATGTGGTCGGGACCGCGCAATATCTCGACCGCGATGATGCGGGCCTGGGAAAATCGGCCCGATACCGTAGTCGTCGACGAGCCGTTTTACGCATTCTATCTGAAGGAAACAGGCACCAAGCATCCGGGCGCAGAGGAAGTGATTGCGCGCGGCGAAACCGATTGGCACAAGGTTGTTGAGCTTTGTAGGAAGAACCGCCGGTCCGGTGGAAGACTCGCCGGGGAAATCTCGGACCATTTTTTATCAAAAGCAGATGACGCATCACCTTTTACCGGGAGTTTCACGCGACTGGCTGCGGGATGTAACAAATTGTTTTCTCATCCGCGATCCCGCGGAAGTAATCGCCTCCTACATCAAGAAGAATCCCGAACCGGAGTTGAATGACCTCGGTTTCGTTCAGCAGGCCGAGATTTTCGATTTTGTCCGTCGCCACACAGGCTCCATCCCGCCCGTGATTGATGCCGATGATGTATTGCGCGATCCGGAACGAATGCTGCGGTTGTTGTGCGACGCCGTCGGCGTCGAGTTTTCCGACGCGATGTTGTCGTGGCCGCCCGGCCCGCGCGACACGGATGGAATCTGGGCAAAATATTGGTATGCGGAAGTAGAACGTTCGACCGGCTTTCAGCCTTATCGCGAACGCAAAATTGAGGTTCCGGAGAGGCTGCGCGAAGTTCGCGCACGGTGTCGCGAGTGTTACGAACGACTTCACACTGCCCGCTTGCACTGAAAGGGTTGTCCGCAGATTTCGCAGATTAGGAATTCCTGCTTCGGAAATCTGCGAAAATCTGCGTAATCTGCGGACCAATAATGCTGCAGCGCTTCGACGAACGAAATCGCGATCTGATCGTTAACATCAATGGCGAACTCATCCATCGCGACAAGGCTGGGATCAGTCCATTCGATTCTGCCGTGCAGGGTGGGGATGCTGTCTGGGAGGGTTTGCGACTTTATAACGGTCGCATTTTCAAGTTAGACGAACATCTCCATCGCCTGCATGCCTCAGCGACCGCACTATCTTTCGCTGAGATTCCGTCGCGCGAGAAGATCATTGAGGAAATCAAACGCACTCTCTCGGCTAACGAGATGCGTGACGGGGTTCACATTCGCCTAACTCTGACACGCGGAATGAAAATTACATCCGGGATGGACCCGCGCCTGAATCAATCAGGCCCTACCTTGATCATATTGGCCGAACACAAGGCGCCCGTTTATGCCAAGACCGGGTTGACCCTGATCACCAGCAAAATCCGTCGGCCATCGCCCGAGATTCTCGATTGCAGAATTCATCACGCCAACCTCCTCAATTCCATTCTGGCCAAAATCGAAGCCAACGATGCCGGCGCCGACGACGCGCTTATGCTTGATATTCGGGGGTTCATCGCGGAAACGAATGCGACCCACATCTTCATTGTTCGCAAAAACGATCTCGCCACCAGCCGGATCTTCGCCTGTCCCGAAGGAATCACCCGCGCCACCATCATCGAAATCTGCGCCGCCGAAGAAATTCGCTGCTTCGAAACCGATCTGTTTCCGGTCGATGTTTACTCCGCCGACGAAGTTTTTTGCACAGGAACGATGGGCGAGCTCGCCGGCGTGATTAAGGTCGACAATCGCCTCATCGGCGACGGCGAAGTCGGCATGATGACAAAACGGCTGAGCGATCTCTATTCAAAACGCACTGCGGCCGAAGGCGTGCAGATAGTTGAAGTATAGCAACTGGTTCACATGGGTGTCCCCCTATTGTCAGTTATTCGGATCCCGAGCCTTGTTTAATTCGCATCCGCTGAGGAAGCGCTCGGACGCGGACTGAACGGAATTTCGATTGATCCATCCCTGCAGCTAGAGCCTCTCACAAGGTAACAGAGTCGTTAGAATCAATCATTGGCAACCGCTCGTTGCCCGCTCTTAGCTCAAGCATGAAGCAAATAACCAGTCTAACAGGGGCGGCGCTGCTAATCGCTGCTATCGGTTTGGTAACATTCGCACCGGCCACGCGAGCAGGCGGCCGAGGCATGGGGGGCGGCTCATTCGGCCGCAGCATGGAGGGTGGCTCATTGGGCCGCGGCATGGGCTCGATCAATCGCGGCTCAGGATCGTTTACGGGCGCACAAACATCACTCAATCGCGGCCACGCTGTGATGACTCGCGGCCGTGGCGCCGACGATCTGGCGAATCATAATGCGAACGATGATCGCGGACGTCATCGTGGCGAGAATGCAGCCAAGCGCGGTGCGGACGATCCGGTCAATCATAATGCGAACGACAATCGCGGACGTCATCGCGGTCCGAATGCGGCTAAGCGCGGTGCGGATGATCCCGCGAACCATGATGCGAACGACAACCGCGGACGTCATCGTGGCGAGAATGCGGCTAAGCGCGGTGCGGATGATCCCGCGAATCATGATGCAAATGACAATCGCGGACGTCATCGCGGTCCGAATGCGGCTAAGCGCGGCGCGGATGATCCCGCGAATCATGATGCAAACGACAATCGCGGACGTCATCGCGGTCCGAATGGGGCTAAGCGCGGTGCGGATGATCCCGCGAACCATGATGCCAATGACGACAATGACAACGACGGCGATGGGCACCATTAAGCCGGTCTTGTAAAGGGGAGCAGGGATAACAAGGAGCGCGGTCTCGGAATGCCGGGGCCGCGCTTTTCGTTTCCATCCTCGACCTGCGCTGCGCGGTAATCGGCGGTCGTTAGTAGTTCCTGACCAATCTGGTGATGGCAACCATGCTCGAAATGATCGACCAGGCTGCGATTCCGGTGATTAGGATAAAGAAGAGAAGCTCTGCGATATAATCGCGCGGTGTTTCGGTAGCAAAGAATTCAGCGCTCAGTTTGCGGAAGGTTTGCAGCTCGCGTGCGGCCGGTGTTTTCTTCGCGATCGCGCGATCAGCGGATAACGCACTCGCTTGGTACTGATAATCGGTGAGCGGAAAACTTCGTTGCTTCCGCTGGTTGCTACTGATTTGAGGTGTTGGTTTCATAAGTCAAAGTTTTAAGAGTGGTTCTTGAAATTCGATTGGGCCGAGGGTGCAAAAGGTTTGTGCGTGCCAGGTTCGACCACTGGGGTGCCGCAGAATCGCGGGCTCCAACTTGGCGAAGAAAATGCGCCGCTACTCGGTTTGCCAGGCTCCTGGCAATCGAAGAGGCGTATTCATCGGTACTCACGACGTTACTAAACAGCAGGCTGAGGGTTTTCCAAATTCCGGCTGGCCATCTTGTTCATAAGTGCCTCAATGACAGCGGTAAGCTCGCCAGATTTATTTTTTGCGACGGTTTTTTTGAAAGCCAACAGCCCTGCTAGGGGGCGCGCTTCGCCCAGATAAGTACCAGCTATTCCGCTACTTCCGAACCATTGCTGGCTGGCAGAGGCAGGAACTTGTGATTTTGGTATCGGCCTTGGCCCACAGTTCGCGGAACTTTTCTTTTGTCACGGCTGCTTCACTCGCGTTCTTCTGTTGCGCCTTCAGGCTGCTCGCCAGTCCGAAAAGCGACCAACCATTCTCCGGTAAGCGGGCCAGATCTTCGCGGTATACCTGTTCCGCTTCGGCATAACGGCCATTTTGCACCAGTGTCGCGCCCAACGAGTGCCGGATCGGAATTAACCAGCCCGGAGGCTCATCGTAATTCAAAGCGTCCTCCAGCTTGATTGCTTCGCGGAGCTCAGCAATGCCAGGGTCCAGTTTGTTTTCGCGCACCAGAATTTCGCCTTCGACCATTCGCGCGGCCACGGCCAGGAGGGCCTCCTCGGTGTTGTTACTAAAGACTTCCTCCTTTGGCACCAGCTTCGACTTTTCGAGGAAAATAGTTTGCTCCTTACGCGCATTTTCGGTGTTGCCCTTGGCGGCATAGGCGATCGCGCGCGCGGCATGATGAAAAGCGCGCGTTCCCGCCATGTATTCCGGGTAGTTATTCGGCTCCGCCAGAATCTCGTTCCACATTCCAAAACGCACCATCACTTCGAGTGGCATCGACACGAATCCCTCCGCCTGTGTCGCGTTCTCCTTCAAAAAATCAGGAGGCATTTCCGCGACCATGGCGCGGATGTGTTTCATGGCAAGCTCCCGTTGTCCCGTCATCATCGCGGCGTACGCCAGCATGTGGCGATTGTGCGCGACGTAGACATTAAGGAAACCAACAGGCG
Organism: uncultured Verrucomicrobiae bacterium; assembly: GCA_963709435.1. Lineage (GTDB taxonomy): Bacteria > Verrucomicrobiota > Verrucomicrobiia > Chthoniobacterales > UBA10450 > AV69. The sequence goes on from CAVPWK010000010.1 coordinate 36,168, forward strand.
GTCCGACAATTTTCCGATAGCGTTTATCGGCCGCGATGGCTTTGAGATTGGTGTCGACCGCTTGTTGCCAGCGTCCGCATCGAATGTCGATGTGCGAAGGCATGTGGACGTTGTGCGCCACGCCCGGTTGCAGGGTGCGCAGACGATTCGCCGCCGTCGTCGCCCCCTCCGGGTGCCGCGATGCTTCGGTCGCATGAATGTAGAGGTGATTCGCGAATGGATGTCGCGGATTCAATTTCAACACGCTGTCGAGCGCGGCGAGAATCTCGTCTGTGCCTGGATTGGGCTGACCTTCGGGCGTCCATTGATTCCAGGGTCGCAAATCCATCATGGCTTCGGCGAAAAACGCGCCGACATCGGGGTCGTTAGGATATTTTTGCCAAACCGTGCGCATGGCGTCGGCGTAAGCCTGATCGAGCGGCGTGCGATCCTGCGGTGGCGGATTGGCATAACGGTGACTCAACGCTTCAACCAGATCGCGTTCTACGCCCGACGCGCGCTCCGCATTTTGCTCTGCGAGCTTGAGTTCGTTCCATGCCGTTTCCACTGCTGCTGGCGGCATGACCGTAAGATTAATGTGCGGCCCGCATGCCAAAGCGATCCCCCAATGCGCCATCGCACACTTCGGATCGAGCCGTGCCGCTTCCTGGAACGAACGAATAGCTGCGCCGTGGTTGAAGCCATGCAGAAACGCCAGTCCTTGATTGAAGTAACGTTGCGCCGCCGGCGAATCAGTTGTGATCTTGCGCGAATAGGAACCCAGCCCTTCAAAAAATGGTTCCTTCGCTGAGACCGCGATACTTCCGAACAGCAGGGTGCAGAAGACCGCGACCATCCGAGAAAGAGACACAGTTCTCATCTTCAGACTCCTTTGGCGACTGTCATTGTATTTAGCGCATCTAAAATAAACAGCGTAACTGTATGATGTAGTCGCCTCACTCTGTCGAGGCGAGTTCGACGTGACAGTTTAAGCTCAAATACTGTAAGACAATTTTCTGAGAAAATCCGCAAAACCGAGACGGTTTTGACAACACGTGAGACGCCGTGCTACCCGGACCCCCCGGTCACTCAGTACGCAAGCGCTTCCACCGGATTAACCAGGGTCGCGCGATAGGCGGGGAAAAGACAAGCGATCAGAGCGGCCAGTCCGAGAATCGTTAAAGTGGCGCTGAGTAGGAGCGGATTGTATTCCGAGGTTTGATACAACTGCGAATGAATTAGTCGGCCGACTGCGAGGGTGGCGGCTACGCCGATAGCGAGTCCGAACACCACCGGCTTCATCCCTTGCTGCACGATCAGTCGCAAGATGTCGCGCGTTTGCGCACCGAGCGCCATGCGGACTCCAATCTCGCCGGTACGTTGCGCGACCGTGTAAGCCACCGCGCCATAGATGCCGACGGTCGCGAGTAACAACGCCACGCCGGCAAAAATTCCGAGCAGGATCATCATCAGACGGGCCTGCCCGAGTGCCTGCGCCACAAGCGTGTCCATCGCCTGCGGCTGAGCGATCGCAATTGCCGGATCAATCCCGACTAGCGTTGTTTGCACGAGTTTCGTTACCGCGTCGGGCTTGAAACTGCTGCGCACGGTGATGGTGAAAAACGTAAAGTTTTCCTGCGCAGCAGGACGATAGAGTTCCATTTCAACCGCGTCGGTTAATCGCTGCGAGCGCACGTCGCCAACCACACCGACGATCTCAGCCGGAACATTTCCACCTGTGATCAACAAGGTGTGGCCAATTGGATTTTCGTTTCCGTAAAGTTTGCGCGCGCCTTCCTGACTAATCAGGACCACGTTCGGGCGGCCCTCGACATCGTGCGCGTCAATGTCGCGCCCGGACACAAGCGGAATGCTCCAGGTCTTGAAAAAGCCGGGCATGATATAGTGCGCCGGCGCGGCGGGACGTTTATCGAGTGGCGGAACATCTCCCTCGGGACGGGTATAGAGAACTCTGCTGCCGCCAGCCAATGGGACATCGCTGCTGACAGACACATTTTCAAAACCGGGCACAGCTTGTAGCGCTTTCTCAGTTTGATCGACGAAACGATAGCGTGCGCCGATATCGGGGTATTGGCCTGTTGGCAAAGTCAAGAATCCGACCCAGAGATGGTAAGGATTAAACCCAATGTTCTGCTGGCTTAACCGCACAAAACTCGCGATCAGTAGCGCGGCCCCCGCGAGCAGGGTTACTGAAAGGGCGACCTGCGCTCCGACCAAAATCCTGCGGAACCGTTGCTGCCGCAGACTTCCGCTCGTGCCGCGCCCACCTTCTTTTAGTCCGTCCACCAAATCGGCGCGCGAACTTTGCCACGCCGGATAGAATCCCATTAACAGGCCCGTCAAGATGGATAAGGCAATGGTGAAGCCGAGCACCGGAATGGACAGGCCGGGTCCGGTGTAGTTGGGTTCCAGCGGAAGAAAATTTGCCGCCATTCTGGGAACGAGCGGAACCAACTGCCACCCGATAATCGTCCCGACAATCCCCGCCAGGGCGCTCACCAGCACACTCTCGAGAACGAAGAGTCGCAGCACGCCCGCTCGCGATGCTCCCAGCGCGATGCGCAACGCGATCTCGCGCCGCCGTCCGCTGAACCTAACGAGGAGTAGATTTGCGACGTTGCTGCAGGCGATAAGCAAAACAAGAGCGACGGCTGCCAGGAGGGTGGCGAAGGCAGGACGCAAATTCCCACTAATGTCTTCCGGCAAATTCTTGACCGTGGTGAATCCATGACAGTCGACCTTGTCGGGATATTGCGTGGAGTAGCTTTGATCGAGCGATGGAAGTGCTGCCCGCACCTGTTCGATCGTCACGCCAGGTTTGGGCCGTCCAATAACGCGCAGAAAGCCGGCGCCGCGCATGATTCGTTCCTGTGAAAATCCGGGAAGGATGAATGGCTTGGCCGTCCAGACTTCAGCCACTGGACTGTTTCCAAACCAGGCCGCCGGTTGGTTCGGCAGGACGCCGACGATAGTGTGCGCAACACCATCGAGCGTGATGGTGCGACCAATAATGTTTGGATCGCCGCCCAGTCGTTTTCGCCAAAAAGCTTCGGTCACGACTGCTACATCAGCGGTTTCCTCCTCATTCGGCAGAAAGGTGCGGCCGCGGATCGGATGCACCCCGAGGGTATCGAAGTAATTTGAGGTCACGCGCCCGCCGTTGACCAGGACCGGATCGCCCACGCCGGTCAAAGTAAACGGCGTCCCGTTCTCGGCGGCGAAGCTTGAAAAAATCGTCTGCCCATCGCGATAATGCTTGAAGCGGGGCACTGAAACCGCGATCTCGAGCAGATTGCCTTCCTTGCGGTTGGCAAACATGTGCACAAGGCGTGCCGGCTCTTGAAATGGCAGGCGGCGCAGGAAAAGATCGTTGATCAAGGTAAAAATCGCGGTGTTCAATCCGATTCCGACTGCGAGTGTCAGGACAGCGAGGAGAGTAAACCCCGGGGACTTGAGGAGTTGCCGAATGGCAAAGCGGACGTCGGTCATCCGAAGTTTTATTCTGTTCGCAAAGCTTCTACCGGGTTAACCAGGGTGGCGCGATAGGCGGGAAAGAAACATGCCAGCAACGCTGCCAGTCCAAGAATCGTTAGGGTCGCGCTGAGCAAAAGTGGATTGTAGGCGGACGTTTGGTACAACTGCGAATGGATCAGGCGTCCGACCGCGAGCGCGGCGGCCACACCGATGGCAAGTCCGAACAGCACCGGCATCATCCCTTGCCGCACGATCAGTCGCAAAATATCCCGCGTTTGCGCACCCAGCGCCATGCGCACACCAATTTCGCCGGTGCGTTGCGCGACGGTATAAGCGACCGCGCCGTAAATACCCACGGTGGCGAGAAGCAGCGCGACGCCGGCAAAGACACCGAGCAGCACCATCATCAACTTCGCCTGGCCAAGCGCCTGAGCCATGATCGCGCTGAACGGCTGCGGCAGAATGAGCGCGAGCCCAGGATCTATTCCGCGCAGAGCGGTCTGGACAGATCGCGTGATCGTTTCAGGCGGCAATGGACTGCGTACTGCAATGGTAACGAAGGGAAAATTCTCCTGCGCCAATGGCCGGTAGAATTCCATCTCGTTGTGTTGGTTCAATAGCACCGAGCGGACATCGCCGACCACGCCGATGATCTCCACGGGTACGCTGCCGCTCGTGACCAGCAATGTCTTTCCGATCGGGTTCTCGTTGCCGAACAACATCTTTGCCCCCGATTTGCTGATTATGACGACGTTTGGGTGATCCATGAGGTCCTGCTCGTTGAAATCACGCCCGGCGACCAGGGGAATACCGAGAGTGTGGAACCAACCGGGCATGAGATCATTCGATGGCGCGCCTTTGCGCTCCGCGATCGGCGGCACATTCCCTTCCGCTTTCGTGTAAAGCGTCGCGCCCGCACCACCAGCGAGAGGGAAACCGGAACTGATCATTGCGTCCTGGAGTCCGGGCGTATTCCGTAATCCATTCAGCAATTGCTCCGCGAACCGCGTGCGCGTGGGCTGATCAGGATACTGGGCCTGAGGCAGGACGGTAAATCCGGTCCAAAGATTGTCTGTTTTGAAACCCGGATCCTGATGACTCAGGCGGAGGAAACTTGCGATGAGCAACGATGCGCCCGCAAGCAGGATAACGGAAAGCGCGACCTGCGCCCCAACCAGGAGTTTGCGGAAACGCTGTTGGCGCACGCTGCCGGCCGTGCCGCGTCCACCTTCTTTAAGAGCATCGACAATGTCGGCGCGCGAGCTTTGCAATGCGGGATAGAAACCCATCACCAGACCGGTAAGCAGGGAAAGCGCGATGGTGAACGCGAGCACTGGAAGTGAGAGCGCGGTGGCGGTGCCCGCCTCGATCGGCAGGAAATTAGCGGCGAGCTTTGGTACGATTGGAACCAATTGCCAGGCGAGGACCGCGCCGAGACAACCGGCGAGCAGGCTCAGCAATACACTTTCGAAAACGAACAAACGTAGCACACTCGTGCGCGTTGCGCCTAGCGCCATACGCAGCGAAATCTCACGCCGTCTGCCAGTGAATCTAACGAGTAATAGATTTGCCACGTTACTGCACGCGATGAGCAACACGAAGGTCACCGCCGCGAGCAGGGTGGCGAAACCGGGCCGTAAATTTTCGGTTACGTCTTCGGGCAATGTTTTCAGAACGGTAGCGGCCTGGGCATCGATCTTCTCCGGATATTGGGCGCGATAGCTGTCCGTCATCACCTGAAATGCGGCACGTGCCTGCTTGGCGGTCACGCCAGGTTTCAGTCGACCGACTGCGCGCAGGAATGCGGTGCCGCGCATCATGCGTTCATGCGTGAAACCGGGAATGATGAAAGGCTTCGTCGTCCAGATGTCGGCGTTCGGCCCCGTCCACGAAACCGGCAGCTTTGAAATAACGCCAACAATGGTGTGTGAGACGCCATCCAGGGTAAGGGCACGGCCGATCACATTCGGATCACTGCCGAGCCGCGATTTCCAAAAGCGATCAGTGATCACGGCCACATCGGCGCCCTCTTGTTCCTCCGGCAGGAATGTCCGGCCGCGAATGGCATGGACACCGAGCACGTCGAACCAATTCGCGGTTGTTTTGAAAATTGGCACCTGGAAGGGATCGCCGACTCCGGTCACGGTGGCCGCGAGTCCATTTTCTCCGGCGAATTCGTTGAAAACGGTTTGGCCATCGCGGAAATGCATGAAGCGCGGTGCAGAAATCGGAAAATCGACCGTCTGATCCTTGAAATGACAGAAGACGTGAATGGCGCGCGAGGGTTCCTTGAATGGAAGACCGCGCAAGAAGAGATCATTGATCAAGCTGAAGATGGCGGTGTTGAGGCCGATCCCCAGGGCGAGGGTGATCAAGGCAAGGAGCGTGAACCCCGGAGCTTTGAGCAACTGGCGAAAAGCAAAGCGAACATCAGTCATCATAATAGTGATAGTGAAAATTGAATGCAGCGAGGGCGTGACGGGAATTCAACCACGCGAAAGCGATCTGCAACCGCCGTGCCAAAGGCCCAGGCTCGGCATAAAGTCCTGATTTCGTGCCGGTTTTCCATCCTGCGGATTGCGTTAAAAAACGCCATTGTCCCGCATGTGGGATTTTGTTGTCCCGCGAGCGAAATATTTCTGGGCGCTGCGAAAATCGCGCGCCGGTGCTCTCTTGTCTCTTCGTCTTCCGCTGCTGCCAGGAACCCGAGCGAACATCAGTGAGCATATAACAGGAGAGGATTAACCCATTCTGACTTTCATAAACTTGAACTATTGCGGTCGCTGTAACCTAAAATTTGACGCGTCGGCCGGTACGGTTGGATTCAGATAATAAACGCCGCTGCAATTTATTCTTGTCTGTTTTAAATCCGTTTGCAGATGAGTCACGACCAAAGCAAAACTTGTCAGCGATATTTTGTAGAGTGATCTAAATGATATGAATCGGAAAATCTTTTTCGTAACCACAATTGTCGCGGCCTTTGTTTGGGGCCAGTTATTGCAGGCTGCGCAGGACGATTTCGCTGACATCAAGGCGCAAATCACGAAGCAGCATGATGAGTCAGTGAAGCGGCTGCAGGATTGGATCGGTCAGGTGTCGATCGCCGCGGAGAATCGCGGTTATCCCGAAGGCGCGGACTACATGATCAAATTGTTGCAAGAGGCGGGGTTTGATCAGGCAAAACAGGTGCCGACCGAGGGTAAGCCCGGCGTTTTCGCTACCCTCGATGCCGGTGCTCCGAAAACCGTCGGCATATATTTCATGTACGACGTCAAACAGTTCGATCCGGCGGAATGGACTTCTTCACCAACCGATGCGGCGCTGGTGGATAAACCAGATTTCGGAAAAGTGATTGTCGGCCGCGGTGCGGTTAATCAGAAAGGGCCGGAGTCGGCTTTCCTGGCGGCGTTACACGCCATTCGTGCCGCAGGAAAGAAATTGCCGGTGAATCTTGCGTTTGTGGCAGAAGGCGAAGAAGAAATCGGTTCGCCCCATTTTCCGCAAGTCGTGCATCAGCCGGAAGTGCAGGCGGCGTTGGCCAAATGCGAGGGCGTTTTCATTCCGTCGGCGGAACAGGATCCCGACGGAACAGTGACGTTAACTCTGGGGGCGAAGGGCGTGATCGAGGTTGAGCTGACTTCCAGTGGCGAAAAGTGGGGGCGCGGTCCGAAGAAAGATGTTCATTCGTCGAATAAAGCGCGCCTCGACAGTCCGGCCTGGCATTTAGTGGAGGCGTTACACTCGCTTGTCTCGGCGGACGGCAACGAACCAGCGATCGATAATTACACGGCGAAGCTACGGCCGATGAGCGCCGAAGAAAAAGCGATGGTGGCGAAAGCAGCCAAGCGCCTCAGCGAAGCACAAGCGAAGAAGCTGCTTAGCGTCGAGCATTGGGTGCACGACGTGAATTGGGAGAAAGCGCTCGAGCTTTGGCAATCTCGACCAACGGTGAACATCGAGGGTTTGGTCGGAGGCTACACCGGTCCCGGCGGCAAAACGATCTTGCCGCACAAGGCAGTGGCGAAATTGGATTTTCGACTAGTACCGAACATGACCGCGGCGGATGCGATCGCAGGGTTGAAAGCCCACCTGGCTAAGCACGGTTTCGGCGACATTGATGTGAATATGACTGGCGGCTACGATCCAAACAGCACTTCGTTGGATAGCGGTCTGATCAAATCGCAAGTTGCGGTTCTGAAGAGTTCCGGGATTGATCCAATCATTCTACCGCGCAGCGCCGGGTCATGGCCGGGTTATGTCTTTACCGACGCGCCATTGAACAAACCCGCCGGGCATTTCGGTCTTGGTCATGGTAGCGGCGCGCATGCGCCGGACGAATATTTTGTCATTGAATCGGCCAATCCGAAGATTCAAGGCATCGACGGTGCCACGATGTCCTTCGTTCAGTATCTGTACGAACTGGCGAAGTGAGAGGTTTCGCTGCGGTGATCGCGCGGGGCCGTCGAGAAAATGTGACAGGATTTCTCCCGGTGATACCGTGCGCGGGAAATGGACGCCCCAGTCGATTGGGCAGCATTAAGCGACGAGCAACTTCTGGAGTGTCGCATCGCCAAGCTTGGGCTGCGACTTGACGGGACGGCGCTCGAACCTTTGATCAAACAATTTTACGACGAGCTTTCGGCGAAAGGGCTCGTCTTTCATCCGCCGTGTCACATTGGCGATGAATGGTTCGTGCCGGTTGGGATCCCGGCGATTTTCGTTCCTTTTTTCCTGGTGCATGAGCGGCTGCGCGCGTTGGAACGGAAGATGATGCTTGAAGTCGAAGGCGAAACTTCCGATTACTTCATGAAATTAATCCGGCACGAGACGGCGCACGCTTACAACTACGCCTACCATCTTCCCCACAATAAAAGATGGGCGCAGATTTTTGGCCAAACTTCCGATGAAGAAACGCCGGACACTTATCGACCGCGGCCGTTCAGCCGTAGTTATGTCGTGCATCTGGACGACTGGTATGCGCAGAGCCATCCGGACGAAGATTTTGCCGAAACTTTCGCGGTCTGGCTCACGCCGGACCTCGATTGGCGGAAGCGTTACGCTGGCTGGAAGGCGCTGCAAAAACTCGAGTACGTCGATGAATTGATGCGGGGCTTGGTGGGAAAGCCTCCGTTGCATACGCCGAAATACCGCGTTGCCGAGTACAATTGTCTCAATCTCAAGCTTAAGACCTATTATGCACGCAAACAGAAACTTTATGAAGATATCTATCCGGGTTTCTACGACGCCGATCTGCGCCAGCTTTTCGCCGCGCCCGCCGGCATAAAAGCCAGCTCTTACCTGCGGTTGAGGCGTCGTCGATTGCTGAATGCGGTCTGTCAGTGGACTAACGAGAAAAAGTACCGGGTCAATGAACTTCTAACGCGGCTGATCGAACGCTGTGACCAGCTTGGGCTTCGCGTGCATAACGACGATCCGCAGCAAGATTTTCGCGTTTCTGCTTTCATTACGACGCTAGTGATGAATTATCTTTTCACCGGAAAGTTTAAGCGCACGAAATAGTGTGAAAAAGAAACTCAAGGTGCTTGCCCTGTTCGACGCCATCCGGCCCACCAAGATCGACCAGGACCTGAGCAAGGAAATGAAGACGGAGGATTGGAAGACCGAGGCCAACGTCTTGAACGCCCTGCGTACCCTCGGTCACACCGAAGAACATCTCGCCATTTTCGATGATCTCGATCTGCTGCGGCAGAAGCTAGCAACCTTCCAACCTGACGTGATTGTTAATCTGGCCGATCAGTTCAAGAATAACCGCGGCTTCGATCAGAACATCGTTTCCTTCCTCGAAATGCAGGGCGTCCCGTTCACCGGTTGCAGCGCGACCGGTCTTGTTCTCTGCAAACACAAGGGCATCTCGAAAAAAATTCTGCATTACCACCGTATCCACGTGCCGAATTTCGTGGTCATTCCCCGGGGCCAACGCATTGCCCGACCGAAACAGCTCAAGTTCCCGATTTTGGTCAAACCCGTGAAAGAGGAAGCTTCCTACGGGATTTCGCAGGCGTCGTTTATCGAGACGGACGAGCAGTTCCGCGAACGAGCGGCATTTATTCATGCGAGCCACGACGCCGACGTGATCGCGGAGGAATACATCGAGGGCCGCGAACTGTATGTCGGTCTCATGGGCAATTCGCGGCTGAAAGTTTTTCCAGTTCGCGAGCTGGTCTTCCGAGAAGTGCCACCCGATGAACCGAAGATTGCGACTTATCGCGCGAAATGGGACGAGGAATATCGCAAACGCTGGGGTTTGCAGAACAAATTCGCCGAAGGACTCGAGCCAGCGCTGGTCACGCGGATCGAAGCAACATGCAGGCGCATTTATCGTCTCCTTACAATCGACGGCTACGCGCGCATCGACCTGCGGTTAACGCCGAAAAACGAAATCTATTTTATCGAGGCAAATCCGAATCCAATCCTGGCCGAGGATGAAGATTTTGCGCAGGCCGCGGGTAAGGCAGGCCTGCCCTATCCACAGTTGATCGATCGCATCATCCGGCAGGGGATGAATACGCTGCGGGATTGAAGGCAGGGGAAAACGCCCAACCCCCAACGTCGAACTCAGACAGGAGACTTGGGACATGCGTCGTCTGTCCCAAAATTAGGCGTCAATGACGCGGCCCGCCCTCCGTCGCATTCGAAACCTACAATTTGTTCCCTGGCATCAACGATAATGATATCGCAGTTGCGCGATCAGGATTTGCTTGCCTGCTTTTTTATATACGATCCGATGTTCGGAAGTGATCCGGCGCGACCAATAACCTTGCAGCGCGTGTTTTAGCGGCTCCGGTTTGCCAATTCCGGCATAGGGATTGCGTGTGATTTCCTTGAGCAGCAGATTGATTCGTGAGAGCACCCGCGCATCGGTGCGTTGCCAGTAGAGGTAATCATCCCACGCTTCTGGCGCAAAGACCAGATCCACGCCTTAGCCCTTTAGTCTGCGCGTGACGCCTTTGCCGCGATTCAACGCTTCGACTGCCGTGATCAGACGTTTTGCGTTCGCGGGTGAACGAAGAAGATAGGCCGTCTCTTGCAGAGATTCGTATTCGGCCAACGATAACATCACGACAGCCTGGTCGCGGTTTCGTGTGATCATCACAGGAGAGTCATCTTCACAGACGCGGTTAATGGTGCTGGCCAAGTTCTCCCGAGCGGCCGTATAGGTAATCGATTTCACATGGACAGTATATTGTCCATATCTGGACCAAATCCAGGCATTTCTTGATGGGCTTGTGAGGCGCTCTCGAGCCAAATCGATCTACCTGCCAGAATTCTTGGTGGGCTCAGTGTGAGTCAACCGATCTAAACGAGTTGCTGAGTTCACGCTTTTACTTGGGGAGTGGATTCCGCGATAATGCCGAAATGGCGGATGCGATTACCCCGATGATGCAGCAGTACCAGCGGCTGCGCGCCAGTGTGCCGGCGGATGTGTTGTTGCTTTTCCGCCTTGGCGATTTTTACGAGCTGTTTTTTGAGGACGCGAAAGAGGCAGCCGGGTTGTTAAACGTCGCGCTGACGAAACGGAACGGCGTGCCGATGTGCGGAATGCCGTATCACGCGGCGCAAAATTATATCGCGAAACTGATCAAAGCGGGAAAACGGGTCGCGATTTGCGATCAGACGAGCGAGCCGCAGCCGGGGCGGATCGTGACGCGCGATATCACGCAGATCATCAGCGCTGGAACGGTGAGTGAACTGGGCTTGCTGGAAGCGAAACGCGCGAATTATCTCGCGGCGATTTATGAGCACGAATTCGCTAGTCCGGCTCGGACAATCTTCGGATTTGCCTATGCGGATTTAACAACCGGCGAATTTCGGCTGATGCAATTAAGGACGCAGGCCGCGCTGGCTGATGAATTGGCACGGGTCGGGCCGTCGGAAATTTTGGTGAGCGAGGAACAGCACGATCGTTTTCCTGCGATTGAGCATGTGCTTGCGCACGACAGTTACGCGTTCCTTCCTGAACAGGCGACGTTCACCTTGTGCGAGCATTTCAAAACGAAATCGCTTGATGGTTTTGGGTGTGCGGCGCTGCCGGCGGCGATCGGTGCGGCGGGCGCGATCGTTCATTATCTCAAGCATCATTTGCGGCGAAAAATTGATCACCTGGCGACCTTGCGTTGTGAATCGGCGGACAATCACGTCGTGCTTGATGCGGCAACGCAGACGAATCTTGATCTGGTCGAATCCCGCGGTGCGCGCGACACCAGCCTGCTAGCGGTGCTCGACCGCACCGTTACCCCAATGGGTGGGCGGAAACTGCGCAGCTGGATTTTGCAGCCGTTGCGCGATCTGAGTGAACTGAATCGCCGGCAACAGATGATTTCCGATTTGCTGCACGAATCGGACTTGCTCGGATCGTTGCGCCACGCGCTGAAATCGTTTCGCGATATCGAACGCGCCGCCGGTCGGCTTTCGCAGGCGTCGGGAAACGCGCGCGATCTGGTGGCATTGAAAAGTTCGCTGCAGCACATTCCGCAACTCAAGACGGAGTTGGACAAGCTAATTGAGCGAATAAATTTCGGGAAAGCCAACCCTCCTGTAGAGGCAGGCGTGTCGCCTGCAAATTCCAGCCCAATGCAGCCGACACGGCTGCCAACACAGGGAAAAACAGAATTCACGGAATCGCTGGTGGATCGTTTGCAAAGCGAGATCCACGAAATGCCGGAGTTGGCGGCGAAATTGCAGACAGCGCTGGTCGATGATGCGCCGATGGTGTTGAAAGAGGGGGGAATTTTCCGGGACGGCTTTGATTCGCAACTCGACGAGCTTCGGAACGCTTCCCGCGAAGGTAAGAACTGGATCAACGCACTGCAGGAACGCGAGATTGCAGCGACTGGAATCAAATCACTCAAGGTCCGGTTCAATTCCGTCTTCGGCTATTTCATTGAAGTCACTAAATCGAATCTCGGAAGTGTGCCGGCGCATTATACCCGCAAGCAAACGACCGTTGGCGGGGAGCGCTTCATTACCCCCGAACTAAAGGAGATGGAGGCAAAAATTCTGGGCGCGGATGAGCGCGCGCGGAACCTGGAGTATTCGCTTTTTCAAAAATTGCGTGATGAAACGCTAACGGAACTTGGACCGTTGCAAAAAACGGCGGGTGCGCTCGCGGTCGTGGATGCGATTTGCTCGCTGGCGGAGACAGCGCGGTTGTTTCACTACTGCCGGCCGCAATTGGATGACTCGCTCCGGTTGGCGATTTGTGACGGGCGACACCCAGTGCTCGATCAAAATCTGGTGGAAGAGAAATTCGTCCCTAACGATACCGAGCTCGACGGCGAGAAACTTCGTCTCGCCATTATCACCGGACCAAACATGGCCGGCAAATCGACCTATATCCGGCAGGTTGCACTCATTGTTCTGATGGCGCAGATGGGAAGTTTCGTGCCGGCACGAAGTGCAGAAATCGGTTTGGTCGACCGCATTTTCACGCGGGTGGGCGCGAGCGATGATCTTTCACGCGGGCAATCGACATTCATGGTTGAGATGAACGAGACGGCGAACATCGTAAATAATGCGACCGAGCGTAGTCTCATTATTCTCGATGAGATTGGGCGCGGCACTTCCACGTTCGATGGTTTATCGATTGCGTGGAGTGTAGCGGAATTTCTGCACGACAAGATCAAGGCGCGCACGCTCTTCGCGACGCATTATCACGAGCTGACCAAGCTGGCGGTGGACCGAAAAGGAGTGGTGAACTTCAACGTCGCGGTGCGGGAATGGAACGAACAGATCATTTTCCTGCGCAAAATCGTCCCCGGTGGAGCGGATAAGAGCTATGGGATTCAAGTGGCGCGATTGGCCGGTTTGCCGCGCGAGATCCTGGATCGAGCCAAAGACATTCTTGCGCATTTGGAAAACCCAAACGGCGCGGTAGTTCACCCCAAAGCAAAAAGAAAAAGATCGACCCAAACTCTGCCGCAGCCGCAAAAGCCGCAGCTGGATCTGCTGTAAGAAGGGGCGATTGACCGCAATTGGTCCGAGCCGGACTTGCACGTGCGGTCGATTCGGTGAATCGCCCCTACCTGGCGCAAACCTCTCGCTTTCGCGCGTGTGGCAGCCAGATAGGACGGCCGTGTGGAATGACATTGCGCCAGCGGATGTCGAACCGCCAGAGGCCGGCGTTTCGGGCTAGCTCGAGTGCGGAGCAGAACTCGCGATCAGTGACGCCGCGGTTGATTTCGGCGAAGCGAGGTTCGGTTTCGGCTTTGTGGGCGGGATAATATTGGTCCATCACGTTGACGTAGGTATCGGGCGAAAGATTCTCGGCAATCCAGCGCACGATTTCGCGCGTGTCCTCGAGCAAACCGGGCATGACGAGATGCCGCACCAGAACACCGCGCAAGGCGAGGCCGTTGACGTCTACCTTGAGTTCGCCAACCTGTGCGTGCATCGCCGCAATGACGGTACGCGCGGCTTCGGCATAGTTGCTGGCGACGAGATATTTTCGGCAATGCTCTGCGTCCCAGAGTTTGAAATCGGGCATGTAGATGTCGACGACGCCGTCCATCCAGCGAACGCTTTCGAGGCTGTCGTAGGCCGAGGTGTTGTAAACGAGCGGCAAACGCAGGCCGCGTTCGACGGCAATGACGAGCGCTTCGAGAATTTGCGGAACCACGTGCTCGGGCGTGACAAAATTGATGTTGTGGCAGCCGATCTCCTGAAAATTGAGCATAATACCCGCGAGTTCTGAGGCGGTGACTTCGGCGCCTTGGCCGAACTGGCTCGTCTCGAAATTTTGACAGAACACGCAGCGGAGATTGCACCAGCCAAAGAAAATCGTGCCCGAGCCGTTCCAACCGCGCAGACAATCTTCTTCACCGAAGTGTGGAAAAGCGCTGGCGACACGTGCCAGTCGTCCGCTTTTGCAAACTCCGATCTTGTTATTGAAGCGGTCAATCTCGCAGTCACGCGGGCAAACGCGACATGACCGCAGTGCTTCTATGGCGTCGGCGGCACGTTGCTGAAGAACACCGGCCTCGAATGCGCCGATGTACGCCGGAACGAAGTTTTGGCGCGACAACAGAAATCGGCCGTCGCCAGTTAGCTCGATCGGCAATGAATCGCGTCGGCCTTTGGTCGCGCCGTTGAGGGCATTCATGCGCATGAATTTACATCATTACGACGCGCCTGGCACTTGCGCCTCAGCGGGCCATCGCGCCTTTCCGGGGAGCGCACGCGCCTCGCGTGCCGTCGTTGACGTCTCTCTTAAACAAACAAGAAGCATTTCGGCGAGGCGCCGAAATGAGCACGCGAGGGCGCGTGCGCTCCCCAGACCGGAATGCGCAGCCCTCAACGCTCAACTCCGAAAGCTTTCGCGAGCAGGCGTCCTACGCACAACATCCAATGGGGGAAACAAAACGCCGAACGACGAACACCGAACGGCGATTTGAGCATTTGTCGTGACGAGGCGGAGATGCTGAAATTATAATGATGATCACGCGATATGGCGGTTAAATCCGAGAAGGAACTGAGTGATGATCAGCGCGCGCACTGGCTGAAAGCGGTGGCGGCGATCGAGCTACGAAATTTCGGTTACGCCATTTCCCTTTTGCAGGGAATCCTCAAACAGGAACCGCAGTTTCTTACCGGCCGACAACTATTGCGCAGGGCGGAGGTGACGCGATTCAAGGCAGCGAAGAAGAAGTTTTTCAACGTCTCGACCGCTTCGGTTTCGGTAATGAAAGCGCAACGTGAAATTAAGAAGGACCCAAAGCGGGCGGTCGAATTAATTGAAAAAATACTCGAGGACGAACCTTATAATAAACAAGCGAATTTGGCGTTGAAAGAAGCGGCAGCGGCAGCGGGGTGGCTGGAGACAGCGGTTTTTGCGCTGCAAACCTTCCTCGAAGAAAACCCCCGCGACACCAGGGTGATGCACGAACTGGCGCGGCTCTACCACGACCTGGGTGACAGCGAGCGGGAAGTAGAAGTTTATAATCGAATCAGCGGGATCGATCCGGCGGACGCAGCGGCAGTGCGGCTGGGGAAGGATGCTTCCGCGCGCGGCTCGATGAAGAGCGGTGGTTGGGGTTCGGCCGAGAGTTATCGCGACCTGATCAAAGACAAGGAAGCAGCAGTGTCGCTGGAACAGCAGAGCCGGATGCAGCTGTCGGGCGAATCGTTAAGCCACCAAATCGCTGAGAGCTACGCCATGCACGAGGCCGAGCCGCAAAATGTCGATGTGGCGCGACGACTCGGATCTTTGAGCGAGCAAAAGGATGATCTGGAAGCGGCGATTGCCTGGTACCGATATGCGTCCGACCTGACGCACGGGAGTGATCCGGGGTTGGTCCGAAAAATTTCCGATCTGGGTGTGAAGCAAACAGACCGCGAGATTTCGGCGTTAGAAGAAGCAGTGGCGAACAATGCTGGCGACAGCGTGGCGTTGGCGGAAAAGCAGGCGGCGCTGGCTGCGGCGAAAAAGCGACGCGCGGAAATGTTGATCGACGAGACGCGGAAACGGGTGGACCGCAATCCGACCGATTTGCAGTTTCGCTTTGAACTAGGGGAAAATTTGATGAATGCGGGGCATTTTCGTGAGGCGTTACCAGAATTGCAGCGGGCGCGACAGAATCCGAATGCGCGTTTGCGGGCGATGAATGCGCTCGGGCGATGTTATCGTGAGCTGAGTATGTTCGATCTGGCGGCCAAGCAATTAGAAGAAGCGGCGCGCGAGATCGGGACCATGGACGCGACGAAGAAGGAGATCGTTTACAACCTTGGCTTGGTTTACGAACAGATGGGCAATCGCGAGAAGTCGCTTGGCTGTATGAAGCAGATCTACGAGGCGGACTACGGCTACAAAGATGTAGCAAAACGAGTGGAGAGCTCCTACGCGAAGAACTAAGAACGCCGGGCGCGATCTTACGGCCATCTTAGGCGGATGCTGCGAAACAAATGTGCCGGCGTTTGCTTCGGCACCTTAATCTATAAAATACTATGAAATACAAATTTTCCATAAATAGCCTCGTCAGGCTTGGCATCATTGCCATTGCGTTTGTCGGTTTGAGCGGGACAGCCTTAGCCCAATATGATTCGAGGCCGTATCCCACTCCCGATTACAGTGGTAAGAGCTCGCCTGCACAGGGAACGGCTAAATCCAAATCGAATACCGCAGCTCGCAACTTGAGTTCAGCTGACAAAGCTTTCATGCAGGACGCAGCCAAGGGCGGGATGATGGAGGTGGCGATGGGCCGGGTCGCTGAGAAAAATGCGACCGATAGCGAAGTGAAGAACTTCGGTGCCCGGATGGTTAAAGATCATGGCAAGGCGAATGACGAATTGAAGGCGCTGGCCAAGGAGGAAAACGTCCAGTTGCCCGCGGAAAAGCAACCGGGCAAGTGGAAATCAGACAAGGATTACATGGGCATGATGGTGATGGATCACGAAAAGGATCTGGCAGCCTTCGAAAAAGAAGCGAAAGACGGCAGCGATCCTAATGTGAAGAGCTTCGCCAGTAGGACCTCCGAGGTTGTGCGAAAGCATTTGGAGATGGCGAAAAAGATTGATTCGAAGTTGAAGTAACCCGGTTGGTGTTTGTTTGCTGCGAGACGGCGCGTCGCGATGGCGCGCCGTCTATTTGTTGTTAACCCACGAAATACACGAATCACGCGAAGTACTGGAAACGCAGCGTCGTAGCTGGACTGGGTTTCTTTTTTTTAAACTCTGTTCGGAACACAACTCTCTGCAAAACTTCGTTTCCCTTTAGAAGTGATGCGTTCCCAAACAAGTTTGGGAACGACAGGAGACCGGAAAACCCTCTGTTTGGTAGCGACAGAACGAATCGGTGGTTTGACCACCGCTACGCTCCATCAGCCCTTTCGGGCTTCTTCATCGGTGCTGGTGATCTCAGCCGCCGGGATTAGTTCGCTTCGACGGATACCGAAGAGGTTCTCGCGGCAGGCGAATCGATTGGCGAGCGACTGGTAGCGTTCTTGAAATAGCCCGACTAATTCGCGTGCGAAGAGATTGGTTGTGTTAATCATGGAGGTCTCGTGCTGGCGATAGAGACAAAGGATGTTTGGAACGAAGCCAACGCGCAAATCTTGTTGAGCGAAACGAAGCCACATGTCGTAATCCTCCCAACCGAACCATCCAATCTCACTCAAAGTGTGATCATAACCGCCGAGCTCGAGGAGAACGTCGCGGCGAAACATCGCCATTGCATCCACGTACGGCCCTTGCACGAGGATTTCCGGGTCCCAGTCATAATAGGAGAGAAGGCCGACGGAATGTGCGGGTGTTTTCCGGAAACGACAAAGAATGCTGTAAGCGGCAGCGCATTGTTCGCGCTCCATCGTGTTGAAGAGAAATGAGAGAGCAGGGGGAGTTACAAGGTTGTCCGCATCCATCATAAAGATATAGGGTGCGCGGGCGATACGTGTTCCGACGTTGCGCGCGTCGGCCAGGCCGGTGTTAAAACGTTTCCGGACAAGACGAACTGGCCGAGTCACCCGATTTTGAACCCGTCGGGCGCGTGCCCATGAATCGTCGGTAGAGGCGTCATCGATGATGAGTATCTCGATCGGCACGGCGAGGATATCGGCGGAACGATCGATCGCATCGACACAGCCTTCGATGAAGGCAGCATAATTGTAGAGAGTGATAAGGACTGAAATTTGCGGAGCGAGAGCGCGAGCAAACTCGGCGTTATCATGAATGGACCAAACCTCTTCGCCGGCACTCAATCGCGATTCTTGCTCCCGGCGTCGCTGCAGATACCCGGCGCGTCTCGTCGCGACATTTTCCCGCAGATGCTGTCGCTCCAGCGCGGTCGGAGGAGGGGGCGATTTTTCCGGAACAGCGGAATCTCCGTTTGAGCTAAGAAGATCTTTTCGCAGGGCATTCCAAAAACTCTTCCTTTCCAGCAATGCGCCGCGCAATGCTCTCGGCAACGCGGCCGGCTCGGGGTCGGATTGTAGTGTTGCGAAGATCGAGTAGTCAGGTCCTTCTACCTCGGTGCCGTTAATGTCGCGTTCGAGGGCCTGCAAGAGCGTGGCGCACCCGGCGGCCTGGCGCAATTCGGTGCGAATGAATTCGGCCCCAGCTGTGGCAATGCGCGCGCATTCGTCAGGGTGGTCCAGATAATACTGACAGGCGTCGATGAGAGCGTCGTGTTCTACCATTACGAAATGTCTGTTTGGAATGAGCGGAGCGTATCCCGCGCAGTTTTCCGTGATGATGCAGCAACCATTGGCCAGTCCAACCAGCATGCGGTGCCATTCGAAGTACCGTTGATCGGAGTAATGGACGTTGAGCAAGATTTTGGAATTGGCGAGCAGGGCATTGCGTTGCGCGGCGGGCAAATAACTGCGCGATAGTTCCGTTTTGGCGAAGCCAAGCGGGACGAAACGCAGGTGGCAATTTCGTTGCGAAAAGAAATCTGTGTAGCGGGCAAAGAACCGTTCGCGACGCGAGGTTAACGAGCCCAGAAAGACGAGATCAATTTCGCGCGCTGGCTTTCCCCCGGAATGCCCAAGCAACTCGTGGTATCCAAGCGGGAGATGATGCGCGCGAATGCCGTGGGCGCGATAGGATTCCACCCCGAGCGGGTTGATATCGGCGACGGCGCGGGCATAACAGCTCCAGCGCAAATTTTGTTCAAACCACCCTGTGGCGGGTTGCTCAGTGCAAAGGAAAACGAGATTGGCGCTGAGCTCGCGTGCCGTTTTTCTGGGCACCTGTTCGAGGAGAAATAAATTGTAATACTCGTGCGGGGTTAAGACGATTTGCAGGGCATCGTTGTTCTCCCGCTCCGGCAGTCGATCGAAAAGAAGTTCTGTCTCGCAACCGAGCTCGGCGAATCCGGCTGCCACCAATTCTCCAACCTCGCGAATAAAAAGATTCGAGCGCAAGGTTCCATAAATCACGACGCGCCTGGGTTGAAACTGTGGGCGTTCGGCCATGCCACCGACAGATTCAGATGTTGGAAGATGGATCGACGCCGGGGTACGGCGGTGCTGCAATTTGTCGGTAAAATGGTCGCAGACGTTTGGGAATCCAGCTTTCTCGAGCAGATCAAGCGGCAGGACCTTGATCGCCGTGCTAAAAAATGTGCGCCATCGTTTTTGTTCGTCCTGAACCTGGATGAATATCTGATTGCGCCCGCTGCGCAGCTGCGTTTCGATCAGGAACCCGCTGGCACGGGCATCGGGAACATCTGGAAATTCCAGCGCGACATCAGGACGGCTGCGCTTTCGTCGCGCGCGCGTGACCCGGCGCGGCCATATACCGTTTCGCGCGATCAGTCGTATTCCGTGAATCGGCTCTGCTTTAATGTTAACCAGCCAGCCACTGATGCGGACGGCACGCGAGTAACTCACGGAGTCGACCGGATCATCGAAACCGTATGCGAATTCGTCTTCGAATGTTCTCGACCCAATCATGGCGTGGCCCGAAGAAGCGTCTTCCATGGTGGCGTGACACGGGGTGGAAAGGCGAGTTCAAAGCGCTTTTCACCGAGGGAAAGATTAGGGTTGTAAGCCGGATCATTTTGTATCAGTGCACCCCAGCGACTCAGAAGAAATTCACTTTCCTTAAAGAAACGCCGTTGCTTTTCAGTCGTGTTCTCGATTCCGCGGCTGATGGATTCATGATGAATAAGTTCAGCGTAGGGGCTGTAGATGATGTGCCAGCCCAGCTCTCGCGCACGCAGGCAGAAGTCGACGTCATTAAAGGTGATGGGCAAATGTGCGTCGTCGAAGCCGCCAAGTTTCTCGAAGACTTCGCGCCGCACCATCAGGCAGGCGGCGGTAACAGCGCAAAAATCCTGCGCCAGATGCTGGCGGGCGAAGTAACCAGGTTCATGGCGTCGAATACCGTCAATGTGACTGGCGACACCGCCAACTCCGAGAATGACACCGCCGTGCTGAAGGGTCCCGTTAGGATACCACAGGCGTGCGCCCACGATCCCAATCTCTGGCCGAGAAACCTGCGACACGAGTTCGCTCAGACAATCCGCGTTCATGATTTCAACATCATTGTTGAGAAGGAGAAAGATCGATCCGCGAGCGCGATTGGCTCCGAGATTAATTAGGCGGCTAAAATTAAAATCACCGGCACTCTCGACAATTTGAATCCGTCGGTCCTTCCTCAGACGACTGTACAACTCGTGCGTCTGCTCTTCCACGCTGTTGTTCTCCAGAATGATAATCTCCAAATTCGTGTAATCGCTTTTGTGCAAGATACTGTCGACGCACTTTTCCAGCAGCGCGGATTGATCGCGTGACGGAATGATGATGGAAACCAATGGATGCGTCTCGGGCAGCGGATAGCGAACGCGCTGGTAAATCTCGAATTCGCGTGGTTCCACTTTTGCTTTGACCTTTTGTGTGTCCAGGTATTCCTGCACGGCGCGCACTGCCGCGGTATGCGCGTAGTTTTTTGCTGAGGTGCTTGCCGCTGTGCTTTGCGGCAGAGCTCGCCAGTGATAGAGAACGCGGGCAATGCGAGCAATTTGCTGTGGCTCAATCTGTGCAACACAGCGGAGGAGCAGATCATAATCCTGCGAGCCGTCGAATGCGGACCGAAATCCGGCGACGCGCCGGACCAGATCGGTCCGCAGCAACGTCAAATGGGATACGTAATTTTGAGCAAGAAATAAGTCGGGATTCCACTCGGGTTTGAAGTAGGGGCTATGTCGCTGTTCGTACTCGTCGATCTTGTCTTCGTCAGTGTAGATCAACTGCAATGTCGGATTGCGTTCGAGCTCAACTGCTGCCAGGTAGAGGGCTTCGGGCGCAATCGTGTCGTCGTGATCGAGCAAGGCGACGAACTCTCCGGTGGCGAGAGAAAGCGCATCGTTCGATGTCGCCGCGATGCCGCCTCGAGTCTCGCGGCGCAGTATTTTGATGCGACCATCGGCGCGGGCGTAGCGCTCCACAATTTTCCAACCTGTACCTTTAGTTGAAGCATCGTCCGCGATGCAAAGCTCCCAGTCCGGATAAAACTGCTGCCGAACCGAGAGTAGGGCCCGCCTGAGCCATCGTGGATCCGTTTCGTAAACTGGAAGTAAAATGGAAAATCGCGGCCGACGCGACATGGCGTTGATCTGTTGCTTGATGACATTTTTGTCCCTGCGAGTAAGGCGCTCATAACGAGAGATCCAATGCGCGTAAATTTCCGCTTCGTTGCCAAGCGATGGACCGCCGTAACCGAAAATGGATCGACGAACGATCGTTTCGAAAAACGGTTCCCATCTACCGCTGGCATCTTGGGCCTCGAGCACGAGCTGATGACGTCCGCGAGGAATCGAGGCGTGAATTAGAAAACCACTGTGCAACGACCCAGCGCGATTGTTGTGGGCAAAGGCCACATCGCGCCGCACGATGCCGAATTCGCCGACAGGTAATCCTGCTGGCCCACACGAGCGCGGACCGCTTCCACTGGCGGCCCTTCGTTAGCGAAGCACCAACCGGCAAGGCGCAATCTTCGTTCCCTGATCTCGCCGTTATCTGGAATATGCACCCAACAGAAAAAACGTGGCTCGGAAGCAGGTGCCGCGGTGAAAAACGGCAGCTGGCTTGGCGGCGGTAATTC
The DNA here is from genome assembly GCA_963709435.1 of uncultured Verrucomicrobiae bacterium. Classification (GTDB taxonomy): domain Bacteria; phylum Verrucomicrobiota; class Verrucomicrobiia; order Chthoniobacterales; family UBA10450; genus AV69. The sequence goes on from CAVPWK010000010.1 coordinate 58,200, forward strand.
AGCCTGATGATCGCCCCGCCGGACATGGTGAGAATCGAAATCGCGCCAAATCCCATCGGTGCCTTCGTATTGAAGCACTATTTTCGATGTTCTGCGCGGCAGCGGAATTGCCATTGCGAATCCGCCGCGACCTGCCAGGGGCAAGTCCGGATACATTACGCACAGGTCCTCGCGCGGGAGGTTGATGTTTGCGGGAAAAAATTGCCGACCGATTCTGGCGCGAATGCCGTGGACTGGCAGTCCCATCGTATCAATGAACCAGCCGCTGACGTAAAGAATGCGGGTAGACGCGTGCCAGTCGGCAGGCCGATCGTACCACCAGCGATAGCGTTGAACGGTAGCGGAGCGATCCCGTTCCTGGCGGCGGCGCCCTTCTCCCGGCCGGGCGAGCAATGGGCCCTGCACAGTTGCCACCAGGACTGTCCTCCACCGCGACTTGCGTATTTGTGCTTCCACCATGAGTGATCGCCGCCCGCGCGGCATCCGCACATCGAGGGAAAAACCGCAGCGCTCGTTCTCTGGTGAGCGTCCGAAATAACTGATCACGTCGGCGCCGCGAAATCTCTAACGGGATGATGAATTCCTGTTTTCCAATCCTGGCTCGAATAGAAGTGACAGGGTCTCCGCTGACGTGTAAACACCATCCGGCCAGGCGCAGCCAGCGTGACGTCGTCCGCCAGGATTGCGGTTCATCCAACCAAAATATAAAACCATTCGAATCAGGCGCAGGATGGCCAACGGCTTGTTCGCTCGGCGTACCCGGCTCAACCCCGGCGCCCATGCGGTCGGGTGGAACTAACGACACCTGGCTCATTCCCGATTCGGTTTGCGCCCGATTAATTCAAATCCGGCAGCGATTTTCTTCTGCGCGGCTTGCGGGCAGATTTTGTAAGGTATCGAATCCATCCGGCGGTCCCGTTTTACCTGCCCAGAAGTCCGCCCATTCGCCGAGAGTGGTTTCTTGCACGATCGTCTGCTCCCGCCACGAAACACCACTCTCCTGTAGCACGTTGACGACGGTCGACATCAGGTAGGCGAGCATAATCCCGGGTGAGAAATTCGGTGTGACGGAAAGTTTCTCGATCTGAAAGTCGGCGAACCATCGTCGCAAGCCGTATTCTGTCGTGTTATAAAAGTGAGCGGGTTCTTCGTGTACCGCCTGGAGAAAAGCGGTGTGGATTGCAACCGTACCACCTGGTTTTAGAACTCGCGCGACTTCGGCGGCAGCGCGTGCCGGTTCCCGCAGATGCTCAAAGACGTTGAAAGCGAAGACGCGGTCAAAACTCCCATCCCGAAACGGCAGCTGATGCGCGTCGCCGACGACATCGGTGTGTTTGAAAATCTTATGCTCGAATTCGACGCAAGTTGGGTATTTTTGCGGCGGTCGCACCCGCACCGATGTGAAGGATGACCCCATCGCCTTTGCGCAGGATCTCCTCGAAATCAGCACCGATTGGGTTGGATACGTGGTCGGACGAAACGGCGACTACGTTTTCCTGGATGAAAAGCGGCACTTCATTTTGGACTCGATAGTTGACGCCGCAAGCTTCGCATTGCAATTGACCTCGGCCGGAACGCAATCCGCCGTGGCAGGCGGGACAACAGATAACATTGGCAACGCGTTGATTCATTCGATCAAACTGGATGATTTGGACCACCGGCTAATGTCCGTCAGTCCTCACGGGCCTTCTCTGAGGGACGTTCCATGTTTTACCTCACGTTACGCAAACGCAAACTTTCTCCGGTTCGGAAAGACGCATCCGCCAATGCCGTGGGCAAGGGAGTGGGCGAGGGCTGCTATCGTTTGATGGAATCAACGGGTCGCAGGGCGTAGCCCTTTGATCCGCGAGGACAAAGCTTCGGCTGTTGCGCCGAAAACGCGGCGAACACGAGCAGCCAAAGAGGGCTTGCTGATCCAGCTCAAAGCAATTGGCGTAAGAAAAGAGCAATCCAGTTCGTAGCGATGACCAGCATAGCGAAGAAACCAGGCGGCATACCCAAGGCGGTTGAGATCGAATATGTCTGGGAATGCAGCTTGCAGATCCGGCCGCTGCTTATAGACAAAGACCGCCAGGTTAGTCATTCGTGGAATCGCATTTGATCCTAAGGGATCTTGGTCGGCTGCGGCGTTCGCCCACCGAAAAAAACCATCGTGCGAAGAATTCTTGAGGTCCGGTTGCCAGCGTGCCCTTCTTTCCGGCGGAGTAGTTTCCAGCAACTCCGCCAGGATTGGAACGAACGGAACTCCCTGCTTTTGGGCCGGGTGCGGAGCTATCGACCGCTCCGCTCGAAGCCGCGGTTTCGCCGTTTTTCGGTCGACCTTCCCTTTATAGCCAAGAAAGGAGAACTGCGATCGAAACGGCTCTTCCTTGGCGAAGCGATGCAAAATGTGGGTAGGCAGGACGCTGCGCCACTCACCGATTAATGCTCGGCGGAAAAACCTGCTATCAATCGCATAGTTATCACGCAAAACCTTGATGTCACAAGCGTCGATCGCCTGAACGATGCGATCTTGGGCTACCGGCGCGATCGATTCAGCCACGGTGCTCAGTGTCTTTAGCGGGTCGACTCTGAGATCTTCGTAGCGCACAACGAGACCGCGGCCACTGCGAATCCAGCTGATCGAAATGTTAATGTCACACATGATTCGTTCCTGGAGAAGGCGGAGTAATTGGCCATCGACCACATGATGCGATAAATCAGCCGTGGCCTGCCGCTCTTCCGCGTCGGCAGCGAGTGCGGCGGAGACGGCCGGATCTTCCTTGTAATGGTCAGGATAATTACAGCAATAGTGGTAGAGCGAGACCAGGATGTCAGCCGGATGCCGAATCATTGTCACTAAATGCGTTTGCGTTCGCGCTGCCCAATTGAGAAGAAGGCGCTCCGGCAGAAAATGCTGGTGCGTTACCCACCGATTCCCGAGCGAATCGGCTTCCGCTTCGGAAAAATCCTGGCTGATGTAGGGCGTCGGCAGTTCATAAATGTGGGCGAGCAGATACTTCAACCAGGTGTTGCCGGTCTTCTCCGTGGCCGCGATGAGAATACGGAAATCGTCCGTCATTTCCCTCGTATCATAGCGGGACATCTTGGTTTCGCGAGATAAGAGGAACTGACCTGGTTTCTGCGTTGTCCACGTCGGCGGTTTCGGGTTAAGAAACTTTAAACCGGCAGTCGTAGACGGCCGCTAGAGCAGACTGGGGGGCTTGCCTCTGTTGCGGCGCTCTATGAGCGCCGGAGTTCGCTTTCATTGTAAAGCTGAAGCTGTTACACCACACTGATCGGAATCAAGAAAGCAGCCGATACGAGAGATGGTCGAGAACAATTCCGAGTCTGAAATCTCAAACGCGCCGCCTGGCAATTGGCGAGAGTTGCTTTACAAGCCATTCCTGATCCTGCTTGGGACGGGCCTCTTCGTCCGGATCCTACTGATGTTCCTCTACGTTCCTGCGGTGATGATCTTTGTCGATTCACCGCGATATGCCCGAATTAATTCGTGGCCGTTATTCGGCGATTTCTGGATGCCAGCTGGTTATCCAATGCTTCTGCAGCTGCTTCACGCGATTTCGAATCAACTTTGGGTCACAATCGCATGCCAGCATCTTCTCGGTGCAGGTACTGGAATATTTGTCTTTCTGGTCTTACGACGGCTGGGCGTAGCTCAATGGATCGCATGTATACCCGCCGCCGTTCCATTGTTATGTGGCGATCAGCTGTTTCAAGAGCACACGGTGATGTCGGACTTTCTTTTGACCTTTTTGGCGATAGCGGGGGTTTGTTTGGCCATCTGCGGATTAGTTCCCCAGCTTCACCTTGGATGGCTTGCGGTAGGGAGTGCTCTTCTCGGAGCGGCTGGATTAACGCGCAACATTGGTTTCGCCCTGGTGGCAGTGTTGGGCGTATGTAGTGCCGTCTGGTTTCGCTCCTCGCTCCGGCGCAGCAGCCTGGCGTTTGTGACCGCTACATTGCCCGCCTTGCTGGTTTTCGGTTGCTACTGGAGCGCCTACAAGCTGGCACACGGGCGCTACCTTGGATTAAACGATATGCGCGGTTGGAACCTTTACGCACGAGCGGCGCCATTCGCCGACTGCGGTAAATTCGCAGCTCCGGCCGGCACTGAGATTTTGTGTGAGCAGCGGCGACCATCTGAGCGCCCGGGACCTTTTGGCTACGTTTGGGATCTCAAGTCGACCCCTCGGCAAAGGTTTGTGCTCGGGCCCGAAACGGGGAAGAAACTCGAGGTATTTGCGTGGCGTGCAATCTTGCATCAGCCGTGCGACTACGTACGGGCGGTGTTGATTGACCTGGCGAAGTATATTGATCCGGCAATCGCTGCACGGCAGCGTTATGGCGGTACTCCGCGTGATGTCCTCTCATTTGGGTATCGAAATGAATCAGAGAAGCTGGTCGTCGATGCGATGGCAAAGGGATATCGTGGCGTGAAAGTGCGGGTGCGTAGCCAGCCACTGCTTGTTTTCTATCAAAATACCTTTCGCATCGACGGATTAATCATCTGTACGTTGTTATTTTTCACCGTCTACGGGGTATTCAAGGCCCGGGGTCCAATTTGCCTGGGCATCTGGTTGTTTGGATTGAGCGCGTTGGCACTATACGCGACTCCTGTGATTGTGATGTCTTACGACTTTCGGTATGGGATTCCGCCCCGCAGGAGCTGCTGGCAGTTTCCGGGTGTGCTTGGCATGGTGGCCATGCGAAGCAACACGAGTGACTCGCAAGGCTAGCGATGCTAGTTAATATTGTTCCCTACACAATTCACCTGGCCTACTTTCCCGAGTCCATTACTTCCCCAGGCATTGCCACTTCCGCCATTGTAGTTGGAGTCCTGCAAATAAACGCCCCAATGGCCATTTGCAAATAGGACGCCGGCACTGTTTCTGCCGATCCAGTTGTTATAGACGCCGTTGCCTACGCCGTGGTAAATCTCTATTCCGTTAGCTGACTGGTTACATACCATATTGCCCTCAATCGAGTTACGCACGGGGGCAACTCCTGGCGAGCGGAGCGTGTCGACATTGAGAACGATGCCCGACGGCTGGCCGTCAAGCATATGCGCCTGCCCTTTATCCAGGCCAATCGTATTGTTCCAAACCCAATTGCCGTCGCCGGAGGCTACGATGACGCCAGCGTTGCGATTGCCCGCGATAATGTTGCCCCATGCGCCGTTGTTTTTCGCAACGTTGCCTATTAAGATTCCCTGACCGTTGGCGGAGCCGGTAATAACATTTGTGCCGCCATCATTCACTCCGAGGTAGTTGTAGTAGATTCGATTGCCGGAATCGCTTCGATGAAGAATCTCGACGGCCGACCCTCCATTACCGGCGATAACATTGTATCCCCCAATCCAACTACCTTGCACTCCAGCTCCTAAAAAGATGCCCGTTGAAGCGTTACCATACCCCACGGTAGTTTGACCGGTGGGATCCGTTCCGACACGATTGCTTTCGAAGAGGTTATCGTGCGTGATCAGGCCAGTTACAGTTCCCTCGATTGCTTCGCCGAGGTTTATCCCATTGTATACTCCAGAGATGGTAGTCCGCCTGACTTTGTTATAGTTGCCTTGAATACCAATTCCTGCACACAAAGAAGCACGGGCGGTATTGTGCAAAACTCCGCCGGTGGTCTTCTTAAATCCAATGTAGTCGTCATCAATAAAATTCCAGCTCGAGTCCTTCCAGATTGTTACACCGTTTTGGTCGTAGTTATACATGCCCAAGCCTTTTATCGTGGTGCCGTTGTGAGCGGTCAGAAGAAACACGCTTGATACGCCGGCAACAGCTTCCACGTAAATGCGATTAAAGGCGCCATCATAACCCGGTTGTGAGGTGCCATCGATCACCACGGGAGCGATGATGGTTAATGTCCGGGACACCGTAATTGTCCACGGGCCACCCCCTGGCAGGCTGAATCGAATTGTCTTAAGCGAAGAAGTATTGTTTGCCGTCCCAACCGCATCGTTCAATGAACCCGGGCCCTGACTGTTTGTATTGGTAACTACAAGATCGGCAAAAGCGGAGCTGAGATATAAGCTCGATGTCAGCGCCAGTAAACAAAGACGACGATAATTCATTAGGTGGAAGCAGTATGGTTTTCCCAGTTTAGAGCAAGTCGCATTCTCGCTCTCGAGGTTCAATTGAAGAAGACTGCCGCATAAATGCCTTGATTTGAAGCCGATACAGCAAGTGCTCTTGGTAAGAGAATTTGCCCTGACGAGCCCGTCATTCTGATCTGCGGCGCGACTGACTATGGATGGAAAGACAGCCGTCGGGCACCAGCGAGCGGCGAAGCAGTCACCGCAGTAGTGTTTACCGTCCAAGCCTCGATTATGCCTTCTGCAGGCATTGAAAGCGGCGTCTCGTCCCGAAATCCAAGCGGCTTTATCGTTTGCTTTTTGGAATGCCCCTCGACATCGCGCTCCTCAACGGTCGGCGCAATTATGGACAAAAACTCGAACTGCCCGGTAGGTTTTCGCAAGCCAATGGCCACACAATCGGGGTTTTTCTGAGAGGACCAGATCCAGCCGCTTGTAATCAATGAGCCATCGTGAACCACGGCTTCCTCAAGTCGACCATGGGACAGATCGACAAAAGAGCCTTGCTCTTTGAATAGATCGACCAAGCGCGGACTAAGAAGATGGCAGGGAAGCAGTCCGGCACGGGCGATCGCGTGTGACCGTGCCCTAAGAACATTAACATAGGGAAAGATTAGTTCGAGATCAGGATTCTTTGGAAACACATCCATCCATTCAAGCGCACAAAGCAATCGTGCGTTCCGTTGCGCCGTCCAAGCGACCAATTGCTGCGCACTGGCGAAGCAAAAACCCCAAGCGGGGGCTGCCAATACAATTGACGCTATCGCAAAAGCGAGTATTAGTCGGCGCCACCGAGCAGTTCCCTGGTCCTGTTCATAGCAATAGAGCGCGAAGGTGGTTCCGATAAGGCCAAGGTAAAGAAAAAGACTGAAAATAGCGTAACGATTTGAAAGTGCTTGTTGGACTCCGAATCCAACGCGGCCAATGGCGGTTATAAGACCGCTGCTCAAAGCGTAGATACTAAGCAAGAGCCAGGGATAGAAATGCCGCCACGGAGCGCCGCGCGCAAGCAGGAGGACCGCATTCGCTGTAACAAAAATCCATGAACTCAAAACAATTATCCCAATCACGAAAGCCGAAACGTTGGCAGAGCTGAAATAACTGCCGACCCATAGAATTAGATAATGCACTACCTGGACAATGCCGAAATGGAATGGCGGATGTGAGGACGGGGGCTCGTAGCCAACAAAGTAGGCTGCAACTGCAGCGGTTCCGACTAGCGCGAAAAGCAAGGACCAGATAAGGCGGACGCGCTTTGACGCAGATTCCTGTGCTGCTGGTAAAGGAACCCCGAGCACCCATAGCAGCATCCCGTTCGGGAAAGTGTAGGTCGCAATTAGAGCAATGAGCGCGTTGATGACAGCCTTAGCACCGAAATGGATCCGCGAGAGATTGACCAGAGCGACTAGAATCGCGGCCAGGCCCGGCAACGAATAGTTCGAACAGAAACCCGCTCAGAAAATTATAATACTGAACCGGGGAGAAGCATAAAAAAGTAGTGACGGCAAAAACAGCGAGCGCATTGATAACGGTGGCACCTTTCGTCCGTAGAAGGAGGCAAAACAGAAGGCCGCAGATGGCTGCGTCTTCAACAAGCATAATCCTCATCGCGTCACGCACGTCCCAACCGTGCAGTCTAGCGAGCGTGAGGTACAGAAAAGCAGGGGACGGCCATTCGACTTTCATTGTGCTGGAGAAAGAAATGCGAAATCCTGAGCGTCCCGTTCGCGTAGTTGGTTAATAGCAGGCCGGGCGTTCGCCATTCATCCCAGTACGGCAGCGGCAGCCAATGGCGCACAGTTACGATGACCGCCACGACAACAGGAATCAAAGCAAGCAGCAGTAAGGCGACGCGGATGATCTTCGGATTAATGTAAAAGCGGCTCTTTGGCATAATTGTGAGCGATCAGGTAAATCGAAGCTTGTCTTAATCCGACATTGCAGCATGAAGCTTTCGCTGGTCGATTTAAAGCCTTCATGCGCAGAACAAAGATCATTTGCACGCTGGGGCCGGCCAGCGAGAAACCGGAAACGCTACGGCAATTGATGCACGAAGGCGCCAATGTTTTCCGCCTCAACATGAGCCACGCGCAGCATGATTGGGTCCGTGAAATTGTTCCGCGAATCCGGGCCATTGCGGAGGAGCTCGGCCGGGCCGTCGCCATTCTCATGGACACACAGGGCCCCGCCATTCGTACCGGCGATCTCAGAACGGAGTTGCATCTTAAACCGGGAGATATTCTCGAGTTCACCGTCCGCGGCGCGAAGAGCGAGGAAGCCTACTCGGTGGATGTGAACTACGATGGATTGATCAACGACATCAAGGAAGGCGACACCGTTTTGGTTGATAACGGCGTCATCCATCTGCTCGTCTTGGAGAAACGCGAAAACCGTATTCGCTGCAAGGTCATCACTCCCGGAACTCTAGGGTCACGCCGCCATATTAATCTGCCCGGCGTCCGCGTGAACCTGCCGCCGCTCACTAAAAAGGATCTTGGCGATGTCGCGCTGGGCGTCGAACTTAATGTCGACTTCATCGCCTTAAGTTTCGTGCGGCAACGGAGCGATTTGGAAGAGTTGCGGCAGTTGCTCGTGCAAAAACAGAGCAAGGCGCAGGTGATGGCGAAGATCGAAGATCAGTCTGCCGTCCGTTTGATTCACGAAATCATCGCAGGCGCCGATGTCATCATGGTGGCGCGAGGCGATCTCGGCATTGAGGTCCCGCTGGAGGAGCTGCCGATTATTCAGCGCAAAATTGTGAAACTATGCGCGCGCCTCGGAAAGCCGGTGATTGTTGCGACGCACATGTTGGAATCAATGATCCATAGTCCCTTGCCGACGCGCGCCGAAATCACCGATGTCGCTAACGCGGTCTTCGAACAAGCTGATGCCATTATGTTGAGCGGCGAAACCAGTCTCGGGAGTTATCCGGTGGAATGTGTACGCGTTTTAAATCGCGTGGCCTTGCGGATCGAGCGTAGCGGTGGCGCCGGTTACGCCAAACAGGCTGTTCTTGAAGACGTGCGACAAAAAACGGTCGCCTCTGCTGTCGTCCTGGCCAATTCATTGCCGCGCGCAAAGATCATCGTTTTCACTCGACACGGCACGATGGGGCGCAACGCTTCCAACTTGCGACCGGAACATGCCACTATTTTTGCTTTCACGCCAAGCGAGGAAGTGCGGCGTCAGCTGGCCCTTTGCTGGGGGGTGTGTCCGGTGCGGATAAAATTTTCCGACGATCCGAATATAACCATCGAAGCGGCGGAAAAATATCTGCGTGAGGCAAATTTGACTTCGCCGGGCGACAATCTGGTAATCATCAGTGATCTGCGCGCGGGTGACACGCTGGTGGACACGGTGCAATTGCGGACGGCGAAGTAAGGATGGAGACGCCGATGCCGCGCGTGTCATCCTGAGCGAAGTCGAAGGATCCCGTTGAAGTTACCTTAAAGCTTTCGCCGCGGGATCCCTCGACTGACGCTCGGGATGACGAAGGAAGTTTTACGCCTCGACCGGCATTTCCAAGTCGATGTCGATTGGCCGCTCTTTTTTAGCCAGCGCGCGACGCAACTTCGACAGCGCAATGTTTTGCAACTGGCGAATACGCTCGCGCGTTACCCCAAATTTCTTCCCGACTTCCTCGAGCGTCTTGGGCTTGCCGCCATCGAGGCCGAAGCGCGAGAAAATAATTTTGCGCTCGCGATCGTCGAGCACTTCGAGCAGACCCGCCCACTTCGTTGCGCAGATTTTTGTCGCGCAACAGCTCGAACGGCGTCATCGCTTCCTCGTCGCCGACGATTTCGCCGAACTCAGTGGAATCATCATCACTGATCGGCGCATCCAATGAGGCCGGCCGAATCGAAACCGTCTTCAATTGCGAAACTTTTCCAGCGGCGATGCCGATTTCTTCGCCGAGCTCGTCGTCGGTCGGTTCGCGGCCGAGTTCCTCGCTCATTTGCAAAGAGACACGGCGCATCTTGGAAATTTTGTCGACTAGGTGTACCGGCAACCGAATCGTCTTCGATTGATTGGCGAGCGCGCGCTTGATCGATTGTTTGATCCACCACGCGGCATAGGTGGAAAGTTTCCCACCTTTCGCCGGATCAAAACGTTCGACCGCTTTCATCAGGCCGATGTTTCCCTCCGAAATCAAATCCAGCAGCGGCAATCCAAGGTTCGCGTAATCATGCGCGATCTTCACCACCAGACGCAGATTCGAACGAATCATCAGGGCGCGAGCTTCCTTGTCGCCGCGCTTAATCTTGGCGGCGAGTTCAATCTCTTGTTGCGGAGTGAGCAGTGGAATCTGCCCGATCTCCCGCAGGTAAATTTTTATTCCTGTATCGCTATCTTCAGCAGCCATAAAACTTTTTTTCATGAACGTGCAACGGGGGCAGGGTATGCATTTTCCGACACATTACGGGTCGAAGGCGTTCCTTAATCGCAGCATTTATCACGCGCGAAAACGGTTAACAAGGTTAAATATTCGCATTTCTGACATTTCCCGGCTGTGTTTCGTTCAATTAACTGCTTCCTATTGAATTACAGACACTTATGAATTATGGAAATTTGAGAATTCCGGCTGTTTCTGCCCTCCAAAAATGATCCCTTCTGAATCGTTTTCCATGCCCGCGGCGAAAACGCGCCAAATATTCTCCTTTTTCGCTCCAAATTTTGGGATTTCGCGCCAAAATTATCCGCAGGCCCTTAGCCCCTTTATAGATATATAGATAGGTACATAGACTTCGCTTCGGCATTCGGTATTGAGCGTTTCAATGTTGAGCGTTTGCTGTTTAGCTTGGAGCCCGCGTGCCGGCGGGACGTACCCAGGGCTCCTAAATAATCGTGCTTCTGTCGGGTTCATGTCGAAGCCCGAAATGCTTGCGAGGCGTATGGGAACACAGGTCTTCGATCAGTGCGCCTAACACACTAACAGCAGCGGCCTGGAACGCCGCTGGGCGCACAGGCTGATAGCCCATGTTCCTCGTCTTCGAGCGCCACAAAGTCGATTTGTCTCTTTTCCCCGGAAAATTTCTCTGCCAACCTCGCGCAGATGCTCGCGAAAATTTATTCCGCCGCAGTTTTTGGTGTTGATGCCTACGAGGTCGAAATCGAGGTGAACGCCGCCGGTGGACTGTCGGCAATCGTTGTGGTGGGACTGCCCGATGCGGCGGTCAAGGAAAGTAAAGATCGCGTGACCACTGCGGTTTCGAACAGCGGATATTACTGGCCGCGCGGACGCACGACGGTGAATCTCGCGCCGGCTGACATTCGAAAAGAAGGACCGAGTTTCGATCTGCCGATCGCGCTCGGAATGATCGCGTGCAGTCAGGAAACGGATACTGCGGAGTTTTCGCAATACAGTTTTGTCGGCGAACTGGCGCTCGATGGTGCGGTGCGTCCGGTGAAAGGGGTGCTGCCGGTGGCGATTGAAGCGCGGAAGCGCCGGAAAAAGGCGCTCTTTGTTCCGGCAGCAAACGCGCAGGAGGCCGCGATGGTGAAAGGAATCGCGGTTTATGGGGTCCGAAATTTGCGCGAAACATTTTCGTTTCTGACAGGTGAATGCTCGCTGCAACCGACCCGCGGCGATCTCGAGAAATTCTTCGCCGCTCATCAAGATTACGATCTCGATTTCGCGGATGTGAAAGGCCAGGGACACGTGAAGCGCGCCTTGGAAGTTGCTGTGGCCGGCGGTCACAACATTCTCATGGTCGGCCCGCCCGGCTCGGGCAAATCGATGTTATCAAAACGAATTGCCACCGTCATTCCGCCGATGTCGCTCGAAGAAGCAATCGAGACGACGAAAATCCACAGCATCGCTGGATTACTCACACCGGAGCAATCCTTCGTGCCGACGCGTCCGTTCCGTTCGCCGCATCACACGATTAGCGATATCGGTCTGCTCGGAGGTGGAGCGATTCCGAATCCGGGTGAAGTGAGCCTTGCTCATAACGGTGTACTCTTTCTCGATGAGCTGCCGGAGTTTCATCGCTCGACCCTGGAAGTGATGCGCCAGCCGCTGGAGGATGGACGTGTCACCGTTTCGCGCGCCGCCGGCAGCGTCACGTTCCCGAGCGAGTTCATGCTGGTGGCGGCAATGAATCCGTGCCCATGCGGTTATTTCGGCGATTTAAAACGCGAATGCCGCTGCGGTCCGGGTCAGGTGCAACGATACCGGCAGCGCATATCAGGTCCGCTGCTGGACCGGATCGATCTCCACATTGAGGTGCCGTCGATCGAATATCGCGACATAGCGAGCGAACGTGTGGAGGAGCCTTCGAGTGCAATTCGGGAACGCGTTTCGGCCGCGCGCAAGCAACAGCAAGCGCGTTTCGCTAACGATTCCAAGACAAACTGCAACGCGCGAATGGGAACAAAGCATTTAAAGCAATGGTGCAAAATGGATTGGGAATCGCAGGAACTTATTCGCGTAGCCATGACGGAGTTGAATCTCAGCGCCCGGGCCTACGATCGCATTCTCAAAGTCGCGCGTACCATCGCCGATCTCGCCTCCGCCGAGAACATCAGCGGCGAACACGTGAGCGAAGCCATTCAGTACCGCAGTTTCGATCGGACGCTGTGGGTTTGAGTGGAGGCAAAGCTTTTTTGGCCCTACGATGCGAGGACTTGTCGGGTAAACGGAATTTGATAGCATTCCTGCCGTTTGAACTCTGGAGAATCAAATAGCGATTGGACTTCGATGCCATTTCTGGTGGGGACTTTGCGCGGAGAAGGAAGCGGTCCGGAAGTAATCGACGCAGCCTGTCACGTCCTGGCGAGTGTTGCTTCCGAGTGCGCTATCGATCTCCGTTTGGAAAGGTTTGACTTCGCCGATGCCTCCTTCGAAACTGAGCGCAGCAATCAGTTGTCGAAGAAAGCGACGCAGTTTTGCGAGGAGATTTTTGCGCGGGGCGGCGCCATTCTCGCCGGAGCGGCTGGAGGCCGGTTTGTCTATGACATGCGGCGACGATTTGAGCTTTACTACAAGCTGAATCCGCTGCGCTCTTATCCAGAGTTGGCAGGCGTCAGCCGGCTAAAGGCGATCGAGCCGATTGATATTCTGGTTGTGCGTGAGAATCTCGGCGGCCTTTATCAAGGTAAATCGAAGCTTGTTGGCGATGAGCGTGAAGTCTGGCACACATTTGTTCAAAGCGAAGATCAGGTCCGGGCGGTATTGAATGTGGGCGCGAAAGCGGCGTGCGCGCGGCGCAATTCTCTAGTCGTCGTCGGAAAGCAATCGGGTCTGCCGGAGATTTATTCACTCTGGCGCCGTTGTGCGCTCGAGATCGGGGAATCATTGGGAGTGAAAGTAACTTTAGCTGATATTGATTACGCTTCGTACCAACTCCTGCAGCAACCCGATTTCTTCGATGTCATTGTCGCGCCAAATTGTTTTGGCGACATCCTTTCCGATCTCGGAGGTCTCTTCGCCGGCTCGCGCGGTCTCACCTTTGGCGCGAGTTACGCAGCCGATGGGTCTGCTGTTTACCAGACCAACCATGGGGCTGCACATGATTTAGCGGGGACCGATCGAGCAAATCCGGTTGGTCAAATTTTCTCGGCTGCGATGATGTTACGTGAGACGTTCGGATTGGAAGAAGAAGCGCAGTTGGTGGAGAATGCCGTGCCTGCGGTTTGGGCAGCCGGATGGAGGACGGCCGATCTGGCTGAGCCGCATTGTCGGATCGTTGGAACGCAGCAATTCGCAGAGTTGGTGGCAAAAGAAATTCGCGCGGCGATTGTTCGTAATCGTGAAGCCTGTCCTGTTGCTGGTTGATCTGCAGAACGATTTTCTGCGGCGGTCAGAGGTGGAGCCACACCCGGATGGAGTAGTGGCGGCCGCGGCAAATGTGCTCGCGGCTTGCCGTTTGGCAGCTGTTCCGGTCGTTCACGTCTGGAGCACCGTCAGCCGCGGCACGGACAATCGCATGCCGCACCGGAAAATGCGCGATGAATGGAGCTGCGTCGAAGGGACAACCGGTCACGCTTGTCCGGAGATTTTGCGACCGCGCAAGGCGGAGACAATCGTCCACAAGCGTTTCTTTAGCGCTTTTTCGAGCGGACAGCTTAAGCCGGTTTTGCACGCGCTTCGGGCAGATCTCGTCATCATGGTGGGTCTGCATTTGCACGCCTGCATCCGTGCAACCGCGCTTGACGCTTACGGAAAAGGTTTTGGCCTGGTTATCGTAGAAGATGCCAGCGCGAGCGATGACTCGCTGCATGCTGCGATCACACGGAGATACCTGCAGGATCGATGCATCCTTTTTCGCAGTTCCAACGAGATTGTTGCGGCACTGAAGCACGGGATCGCAGCTCTTGAGCATTGCTGCGTCTATCAGGAGCACGAGGTTATCAGCCACACTTCTCCGTATGATGCGGGCCGGAGCTGGCAATTACCGGTCGCGAAAGAGTCTGAAATCGCAAACGGGCGCGCAACCGCGGATCGGGCCGTTAGGAGTTGGCAGGAGCGGTCTCAGGATGAACGCCTCCAGGCGCTGCAAAAGTTTGGGTGTTCCTTGCAGCAACGTGAAACCGAATTGATCGAACTTCTGGTTGGGGACATTGGGAAGCCGATTCGTTATGCACGTGGCGAAGTGGGGCGCGCACTGGCGCTGATCGGCGCTGCCAGCAAACAACTCCTGCCGAAGTTTGATGGCGATTCCCATCGCACCGGCTATCGCCGCCGGCCGCTCGGAGTGGTCGCTTTGATCACTCCATTCAACAATCCGCTTGCCATCCCAGTTGGAAAGATGGTGCCCGCGTTGCTTTATGGTAACGCGGTCATGTGGAAGCCGGCGGGTCCCGGTTCTCGCATTGCCAGAGCAACGGCTGAGTGCTTTGCCAGTGCCAGCGGTTGTCCGGACATATTGCCTGTCCTTTTTGGTAACAATGATGTCGCGCGCAACGTGATGAAGGTGTGTGACGCGGTGACAATCTCCGGTTCATTGCAAGCAGGCTACGCCGCGCAGGAGATTTGCTCACGCCGTCACATTCCTTTGCAGGCGGAACTGGGCGGCAACAACGCGAGCATCGTCTGGAGGGATGCCGATTTAGCTGAGGCAGCGGCGGCGATCGTGGAAGGCGCTTTCGCCTTTGCCGGTCAACGTTGCACCGCGAACCGCCGCGTGGTTGTGGATGCCACAATTTACGATGCCGTGATGGAAAAACTCATCGCAGCTACCGGCATGATTTCGTGGGGAGATCCACGAGATGAGAATACGCAGGTTGGTCCGCTGATTTCTTCGGCTTCGGGCCAACGCGTGCAGGCCATTCTCGAGCGCGCGCGTTCTTCTACGCATCGGGTAATCACACCATTGAAAAGACCGAATGAGCAATCTGGTGACCAATGGGTGGCGCCCGCGATTGTTTGTTGCGATGATCCCGGTGCAGAAATTGTTTTGGAAGAAACATTTGGTCCGATCCTTGTCGTCCAGCGGGCAGAAAATTGGGACGAAGCCGTAGCGCTCTGCAATGGCGTGAAGCAGGGACTGGTCGCAGCATTGTTTTCCACCTCGCCCGCTTTGATCGATGACTTCCTGCGCCGTGCTCAGGCCGGAATTTTGAAGATAAACAACTCCACTGCTGACGCGGCGGTGGACTTGCCGTTTGGCGGATGGAAAGCGTCCGGAATCGGCCCACCGGAACATTACCCGGCGAACCACGAATTTTTTACCCGTTGGCAGGCGATATATTTTCCTCCCGGCGAACCGGACCGTTAGACTGTAATGCTCGCGTTGAATAGAAGCGTCGACCTGCTCTCCCGTTTTGAGGAGCAGTTCAAAATTCACGCTGCCAATCGTGCGGTAGCGAGCAAAGGTATTTCCTGGAGCTACGCACAACTCGACGCCGTTTCTGCCGCATGCGCTTCGAGTCTGGGAAACGGATCTCGTCAGGGCGCGCCCGTTGCCCTATTGATGACTCACGCCGCCCCTTTGATCGCGGCCATTATCGGCGTGTCGCGCAGCGGCGGCTTCTATATCGTTCTGAATCCGGCGCATTCAATCCTACGGCTGGCGCAGGTTTGTGAGGACGTCCAACCTCGCGCAATCATCACAGACACCGAACACGCACACATCGCTCGCCATCTTCGGAAATCATCGCGGCAGGTTTTGCTCTTCGATGAGCTGGCAACTAAGTCGGCATCGTTTGCGAAATCGGAACCGTCGCCCAATGAACCATTCGCACTTTTTTACACTTCCGGTTCGTTGAAAGTTCCGAAACCGCTTGTTTACACTTGGGGCGGCACGCTTCGTAACGCAACTAATCACGCGCGCCTTTTAAACATTCAGCCGCGCGACCGTTTGACGTTGCTCTCGCCCTGTTCCGCCGCTGCGTCGGTTTCTTCCCTGTTCGCGTCGCTCCTCAACGGCGCCAGTGTCCATCCTTTCCAGCCGGGACAAGAAGGTTTGAACGCGATGGCGAAATGGATCGAACGCGAACAGATCACCATCTATCATTCTGTTCCCAGCGTGTTCCGCCGTTTCCTGCGCACGCTCAATCCTGATCACGTGCTGTCCTCCGTTCGCGCCGTGAGACTTGGCGGCGAACCCGTTTTCGCCTCCGACGTCGATTTGTTTCGCCGTCACTTTCGAAGCGACGCGGTGTTGATCAACGGGTTTGGGATGACCGAAGCGAATGGCGCAGTGTCTTATTGTCAAATCACCGAGCACATGGGAGCCGAGAGGATGATCGTTCCGGTAGGGCGGCCGGCCGAGGGAGTCGAAATCAAGCTGCTGAACGATGGGGACCCTGAAGTTGGGTCAGGTGAGGCTGGCGAAATCCTTCTTAGAGGAAACCATATCGCTCCCGCTTTTTGGACGGGTAAGGATGTGAAACGCTTTGGCCTCGGAACCGACGGCTGGTTTCGAACCGGCGATCTCGGTCGAAAGAATGATGCCGATCTCTTGGAACATCTGGGTCGCAAGGACAATCAACTCAAACGCCGCGGTCAATGGGTAAGCCTGGTCGAAGTCGAAACAGCGCTGCTCCAATTCGAAGGCGTGTTGGAGGCGGTGGCTATCGCGGTCGAGCAGAAAGATGGTGAAAAGGGTGTCGCTGCGTTCCTTTGCTGGAGGGACACGCCGCTTGCCGAACAAGAGCTGCGAAGATGCCTGATGGAAAAATTGCCCGCCCACGCATTACCGAGCTTTTTCTTCACTCTGGCCGATCTACCCCTGCTGCCGAACGGAAAGATTGATCGTCGCGCCCTTTCTCAAATCGCTAAAGATTCATTACCGAAAGATCCCGACCTCCGGTCGCAGACCTTTGATTCAATCACGCTCGAGCTCCTTTCCATTTGGAAACAGGTGTTGGAAATAGAAAATATTACCATCAAAGACGATTTCTTTTCCCTAGGCGGGGACTCGTTGGCTGCAGCGGAAATCATGGCCGCGGTGGAGAAAATCTTTCGAGTGCGATTGCCGACTGCCACCATGCTACGCGCTCCGACCGTTGAAAAACTTGGGAAAGCAATCAGAAACAGCAACGGCGCGAGAAAGCGTGTTCAGGTGGTTACCTACCGGTTGGAAGGGAACAATCCGCCGCTTTTTTACGTGCCCGCTGCCGGATCAGAAGGTTTCGAGTTAAGACTTCTGCCGAAATATCTCTCTGCTGAGCAGCCAATCCTGTCGTTTCAACCCCAAGGGTTCGATGGTCGCGCCCGTTATCAGGCATCGGTGGAGGAGATGGCGAAATCGTACCTTGTTCATCTTCGGCTACATCAGCCCCACGGCCCCTACTATCTCTGCGGAAACTGCTTTGGTGGTGTGGTTGCATTCGACATGGCCAAACGACTCACCGCTGCGGGAGAACAAGTGGCATTTCTTGGACTGTTCGATTCCTATGCCGGTGATTATCCAAGGCCGCGCGTTTCCGCCTCGCCCGCAAGTAAGCCGGTTACGTCTCGTCTATCCAAATTGTGTCAATGGATCGCGGAAGCAATCAAAGACAGAAATTCCCTTAAAGAAAAATTGTTTGAGATCGATGTCGCCCTCAGATTTAGCTTGTTCGCTCGGGATTTTGATTCCCGCTCTGCCTGTTTACGGAGACTTTGCCAAGCTGCTCGGCGCCGTTATCATTTTCAACCATATCGTGGCCGGATTGATCTTTTCCGTACCGAAGATGTAGCACCTGTCGAATTCTACGAACTGGATCCGCTGCTGGGGTGGAGCGGGATGGCATTGGAGGGAATCGAGGTTCACGAATTATCAGGCCGGCACGGCGACTACTTGCGAGAACCCCAAGTCGGGACATTCGCTGAGTTACTCACCGCCTGTCTCGCGCGTGCGCAACTATCGGCTGGCCGATCCTTGCTTTCACAACCAGCACTAATCTGACTTATTCATATTTCAATCCAATACGTGAGCGAAGCTATTCAGTACCGCAGCTTCGAGTTCATGCTGTGGGTTTAAGCGAGGGAGAATGGCTGCACGGTTCATGGTGATCTCATTTCAACGCAGCGGTTTAAACTGGCTGCGTTATTGCACGGAATATTTCACGGGCGTGCGCACCCCCGGTCGCCCCCAAATCATCGCGGAGGGTCCGGTTTTTTTCGATCGCGCGCATGACATCCGGCGCAAGCCGAAACGGAGCGATTTCACCGGTTTGTATAATGCAAGCGGAGCGGAGGTTTATGAACGGGTCGCGCTGTTGCTGCGCAATCCATACGACTGCTTTACTTCGCATTACCTCGGACGCACGGGAGTGAACTTTAAGAAGGGCTTGGAGCGGTTTGAAGCCTACGCCAATAACATCAATCAGTTCGACGTCTTAAAGGCTGAGAAAGGCGTGTTCTATTTCGAAGATTTCGTTAGCAACGAGGAAGGAACACTGCGCTTTCTCCGCTTCTTCGACATTGATCCCGGCGCGCGATCTTACAATTTTACGGGAATGATCGAAGCATCGCGTGGTTGGTATCGCGGCCATCACGGATTGTTTGTTGAGCGCGAACGCCCGCAATTGAAACCAAAAGAGCGCACTGCGATCCTGCGCATGTTAAAGCAGCAGCTCGGCGAAAACTTCGAGCGTTATCTTGGCCGTTATTTGCTGGTCTAACGAAGCGCGGGACGACCTAACTCGATCCGCCCCGCGCTTTCTTTACTACTACGAAGTTGGTTTAGTCTTCTAGCCGCGGCCAGAGGTATTCATTCAGTCTCAATTGTTGTTCACTGGAACTGCCAAATACGCGATCAACGCGCCTGTAGCTGGGTCGAACCCTCTACCTGTAATCTCTCCCTTGTCATTTATATCTCTCGCGAGTAGGAGAACGCCGGAATAGCTGCCTTTGAAATCGTTGAGGTCTGTAGGGTAGGCACCGTGATTCCAAATAACGGCACGACAATCGGTCTGTCCGGCATCGCATGAGACACCGACTACCTGGCCGGCTTCATTAATACCGTAAGCCTCACTGTCTACATGTTGCGGTGTACGTCCTTTCAAAGGCTTCAGGGGTCTGATGCCGTCTTCCCGCGTCCACTTGAAAGCGTGTAAGACGTCGCCGTCAACAAAAGCGGGGTCGCCAGCAAACCCGGCGACGTCGCCGTGTTGATTGATTGTCGTCGGCGTGTTCCACCATTGAGCGGGAAAGGGGCCGATCTCAGTCGCCTTCCCGTTTTCCCAAAGCACAGCATGCTTGGCCGTATGTCTTCCGACGGCTTGGTCGCACGTTCCCGAAATGCCTACGATTTGACCACTGTCATTGATTGCGGTGGCGGCTCCTGAGGTGTCGCCAGAAATGAGAGGGAGGCCGTGGATTTGATCTGGCGGTCCCAGAGTCCACATGGCCGGGCGAAACTGGAGGACTTGGGTGCAGCAACACGATGGATCATGAACGCCGTTCTCGGCCCACCCGACTACTTGACCGAGGTTGTTGGCTCCGGTTGCGAAGCCGTTATTTCCGCCGGGGAAATTGGGCAGTCCCCGCATCTGGCCTCCCTGCCACACAAACCCGAGATTGATATAACCAACGTTGTTAGGCGTACTGTAGAAGTTTGCGCTACTCCAGCTCTCGCCCAGCAGTTGCGGGTCGGCAGTTTGTGAAATACCCACGATGATTCCCGCTGTATTTTTCACGCCCCATGTGACACTGCTGTTTGGTCCACCGAGGGTGCCAAGGTCAGTTAAAGCACTGTTTCGCCACAAAATAGCGTGCCGGTCCCTATTCGGCAGTCTGGAATAGCCTGCCGCCCAGCTCTGGTTATTAATGCTGTTTCCCCCGCTACTTGTTCCGCCGAGCGAAGGAAGAGTGGATACGTCGTATTGCGTTTTTGGTTTCCCCGTAGCCGGTGTCTGCGCCGCGGCGTTCTGGCCAAAGACCAGCGCCGCGCCGCCGAGTGCGACCAGGATAATGAGCAAAAAAATCCATCCGCTGTAGTCACGGTCTACGGCATAGTGGGCCGAATACGGCCCGCGATCTCTGCCCAAGGGTGGCTCCGCGGAAGGAGAGTGAGAGTTAAGGATTTGTTTTGGTGTCGTCATAAATATTTCCTCAGTTAATGAATTGTTTACTGAGTCTGTTTTAGAGGCGGATCTCTGATTGAAAAAGAGCCACTTCGGGTGTTTACCACAGACCACTTCTGCAGGAGACGGGTGCGAAAAAATTTGTAGGGCAGGCGGTCCGCCTGCTCGTCCCACAATTCGGCAAGCGACGCGCTTGCCCTACAATTCTTGCGTCGAGGCAGCGCTCCTTGTTACTTTAATTTCGCGTCAAGCGCGCCGGCGAACTTTTGTAGACCTTCGCGAATTTGCGCGCGGGTCCAGGCAGCGAACCCGAAAGTGAGGGCAGGATTCATCTCTGCTTTTATAAAGCAGGATGACAATGGTGACGGCCGGATTCCGATTTCCTTACAGACCTGGCTGATGATCGGCAGGTCGGGTTTCCGTTTTAGCCAGGCGACGAAATGCAGGCCCGCTTCCGGAATTTGCAGATCAAAATGTTTACTTAAGAGACCATTGAACTGTTCGATAAAAAATTCCCGTCGATCGGAGTACAATTTTCGCATCCGTTTGATGTGGCTGAGAAAAAATCCCTCGGACAGAAAACGGGCGAGTGTCGCTTGATCGATGGCGGATGAATGTTGATCCATTACCGCCCGGATCTTAATCATCGGGTCGATCAATGGTTCCGGGGCGAGGATGTAACCGAGGCGCAGAGATGGATAAAGAATCTTACTCATGGTTCCGGCGTAGATGACACGACCGGAGTTATCGAGTCCCTGCAAACAGGGGAGCGGCGGACCGGTAAAACGAAACTCGGAATTGTGATCATCTTCGAAAATGTAGGCGTCCCGCTCGCGGGCGAACTCGATGAGCGCGGTCCGGCGCGCAAGACTCATCGTCATCCCGAGCGGAAACTGATGCGAAGGGGTGACGTAAATGATCTTGGGAGATCGCCCTTTGGCGGGTCGACCGATCACGATTCCTTCGCGATCGACCGGTCGCGGAACGACGGTGCCGCCAGCAAAACCAAAAGCGCGACGCGCCTGATAGAATCCGGGATCTTCAATCCACGCCACTTCGCCACGATTTACCAACGCCAGCGCGCTGATTATCATCGCCTGCTGCGTTCCAGCGGTAACGATGATTTGATCGGGCTGGCAGCGCGCACCCCGAAAATCGCAAAGATAAGTTGCGATGGCCTTGCGCAGATCGGGGTCGCCGTGGCTCGAAGCATATTGGAGCAAGTGTGCTCCTTTTCGGGCAAGAACTTGTGCTCGCAGACGTTCCCAAATTTCCATGGGAAACTCGTCGAGCGCCGCGACCGCAGGAACGAAGGTGACGCCAGGAGGACCGGCGATCCCAAAATCGAATTCTTTTCCGCAACGTTTATCGGGGAGATCCCGAACCCGGTTGGAAAGTCGGGGTGGCGATTCGGGGAGCCGCTCGATTTTTGGCCGCCGCGTGCTCAGAAAAGTTTCCGGAAGGGGCTCGGCGACGAACGTACCGGAGCCGATTTTAGATCGGAGGTAGCCCTCGGCATGGAGCTTGTCGAAGGCGAGGTTGACGGTGAGTCTGGAAATTCCGAGATCGGCGGCCAGGGCGCGAGTGGAGGGAAGGCGCGAAGAGTTATTGCTAAAGTTCCCGGCGACCAATTCGTCGCGAATCTGGCGATAGAGCTGCTGATGCAGCGGTTCGGCTGATTTTCTGATCAGACGAACCATTTCGAAAGCGACGATGGAACGGCGCCGTCGCTTTTTGTTTCGCGAATTATTATCTGGATGCGATCTCATGATAGCTGTGTGCGCCTTGCCCGAGCAACCCTCACCTGACGCTGCGCCACGGCCTCCCGCCCTGATTCCCAAGACACCCGCGGCCTACGTCCTCCTCTCCCACTGGGAGAGGATGGAGGTGAGGGAACCTCGGGAATATCAATGGATTCGTCGATATCTGTGTGATGGCGTGCACCTCGATTTGCAGAAAAGAGCGGACCTGATCAACAACTTTATAAAGTGGTCTGGTCCTCTGCATCAAAGTGGTCTGTTGACAGTCTAGCACACGGCGGGAGGTTTTGGTGAAATGCAAAATCAAACTCCGGTTACCGATTATAAGAAGACGAAAGGCCTGATCTATTTCGCGAGAATGCTGGACAAGATCCGGCTGTACGCCGCTGGAAATTTGCCGCCTGATTATTTTGTTGGAGTGGAAGATCCGACCTTGTTCGATTCGCGATGCACCAGGTTTCTGGGAGTTAATTACGACGAGCTGGCGAAACGGACATTGCAGGGTGGGTCGGACGAGGAAATTCTGGAGTGGTGCTTTGCCAAGGGCAGAAGACCAAGCGACGAAGAAATTGCGATCTGGAATGCGTTTTTGGCCAAAAGGGGATGGCGGGACGAAGGCAGCGCCGATTTAGTGGAGGCGAAGAAGCGGGTGGGTTTGGGCGATCGTGATGATATTCAAACCTGGATCGACCTGCATGACGCTGAGGAAGGCCGAACACCCGCGCAATCTATTGGCTAAATCGCTGAATCGCTAAATCGTAACATCGTTGGAGCGATGAAACGATGAAGCGGTGTGCGGTTTCAAACGGAATTGTGAGCCTCCGTAAACTTGACGGCTTTAAGCCGTCAAGTTTCGGGATGCTGGTGCTGGTATTGCTGACGGGTTCGCTAGATGCGGCTACTTCGCTCGATTCGAATGCAGTAAAAGCGGCGGCTGAATATTCGGCACGGCATCGTGGTGTTTCGTTTCTCGCAATTCAAGATCGGCGGACGCTATTGGAACAGAACGCGAAAACGCCGCACAAAATTTACAGTGGTACAAAAGCGTTTTGGAATTTGGCGGCGCTGGCAGCGGCGGAGGATGGTTTGCTCGATTTGGATGATCTTGTCGCCAACACAATCACAAATTGGCGAAGCGATCCGGGGAAATCACGGGTGACGATCCGGCAACTACTCAACTTCGATTCCGGGCTCGACCCACTTTTTCGGCTGCACGAAGCACAATCCGGCGATCGGAATGCGGTCGCGCTGCGGGCGAGGATGATGGCAGAACCGGGAAGCGCATTTATTTATGGCCCGGCTGCCCTTCAGGTTTTTCATCAAATGTTGAAGGAGAAATTGCGTGATCAAACACCGACTCATTTTCTCGAGCGTCGGATTTTGCATCGATTTGGCCTCGGTCCGCAACGTTATCTTCCAGATGATGCCGACAATCCTTTACTTGCGACCGGCTGGATGCTGACGGCGAGGCAATGGGCAAAACTCGGTCGGATGGTTCTCGACGACGGGGCGCCAGTTATCTCCCGAAAGTCGCTCGAACAATGCTGGCGTGGGACGTCAGCGAACCGCGCCTTCTCGCTCGGCTGGTGGAATAATCGCGCCGCTCCCAACGGGCGCGAGTTTGATTTCGAACAGATGCTGATGCCTAAATGGCAGAATCAGGATTGGCGTGATGCCTGTCTCTGCCGGGACGCGCCGAGCGATCTCGTTGCCTGCATCGGATCGGAAGGGCAGCGCCTCTTTGTTATCCCTTCGCTTCAACTCATCGTGGTCCGACAAGCCAATGGCGGATCATTTTCGGACGCTCGTTTTTTGCGGTTGCTCCTCAGCCGGGAGCGCCGGTAAAGCTTCGCGCGTCGCAAGCATGAGAAGGCCGTCTTCCTTTTGCCAATGATAACCAAAGGCAAAACCGAGGACTGGAGGCGGAGGATTTTGCGTATAGATCGCGGCCAGATCGGTCTGATGATATTTCTCGAATTCTTCGTGGTGCGGCACGTACCGGCCATAGCAATTCACTTTCCAGCCTTTTGGAAAATCACGGAGCGGGATGCCGGAATCGTCCTGAATGATGACGCGACTGTTTTGGATGAGAAAGTTACGAACTCCGGAGAAACCGTCGCCGTGCATCAGGAATGAAGCGGCTTTGAGCAAACTCAAGCCCGGTCTGCGGGCGGCGCACCAGCGAAGGAAAGCGTTATTTCCGCCGGACAAATCGGTTTTGAAATAATAAAGGGTCTGCCGTTGCTCGCCGCCACTGAAGGTGATCTTCACGCCCTCCGCCGGAGAGCTCAAGTGTGTCGCGTCGATCACGGTGTAACCGAGACGGGCCAGGAAAACGTAGAGGATGGGCAATGTTCCGCTGACATTTCCGCGGCCAAGGTCGGTGCGCATTTCCTTGGTAATGAAATATTGAAATCGCAGAATCGAATTCATGGAACTGCGCAAGGAGAGAAGATCGGCTCGCAGCACTTCGGGTGGAACCTGAGCGAGGTCGGGGACATTCCCGATCGGTTCGAGCCCGGCGAGGATGTAATTGCTCGAGAGCGGAAAAAAGATGCTGGCGTACAAAAAGTCGGGTCCGCTAAACATATGGTACGCGGTATCGGCACTGCGGTGATACTGGGGCGCATTGGCCTGCATCCACTGGCGGATCGGCCAGATTTGCTGCTGCTCTTTTCTTTTCCACGCTTCATTCATGGCCTGAGCGTGTTCCTGCCAGGCGGGATCGTGAGTGAGCGGCTCGAGCACGCCGGTCACCGACATGCCGGCGAGAAAATGCGCGGTCTCGTCCAGAGTCGGCGAATTCTGGGCAAGAGTCTGAGCCGGATTGACGGTCTGAGCCAGACTGGCATAAGCAGCGCTGATCACGAGTAGCGCCATCAAAATGCGGCATTTCATTTCTAGTTAGACGGCGCCAGGGGAAGTTTTTGGTGAAATAAAATAAAGAATTAATCCGAACGCAGCAGTTACCAGACCGAGCAATGATGGTGTGCGGGTCGATTGTTCAGCGAGCAGGTGCCAGAGCATCCAGCTGCTGATCGCGAGGAAAATCAGCGGCGTGATCGGGTATCCCCAGGTCCGATACGGTCGCTCTAGTTCCGGCCGACGCCAACGCAGGATGAAAACGCCCAGCACCGTCAGCGCAGAACAAAGGGTGAGACTGAATTGCACATAATTCACCACCGCCTGAAAGGTCGCGGTCAAAAGCATGAAGTTGACGATGACAAACTGGGTCAGGATCGCGTTCGCCGGGATTCCGCGTGCGCTTCGTCGCGACAGCCATTTCAAAACTCCCAGATCCTCGCCCATTACCGCGGTCACTCGCGGACCGATCCACATCATCGCACTGACCGTTGAAATCAGTCCGAGACAAATGAACCCGGCCATTATTTTTCCGCCAGTGGGACCAAAAATGTGAGTGCTGGCGATGAGTGCGACCTGCTGTTTGCCGATCATTTCGGCATCGGGAGTGGTTCGGAGAAATACGGCATTCACGCAAACGTAGAGAATGATCACGATTATTGTGCCGGAGATAAGTGAGAGCGGAACATTCCGGCGGGGATTACGAATTTCGCCGGTGATATATGTGGAAGCGTTCCAACCTGAGTAAGCATACATCACCCAGTAGAGACTGATCGCGAAAGGGGCGCTCACGATCAGCGCGGTGTCGCTCTTGATCGGCAAAAATGAAATTGTTTGCGTCCTTGCCGCGAAAAGACCGGCGGCAATTAGGACTACGATTAACGCAACCTTGAGAATCGTGGACCCGATCTGGAAAGCGCTTCCAAGTTGGAGATCGCACAATAGGACGAATGTGACTAACGCGACGGATGCGATAGCGACGAACAGGGGATTTATTGTTGGGAAAATTTCGGCGAGATAAGTCCCGAATGGCATCGCCGCGATCGCGACTGGTGCGGAAAAGCCGACCGTCGCCGAGATCCAGCCGGCGAGAAATCCGAGCGACGGATGATAAATCTCGCGGAGAAAATGGTATTCGCCGCCCGAACGCGGTAACGCTGCAGCGAGTTCCGCATAGGAAAGCGCGCCGCACATCGCGCAGATTCCTCCAATCGTCCAGAGAAACACGATGGCGAAACCAGACGGCAAATCGCCTACCTGAAATCCAAGGCTGGTGAAAATGCCGGTGCCAATCATGTTTGCAATCACGATGCACGTGGCCGTGAGCAAAGAGATGCGATGTGGAGTGGAAGGCACGGACATTGACTTGAAGTTTGAGTGTATTGGTGGATCGAGCAGTCTCTTATTCGACGTTAAGAGAATGGCGGCGAAGCCGCACTTAATTTTAGCATCGGTGCGAGTCGCATTGCCGAACGATGGAGCTCCGAGAGCTTTTCCGAGCAGAAGGCCGATTGACCTCACGCTAGTAATCGTTAGTCCATTTTGCCATCTGTCGCCGCCCCGATTTGCGAAGCGGTAATTGACACCGCACTGGAAACGCGGTTCAAAGTTAAGCTGTGGCCAGAATTTTAATTGCCGATGATCAACCCGACGTGCTGGAGGCATTACGCATCCTGCTGAAGGGCGCGGGACATCAGACCGACGCGGTTACTTCACTCGCCGGAATTTTTAATGCGCTCGAGAAAAAGGATTACGCGCTTTTGATGATGGACCTGAATTATACCCGCGACACGACCTCGGGACAGGAGGGTCTCGAAGTTATTCCGAAGATTCAGGAAATCGACAGCACATTACCAATCGTGGTGATGACGGCGTGGGCGACGATCGATCTGGCGGTGGAAGCAATGAAACGCGGGGCGCGCGATTTTGTCCCGAAACCGTGGGACAACGAGCGCTTGCTCGCGATTGTGCGGACGCAGATTGAACTGGCGGGCGCGTTGCGCAAGGGCCGCAGGCTGGAAGCGGCCAATCAACTCCTGCGCGGTGGCGCGCCCAACATCATCGCGGAATCGCCCGCCATGCGCCCGGTGCTGGAAATGATTTCGCGAGTGGCGCCGTCGGACGCGAACATTTTGATCACCGGCGAAAACGGGACTGGCAAGGGATTGATCGCGCAGGCGCTGCATGCTCTCTCGCCACGCGCATCGCATACCATGATCACAGTGAACATGGGCGGTCTCTCGGAAACAATTTTTGAAAGCGAACTTTTCGGCCACGTCAAAGGCGCCTTCACCGACGCGAAAACCGATCGCGCCGGCAGATTCGAACTGGCGGACGAGAGTACGCTTTTCATGGATGAGATTGCGAATATTCCACTCAATTTGCAGGCGAAACTTTTGCGGGTGATCGAAACGGGCGAATTCGAGCGTGTCGGTTCTTCGAAAACGTTGCACGCAAATGTGCGCGTCATATCGGCGACGAATTCGAACCTGCACGATGAAGTTGCCGCCGCTCGGTTTCGTCGGGATCTGCTCTTTCGCCTGAATACAATTGAGATCGGGTTGCCGGCATTGCGCGATCGGAAGGAAGACATCATGGCGCTGGCGAACAATTTTCTGAGAATGCATGCGAAACGTTACCGCAAGGAGCTGGGCGGTTTTGATGAAACCGCGCGCGAACGTTTAATGGCGCATCCGTTTCCGGGAAATGTGCGCGAACTGGATCATGTGATAGAACGCGCGGTCTTGATGTCGACCGGCGCGCAAATTAAAGCGCGCGATCTCGGGCTCTCGACCGGCACCGGCGATTCGCGCGGGTTGGAAGACATGAGTCTGGAGGAAGTGGAAGCGTATCTAATTAAGAAAGCGCTCGCCCGGGCCGGGGGAAATGCGAGACAGGCGGCGGAAGCGCTGGGATTGAGTCGCAGCGCATTCTATCGGCGATTGCAACAATATGGCCTGTAGCTGTAGAGGCAGCCGTGTCGGCTGCAGAGGAGTGCAGGCGACACGCCTGCCTCTACAGCGCGGATTTGCAGGCGACCCGCCTTCGTCAGACTTCGGCGTGCCCCCGTACGCTTGGCGCCACAGCGCATGAATGGTCGTCGCAAACCGCGGCGTCGGATTTCGCACGAGACTCATCTCACTTGGCTGATGATTGGCGCAGTGGTCCCGGCGGCGTTGATCGCGCTTTGCCTGCTCTGGTTCGGTGACTACAGCACAAAACTGCAATGGACCCTCACGCTCGTGATCGCGGGGTTCGCGTGTGGTTATATCGCGAGCGTTCGCGAACGTGTCATCCGGCCGTGGCAAACGGTCACGAATTTGCTCGCCGCCCTGCGGGAGGGCGATTACTCGATCCGTGCCCGTGGCGCACGCGAGAACGACGCGCTTGGCGAAGCATTGCTTGAAGTTAACGAACTCGGAGAGACCTTGCGACGACAACGTCTCGGCGCATTCGAGGCCACTGCGCTTCTGCGCACGATCATGGCGGAGATCGACGTCGCTGTTTTCACTTTTGATCCGGAACGCAAGCTACGTCTCGTTAACCGCGCAGGGGAAATCTTGTTGAAGAAACCGATGGACAAGCTGCTAGGACGAACAGCACGAGATCTTCGACTGGATGTTTGTCTGGATGCTGACGAAGATGCGCCTTTAACGCTCGCCTTTCCAGGCGCGACTGGCCGCTGGGGGGTGCGACGCAGCACTTTTCGCGAGCAAGGTTTGCCAAATGAACTGCTCGTGCTCACCGATCTCAGCCGGACTTTGCGCGAGGAAGAGCGGATCGCATGGCAACGATTGGTGCGTGTGCTCGGTCATGAGCTAAACAACTCGCTGGCGCCGATCAAATCAGTTGCGGGAAGCTTGGAAAACCTGTTACGACGCGACCCGCTGCCGTCCGATTGGCACGAAGATGCGCGTAGCGGATTGAATGTGATTGCAACACGGGCGGACGCGCTCAGTCGCTTCATGGAAGCCTATTCAAGATTGGCGCGCCTGCCGCCGCCATTGAAGGAAGAGATGGACGTGGGTGAAGTCGTGAATCGAGCGGCGAATCTGGAAACGCGATTGCCGGTGCAGCGACAGGGTGGCCCGATGATGACCATTAGTGCCGACGCCGGACAAGTAGAGCAAGCGTTGATTAACTTACTGCATAATGCCGCGGAAGCATCACTGGCGACGGGTGGTCCGGTGACAATCGGCTGGAAGGAAGTCGAGGAAGGCGTGGAAATTTTTGTGCGCGATGAAGGTGAGGGGATCATGAATCCGACAAATTTGTTCGTGCCCTTTTTCACCACCAAACCGGGCGGTTCCGGAATTGGTCTCGCTCTTTCCCGGCAAATCGCCGAAGCGCACGGTGGAACATTGACGCTGGCAAATCGCGTCGGCGCGCGGGGAGCGGAAGCGCTATTACGTTTACCGCGATAAGGGCAACCGCTTTCTCTTGCTAGAATCGGGGCGATTCTCCATAATCGTTCGCCTGATCGCAATTTTTCAAAAAGTTGGTGGACCGCGAAAATGAAAGAACCCTGGCGCCTTGTTGTGGCGGTATGCAGCGTTTTGCTTGCGAGCGCTGAGGTCGGAGTTGGGTCGAGGCCTGACGGCAGTACTGGGATCACTTTTCTACATCTGCGCGCAACCGCAGACGGATTCGAACTAATTGAGGCCAGAACCGTCAACGGCTCATTTCGAACCCGGCGCTACGATACTGCGAAATCCGGGCTGCATGTGGAAGTTCGAAGTGCCGACGACCGGGTTCTTTTTCGAGATGTTTATCCCGAACCGACGGTGACGCGGCTGGAATATGAGGATCCGGAGCATCCGGGGAAAATTCGAGCAAAGGAGATTACAAACCAGGAATTTACCATCAGAGTCCCCTACTTCGCCGAAGCCCGAGCTGTTCACTTTTACCGGCGACTGGAAGGTCGAGTGAGTGGGAGCAACAGACCGCTCCTAATCCATCAGGGTCAGGTAACTCTGCCTCCGAAATGAGTTTTGGAACAAGGACGTCGGCATTCTGCCGAGTTGGTATCTCCTTAGTGGTTCTCGTCATTCTGGCCGGGAACGCGTGGGCGCAGGGGGTTTTGAAGATCTTGCGCGAAACCGGCGCGCGCGATGCTCGCATCAATATCGTGATTTTGGCGGAAGGTTATACCGCCGGTCAGCAGGGTGCGTTCGATTTCGACGCCGCTAACATTGTAAACACACTTTTGGCCGATCCATTTTATTCCAGCTATGGCCAGTTCTTTAATGCCTACTCAATCTTTGTCGCGTCCAACGAGTCCGGTGCCGATGATCCATCGACAAACACCTATGTAAATACCTACTTCAACAGCACGTTCGGATCGTTTGGCATTGATCGGCTCTTAACCATCCCGCCGAACGACACCGATTCAAACTACAACGATGGCGAGGGCAGAGTCTTTAATCTTCTGGCTAACCTGCTGCCGGAATACGATGTTGTCATTCTTCTTGTTAACGATTCCAAGTACGGTGGTTCTGGTGGCCCGGTCGCAATAGCATCTACGAATCAGCTGTCTGCCGAGATTGCGATTCACGAGCTCGGTCATACCGTCGTGCACCTCGGCGACGAGTATAGCGATCCTTATCCCGGCTATCCGGATATCGAGGAGCCAAATACTACCACTCAGATCAATCCCGCGCTGGTGAAATGGAAGGCATGGTTTGTTCCGGGGACTCCATATCCTACGCCTCCAACGCCGAATTTCGCATCAATTGTCGGCCTCTTCGAAGGCGCGCACTACCATGCCACGGGCTGGTTCCGCCCCCAATTGAATTGCAAAATGAGAACTTTAGGCACGCCTTTTTGCAAAGTGTGCCTGGAGGCAGCGGCGTTAAGCTTCTATGACCTTTCACCGCCGATAGATTCGGTTGCCCCAATTGCGCCTTCGCTAAATCTTCTCGCTCCCGAGATCCAGTCATTCACCCTAACGCTCAAACAACCGACGACTCCTTTGTCCGTTAAATGGGCAGTCGATGGGAATACGTTGCCCGGGGAAATTGGATCGATCTTTGCCCTCAGCACCATTTTGCTCGGCTCCGGACCTCATACGGTTGACGTTTTGGCGCGCGACGTGTCCGGGCGAATTCGAACCGACCCGGCGAAATTGTCGCAGGAGACTCGGAGTTGGCACATCGATCTGAATGGCCCGACAGCTCTGTCTCAGCCGATAAACGTTTCCACTCGTGGCAACGTTCTGGGCGGCGAAAATGTTTTAATCGGCGGCTTCATTGTTGGCGGAACGACGCCGAAGAAATTAATTATCCGCGCAATTGGCCCATCGTTACAACACTTTGGCATAACCGACGCGCTGAGCGATCCTGCTGTGCAAATTTTTGGATCGGCCGGTAACATGCTTGCGACTAACGATAATTGGAGAGACACCCAGGAATCGGAAATTATTGCGTCCGGGTTTAAGCCGCAGGATGATCGCGAGTCGGCCATTTTGATCACGCTACCAGCGGGGGCCTATACCGCGATCGTTCGTGGCAACAATGTTACCGGCATCGCGCTGGTGGAAGTCTACGACCTGGATGAGACAGCGAATTCGGACCTAACGAACATTAGTACGCGCGGGTTTGTTCAAGGGGGCGAACATGTTTTGATCGGTGGTTTTATTTTAGGCAACAAGAATGGCGGGAGCAGGGTTGTGGTTCGAGCAATCGGACCGTCGTTGAGCCGGTTCGGGATCGCAGCGGCACTGCAAGATCCGGTGCTTGATCTTTACAACAGCAGCGGCACACGCATTGCCGGGGACAACGATTGGAAGGACAGCCAGGAAGTCGCGATTGAGGCGTCCGGCTTCAGTCCCAGCGATTCACGTGAGGCGGCGATCATGTCTGTGCTGGCGCCTGGGGCCTACACCGCAATTGTTCGCAGCCACGATGATGCGAGCGGCGTAGCGTTGGTCGAAGTCTACAATCTTCACTGAGGTCGCGGTAACTCCAGCGGGATCCCTCGACTGCGCTCGGGATGACCAGAAAATGTGTTCCGAAATCGGGACGGCATTTTCCCACAACCGAAGCCAGGTATGCCGTTCGCCAACTCGGTCGTTAACTGCAAGTCGCCACCTACCAGCCACTTATCACTCTTTTTTTTCGCTTGGCACGGGCGTTGCAATAGGGAGCCGGGACACAATTAGTTTTTTTGAATCCAAGGCTGACCCGAACTGCATCTCAAGGGAAAGGAAAAAGAAAATGAAACCGACAGTTGAACAGAATAATTTGAGCCGGCGAGGGGACGGCGCGCGAAAGAATGGCGCGACGTTTCCGTTCGTTGATTCCAATTATCACGCCGTGACGCTTCCGAACTACCGCGGCGGGTGTCTCCGCGCCAAATCTTTATCGTTTCGGACTATCAGCGGCGAATATTTTCGTCGCGAAGCGCGCAATGAATTTTGTCTGGAGGCACTGGCATTTTTTGCGATGGTGATCACGGCGGCGATTCCAATTCTGAACAACATGCACGCGCTGGCGGACTTTCTGCGCGTAATCGGGAGGTTTTAGTTGGACATGATGCCACAGAAATCGGACGTACCAGTGGAGGATACAATTGTGCGACCGGCAGGGTTTTCACCGGTAAACTCGGGGATGGATATTGCGCGGCCGCATATTGCGAAAAAGAAACGCCGCCGCCGGATTCTGTTCGCGTCCGGCGGCGCGCTCGCGTTGATCGTGATCACCGTGGCGTTGTCGCATTTGAAACCAGCAGTGCCGAGCGTCGATCGCTCAACGGTGTGGATCGATACAGTGAAACGGGGGCCGATGTTGCGCGAGGTGCGCGGTCTTGGCACGCTCGTTCCCGAAGAGATTCGCTGGATTCCAGCGAATACCGAAGGGCGGGTGGAAAAGATCGTCGTCCGCCCGGGAACAGAGGTGAAAGCGGACACGGTGATTTTGGAATTATCCAGTCCGGAGCTGGAACAGGCCGCGAAAGATGCGGAATCAAGATTGAAAGGGGCGGAAGCGGAGTTCACGACACTGCAGGCGAAATTGCAACGCGATTTGCTCGATCAGGAATCAACGACGGCGCGAGTGCATTCGGAATATGAACAGGCGCGGATGGAAAGTGAGACGAACGAACAGTTAAAGAAGAACGGCCTGGTGGCGGAGTTGCAATACAAGACGGCGCAAGTGAAGGCGGCCGAACTGGCGAACCGCGACGCGATTGAACAGAAGCGTCTGAATTTTGCGCGCGAATCCATCGCACCACAACTGGCGTCGAAGCAGGCTGAAGTAGATCAGGTGAAAGCAGCCGCGCAATTAAAACTCGATCAGGTGGAAGCGTTGCATGTGAAGGCCGGCATGAATGGCGTCCTGCAACAAATGCCGGTGGATGTGGGGCAGCGGGTGAAGGTCGGAGATAATCTGGCGCGCGTGGCTGACCCGACGAAGTTGAAAGCGGAGATCAAAATCGCGGAGACCCAGGCCAAGGATATTCAGATCGGCGAGAAAGCCACGATTGATACGCGTAACGGAGTTGTGACCGGGCATGTGACGCGAGTCGATCCGGCGGTGGAACAAGGAACAGTGAGAGTAGATGCGGCGATTGACGGCGAGTTGCCGCGCGGGGCTCGACCGGACCTAACGATTGATGGTACGATCGAACTGGAACGCCTGGATGATGTCATCTATGTCGGCCGGCCGGCATTTGGTCAGGAAAACAATACCGTCGGCGTTTTCAAGCTCGTTTCGGGCAGCAGCGATGCGGTACGAACGCCGGTCAAACTGGGCCGCAGCTCGGTTAATTCGATCGAAATCGTGAACGGCCTGCAACCGGGCGACCAAGTCATTCTCTCCGATACCAGCGCATGGGATGCGCACGAAAGAATCAAATTGAATTGATCACAATTGAATTGAGCACGTTAGAAATCACCAACCAGAAATCAGAAATCAGAACTCAGAACATGAACAACGGATCCAAACCTCTCATTCATTTAGAAGACGTGACCAAAGTATTTCTCACGGACGAAGTCGAAACACACGCGCTCTCCGGTATTCATCTCGATATTCGGAACGGCGAATATGTTTCCATCGCCGGACCGTCGGGTTGCGGAAAATCGACATTGCTCTCGATTCTGGGATTGCTCGATACTCCGAGCGGGGGCAGTTATTCGCTGAAAGGATCGGAAGTCGCCAACCTTTCGTTTCCAGAGCGTGCCCGTATTCGCAACCGGGAAATCGGGTTTATTTTTCAAAGCTTCAACCTCATTGGCGATCTCACGGTTTACGAGAATGTCGAGTTGCCGCTAACGTATCGCGGGATGAGCTCGGTCGATCGCAGGTCCGCGGTGACGCAGGCACTGGAACGTGTCGGGATGGGACATCGCGCCAAACACTTGCCGAGCCAGCTCAGTGGTGGCCAGCAGCAGCGGGTCGCGGTGGCGCGTGCTCTTGCCGGCAAGCCCGCGATTTTGCTGGCAGATGAGCCGACCGGAAACCTCGATTCGCGTAATGGCGAAGCAGTGATGGATCTGCTGAAGGAATTGCACGCCGCCGGCGCGACCATTTGCATGGTGACGCACGATCCTCGCTTCGCGCAGAACGCGGATAGGACCGTGCATTTGTTCGACGGCCGCGTCGTGGAGGATAATCGCATTGCGGCGTAGTTGGAGGCCTCCGCGATGTGGAACGATATTCGTTTCGGCGCGCGGATGCTGGTCAAGACGCCAGCGTTTACAATCATTGCAGTCCTGGCGCTCGCGCTAGGGATTGGTGCGTCCACCACCACGTTTTCGGTGGTTAACGCACTTCTGCTGAAGCCGTGGCCCTACATTCAGGATCAGAACCGCCTTCTCTACGTCAGCGAATATTTTCCCAAGGTAAGCAGCGAACACGACAACGGGGTTGCTTACCCGGATTATTTGGATTTCAAAAAGCAGGCGACGACTCTTGAAGGTTTCGGCACGACGACTGCCGCAACGATGATCCTGAGCGACGGCGAAAAACCCGATCGCTATCTAGGCGCTTTTATTACCGCAGACGCCTTTTCGTTTCTCGGCGTGCAACCAATTCTGGGTCGGATCTTTCGTGCCGAGGAAGATCA
This sequence comes from uncultured Verrucomicrobiae bacterium, assembly GCA_963709435.1. Lineage (GTDB taxonomy): Bacteria > Verrucomicrobiota > Verrucomicrobiia > Chthoniobacterales > UBA10450 > AV69. The sequence continues at coordinate 93,447 of CAVPWK010000010.1, forward strand.
AAAGGGGGCGGCGCCGGTGGCGTTGCTAGGCTACGAGGTTTGGAAAAATCACTTCGGCTCTGATGCGAATATCATCGATCGCGTCGTAACAATAAACGGAAAGCGCGTCACCGTTGTCGGGGTCATGCCGAACGGTTGGCGTTTTCCGGAGGCATCCGATTTGTGGATGCCGTTGCAAGTCGAGGAAAAAGAAAACGCGCGTGGCAATTTTAACTATGCCTGTTTCGCGAAGATGAAACGCGGCGTCTCGATCGAGCAGGCGCGTGCGGAATTGGAAGCGATTGGGGCGCGCATCGCCGCTGATAATCCCCAAACCAACAGCGGCGCAAATGTGCGGGTGAGATTTTTCCGCGAGGAGGCAGTGAGCGATGCGAAAACTTTGACCCTTTTACTGATGGGCGCGGTGCTTTTTGTCCACCTGATCGCGTGCGCGAACGTCGCTAATTTATTGCTCGCGCGTGGGGCCTCGCGCGCCCGGGAAATTGGGATTCGTCTCGCCCTCGGTGCCAGCCGGCGCGCGATTATCCGGCAACTATTTGCCGAAAGCCTGGTGCTCGCAGTCGTGGGCAGCGCACTCGGTTTAATCCTCGCGGTTTGGGGAATCGATCTCGTCATTCGCGCAGTTCCCGTGGAGATGCCGTACTTTATCCGATTTGATTTCGACTGGCGGGTTTTCAGTTTTTCGCTCGCCCTCGGTCTGGGCTCGGTGGTTTTGTTTGGATTGTTCCCCGCGCTCCAGGCATCGCGTCCGCAATTAGTGGAGGCAATCAAGGAAGGCGGTCGAAGCGGAATTGGTGGTGGCAAAGGTCAGCGTGTGCGCAATGGTCTGGTGGTCGCGGAAGTCGCGCTCGCACTTGTCTTGCTGGTGGGCGCGGGATTGACGTTGCGCAGTTTTCTCAAACTCCAGGCCACCGACATCGGGGCTGATCCATCACATACTTTGACTTTCCGAGTCGGGCTTCCGCCCCCGCAATTCAAACAGGAAGATGCCGGCCGATTTTTCACCGCGCTGATGCGGCAGGTGGCGAGCATTCCCGGGGTGGAATCATCGGGCGCGACGGCATCGCTTCCGGCTTCGGGAAATATCGGTGTGAGCGTCCTCGTTCTCGAGGGCGAACCTGAGCCGCAACAATTGCAGAATGCGCGTCTGGCTCACGGCGTTTCTATTACACCGGGCTATCTTGCCACCAGTCACATTTCCCTTTTACGCGGACGCGATTTTACCGATCGCGACAACAAAGACGGCCAGCGTGTGGCGTTGATTGACGAGGCGGGCGCGCGCAAATGGTTTCCAAATACGGATCCGATTGGGCATCAACTCGCGCTTCTCGAAAAACTCGGCGAACCGTTGAAGTGGGCCACAATCGTCGGGGTTGTGCACAACGTTATCTATGATCGTCTGACTGAGCGGCGCGAGGTCCCCTGCGTTTATGACGCGGAATATCAAAATCCCGAGTCGTTCATGTCGGTAATGCTGCGAACCAAGACTGATCCGGCGGCTTTCGCGAACCCGGCGCGCGCGGCAGTCCTGGCGGTGAACAAGGAAATTCCGATCTACAAGGTGAAAACAATGGATCAGGTGATGACGGAATCCTTTTGGGAACGCCGATTTTTCGGGACACTGTTCACCGTTTTTGCGGGCCTGGCTCTCTTTCTCGCTGCCATCGGTTTGTATGGGGTGATGGCCTATTCTGTTCGCCAGCGCACCCAGGAGATAGGCGTGCGGATGGCCCTGGGGGCGCAAGCAGGGGATGTGTTACGACTTGTCACTGGCCATGGCGTGCGGCTGGTTGCGCTCGGTCTTGCCATTGGGATCGTCTTTGCGTTTTTCCTAACGAAACTTCTGCAGGGAAATCTGGAGGGCGTTTCGGTACACGATCCGTTGAGCTTCGGGATTGTCTCGGTTGTCTTGTTAATCGTTGGAGTGCTGGCGTGTTACCTCCCGGCACGCATGGCCACGCAGCTCGATCCAGTCGAAGCGCTGCGTTACGAATAGCCTTATGATCCGCGAAATACGATATGCATTTCGGCGGCTGGTGAGGAGCCCGGGTTTTGTAGTGATCGCGATCGTCACCCTGGCGCTGGCCATCGGGGCGAGCACGGCCGTGCTCAGTTTGGTGAATGCGTTGCTCATTCGGCCTTTACCATACCGCGCGCCGCAGCAGCTCGTTCTGCTGTTGCAGCATTTCAAATCGCAAAATCTCGAACGGATTCCGGTTTCACCACCGGAGTTCGTCGATTACGAAAGTCGCTCCCAAGACTTCGAGAAAATGGGCGCGTTCGGTTATGTCGACTTCAATCTCGCTAGCGGCGACAAACCGGAACGCATTGCCGCCGCTCGGATCACGGCCAATGTTTTTCCTTTACTCGGAGTAACGCCGATCAAAGGCAGATTTTTTGAACCGGCTGAATGTCACGTCGGGCGCGACGATGTCATCATCATTAGCGAGCGGCTTTGGCAGAGAAAATTTAACCGCGACCCGCAAATTCTCGGCACCAAACTGCTTCTTGACGGCAAAGGCTTCACCGTGGTCGGGATCATGCCAGTGGGATTCGATTTTCCGTTGCAGCTTTTTAATCTTGGCGCCGGTGGCCAGTTCGGTGGCCGTGCCGACATCTGGCAGCCGCTCGCTTTCACTGAGAAGGAGGTGAACGTTCGATACAACCGAAGTTATGTTATCGTCGGTCGGCTGAAACCGGGCATATCGCTCGCGCGCGCGCAGGCGGAAATCGAAACCATCAATGGCCAGATGCGCAGCGAGCATAAAGACAATTATGCGGCGGGGGACAGCTTCGGCGGTGATGTGTATCCATTGCAAGAATTGGCGGTGGCAGGAATGCGCCCGACACTGCTCATTTTGGTAGGCGCCGTCGCGCTGGTTCTTCTCATCGCTTGCGCCAACCTGACGACGATGTTGCTCGCCCGTGCTGCCGCGCACGAACGCGAGATGGCCATTCGGATTGCGCTTGGCGCCGGGCCGTTACGTCTGCTCAAACAAGTGCTGACCGAAAGCGTGATGCTCGCACTTCTTGGCGGATTCGCTGGCGTATTGCTCGCGGTTTGGGGGGTCGATCTTCTAAAAAGCATCGGCGCGCAAACCGTGCCGCGATTGCGTGAAGTCAACCTCGACCTGCGTGTTCTTATAACTACTTTCGCGATTTCGGTTGGGACCGGAATTGTCTTCGGCCTTGTTCCTGGCTTAGCCAGCGCGAAACCGGAACTCACCGAATCCTTAAAAGAAGGCGGCCGCGGTTCGACGGCGGGGAAACGTCGCAACCGCTTGCGCAATGCTCTGGTCATCGCAGAAGTCGCACTTGCCCTCGTTCTCCTCACCAGCGCCGGCTTGCTCATGAAAAGTTTCGTTCGTCTTCAGAACGTCAACCCGGGTTTCGATTCTCACCGTGTACTGACGGCGGAGGTTTCGCTCCCGAAGCTGCAATATCCCGACGACAAGGCGATCGTTCGCTTTAGCGATGAAGCGCAACGGCGAATTGCGGCGCTTCCGGGAATTCAGGCGGTTGGTCTGACCACGATTTTGCCTCTGGCCGGCACCAACGGTGATTCATCTTTTGCGATTGAGGGCCGCACGAATGATCGGAATGCTCCAAGTCCCGACGAAGAAAAACGTGAAGTGTCGCCCGATTATTTTCGCGCCATCGGGACGCCGCTGATTAGAGGACGGTTTTTTACTGAGGCCGATAAGGCGGATGCGCCGCTCGTGATCATTGTCAATCAAGCGTTGGCCAAGAAATTCTGGCCTAACGAAGACGCGGTAGGAAAGCGTATCGTCATGGGCGGAATGTCGCCCGATCCGAAGTGGATCACGATCGTGGGCATTGTCGGCGACATCAGACATGCCGCGCTCGACGTTGAGCCAAAGCCGGAAATGTACGTTCCGTTCGCGCAGGATCCGTATAAGTCGATGATCTTGGCCGTCCGCGGAGCGCAGGATCCACGTACGCTCGCCTCCACCATCCGCAGCCAAATCCAGTCGATCGATCCTGGCCTGCCGCTGGCGAACATTCGAACTTTCGATGCAGTTATCGCGGAATCCGTCGCGCCGCGGCGGCTGTCGGTGGTTCTGCTCGGAGTGTTTGCCGCGGTCGCTGTGCTTTTGGCGACCGTGGGAATTTACGGGGTGATGTCGTTCCTGGTCGTGCAAGGCACGCACGAGATCGGTGTGCGCATGGCCTTGGGGGCGCAACGTGCCGATGTTATGCGCCTGGTGATTGGCCGGGCTCTAAAGCTAATCGCAATCGGCACGGCGATTGGATTACTGATGGCGTTTTTCAGCACCCGGGCGCTGCAAGCTTTGCTTTACCGGGTGAGCGCGGTCGATCTGCCGACATTCTTCTTCGTTACTTTTGTCCTCGCTTTGGTCGCTCTCGCCGCCAGTTACTTGCCAGCGCAACGCGCCACGCGCGCCGATCCGATGATCGCTCTCAGCCACAACACCTAACAAATGAATTCGAAAATTGTCTTGTTCGTCGTCGGCTTGCTCGCGTGCTCGTCCTTAGGTGCAGCGGACGAAAGCACCGGCGCGAGAGCATTAAACCAGTTGAAGACCCTGGCTGGAAACTGGGAAGGCACTTTTGAATGGACGGGAGCTCGTAGTGCAAATGGGGCAATGAAGGCAACGTATTACACTACTGGCAACGGCTCAGCAGTGGTTGAGAATTTAATCATGGAAAACGCTCCCGTTATGACGAGCGTTTACCATCTTGACGGCGCCGACCTGAGGATCACTCATTTTTGCGCGGCCCAAAACCAGCCCCGATTGAAGGCAGGGCAAATCGATCTCGCGAAAGGCATTATCGATTTCGATTTTGTCGACATTACAAATCTCCGTGCGCCCGACGCGCCTCATGTCCGCGGTCTGGAGATGCGTCTGATCGATCCAAACCATCTGAGGATAGCTTTTCTGTTTCAGAGCGGTGACAAGGAAAGTCGGGAGAACATCGTTTTGAAGAGAGTTGAAACAAAACCTTCCTAATACTTCACCATCACTTTCTACCATGATTCGTCTTCATAATGTCGAACGCTCCTATCCGCTCGGACGCGGGCAATTGTTTTATGTTCTACGCGATATCGACCTTGAGATCGCAGAACGGGATTTCGTGTCGATAATGGGGCCGTCGGGCGCCGGCAAATCCACCCTCCTGCACATCCTCGGCATGCACGATCACGGATGGACAGGCGAATATTTCTTCGACGAGACCGCGGTGCATCATTTGAAAGCGAAGGAGCGCGCCACTTTGCGGAACGGACAGATCGGGTTCGTCTTTCAACAGTATCACCTGCTCGACGATCTAACGGTTTACGAAAACCTCGATATTCCGCTCTCCTATCGGCATTATAGTAAGAGCGAACGCGCCGCTTTGGTGGCCGACGCGCTCGATCGTTTCCAAATCGTCGGCAAAAAAGACTTGTATCCGCGGCAGCTTTCCGGCGGCCAGCAACAACTGGTCGGGGTAGCCCGCGCCATCATTGCCGGACCAAAACTTCTTTTGGCGGACGAGCCAACGGGAAACCTGCACTCCGGCCAGGGCGAAGAAATCATGGAGCTATTTCGCAAGCTCAACTCAGAGGGAATGACAATCGTCCAGGTCACGCATTCGGAGAAAAATGCGTCCTACGGGAAACGGATCGTCCAGCTCCGTGATGGCTGGATCGTATGAGGGCTGATCTAAAATATGCTCTCCGAATGCTGGTAAAAGCGCCGGCATTCGCCAGCATCGCGATTCTAACTCTTGCTCTTGGCATCGGTGCGAATACCGCCATTTTTAGCCTGATTCACGATCTTTTCCTGCGCGGGCTCCCGTTCAAAGACCCTTCGCGCATCATGCGCATTTATGGTGAAGCAAAGGAGCGCGACCTGAGGCAAATGCCGTTTTCAGTGCCAAAGTTCTGGCATTACCGGGACGGACAAACGGTCTTCTCGAGTATAGCCGCTGATTGGGGCAATGGTTACATTTTGACCGGACTAGGCGACCCCGTTCAGGTGGTGGGCGAGAACGTCACCGCAAATTATTTCGATCTGCTGGGCATTCGTCCGATTCTTGGCCGCAACTTTCTTCCACAAGAAGAAATGCGGGATGACGTCACGCTGATTACGGAAAACTTCTGGCGAAAGCGACTCAGCTCGGATGCTGGTGTGATTGGCCGGAGCATCGCACTCAACGGCATCGCCACGACGATCGTTGGCGTCTTGCCCAATCTGCCGATTTCATGGTTCGGCCGAGACACCGAAGTTTTCACGGTCAAGCCATTCGAAAACTCGAACGCGACCAAAGAGCGCATGATGCTTGGTTACAGCTTCATGCGCTGCATCGGGCGCCTGAAGCCCGGCGTCACCATGCAACAAGCGCAGTCGACGATGCCTGCCCTGGAGCAAAGCTATCGCACGCAACATCCCGAGACGGCGGATTGCACGTGGACTTCGGTCCTGCTCGGCGCACCCGAAGACGTGACGGGCGATTTGCGGCCAGCTTTCCTTACCCTGCTCATCGCAGTCGGCGCGGTTTTACTCATTGCGTGCAGTAACGTCGCAAATTTGCTGCTTGTTCGGTTTAGCGGTCGCCGCCGCGAGATCGCATTGCGCATGGCTCTGGGAGCTGACCGGCGTGATATCGTTCGACTGTTCATTCTCGAAAGTACCACCGTAAGCGTTATCGCCGGAATCATTGGGTGGTGCCTTGCGCTCTGGATCGTCGCAATCGCCCCACAAATGGCAGGCGATAACGTCCCGCTTGAAGGCAGCGTCAGCCTGGACTGGCCCGTGCTCGTTTTCACACTTGCCCTGTCACTGGTAACCGGGCTGGTCATGGGGGTTTATCCAGCGTGGCAAAGCTCTCGGGCTGATCTCATTGAGGGATTGAAAGAAAGCAACCGCGCCGTCAGCGGAAGTCGCGGCCAACATCGACTTCGTCGGGGACTTGTTTCTGCCCAGGTAGCTCTTTCGCTGGTGTTACTCGCCGCGGCGGCAATGCTCACTTCGAGCTTCGTTCGCCTGAGCAATCAGGAAACGGGTTTTCGTTCGGACCATGTTTGGGCCGCAGGGATCGGTCTGCCGGACGGGCGATATCCCGACCCCGCTTCACGCAGTCGCTTTGCCCAACGTCTTGTTGACGGGGTGCAAGCGTCTCCCGGGGTTGAGACAGCGGCGACTGTGGAAGCTCTTCCGATGAGTGGCAACTATTCGCAGACTCCATACGCGCGCGCCGATGGAAATCCTTTGCCCGTGAATCACCGGCCGCTTGGCCTGACCCGAAGTATTTCGCCCGGATATTTTCGAACGTTACGCATTCCGCTCCTCGCTGGCCGCGACTTCACTGAACATGACGGCGCGGATGCGCCGTTCGTCGTGATTTTGAGCAACTCGACGGCTAAGAAATTGTTCCCGGATGAGAATCCGCTCGGCAAGCAGCTGCTTTTCGGCGTGGACAATGGCAATGGCCTGATGGCTGAGGTCGTCGGCGTGGTGGGCGATGTTCGATCGCGCGACCTGGCGAGAGCGAACGACGTCGAGTTTTACCGGCCGGCGCCGCAGCGAAGTTTTTCATTTTTCAACCTCGTCGTCCGCACCTCGGTAAACCCGGAAGCAGCCACGCCCATGGTTCGCGCTGCCCTCGACAAGATCGATAAGGAAATTCCGATTCTTCAACCCAACACGCTCGACACGACCATCAATCAATCGCTGGGACAACGGCGATTGACGATGGGATTGCTTGGCGCGTTTGCGGGAATTGCATTGTTGCTTGCGGTCGTCGGAATTTACGGCGCTGTCGCCTACACGGTGGAACAACGCACCGCCGAAATTGGTGTGCGAATCGCACTCGGCGCTCAGGTCAAGGACGTTTTGAACCTTGTCGTCAGGCAGGGGATGAACCCGGTTTTAATCGGATTGGGTTTCGGTCTCGTTGGAATTTTCGGAACGGGCCGATTTCTCGCCGCACAGCTTTACCAGATCTCGCCGCATAATCCTATCTTGCTCGCTCTCACCGCGACCGTATTGGCGATTGCTGCGCTGCTGGCGTGCCTAATTCCGGCGCGCCGCGCGATGTCAATCGATCCAATTCAAGCCCTGCGCTCGGAGTGACTTTCTATGACGGCCGACGTTCGTTTTGCTTTGCGGATGTTGGCGAACCCCGGGTTCGTCACCATTGCTGCGAAATTTGCAGCGCTTGCCTTCTCGATTTAAGCACAGATGAACGAACTAAAATACGCCTGGCGTACGCTGCTTAGGACACCTGGTTTCAGTCTTGTCGCGGTGTTCATCCTCGCTCTCGGTATCGGCGCAAACAGTGCCATTTTTTCCGTAGTTGAAGGCACACTGCTGCGGCCGCTCCCATTTCCGCATGCGGAACAACTCGTCAGACTATACGAGGCGGAGAACGAAAACGGTGCGCGTGGTGGCACGCTCAACATGAGTGAACAAACTCTGCAGCAGTGGCGCGAGTTTGGTCGCGAAATTTTTCAGGATATCGGAGCGGCCACAGGTGCAAATGTAACGGTTGGCCGCACCTCCGGTCAGCCGGCGCAAAACGTTCAAGCTGCCCGTGTCAGCGCGAACTTCTTCTCGGTTCTCGGTTTGCCGCCAGCACGGGGGCGCAATTTCACCGCGGCAGAAGATCGGCAAGGCGGCCCGGCGGTTGCGATCGTTAGTGATAATTTCTGGCGCAATCATCTCAGCGCGCGCCAGGACGTGATCGGCTCTTCGTTAGAGCTCGATGGTGTGCCGCATACGATTGTCGGCGTAATGCCGAAGACTTTCCGGCATCCATATCGTTCCGACATTTGGATCCCGCTGGCGGTTCCTCCTCTCACTAGCACGACCGCTCCTAACCATTATTTGTACAGTCCAGCCCGCCTACAGCCGGGGATCACCATACCTCAGGCGGAAGCGGCTGTGCGTCGGATGTGCGCAGCCATCAATCAGGCTTCGCCGAATCCAAACAACGCGCGAGGCGCCTACATGCCGCCGTTGCATGAGAGTTTCATCATGGATCTGCGGCCGAAAGTTCTGGTCATCGTCGGTGCCGCTTTTTGCGCGCTTCTCATCGCGGCGGCGAATTTTGCCGGTCTGCTTCTCGCGCGTGTGATCGAACGGGAAGGCGAATTTGCTCTACGTGCCGCGCTCGGAGCGAGCAGACGACGACTGGTGCGGCAACAACTGGCGCAGGCTCTTCTTCTTACTGTGCTTGGAACGGCGGCTGGCTTGCTTATTGCGTCATGGATCGCGCCTGCGCTCTTTATGATGAGCCCGGAGGGTTCCGATGTGACCGGCAGCGCGATGCGCGAATTTGATTACGCCGTGCACATGGATTGGCCAGTCTTCGGATTTGCCGCCGGCGTCATGATCCTGGTTGGCGTTGGTTTTGGTTTACTTCCGGCGGTGCGCGCTTCGCGAACCGATCTTCGTGCCGCGATGAGCACCACCACACGCGGGTCGACTCTGGACCGGAGCACGCGCCGATTGCTCAGCCTGCTTGTTGCCATCGAACTCGCGATGGCCTTTGCGCTCCTTATGGCAAGCCTGACCACGACGCAATATTTCCGGAAGCTGATCGAGGAGCCATGGGGCTTTGCAACCGAGCATCGACTCGCGTTCAAAGCCGCACTCTCGGATCGCCTTTTCCCTGACACGGCTGCGAAACAAAACTCGATCGATGCGACCCTGGGGCAGCTTCGCGCTTTGCCGGGGGTAAAAACTGCCACGGTCACGATGCCGTCGCCGATGAACGCGCAACGTAACTTGATGACCTTCAATGCCGAAGGCACAACACCTCCTGAGCCACGCGGTTTTTATCTATCTTATTTGCGACTCGCTGCGCCGGGTTATTTCAAAGCCTTGGCGCAATCCCTTCTCCGCGGCCGCGAATTTCTCGAGAGCGACACGGCGGATTCACTGCCAGTTTGCATCGTCACGGAGGCGGTCGCGCGCCGCTTTTGGCCGGGAGAAGAAGCGATTGGCAAACGCGTGAAATGGGGACGGCTCGACGGCCCGCGTCCATGGTTGACGGTCGTCGGCGTCGTCACAGACATGAAAGCGGTGGCCGATCCGCGTGACGGCGAAGTTATCGGAATGATTGCGCGGCCGCTGACACAAGTCCTTCCCCTTGGTTCTAACCAGGTCGACGAAGTGACCTACGTTGTGCAAAATGAAAGCAACACGCTATCCGAATCTACCATTCGCGCAGCGCTCGCCCGGGCCGATTCCCGGCTTGCTGCCTATGAGATTGTTTCTCTCGATCAAGCTGCGGCCGATTCACGCACAACCGAGCGTTTTATTTTCGTCCTCGTGTCTTTGTTCGGTGTTCTTGGTTTGGTTCTTTCCGCCATCGGTTTGTACGGTCTGCTTTCGCTGCAAGTAGCGCGACGTGAGCGCGAATTTGGAATTCGCAGCGCGCTGGGCGCGACGGCCGCGCAACTGATTCAACTGGTTTCTCTACAAGGCGCAAGTCTGCTTGGGACCGGCTTCATCGTCGGGGCGTTTGCGAGCTGGGGCGTGATTCGCGTCGTTCGAAGTCAATGGGCAAGCATGCCAACGCCCAATTTGGTGGCGTGGTTTTTCGGGGCCGGTGTTCTTTGTGTCGCTGCCGGAATTGCGTGCTGGTTGCCCGCGCGCCGCGCGGCGCGAGTCGATGTGATTGAAGCGCTACGCGCGGAATGAGATGAAAGATCTAAAGTTTGCCCTTCGTCAGCTCGGCAAATCGCCCGCGTTTACGGCGATTGCAGTTCTGACACTCGCGCTCGGCATCGGCGCCAACAGCGCCATCTTCAGCGTTATTAATGCCGTCCTGCTCCATCCGCTTCCATTTCCCAAACCAAATCAGCTCGTCGCCGTTTGGTCTAAGGTTGCGAACGACAATTTGGAAAAGCAAACCGAATCGGTTCTCAATTACGTCGATCTTCGCGATCAATCGCAGACTTTGGTCGCGCTCGCCGCATTTACCCGCTCGGCGGCTGTGCTTAATGGAACGGAGGAAGCACGCCAGCTTCACGGTGTTGCCATTACTTCGGACATTTTTCCGGTGCTCGGCGTCGCGCCCGCGCGCGGTCGGGTTTATACGCGGGAAGACGATAACGTGGATGCGCGCGTTGTCGTGCTGACCGATTACGCCTGGAAAACTTATTTCAATAGCGACCCGAACATTGTCGGGAAACAGGTCAGCTTGTCATGGCGTTCCTACACCGTGCTCGGAGTCATGCCGCCTGGGTTCCAATTTCCGGTTGAGGGCCAGCGGGCGGAATATTTGCAACCGCTGCATCCACTCGTGCCGGAGGCGATCAATAATCGCGACTGGCGTTTTGTTCGAATGGTCGGGCGAATGAAACCGGGTGTGACGATCGAGCAATGCGATGCGGAAATGAAGACGATCGCGGCGCGACTCGAGAAACAATATCCAAAATCAAACACGGGTCGTTCTAATCGCGCCTACTCGCTGCATGACGATATTGTCGGCGATGTGCGTCCGGCATTGATCACGATTCTCGCCGCCGTTGCATTTGTATTGCTGATCGCGTGCGCAAATGTCGCCAATCTTTTACTCGCCCGTGCAACCGCGCGGCAACGCGAGATCGCGATTCGGACCGCGCTCGGCGCTAGTCGCGCCCGGATCGTCTGGCAGCTTCTCGGCGAAGGTTTCTTATTGTCGATCTTCGGCGCCGTGGGCGGTCTGCTCATCGCCTGGTGGGGAATCGATTTGCTTCGCGTTTTCGGTCCGCAGGATGTTCCGCGCCTTAGCGAAGTCGCTATTAACGCGCCGGTCTTTTTCTTCACATTTGTCGCCGCAATTTTCAGTACCCTCGTGTTCGCATTGATTCCCGCGCTCCAAGTGACGCGGCCAAACGTGAACGAGTCGTTGCAAGAAGGAAACCGTGGCGCGGTTGGACCCGGGTCGCATCACTTGCGCCGTTTGCTTGTCATCGCACAGGTTGCCCTGTCCCTATTGCTTCTCGCGGGCGCCGGTTTGTTGATCAAGAGCTTCGCCAATCTTCGTGCGACTAAGCCGGGATTCGATCCGCAACATGCGCTTGTCGCTGAACTTGTTTTACCAAAAGCGAAATATCCCGAGCCGGAGAAGCATCGACAATTTTTCCAACAGGTTATGCCCAAACTCAGCGCATTGCCCGGAGTGGACGCGGCCGGTGCCGCGTTTCCGATGCCTTTTTCTAACAATGATTGGGGATCGACATTTTCAATTGTCGGTCAACCGCCGCGGCCTCCTGGACAGGAATTGGAAGCTTCACATCTCACAATTACGCCGGATTACTTTCGCGCGATGCGAACGCCGCTGCTGCACGGCCGCGTGTTCAATTCCAGCGACACAAAGGATTCGCCGCCGGTCGTGATCGTAAACGAGGTGCTTGCCCAGCGTTGTTTTCCCGGCGGCAACGCCATGGGACAGCGAATCATTTTGACCCATGGCGAAAACAATCAGCCTTCGCCGCCGAAGGAAATTGTCGGTGTTGTTGGCAGCTCGCGCCACGAATCGCTTGCGATCCAGCCGCTGCCGGAGTTTTACATTCCGGCTTCGCAGGATCCGGAGCGTCGAATGGACGTCGTCATTCGCACGGTGGCAGCTAATTCTGCCGGATTGCAAGCATCCTTACGCAACATTGTGCATGAGTTCGACAAAGATCTATTCGTTCCCAATCTCGAAGCTTTGGAGAAACGCATTGGTCTCACTTTGGCGCAGCCCCGATTTAATATGATGCTGCTTGGGACCTTCGCCGGGGTTGCCATGATCCTGGCCGCTATCGGTATCTATGGTGTCATTGCTTACAGCGTGGCGCAGCGAACGAGAGAAATTGGCATTCGCATGGCGCTGGGCGCGCAGCGTCACGACATGCTGCAAATGATTTTGCGACAAAGCTTCAGCGTCGTTGCGATCGGTTTGGTAATCGGCCTGTTCGCAGCGCTGGCCCTCACCCGGTTAATGGCAAGTCTGCTTTATGGCGTGAGCGCACATGATTTTTCCATTTACGCGCTGGTCTTATTTGTTCTTAGCGCTGCGGCACTGTTTGCGAGCTATGTGCCAGCGCGTCGCGCCATGAACGTCGACCCGATGGTGGCATTACGCTATGAATGATCTTCGCTACGCCCTTCGTATGCTGCTGAAGTCGCCCGGCTTCAGCCTAATTGCGATCGCTACGCTTGCTCTCGGAGTCGGGCTGAACACGGCAATCTTCAGCTTAATTAATGATCTTTTTCTGCGCGGTTTGCCGTTCAACGAGCCGGCATGTGTCGTTCGCATGTATTCCAACGCCAGGGAGCGAAATCTTCTCGAACTCGCGATTTCGGCGCCGCGTTTTCAACATTACCGGGAGAGCCAGACAATTTTTGATGGATTCGGCGCGGAAAATCCATTCGCCTTCACGCTGACCGGCCTGGGAGATGCGGTGCAAATCTTCGGCGGCAGGGTCACGCCGAATTATTTCGATGTGCTCGGCGTGCGTCCGATTCGTGGCCGCAACTTTCTGCCGGAGGAAGAAGAAACTGCCGATGTCGCGATGGTGACGGAAAATTTTTGGCGAAATCGCATGACCGGCGATCCAAGCGTGATCGGGCGGAGCATCACCCTGGATGGCGTGTCCCACACCATTATCGGAGTCTTGCCGAATCTGCCGTTTTCATGGGTCGGCCCCAACGCGGAAGTCTGGACCACGAAACCGTATACGCTTCCCGGAATTTCCTACGAACGCATGATGCGCGGCAGCGGTTTTCTCCGGGTGATTGGCCGGCTAAAGCCGGGAATGACTGTAGAACAGGCGCGGGCGGCAATGCCGCCACTGGAGCAGAGTTATCGGGCGCGTTATCCGGGCAAGATCGACAGCTCTTCGGTGGTGACACTCAAGACTCTGCCCAACGATGTGACCGGAAATTTGCGACCGGCATTTGCCACTTTGCTGGCGGCGGTTGCGTTCGTCCTGTTGATTGCATGTAGCAATGTCGCAAATCTACTTCTCGTTAGGTTCAGCGGACGGCGGCGTGAAATCGCGTTGCGGATGGCGATTGGCGCGTCGCGCCGGAGCGTGGTCCGGCTTTTTCTTTTTGAAAGTCTGCTCGTCAGCGTACTCGCTGGAATAGCCGGTGCATTCCTGGCGTGGCAGCTCGTGCCGTTCGTTCCCCAAATGGCTGCGAACTTTCTCCCGTTCGATCCCGCTGCGCGCATTGAGCTGTCGCTACCGGTGCTCGCTTTCACCATCGCAATGTCGATCGTGACTGGTCTTGCCATGGGCATTTATCCCGCGCTGCAGAGTTCGCGCGCAGATTTGGTTGATGGATTGAAAGAAGGTGGGCGCGGAACGAGCGGCAGCCTCCAGCAACTGCGCTTCCGCAAGATTTTGATCGGCGCGCAGGTCGCGCTTTCTGTCACCTTGCTCGCGGGCGCGGCCTTGCTCATTACCAGTTTTGTGCGCTTGAGCCAGCAAGACGTCGGCTACCGATACCAAAATGTCTGGATAGGTTTTGTGACCTTGCCCGAAACGCAATATCCGGATCTCGGCTCGCGCGATCGATTCGCGAAACAGACGCTGACGGCAGTGCGCGCAATTCCTGGCGTCGAAAGCGCGACTCTGAGCGCAGACATTCCGTTGTTTCCCGGCGGAGGTGGTAACACTCTCTATACGCGGCCCGACGGCGAGATTTTACCAATCGACAAGCGCGCAGCTGCAGCAGCCCACAATATCGCCCCCGATTACTTCAAGACGTGGGGTATTCCAATCCTGGCCGGGCGCAATTTCGATGAGCGCGACGGGCCGGATCATCAAAATGTGGTGCTCATCAGCGAGGCGGGAGGGAAGAAGGTTTTCGGTAATGATAATCCCGTTGGGAAAACACTTCTCGTTAGCAGCGCCAGCACGCCGGCGGAGATTGTCGGTGTCGTCGGCAATGTGCGCTCGCGCAAGGTCACCGACTCGGACGATGTGGAATTGTATCGTCCTTGGGGACAGGAGAATTTTTCGTTTCTCTCCATCGCGGTGCGCAGCCATCTGAGTGTCGATGCGGTGACGAAATCCGTGCAATCAACCCTTGCGACCGTTGATCCCGGATTAGCCATTGCTCTGCCGCAATCAATGACAACGGTCGTGGCCCAGGTAGTCGGGCAGACGCGGCTAATGATGTGGCTACTCGGGATTTTCGCCGGAGTCGCTCTTCTGCTCGCGAGCATCGGGATTTACGGCGCCGTCGCTTACACAGTGGCCCAACGCACCGGCGAAATAGGTGTTCGCATGGCCCTGGGCGCGCAAACGCGCGATGTGCTACGCCTCATTTTGCATCAGGGAATGAAACCGGTTTTGTCCGGCCTGGCGATTGGCATCATTGCCACGTTTGCGCTCGGCCGATTGATTGCCGCGCAGCTGTATCAGGTTTCTGCGCACAACCCGGCGTTGCTCGGCGGTGCCACTATGCTTCTGGCGCTTACTGCTTTCATCGCCTGTTTGGTGCCGGCGAGACGCGCTGCCCTGGTTGATCCCGTTCAGGCATTGCGCAGCGAATGAGAAAGCGAACATGCGTTGTGAATAAAATGTTCGCCGTCGCATTTGTCGGGGCATTTGTTGCCGGTTCGCTCCCGGCTGGCGAGGTGCTCGAGGATGTCGTTGAAAAAACATTTCCGCTTGATCCGTCGGGCACGTTTTCGTTGCGCGCGATCGACGGGATCGTTGAAATCTTCGGGACCGATAGTCGCGAGGTGACAATTTCCGCAACGAAGAAGGCATTTTCGCCCGAACGGCTGAACGCGATCGCGATACGCATCGATGCACGCTCCGACGCCATCAACATCGAAACTACCTCGCCACCGGAACCACGCCATCATTTTATGGATCGCTCAGGGACAGTGGAATACAGCATCAATCTGCCGCAAACGGCCCGGATCGCTAACGTCGAATTGCCGCATGGTGAGCTTGTGATTAAAGGGATGCGTGGTTCGTCAATCACCGCCAATCTCGGCACCGGACAACTCGTCACCCAGAACTGTTTTTGTGATCAAACCATTCACGTCAAGCAGGGCACCTTGAATGTTTTTTTTGATTGGTCGGAGACGCGCCCATTCTCGATCAATGCGGCGATCGCAGATGGCAACGCCCTTGCACGTATTCCCCCGGGCGCGAGTTTTCAACTGCATGCCGTTGCGAAGGAGGGGAAGGTTTGGAGCGATTTCGCGCAAAGTCGGAAGCAAGGCGATGTTTCTGAAATTAACGAAGTCATCGGCGATGCCCCTGCGACAAAACTGAACCTTCGTGCTGACGACGGGAACATCCACATTTCGGAGGTGATCTGGTGATCTGGCGCGATCTTCGTTACGCCGCCCGTGCGTTAATCAGGAGCCCGGGATTTCTCGCCGTCGCCTTTGTCGCGATCGCCCTTGGGATCGGAGTCAACACTACCATCCTCGGAATCGTTAACGAGCTGCTGCTTCGTCCGCTTCCCATTGGACACTCCGATCGAGTGTTGCAAGTCTTCACCACCGATACTCATTTTACCGGACGCAATGCGAATTCGTACCTCAATTTTCTCGATTACCGGCAACAGAACAGCGTCTTCAGCGGAATGGCCGGTTACGGCTTTGCTGTCGTAGGGATGACTCGGGGCGGCGAGACCTCCAATGTCCTCGGCCAGATGGTCAGCGGAAATTACTTTGACCTTCTGGAACTGCGCCCATTTCTCGGGCGCGCATTTCTGCCGGAGGAAGATACCGCGCCAAACGGCCATCCGGTTGCCGTTCTTAGTTACAAGTTTTGGAAAAAACTCGGCGGCGACAAAAACATCATTGGCGATACGATTACGCTGAACAGCCGCGCCTTCACCATTATCGGAGTGGCGCCGCCGGGATATACCGGCATCGATATGGGCGTGGCACCGGAGTTTTGGGTGCCGCTGGCGATGCACAACTGGATTCGGCCGACCGGTGACGAATGGTTCGAGAATCGCCGTGCCCTCTCTCTCAATATTGCTGCGCGACTAAAACCTGGTGTTTCGATTTCGAGTGCGCAGGCGCAAATGAAGACGATCGCGCATCAACTCGAGCAAGCTTATCCGGACGTGAACAAGGAGCGATCGCTCGTTCTCGTCTCGGCCGAAAAGGCAAAATCGCAGGGATTCGGTGGGCCGGGAAATGAGAACACGACACAAAATATTTCGCTGCTGCTTCTCGTTGCCGCTGGAAGCATCCTGCTCATTGCCTGCGCTAATGTGGCCAATCTTCTCCTGGCGCGAGGGACCACGCGGCAACGCGAGATGGCGATCCGTGTGGCGCTCGGCGCCGGTCGCGGCCGGGTGATCCGCCAATTGCTTACGGAAAGTGTCTTGCTCGCCTCCATTGGCGGGATTGGTGGGATTATACTCGCTTACTGCCTGGGCGATGTGTTGGTTTCGCTTTTGCCCGCGACCCCGGTGCCGCTTTCCTTTGATCCGAAGCCGGATTGGCGCGTCGTGATTTCTGCGATGCTGATCACCCTTGTTAGCGGAATCATTTTCGGACTCGCGCCGGCGTTGCAAACGACGCGTGGGGATTTGACCCAGGGTTTACGTGAACGCGCAGTCGCGGAGGGTGGCTTTCATCGCTGGAACTTGCGAAATCTTCTTGTCATCGCGCAAATCGCGGTTTCGCTTTTGCTTCTCATCGGGTCGGCGCTGTTTTTGAAATCGTTCCACCGCGCCCAGCAGATCGATCCCGGATTTCGCACACAAAATCTAGCAATCGTTAGTATCGATCCCGCGCTGGCCGGTTACGATCAGAAGCGCGGCGGCCAAATCGCGCGCGACATTGTCGAACAGGTGCGACGTGATCCGCAGGTGCGCAGCGCTAATCTGGGACAGTTCGTGCCTCTCGGTTTCGGTGGTGAGGGCCGGACCATTGTGGCCGAAGGCCGCGATGAGAATGCGCAAAGCAATCGGAAAATCGCGAACATCAGTGCCATCACTCCAGGTTATTTCGAGACCATGGGCATTCCCATTTTGCGCGGACGGAATCTTACCGAACACGACGTGGGCGAAAATGCCGCCAAGGTTGCAGTTATTAGCGAGACGATGGCGAAAACATTTTGGCCTGGGGAAGACGCGGTCGGCCGGCGCTTCCGCTATTACAACCGCGAAGGATCCTTCGAGGTCATCGGTGTCGCGCGCGATGTCAAAGCGGCGACGCTGGGAGAAACGCCAACCCCGATGCTTTACACTCCGTTTCACGAGGCGCCGGATGGCGGGATCACTGTTTTCGTTCACACTGCCGGCGCGCCCGGACCGATGGTGCCCGAAGTCCGTCGGATCGTGCGCAATATCGATAACCATATCTCCATCACCTATGAAAAGACCGTGACGCAGCACCTCGCCTTTGCGCTTTGGCCATCGTGGATGGGCGCGATTTTGCTCGGCAGTTTGGGATTGCTCGCGCTCGTGCTGGCCTCGGTCGGAGTTTACGGAGTGATGGCGTACTCGGTGAGTCAGCGAACACGCGAACTGGGTATTCGCATGGCATTGGGCGCCCAAGGCAGCGAGGTGCTTGGGCTGGTCTTGCGGCAGGGCATGTTGTTGGCGGCAATCGGTTTGGTCATCGGTTTAATTGCGGCTTTTAGTTCGACCCGACTGGCAAGCACCCTTCTTTACGGAGTGAATCCGAGCGATCCGTTGATTTTCAGCGGCGTCACGGTGTTACTCGGTGCCGCCGCGTTCGCGGCCTGCTATTTCCCGGCGCGTCGCGCCCTCAAAATCGACCCCGTTATCGCTCTTCGCTTTGAATAATAGCAGTAGCACAGGCGTCTCGCCTGTGGGGCCAACGGGCATCTTGCCCGTTGCTCGTAATGGAGGGCGGAGCACTGCAACGCCGGGTTCGCAGAGCTCCTCCCTCCAATAATTGTGCGATCGTCGGCGTCCTCTGCAAAAAGTCGCTTGGCGAGGATGCGAAGGTGCGGCAGATGCTTAATTCAGAAATCAGCAATCAAAAATCAGAAATCAAATCATGCCGTCATTCGATATCGTCTCGGAAGTAGACAAACAGGAAATCGACAACGCGCTCAATCAGGCGCGCAAAGAATTAGCCACACGATTCGATTTCAAAGGTAGTGCAGCAGAGATCATTCATGAGAAAGACAAGATCACTCTCACCGCTGAGGATGCCAATCGCCTCCGTGGGTTGCGCGAAATTGTGATAGGCAAGCTGGCAAAACGCAGCGTTGACCTGCGCAACATCGAGCACGCGGAGCCCGATATCTCACCGCTGGGCCACGCGCGTCAGGAACTCAAAATTCGACAAGGCCTCGAAGGCGAAAAAGCAAAAGAGATTATCAAGGCGATCAAGGAAGCCGGCTTCAAAGTGCAAAGCGCGCTGCAAGACCGCCAAATTCGCGTCACCGGAAAAAAGAAGGACGAATTACAAAGTGTAATTCAGTTTGTCCGCGGTAAAGATTTCAAAGTCGCAACCAGCTTCAAAAATTTCCGCGACTAATAGCTGACCAGGCGCTACCTGATCCCGGTGTCGAGCCGCCATTTCACTTTGGTCATTTGACCAGCTGCGACGTCGACTCCGAACGGACCGTTTTTCTTCCCCATTATCCAAACGCTGTAGTGACCCGGCTTTAACGAGACACGAAACCGGCCCTGATGATCAGTCGTGAAGGATGCAACAGTCTCCTTCTGGTTCTCGACGATGAATGTACCATTGTGCAATGGCAACGAATCCTCCCCGCCCGGCACCGGACCGGCCGTAATGACGCCTTCGATGCCGGTGCCGGACTCCACTCCAGCGAGATCTGAGATCCTCTTCTCTGCGGTGCGTGACGCGTCTGCCACAGCTCTCGTCCACGGCCCTTTGATAAAAGTAATGTTGTAATGCTCGGCAGAAGGCGGCCCCGCAGGTGGATCTTTCCCATTATACAACTGCGCCTCGATGGCTAGAGCGTTTCCCGTTCCGATGATCCAGACGTCGTAGAGCATCACCTCTCTGAGTTCCTTGGACTGCGTTGCCTCGAAACGGAGTCTCACAACGCCATCCCTAACTTCGGACGAAAGCAGACGTCGAACCTGCACCAAATACGAGTCGCCAGTTGCGTTAATCTCCATATGGAACAGCGTTGGCGAGCGTTGCCCCATGAGAGCCTGCCAAGTCCCGACAAGATCGTTCTTGTCAAGAGACGGGATAGTCTCCTGATTGGCAGAGACGGACAGGGAGATAAGGGCATCTCCAAGCATGTTAAACAGTGTTAGCAGCAACTTTTGTCTCATATTAGCTGCCCCCGGGGGCTTGATTCGGTCTATCGACACATGTCACCCGCCCTGCACCGGCGGCATGATGGCGACGGTGTCGCCGTCCTCCAATCCGTGATTGCGATCGACGAATTCGACGCCGATTCCAAAGAGTATGCTCTTTTCAAAATCCCGCAGCTTCGGATAACTTCTTTTTAAGCGTTCAAAAAGATCATTCACGGTCGCATTCTTCGGCAGGGACAGTTCGAACGCAGACGCGTCGACGATTTCCTTTACTACGGAATAAAATTCCGCCCGTACTTTTATCACGCCATTAATTCCTTCTTCAAAACGCCGATGCAGGGGAGATTGCGATAGCCTTCGCCATAATCCAGGCCGTAGCCGACAACAAATTCATCGGCAATGTCGAAGCCGACATAATCTGCTTCAATTGGACACGCTCGCTCTTTGATTTTCCGCAGCAAAACGCAAACGCGAATACTTTTCGGAGAGGCAGTCTGCAATTTTTCACGGATGGCGTTGATGGTGGTTCCGCTGTCGAGAATATCGTCGAGCAGCAGGATATCGCGACCTGCGAGGTCGGGCTGCGCGATTTGGCGGAAAATGACTTCGCCGCTGGTTTGTAATCCGCCGTGGTAACTGGCCACGCTCAGGCAATCGAGCCTCAGCGGCAATGGGATGCGCCGCAACAAATCGGCCATGAACATCAAACTGCCGTTGAGAATCGCGATCACGGTTAGTTCGCGATCGCGATAGTCTGCGGATATCTGCATGGCGAGTTCGTCGAGTCTGTGCAAGATCGTGGCTTCATCGAATAGCACACGGTCGAGATCGGCCTGCATGCCAGAAAGTCTCCGTTGGTTCACGAGCAAAGTCGAGCAAAGGCGTGTGCTCATGACACGCCCCAGGAACCTAACGAAATGACGAATGACGAAGCTTCAAGGGAGGTTAGGCTTCCAGCCTGACTCGGCCGACAAGCTTCTAGCTTGTCGTGCTAATCGTTGTCGATGGGCGAGATGCCCGTCCTCCGGACAGGCAAGGATGCCCATCTTCCATCCGGCATTCGGATTTCGTCATTTGCCTGCTCCCGTGTCATGCGAAGATTGGCACGTGCGCGTCCTCACCAAAAACTTTACCATCACCGCGTCGGGCAAGGGCACTTACGAGATCACCGATAAAATCGAAGCCATCGTACGCGAAAGCGAAGTTGAAAATGGCGTCGTCACGGTTTTTACGCAGCACACCAGTTGCAGCCTGATCGTGATGGAGAATGCGGATCCGACGGCACGACGCGATCTGGAGGAATTCTTCGATCGGTTGGTCCCGGAGAATGCCGATTATTTCGAACATGACGCGGAAGGCGCCGATGACATGCCATCGCACATTCGCATGGTCCTAACCCGGACAAGCGAGACTATTCCGATTGTGGATGGACGAATCCAGCTAGGCACGTGGCAGGGTATCTTCCTTTTCGAGCATCGGCGCGCTTCGCACCGCCGGAAAATTGTGGTGACGGTAATGGGTCAATAGACTCGGTCATCCCGAGCGCTAGTCGAGGGATCCCGTTGAGCAGGCTTTAAGGTAACGCTCCGGGATCCCTCGGCTCTGCTTCGCTACGCTCGGGATGACGAGCTACCCGGTATACATCGCATCCACCAGCCGCAGCGATTTCTCGTTAGGCAACACGGATTTCTCCATTTGGTTCATCACATACGCAAAACTGATTTTGTTTTCCGGGTCGGCAAAGGCATGGCTTCCACCGGCGCCGGGGTGCCCGAAGGCATTTGTGGATGGGCCGAAAATTTTGCGACGCACGCTGGCCGAATCTTTCATGAAACCTGCGGAAAAAGCAGTCGGGATTTCAAAAACGCGATCGAGTTCGTCGCTGATCGTTGTCGTCATTAGTTTGATGCTATCGTTGCCAAAGAATCTGCGGCCGCCGATTTCGCCGCCATTCGCGAGCATTGCATAAAATTTTGCCAAAGCCGACGCGCTGCCGATTCCGCCAAACGAAACAAAATCGCACGCCCGATTCGCCGGTTTGTTCATGTCGCTCACGGCATTTAATCCATAAGGTGATGTAAATGTTTTTCGCTGCAGAGTACCGGGCTTAACCAGGTCGCGATAGAAGTCCGAGCCGGACGGGCGGTCCGAGCCGGACAAGCGGTATTTCGGCTCCGGCAGGCGGCCAGCCTTCGCCGGGTAAATGGTGGCGCACCTAAAATTCAGTTCTTCAGGCAGACCGATCCAGAAATCGAGCGAAAGCGGCTCAGCGAAAATTGTTCGCCAATACTTGGAAATTGAAGTTCCACCAATTCTGCGGGTGAGCTCGTCGATCAGGAATCCGAAAGTACGCGCATGATACCCATGCGCGCTGCCGGGTGGCCAGAGCGATCCCTGCTTTTCCAGCGCCCGAATAACGGCGGGATAATCAGTGACCTCGGCCTTTTGATCTAGCGCACAGATGCCGGCAGAATGCGAAAGCAATTGCGCGAGGGTGATATCCATCTTCCCGTTCTGCCCAAATTCCGGCCAGAATTCCGAAACGCGCCGTTCGATTTTGATTTTGTTCTCCTGGAGCGCGTGAAGCAAACACGCGCTACCGATTCCTTTGGTTGCCGACCAGACCAGCGCGATCGTGTCGTCGTTCCAGGGTTGCTCTCGTTTTCGGTCGCGAAATCCCCCGTGCAGATCGAGTATCGGTTCGCCGTTTTGCCAGATGGAGACGGCTGCGCCTAACTCGCCAAAGCGCGAAAAGTTCTCACGAAAGAGCGGCTCAATTCGTTCGCGCAAAGTCTCCGCATGCAATTTCACATCGACCCTGTAGCGGCAGGCGTGACGCCTGCAATTTCTTTCCGGGCAGCCGACACGGCTGCCACCACAGGTTACAGAGTCGAATGAAGGGGTTTCAAATCTGGATCGCGCTTCGCAAGGTCGCGAAACGACGAATCCATTTTGAAGCTAATCTGCAAATGCACCCGCGCATCTTTCAGGTTGCCGAGCAAAACTTCGTAGCAACCCATGTTGTAGTAGTAAATCGGTTCCTTCAGCAGCGCCGTCGGTCCTCGTAGCAAAATTTCCTTTGCCTCTTTGGTTTTGCCGATCTGGTGCAAACAAAAACCAGCATGCAGAAATCCGGCGCTGGCTTGGGGCGCGGCGCGACAAAGCCGGCGGCTAATCGTCAGGGCACGCGTCCACTGCTTTTTCCGCATCAGATGGTGCAGACGCAACTGAAGGACTTCCGGGCGCCCCTGATGTTCGTCATCGATTACATTCAGTTCCGCGATTGATTCAGTCGTCATGCCGAGTTCGGCATAACCACAAGCTGCGCGGAACTGTCGTTGGAAGTCTACGTTCACGCCATTGAGCATAAGCATCCCGCTTGCCAAAAAACCGTAATTGCCGTAGCCGCCAAGCCCGCTTGACAATTGAAAAAGCAAGGGGGCTGCGTGGTCTCCTATATATAGAGAGCTAACGGAGCGGCCCTTGCAGGAGCTGGTCCCCGCCGAGAAGTCATGCGCGGCTTATCTTCTCTGGGGAGCGCATGCACCTCGCGTGCGGTCGTTGGCGCCTCGCCAACGACTCTTTTGTTTTAACACAACAGAAGCATTTTGGCCAGGCGCCGAAAGTCCGAGCCGGACTGGCGTAGCACGCGCGGCGCGTGCGCTCCCCAGAAAAAATCGTAGCGTCGCCTCCCGTTGGTGGCACGCGAGCAACCCACCTAGAGAAGCGCTTCCAATTCGCCTAGCCGTTTTTCAAATAACGCGATCGTGCGCTGGATCGGCTCAGCGGTGGTCATATCGACCCCGGCATTGCGCAATGTTGCCAGCGGGAACTTCGATCCGCCCGATTTAAGAAAGCCGAGATAATTTTCAACCGCGTTTGATTCGTGGCTAAGGACGCGCTGAGAGAGAGCCACGGCCGCGGAAAGTCCGGTGGCGTATTTGTAAACGTAGAAGGCGCTGTAAAAATGCGGAATTCGCAAACATTCGAGCTCCAGCGCGGCGTCGATAACAACGGCATCGCCAAAATAGGCATCGAGTAATTTGCGATACTCGCTCTTGAAAACGTCGAGGGTCAAGGCGCCACCGGCTTCTTCGATGGCATGAATCGCTTTCTCGAACTCGGCGAACATGGTTTGGCGATAAAGCGTCCCGCGAATGTCATCGATCTGCCGATTGATGATGTAGGCGCGCATTTTCGGATCGCTCGTTTGTTCCAAAAGGAAATGGGTGAGGAGTTCTTCGTTAAAAGTGCTCGCAACCTCAGCCAGAAAGATCGGGTAATCATAATCCTGAAAGAGCTGCGATCTGGTGGCGAACCAGGAGTGCATCGAGTGCCCGGCCTCGTGTGCGAGCGTATAAACGTCGGCGAACACGTCCTCCTTGTAATTCATCAGGATATACGGCGGCGCGTGGTAGCTGCTGGAGGAGAAGGCGCCACTGCGTTTTCCCTTCGTCTCGTAACGATCGCACCAGCGGCCGTGCAAGCCATCGGCCAGCGCACGCGAGTATTCATCGCCGAGCGGCGCAAGCGATGCGATGACCTTGTCGATTGCTTCGTCGAAAGTGATGTGGGTTTCGATTTCTTGAACTAACGGGACGTAGGTGTCGTAGGAATGAAGCTCGTCGAGGCCGAGAACCCGCCGCCTCAGCTGATAATACCGCAGGAGCGCCGGAATGCCTTCGCGCACGGCCTTGATCAGGCCATCGTAAACTGCAACCGGGACATCATCTTTGAACAACGATGCTTCCAGCGCGCTGGGAAAGTTTCGGGCGCGCGCGCGAAAGACGTCTGCTTTCACTGAGTACGAGAGATCGGATGCAAGAGTAAACCGATGATCCTGGAATTCGTCGTAGAATTGCTTGAAAGCGCGCTCTCTCAGCCCGCGATCGCGTTTCAGCAGGAACGAACTGTAGGTGCTTTGCGTGAGCGGTTTCTCCCGCCCATCGACGTCGACCAGCGCCCCGAATTTCATGTCCACATTAGTCAACTGCGAGAAGGCGTCGTCATAACCATCGAGGGCAGCGGCACCGAGGGCGAGGAGGCGTTCCTCACGCTCGCTCAAGATATGCGGCCGCATCCGGCGAATTTTGTGGAGCGCAATCTTCCACTCTTTCAAGGCTGGATCGGCGATGAATTGTTGCCAGCGTCCGTCGTCAATCGCCTGAATTTCCGGCACGACAAAAGCGGAAGCTTCCGCCAATTTCGTCATTAGATTCTGCAACTGTCCAAAACGCGCGAGATAATCATTGTTCGCGCTGTCTTCCGCCAGTTGCAGCGAAGCGAAGTGATAAACGCGCTCGATTTTCAAATCGAGCTGCTTTTCAAACTCGAGCACTTCCGCCAGAGTTTTTGCCGATTCTCCGACACGGCCCTTCCACTCCGAAACATCCGGATAGGTTCGCGTGATCCACTCCACGTCCTCATTCCACTTGCTCGGGTCGACGAACAAATAGGTCAGGTCCCACTTGTCAGAGTCCGGGATATCAGCGCGTGTTGGTATTTTGTTTTCTTCCATAAATACTCCAACGAACTAGCGAATGCCGGCTTCGCCTTTCTTGTGAATGGACGGGCCTTTCATGGTGATTTTTTCCGGCGCGTCCTCGATATCGATACGCGGGCAGCGATCGATCCATTTCACGCCGTCCCCCACGGCCCAGCGCACCGCATTTCGCAGAACGAGCCGGACATTCTTATTATAATAGATTGGATAGGCTTCGTGGCCGGGCCGGAAGTAAAAGATTTTGCCGTTGCCGCGTTTCCAGGTGCAACCGGAGCGGAAAACTTCGCCGCCTTCAAACCAGGAAATGAAAACAATCTCCTCTGGTGCCGGCACCGCGAATGGTTCGCCGTACATCTCCACATTTTCGATTTCGAAATAACGATCAATCCCACGCGCGATCGGATGCGCCGGGTTGCAGACCCAAAGTCGCTCCTTTTCGCCTGCCTCGCGCCAAATGATTGAGCAGCTTGTGCCCATCAAGCGCATGAACGGCTTCGAATAGTGCGATGAGTGCAGCGCGATGAATCCCATTCCCTGCCAAACTCGCGCCAGAACGCGCTCGACTACTTCGTCAGTGACTTTGCCATGGGCAGCGTGTCCCCACCAGACAAGGACATCGGTGCTTTCGAGAATGTCGGCGGTCAATCCATGTTCCGGATCATGCAGCGTCGCGGTCCGGACTTTGCAATCGCCGTCTTCTGAAATGGCGTCAGCAATGGTGCGGTGCATTCCATTGGGGTAAATCTCGGCGACAATTGGGTTCTCGCGCTCGTGCACGTTTTCGCCCCAGACCGTAACGCGAATTTGCGCAGTCATCGCCGCAATACTCGCACAAAGTCCACAACGGACGCAAAGGGAGACAAATCTTCCCTATCGTTGTGATCTTTGCGAACTTCGTGTGAGATTTCCAATTGCGGGATGACACGCGATCTTCTTCATCGCCCGAATCAGCAGCTCGCGGCCCGGCGAAATTTTGTGCCAGGGTGATACGCCGCTCGGATGCGGCAATGGGATCAAGTCGAAAGTCACGGCCTCACGGTTAACGAGAAATGAACGACCAATTACGGCCTCGAGCTTCTCGCAGTCGATAAATTGCATTATGGCTAGCCGGCCAACGGGAATGACAAGACGCGGTCGTAGAATTTCGAATTCGGCTTCCATCCAACCAGAGCAATTTAGAATTTCATCGCTAGCCGGTAAACGATCGCTTCCGCCACGTGCTTTGCCCGGGAAACAGCGAATGACTGCGGCAAAATAAATGCGGGCGCGCATTGTCGTTTCGGCAAGTCCACAAAATTCCTCAAACCAGCGAAAGAGAGTTTTCCCGGCGGTATGCGCGAACGGCCGCTTCAAGGTCGGCTCGCGCACACCAGGCGCCTGGCCGATTATCATCACCTCGCTAACAATCGCGCCGCCGGAGACCGGCGGCGGAATGACCCGTGGACAACGCCGGCAGCGGCGCAGACGGGCGACATGATTCTGCAATAATGTTCGCCGCTCAGACTTCCGCATTCCGGGGAGGATGCGGTCGGGTTCTGTGCGGTTCAATCGCCGATTACCTGCGAAAGAGCGAAAAGATCACACTTAGGACGATGCTGATGATGATGCAGGTAACGATTGGGAAATAGAAAGCGCTGTTTCCTCGTTCGACCCGGATGTCGCCGGGCAAACGTCCCAGCCAGCCCGCACCGATGCCAGTCCAAAGCAGAACGCCAAGAATGACGATAAAGAACCCAATAATGGCGAGCAATTTTCCGAACTCAGGCACAGGTTAATTTCGCATGAAACATCTGGTAGGGCGAGATTCAGTCGAGGTGGCGCGAATCCGTGCTTAATAGTGACGCGACGGGGATCCCTCGACTCCGCTCGGGATGACCTGGTAGGTGTACACAGAAAGTTGCGAATGCGGACGCCGCGATGACATTCAAATGCGATGGCAGTGCAATTTCGTGATTATTACGAGACGCTCGGCGTGTCGAAGACCGCGAGCGAAGACGAGATCCGGTCTGCCTTTCGTAAACTCGCGCGCAAATACCATCCGGATGTCGCCAAGGATAAAAAGACAGCGGAGGAAAAATTTAAGCAGATCAATGAAGCTTACGAAGTTCTAGGCGACCCGGAGAAACGCCGAAAATACGACCAGTTGGGCGAGCATTGGAATCAGCCTGGCGGCTTTCAGCCACCGCCGCAATGGGGCGCAGGTCAACCGGGCGGCGGAGTCCGCTGGGGTTCCGGAGAAAATGGCGGCGTCGAGTTTGAATTTGGCGGCACTGGTTTCAGCGATTTCTTTGAAGCCTTTTTCGGTGGCGGTCGCGGCCGCTCGGCCTTCGGGGGATTTGGTCAACGGGAGACGATGGCGGAACGCGGAAACGATGTCGAAGCCGATATCATGGTGACACTGGAGGAAGCATACCATGGTTCGAAGCGACAGGTTTCGTTGCGACGCGCTGGTTCGAAGAAAACCGAAACGTATCAGGTAAAAATTCCGCGCGGTGTGCGTGAAGGACAACGCATTCGTCTCGCGGGCCAGGGCGAAGCGGGCGAGGGCGGCGGGAAAAGCGGGGACTTGTTTTTGCGCGTGCGCCTGGCGCGACATCCGGATTTTTCGGTGGAAGGTAGCGATCTCGTGCACGAGGTGAAAATCGCGCCGTGGCAGGCGGTGCTGGGCGATCACCTGATTGTGCCTACTTTGGAAGGGCACGCGCGTTTGAAATTGCCGCCGGGGACGCAAGGCGGACAACGGTTTCGTTTACGCGAGCGCGGCCTGCCCGGTGTTTCGGGTCAACGCGGCGACTTGTATGTGGTAGTGCAAATTGCGCTCCCAAAAAAATTAACTGAACGCGAGAAAGAAATCTGGGAACAGCTCGCGCGGTTGCATGGCAGCGAGACATCCGCTTAAACAGGGCGATGAAAATTTCGCTCGGATCCGATCACGCCGGTTTCAAATTGAAGGAAAAGGTCAAAGCCTTGCTGGGCGAACTGGGACATGAGGTGAAAGATGTCGGAACTTTTGCAGCGGACCCGCCGGTAGATTATCCATTGTTTATTCGGCCGGCAGCGGAAGCAGTCGCGCGAGGCGAGTGCGACCATGGAATCGTTTTCGGCGGCTCGGGGAACGGCGAAGCGATGGTGGCGAACAAAGTGCATGGCGTGCGTTGCGCGTTGTGCTGGAGTTTGGAAAGCGCGCGACTTTCGCGTCGGCACAACGATGCCAACGTGCTTTCGCTCGGTGAACGATTGATCGAAGAAGGTCTCGCGCTGGAGATTGTGCGGACGTGGTTGACGACAGACTTCGAAGGCGGACGACACGAGCCGCGCGTTGCGATGCTAAACGCGATGTGATCACCTTGTAGCCGCGGTCGACGGCCGCAGCTGAGCGATTGCAATAGCAGGAAACTGCGGCCAGCGACGGCGGCTACAGTAGCCGATCGGCGCAGACGGCTGCGAGAAACACCCCGCTCACGAACGCATTCGAATTGAAGAAGGCGCGGTTGATCGAAATAATATCGTCGAGCGCGCCCGCGCTGCGGTGCTCGTAGATGAGCGTCGCTGCGATTGGAACCATCGAGGTGAAGTAAACTGGACCGAGCTTCGCGATTATCCCGAAACCAATCAGTGCCATCAGCATTAAAAGATGGAGAAATTGCGCAACTCGGAGGGTGGCTGCGAGACCGAGCCGAACGACGAGCGAATGCAAGCCCTCTTGGCGATCGAAATCGTGATCTTGCGTCGCGTAAATCAAATCAAACCCGCTAACCCAGCAGACGACGCCGAAGGCAAGAATCAGCGGCGGTAATTGTATCCGACCGGTTTGCGCAATCCAGGCGGCGACCGGCGCAATACCAAGCGCGAAGCCGAGAAAGAAATGTGTCGCGTCAGTGAAATGTTTGGTGAGCGAGTAGAGAAAAATGAAACCGAGCGCCACGGGTGAAAGCACGAAAGTGAGGCGATTGATGTTTGCCGCAAAGAAAACAAACAACGCACTGCTAAGAACGAGCGAAATCAACACCACGGGCTTGGTTGCGAGAAGATGCCGGGTCGCGGTCCTCGGATTGCGCTGATCGATTTCCCAATCGACCAAACGGTTGAAGAGCATTGCCGCAGTTCGAGCAGTGACCATACATGCCAACACCAAAAGCAAGATTCTGAGGTCGGGTCGTCCATTCGCCGCTACAACCAGCGCCGCAAGAGCAAAAGGCAGCGCAAAAATCGTGTGGGAAAACCGGATCAGTCGAAGAAAGCGTGCGAACGCGCTGCCGCGGTTTTGAGCGACTGCGAAATTGTGCAGCACTTCCTGCTCGTTCATGAAGGAAGTAATGACGCGAGTCGCTCACGTGCACGAGTAACGATGGGATTTCCATGCGCGAAAAAAATGCGATTGAAATCGAGATCGAGAAGGCGGCGCAACGAGCGAGTCATTCGTTTTTGGTTGGTGCAATATTTTTGGGGCAAAAGGTCAAAGCCATGAGGTTCAAAATTGATGAGCGCATCGCCAACGATCAGTGTGCCGCCATCATCCGGATGATAAAGCGCGAACTCGCCGTCCGCGGCGCCATCGATCTTGATGGCTCGGAATGGTCCGACCTGAAGACCATCGGACAACGCGTGGTTATGGGTTAATTCGCCGTTTAACTCAGACGGGGCAAAAATGGAAGCGGAGTGGGAAAAATTCAGTGTGTCGCGCAAATGGTTCGCATTCGTGACAATGATAATGGCGACGCGTCCGAGCGCATCGAGTTCGGTGCGGTATGGGGCGGGCAAAGCGATGGGGTCGACAACGGTAAGCTCGTTTCTTGCTGAAAGGGCAGTGGAAAAGAGATCCGCCTTGACGGTTGGATCGTAAGTATACCAGATGGCGAAGGCAGTGGAGACACGGCAAAATTCCATCACGCAAATACCCAGTGATTAATCACTTACATTTGTGGCTAAACCGAGTTTAAGAGAACGAACGAGGGGCTCACTGGCACTGTAGCTGCTACGATTTTTATAATTACCTATCTTATGATCACATTCTCCTACCAAGCGCGTGACGCCGCGGGACGCATCGTTTCCGGTGTCCAGGAAGCTCTCAACGAAGACAACGCCGTGACCAGTTTGATGAGTCGCGGTCTGATGGTGCTTTCTCTGCAGCGAAAAGCGACTGCCAGCCAGTCGCGGCGGCAGTCCACTACCGTGAAAGAGACCGATCTCGTTCTCTTCACCCGGCAGCTCTCGACCATGGTCGAGGCCGGTATTTCCCTGGTGCAAGCTCTGACCGCCTTGTACGAACAGGCTGATCCAAAACGGCAACGCGCGCTGCGCGCCGTCATTAGCGACATTACCGCACGAGTCCAAGGTGGAGAAACTTTCAATGAATCGTTAGCCAAGCATCCACGTGTCTTCAATCGGCTTTTTATAAGCATGGTGAAAGCGGGTGAACACGGTGGTTTGCTGGCCGAAATTCTTGACCGTCTCGCCGGCTTCCTTGAAGCGAGCGCCCGACTGCGCAAGAAAGTCAAATCGGCGATGACCTATCCGGTCATCGTGGTCTGCATTGCCTTCGCCATTACCACGTTTCTGATCGTGCGCGTTGTCCCGATCTTCGGGGAAATTTTCGCGGACTTCGGAGCCAAGCTTCCCGCGCCGACTCAATTCCTGATTGATGTCAGTGACTTTGTTCGTGGGCAATGGTACTTCCTCATCCTCGGTATTGGCGGTTCGATTTTCGGTGTTCGCACTTTTTTGCGATCGACCCGTGGCAAACAGCTGTGGGATCGTTGGAAACTCAAGCTCCCGGTTTTCGGCCCGCTTGTTCATAAGATTTGCATGTCTCGCTTTGCCCGTACCTTCGCGCAATTGATCCGTAGCGGCGTTCCGATCCTCGAAGTCCTCGACATCGTGGGCGGTTCGTCTGGCAATCACGTTGTCGAAACCAGCATCAAAGAAGTCGGCGCCGACGTGGAGAAGGGCGACACTCTTTCGGTTGCACTTTCACGGAAGACCATCTTCCCGCCTATGCTCCTGCGCATGGTCGCGGCGGGCGAAGCCACCGGTAAGATCGACACCATGCTGGAGAAAATGGCCGATTTCTGGGACGAAGAAATTGAAGCGATGCTGGACGCCCTCACTTCGCTGATTGAACCACTTTTGATCGTTTTCCTCGGCGTAATCGTCGGCGGAATCGTGATCGCGATGTTCCTACCGATCTTCAAGTTGAACGAAGTAGTCTCTCAAAACAAGAGCAACTGAGTTTAGTTGTGTCACAGAGCAATAGCTAAGGAGAAGCTGCTCAAAGACAGGGGAGGGGCGGGTCGAAAGGCCCGCCTCTTTCCTTTTTGGTATATATCGTTATTCCTGCAGTTGTTCACGCTCCTGATTGGACTCGAAATGTTCGCAGTTTCAGCGGCCAGGTTACCTGGCGTGCATGCTCCCGATCGTGCCAAACGCTCCCTAACTCCTGCATGAGCGAATCGACTGGGTCAAACCCGCGCGACCGCGATAAACTCTTTCGTAGCTGACCACGTCCGAAGATACCCCGTCAGCTGAGCAAGATTCCATTGCTGGCACATCTCGAACTGATGCGATGCCAGTTCAGCAAATGGAAAGCGGATGCTCTCAAAATTAGTTTCAACCAGATCGCGCTCTGGCGGCCAATAGGGACCGGTTGTTTCGCGGTAAAACTTCGAAAGAATTTCGTCGATTTCAGGATTGACGCTTGCGTGTGTGTAAGTCGAGACCGCCAGAATCCCGCTTTCCTTTGACACCCGTTTTGCCTCCGTGAAAAACTGATCCATATCGAACCAATGCAACGCCTGGGCGACAAGGATCAGGTCTATTGAATCTGGATCGATTCCACTCGCTTCCGACGGAGCGACCCGGTAGCTGATGCCCGGGTGACGTTGCGCGCTTTCGATTTGCGGCGCGCTCGCATCCGTCGCGATTACCTTGGCGAAATGCTCAGCCAGCCCGACTGCCGCCTGCCCGCTCCCAGTCGCGCAATCCCACGCCAGTTCGCGCTCTGGTGAAATTGAAGCGAGATGGTCGAATAGTTTAGGAGGATAATTCGGCCGAAACTTTGCGTAATCAGCGGCGTGTCCCGAGAAATGGTCTTTAAATGTGGTCATTGCGTCGCCAGCTCGGTCCAATTCTCGTTAGGCAAGGCAACTTGACGGACGCGGGCGTAGAGCTCACGATAAATTCGTTCGACCGCCAGCGCCGGATCCTCCAGCATCATCGTCTCTTTAATTTTGCTGGCGTAAATCGGGAAGGAAAATGGCGAGACCGCCGGCAGCTCGCGCAGTTGCCAGTCGAAGTGTTGCACGCGGTCGAGAAAAGCATTGCCTTCTTCAGCATCGAGAAAAATCTGGCTGGCCTGGCGGTATGCTTCCTCCAGCAGTGGATGATTCGGCTCGTGGGTCTCGAGCACACGAAAAATCGTTTCCGTGCTCCAATGCATTTGTCTGCGGGCGCGCTTTTGACCTGGGTAATTGCGCGGCACCATCAGTCCGGTTTGAGCGACGCCGCGGAATTGCCACTTTACCAATTCCGATCCGCGCATAGCCAGCCGCAGATCTTCTTCCGCGCCTTCGCGCTCGAAACAGACCCGCCAATCTTCCAACGTTAATTCCTGGAACCGGCGAAGCGTGAGCAGGAATCCGGAGTCGTCGAGCGTGACGAGTGCATTACCGCCACTTCGATTCTTCATTCGCCAGGCGACGATGCGGGAAAGCGCGTCGTTGGCACTGCGGCCAATCAGGGCGTGAAAAAAGTAATGGGAGAAATCTTCGTCACGATACAGTTCAATCAGCATGGAATCGCCGGTCGGCACGTCGGAGATAGCGAGTTGTGTGCGAAATTGTTCCACCATAGCTTGAGCATTCGCTAACGAGATTTGGTAATGCTCGACCAGCCAATCTACACTCACCGCGTCGTTTGTTTCCTGACGCAAGTGGTCGGCCAAATCGGCGCGTAGTTCTCGCACGGCCCGGGCTACTCCCGAGGTCAGGGGCATTTTGGCCGCGTTCCAGCGCGGAATAGTCGGCAATTGGCCGTCCGCCCGTTCAACAAACGCCTCCTGCACTCCGGTATCGATCAATCGCAGGACCCGGCCGCCGAGCACGAAGAGATCGCCGATTTGCAGGCCCTTGATGAAACCTTCTTCAACCGAGCCAAGCCGGCGCCGCTTCAACATGACGTCGACAAATCCTTCGGAAACGATCGTCCCGATGTTGATCAGGAATTCGCGCGCCACACGCTTGTTTGCCAGAGCAACGATTCCATCATCGCCGATGGAGATTTTCCCAAAAACGCCACGATATTGTTGCGCCAGGGCTTCGCCCCCGCCCTCCAGGTATTGCAACACTCGATCGAACTCCTCGTGGCTGAGGTCGTGAAATGGTCGCGCTCGCGTGATCAGGTGATAGATGGAGTCGGCTGACGCCGGCGCCAGCGCGACAATGCCGACAATATGCTGGGCGACGACATCAAAAGGCTTTTCCAAAATTTTGATCGGATCGAGGGCGCGCTCGCGCACAAGCTTTGCCGTGACCGTCGCTTCCACGAGGTCGTTGACGTTGGTGGCGACGAGAATGCCGTGGCTGCTCTTGTTTAGCGAATGCCCTGACCGGCCGATACGCTGGATGGCGCGCGAGACGCCTTTCGGCGTCGCCACCATGACGACCAGATCGACTGCGCCAATATCAATTCCAAGCTCGAGACTGGTCGAGCAAACGACGGCCCGCAGTTCGCCATTCTTCAAGCGATCTTCAACCGCGAGGCGAACGCTCCGATCAAGTGAAGCATGGTGAATCTCAATCGCGTCAGCCAGTTCCGGAAGGTGCTCGCGCAATCGCAGTCCGATTTGTTCCGCGGCCGATCGGACATTGGTGAAGACAATGACCGACTGGCGCGAGCGAATCAGTTGCGACAACTCCGCATAAAGACGCGTACCGGTGTAGCCGGATGGTGGATACGGATCGCGCCGGATTGGAGAAAAAACGTCTACGATTTGTTCTTTCTCGATACGCGCTTCGGCGATGCGGCATTTGCGGCCCATGCCGACAAGAAATGCGGCGAGCAAGTCAAGCGGCGCAGCCGTAGCGGAGAGGCCGATCCGACAAAGGTTGTTTTTCGGGCTGTAGCCGCTTCGCTGTGCGAAGCGCGAGACGGATTTGCGCTCCGGACTGGTGCGGCCGACACGGCCGCCGCTACAGATCGCTTCGAGTCGCTCGAGGGAAATGCTCAGGTCCGCGCCGCGTTTGTTGCCGGCGAAGGAATGTAATTCATCGACGATCACGAACTCCGTCTTGGCGAGATGTTGTGCGTAACTTTCCTGTGCCAGCAAAATGGCGAGCGATTCGGGCGTCGTGACGAGAAAGGGAGATGGCTGGTTGCGAAATTTGGTGCGCTCGGTCGCCGTGGTATCGCCGGTCCGCAAGTGAATGCGGAGTTCCTTTTCCAGGCCCATGCCGGCAATAGGTGCGCGCAAGTTTTTCTCGATGTCGTAGGCGAGCGCACGCAGTGGGGAAACATAGATGCAGCGCACGCCCGGCTTCAGACTGCCGGAGTCAAGTTCTCGGAGAAGCGAATCAAAAACACCGAGGAATCCGGCGAGGGTCTTCCCGCTACCGGTGGGAGAGGTGAGAAGGATCGATTCGCCTTTTAGGACAGAAGGAACGCAGAGCAACTGCGCGTGGGTGAATGCCGGAAACCTGGCGAAGAACCAATCGCGTAAGCGTGGATGTAGGTGCACCGCCAATGATGATTCCTTTTTAACGCGCTTCGGTTGTGTTTTTCCTCCGTTCGGACATCGCAACATCGAATTCGGCCTCACTCGGTGATACTTTCACTTCAAAATCATCGAATATTGCGTGTCCGTCCTTTGCTTTCCATTGTTGGACATTAGCCTGCGTGTAGATGTTTTTGCCGTCGCTTGTTTGCGTTAGCCTGGAACCATAGGGAGCAAGCACTACCCGCTTTTCGTTTGCAAAACCGATAAGAGTTCTACTTGTTCCGCCGGCGCCCCATGCCTGCCCTAGCCACACAGCGCCATCTGGTTCAACCGTAAGATTGGTGTGTTTGCCTGGGCCTGCGTAGGTGTGGCGCAAACCGTCATAGTCGATGTAACGAATCGAGCTGATCATTGGTTTGCGATCTTCCCGAAAATATTCAAGCGGCTCCCGTGGCCGATTCACCGCCTCATCGATGAGTGCAAGGTTTGATTCCAGGGTCTGACGAATCTGTTCGTATTCAGCGAGACTAAATCGGTTTGGACTTACAAAAATTGGCCAGGGATCTTCCGCACGATTGTCTCGGAAATGGTGGAGCTGCTGAGCCGTGGTTGGTGCAAGGTAGAGGCGTGCCCGGGGTTTCACCTTATCGACCAGGCGAACGTTCTTCCCTTCGATATATCGTAGCTCGAATGTGATATAGGTGGTTTCAAATGTAGCTAAATGATCTTCGTGGAGGACGAGCCGGCCTGGTCCACACGGCAAATCGAAAACGTCATGCTGGGTCCGTTTGCTACAACCACCCAGGCATAATGCGCTGATCGCGATGGCTGCCGTTGCTGCGCGCAAACTCACGGGAGCCGCGTGCATCAAAATTAGCCTTCCGGATTTACCGGAAAATGTTTGTTCTTCAGGTGCTCGGGCACCCGTGCCGTGTGCTCGGATTCGATCTCTTCGCTGGCCGTGGCTAACGATTCGTATGCTTCGCGGCTCTTTTTCGCCCGGCACATGTAGGCCGTAGCATGGGCAAGCGGAATGCGCGCTTCCGGCATTCCAACGAATTCAACGGCATGTTGCGTGGCAATCGCAAGCGGAAGGGCCTGCGGATCCGCCAGCCCGACATCTTCACTCGCAAAAATGACGATGCGGCGCGCGATAAAACGGAAATCTTCGCCGGCGTGCAACATTTTCGCCAGCCAGTAAATCGCGCCTTTGTCGTCCGATGCGCGCATACTCTTAATAAACGCGCTGATGGTGTCGTAATGTGCATCGCCTTTCTTGTCATACACCACCGCTTTGCTTTGAATGCTTTCTTCCGCGACCTGCAGAGTGAAATGGATCAGCGGTTGGTTGTAGCCGCGGTCATCGTCGGCGGCGGATTGTCCGTGTCCCCCCTGCTTTTTTGTTTGGCCGCGGCCAGCGACCGCGGCTAGAGGCGGCGTTGTCAGCACCCCGACTTCCAGCGCATTCAAACATTTGCGTGCGTCGCCGTCGCTCAACTTTGCCAGATGTCGCCGCGCGTCAGCGTCCATTTTGACGTTATTTTTTCCGAGGCCCCGTTCTGAATCGGCGAGGGCGCGATCAATCAATAGTTCCAGTTGCTCGACCGTGAGTGGTTCGAGTCGGAAAACCAGCGAACGCGAGACCAACGCGCTGTTAACGTAAAAGTATGGATTGTAAGTAGTGGCCCCGATTAACCGCAGATTTCCACTCTCCACATCGGGCAGAAGGATATCCTGCTGCGCTTTATTGAAATGGTGAATCTCATCGATGAATACGATGGTTTTCCGTCCCGCGGTTCGAAGCCGATTGGCCGCCGCGGCAACCACCTTGCGCATTTCCGCCACGTTACTTTCGACTCCGCTTAAGCGGATGAATTCGGAGTGAGTTATTTCCGCAACCACATACGCCAGAGTGGTTTTGCCGCTTCCCGGCGGGCCGGATATAATTAAGGACGGCAGGCGATCGGCTTCGATGGCGCGGCGCAAGAGTTTCCCCGGCGCCAGGATATGTTCCTGGCCGACAAACTCCTCCAGGGTGCGCGGGCGCATTCGCGTGGCCAGAGGGGCAGCTGTGCTAACGCGTTCGAGATTCTCAGTTTCGGCGAACAAGTCATGCATCTCGATAACGCTACGGCGACGGCGGCCTCGACGCATGTGTAAATGTCGACGAACATACAGTGGCATAGCTTGCGCTCTATTTAATCTCACCAAACAGTTTGTAATGCGTCTCGGGATTTTGATTCTAATTTTAGCGGTTGCGATTAGCGGGAACACACGTGGCGCGGTGACTTTGCCGATGCGCACCGTTTTCAAAGGGCAGGATCGTTTCGAGCAACTCGTAGTGCGTGCGAAAGCCGGGAACTGGAAAACATTGCCGATCGGGGAACGGACTGCGGCAGTGGGCCAGGCGATGGTAGGAACGCCCTACCGTTTTTACACGCTCGAAGTCGATGACCGGATTGAGTCGCCCTCGGTCAATTTCACCGGACTCGATTGCTGGACCTTTTTCGAAACCGCTCTCGCCTTCGCACGGATGCTGGACGAGCCCGAAACAAATTGGACGCCCGCCCAATTGTTACGCTACATCGAGATGGATCGTTATCGCCACGGGGAATGCACGGGTGAATATCTTTCTCGCCTCCATTACCTCGAAGATTGGCTTTACGACAATGACCGGCGCGGTCTGGTTGCTGATCTGACGCGCTCGCTTGGTGGTGTCAGCGTGCCGCATTCGGCCCGGGAAATGACAAGCGGCTGGCGGCATTATCGCTACCTTGTGCACAATCGCGGCTTGCTTCGACCCCTCGCGGATATGGAAGCGCAAGTTTCTTCGCGGCCGCTCTACGAAATTCCCACGCGCCGCGTGGCCGCGATCGAATCGCGACTGCGCAGTGGCGACATCATCGGCATTGTCTCGCGCGATGGCCGCCGCAGTTCACTGCGCTCGACGTCGCACGTCGGCCTGGCATTGCGCACGTCCGATGGAACTCTCCACTTCATGCATGCTTCCGCGCCGCATAACTACGGAAGAGTGGTGATTGATTCGCGGCTCTCGGATTATCTTTATCGCTACAGTTCCGACACCGGGATCCTGGTGGCGCGTCCGCTGCGCTAGCGCCAGATTCGCCTAATCCTCTTTCCGGTCGCGAAATTCGATCAGTAATTTCTCCAGACGCGCAATCGCGGCCTCGGCGTCGGCGCCGCGTGCTTCCAGCATGGCGCTGGCGCCCTTGTCGAGATTGGCGCGGAGCACATCGATCAGGCTGGCGGCTGAAAATCGTTGCTTGTCTTTAATCAAAGTGATTTCGGAGCGGAACCTGTTGGCGACGCGGACAAACTCCGCTGCCGGCCGGGCATGAAGCCCAAGCTCGTTTTGCACCGTGATCTGACGCGAGACCACGATCAATTTGTCGGCGGGATGGGATCGTCGCAGGATCATGGGTTTGTACCCCAGCGGCGGTGAAGGAAACGTTCCACCGGGGAAAAGAGAATTTTGTCGGCCAGCAGCCCGATGACAACAATCACCAGCATGATGCCAATGACCTGGTCCATGGCACTCAACTCGCGGCCGTAATGAAGCAATTGTCCGAGTCCAAATCCCGTTAGAATGGTTACGAAAATCTCGGCCGCCATCAGTGACCGCCAGGCGAAGGCCCAGCCCTGTTTCATTCCGCTAACGATAAATGGGAGCGCCGCCGGCAGTATGACCTTGAGCCAGATGTGCAAACGCTTTGATCCCATGGTCAGAGCGGCCCGCGGGTAAATCGGCGGGACATGGCGCACCCCCGTATCAGTGGCGATCACGACAGACCAGAGGGTGCCCATGACGACGACAAAAAGCATGGCGGCTTCGGTTTGGCCGAACCACAAGAGGGCAAGCGGGACCCAGCACACGCTGGGCAAAGTTTGCAGGCCGAGCGCCAGGGTTCCGATGGTATCGTGAAAAACTTTCCAGCGCGCGGTTAGCAACCCGAGCGGCAATCCCCCAATGAGCCCGATAACATAACCAATGAGCAACCGGCGCATGGTTATCACGGTAGCGCTTAGCAGAGTGCCATCCGCGGCCGTTGTTTTCAGATACTCCGCCACCTGCTGCGGGGCCGGCAACAAGACCGGCGACCAGATTTTCGCGCGAAAAGCCCAGTCCCAAAGGGCAATCAGGATGGCGAAAAAAAGAAAGGCCAGGAGGAATCGTTTCATTTCGCTGTTCCAACCTCGGATTGGGCACCGCTCTTGAGTGCGTGGGTAATTCGGCTGGCGTAGCTCGCGAGTTCGACGCTGTTAAGGTCGCGTGGGCGTGGCAGATCAATGATGAATTCCTCCTGCACCCGTCCCGGATGCGGAGAAAAAAGCAGGACCCGATCGCCCAGACAGACCGCTTCGCGGACGTTGTGGGTGACAAAGACAATGGTTTTGCGACGCGATTTCCAAATGCGCTGGAGATCTCCATACAGTTGCTCCCGGGTGAGAGCGTCGAGGGCGGCGAAGGGCTCATCCATCAGGAGGACACGCGGATTGGGGGCGAGGGCGCGGGCCAGGGCCACGCGTTGTTTCATTCCGCCCGAGAGTTCGTGGATGTTTGCGCGTTCAAATCTCGTTAGATCGACGAGCTCGAGGTAATACTTTGCCACATCACGACGATCCTTTTTGGTGAGGTTGGGTTTTAGTTTTAGTGGGAAAAGGACATTGCCAAGGACATCGAGCCAGGGAAACAGGGCCGGTTCCTGAAACATGACCAGGCGTTCGCGTCCCGGGCCGGTCACCGGCTTACCGTCGGCCAATACCGTTCCACTGTCTGGTTTCTCCAGACCAGCGATGATGTTAAGCAAGGTGGATTTTCCACAACCGCTCGCACCGACAATGCAAACGAATTCCGCCTCGGCTACATTCAGGCTTACCTTATCCAGGGCAAGCACGGTTCCGGCTCGACTGCGAAAGCTTTTGGATACCTTCTCAATCGAAAGCTTGCTTGGGGAAACGAGCGCTAGCTCTTCACTGACCGAGCCGGTTTTGTGGCCGAACCTCACAGAGTTTCCATCAGCTTTGAAGTATCGGTGTTACCCTTGAGAAAGCCGGCGTCCTTTCCATCCTGCACTGCCTTCTTGATTAGCTCAGCCGGCACCGCGGTTGTGAACTTAATTCGTTTCCATGCCTGTGCAACTGCCTCTGGTGCGAAAGTCGTCTTGGTTTCTTCCTTCAGTTCGTCAATCAGCAGTTTTTGCGCTTCGTCCGGATGTTGCTGCATCCAGTCTGTTAACTCGGCGTTCGCGGCCCCAATCTTCTTCACCAGATCGCGTTGACTACTAAGGAATTTGTTAGACGAGACCAGCCAGGTCGTAATGATGTCCTTGTCTTCGAGGAAGACTCGCGCCTTCGCCTCCCGCTCCAAACGCGTCACCCATGGCTCAACTGTCCAGACCGCGTCCACACCGCCATTCTGCAGCAACGCGAGTTGATCGGGGTTATTCGTTGGCAGGACAATGACGTCACCACCAGTTTGAGTAACTTTGAATCCCTGGGCCTTCAGCCACGCCCGGCAGGAAATGTCCTGAGTATTGCCAAGCTGTGGAGTGGCGATTTTTTTCCCGCGAAAATCAGCCGCCGTTTTAATTGGCGAATCCGCTTTAACCACCAGGGCGGCGCCCGCATTGGCTGCTCCGCCAATCGACGCGTACTTCCTC
This sequence comes from uncultured Verrucomicrobiae bacterium, assembly GCA_963709435.1. GTDB lineage: Bacteria > Verrucomicrobiota > Verrucomicrobiia > Chthoniobacterales > UBA10450 > AV69. Next base: position 134,550 of record CAVPWK010000010.1, read on the forward strand.
GCCGTTGGATTTGAAGTGCGCGTTGAGCGCCGGGCCCTGGCCGACATAAGTCAGATCAAGCGACCCGGCAAACATCGCTTCCATTGCCGATGGTCCGGCATTGTAGGTAAACCACTGAATTTCCACATTCGGGCCGAGCCGCTGCTCGAACCAGCCTTTGCCCTGCCGGGAAAGAGCATGAGCGATCACGCCCTGCGCGTGGGTGATATTTGGAAAATGACCGAAGCGAATAACGACCTTGTCTTGTGACATACCAGTCTGCGCAAAAAGGCAGATCACGCTGGTTAACAATAGTACGAGTTTTGTTTTCATATTTTTGAATGGCTGAAGGTTGTCATGTGTTGTCGAAACGTGCCCGGTCTAATGTCGGCGCATCCCGACTTAGCAACCGGAAAACCAAAATTAAAGCTTCCGTGAATACTAGAACATCAGCTGTAGACGTACAAGGACCTCGTCGAACTGATCCTCGCCCAACTGCGGATGCGCTTGCCGGAAATCCGACCAGGTATGAACGTAATTCGCCATTAGCTTGATATCGTCGCCGTGGATGTAGTAGTTGAGACCGCCGGTAATTGAGTGAATACCGTCGTCGCCTTTTTGCCCTGGATTTAGTTGCTCCCATCTGACGACGGCTTGAAGCTTCTTCGGGATCAGGTAGTAAGCTCCCGTTACATAGAAACCGGTTGTGGTAAAGTCGGCGAACCCTGGAGCGACGCCGTTTACGGTGCGGCCGTTGACGTATTCTTCGAGATATTCACCGATTAGATCAAATGGGCCAAGTTTAAGCGCTGCATCCAGGCCCCACGCCGTTCTTTCATCAGCGCCCGGCAGGACAAAGGGCGAAAGGGACCCATCAGAGTTGACCAACAGGTTCAATGTTTGAGAGATATTCGTTCCCTTATCATCGCGACTGTTTAGCACGTCAGCGCCAAGCTTGAGACTCGAATCCTGACCGAAGATTTTGCCTTTGAACGGCATCAACTCCAGCCGGCCTACGTACATAAAATTATTATTGTCGTTAACGCTTACATTACGTCCGTTTCCGTTGAAGATGCCGGCGTAATAGGTCAGCAAATCCTTTTGCGCAGGCCAGATGTTGGTAAATGGCTTTCCCCAAATCTGAGCACCGACCTGTCGGTCGGGAGTGATCGCGCCGGTAGGAAGACTGCGCTCGATAAGCAATAGGGTAGTATCCGGTGTGAGCTGCTCCAAGCCGTAGGGCGCTTTCCACTGGCCAACCTTGATCTGTGCTTCCGGAAACTGATGCCAGTTAACGAAGATGTCTGTAGCTTCGAATGCGGTGCGATTGGAGCTAAGGCCATCGCTGGTCTCAAAGTCCCCTTCGATTTTGAAGTCGAAGTTCTCGGCGAAGTCACCGGTCAGATTGATTCGCGCGCGGCGCAGGCGAAAGCGGTCTTTCAACGCAGTCTGACCAAAGCGTCCCTCGAAAGCGGAGACATCTCCATCTTCGAGATTCATCTGAATGAATCCACCCAGGACGAGTTTAAATTCCGTCCCGCGCGGCGTGACGTAAATCTGGGGTTTCTCCTCTACGGCTACGTTTTTTTCAACGTACGTTTTCCCATCGTATGTCACCACCGTTTTCGTTTTGCCCGGCACGCCCGCGACGGCAGTAGTACCTTGTTTCTTCAAACTATTGACTTCTTTTTCCAACTCGGCGTTCCGTTTTTGCAATTGCTCGACTGCCCGCTCCAACTTCTGCAGTCGGTCAGACTCGGAATTGCCGCCAGAAGTCTGCGCTCGCAGCGGTTGAGCCATCAGTAACAACAGCGGCACGGTGATGCCCATCCGAACTAATGACGATTTGTTCAAAAGCATTTGTTTCTCCTTGATAATTTTGCTCGCTCGGAAAGAACCTCCGGGAGTCCGGTCGGTCTATTCCCCTTGATCTAATCCGCCAGTGGTCTGGTTGGTAAATTTTTAGGTATCTAGTTCGTCCTTTGCACTTTGCAATCGCGTCTTCTCCGTCCGCTCTATCTGAGTCACCCTCGAGTCGTGAACGACAATTTGGACGACGCCGAAGCGGAGGGACTGCACATTCTGGCGGACCAGTTCGAGCCAGTCAGAGGATAGTTGTTGGTTGTCAGGCGGCACGCGTTTGCCTTTCCTTTACGGGTTTCGCAGGGTTCAAACGGGGGGCGGGTAGCTCGTTCAAGACCGAACCGAGATTGAATGCGCGCGAGATAAATGGCGGCGATATTTTATCGCGCCGCATCTTGCGCAGAGTGATCTCGACAATGTCTTCGAGACTATAACGATCTAGAATTTTGATAATGGCGGTGCGGACATCGAGCATGAGCATGCGTAAACCGCAGTGATCTTCATCGGGACAAGTGCAGCGCTCGTAGGCCGTCTCGCTGACGCAGTTAATCGGGGCCAGCGGTCCATCAATCAATCGAATGACTGAGCCAAATTTTATCTTGTTCATTGGTCTGGCCAGAGAATAACCGCCAAGTTTCCCGCGTTTGCTCGCGACAAAACCGGCTGCTTTTAACTGAGTAAAAATTTGTTCAAGAAATTTGATCGGTAGTTTTTCTTTTGCCGCCAACTCGCTGATCTGGAGGATGGGCCGTCCGAGCTCGGCGGCGATTCCGAGGTCAATGAGAGCGCGCAATGCATATTCGCCACGTTTGGAAAGCTTCATGCCAACCGATACCGGTCGGGCTGCAAGCAGCAAGTATGATGCGCAATTGGCATGATTCGGAGAAAAGTCACGCTCTTACCGGACGGCGTGCATCGGGAAAAAGCCAGGTCATCAACGTTTTTCTTCCCGCGCGCAGGAGTGCCCGCCCTGTTGTTATTCGCCGCCGCTCGCGAATAAGGCAAAACCCTCTCTCATTTTCAAGGCCGACTGGGGCATTGCGGGCCGCCTGGGTCAGGGCAGCCGTTAAAACTAAGGCGCTAAGGACGATCTTCGCCGGTAGGCTGGGGAGCACTCCGGCTGCAACCACGCTGCTGATTATCAATAATAGAAACGTTTTCATCATCTTCCCTCCTGATTGTGTAACCGCTTCCTCTCTCATGTATACCGGCACGGTAGGAATTAAATGTCTATCCGTCAAGTAGGAATTTTAAATATTTCTTCGGTTCCTGGAGCGCTCTCGGACGCCCGACAAAGCAGTGTCAGCGGGGCGGATTGAGTCGCGTCCGCTGGCGCTTCAAGCTACCATCGTAAGCGAATGAAAACCGCGCTCGTCCTGGCAGCCGATGGGTGCGCGGCCAGCCGCGTGGGTCAGGGCCGCCAGTAAGACAAAGGCGCTAAGGATGATTTTGGCCGGTAGACTGGGTAACACGCCGGCGATGACTGTGCTGCTGAGTGCCAATAACAGAATCGTTTTCATAATTCTTCCTCCGGTAACGGTTTCTTCGGTTTAGAAATCTACTGCTCAAACAGGAATTTTGACTTCCTTTTGCGGTTCTTGCTGAGGTGGCGACCTCCTTCGATCAGGGCGGCCAGTAAGACGAAGGCGATAAGGATAATCTTAGCCGGTAGGCTTGGAAGCATTCCGGCCGCAATCACTGTGCTCACTGCCAATAAGAGAAACATTTTCATGGTTTGATCTCCTCGTGGAATATCGACTCTTTCTGTCATGTATACGGCCACGGTAGGGATTAAATGTCTACGGGTCAAGTAGGAATTTGAAGTTTTTTTTGGGTCTCGCTAGACCCTGGCAATTCCCGGTCGGGCGACGGTCTACGAGATTTCGTAGCCGAACCGCGGATTGAGCCCGGCACAGATCTGCGTCGCGTAGCTCTGGTCCTGGGCGAAAAGATATTCGCGGAAACCACCCACTTTCCCCTGCCGGACTTTGAAGGTATCCGGATCTTCGCGATCCCGCGGTTGCAGAATTTTCGAGCCGAACTCGCCTGCTGCTTCCAGCTTTTGCATATTTCGAAAATCGGAAAAGTCGAGCGCCGGACCAAACACCGCATCGTCGATCTCTCTCTCGCCGATTGCGCGAAGCAATTCATGAAACGCTCGGGGCGGGTCGGCGCGCAGCTCTTCGTAGCGGACAATCGAAAAATCTGAGCGGTCGCCAAATTCCTCCAACCAGCCGTTCATTACCTCTACCATCGCCGCGATTCCGAAACGCGGATGCCGCAACAGATCACCGATTGCCAGCTCTTTAATCTCGCCCGGCGTTGCGGGATTGCGTCGTGTCAGTTGCATGAAATAGGAGACGAATGCATCCCGCGGATCGCGCGCCAACAGCACGATCGGCGCTTGGCGAAGAGATCGGAGGGGAATCAGATATTTTCCCCGCAACCGATCCCAAGCATTGCCTTTCGTCCGGTCCTCGAAGCGGTCATGCGAATAAACAATCCGGGGAACTCCGGCCTCGCCACGGTCGGTAAAATCGAGCGAGAATTGTTTTCCTTTCTTGTAGGCAAAATAGGCATTGAGAAACGTGCGGGCCCAAGTCCGTCCGCTTTTGGGAATGGAAATGACAATGGCGTCTGCGCCAGAAAGCTCGCGGGCGCGGCTGCTGAAATTCCATCGCATGGCACGATCAACCTATTCGCGTAGCGGTAGTGGTCGAACGAATGGAAACAGCAACTGAAAGTTGTCGAATTCAGCTAGTCGCGGAACGCCCTGGTTCTTCATTTGCTGGACTGCCGCGCCGTAGTTTTTGGAGCGCCGAGGAAAAATGCAAGAGGTCAGCCCCGTTCACTTCGTTACGGCCTGGCAGTCTTCGCTCCAAGGAATGAGAAATTACAGATGCTTTTTTATAAGAGCCACGATAGTGCCGGTGGAGTCGGTCAGGAAGATTACGTGCGCACCCGTATAGAAGCGGGTCGGATCCCGCTCACTCTGCAAAATATAAACCTAAGTGAAAGTCATCGATTGTGTGGTTGGCGTGCCGAGCCGTAGCTTGCAACAAAAGTTCACCACCGTTGACAGAGTCCGCCTTCGCCAAGGCTTCGGCGCTGGAGGCGAGGGGAGTTGAACCCCTGTTCTAAATTTCGCCCTCTGAATAGGCCGCGTCATGCACACGCCCGCTGGACAATCCGAAGAGTTTTTCTTGCGCATGTGGCGGCCCAGTACCGATGGTAGTGTTCGACATCTGGAGGGGGGAGATGACTGGACTCGAACTACAAGAACAACTTCGCGAGGATTCGCCGCACACGCGCGTGCTCGTTATGACCGGACAAGTCGACCCCGGCGCTACGAACAGGGCCTTGAATGCAGGCGCCATCGCATTTTTCACCAAGCCTTTTGATGACAACCAATTCCTTGGCGCAGTGCGTGGCGCGCTGGCAATGCACCCGATTGAATGAGCGAGCGAGATAACATCGACATGAAATTGGGCGAACATCGAGAAGCCGCTGACCCATCTCGTGAAGAGCAGCTCAGTCTGCTCCTAACAATCACGATGGACGTGGCCGCTGCCAGCGATCTCGCGTCTGCCCTGGACGTGGTGCTGCGGCGCGTTTGCGAGAAGACGGGCTGGGTCCTCGGACAGGCTTGGGTGCCGAATCAGGACGGAACGGTTCTTGAGTGCGGACCGGTGTGTTTTTGCAGCGGTGAAGGCGGCCTGACGAAGTTCCGAGTCGCCTCTGAGGGATCTCATTTCAGACCGGGGGTGGGTCTTCCCGGACGCGTCTGGGAATTGAAGCGGCCAGCGTGGATCGAGGATGTTACGCAGGACCCGAATTTTCCGAGAACTAAAGCAGCCGCGAAAGTGGGGCTAAAGGCGGCCGTCGGCATTCCTATTCTGTCCGGCGATGAGGTCATCGCGGTGATCGAGTTTTTCGTGCAAGAGTCGCGGGCCAAGAACGAGCGCTTGGTGAAGGTGATCGCGGCCGTCGCCGCCCAGTTGGGTCTGGTCATGGAGCGAAAACGCGCCGAAGAAAAACTCTCGAGCACCAACGAAATCCTCCAGTCCATCCTATCCAGCATGGGCGACGCCGTCATCGTCGCGGACAAAGAAGGTAAATTTCTTGCCTTTAATCCCGCGGCGGAACGCATGTTTGGTAAAGGCGCGGCCCAAACAGCGTCAAGCGAGTGGTCGCATCGGTACGGTCTCTATCTACCGGACAGGGTCACTCCTTTTCCGCCGGATCAATTGCCGCTGACCCGATCGATTCGCGGCGAGGAGGTAAACAATGTTGAGATATTCGTCCGGCACGACAAGGCGCCTCAGGGACTTTGGACACGGATCAATGGCCGTCCATTGCGAGGTCCCAACGGCGAGCTGTCGGGTGGTGTCATCGTTTGCCGCGACATTACCGAAATCAAAAAGGAAGAGTTTTTCCTTTTCGATCAAAGCCGGGTTCTGGAAATGATCGCAGCCAACGCCTCGCTTGCCGAGGTTCTCACGAGCCTTGTTCTTCTCATGGAAGGGCAAGCCAACGGACTGCGTTGTTCCATCCTGCTCTTAAACCGCGACGGGAAGCATGTGCGGCACGGCGCGGCGCCAAATTTACCGGAGGCTTATGTCAAGGCTGTCGATGGCGCGCCGATTGGACCGCGGAATGGCTCCTGCGGAACGGCCATGTACTTGCGCAAGCCGGTCGTGGTCAAGGATGTGCTGACCGATCCGCTCTGGGCCGACTATCGAAAACTGGCGGAGATCTGCGGTCTGCGCGCCTGCTGGTCGACTCCGATTCTTTCGCCGCACGGCGATGTGTTGGGTTCGTTTGCGATGTATCGCCAGGAAAACGCGCGGTCCACAGCCCGAGGAACTGCGCCTGACCCAGATCGCAACCCACATTGCCGGGATCGCGATCGAGCGCCAACTGGCGCAGGAGACGTTGCGCGAGCGCGAGGCTCGGATCAATCTCGCGGCGGAATCGGCTGATCTCGCGTTTTGGGTCATTTATCCGGAGCAAAACACTGCCTGGATGAGCGACAAGGGCCGCAAGATGTATGGCTTCGATTCGAAGCTGCCATTAACGCGCGACTTGATCTGCGGGCGCGTGCATCCTGATGAAAGAGCCGCGGTGCACGCGGCTTTCGATCGCGCATGTGCTTCACACGGGCTCTTCGAGTCTGAGCATCGACTCGTTCTGCCTTACGGCAAAACGCGCTGGGTCATCGTGCGTGGAAGGTGTTTAGAGGACGAGCACGGAAGTCTTTTGGAACTCATCGGTGTGACAATTGATGTCAGCGCGCAAAAGCAGTCCGACCTTCAGTTGCAAATACAACGCGAGGAGATGTCGCATTTGAACCGTGTGGCGTTGATGGGGGAAATGACCGCTTCTGTCGCGCATGAATTGAATCAGCCGCTCACCGCCATCGCTAACAATGCCTCGGCGGCGCGACGTTTTCTCGAGCGCGGCAACATCGACCCTGTTCTGCTGCAACAATTGCTGCAAGACATGGTGGCCGACAGTCAGCGCGCCGGCGAAGTCATTCGCGGGATTCGTGCGCTGGTGCGGAAAGATAAGACGGTTGTCCGGAGCGCGCTCAATCTCAACGCCGTCATCGCGGATACGCTGCGGTTGGTTAGTTCCGACATCGTGCTGCGTGAAAGCGTGGTCACCACCGAAATGGATCACAGTCTTCCACAGGTGGAAGCGGTGCCGGTCCAGATTCAGCAGGTCCTGCTTAACCTGATCATGAACGCGCTCGACGCGGTCGAATCGCGTCCGCCGGCCGAGCGCCGCATCCTTATTAGTACACGTTCACTGAACGGCGAGAGCGCGGAAGTCAGCGTCCGCGATTTCGGCACCGGCCTGCCAAAGGATCGCCCCGACAAAGTGTTCGATCATTTCTTTTCCACCAAGCAGACCGGAATGGGCATGGGCTTGACCATTGTACGTTCCATCATTGAAACACATGGGGGTAAGATCAGCGCGGAAAACGCTCCCGACCGCGGCGCGCGTTTCTTCTTCCATCTGCCCGCGGCGCGCGGCGATTCGAAAAGCCAGGCGGCATGAATACTTCCAGCGAATCGGCTGAAGTCTGTTTGGTCGACGACGATTCATCCGTCCTCCGCTCGATGCAGTATTTGCTCGCCTCGGATGGCATAGCGGTGCGCGCCTTTAATAAACCGGAAGAATTTCTCGCCCATGCCGCGATGCATCCTGTGTCCGTGGTGGTGACCGACATCTGGATGGAAGGGGTGACCGGTCTGGAAATTCTCGCGCGAATGTGTGCGCTGTCGCCGCGACCACGTGTGATTGTGATTACTGCGCGCGATGACCTGGCCGCGCGGGCCACTGCCATGGCGATCGGCCCGGTGGCATTTTTCATCAAACCGTTTGACGACGAAAAATTTCTTGCAGCAGTTCGCGACGCGCTTGCTCAAGCGGAAAAGGCATAGTGATAAGACCAAGGTCCAATATTGTACTGGTGCACGTTTCCGTAGTCTGAAGGTGATGCTCGTGACGCTCGCTTCCCGAGTTCTGTTGAGTGCCGACTGTCAGCGTGATAAACAGTTCACCATCGAGCAACCTATCGCGGAAGACTGCTACATGGCTGCTGAGATGGAAGGGGAGGCTGCGCTAGGTTGGTACGGCGGAATCGGCCTGAGACACATTTGGTAGTAGCCGATCAGACGAAATGAGATGTATTCTCGTCGTTCTGCTGCTTGCGGCACCGGTTTACGCGCAGAACCCACTTCCTTCCTGGAACGATACCGCGCCGAAGAAAGCGATCGTCGCCTTCGTCGAGAAGGTGACCAAGGAAGGCTCACCGGATTTCGTGCCCGTCCCCGAACGCATTGCCACTTTCGACAACGACGGGACACTCTGGTGCGAACAGCCAATTTATTTTCAATTCGTCTTCGCGATTGATCGAGTAAAGGCGCTCGCCCCCCAACATCCCGAATGGAAAAAGCAGCAGCCGTTCGCGGCTGTGCTGTCGGGTGACAAAGAAGCGCTACTCGCTTCAGGTCAAAAGGGCCTCATGCAGATCATGGCAGTGAGCCATAGCGGCATGAGCGACCGAGGAATTTGCCAGAATCGTCGGTCAATGGTTCGCGACTGTCCGGCATCCGCGTTTCAACCGCCCCTACATGGATTTGGTTTATCAACCGATGCTGGAACTTCTGGCCTATCTGCGCGCTAACGGTTTCAAGACCTTTATCGTCTCGGGCGGGGGCGTCGAGTTCATGCGCGTCTTCACCGACAAGACCTACGGCATTCCGCCAGAGCAAATAGTGGGCTCCTCGGCCGTCACTAAATATCAGTTCACCCCAAACGGAAAGCCTGAGCTTCTGCGCGAGGCGAAGGTTCTATTCATTGATGATGGACCGGGCAAAGCGGAAGGGATCAACACCTTCATCGGTCGTCGTCCCATCATGGCTTTTGGCAACTCCGATGGTGACCAGCAGATGCTCGAATGGACAACGGCAGGGAACGGCGCGCGCTTCGCGTTGATTGTTCATCACGACGACGCCGAGCGTGAATGGGCCTACGACCGCAAGAGTCACATCGGTCGGCTCGACAAGGCGTGGGATGAAGCGATCGCCAAAGGTTGGACGGTCGTAAGCATGAAGGAAGATTGGAAGACGATTTTCCCGACAACGGCGCAGTAGCTAACGCGCACCGGCCCCCTCGCATGTTCGATTTTGCAGGAAAAGTTGCCCTTGTTACCGGCGGCAGCAATGGCATTGGCCGCGCCACTGCGATTCTGTTTGCACGAAGCGGGGCAAAAGTTGTCATTGGCGACATCGATCCCGCTGGTCAGGAAACCGCTGAGCTAATTACGAGGGAGCGGGGTGAAGCTCTCTTTGTGCAGACCGACGTCCGAGAAACTAACGAGGTACAGCATCTTGTCGCAACTGCAATCGAGACATACGGAGGACTGCACTGTGCATTTAACAACGCCGGAGTTCTGCCTCCTACCGGTTTGCTCGCCGATACCGACGACGCGACCTTCGACCAGGTACTCGCCGTGGACCTCAAGGGAGTGTTCCTCTCGATGAAGTACGAGATCCAGCAGATGCTGAAAGGTGGCGGTGGCGCGATCGTCAACAACGCTTCGATTGCCGGGATGATTGCTGATCCGGGCATCAGCGCCTATGTGGCGGCCAAGCATGGCGTCATTGGATTGTCGAAAGCTGCAGCCATTGAATATGCAAGTCAGGGGATTCGCATCAATGCCATCGCGCCGGGACTGGTTGAAACAGCGATGACGAAGCATTGGTTCGACGATCCGAATATTCGCAGGCATTTTTTGGCTAATTCGCCCATTGGCCGAGTCGCCCAACCAGAAGAGATGGCTGGCATGGTGCTCTTTCTCTGCTCCGACTTCGCCTCATTTGCTGCTGGACAAACTTTTGTAATCGACGGCGGCTACACCGCTCATTGAGCAGAGCGAAACTGCACATTCTATGCTGGAGATTCTTGGACGCCTGATCTGACATTTGTGTTCTGACCTTCGTCCTACTGCCGATAGGACCAAGGTCCGATAGTCTGGGCCTTCCATTTTCGAATGGTACGAGAATGCACGATCATGAAAACGAAACTATCTTTGCAGCGGAACCTCGCGCTGTTGCGTCTTCACCGCTAGCGCACAATCTCCAGCCGCCATCGGCCGGAAAGAAACCCAACATCCTCGTCATCATGGGTGACGACATCGGGTGGTTCAACCCGAGCTGCTACAACAGTGGCATCATGGGTTACCAAACGCCCAACATCGACCGCATCGCCAAAGAAGGCGCGCGGTTTACCGATTGGTATGGGCAGCAGAGCTGCACGGCGGGACGCGCGGCGTTCATCACCGGGCAATCGCCCATCCGCACTGGTCTGACGAAGGTCGGCCTGCCGGGCGCGGACATCGGCCTGCAAGCGAAGATCCGAGCGTCGCCGATTTCATGAAGAACCTCGGCTACGCGACCGGGCAGTTCGGTAAGAACCACCTGGGAGACCTGAACAAGTTCCTGCCCGACGGTCCACGGCTTCGACGAGTTCTTCGGCAATCTCTATCACCTCAACGCTGAGGAAGAGCCGGAGAATCCCGACTATCCGAAGGCACCCGAGTTCAGGAAGAAGTTCGGCCCGCGCGGGGTCATGCACTGCTGGGCCACCGACGCCGACGACGCCACCGTTGATCCGCAGTTCGGCAAAGTCGGCAAGCAGAAGATCGAGAACACCGGCCCGCTGACCGTCGAGCGAATGAAAACCATCGACGACGAGTTCACGGACGCCGCATGGCGTGGATGGACAAGCAGGCCAAGGCCAACAAGCCGTTCTTCTGCTACTACAACTCCACCCGCATGCACGTCTTTACGCACCTCAAGAAAGAGAGCGAAGGCAAGACGGGCCTGGGCCTTTATCCCGACGGCATGGTCGAACACGACGGCCACGTCGGGCAGCTACTCAAGAAACTCGACGACCTCGGCATCGCGGACAACACCATCGTCGTCTACACCACCGACAACGGCGCCGAAGTCATGACCTGGCCCGATGGCGGCACCACGCCGTTCAAGGCGAGAAGGCCACCAACTGGGAAGGCGCCTTCCGCGTGCCGACGCTCATCCGCTGGCCCGGCGTGATCAAACCCGGCCAGGTGATCAACGACATCTGTGCCCACGAGGACTTGATCCCCACCTTCGCCGCCGCCGCGGGCGAGCCGGACCTCGTCGCCAAGGTGACGAAGGGCTATCAAGCCAACGGCAAGACCTTCAAGGTTCACCTCGATGGCTACAACCTCATGCCGTTCCTCAAGGGCGATGTAAAGAATCGCCGCGCAAGGAGTTCATCTACTGGTCCGACGACGGCGACCTGATGGCCATCCGCTACGAGCAGTGGAAATCCGCTTGCCGGCGGTCAACGCCGAACTGATGTTCCAAGCGATGCATGACGCCAAAGCTGACTTCAACCAGGTCGTCTATCGGTCGCGGCCGGTTAGCTGGAAGAACCAGACGCTTACTCCTAATCCCGACACGATTTATCTCATGCCCTTCTACAACACCAAAGACGCGGGACCGATGGTGCTGGAGATTCCGCCGGCCGGCGAGGAAGAATCGATCACCGGCAGCGTTGACGAAGCCTGGCAGACAGCGATCGAAGATGTAGGACCGGCAGGAGTAGATAAGGGTAAAGGCGGTAAGTATCTCGATCCTGCCGCCAGGCTACAAGTAGTCGGTGCCGGAAGGCTACATCGCCATGCCATCAGGGACCTATACTGGCTTACGCGTTGCTGCGCTCGAATCTTAAGAGCGCCAGCGAAGCCGAGGTCGCCAAAGCCGTGGCCTACGGCAAGCGCATCAAGTTCTACCCGCTTTCGCAAGCGGCCAATCCTCGGCCGACAAAGTTCGTCGATGCGATCGACATCGTGTTCGACAGCACGATTCCATACGACTCGCGCTTCTTTCAAGACGCTCGACCGCGTGGTGCAAAGAGAGCCATGGATACGAAAGAGATAGAGTCATGATCGATCAGCTCGAAACGATCGGCATCGAGAAAGGGCAAACCATTCAATCCATGATGCTAACACCCAGAAGATTCTAAGCGATGCCGCGCGCGAAGCGCATGACTGGATGGATCTGAAGTATCAAAGACAACACTTCGCGACGCCTTATAACGAAGGCAAGCCACTGGGCGTTGCCAGCGGTGTCAGATGTTGCTCGAAGGTCTGCAGACGAATTTCGCCAAAGCGACACTTATCCGGTCGATGGCCGCGGCGTCGGATATTCTCTGGGTTACTTTAGCGCGAAGCATTTGGGCACAGGCCAATTCTACCTCATGACCATTGTGGACAAGGCCGGTCAGTCGTTCGATGGCGCTAAAACCTATCGCCTGAACGTGCCTGCGAACGCGCCAATCACGCTCTATTGGTCGGCGACGGCTCATCCGCATGCGAAACCACCGCTCAGAAGGAAGTACATGCACTTGTTAGGCATTGCGCATGCCGCGATGATCTCACGCGCAATCACCTTCGCCATCCGCGACAGGCGCCATTCCGGTCACGGTCGATAACTTCATCCGGGCCGAGTCGGATCTCTATTTCAGCGCGGTCGCTTGAAGGAACGGCTTCGGCAAGTTCGAGCACCATCGCGAACTGGCGCCGATCGACGCCCAGCGCGTTCATCGGCAAAACCGCGATACGCTTTATTCGGTCGGCGTCTTCGATCTCGATGCCGGCCCGGTAACGGTCACGCTACCCGACGCCGGCAAGCGCTTCATGTCGATGATGGTGATCGATGAGGATCAATACGCTTACACAGTTGTCTATGGCAAGGGCAGCTACACTTTCGATAGAGGAAAGGTCGGCACGCGTTACGCGCTGTCGGCGATCCGCACCCTGGTCGATCCGAACGATCCAAAGGACCTCGAGCAAGCGCACGCGCTACAGGACGCGATCAAGGTCGAGCAGCCTGGTGGTCCGGGGAAATTCGAGGTGCCGAATTGGGATCAGGCGAGCCGGAAGAAAATGCGCGAGGCGCTGACCGTGCTAGGCGATCGCCGTTGACTGACACGGTGCCTCCGGCCCCAAGGATCAGGTCGATCCGATCAGGCACTTGATCGGCACCGCGACGGGCTGGGGCGCAATCCGACAAGGACGCAATTTATCTGAACGTCACTCCGCCAAGAACGACGGGAAGACCACCTACAAGCTCAAGGTCAAAGACGTGCCCGTCGACGGCTTCTGGTCGATCAGCCTCTACAACGCCGAGGGCTACTCTCGTGAAGAACGACTCAGAACGCTTACTCGTTCAATAACATCACGGCAAAGAAAAACGACGATGGTTCGGTCACGATTCAGTTCGGCGGTGCGACCCGCCTTCGCTAGGCTCGGCGCGACGGCAAAACTACCTAACTGTCTGCCGATTATGCCTGGCTGGAATTACACGGTGCGTCTCTATCGCCCGCGGAAAGAAATTCTCGATGGAACCTGGAAGTTTCCGAGGCGCAGCCGCAATGAATGCTTCACACTCTGCCTAACGAAAACAGAAAATATTGTGATGAAACTTCCTCCTGATATCCAGTTTCACGAAGACATTCGTCTGCTCGTCTATCGGCCGCGCGGTTCGTTGAACCGAGGCGTCGGTTAACAAAATCATTAGAGTCATTGGAGAACTCGAGGCCAAGTTAAAGGAACCTTTCAACCGGTTCTTCGATACGTTGGGGCACGATGACGTGGAGCTGAACTTCAGATACGTCATTCACGTTTCTCTCTATCGCCGTCTTACCTACGTGAAGTGGCCGCCGATCAAGTCTGCGATTCTTGCGACCGATTCCACCATCATTCATTACGCCAAGCTGCACGCCTTACTGACTCAAGGTTCGGCCATCAACGTCCGCATTTTCCAAGATCGACAGGAAGCGGCGCAATGGCTCGGCGTGCCGATCGCACTGTTAATGCCGGATGCCGCCGAAACATCCTGAGCAAATCACGGCAACCATGAAGAGAAATCCGCGATGAAAACCAGGCCGCTGGGGCTAATCGGGGTAAGGCTCTTGAATTCGGCGCAACTGCCAGTGGTCTGCAGGAGTTTGCACGTTTCCTTCCGAACATGAGCACGCAGATAGTGGTCACGGAGATGCAAGGCGTCTTAACAAGGAGTGGACTAATGTCAACGGGGCGGGACTCTGATAGAAAACCAGGCTAGGCATGACTGAATACTCGTTCTTCTCCACGCTGGGAGCTCTCCTGCTTTTCCTGGTCCACGTCGCGGTAATCGCGCGGGTGATCTTGCGGCCGCACCGGGAGCCTGCTTCGCGGATTGCCTGGATCGTGATGATCATCGCTTTACCCGTCGTGGGTATGGTCTCTTATCTTCTCCTCGGTGAGACGAATATTGGGCGTCGTCGCGTGCGCCGCATGCGTGAAATGCTGGCCGGTATGCCGAGTGTCGCCGACGCGCCTGGAGCGGATGCGCCAGCTCTGCAGGCGGAAATTCCGGAACGTTACAGCCACCTGTTCCGGGTGGGGCATTCGGTGAATGGTTTCGAACCCGTGGGTGGTAACCACGGACGATTGCTGCCGGATTCCAATGCCAGCATTGAGTCGCTGGTCTCGGACATCGATGCCGCGAAGGATCACGTGCACCTGATCTTTTATATTTGGCTGCCGGATAACAACGGTCTCAAGGTGGTCGAAGCACTGAAGCGGGCTGCGGCGCGCAAAGTCACCTGCCGGGTCATGGCCGACGGCCTCGGTTCCCGGATCATGATCGACTCCGAGCATTGGAAAGGGATGCACGATGCTCGGGTGCATGTCGCCACCGCCCTGCCGATCGGCAATCTGCTGCTGCGGCCGTTGCTAGGTCGCATCGACCTTCGCAACCATCGGAAGATTGTAGTTATCGACGATTGGATCACCTATTGCGGGAGCCAGAACTGCGCGGATCCGGAGTTTCTCATCAAGGCAAAGTATGCGCCATGGGTCGATGCGTTGATGCGTTTCGAAGGCCCGATCGCCCGGCAGAACCAGTATCTATTTGCCAGCGACTGGATGGCGCACGTGGACGAAGACATTCGCGAACTCCTGCAGCGCCCGCTGCCTCCCGGCGAACCGGGCTTTGCCGCGCAGGTGATCGGCACGGGACCGACGGTGCGCAATTCCGCCATGCCCGAGGTGTTCGAGACGCTGATGTATGCGGCCCGTCATGAGCTCTTCATCACAACGCCTTATTACGTGCCCGACGAAGCGATGCAGATCGCGCTCTGCGCAAGCGCTTATCGTGGTGTCGAGACGACCATCATCTTTCCGGCGCGCAACGACTCCTTCATCGTGCAGGCGGCCAGTCGCAGTTATTACGCTGACTTGCTGGCGGCCGGGGTTCGCATTTTTGAATTCGAAGGCGGGCTCCTTCACACCAAGTCTCTCACGCTGGATGGCGAGATCACCCTGATCGGGTCCGCCAACATGGACAGACGCAGTTTTGACTTGAACTACGAGAACAACATCCTGTTCTACGATTCCGCCCTCACCGCCGAAATGCGCCGCAGTCAGGAGGCATATCTGGCCCAATCGCACGAGGTCACCGCCGAGATGGTCGCCCAGTGGCCAATCACGCGCCGACTTTGGAATAATGCCATCGCGATGCTCGGTCCGGTATTGTGAGCTGACGCGATCTGCGGGAGCAGCCGTCCATTACGATCGCTTGTCGACATTGGACCAAGTCCTGACATTAGGCGCTGGAGGGCGCGCGACTACGTCTGCGTCCGATCCTGATGACTTCGTTCGCCTTCATTTTCGGCTTTCTGCCGCTCTGGTTCGCCAGTGGCTCCGGCGCCGTAGCGCGTCGCGTCCTCGGATCGACCGTCATCGGAGGAATGATCCGCCGTCTCAGCCATCGCCATCTTCCTCATCCCCCCAGCTTTTACGTGATCGAGCGACTCTTCGCCGGCCGGCAGTCCGCGGAAAAACCGGAAGAAAAGCCGCCCGCGACCAAACCGCCGACCCTTGGTCTCGTAAGCCTAACGGGGCTTGATAATTAGCGCGGCAACCAGCCCCCGCTAAAGCTCAACCGGTGCCACCAGTCGCAGCTGTCTACAATTACCTATATATATAGGTACTAAATTTCTTGTAGCCGGGATCGGTGGTCCCGGCGCTACCTCACGTCCCCACCACCAATCCGCAATACTAGAATCTGAACAGAAGGTAACGAAGAGAACAAAGTTTTCTTCCGGAAGGCGTTGCCTCGCTGTAAGGCGGCATGCTCATAGGTTATCGATGCGCATCAAGGCATCGGCGAGCGCTTCGGGACTGCTGACGTGCGGGCAATGTCCGCCGGGTAGCTCAATCGGTTCTACTCCGAGTAACTCTAGAGCGGCTTTGTGTTGCCACTCTGTCGGCATCGGACCAACGTCCCATATACGGCTCCTGCCGAGGGACGAAACTGTCAAGCATGAAGAGAATGATTTATCTCAGCAGTAGCCTGATTGTTATGGCACTCAGTGTCGCCATCTTTTCAGGATGTGGGACGACTGGTAGCAGCTCGACCACCACCACCGCTACGACTGTGAATGCTAATTCCGGTAGTTTGGTCGTCAATCGAGCCGCAAATATGGGAAGCGCACTGTTCCTCCATGTATCGATTGATGGTAAAAGAGTTTCGACGCTTAGCCCCGGTCAACATTACAGCGGATCCTTGTCAGCGGGTCCGCACGTCGTGTCCGTGATTCTGGAACCGAACGGGCTGAATCTCCCCCCCACTAAAAAGAAGATCACGGTTCAGTCGGGCCAGACCTACACATTCACCGCGTCGTGGCAGGGAGAGACCCTGCTTTTGCTCTGATCGAGCGTCGCCTTCATGGCGAATTTTATTGGGCGATTCGCGTTTGGAAAATTTCAGCCCTACGCCGGCGTCGGCATTTACTTTGCCGAATCCGCGGGGCTCGACTTCACCGGCGCAAATGGACGCTTCAGCACCAGCGGAAGCGCAAGTCATTCGGACCTCGCCCGGCAGGTCATCGCAGGCGCGGACTACTATTGGATGCCTAAGTTCAGTACATTTATCGAATACCATTACCTTAATTATACCAGCACCCAGATCGATACGCGTCAAAGCCGCGATTTGGGCCAGCATTTAGTTGGCGCTGGTGTGAGGTTCCATTTTTAGGCGACAGAAACCTTTCGCGTGCGAGGCAGGCGCGCGCAGACTGGAGCGGTCGCGAAAATAGCAGCGGAAGCACTGGCGATGCTTGTCTTCCAAACTGTCGTCAAAGCGGGTTTCGTTGTGTCTTTCTCCAAGGACAATGGCTTAGCCGTTTCAAACTGTCGCAGGCGTGCAGACGAATCGGGCAAAAGAATACAAAAAAAGGGCTGTTCTAGCTGGCGGCGACGTGATATTTGCTGGTGGCCTGTGCCGAGCAAGCTATAAAACCGTTCACCGTTATGAATCAATCCACTTTGATCAAATGGATCGTTAGTCGATTCTTAATCGCGACGACGTTTCTCTCCGCACCAGCGCTCCTCGCTGCACCCGAGACACTCGATGACCCGAAAGACTCGAAATCGATCCCTCCGGCAGAAATAAAACCGTGGTGCGAACCCCCTCCGCCGATCGAAATTCGGATTGGTATTCCCGGGTGGATTTCGGGTGTGTCCGGCGATAGTGGAGTGAAGGGAGTCGTCAGCAACATAGACGTCGGCTTCGAAGAGTTGTTCGATCATCTGACTCACGTCCCCCTTGCGCTGTCGCTGGACATTCGCTATCGGCGGTGGGAATTCTTCGGAGATGGTGAGTACATAGAGTTAGGTTCTTCTGCTGCGCTGCCTGGTTTGCTCTTTACCAACGCCAATATCCACCTCAAATTTGGGTGGGCAGAAGGATTTGTTGGTTATCGATTGATCAATTGCGATAAGGCCACTCTCTCAATTTTTGCCGGCGCGCGCTACACCTATATGGGAGGCGACCTAAGCATTTTCGATAACGGCGATGCGCGTCTGGTCATCCTGCGACAACTACTGGGAATCCGCAAGAAATTGGACTTCTCGAATTCGACCGGTTGGGTCGATCCCGTGCTCGGCGCGCGCGGGAAAGTGAAGATCTGGAAGGCGACATCGCTTTACGCGCAAGGTGATGTCGGTGGATTTGAGGCCAACTCCGGCTCGGCGTTTGAGGTGGAGCGCCAGGGACGGACGCTCGTGAAAAAGCCGATAGATAGTTCTGATTGGAGCTACCAGATACAGGGCGGCCTCGAGTTTCAAGTGAGCCGGTGGTTCTGGGCGCAGGTCGGGTGGCGCTACCTGAAGTACGATTACGTCTCCGGAGGCTTCACTGATAAGACCGCGTTGAACGGCCCCTTCGTCCAGGGCGGAGTGAATTTTTAACTAACGAGAACTCTCCTGTCCCGCCGGGAATACCGTGCCGTAACCAGGTCCAGCAATTTCTTCACGGTCATCGGACAGTCCATTCAACGGGGTCATCCAGATTTCCCCTGGGCCGATGCGCAACGCGTTAGCTCATCTCGGGCGCTGACTGCCGCCGGCAACATTGGACCAAGGTCCAATATGCTAAAGCGGTCAGCCATCCCATTTGTCGGTGTGAAAATGATGGACTGTCCGGGGTTGGAGAAGTCGGTCATTAATCGTGAGCCGATTCAGCTGATCGACGTTCGGTCAAAGAATGAATTTGCTGCGATACACATCCGGGGGGCACGATCGCTTCCTTTTGCCGAGCTGGCAGCGCCCCATATCTTTCGAAGACTGCGTCCAACAAAGCTACCGATTTGTGTCGTTTCTGCGGAAGGGGATGCCCAGGCTAGCCTTGCCGCCGGGATGTTGAGATCGGCCGGATGTGTCAATGCCGTTCCCTTAGCCGGCGGAATGAAGGATTGGGTTGCCCGCGGTTTTCCCGTGCACCGCCAGAGAGTCTCGCCAAAGGTCCGGGCTTATTCCGCACGTGCGGCGTTGTCTGTGCTGGCAGCGGGCGCAGCCGCTGCGTTCCATGAGGTCATGGTTGCCGCTCTCTTGCTCGCCATCGCCGGGATCCTGCTCCTGAAAGTGAAGTCTTCCCGGCAAAAACGAAAGCGGGAAAGCGCTGCGTTAGGACGTAAATAACGCAGAGGTTCGTTAGCCGCATCGACCTCAGCCACCTGCATCGGACCAAAGTCTTACGTCCAATATCGCGAGTGGGCGATAGCGTTGAGGAGTTGGATTGCGATTAATCCAAAACCTCTTTTACACCATGAACCCAAAATTCCTCTTTCGATCGGCCGTGATTTTGTGCGCGGCCTTCTCCCTAACGACCGTCTCGTCATCGGCCGCACCGAACCCCGATCGCGACGTTTTTTCGGCCAGACGCACGTGCATACGAGCTGGTCGCTGGACGCCTACGTCATCGGCAACACGGTGACCGGGCCGGAAGAGTGCTATCAATATGCGCTCGGTAAACCGATCAAACATCCCGCCGGCTATGAGGTGAAGATCACGCGGCCGCTCGACTTTCAGGGCGTGACCGATCACTCCGAGTACGCGGGCATGATGAGATTGGCGAACGACCCCAGTTCCCCCATTAGCAAGCTGCCGATCGCAGAGAAACTCAAGGTTCGCAGCCAGGCTGACTCGATGAAAGTCTTCCAATTCTTGATCGGGAGCCTTGCCCGGAACGAGCCGATCAAGGAATTGGATGATCCGGAAGTGGCCGGCACGGTTTGGAAAAATAATGTCGCCATTGCGGATAAGTATTACCAGCCGGGCAAGTTTACGACGTTCGCGGCCTACGAATGGACCTCGGCGCCGCAGAGCCGGAACATGCACCGCAACGTCTTCTTCCGGGATACAAAGCATGTGCCCGCAGCGCCGTTTACGGCGATTGATTCGTATCATCCCGAGGATCTCTGGGCCTGGATGGATGGGCAGCGCAAAGCAGGTAATGAGGTGCTGTGCATTTCGCACAATGCGAACCTGAGCGACGGCATCATGTTCCCGACCGAGGTGGATAACAAGGGCCGTCCGATTGACGCCGCCTGGGCGCAAGAGCGGTTGGATAATGAACCGCTTACCGAAATCCATCAACTCAAGGGCACGTCGGAGACCCACCCGTTACTTTCGCCTAACGACGAGTTTGCGAATTACGAGATCATGAGCTTTCTCATCGGCGTTGCCAACAGCACCTCCAAACTCAATGGCAGCTATGCCCGTGAGGCTTACCAGAATGGGCTGGCGATGCAGGACACGCGCGGCTACAACCCATATAAGTTCGGCATTGTCGCCGCGAGCGATTCGCATAACACGGCCGCCGCTTATTCCCAATCCAATTACTTTGGCGGCCACTCCTTTTTGGACGCCACGCCCAAAGCCCGACTCTCGGGCACGGTGGAGGCGGGCATGGATATCTTGAAGCTGAGCACCTCCGGTCTGGCTGGTGTCTGGGCGGAAGAAAATACGCGCGAGTCGATTTTCGACGCGATGAAGCGGAAGGAAACGTTCGGCACCAGCGGCGTTCACATCAAAGTGCGCATGTTCGGGGGATGGAACATGGATTCTGCCATGATGAAGGACAAGGATTGGGTGAAGAAAGCCTACGCCTCAGGCGTTCCGATGGGCGGAGATCTGCCGGCTAACGAAGGTGGCAAGGCTCCGTCGTTCGCGGTATGGGCGGTGAAAGACCCAGATGATGGTAACCTTGACCGCATTCAGATTATCAAAGGTTGGACACAAAGCGGACAGAATTTCGAGAAGGTTTACGACGTGGCTTGGTCCGGTCAGCGCAAGCCTGATCCGGCCACCGGCAAAGTGCCCGCGGTCGGCAGCACAGTGGATGTTACGAAAGCTACTTACACAAACTCCATCGGGGCCGCGGAATTAAAGGCGGTTTGGACGGATCCGGAGTTCGATCCGAGCCAGCACGCCTTCTACTACACTCGTGTTTTGCAGATTCCGACTCCGCGTTGGAGCACCTACGACGCAGTTAAGCTTCACGTCCCGCCACCGGCGGGAGTCGATGCTAGCGTGCAGGAACGCGCGTGGACTTCGCCGATTTGGTTCACACCCACGGCCGAGGCGGCGAAGGGAGCAAAACACGGTACGACTGTGGCAGACCTCAAAGATAAAGGTGCCACTGCTCTTGGTGATACGGAGTTGAAAGCACTCGTGGTAGGCAAGACACTCAAAGTACGCAACGCCGTTACCGGTCAGCAATTTGAGATCACCTATGGGACCGACGGCCAGCGCATAATAAACAGCGTGGACGGAAAGCCGCCGTCCGGGGGAGAGATGTTCAGCGTGATGCACGGTGGCCAAGCCCAGCAATACCAAATCAAGGACGGCCACATTGTTACTACCATAGGAGGCACGCCGTTTGAAGTTGCTGTTTATAAAGTCGGCGACAAGTACCTGGCGGCGCGCAGCAATGAATTCGGCTTCGCCAATTACGAGATCGAAGCAGGCACCGAGTAGGCGCACTGAATGAACGAGCCCGACGCTAGCTTCGCTTCGCAGCAGCCTTCGCGACTCAAGCGGTGGATGCGCGAACCGTTGCTCCATTTTCTCCTCATCGGTGTCACGCTCTTTGGCATCTACCATTGGCTTAATCCCACTTCGCTCAATACGGATACTTCGCGCCGGATCGAACTCACCAATGACGACATTCGGCAGCTTGAGATAAGCTGGGCGGCGCAGTGGCAGCGCCCTCCCACTCCGGACGAAATGCGCAATCTGGTCGAGGACAAGGTGCGCGAAGAAATTCTTTATCGCGAAGGCCTGGCGCTCGGTCTTGATCGAGGCGACACGATCGTGAAGCGCCGTTTAGCCCAGAAGATGGATTTTCTAGCCGACGATGTGTCGGCTTTGCGCGATCCGTCGCTCGAGGAACTGAAGGCATGGTACGCGAAAAACGAATCTCAGTTCGCGCTGCCTGCGCGAGTTACTTTCCGCCATCTTTACTTCTCGCCGGACAAGCGTGGTGCGGCGGCGCGTGATGCCGCAGTGAAGGCACTGGAACAGGTTGGCCAGAGTGGCGATACGACGCAGACGGCGCGCTTGGGCGATCAATTCATGTTTCAAGATTACTACGCCGATCGGACCACCGAGCAGGTGGCAAACGTGATGGGCAGCAAGTTTGCCCAGGCGCTGCTTCAATTAAAGCCCGGTGTATGGAGCGGGCCGGTGGAGTCCGGCTTCGGCTGGCACCTGGTCTGGGTGGACTCGATTACGCCAAGCCGCGTTCCTGAATTTGACGAAGTCGACCTGGCTGACATCAAAACGCAATGGCTTTCTGCGCAACGCGCCGAAACAAAGCGCGAACTCTTCACCGCGATGAGAGCGCACTACGAAATTGTTTTGCCCAAGCCTTTTTCGACACCATCGGGTCCAGGCGTCGCCGCGGCGGCGCCAGCTCCGGACGACTCCAGGTAATTGATGAGTCGCCTTGGGCAGCTTTTCATTCTGTCGTCGTCGTCGGCTTTCGTTCAGGTGGCGCAGGCACACGAATCTCGCCCGGCTTATCTTGAAATTAACGAGACAATGCCCGGACGCTACGATGTCCTCTGGCGCACGCCGCTCAACGCCGGCATGCCTCTCCCAATTGTTCTGAAATTCCCGGATGGCGTCGACAATGTGAGGGAACCGGCTACGCGCGAATTACCCGACTCACTCGTCGAGCGCCGCATCGATTAAAGTAACCGACAGCCTGGCGGGAAAGCGGATCGATTTTGTCGGCCTTCAAGCAACGATCACCGATGTTCTCGTCCGCGTGAAGACGCTGGATGGTCAGGAATCGACCACGCTGGTTCACCCGTCGCAGCCATGGTTTGAGTTGAGCACCGCGCTCACGAAGATCCTCGTTGCGGGCGCGTACCGCGCCTTGGCATCGAACACATTTGGAGCGGAGTTGACCATCTGCTGTTTATCCTGGCCTGATGATTCTGGTAAAAGGCACGCGCCGTCTTGTAGCTACCGTGACTGCCTTTACCGTCGCACACAGCATCACGCTCGCGGGCGCGACGCTGGGTTTCGTGCACGTGCCACAACAGCCGGTCGAGGCCTGTATCGCTCTGAGCATCGTTTTTGTCGCCAGCGAGATCTTCGCACGCGCGAGAAGGGCAGGGTTGGACATGACCGCGCACGCGCCGTGGATTGTCGCGTTCACCTTTGGCCTGCTACACGGATTCGGTTTCGCCGGCGCGTTTAATGCAGTCGGCCTGCCTCAGAACGCAATTCCAGTGGCCTTGTTGTTTTTCAATGTTGGCGTCGAGATCGGACAGATTGCTTTCATTACCGTTGTTCTAGGTGTCATAGCACTCGTTAGGCGAATCCCGCTGCGTCCGCCGCGATGGACCGAGCTGATTCCGCCGTACGCGATTGGCTCTGTCGCGATGTTCTGGGTAGTCCAGCGGGTGGCGGCGTTCTAAGGATAGACGACAAAGAAGACCAACCGCCGTTCCGTTTCACCGGCAAGCTCGACAAGCTGACTATCAAGCTGAAACCGCAAAAGATGAGTGCCGAGGGTCAAAAGGCGAAGGGCGACGCGGCCGGTCCGTCCCAACGAGCCGACTCGCGGTGCTTCGTTAGCCCTGCTGCGGCTTAAAGCCGGCGGCATTAGACCAAAGTCCTATATCCACTAACGAGGGGTATTACGTATCTTTGCATGTATTGCTATTAAAATGCGCATTGGCCAAGATCGCCCTATGAAAACCACTTGCGGCCGACAGTGGCTGTTTGTCGCTACTGCCCTGGCACTCAGCGGCGTGCGGGCAACGGCGGACGATGCTAATGTCAGCGAGCCGCTGATTCAGGCACGGTTTGATCAATTGATTCCCACATCGTATCCCACACTAAGACCAAGCTTCGAGCGACTCATCCAAACTACTCTGCCGTTGACTGATCCAGGCATCGCACGAGTTCCGATCACAGAAAATTTGGTTCATCCGCTGGATCAACAACTATTGATTGTAAATGAAGGATGGGGGCAGTTACCTGCAATCAGACCGAAGACCCAAACGCCAGCTAGTCGCCATGCCCCGGCGCGAAGTGGCGGCAAGGCGCGATGATTGTGATTTATCGATCGGGTTACTAATTTAGCCGTAAATGACTTTCACCAGACCATGGTTGCAGCAATACGACTTAGGTCTCTAGCGTGAACAGGTGCAGCATTGTTCGGTCATGAGAAAACTCTTCACACTCCTAACATCCACCGTCTGTCTCCTGGCATTTCTAATCCTCGTCCCCGCCGCACCGGCCCAGAATCCGGCTGCGGAAGAGAAAGTCATCGCTTTGGCGCAACAGCTAAAGCTCACGCCGCAGCAAGAAGTCGAGGTGCTTCCGATCCTCAAGGCAGAAGCTCCCAAATTCGAGGCGATCAAAAATGATCCCTCGCTTTCCGGCATGCAGAAAATGGAGGGACTCAGGGCCATCCATAGCGAAAACGCACCGCAGTTGCAGAAAATTCTAACCCCTGCGCAATACCAGGAGTTGCAGACCATCCGCCAGGACGCCATCAAGAAGGCAATTGAAGCAAAGCGCGCCGACGGTTAATCCCCCGGCTCCGCCGCGAAGACCAGGCCGTTGCGGCGCAGACACATCTCACCGGAGCAGGTGCAGTTGGACCCGAAGTTCGCTCTTGCCTGGGGCCTCCTGTCATACGTAGATGCGCGCGGCTACCGCTCGACGAGTCTTCAATCAACAGTCGCTTTGCTAAACGAAGCGGAACAGGCTGCCGACACTGCCTCACTCTTCAACCCACCCTGGGCGAGGCGCTGCATGCCAAGGGCTATTACTACTACGCCTGCTTGAAAGATTACGACACCGTTGTCCGTGATTTTGAGCAGGCGCGTCCGTTCCTGCCTAACTGCAGCCTGAGTCCGGCCTCGCTCGCTTAGGTCGCACGCCAGCGAGCCCAGTTGGAGCAGAGCGAGATCTACTTTAAAGAAGCCGAGCGGCTCGATCCGCGCAGCACTGATTTACTCTTTCAACACGCCGTCTCCCTGTTCACTGACATCGTCGGCCATTCGAAGCGTTCGATCAGCGCCTTCTGTTCAAAATCATCAATCAGGAAGCGGCGACGACACGGTGTAAACTCCATTCGCGCCGTAGGCCGGGGCGAACCCGTTATTGCCACGCAAATAATAAGTCGTGCCCTGAACAGTGGGGGTGATGCAACCGGCTGGCAGATCTGTCACTATCTGTCCGATAGAATAATTAGCCGTTGTCACAACTGCCTTGGTGGTCGTGGCGGGTTGATTTGTCGTGGCTGTCGCACCGGCTGGATTAGACCAAAGTCCTATACTCGTTGTCGGGATCAGTCCGTAGCGTTGGAGTTTAGATTCCCAATAAATCCCTCTACACGATGAACCCAAATTTTCTCAAGCAATGCGCTGCGATTCTGTGCGCGGCTTTCACCCTAACGACTGCCTCGTTGTTCGCGGAAACTTTTACCGAAGGCAAACAGGTGCCGCCCACCACCCAGAAACTGGGCGTGGGCAATTTCGTCTGGGAGCCGGAGCGCTCACCGGGCGGCCCTGTCCTGATTGTCGTGAGCGTACCGGAACAGGTTGCCTATGTTTATCGCAACGGTATCCGGATCGCGCGCACCAGCGTAAGCACTGGTCGCCCCGGACATCCCACCCCGACCGGCGTATTCGATATTCTGGAAAAGGAAAAAGATCACGTCTCAACGATCTACAAAGGCGCCGAGATGCCGTGGATGGAGCGACTAACCTGGACGGGGATTGCCATGCACGCGGGTGATCTGCCTGGTTATCCGGATTCGCACGGCTGCGTGCGGCTTCCGTTGGAATTTTCCAAGCTGCTCTACACCGTGACGACGAAAGGCGGGACCGTCATCATCGCTAACGAGCACTCCGCGCCGCGCGAAACAGTCCACCCGGGAATGCTCTTTTCGCAGACCACGCCGCCGGCGACCGACGCAGGGCTGGCGCCGGGTCAATTCACCTGGACACCGGAGAAATCAGGCAGCGGACCCGTGACGATCCTTGTCTCGGAACCGGACAAAGTGGTTTACGTCTATCGCAACGGCGTCGAAATCGGACGCTCGACGATCCGAAGTGTCGGGATCAAAGGCTTGCACATCTTTAGCGCCCTCGATGGCAGGGACGAACAGGGCCGTTCGAAATGGATTCGTGTGGATGGCAAACCAGCCGCGAACGATCCAAACATTGCCGACATGGCGCAGAAATCCGGCATCGACCAACAATTTATTGTTGGAGTGCGCTCGGTCGTCATTCCCGGCACAACCCTCGTCTTCACCGATCAACCAGTGGGTCCTAAGACGCAAAGCGCGCCGGGTTTCAAAATCCTCCGCCCCGGCGAGGTAACCCAAGGTTAAAGTTCAACCAGGGAAATTATGTCTTATAGAGTGTTGTCGGTGAAGCGTAGAGAATTTTGATAGCGGTGAGGTTCGCATATGACTGTTTTAGGGCGTCGGGACCGCGATGCTCGGAGCTTGCGTTGCTGGCAGAATGACAATGGCCAGGCGGCCATCGGTTCGCCACGGATCGCCGCCTCCGTTTCGACCCTCTAATTGAGTGTGAAATTTATCGAGCCAGTCGACCTGCGCTGCAGTCGCTTTGGTTAAATCGGCAACGAGCAAATTCCTCTCGGCGTCAACATCCGGTGAAATGTGATGCGTCACCTGGCCGGTGGTACGACTGAGCTCGACCCTGATGTCGTAGGCCGCCGAACCAATCCAGGCCGGACGATCATCGTACGTCTTGGCCATTTGCCAGAAGCGCACGTGATGGCGCTCCTTCGGACTGTTCCCGACGGGCTTTTCAAATGCCAGATCTTCTTTCCTTCCGAAAAGATAAAGATTACTGACGGGAGCCTGGTCATCCGGTTTTCGCAAAACCGTATCCACGACGATTCGAACGCTGCTCCGGAAAGTCAGAGCATCGGCGGGATCCCACTTCGCGGCGATCATCGCGTGGATGACTTCCTCTTTTGTTCCGACGAGGGCGATATTGAGCGGATCGCCGGGAATCCCGCTGGCCGTGTGCGTCACCCGCGGGCTGTCATCGAAAACGGCATGTCGCATTTCGTGATGCTTCCAGAGCCGTGGAAGAATCACGTACGCGACCAGGAAATAGGCTAAGGCCGCGCCGAGCGCGATTCGCGCCCAGTTCGGGAACGCCCTCTGCTTTTCTGGATTGGCTTCAGGCACGGCTCGCTTAGCAAACCACGTTCGCGGCCAAAGATTGGTACGACTTTGGTCTCACCGGGACGCCTTCCGGCCAATGGGGCCTTCAATTCTCCGGGTCGGGAGCTTTGGTTTAGAGCGCAAAGTGTGAGTCAGACTAGCCGGTCGATTAAATTGGGATTGATTGCTGTAGGCGGGACTTCGTCTGTCAAGCGCAGACGCAAGCCGACCGGATTGAGGCAAGCGCGCTCACGCGGCTACGACCAAAGGCTTATTGCCGAAGCGTTTTGTATTGAAAGAATCTCCTAGCGAAATCACCAGCAACTATTAATCTCAGCCTGCAAAAACCTTTTAAAAGCGTTCAAACTATGAAAACCAACTTCGTCAATTTCACCTTCGCGAGTCTCACATTCCTCCTGATTGCCGGATGCGCATCAGAGACCAAAGCCCCGAGTACGCCACCCTCGGCCACTGTCACCATTCACGAGTGGTCGGCTGCCTATTACGCTCAGGCTGAAGCCGGAAAGGGCACTCTGTATTACAACGGTGGGCTGCATCGTTTCACCATCTCTGGTGGGGGCCTTGGCGGCTCGGGCGCTCAAAAGGTCAATGCCACCGGCAAGGTCTATAATCTAAACAGGCTCTCCGATTTCTCCGGAACTTACCATGGCGTCAGTAACGGACTCACACTGATCGAGGGGCACATGCATGCGAAGCTGACGAATCAGAATGGCGTGGTCATGT
This sequence comes from uncultured Verrucomicrobiae bacterium, assembly GCA_963709435.1. Lineage (GTDB taxonomy): Bacteria > Verrucomicrobiota > Verrucomicrobiia > Chthoniobacterales > UBA10450 > AV69. Next base: position 162,758 of record CAVPWK010000010.1, read on the forward strand.
ATATCGCCGGCCAGACTGAAGGCCTGGCTTCCTCCCTTGGAGCGCAAGCATTTTCGGTTCAGTTAACCCATTGACGAAGGAAACAGCCAAACTTTCGCGTTGTTATCAAGCGAAACCAGTGCCTTAGTCTGGCCAGTGCTGGCTTGATGCCTGGTCTGGAGGGAATCTGGTTTTGGTAAGTAACCCCTAAAGAATGCTGGAACATCTTTTTTGCCCTAATCGCCATCTTGGATGGGTGCGACGCCCGATCGCGACAGTCGCCGTCATTGCCCTTTTAAGTGTGTTGTCCGCGGCAGCATTCGCCGCTAACCCCGCGGAAGAGATGGCCAAGTCGGGAGCCACTGGAGGCATCGATCCCAAGGGCAATTCGTGGGTGTCGATCCAGCAAAGTCTTCAACAGTTCGGACATCCGGAATTCATACTGCGGCTGTTCCTCAGCCTAAGTCTGGCAGTGGGCTGTGCGTACGCAATCGCGTGGCATCCGCGGCGGGCGTCGCTTGCCGATCCGCTTGCCGATCTTGAGGAACGCAAGGCGCTCATCCTCCTTGGTGTTGTCGGGGCGATTGTCGCTGAACTGAGCGGGACCAGCCAGACGCTCGCCTTTGTCATTTTCGGCATCGGCGCGCTATTGCGATTTCGGACCGTGCTCGATAATCCGAAACTTACCGGGAAAGCAATCATGGTCGTGGTCATCGGACTCGCTTGCGGCATGGGATCGTGGGCGATGGCCGTGTTTGTTACCCTCTTCGGTTGGCTACTCGTCTACTGGCTCGATTCGCACTCGAGCTGCCGGGTCAGAATTCGACTCGACGACCAGGAGGATCCGAAACCGATCTTTGGCATGGTGCAATCGTTGCTCGTGTCCCACAAGTGTCGCCTTCAGAGTTCAGCGCTCTACGAAGACAAGGGACAGATGGTGTTCCTTCTCTACATCCCGACGGGAGTAGATCCAAGACAGCTGGAGGCAGAGGTGCGATCGAGGCTGCGAAAGAACCGCGTTTCCAAGATCACTGTTGACGTGGTGTAGGAGCACCTGATTCATGTAGGGAATTCTTACGCTGAGCGCCAAGGGCGCTCTGTTATGTCAGCCTGGGGCAGCGCTCCAGGAATCCGATTATCCCCAAGATAACCAAGCGCTGAAAGCGCGTCTCAATCCAGCGTGGCTTCTCAATCCCAGACATATCGCTCGTCGAAATCAACGCCGTGCCTGCGAAGCAACTCGCGGTATTCCTCCTGAAAGATGCGAGTGCGATGGTGTTCTTGTTGCGTGTCAACGTATTCCAGTACGGCCTCGAGCTGACTCGGGCTCACCGAAAACGCGCCATACCCACGCTGCCAGAAAAAGCTGCGATAGCGAGCATCAAGTGTTTTGATCCATTTCGAGGATACCTTCTTTATCTGCTCGATCAATTGAGCTTGGGAAACGGTTCGCGGCAGCGTCGTGACAATGTGAACATGATCAGCGACGCCGCCAACGCGCACCACTTCGGTACCGAGGTCGCGGCAGACTGTCGCCAAGTAAGCATGCATCCGTGGCCGTACGTCTAAACCAAGCCAAGGCTCGCGATCTTTCGTGCTAAAGATGATGTGAACGATGACCTTACTTAGCGATTGAGGCATAGCATCAATAATGGAATGGAATGACTCGGAAGTGAATCGCGCTTTCAGCGCTGGCGCTTTTCTTTGGGTCCCATGAATCCTGGGGCGCTGCCCCAGGCTCGCGTTGAATTGCGCGCCTTTGGCGCTAAGCACGTACAAGAGACCCTCTGCTGATTTGTCAGCAACGTGCGTGTTGACATTCCCCGCACGCGCCTGATCTATTCACTGCTGTGAAGGGCGCCCTATTCCCCGCTGTGTTGGTGGCCTTTGTTATTGGCCCAGCGTTCGCAAAATCCGTGACAGCGGGTGAAGTGACTTTCGTGTCGCCTTGTGAGTGTCAGGGCCAAAAGGACGGTACTCGCTGGCCGGTCAAAACCGATCCGTCGCCTGTGCCTTTGGACAAGTCGACCATTCAATCAGTGACACCATCGCAGATCTACCGGTGGAAAGGACCAGGGCCCGATGTGCCTTTGACGCCCAAGACGGATACGAGAATCGCAGCTGAACAAAAATGGTATAACCTCACTGGCCGCCTCGACAGCGTAAAAGTTGAAGACGATGGTGACATTACGCTTGTGCTCAAAGACGCCGAAGGCAAGAAAACGGGAAGTGTTGGTGCCGAAATTCCCGTCGGCTCCACATGGTGTGAGCTTCGGCAGACTGTTTTCGCTTGGACAACCCAGAGCTTTCCTTTCAGTTTCAAGGAATCCCAAAGGCTCGAAATGCGCGAGACGCATATAATCACGGTCACAGGCCGGGCCTTTTTCGATGTCGATCACGCGCCTGCGGATCATTCAAACCGACGAACTACACCAAAGAAATTCGCAGTTTGGGAAATTCATCCCGTGATGGCGCTGCACGTTGATCAATAGCTCGGCCGCACGCCGTCGGCGCCCAGCTATTGTCCCGGACTGCCAATGCAGTAGCATCTCCGCATTGAAAGCGGGAAAGGGGCCAGCATTGACGAGAAGTATTGCCTTAAAGTCCTACAGCCATCCCCAACATCTGCTTGTGAGAAAGAGCGCATTTGGCGCTAAACGTAAAAAATTCCCTCTATCGGATCCTCGCTAACGCGCACATTGACATTCATCCCACGCACAACAACGATGACGTTCATGCATCGGCGTCTCTTCATCGCGATCTTTTTTGCGTATGCGCTGGTATTCGTAGCGCATGCACAAGATGGACCAAAAAATTCTGTCGTGCTGATAATTCGTCATGCGGAAGACGCCGATAGCGGCGACGGTATCTCGCCCCTGGGCCAGGAGCGGGCCGAAGCATACAAGAATTACTTCCGAGAATTCACTTTGGATTCCAAGCGGCTGGAACCCGAAGCTATCTTCGCTGCTAAGGACTCAAAACAAAGCCATCGCCCTCGTCTAACGGTCGAACCGTTCGCAAAAGCGGCAAAATTGCCAATCGATACCCGCTTTGGCAACAGTCAATCCGTTGAACTGGCCGCTGACTTGCGCGCAAACCACCAGGGGAAAGTGATTCTCATCTGCTGGCGTCACAGATATATACCGGCTCTGATGCGTGCGCTCGGCGCAAAGCCAGAAGACTTTCTGCCGAATGGTAGATGGCCAGGTTCGGTCTCCAATTGGGTTATCTTGCTCAGCTATGATCAAGACGGACGATTGATTCCGTCGAGCTCGAAAAGGATCGACGAACATTTAATACCGGGCGACTCTCAGTAGTCAGGTGTGATTTCCGTGAAACTAGGTTGGCTATGCTAGAGTCGGTTGGACCGATAGGCTACGTAATTAGAACACTGAACCAAGTGCGCGAGAAAGGCCGTTCTTCTCAGTCCCGTTTTGAAGCGATTGAAATTATCGAGGCGGTGATCCTCGCCCTGGTCGCCGTGGCTACGGCATGGAGCGGCTATCAGGCAGCAGAGTGGGCGGGAAAGCGTGCAGAGCAATACGCCGAGGCGACTCGGCTCCGCGTCACTGCTGAAGGGCTGGTCACCCTGGCAGGACAGGAGCGGATCTACGACAGCGACACGTTCAATAGTTGGCTCGCCGCCAAGCTCAATGGTAAAGAAGAGGCCGCGGAGTTCTTTGAGCGGCGCTTTCGTGACGAATACCGCCCCGCATTCGCAGCCTGGTTGCGTGCCGATCCTTTCAAGAACGCGCAAGCGCCTCCGGGCCCAATCTTCATGCCCGAGTACCACAACGCCAAGCACGAGCAGTTCCTTAGTTTGAATAAGCAAGCTGCGGAGATAGCCGACCGAGGCACAAAATCCGGAGAAACTGGAGACGAATACGTACGCATCACGGTTCTCCTGGCTACCGTGCTTTTAATCACGGCGATTGGACAGCGCTTTAGTTTCAAGGCTGTGCGGATCGCTTTTATGATTCTTGCCTGCCTGTTGCTGTGCTTGCCTCTGTTGCAATTGCTTACGCTGCCCCGCATCTGAATCGTAAATCGATTGCATAGCCGCTCAAGTCCGTCCGGTAGGACGGCCACATAAGACCTTAGTCCTATGGCTCCCGAGTCCAGGACACGGCAGCATTCCTGAACGGGATTGAGGCTTTATCCAAACTACTGAACTGCATCGGTTTTCCATGGTTCAACTGCTGCTCGCTCTCGCGCTGCTCCTCTTCTGCGCGCCTTTTGTCGAAGAAATCAAAGGCGGAGATTTCATTGTCTCGCTCCTGCTTTCTCTGGTGTTGATCTCCGCCGTCCTTGCCGTCGCCGGTCGTCGCAGCACGCTAATTATCGCGCTCTTGCTGGCGATCCCAGCGCTCGTGGGCCGGTGGATAAATTATTTCCGGCCGGAGTTGGTTCCCCCTGCCGTATTTCTTACCGCAGGACTCGCCTTGATTGCTTTCGCAGTGGCGAATTTGCTCCGCTTCGTTTTGCGTGCCCCTTCGGTAAACACCGACGTACTTTGCGCAAGCATTTCAGCTTATCTGATGCTCGGTTTGTTGTGGACGTTAGCTTACTGGCTCGTGGATCAGTTGAATCAGGAAGCCTTCACCTTCAACACGACCAACGGAACGAAAGAGACGATGGCAGGTTTCAACGCCTTCTACTTCAGCTTCATCACGCTGAGCACGGTCGGCTATGGCGATATCATCCCGGTTTCGAAAGTCGCCCGTATGCTTGCGGCAACAGAAGCCATGACCGGGGTGCTCTATGTCGCGGTCCTGATTGCGCGGTTGGTCGGCCTTTATTCAGCTCCAAAATCTCAATGATTCCTACGCTTGTCCTTTAGGATTCCTGATTTCAGTGGTTAACTACTCCGGGGAATGCTTGTCCCGGTTTAGCTACCGCAGATCGGGGGCCTTCGGTGCGACCCTTGGCTTGGGTTGAATTACCAGGCCGCCCGGGCCCAGCGGGAATTCCATGCGAAACAGCGCGCCGAACATGGCGATGGAGTTATCGCTCCACAATCCTCCATGCCCCCAAATAATGTCCTTGGGCACGCGCACGATCCAATAGGGCACGCGGGCGTTGCCGCTATACTCAAATTTCCATTTCCGCCAGACTTCTTTTCCAGTCGGTGGATGGACATCACCGGGAGTGTATTCGCCATTGTGACAAAAGCTGTTTCTCATGGCCGTCGTTATGCTCGCTCGTATAAAATGAAAAATCGGGATGGTTTTGCTTGATATTGGCTTCGAAAGCCCTGTTCTCAGTCGCGCGCAGACCTGACGGCGGGCTGGTTTCTCCGAGCGAAACGACATGGTAATTGATGAGGTAATGATTGTTGCCCGGCGTATGGGTATAAAATTCGTTTTCCGAAACCTTTTCGCCGTGGTGACCGGGCACCGGCACCTTTTGCCAATGAAAATGAAGGGCGGCCACATCGATGACTCCTTGGCCGATGGGAAAGATCTGTCCGGTGGCCGAATCATTCTCAGATTGGAGAAGGACCAGGGCCGGGCGGTTTTCGCTAACGGCGGCTGTGTCTTCGCCCAGGTTACCACGGCTGACGTAGGCGCGCTTCTGCGGGTCGTACTTATATAGATAGTCGAACTCCGACATCAGCTGCCGGGTGGTGATGGAACTATCGGCTGAGTTAAAGGCCACAGCCATGTCCCAGGCGCTGGAGCTGCGGCCGCCTTCGCCATTGGCGCCGAGGATCGAGTGAGAGATCGTGTTCCCAAGCACCAAAGCGCCGAATGAATGTCCGAGTAGAACGGTGTGATGGTAGTCTTTGCCGGGTTCACGGGCTGCGACGGCGAGTTCTTCGATGCTTGCCAGGCAACTGTTCGCCCCGGCGATCCCTCCGCCAGCGGACTTGCGGCTCCAGAACGTCAGGAAATTCAGTCCTGGCACGGTAAGATCTTTTCCACGCCAGCCGATGTAAACGCCAATGACATTGATCTTTCGTCCCGTGAATTCGGGAAAACTGGAAACCATGTCGAGAAAATGCTCGAACCGGCAGACGTCGGCTGAAGTGGCATTGTTTTGCCAGCCATGAATGTAAACGAAAAGCAGAGGACGTTTTGCTTCATGGATGGCCTCAAGAGCCGCTTTTCGTTGTGAATTATCCAGAGGCGATCCCTGATCGCCAAACTCGATGAAGGCTAATTTGTAGCGCCCATCGGCAGGCCCGCGGACCGAGTTGTTAGGATTAGCGGCGGTGTTGGCGTGATACGGCCCATAAGATGCGCACGAAACCAACAGCATCGCCAAAGCAAGTCTGGCGATGCTCGAAGATCGCGCGCTAAGGTTTCGCATTCGCGTGTGTGCTCGAATTTTTCGCCCCCGGCAGTTCCTTATGAAAGCTGCTCCGGGAACGCAAGCGTAAATATTGGCGTCGGGGTCGGGAAACCAACTGGACCTTAGTCTTATATACGGGCGCAGGCGAGCGCTACAGATTCCTGCTTCAACCGCCGCAAATGAACTGTTGCGACAATCCAGCAAAGCTCGCACGTCACCGCACCAACCAACAAAATATGAGGTCAAGGCGGTTCATTGGGGCGACCCGCATTTCTTCTAAGAGTGAGTCGCATGAAAGTCTTTTCCAAACTTAAGGAAGAGTTTTTCAAGATACTCCCGCCATCATTTGGCCACTTCTGGGCCATCCAGATCATTCTATTCGTGCTCATTGCCATCTATTGCACGATACATGAATTGGCGCGCGTCATCGGAAAAGAAAAAATACTTCGAATATTTTTCGGGCCTATGCCCGCCCCGCAAGTGTGACGGTGGAGACCCAGCCAACACGCTGCTCATCTAAAGCGATTTATTAGCTAACAAGGAGTGGAAGCGAGGCGGTTTTCTAAATTTTCCTGATCATTAGCAGTGCGATTTGAACCGATCGCGTTTCGTCACGGCGGGATATGTTCTACGACTAAGGTCCCATATTCAGGCCTCCGGTTACTCGCAGACATTATCGCTCTTCCATTATTCACCGTTCGGGTACTCGCGTGGACTTGGAAGGACAACAACATTCAATCCGGGTCCATGAGACCACTTCGCAAACAACCTCAACCAAACAAGCAATAAACAACATGAAACAGATACGAATCTTACTCAAGACCAGCACCGCCATAGCGCTGCTGGCACTCATGGTTGGTTGCGCCTCGACGCAGACCGCCGTGGAAAACAAAGAGAGCATGCTGGTCGCCGCTGGCTTCAAAACAATCACGCCTAAGAATGCTACGCAGCAGCAAAAGCTCCAACAGCTTCCGCCGGGCAAGATAGCGATGATCCAGAAAAATGGGAAAACGCTCTACGTATTTCCAGATGCCGCCCACAACCAGGCTTACGTCGGCGGCCCGCACCAGTATCAGGCTTACCAACAGGCGCGCCTCGCTAACCATCTCGCGCAGGAGAATCTCGAAAGCGCTGAGATGTACCAGGACGCAAGCATGAACTGGGGCGCCTGGGGTGGTTGGGGAGTGGGCTGGGGAGGAATGGGAGGCGGAAGGTGGTGGTATTAAGCCGGCTTGCGAACCTAAAACAATTAAGCCGACCTAATAAGTTACCAAGGCAACGGCTGCGATAACAAGTCTACGGATTTTCCTCAGAAGCTTCCCATCACTTCGAAAGCACCGTCTCGAAGCTAGGGAGTGCCCTTAGGACTAAGGTCCAATAAGGCGCAATTCTTAGCACGTCGATACTCGCTGCGGATTCCCCCGGACGCCGGGCGAATCGCGCCGCGCGGTAACACTATATATATATAGTATATGTATAGAGAGATGGCGAGAGATTCGACGATATGACGTCTCAATCTGAGAGTGATCTTCCGCTCGAGGTTGGGCATGTGCTTGTTCATTGACATTGTCGGTTATTCCAAACTGTTGATCGACGAGCAGAAGGAACGGTTAAGACAACTCACCGATCTCGTGCTGGCGACCCCCCAGGTCCGTGAGGCGCAGAATGAGGATCTTGTCCGGCTGCCGACGGGCGATGGCATGGCGCTGGTTTTTTGGAACAGTTTGGAAGAACCGGCCCAGTGTGCGCTGGAGATGGCGCGAGCACTAAAGCCATATCCGCAGATTCAGGTCCGAATGGGAATCCATAGCGGCCCCGTGAGCAAAATCACCGACCTGAACGGCCACACCAATATCGCCGGAGCAGGCATCAACCTGGCCCAGCGGGTGATGGATTGTGGCGATGCGGGTCACATCCTTCTCTCACGGCATGTGGTGGACGATCTCGCACAATATCGCCACTGGTCGGCGAACCTTCACGATCTGGGTGAGTGCGAAGTAAAACACGGGCTCAAATTGTCGCTGACGAATTTGTTCGGAGATGATTTTGGAAACCCAACCGTGCCGGCAAAGCTTGCCAGTGCGACCGCGCGACGTAAGGCGACCAGGCGATTGCAGATTGGAATAACCAGCGCTGCCGTTCTCGCTCTCGCCGCGGCGATATTTTTCTTTCGCTCAAGGGCCACGCATTCTTCCGCACCAATCCCGCCAAAATCCATTGCCGTGCTCCCTTTCGACAATCTCAGTCACGATCCCGAGAACGCCTATTTCAGCGACGGCATTCAGGACGAAATTCTGACCCGGCTGGCCAAGATCGCGGAGCTGAAAGTAATCTCACGCACCTCCACCGAACGGTTCAAGAGCGCGCCCGGCGATCTGCGTGAGATCGCCCAAAAACTTGGCGTGGCAAATATCCTGGAAGGCAGCGTGCAAAAGCCCAGCGACCAGGTGCGAGTCAATGTGCAGTTGATCCATGCCGCCAGCGACACGCACATATGGGCCGAAACGTACGATCGGAAATTGACCGATGTCTTTGCGGTGGAAAGCGACATTGCGAAGAGCGTTACCGAAAAGCTCCAAGCTAAACTGACTGATTCGGCCGAACATGTGCTGGCATCGCGGCCTACGGAAAATCCGGAAGCCCATCAGCTCTATTTGAAAGGGCGTTACTTCTGGAATAAACGCACCACTGACAATCTGAAAACGGCGATCGACTTCTTTGAGCAGGCGATCGCGAAAGATCCAGCCTACGCAGTCGCCTATTCCGGATTGGCGGACGCTCATGCGGTCTTGCCCTACTATGCCGCTACTTCTCCAAAAGATGACGCTGGAAAAGCTCTGGCCGCAGCCGGCAAGGCGGTGAAGCTCGATGACAGTCTCGCCGAAGCACACACATCTCTGGCCAATGCCCTCGTTTTAAATCTCCAGTTCTCCGATGCAATTCCGGAATTTCAACGAGCGATTGAACTCAACCCTAACTATGCCACGGCGCATCACTGGTACGGAGAATTGCTTCAAAATGAGGGACGCATTGACGAAGCGCTGGCTGAACTCCGGCGCGCGCACGAACTTGATCCGCTATCGCTGGTGATTAATTCGGTGCTCGGTTCGACGTTGATCGTCGCGGGGCAGGACGATGCGGCAATCGATCAATTGCAAAAAACAATCGCGATGGATCCGAACTTCGATCTGGCTCACTGGTTTTTGGGCCAGGCCTACGAAGACAAGGGCCGAGCTGGCCGAAGCGATCCAGGAATATGAGAAGGCCATGCAGCTGAATTCCGATCCCACTGTCCTGGCTTCGCTCGCCCGGGCGCATGCGCTGGCCGGGGACAAGGAAATTGCCGCGCAAGATGCTCGCCGACCTAACGAATCAATCGAAGCAACATTACGTTCCGGCGTATCCGCTTGCGGTGGTCCACCTGGCCCTGGGGAATAAGGATGAGGCGCTGCGATTGCTGGAGAAAAGCTACGACGATCTCGCGCCTTTCGACACCGGCGTCTTCGGCAGTATCAAGATCGACCGAAGACTCGACGGGTTGCGCGGCGACCCGCGTTTCGACGCACTGGCCCGGAAGGTGATGAGCGGGTCCGTCGCTGAAACGCGCTGAATCCGGTCGCAGCCTCATCGCTGTTAGGGCTTGTCCACCTTCGCGCCCAAGTCTGGCCGTAGGATCCAGGACCTGTAGGACCTAGGGCGTAGGCCAATGGTCCAATAGAATTTCGCCAAAGACTCAGAAAAACTTTAGGTCTTGAACCCAACCATTTACGGGATGGTCGCAAACCTCTCTGCGATCAAATCCTGGCGGTTCCGTTTTCGAATCGCTCTCGACACACGCAAAATCAACCGCACCATTCTTTTGGGCGCAGGACTTCTCGCCATTAGCTGCGTTGCGGCATCCGCCCAGCAAACGACCGGCGTGCCGGGCTCGCCCGACGCCACAACGACGATCAATGGTAAGCAACTGCCGCCGCCCGACCCGAAGTTCGGCGGCGTAATCAAAGAAAACGCCCTGCAATCGAAAGCCTGGTGGGCGCCTCGCGTGGTGCCGCCCAAGGGCGCGCCTAACATCCTTCTCATCATGACCGACGATGTCGGGTTCGGCGCACCAAGCACATTCGGGGGTGTCATCCCCACGCCGTCGCTTGACCGCATCGCGCAAGCCGGACTGCGCTACACGCAGTTCCACTCGACGTCGCTCTGCTCACCGACACGGGCAGCACTCATAACCGGCCGCAATCATCACGCCGTTGGTTTTGGCGTCGTTTCAGAAATCGCGACGGGTTTCCCGGGTTACAACAGCATCATCCCAAAAGATGCGGCGAGCATCGGGGAGATCCTCAAGGAGAATGGCTACGCAACTTCGTGGTTCGGCAAGAACCACAACACGCCCTCCTTCGTCAGCCAGCCAGGCCGGACCATTTGATCAATGGCCGATCGGCATGGGCTTTGAATACTTCTACGGGTTTGTCGGTGGCGACACCAGCCAGTGGCAGCCGAACCTATTCCGCAACACCACCGCGATCTATCCCTATCTCAACAATCCCAAATGGAATTTGACCACCGCCATGGCTGACGATGCCATCGCCTGGATGAACCAACTCAACTCAATCGACCCAAGCAAGCCCTTCCTCGTCTACTACGTTCCCGGCGGCACGCATGCACCGCACCATCCGACGCCGGAGTGGATTGAGAAGATCAGCGACATGCACTTGTTCGACAAAGGCTGGAACGCGCTGCGCGAGCAGATTTTCGCCAACCAGAAGAAGCTCGGCGTCATCCCGCAAGATGCGCAGTTAACGGCGTGGCCGGATGGGCAGCCCGAGTTTGGCGGTGCCAAGCTGGCGAAGTGGGAGACGCTGTCGGACGACGAGAAGAAGATGTTCATCCGGCAGGCAGACGTTTACGCGGCTTATCTCGCCTACACCGATCACGAGATTGGCCGGGTCATTCAGGCCGTCGAGGACATGGGCAAGCTCGACAACACGCTGATCATTTACATCAGCGGCGACAATGGCGCGAGTGCTGAAGGTACGCTTCTCGGCACCCCGAATGAAATCGCTTCGTTCAATGGCGTAGATGTTCCCGTCGCCGATCAGCTAAAGAATTTTTATGACGCTTTGGGGCAGCGCTGAAACGTTCCCGCATTTTGCGGTTCCGTGGGTCATGGGCGCTCGACACTCCCTTTAAATGGCAGCAAGCAGGTCGCCTCACATTTTGGCGGCACACGCCAGGGCATGGCAATTTCCTGGCCCGGCCACATCAAGGAACTTGGCGGCATTCGCCCGCAGTTCCATCATGTGATCGACATCGTGCCGACACTCCTCGAAGCCACCGGCATCCGCGCACCCGAAATGGTCGATGGCATCAAGCAGAAGCCGATTGAAGGCGTGAGCATGGCCTACACATTCGACGCGGCAGGCGCCAACAAACCGTCCACGCACAAGACCCAGTATTTCGAGATGGTGGGGAGTGCACGCGATTTATCACGACGGCTGGGTGGCTGCTACGACCCCGGTGCACTCCGCCATGGGTAGCTCGGCGGCCCGGCCATGACGGACCCGGCCAATGGATTTAAATGGGAACTCTACAACATCACCAAGGATTGGACAGAGAACAACAACCTCGCCGCGAGTAACCCGCAGAAACTGAAAGAGATGCAGGATCTGTTCTGGGTGGAAGCCCGCAAGTATCAGGTGCTGCCGTTAGACGCCTCTAAGTTTACGCGTTTCGTAGCGCCGCGGCCGAGCCTCGCGGCGGGCCGGACGGAGTTCAACTACACCACACCCGTGACCGGCATCCCGTTGGGCGATGCTCCCAACCTTCTCAACACGTCCTACACCATAACCGCTGACATTGAGGTTCCGGCGGGAGGTGCCGAAGGCATGCTCCTGACTCAGGGCGGACGGTTTGGGGGTTGGGGCTTCTATCTCGTGAAAGGGAAGCCGGTCTTCACCTGGAATTTGCTCGATCTAAAACGCGTCCGCTGGGAAGGTCCGGAGCAACTCGCCCCCGGCAAGCACACCTTGGTGTTTGATTTCAAATACGACGGCCTCGGTGCCGGCACGCTTGCCTTCAACAACCTGAGCGGCATCGCGCGGGGCGGCACGGGTGTGCTCAAGGTTGACGGCAAAGAAGTCGCTTCCCAGAAATTGGAGCGAACAATTCCATTCCTCCTTCAATGGGACGAGACATTCGACATCGGGTCTGACACCGGCACGGGTGTTGACGACCGCGACTACCAGGTGCCGTTCGCTTTCACCGGCAAGATCGTGAAGCTCAACATCAAGATTGATCGCCCGAAGTTGTCGGCGGCAGACATCAAGCTTCTGGAAACGGAAAGCCAACGGAACAACCGCAAAAGCGAGTAACACGGTGCCGCAAACCGCTGCCGAAGAACAGTTCGCACGGCGACCCGCGTTTCGACGCGCTGGTCCGCAAGGTGATGACCGGGTCTGTCGCTGAGACTCGCTGAATCCGGTCGCAGGCGCATACCGTCAGTGCTTGTACGTCTTCGCGCTCAGGTGTGGCCCGTAGGACGTAGGACGTAGGACGTAGGGTGTAGGCCTATCGTCCGATAGTGCTCCGCCGCAAAATCAGAAAACTTTTGGGTCTTGAACCCAACCATTTACGAGATGATCGCAATCTTCTCCGCGATCAAATCCCGACGGTTCCGTTTTCGGACCGCTTCGCTCGGTCACGCCTGCCTAACAATTAACGAAGTGAAAACGCGAGAATCAAAACATAAATTTTCATCTACGGCAGCCTAACGAATAGAAATTAATTGAAAGCAAGATCATGAAACGAATACAGAAGCTAATATTGCTAACGCTGGTCTTTGGACTGGTCGTCGGATTCGACGCCCGGGCGCAAGATAAGAAACCCAACATCCTCATGCTCATGCAGGACGATACCGGCTGGTTCGACTTCGGTTGCTATGGCGGAGGCAAGAGCCTCGGTCATCCGACGCCGCACGTGGATCAACTCGCCAAGGAAGGCGCGAGGTTCACCTGCTGGTATGGTCAGGCCAGTTGCACGGCAGGCCGCGCCTCGTTCATTACCGGGCGTATTCCGATCCGCTCGGCACTGTCCATCGTGGTCGCGCCGGGGGACGAGAATCATCTGCTCAAGCAAACGCCGACCATCGCCGAGTTCTTCAAGAAGAATGGTTACACGACCTACTTCTCGGGCAAATGGCATTTGGGCGACAAGCCGGACGGCTATCCGATCGAGCACGGCTTCGACGAGATGAAGTCGTTCGCGGCGTATTATCCGGGCGTGTACACCTACAGCGACACCAGTGAGTGGTTCCATCCGTGGTTCCCGTCGTACAATGCGGCCTACTCGGAGATGTACTTCAAAATTGTGAACATGTACGAGTGGGAGGGCGTCGCGGGCCAGCCCGCGAAAAGGGGTCCGTACATCACGTGGGACTATCTCGCTGAATTCGACCAGAACCAAACCGCCCGCGCCATCGAATACATCAAGCAGCACGCGAAGGATGACAAACCCTTCTTCATGGACGTCAACTTCATGAAGATGCACAACCCGAACAATCCCGCGAAGCAGTTTGCCGGCAAGACCCGCCTTGGGCGTTACTCGGATTCGATGCTGGAGCTCGATGACAACATCGGGCGGATCATGGATGTCATTCGCGCCGAGGCACCCAACACCATCGTCATAACTACGGCGGACAACGGCGCCTGGCAGGATGCCTGGCCAGATGCCGGCACCCACCCGTTCCGGGGTGAGAAAGGCACGCCGTATGAGGCTGGTTTTCGCGTGCCCGGCATCATGTGGTGGCCGGGGCACATTCCGGCGGACGTCGTCTATGATGAAATGATGTCGCATATTGACTGCTGGGCGACGCTGGCCTCGATGGTTGGCATCACCCCGCCGCCGCACGGCGCATGGAAAGGCAATGACGGCAAGCCGATCTACTTCGACAGCATTGACAACAGCGCCTACATTCTCGGCAAGGCGAAACACTCAGCGCGGAATTCATGGGTTTACATCGATGGTGAGACGTTGGGAGCGGTGCGGGCGGACATCGGTGACGATCCCAAAAACCCAGATGTCCACATCGCGTGGAAATACCACTTGACCGCGAAGGACACATGGCTCGGCCCGAAGTATCAGCTGGGCTCCATCGGTGCGGTGTACAACCTTACTATGGATCCGTTCGAGAAATACTCCATGACCTTCAACGGTGCGGTCTCGTCGCGCATGCCACAGGACTCGCCGGGCAAGTATGGCGGGATGGACAACGGCTGGGCGCTGTCCCTCCTGCAACCGGTGCTCATAGAGTTCGACAAATCGATCGTGGACTTCCCGAGCATCCAACGAGTCCCGGGGGGGGCCTCCAGCGATCAGGTTCCGAACCTCGAGAATCCGAAGAACCCGGTGCCGTTTATGGATCTGAAGAAGCCGCTGCAATCCATACCCGCTGGTGATTGAGGCTAGGCCTCCGGTTCGCTTGTGAACTCGCGCGGTCCGCTTCCTTCGGGCGGCCCGCGAATTCGCGGTCGCAACCAAAGAACTATGCTTCGCAAGTCATCCAAATCCAGATCGCGCCACCGCGCAGCCGGTTCGACGCGAGCTTTCCCGTCCCGGCCGTCGCAGGCCGAGCTGTATGCGATGGGCAAGAGTCTGCGTGACAAGTGTCCACGACAATCTCACGCGGATTGGAAGCCGCTAACCAACCGACCCGATCCCGGCAATCGTAAACCCAAAGTCCAATAGAGAGCCGCCGCGGAACCCGAGAGGCTGCACTCTCGATTATGAAACGTGCGAGCGGTATCTTATGAACTGCCCCACGCTTGTCCGAAAGGAAGTCACTTGAAATGGCCAAGCTCAAAGAAGAATTCGTGACGAATGAGGCGAAACAACGTTACGTTCCGGCGTATTCGCTTGCGGTTATTCAGCTAGCCCTGGGGAATAAGGATGAGGCGCTGCGATTGCTGGAGAAAAGTTACGACGATCTCGCGCCCTTCGATACCGGCGTTTTCGGTAGCATAAAGATCGACCGAAGACTCGACGCACTCCGCGGCGACCCGCGTTTCGAAGCACTGACTCGGAAGGTGATGACCGGGTCTGTCGCTGAGACTCGCTGAATCCGGTCGCCCCGAGTGAATTGGGAATGGCGCGGTCCCAGATAGGACCAAGGTCCAATATCGTACTCAAGGCCTAACGCCTGAAGGTTGGATTCTATGAATCCTGCAAAATTCTCGTTTAGATTTATTTTTCCAGTCACGCTGGCATTGATAGCGATGTCGTTAGCGACTGACGCCCAGGCGCAAGACAAGAAACCCAACATCCTCATCATCATGGGCGATGATATCGGCTGGATGCAGCCGAGCTGCTATCATCGCGGCCTGATGGTCGGGGAAACACCCAACATCGACCGGATCGCGAATGAAGGCGGCATCATGATGCATTACTACGCTGAGCAGAGCTGCACCGCCGGGCGCAACGCGTTCTTCACCGGAATGCATCCGCTGCGCACGGGCATGATCCCGCCGCAATTGCCCGGCAGCCCAACCTACCTGAAGCCCGGCACCCCGGCGATCGCCAAGTTCCTGTTGGATCTGGGCTACAACACCGGTGAGTTCGGCAAGAACCACTTGGGCGACCACACAGCGGCGCTGCCGACCGCCCACGGCTTCCAGGAGTTCTGGGGCTACCTGTATCACCTGGACGCGATGCAAGGGGTGAGCTTCTACGACATCAACAAGACGCCGACCGAGCAGGGCATCGCGCCACCTTGCAAGAATACGCCGATCAAAGGCCTCTCAGACGTGCCCGGCGCAATTGATCCCAAAGACGGCACCTGCCTGACGCCTCCGCGCCCGGTGATCGCGTGCACCTCCTCCGATGGCTCAGAAGCGAATCAGACATGCAAGGATGAAGGTCCGCTCACGCTGGAGCGGTCAAAGACTGTGGACGAGGAGATCTCGGCCAAGGTCATCGACTTCCTCGACCGCAACGATCCCAAGAAGAGTAACAAGCCCTTCTTCGTCTGGTACAACCCGGCCCGAATGCACATCACGACGGTGCTGTCGCAGAAGTATCTGGACATGCTGGGTGAAAAAGGCGGCAAAGACTGGGGCATCAACGAAGCAGGCATGAAGCAGATGGACGATAACATCGGCCTCGTGCTCAAGAAGCTTGAGGACATGGGTGAGCTAGACAACACCCTCGTGGTGTTCACCACCGACAACGGCGCCGAGGTGATCACGTACCCGGACGGCGGCACTACGCCGTTCAGAGGCGGGAAACTGACCACCTGGGAAGGTGGCATGCGCGCTCCGTGCGTTGCTCGCTGGCCCGGTCACATTAAGCCGGGCACGGTATACAAGGAAATGTTCGCTTCCCTCGACTGGGTGCCGACACTAGTTGATATCGCTGGTGGTCCCAAGAGCGACGGACTGAAGAAGCAGATCGAGGGGGGCAAATACAAAGGCATCGTTAAGACAACGCTGGATGGCATTGACCAGCGCGACTACTTCGAAGGCAAGTCAGAGCACTCGGCTCGTGACGTTTTCTTCTACTATACCGGCCCGCAACCGTCAGCGGTGCGGTACAAGAACTGGAAGTTCTACTACACCATGGTGCCGGACACGGCCACGGGAGGGCTCATGGGCGCCAGCACCTTCCACTGGACCCAGATCGGGAACATCCTGCGCGACCCCTTTGAGATAGCCGTCGGCAACGCCGACAAGACGGCGTTGGGCTACGGCGGCGCCCTTGCGGGCCCGAGTACGGCTTACATTTACAACTGGAACATCCTGCCCATCGGCCAGCTGCTGTGGCTGAAGGAGCTCTCATCCTACGTGCAGTTCCCGCCGATGCAGGATCCGGCGAGCTATAACCTGGATTCGGTTCTGGCAGCGGTTAAGCGGGAGGGCGCTCACCAGCCGAGCGACTAACCGCAAGAGAGTCGCATCTTGATGACTAAGCGGGCGGCTCGAAAGAGCCGCCGGTTTCGCCTCAGCAAATAGACATAGCCAGTACGACCGGAGAAGAATCATGAGAACTAGAAGAGCGATACGGCACAACCTATCGTTGGTCGCAGTAGTGACGTTAGCGTTGTTAATGACCGCCGGTGTTACCCGTGCTGCAGACCCAAAGAAGCCCAACATCCTCATCCTCTGGGGCGACGACATCGGCTATTGGAACCTCAGCGCCTATAACCAGGGCATGATGGGCTATAAGACGCCTAACATTGACCGCATCGCAAAGGAAGGCGCGCTATTCACTGACTGGTATGGTCAACAAAGTTGTACTGCCGGGCGCTCGTGCTTCATCACCGGCCAATCGGGTTTCCGCACCGGCCTTCTCAAGGTTGGCCTGCCAGGCGCTAAGGAAGGTTTACAGGCACGCGATGTCACCATCGCCGACTTGCTAAAGGCGCAGGGCTACATCACGGGTCAGTTCGGTAAGAACCATCTGGGCGATCGCGACGAACATCTGCCCACAGCGCACGGCTTCGGCGAGTTCTATGGTTCGCTTTACCACTTGAACGCGGAGCAGGAGCCGGAGCACCCGGACTATTTCAAAGACCCGGAGATGCGGAAGAAATATGCCACGCGCGGCGTGCTTCATACCTGGGCGAACCCGGACAGTTCGCAGAAGATCGAGTTGACCGGTCCGCTCAACATCGAGCGGATGAGAACTGTGGACGACGAATTCACCAAGGAGGCGCTGCGCTTCATGGAAGATTCCAAGAAGGAGAACAAGCCATTCTTTGTCTGGTGGAATGCCACCCGCATGCACATCTGGACGCACCTCTCGCCGCAATGGGAGGGTAAAGCTGGCCTGGGTGTTTATCCCGACGGCATGATGGAGACATGATTACGACGTCGGCCTTTTACTCGACAAGCTCAAGGAACTCGGCCTCGAAGACAATACCATCGTGATGTACTCGACCGACAACGGCGCGGAGAAGTTCTCCTGGCCGGATGGCGGCACAGCGCCGTTCCGCAACGAGAAGGCCAGCAACTGGGAAGGCGCTTACCGCGTGCCCTGCGCCATCCGGTGGCCTGGCGTTATCAAACCTGGCACCGTCCTTAATGACATCTTCTCGCACGAAGACATGCTTCCCACACTGCTCGCCGCGGCCGGGGTGCCGGACGTGAAGGAACAGTTGTTAAAGGGCGTGAAAGTCGGTAACAAGACCTTCAAGGTTCATCTCGACGGCTACAACCTCACCGACACGTTGGCTGGCAAATCACCCAGCCCGCGCCACGAGTTCTTTTATTTCAACGACGACGGCTCACTCGTTGGCCTACGCTACAATCAGTGGAAAATCGTTTTCGCCGAACAGCGCGCGATCGGTCTGGACGTCTGGCAGGATCCATTCGTGCCGCTGCGGTTCCCGAAACTTTTCAATCTGCGCTCCGATCCGTTCGAGACCGCTGACCACGGAGCGTTCCCATTACGGGCGCTGGCGAGTCGATCACGCTTTCGTCATGGTGCCGGCACAGCAATTCGTCGGACAATTCCTGGCCACGTTTAAGGAATTCCCGCCGAGCCAGAAGCCCGGCAGCTTTTCGCTGGACGACGCGCTGCAAAGTTTGCAGAACGCGCCCGAAAGCCACCGGCGACTAACAGAAGTCTAACATGAGCAAACATTGTCAACGGAGAGACAATTCTCTGTTTCCTCGACTGCCTCCCGTTAAAACCAAATACTCAAACTGTGGACACGCAAGGAGAACAACAATCGACTGCAGCAAGCTCCCGTATACGGCGGCCCGAAGGGATGTTCTCTCTCTTCATTCGCGCCTACTGGCTGGATAAGGCCACGATAGCCAGGGCCTTTGCAGTTAACGGAAGCCGACAAGAAGGCCAAACA
>CAVPWK010000011.1:0-215401 GCA_963709435.1 uncultured Verrucomicrobiae bacterium
CGACACCTGCGTTTGATGAAAAAGCTGCGGAACGATTCGCAGAGCTCGCCCTGGCTTGCGTCCACAAGGAATACCCGAACAAGATCAGTCACGTCTTGAACGGCGACGCGACGTCGCGCCACCGCGCAAGCTCACACCCGCATTTTGCGGTTGCTATGATTGGCATTCATCCGTGCACGGACATTGGCTGCTCGTTCGATTGCTCCGCACCTTTCCTGACGCACCGTTTGCGACCGCCGCTCGCGATGCCTTAAAGCAAAGTCTGACCGCTGAAAATCTGAAGGAAGAAGCCAACTATCTTCGCGGGCCGGGCCGCGCCAGCTTCGAGCGGCCCTACGGGCTATCCTGGTCGCTCCAACTCTGCGCCGAACTCCGCGAGTGGGACGATCCGCAGGCTCGCGAAATGTCGGCAAACTTGCGTCCACTCGAAGAAATTGCGGTCGATCGATTGAAAACATGGCTCCCGAAATTGTCTCACCCGGTTCGAATCGGTGAACACGATCAGACGGCGTTCGGCCTCGGGCTGATGCTGGACTACGCGCGCACGGCTGGAAACGAAGAGTTCGCGAACTCATTAGCGATTCCGCGAAGAAGTTCTTCCTCGCCGACAAGAATTGTCCCCTCGCCTATGAACCTTCCGGTGAAGATTTCCTCTCACCCTCGTTAGGCGAAGCCGACGTGATGCGTCGTGTTCTCCCGCAAAATGAATTCGCCAAATGGTTGAAAGAATTCATGCCGCAGATTCCAACGAAAGCGGCCACCGATTGGTTGCCAGTCGCAGTCTCACCCGATCCCAGCGATCCGAAGTTGGCACACCTTGATGGTTTGAATCTGAGTCGCGCCTGGATGTTGGAGGGAGTTCTCTCCGCATTACTATCAGATGATCCCCGTCGCGCAGCTCTGCAAGCCACTGCCGATGCCCATCGCCGCGCCGGCCTCGCCGCGGTAACGGGCGAACATTACGAAGGCGGCCATTGGCTCGGCAGTTTCGCCGTTTATCTCACCACTAAGCGCGGGATCGGAAAAACGCCTCAAGCGACGGCGCCTTCCCAGTCGCCGACTAAAAAATAAATGGCGGCCTAAAGCCGGGCCCACGTCCGGCACTAAAGACGCGTATCAATTTTTAGCCTGAGGCAAGGCTCCAGGTCGATTGAATCAGTGCCATTGGCGCTAAATGGTTATTTAGCTCGCCGCTCATTGAAACATTATGGCGTGTAGCTAATGCCTTTTCTTTCTGCCTGCTGGTGAATCGTCTCGGCGACTTTCTCGTCGAACCCGTCGCCCTTTCCAGCTTCCGCCAGCCGCTTGTTCTCCGCCTGAATATAGGCATCACGCTTTTTCGCGAGTTCTTGAACTTCCTTTTGCAGGTTATCGCGTTCCCCGCGCGTTTTGGCGATCCGCGCTTCGATCTCCTGTTTCGTTAGCTTCTGGAATTCTGCCGGCAAATCCTTCTTATCGATGGATTCGAGTTTCACCTCATTACTAGCCAACGCATCGAGTAGTTCGCCACGGCCCTGCACGCTTTTCTTCGTCTTCGCGTTGTAACTCAGGCGATCCGCCGCAGCGCTGGCCGGCGCGCTCTCCGCGAAGGCTTGTTTTGCAGCTACTTCGCGTCGCAAATCGGCGTCGCCATAGGGGATCAACGTTTCGCCAATCCTTTTGTTCAACTTTGCCAGCTCGTCATCCATCGGCGTAGCGATCACAGCCACACCGCCAGATTGCGCGATCGCGGCGTAACTGCCCTCCGATGACTTTGCGATCTCTTTCCAGATTGGAGTGGTCGCCGCGATACTTCCGCATTGCACTGTATTGATGATCAGATCTTTCTTCGCCGCGATCCGGCAAAGCTCGGGATATTTTGGTCCATCAGCGTAGTCCATGTGCGGCGGTGCGTCGCCGACAAGGAAAATAATCTTCAAGACTTTGGGATCCTGACTCCATGGCATCTTCTCAATCGCTTCCGCCAGCGCCTCGTTCGCACTCTCCGGTTCGTCGCCGCCGCCCTCCGCTTTGAAATCGCGTAGATGTGCATAAATGGAATCGATGTCGTCGCTGAGCCGAAATGACTTAACAACGTATTCGTCGCCACGGTCGCGATAACCAATCAAGCCGAGCTTCAATTCCGGTGTCGGTTTCGCGCTAATCATTTCATTGGCGATCGACCAGATTTTCTGTTTCGCTCCCTCGATCAGGCCAGCCATTGAGCCGGTAGTATCGAGAACGAAACAAACCTCTATCCGCGGCTTGTTCTCGTTAGGCGATTTCTGCGCGGCGATGATGGAGCCGGCGAGTAGAAAAGCAAATAGTAGAGTGGTTATTTTCATATGGTTTCCTTCTTTCAACGTGATCATTTGGTCTTTCTATTCGGTGATTTCATAAACGGTGTCGTCGAGCGCGAGCAGGACGTTCTGGCCAAGCGCCATCCACGGCGCGGCCTCAGGATGTTGCTTGAGAAGATCGAAGTAAGCTTCGGAGTTGAATTGAACACGTTGCCGCTTGGTCGCGCTCTGCGCGTTTACATCAATCCATTGCTTGCCATTTTGAAAAAACGCGCGGCCGTTAACGAATTTCGATTGCCGCGTGTACTGCGCCAGACGATCCGATTCCGCCGGAGCCGACGGAGCATTGAGAGCGAAGCCGCGCAGCGATTCGGCGGCACCATAATTAATTGAAGCTCCAGATTGCTCGGCAAACTTGAATGCGTTTTGACTTCGCGCGTTCGCCACTGCGTCCGCCCCGTCCTTTTTCTCCTTGAATCCGTCCCAGGCCTTCGACACTTCCGCGCGTGCTGGAGCATCCGTGCTCATACTTTGCATCGAACGGTCCGCCATCGGCACCCGGCGCCGATCTTCATCTTCAACGATCAGGAAGGCGGTGTAAGGAGTCACTATCCCGTATCGCCGCGCCAGGTCGGTGGCTTCGTCGCGCAGTTCAGTGGTTTCGCCGTGAATCCGAATTTCATCCAATAAAAAGCCAACGCGGCGCGTCGCCCATAGCCGCGCCACATAATCGTTAGATGAATCATCGAACTTCACCTTGTAGGTAAAGGTTTGCTCGCGGCCATTCGTTGTGCCGGTCAGCTTTGCTTCGACTTCGCCGGAACCGGAATATCGACCGGTCAGAACGAGCTGATCGCCTTTGAACAAGTCTGGTAATTGCGCCGGATACAATTTGCTGGTCCGAACTCCGCCACCGAACTCCAAGCGCACATTCGTCAGCACCGGCTCCTTGATTCGGGTGTAGAAATCCGAGACCTTTACTTCGAGGTCTTCGTTCTCCAGCACGTATTGACTGAAGGCCCGTGTTCCGTCCGCGATCTGATCAAGCAGTTGCGTGTTTACGTCCGACCCGATCCCGAACGAGAAAATACGTGCGTCGCCGGCCTTCTTTACATCCGCCACGATTTCATCCGGATTGCGCGTCCCAACCGTCGGCAATCCATCAGTCAGGAAAATAATGACGAATGGGCGCTCGCTCTTCTCGGTGCGCGCCCTGAAGGCGGTTTGCAAGGCATCAGCAATGGCGGTGCCGCCAATCGGCTTCAGATCACCAATGAAATTCGACGCGCGCTTTCGATGTTCGGAATCAGCCTCACTCAGTTTGCCGAAAAGCGATTCCGCCTCGGTCGAAAATCGGACGATCTCGAAGCGATCGTCTGCGTTCAGATTCTCGACGCAGAATTGCAGCGCCTTTTTGGCCTGTTGCAATTTGGCGCCCGCCATCGAGCCAGAGGTATCGACGACGAAGACCACGTCTTTGGGAGCAGGCTTGGTCTCTTTCGCAACTGTCGGCGCGGCCAGAAGCAGGAAGTAACCATCTTCGCCGCCAGATTTGTGTGTGATGAGGCTCAGACCGATATCGCGTTTTTCCGAGCTATAAACGAGCTGGAAATCTGTATCCGGTTTGTCGTCCTTGGACTCGTAACCAATGACCGCGCGATTTGGTCCATCTCGTCTAATTTCAACCTTGTGGCTGGGGGAATAAATCGAAGCGAGCGGCTGCTCCGTTTTTACTTCGACCTTCAGGCTCAGGCTCTTAATCGGCCGCGCTGAAAACTTCTCCGTGCTCAACGGATAGCTGTAGGTCACCGTCCCGGCATCGGAGCGCAGCAGTTCGGTGTATGAGATTTTGATTGGCTTGCGGCTGCGTGGCTCGATCGGAAATATGCGGACCTTAAATAGATCCCGACCCGCGTATTCCAGCAGCGCCGGATCGCGCATCTTGCGTACGATATCCTCGTAAATCTGGCGCGCCTTGTCCGCGCGCAGCAATTCGGCGTCCACCATTTTCCCGCCGATCTCCATGCTGAACTTGTCGATGTGTGCGCCTTTCGGCACCGGAAACATGTAAATGCCTTCGAGGCGCTGATCGTTGGGATTGTAAAATTCCTGGTCAATCGAAGTGATCGCTATCTGGCCATCGATCTTGACGTCGACGTGATGACTGGACACTTCGAGCGGCGCAAAAGGAAAATGACCAGGAGGAATTAAGAACGGGCGCTCGACGACGATGAAACCATCCCCCCGTACGTGAAAAATCACGCCGAACAAACAGGCTGCGAAAATCAAAGCCGACCTTTTCATTGCCTTGTTAGTCGGCAACCCCAACAAAATGCTCCCGCTTTTTTACAAGTAGTCCGCTCAGACAAGGGCGCTTCTTCCGAACCGCCCGGGCGATTGAGGTCAATCGCTCCTACCTGAAAGGTGGTTGGCACGCGGAATGGTATTAAAGGAATGCAACCCGCCCGAAACAACGTAGAATCGTTTTCCCTTAAATGAGCCATCATCGAGCCCCGGTCTCCGATCCAGGAAAGGTCGATGCGGATTTAATCGAACGCTGTCGCGAGGGCGACGCCAACGCCTGGGATGCTTTGTTCGATAAATATTATCCCGTTGCGGCGCGCTTCGTATTCCAGTTATCAGCCGATTTCTGCCATGAAGACACGGAAGAGATTTGTCAGGAGACATTCCTCGCCGTCGTGCGCAACCTCGGCTCATTTCAGAGAAAGAGTTCGTTTCAAACCTGGTTGCTCCGCATCGCTGCGAACAAGGCGATGGATTTCCGCGGGAAAAGTCGCGCCGAGAAACGCGGCGGTAGCTTCGTCCATTTCTCGCTCGACGGCGCGGACGAACGCGAACAAATCGAGTTGCCCTCGAGGGGACCCGGCCCCGACGCCTTGCTGGCCAATGCCGAGACCTCTCGCCTCGTCCGGCAAAGCCTCGATCAGCTGGACGACGACTGTCGTGAAATCATTGAGCTGCGTTATTATGGCGACCTGAGTTACGCGGAAATTGCTGACGAGTTGCAACTAAATCCCAAGACGGTCAGTTCGCGTCTGAGCAAATGTCTTGATCGGCTCGGTGTGATCGCGAAAAAAATCTTTCCATCGGAACATTCATTTGCCGTCTAACTTAAGAAGTCATGTCGCTCGAACCAAAGAAACCGATTGAAGACCTGCTGGAGGCAACCGCCAAGGCGCGGCGGGCACAGTTCGGCGCGGATCCAACGATGCCGAACCCGATGCGGGCGCAGCTGCACCACGAAATTGCACGCATGGCGCGAGGGGATGAGCTCGCCACGATCGCGGCATTGGTTTCGAATTCTGTGGCCGCGCCTGGCGTTTACTACCGCTTTCGCTCTAATTCTCGTTAGCATTTCAACCCTGTGGTGGTGGCACGAACATCAAACCAGTAGCGGTGAAACGATGAAATTGGCAATGCAGAAACCGGCGAGGGAAGCCCCGCCACCGGAGAAAGTCTTCGAGCAAGGTGCAGCGGCTGCGGCAGGTCCTGCGACACCAACTTTCGCCGATAACAACGCCGCCGCCTCACGACCCGCTGAAGCAACCAAAGACGCCGACGCGTTGGGACGTTTTCCCGAGGCGGCTACGACCGCGCCCAGTACCTGCGCCGATGAGCGACGGACTTGTCGCAGGCGGAAACAAGACCGATCAACCATTGCTTGCCGACAGATCGTTAGCCGCGAAAGAAGCCAAGCCCGCGACGCCAGCAGCTGCCTCGCTCGCACAGAGCCGGCAGATGACGAATTTTCGCCAGCAATTTTCAAAGGATACTGCCAACCAGGAGTTTCGCAGCAAACTCAAACAGACGGCCAATATTTTGAACAACTTTCAGGTGGAACAAAGCGATCACGAAATCCGGCTCGTAGATGCCGATGGTTCGACCTACTCCGGCAAGCTCGAACCTTTGGCGCAGAACGACGCCCGCAGCGTCTACAATCAGAAAAAGAACTATGACGCGCCTTTATCGCGCGCGGCTCCAACCTTTGACGAGAAGGCTCGGTCGGCTAATGCCGAGTACTACTTCCGTGCCACTGGCTACAACGCCAGTCTCAAGAAGTCGCTCGTATTTGAAGGGAATTACATTGCCCCGTTAGAAGTCGCGCAAAAGAAAGTGGCCAAGGCGAAAACCGAATCCGAAGAACGCGACGAAGAAGCGTCGGCTCGAATCACGGGCGTCGCAAAAGTTCACGGCGAATCCCCCGTCCAAATCGATGCCGTCGCCGTGCCGTAGTGATCAACGACCGCGGATTGCGGCAATTCAATCTTCAAATTCCAAGCTCCGTGACGGGATCGCGCGCGAATTGAAACCCGCTCAGCTTCTCGGCAAAATTTTTGCCCAGAGCGAGGACTTGAAAATTCCGGCCGAGCATTTCTGGATGTAACAAGGTCTGGAGAGCGCGCTTTTCTGAAGCATCGAATTCTACTTTTGGAAAAAATTTCGAAACGATCCCGGTAAGAAAATGATGTTGATCGGTGAAGCCGATCAGTTTTGCTCCGGAAGATAGGCCCCCCTCGGCCAGACCCGTCCACTCCACGTGTGCGGAAATATCAGCAAACCCGATTTGCTCGAAAGGTGACGCGAGTTTCTTTTGTTTGGCTCGAACCTGGACTGAGCCTTCGCTCCGCTGCATCGAATAAAACGCCGTCCGCGGGAAACCGTAGTCGACCGCAAGGATCACGCCGCGGGAAAGTTTCGACGCGAGCTCGCGCATGAGTAGCGGCGCTGCCAGACTCACTTCCGTTTCGAAGCCGGCCGGGAAAAATCCGAGATGATCAAGCTTCAAGTCGGAGCGGCTCGCTCCTGCGGTCACGAATTTAAACAGCGAATCGGTGCAGCGGAGTTCAACTCCGCTGGGCGCACAGGTTGAAAGCCTCTCTTCCGATGTCGTGACAAATTTTTCGTTCCAAAGGGTCGAGCCGTTGGCAACGCCGGCGGAAACGACGAGGTGCACCGGTAGCGAGTCGAACAACTCATTGGAAAAATGAACGCCGGCAAACGGCGCCAGTTGCTCAATCGATTCCAGCCAGGAAATTTTGCTGGTGAAGTCGCGCAGATGTTTTTGCTGTCGGTCCCGCCAAATCAGAAACGGCTCTAATATTACGTAGGAAGTGGCGGCGAAACATTCGCCAGACGACTGGCGCAATGCGCTCAGCACATCGACCGCAAAAACGCCATCGTGCGCCCCTTGCTCTACGATGGTGAAGTCGTCCGGCCGTCCCAGCGTCTCCCAAATCTCGGCAAACTGAGCGGCCAGCAATTTCCCAAACAACGGCCCAACACTGACGTTGGTAAAAAAATCACCGCGCCGTCCGATGCTCGCGCGCCCGCTGGCATAATAACCATGCTCGGGATGATAGAGCGCCAACTCCATGAAGCGGGCGAACGGAATCGGCCCATCCCGTTCGATCTCGCCGCGAATAAATTGAATTAGTTCAGGATTTTCCACGAATTGCTTTGGCCTTTGGATTTTCCGCTGAATTGCGCCTAAGGTTTCCCTCCAAGTCTATTCCAGCTTCTTCCGTCCCGGCATGCCTGTTTCCTTTTTGATTCCGAGTTCCCCCTACCGTTCCCACCGCCGGTGGTATGCGCGACCACAATTTTACCTGCCGGTCACGCTGATTGTTTTGCTCCTGATTATTTTCGGCGCGATCTACTACGGTCTTGTCTCCTCGCAACTAAAACGGGAAGCCGCCACTTACGATCTGAGCAAGCTCGAACAGATGGAATCGGCCAGCCTAATCCTCGATCGAAACGGAAAAATTTTCGGCCAGATCTACGTCGAGAACCGCGAAACCATTCCCTACGATCAACTGCCGCGCTATCTCGTGGACGCGGTGGTCGCGATGGAAGACAACAAATTCTATCAACACAGCGGTTACGATCCTTCCGGTATTGTCCGGGCCGCGTTCAAGAATTTTGTCGCCGGCCACGTGCGACAGGGCGCAAGCACGATCACCCAGCAACTGGCGCGCAACAGTTTTGCGCTCAAGGAAAAAACTTATCGCCGGAAACTTCTCGAAATCTACCTCGCCGAACGCATCGAGCAGAATTACGACAAACAGAAAATCATGGAGCTGTATCTGAACCGAATCTATTTCGGGGGTGGGCTCTATGGCGCGGAGGCAGCCGCGCGTGGTTATTTCGACAAACCGGCGCGCGAGATGTCGCTGGCGGAATGCGCGACACTCGCGGGCGTCATCCGAAGTCCGAATCGACTTTCACCCTGGTCTGACCGGGCCGCAGCGCGCGAATCGCGCAACGTTGCCCTGGCCCGCATGCGCGATCTTGGATTCATCGATCGCCAGGGCTGCACTGCGGCACAATCCCAAGATATCGTCATTGGCAATCGACAGAACGCGCAAGGACAAACCTACGCGGTCGATTACATCCGGCAGAAGGTGATTGAGGCGGTGGGATGGGATCGCGCGATGAACGAAGGGTTCCGCATTCACACCACCATCGATTCCGATTTGCAAAAAGCGGCCGAGGAATCACTGCGATCACATCTCGATCAGGTAGAAAAACATCCGGATTACCGGCATCAAACTTACGCAGAATACACCGCGAACTTTCGCAAGACGCGGCCCGGAGCAAGTCCACCGCCGGCACCCGATTATTTGCAGGGGGCGGTGATTGTGTTGGACAACGCCACTGGCGGCATGCTTGCGCTGGTGGGCGGTCGCGATTTCGAGCACAATCAATACGATCGTGCACTGCAGGCGCGCCGGCCGGCCGGAACCGCGATGACGCCATTCGTTTTCGCCGCCGCATTCGAGAAAGGAATGTTTCCCGGCTCCGTGGTGGAGGATTCCGCGCTCGATAATCGCGCGGTCATGATCGGCGGCACGACCGGAATTCTCGGCGAATGGGGACCCGAAACGGCGGAGAATCGCTACGAAGGGCCGATCACTGCGCGCGAGGCACTCTCGAAATCGAAAAATGGCGCCACCATTCGGCTCGGGATGAATCCGGGCGTTGAGAGCGTGATCGATCTCTGCCGCAAAATTGGAGTCAAATCTCCGCTGCGACCGTACCCGGCGACATTTCTCGGGAGCAGTGAAATTACTTTGTCCGAACTCGCACTGGCCTACACCATCTTTCCAAATGGCGGTTGGCGACCAAAGCTGTCGCACGTTCTGGAACGGATTGAAGAAAAGGACGGCACGGTCTGGCACGCGCAACGCGATTACGGCAAACAGAACGTGATAAGACCGGAGACTGCCTACGAAGTGCATTCGTGCCTGGTCGATGCTCTCGAACGCGGCACCGGCAGGGACGCACGCACTAAGTTTGGTTTGAAGAAAATGGAAGCGGCCGGAAAAACTGGGACCGCTTATGATTTCACGGATGTCCTTTTTGCCGGATACGACAGCGCGATTACCTGCGCGGTTTGGGCTGGGTTCGACAAGCCGCAGCAGATTTTTCGCGGCGCGTTCGGACACGACATCGCGTTGCCGGTCTGGGTGGATGTGATGAACGCATCGGCCGCGCTTTATCCATCGAAGGAAATTCCGCAGCCGCGCGGATTGGAACAAGTGAACATTTGCGCGAAATCCGGTTTGCTCGCCACCGATAAATGCATCGAGAAAATCAAAATGGCCGATGGCGAGATGGACGAGAAAACGACTTACCTCGAGCTTGCGACATCCGGGCAAAAACCAACGGAGACATGCAACATTCATGGAGAAATGCATGCTTCGCTTACACGAGACCTGCCGGTATCGGAATTTCCACGAGCGGCCCTTGCGGTGGACACCAGCGTCGTGAAACCGATTATGCCAAAAGAACCGACGCTGCTCGCGGCACGCGATCCATACAATTCAGTGCATGAGATGGTGAATCCGAAACCCACGCCTTCGCCCTCGCCGGAAGCGGAGAACGAGGCGACGTCCGAGGAAATGCCGGATCCGACAAAACCGGTATTGAAAGCGATACCGGTGCAACCCAGCGAGGGAGAGACGGGCGAACCCACCCCTTCGCGCGTTCCGTCAGAGACGGTAACAAAAGCGATCAAACCGACGGGGTCGCCCGTGGAAATTCGCCGCGCCATTCCCGTTGTTCGACCAACTCCACAAGCATCGGCGCCCGAAGTTCGCCGCGCGGAGCGGGTGGACGAAGACGAAAGTAATTAGGTTGTGTCAATGACTCCTTTTGCACCTAGCGGCTATCCTTACCCTCTTATCTCCGTCCCCCTTCGATCGGATTCGATCATTTGGGTGCGTGCGGACTAGATGAGAACGCGGCAATCTTGTTTGGGGAGCGCACGCGCCCCCGCTTGCTCATTGCGGCGCCCTCGCCGCAATGTTTCGAAAAAGGAAAGAGTCCGCGATGGCGATAGCGCCATCGGCCCGAGCCGAACTGGCGTCTGCATGCGAGGCGGTGCGCTCCCCGGATTGAACCCCGCTTTGAAATGGCACTAAAATGACACCCGTCGACGCGGAGAATTTTCGGCTTGCGGTCTTGAACCCCGGTGGACGCGATCAGGAGCAGCATTTTGCTGAAAATCGTGCGCCACAGGCCGATGATCATCCGCCGGTGAACTTTCACGCGTATGCGGCGTGTACCCACGGAGCGGTCTTTCGCGACATCAAGCGCGCAATCGCGAGCAACTGGCCGGTGTTATTGCTTTTGCGCGGCGATTTCCGCGCGAGTGAGAGAGCCATCGCAGAATTGAAAAAATCGAAACGAAAAACTGCCGTCGCACTGAAAGAAACCGGTGCACACCAGATTGCACAGCAGTTGAGCGATCCGGCGCGTTTTGCTCGGTTCGTTAAAATTGTGCGCGAAGCCGATGGCTGCATCGCGAGCGTACCGGAAGCTGCCGAATTATTTCGTTCATTCCGCCCTGACGGCGTTGACTTCATCCCGACGCCTTACCCGATTGAGGACGAGAATTGGAACTGGGCGATGGAGCATCGTTCCGGAATATTCATCGGTACGCGCGAGCTTACCGTTCCCACTCGGCACCACTTTGCGGCACTTCTTGCTGCAAAAAATTTGAGCGACGAAACGAAGGAGCCGGTCACAGTTTTTAATTCCGACCGCCGGCGCGGAGCCAGACTCATTGCTGAAATCGGCTTCCGTAAAATTCGCGTTCACGAAAAGCGCATGGGATATCGCGCCTACCTGGGCGAGGTGGCGCGCCACAAGATTGTCTTCCAGCTCGATCGCAGCCGGGTCCCGGGGCAGGTGGCCGGCGATGCTCTCTTGTGTCGTTCTGTCTGCGTCGGTGGCGATGGTGCGATCGAGCGGATCGCATTCCCGAAAACCTGCGGCGAAAAAAGGAGGGACGACGAGTTGATCGAGATCGCGCGACGGCTGCTAACGAATGAAGCTCAGCGAGAAGAAGTTGCTGAAGGGGCGACGAAGATTGCCAGGGAAAAACTCTCCTTCCGCGGAGGTAAAGAACATCTCGCGCGCTTCTTCGCAAGGTGCACTGCGTGAGAGAAAACGAGAAAAGCTACCGCGCAATCTCACGCAAATAAATTTCCTCCAGCCGACGGGTTTGTTCGGTTTGACTGAAATTCGTCGCGACGCTTTCCGATGCAGCGCGACCCATCGCGGCCAGCCGAGCCGAATCCTTCGTGCAATCGATCAGCGCATCAGCTAACGATTCGTAGTCACGTTCTCCGACGAGAACACCGCCGCTGTTGTGTTCAACAGCTTCTGGAATTCCGCCGTGCCGCGTCGCGAAAACCGGCAGTCCGGTCGACATCGCTTCCAACATCGAATTCGGCACGCCTTCCTGGTTTCCGTCGAGACCGGTCTCGCTCGGATGCAGGAAAAGGTGCGAAGAATACAAGAGCTCGCGCAATTTCTCCTGCGAAACGAAACCGGCGAAATCGACTGACGATGCGATCTGCAGCTCGTGCGTGAGCGATTGCAATTCGCCAAGTTGCGATCCTTCACCTGCGATGGTGAGTTTCGCGGACGGAAATCCCTTTCGAAATTTTGCAAACGCTCGCAACGCAGTCTTCAGCCCCTTCTTCTCGATTAGCCGACCCGCTTGCAGCAATCGCCACTCGCCGTTGTTGGGCACGCGCCGTTCCCTAAATGGAAATTGATTCAGCGGAATTCCAGCACGCTGAATTTCGATTTTCTCTGGCGCACAACCGAGATCGATTACCGCCTGCCGCAAGGACTCCGATCGGACTAGAACCCGTCGCACCAGGGATAACATTTCCTCGACCCCGTGCCGATAAGCGGGTTTTTGCATGTCGACCAAGACATCGGCGCCATGAAACGAAACCAGCGAGGGTTTTGGCAAATGGCGAATCAGCGGCCGCAGCAGCACAGCGATATGGCCAAAATAGATATGCAATAACTGCGCGCCGCTTCCAGTGAGCGCGCGCTCATTTTCACGAACTTCAGCGGCAGAAATTTGCCATGGCCGATCAACAATTTGTTTGAACCAGATGCGCCGCAAAAAATGCCACGCCGGCTTTTTTACCACCCGAATATCTTGAAACGGAAAACGCTCTTCGTTTTCTCGTTTCTGCGCAACCACCACCGGCCGGACCCGCCTGAGCGACGTGATCTGCCGGTAGATGTGCAGCATCTCCGGCTTCAGAAACGTCGCGCAATATGACGCAACGACCGGGACGTCGGAAGTCCCGCTCAAAAATAAAATTCGAACAGCTTAATGCCGTTCCATTTCCCCGGGTCTTCCGGCTTGCCGTTCCTGTTCCCTGGTTCTTCCGGCTTGAGCGCCACACTTTGCTGCGCCGTCCCGTACCGCGCGGGTGCAGCCGGGTTTAACATTTGCAGCGGATTGCCTCCACGAAGAGCACGCGGAACGACTCCGCTGGGCGCGATCGCAGTTAGCGGCGGCGCCGGTTTCGGCGGGCCGGGCGCACTGCGCGTAACAACCGGCGCGGTGTAGGTCTGAGCGAAGGCGGCGCTGGAAATCAACGTCGTCACCACAATTGCGAATAACTTTTTCATATTTCCCTCCTCTAATGGAACTGTCTTGCCCGGTTTGGTGCTCCGGCTCAATTATACTCCGATGGACTATCTTGAAAAGGCCGCACGTGTGCTCGAAATCGAGATTTTCGAGCTACAGCGTTTGCGCCAGCGTTTAGGTAAGAGTTTTGCCGACGCCATCGAGCTCCTGAAGGCGACAGTCGACGCGCGCGGGAAAATTGTCGTGCTCGGGGTGGGGAAATCCGGTCACATCGGCAGCAAAATCGCCGCGACTCTTACCAGCACCGGTTCGCCCGCAGTCGTACTTGATTCGCTCAACGCGTTGCATGGCGACCTCGGAATGGTGGCGGACGGCGACGTCGTTCTGGCCCTGAGCGCAAGCGGTGAGACGGAAGAGCTGCTGCGGATTTTGCCGGCAATCGCGCGATTTCAGGTGAAGATCATCGCGATTTGCGGCGATGCCGATTCGACGCTGGCAAAAAATGCGCACGTCTTCCTCGACGTGAATATCGAACAGGAAGCGTGTCCGCTGAACCTTGCGCCCACTTCGAGCACGACAGTAATGTTGGCGCTGGGTGACGCGCTCGCGATGGTGCTGCTCGAGGCGCGCGGATTTCAAAAGGAAGATTTTGCCAAATTTCATCCGGCCGGAATGATCGGACGCAGTTTGCTGATGCGCGTGCATCAGATCATGCGGCCGCGCGAGGCGTTGGCGTTGGTAGCGTCCGACACCAGAATTCGCGACGTCTTGAAAACCATGACCACGGTGCGCGCCGGCGCCGCCGTCATCGCCGATACCGATGGGAAATTGCTCGGCATTTTTACCCACGGCGATTTCGCCCGGCATTTTCAAAACGATCCCAAAGTAGGCGAGCGTTTGGTGGCTGATCTGATGACATTGAATCCGGTAAGCGTGCATAAGGACAAACTGGCCGTCGAAGTTCTCAATCTTCTGGAAAGCCATCGCATCGACGATCTCGTCGTCGTTGACGATAACAACGCTCCGGTCGGGATCGTTGATTCACAAGATCTGACACGATTGAAGTTGTTGTAATTGCCCGTCATCCCGAGCGGAGTGAGGGATCCCGGGGTGTTACCTTAAGGTTTAGCAACAGGATCCCCCGACTCCGCTCGGGATGACCGAGGGTAGTTGCGCGGGGGAATTCCCCGTGGCACAATCCGCCGCTTTTCACGATTCACGGATTCCGATTTCACAATTATCTTTCTTCAGAATGGCCGCGGCAAACGATCTCCGAAAAGGGATGGCTATTAAATACAATGGCAACACTGCCATTGTGCTGGAAGTGCATCATCGGACCCCGGGAAATTTGCGGGCCTTCGTGCAGGCGATCATTCGCTATATCAATACCGGCAAAAGCGCCGACGTGCGTTTTGGTTCCACCGACAAAGTCGAGGTGGTTGACATCAATCGCGCGACCCTCGAGTTCAGTTACAAGGACCACAACGGGTTCCATTTCATGGACCCGGAAACGTACGAGACGGTGACGTTGCACGAGAATTTACTCGGCGACGCCAAAGATTTCCTGGTGGAGAATTTACCGGTACAAGTTCTCTACGCCGAAGGCAAAGCGGTGCAGGTGGAACTCCCGGCCTCGGTCAGTTTGAAAGTGATCGAGTCAGCCGAGGGCCTCCGCGGTGATACCGCCAGCAACGTAACCAAACCGGCAAAACTCGAGACCGGCAAGACGATCAACGTCCCTCTCTTCATCAAAGAAGGCGAAACTATCAAGATCGACACCCGCACCGGCGCCTACATGGGCCGCGCGTAAAAGCGGATTTCAACCAGTAAACACCAAAAGACGCCAAAGAAACGTACCGCGGATTACGGATCGGTCGGTCTTCGCGCGCTCCTTCATTCTCCTGCTCGTGCTCATACTCATGCTCGTCCCTGCCTCTTTGTTTCCACTGATACTGGATTCTGGAATACTGGTCTAAATATCTTCCGTCATCTGTGCCTCGTATTTTTTTTAGCGTCTTTTAAAGTATTTGGCGGATCATCCGTTTCATGCCGTCTCGCAGGTCAACCGGCCAACGCCGTCACCGGAAACCGTCACGAGTCAAGGTCATGCCCTACGTCGGGCCGACGACACGGCGCGCGCCCGATCATCCGATGCCGCTGACGGTGCCGACGCGCTGGGTGAAAAATATCATCGCAGTTTTTCTGTTGCCATGGTGCGCGATCCTCACCCAGACATTTTTCACCGCTTTCACCCGCGCGACTATTCACCAGCAACTCTGGGCCGGCGCGGAATTTTGGTTTTTTACGCTCGGCGTGGTGCTTTGGCTGAT
This sequence comes from uncultured Verrucomicrobiae bacterium, assembly GCA_963709435.1. Classification (GTDB taxonomy): domain Bacteria; phylum Verrucomicrobiota; class Verrucomicrobiia; order Chthoniobacterales; family UBA10450; genus AV69. The sequence goes on from CAVPWK010000011.1 coordinate 15,537, forward strand.
CGCCTTCTTCGGTTTGCCTCGACCAGTCATCATCTACGTCTTCGGTCACGAACTGACGCATGTGCTCTGGGTTTGGTTAATGGGCGGACGGGTGAGCAAATTTCGGGTCAGCGGCGATGGCGGCCATATCGTAACCAACCGGACAAATTTCCTGATCGCGCTCGCCCCGTATTTTTTTCCGCTCTACAGCCTGCTTGCGATTCTGGTCTATGGGACCGCGAGCTTCTTCATGAACATTGCGCCATACGGCCAGCTCCTCTACGCCATTCTCGGTATTACCTGGGCGTTCCATCTTACTTTCACCTGCTGGATGATTCCGAAAAACCAGACTGATCTGAGCGATCACGGAACTTTTTTTTCGCTCGTTTTCATTTATCTGATGAATCTTGTGCTGTTGAGCGTCCTGCTTGTGATTGCATCGCCGCAAATCACTTTTGCCGGTTTCGGTGAAGATTTGGTGGCGAATCTCCGAGGCTTTTCGGAATGGGTCGGTGGATTGCTGAATGCGTTCGCGCGCGGCCATCAAGCGCCGGTCGAATTGCCCGCGGCAATAGTAACAGCTCGTCATCCCGAGCGTAAGTCGAGGGATCCCGTTGCGAACCTTGAAGGTAACTTCCGCGGGATTCCTCGACTACGCTCGGGATGACCAAATAGGAGGATGCGGCGCTAGGTATCTGCCAAAACCGCAAAGGGAAGCTGCGACAATGCTTCCGACAATTTCAGCTGTGAATTTTCAGCGCGAACTTGGCGATCGCTAAAAACATCGCGCAAACCAGACAGACCGGACGCCAGATTAGCATGCGTATCCTGCCAACGTTGGCCGACTGGCGGAAACCCGACGCGCGATGATAACCGTGGCACAATCACGACGACTGCACGGTTTTGGTGGCGCCTCACAAAACCGATGGCGCAGTCGGCGAATGCGCCGCCAAAATTGATCGCCTCATAATTTCCCTCGCGGAACAGCTCCGCATGCTCGCGCCGCAAATGCAACAGCCGCTGGGTTAGACTCAACTTAATTCGACCATCCGCCCAGCATCGCATCAGGTCCCCCGGGGGCACGTTATCGACCTGTCTTAACATCTCGCGCCGTCGTGCATAATCGACCGGGCGCCGATTATCTGGATCAACCAGACTGTCATCCCAAAGTTCGGTTCCTTGATAAACATCCGGCACACCCGGCGCAGTAAATTTGATCGTGATCTGTGCGAGCGAATTGACCGCGCCGAGCCGCGCGATTTCTTCTGCCGCCGGCAAAAACGCCGGCAGAAATTTATTGCGCGGGCTCGTCTCCAAAATCCTGGCGACGAAATCCGCCATGGCGTTATCCCAATTCTCGTTAGGTTGAATCCAGCTCGTGTTCAGCTTCGCTTCCTTCAACGCCTTCGCCATGTAACCCTGGATGCGGCTAACGAATTCTGTGCTGACCGATGGTGCCGGCACTCCATCAACATTGACTGGCCAGGCCCCGAGCAAGGTTTGATACAACAAATATTCCTCGCCGGCATCGGGCGCCTCTGCGTCATCGATTTGCTTTTTGAAGCGGCGGTTCGCTGTGCGCCACTTTTGCAGCGACCGTCCCCACAACTGCGGAATCTCCGAGATCGCGAGCATGCGCGCACGCACGTCTTCGCTGCGTTTGGTGTCGTGCGTCGAGGTCGCAAGCAGACTATCGGGCCAACCGCGTTGCCGCCGCAGATTGCGTTGGTGAAACGCCTCGACGCTCAGCCCAAAGGAATGAGGTTCGCCCCCGACTTCGTTCAGCGCGGCTAGCCGGTTGTAAATGTAGAACGCCGTGTCCTCGAGTCCCTTGGCCATGATCGGGCTGGTAAATTGTTGAAACTTGAGCACGAATTGCGCGTGCGCAGCGCGTTGCTCTTGGTCGAGGTTTTCTGGAAAACGAAAGAGCAAAAGATCGCGCAAAAAGTTGAAGACCGATTCCTCGATTGCGGGATTGCGCCGCTTTGCCGCCGCCACCGCACGCTCGATCACAGCGCGATCCTCCGGACTCACCGGCTTTCCCGGCTCAAGATAAGTGCGATAAACGGGGAAACAGGCAATTGTCTCGCGCACCGCCCGGGCGAGCGCTTCCAAAGTGTAATCGCGAAACCAGCGATTCTGTTCCGACAACCGATCGACCATTGTGCCAAGCACGTTGACTTCGTTGGCCAGCGAAATGCGCATGACCAGCCGCTTCTTTGCATAAACTAGGTGGCCGAAGTGCAGGGAATGACCAATAAAACGCTTGGAGATTTTCGTGATCGCGCCTTCCGCGTTGTGATCGACCAGCACGCCCGCGACTTCATTGGCAAAATCGTAGCCGGTAGTGCCGTGAACCGGCCAGTTTTTCGGCAACTGTTCGTCCCCACTGAGAATTTTTTCGACGATGAGATAAATCGCGCGCCCATCTTTCGGCAGCGGAATGCGTAAAGCCTTGGCGCAGCGCAGTTGCAGTTTCTCGAAATATTCGAGCGGCCGATAAAGCCCGTCGGGATGATCGATCCGCAGCCCGGTGACGGCACCGCCGGCGACAAGTTCAAAAAGAAGTTTATGCGCAGCGTTGAAAACTTCCGGCAATTCCACGCGGATGGCTGCGAGATCGTTGACGTCAAAAAAGCGGCGGTAATTGATTTCTTCCGCCGCGACCCGCCAAAAGGCGAGCCGATAAGATTGCGCGTTCAATAATTCGTCGAGCCGATCGAAACTGCGTGGGTTGCCGACGTGGCCGTTGATCGTCTCGACTGCCTTTTCAATTGCGCGCAGCACCGGTGGCGCTTCCGCACAACGACGTTCCAAACGTTTCTTGATAATCTCCTTTTCCCGCGCCCGTTCCTTGATGCGTTCGGGATCGGTCTCGGTCCGCCGCGGCAAATATTCGAGCGCCGTAAGGATGCTCTGGAATTCCGCGTAGAAATCTTCGTCGCGGAACTCGGCCAGATTTTCCAGCGCGAGTTCCAGAATGTAGCGGTAGGTCCCAGGCGCGATTGGAAAAACGTGATCGAAATAATTCAGGGAGAATGACCCGGCATCGAAACGCACACGCAACTCGCCACGTTCGAGGACGCGACCATATTGATCGCCGAGAATCGGAAGCAGGACTTTGTCGTGCAGATCGGTCTTGAGCGGGCGCCAATCAATATCGAAATAGGGCGCGTAAAGTGAGCTCGCACCATTTTCGAGCACATCCTGCCACCAGACATTTTGTGGATCGTTAATGCCCATGTGGTTCGGGACGAAATCGACGATCTGTCCCATGCCATGGGAATGCAGTTCCGCGATCCAGGCGTCATAATCTTCGCGCGACCCGATGGCGGCATTGAGCTTGTTGTGATCGATGATGTCGTATCCATGCATGCTCTCGGCGCCGGCCTGGAAATAGGGCGATGCGTAGGCATGACTGATCCCGAGCTGATCAAGATAAGGGACAATTTCGCGCGCCTGCCGGAAGGTGAAGTTCTTGTTGAACTGCAAGCGGTAAGTCGCGGTCGGGATGCGTACGTTAGTCATGTCGAGCGAAAGCCGAGACATCCCGTTGCGCAACCTTTAGGCGAACGCAACGAGATTCGCCCCCGGCCGTCACTAATACTACGGCGCAGCGTGCGACCGCACTTGTCAAGATGGACTAAAAAGAATGACGAAGCCCGAATGACAAGGGACGATGGAAATCCGAATGACGAAATCCCAAATTCCTGGCGAGGCTGCCCGGCTCTTTCTCATTCGTGCTTCGGCATTCAAAGCCACTCCGGCCCGGACCATTCGAGCTTCGTCATTTCTTTTACATCCTTTCTGGCACCTCGATGCCGAGCAATTTCAGCCCACGTTGCAGCACCCGTCCGGTCAAATCGCACAGCGCCAGTCGGGATGAACGCGCTGGTTCTTCCGCTTTCAGAACCGGACACGCCTCGTAAAAAGCATGAAAACTGTTCGCCAGCTCGAACAAATAATTCGCCAGAATATTCGTTCGAAAATCATTCAGCACCTGCGGGACTATCTCGGCGAACTGGCAAAGGCGTTTTGCCAAACCCAGTTCCGTCGGCTCCGCCAAAGTCACAGCGCTCTGTTGCCGTGAGCCGCCCGCCCGGCCGAAAACTCGCTGTGCCGAGCTCGGATCTGCTTTGCGGAAAATCGAGCGGACCCTGACATAAGCGTTCTGCAAGTAAGGCGCAGTGTTTCCATGCAGCGCCAACATTTTGTTCCAGGAAAAAACGTAATCGGTCATCCGATATTGCGAGAGATCGGCGTATTTGACCGCACCGATACCGATGATTTTCGCGATCTCTTTTCGTTCCGGCTCACTCAACTCCGGATTTTTTTCAGCGATGATTTTCTCCGCCCGCGTGATCGCTTCCTTCAGCAAATCGCGCAGCGGAACATTTTCGCCCGAACGCGTCTTCATCAGCTTTCGGTTTTCACCGAGAACGTTGCCAAATGGAATGTGACGGAAATCGGCCTTGTCTCCTTCGCGTCGTGCAATCTCGAAAATCTGTTTGAAGTGCAGCGTCTGTGGGGCACCGACCACGTACCAAAGAGTGTCGCGCTTCAGGTCATTGATCCGATAATCAACTGTCGCGATGTCGCTGGTTGCGTAATTGAATCCACCGTCGCTCTTGCGAATGATCGCGGGCTTGTCCGCCAGTTCAGGAATATCCCGAAAGAAAACGCAGACAGCGCCCTCGCTGATCTCAGCCAGTCCTTTTTTGAGCAACCGGTCAACCACACCCGGCAGCCGGTCGTTATAAAAACTTTCGCCGCGGACAATGTCGTAATGAACGTCAAGCAACTCGTACGCTTTTGAAAATTCCTGCAGCGAAAGGTCGACACATTGTTTCCAGATCGCGAAATTTTCCGGATCGCCGGCCTGCAATTTCACGAGCTCGGCGCGCACCGCCTCTCGCACCGTTTCATCCTTGCTTCCACGCTCGTTTGTCTCCTTGTAAATGCGAACGAGCTCGGCAATTGGATCGTGTTTCAGTAACTCCAGATCGAGCAGATTTTTCCAACCCCAGATCACCATCCCGAACTGAGTTCCCCAATCGCCAATATGATTATCCCGAATAACGTCGTGCCCGAGGAACTCTGCGATGCGCGACAGGGCATCGCCTAAAAAGGTGCTGCGAATGTGACCGACGTGCATCGGCTTGGCCACATTGGGCGAGCCGAAATCGACCACGATTTTTTTCGGTGACGAATCCGTCGCCACACCGAGTCGCTCGTCATCGAGCAGCTCCGCGATTCTCTCCTCAACCGCTTCTCGCTTCAGGGTAAAGTTGATGAAACCAGCGCCGGCGACACTTGGCGGCTCGGAAATTTCCCCGACGTCGAGTTTGCTGACGATGCGCTCCGCTATTTTGCGCGGATTCTCGCCGCGTTGTTTCGCCAATACCATCGCGGCGTTGCTTTGGTAATCGCCAAACCGCGGATCGGTCGCAGGCGTAACTTCCCCGGCGAATGGCAACCTCGCCGACGAAAGCGCGTCCGAAAGTTTCCGCGTAAGTTGGGCCTGAAATGTCTCCATCGCGTTTGAGTGTAGGCTGGGAGGAGCTACTTCCAAATCGCTCCGTTGTAGTAGTGGCGGCCGTATCGGCCGCATAACGTTTCGTCTTTGCGGGCACGTGTGCGTACCGCAAGTCCGGATTGGACTTACGCCGTCGCCTGGGCCCGGGCGCGGAAGATTGACATAATCTCGTCGGCGGAAGTGGCGTTGGCGAGTTGATCGCGCACACTGCGATCGTTCAAGAATTTTGCGATGGAAGCAAGCGTGCGGAGGTGGGTCTGAAACTGGTTTTTGGGAACAATAAAAAGGACAACGAACTTCACGGGCGCGTTATCGAGCGCATCGAACTCGATCCCGGTACTGGAACGGCCAAAAGCAGCCACTACTTTGTCCAGCCGCTCCGATGAGCAGTGCGGAATGGCAATGCCGAAACCGATGCCAGTGCTCATCGTTTCCTCGCGCTGCTTGAGCGAGGCCAGAATTCCATCGCGATCTTCCGGTTTAATTTGACCGCGCGCCACCAGTAAATCCATTAGCTCAACGATGGCGTCCCAGCGTTCGGTCGCCTTCATTTCAGGGATTATCTGATCAGCAGAGAGAAGTTCAGCCAGCGACATGCAGATCCCCAGTGGGGCGAGAAGCTTATCGTGGGCCCTTAGGATGACAAGCGATTTGGTGACAAAAAAAGACAGGATTACAGGATTAACAGGGCTTTCTAAACCGAATCCCCTAATCCATTCCACGAATGATTCTTCGGACACTTGACTGACTGGCCGAAGCAGCCTGGAGAAATATCCGCAGATTTCGAAGATTTGCGCATATAAGTCAGCCCGATCTGATCCGGATCCTGCCGAATCAGGGCTCCCGTACTTTGTAATTCAGACGGCGCGACAGTAACCAGCGCACACCGAACATGTCGATCGTGGCGTGGACCGCGCGATTACCCAGGCCGTATTTGCTTTGGCCAAAACGGCGAGGGCGATGATTTACCGGGATCTCAACCAACCGATATCCCGCACCTTTCACCAGCGCCGGGATGAAACGGTGCATGCCCTTGAACGGAACCAGCGCCGCAATGCAATCGCGCCGCATTGCTTTCAGCGTGCAACCGGTATCGCGCACGCCGTCGCGCGTGAACCTGCTGCGCACGAAATTCGCGACCCGGCTGGTGATACGCTTGACCACGGTGTCTTTGCGCTGCGCGCGATATCCGCAAACCAGATCAGCGCCACGCGAAATTTCCGCGAGCAAGCGCGGGATATCGGCAGGATCATTTTGTAAATCGCCATCAATCAAAACCGCGATCTCGCCGCACACCGCCTGCAAACCGGCGAAAATCGCCGCGCTTTGTCCGGCATTTTTTTCAAAACGCAGAACTCGAATCCGCGGATCGGGCACGATGCGCGAGACGGTTTCGTCGCGTGAACCGTCGTCGACAAAAATGATTTCGTAATCGAGACCGGTAAGCGCGTCAGTCAATTCGCGTTGCAAAATCGAGACGTTCTCTTCTTCGTTATAGAGCGGAACAACCACCGAGACGTTGCTCATAACGGCAGTGTTCGATAATGCAGGCAAAGATAAACGTCCCAGCTGCGAATGGGCCTTCCCAAGTGATGGACTTCGATCCTGGCGACACGCTCTGCCCAGGAAAATCCTCGCTGAATATTATGCGGAACATTTTTTCGGCCGGCGTCCTGAATATACAGAGCGCTGCGTCCCTGAAACAAATTAACCCCGCCTTCTTCGGTATAGGTCTGCTCTTCCGGATTGGGCGCACCGCGCGGACCCTCGACAAATTCATCGTAACGCGGCCAGAAAGAAAATTGATTCACCACGTCCTGCGACTCGACGATATAACAGGGCGGATGGCCTGGACCTTCCCTGCGTTTTTCATGCAGATAGAACGAAATCTCGGAAGCACGATCACGTTCGTCCGCGATCAGGAAGAATTTCTCCTCGGTTTCGCGTTCGAACTTGACCCGAAAGGTCTCAAGAGCAACCGTGGCGCTCTTCCAGCCGCGCCATCCATCGGACGGGTCGCGTCGCCTAATTTCAATGCCAACGCTCCGAAGCATGTCGGTATCGAGCGCGAGCATGCTCATAATTAGCCCGAGCCCGAGCGCGCAACCGCCCAGAACTCGCCAGACCGGTTTCGCTTCCAGACGCGGCTGCCAGAAAGCGACTGCGAGTAAGGCAAAACCGGGGAAAGCGAGCGCATCCCAATTCGGCGCCGCGGTTTTATTGAACGAGAGCAGCGCATAAAAAGCGAAGACCGGCAGCCCGAACCACATTAAGAAAAGGCGCCGCGGTTGCTGTTGTGCGCGTTTCCAAACTGCAATCACGGCGATGGCGACCCCGAGAAAAAGCAGCGGCGAATAGGGGAGAAAATGTTCCCCGATAAACTTGAGGAATTCCAGTGGGTGAAAACCGACACTTTGAGCCACTCCGCCACGTGATTTCAGATGCCCAATCGTCACCCAGGCGTGTTGCTGGTTCCATCGCACCGGTGGGACGCAACACGCCGCGAAAATAAGCAGCATCAGATAAAAACCGGGCCGCCGAAATTCCACCCGCAATTTCGGAATGAGGGCGAGGATTACGATGATGGAAAGCAGCTCGAATACGTTCGTGTATTTGCACAGGAATCCGAGACCAATGAGCGCACCGGTCAACGGCCAGGACCACGAAAACTTCGGGCTCGTCTCGACCACCCGCCAGAAAGAAAACATGGCCGCCACCCAAAAGAAGATTGAGAGCGGATCGATCGTCATTACGAAGGATCCAATGTTAAAAATCGGTGTGGCATTTAACCCGATCACAGCCCAAAGCGCGGTTTGGGCATTGAACATCCGGCGCCCCAGATAAAACAGCAGCAGACTCGTGCCGGCACCGAGCAGCGGGCTAAAGAAGCGGACGCCAAATTCGTTGTCGCCAAAAATCATGGTGCTGGCGCGGATGGCAAAAGCAACGCCGGGACCCTTGCTGAAGTAAGCCGGCTCGAGTCGCTGCGACCACATCCAATAATGCGCCTCGTCGAATTCCAGATCGGTCGTGCCCAGCAAGGTCAGGCGCAGGACCGTGATCGCGATGATAAAAAACCACACCGCCCGCTCGATTTTCATGAAGCCGCAGAAGTGATCAGTCGAGGATGACGCGCGACGATTTCAGGCAGCCGGCGGGAAACGACTTTTTGCCACATCAATTCGCATAGGGCGAGAATGAGAAGGGTTTCGCCGGTCGCGAGGAAAATGGTGGCGAAGACGTCGCTCGGCCAATGCGCGCCGAGATAAATTCGCGAGTAAGCCACGGCTGCAGCGATAATCCAGTATAGCTTGCCCCAGCGCCGGTAAAAAATCGTGCAACAAAGCGCGATTACGGTGTTGTTATTAGTGTGGCCGGACGGAAATGAAGCGCCGGAACGGGCTCGTTCCGCTTCGGTAGACACACGGATGATCGGTTTCTTGAAAATGCTGAGAATCTTGGGACGGGTTTTCTCCAGTTCGATCATGCGCACAGTCTGGACTTGCTTCGGACGGGGTCGCTCGATGGCGTGCTTGAGTGGGTCAACCGCGGCATTAGACAGGGCAAGCGCGAGGGTAGTGCAAAAGACAAATGCGCGCCCGCGAAAACCGCCGAAGATGAGAAAGGCAATGGCTGCGATGACGAAGAACGGCGTCCAAATATCGGAATAACTAATCGCCGGCATGAACAAATCGAAAACGGGATTCGTCCATTGCTCGTTAATTAAATGAAAAATCTTCTCGTCCATTCAATCGCCCCGGCGCGGTGCGAGAATAAAAGCACAGAGCGAACGAAACAAGCTACTCTCGTCGCCGCTCTTTTTCTCGCGCTCACTTCGACCTGGGCACAAAATTTTCCCGACGCCGACGAGTTGCTGGCGAACGTGCGCCTGCGTCAATCGCAACAACAGATCGATTTGCAAGGGCAACTGCGGCAGGAGGAAAAGATCGTGCCTTTCCATCTGGTCCAAAATGGGCCGGTCATTGGCTACATCTTCAATAATCCGGACGAAACCTTGCAACTGCGGATTGGAGAAAAAGATTCGCGGCTCGTGGAAATTAATCGCTCCGGCTCGGAGAAAATTACCCGCTTGAACGAGCCGATCCGTGGCACCGCCATTACTTACGAAGACCTGGCGTTGAAATTTCTCTACTGGCCGAACGCGCGCGTTACCGGCTCCGATTTCATCCGCACTCGCAACTGCTGGAAAGTGCAATTGCAGGCCCCCGCTCGCGATCCCCAATACGGCTCGATTCTCTTGTGGGTCGACAAGGACAGCGGGGTGCTCATGCGCATGGAGGGATACGATTCCGCAGGAAAATTGATCAAGCGCTTCGAAGTCGTTTCTGCGCAGAAAATCGAAGACCGCTGGTATCTAAAACAAATGCGTGTGGAAAAAATCGACCCCAAGTCAAACAAGGTTACCGCGCGCACCTATTTGGAGATCAAAAAATGATGGCCCATACCCTATGAGCGACTTGCCTGAAGCCAATCTTGGGTTAAACAAAACGTCCCCTATGACGAGAAATCTAACGCTGACCCTTTCCTTTTGCCTGGCGATCGGGACAACGGCCTCCGCGCAAAACGTCGCCCCGGTTGTTGCCGCACCGATCGCAGCATTCACGGAATATGCAGGAGCTCCAGCCCGCTCGATTGATCTGACTACGGCGTTTAGCGATCCGGATGCGTCGAACGCAGTGCAGATGGCCGTTTTCCTTCCTTCAAGCACGGGCTTTTTCAACATCGCGCTGGATGGACAACATAAGCCAATCACGGTCGCCAACTTTCTGAATTACGTGAATTCAGGGCGATATTTTATGACGGACCCGACGACGCATGGGCTCGCCTCGAGTTTTATTCATCGCCGCGAAGCCAATTTCGTCGTGCAAGGCGGGGGATTTATCGGCACCGTCAACCCAACCCTACCAGCCTACGCGCAACCGACGCCAGTCCCGACTTTTTCGCCGATTCAGAATGAGCCGGGCATCTCCAACAGAATAGGCACCATCGCGATGGCAAAACTCGACGGCAAACCAAACAGCGCGACCAGTCAGTGGTTTGTCAATCTGGCGAACAACGGCGGTCCCCCCGCTAATCTCGACACCACAAACGGCGGGTTCACCGTTTTTGGCCACGTCACGGGCGTTGGCATGACTGTCGTGAATGCGATCGCGGCCGTGCCGATCTTTAACCTCGGCTCGCCCTTTAACTCATTGCCCCTGCGCAATTACACCTCGGGTCAGTTTATCAGGGTCCCGAATTTGGTTTCAATTGCTGGGATTACGGTCATTTCGCCGCTGGCCTTCACTGCCTCGAGCGACAACCCAAGCGTCGCAACCGCGACCATTAGCGGCAAGAACCTTCTCGTTACTCCACTGCAACCGGGCACAGCCCACATCATGGCCAAAGCAACTGATCTCGATGGTGCCAACGTGAGCCAGACTTTTACCGTAGCGGTGATGACAGGTCCCGCTCGCCTCGCTAACCTTTCAACCCGCGCGCAGGTCGGTACCGGTGGTAACGTTCTCATCGGCGGCTTTGTTGTTAGTGGCAGTAGTTCGAAGCGAATTCTGGCTCGCGGGATCGGCCCGTCGCTTGTTCAGTTTGGTGTGACGAACGCGTTAATGGATCCGACGCTTGAGTTGCACGCCCAAAACGGCACGCTCCTTTTCAGCAATGACAACTGGACTACGGCCCCAAACAAACAGGAAATCAGCGATACCGGGCGCGCGCCGAGTTCTTCCCAGGAACCTGCCATCCTCACCACGCTTGCCCCGGGTAAGTACACCGCCATCGTTCGTGGCTCTGCTAACACTACCGGCGTCGCTTTAGTAGAAGTCTACGATCAGGATAGTGGCCCAGGCTCGCTGCTGGCGAATCTTTCAACTCGAGGTGAGGTTGGCACCGGCGCCAATGTCATGATCGGCGGAGTCATTGTTACCGACGACAAGACTGTTCTTGTGCGTGCGTTGGGGCCGACGCTTACTCAATTTGGCCTGGCCAATGCGCTCGCTGATCCAGCTTTGGAATTGCGCAATGCCCAGGGAGCGCTGGTTGATTCTAACGATAATTGGCAAACCAGCCCGCAAAAAACGCAAATTCAGGCTACCGGGTTTGCCCCGCCTGATCCGGCCGAGCCAGCTCTCTATGTTTCCCTTCCCACGGGAAATTATACTGCAATTGTCCGTGGAGTCGGGCCGACATCCACCGGAACTGCCTTGGTCGAGGTCTATCCGCAATAGCCCGCTGATGTAGAGGCGCCCGCGCCGGCAGGCAATCACAATTCGCCTGCAGCCGGCACGGCCGCCTCTACAAAAGCCTAGCTCGGTTCAGCGCCCTGATCTTCATCCGCGGCCTGCACAATTTGCGCGAAACTACGCGCGTCCAAACTGGCACCGCCCACTAACGCACCGTCAATGTCTGGCTGCGACATTATCGCGCGCGCGTTGTCCGCCTTCACGCTACCACCGTATTGAATGCGGATACGACCAGACGTGCTCGCATCCGACAACTCGGTCAACGTTGCACGAATAAATGCATGCGCTTCCTGGGCCTGTTGCGGGGTGGCATTACGCCCAGTCCCGATGGCCCAAACCGGCTCGTATGCAATCACCGTCTCCTGAAAGTCCTTGCTTTTGAGTCCGGCCAGGCTCCCACGCAATTGCAGCGACAAAATTTTCTCCACGTTCCCTTTCTCACGTTGCTCCAGCGTTTCGCCCACACAAACAATCGGCCGCAACGTCGCTTCCAGCGCCGCGCGTACCTTGCGATTCACAATCTCGTCCGTCTCGCCAAACATCTGGCGCCGCTCGCTGTGACCGAGCACGACGTAGCGCACAAACAAATCGCGCAACATCGGCGCTGAAATCTCGCCGGTGAACGCCCCGCTGTGTTCCCAATACATGTTCTGCGCGCCGACCTTGATGTTCTGTGCTTTTCCCAACGCCTCGACCACTTTCGCGATGGCAGTGAACGGCGGCACGATCACCACTTCCACCGCCGACATGTCGCCGATCTCCAGCAGCAAATCTTTGACGAACTCGGCCGCCTCGGCCTGCAGCATGTTCATCTTCCAGTTGGCAGCGACGATCTTTTTTCTCATCTCATTCTCCCGCCATCCCGAGCGTAGGTCGCCGTGGCGACCGAAGTCGAGGGATCCCGTTGCGAAAGCTTAAAGGTAACGCCGCGAGATTCCTCGACTGTCGCTCGGAATGACTCATTTGTCCGTCAGCGCTGCAACGCCTGGAAGTTCTTTTCCTTCCAATAGCTCGAGACTCGCACCACCGCCGGTCGAGATAAAAGTCATCTTGTCCGCCACGCCGGCTTGCTTAACCGCGGTCACCGAATCGCCGCCGCCAATAATTGTCGTCGCGTTCGACTGCGCCAGCGCATGCGCAATCGCGAATGTACCCTTCGCAAAATCGGGAATCTCAAAAACTCCGAGCGGCCCGTTCCACAAAATCGTTTTTGCGATGGCGATTTCGCCCGTAAAACGCGCAATTGTTTCCGGCCCGGCATCGAGATTCTGCCAGCCATCGGGAATTCCATGCTCTGGCGTCAGCGTTCCGGATTCCCGGCTAGGCGCACCCGTCTTAACTCCCTGCGCAATGATCGCGTCAGCCGGCAAGACCAGCTTTACGCCCTTCTCTTTCGCGAGCGCCAGAAGTTCGTTGGCCAGATCCACCTTGTCGGCCTCAACCCGACTGGCGCCGACCGGAATTCCCTGCGCCTTGAAAAAGGTGTTCGCCATCGCGCCGCAAATCAAAATCGTGTCGGCCTTTCCCATCAACGCCTTCAGCACTCCAATTTTATCCGACACTTTCGCGCCGCCCATGATGACAACGAACGGTTTGCCCGGTCGATCGAGTTCTTCGTGCAAATAACGAAGCTCTTTTTCCATCAAGAAACCCATTGCCGCCTTCGAAATGAACTTCGTGATCCCGGCGGTGCTGGCATGCGCACGATGCGCTGCACCAAAAGCGTCGTTCACATAAAGATCGCCAAGCTTCGCCAGCGCCTCCGCAAATTCCGGATCGTTCGCTTCTTCTTCCGGCTGGAAACGCACGTTCTCCAGCAAGGCCACGTCGCCTTCTTTCATGTGTGCGATAATTTCTTCCGGAATTTTGCCGATGGTGTCGTGACTGAAGATGACGGGATGATTAATCAGCGTGTGCAAGTAGTCGCCAATCGGACGGAGCGAGTATTTCTCGACCCGCTTGCCTTTCGGCCGGCCGAAATGCGACATCAAAATCGTTTTTGCTCCATGCTCCCGCAGCCAAGTGATCGTCGGCAATGCCTCGCGGATCCGGGTATCATCCGTGATGACAATCTTCCCGTCGCGTTCCTCCACCGGCACGTTGAAATCCACCCGCACCAGCACGCGTTTTCCGCGCACATCAAGATCGCGAACGGAAAGCTTCATCACATCAAAGGGTCATCCCGAGCGGAGCGAAGCGGAGTCGAGGGATCCCGCTGCGAAACCTTAAAGGTAACGCCACCGGATTCCTCGACTTCGCTCGGAATGACCGAGTATTCATTTCGCCAGCATTTCCAACAGTTCCACGCAGCGATTGCTGTAACCCCACTCGTTGTCGTACCAGCCGACCACTTTTACGAAACGATTGCCAAGCATGAGTGTGAGTTTGCTGTCGAAAATGCAGGAGTGCGGATTGCCCACGATGTCCGCCGACACCAGCGGTTCGTCGCTGTATTCCAGCACGCCTTTGTAGCTCTTGTCGGAGGATGCTTCTTTGAACGCAGCATTAATTGCATCCACCGTCGCGTCCTTTTCCAGCACTGCGGTGAAATCCGTCACCGAACCGTCCGGCGTTGGAACCCGGAAGGCGCCGCCATTTAATTTCCCTTTCAACTCCGGGATCACCTCGCCGATCGCTTTCGCCGCGCCCGTGCTCGAAGGAATAATGCTGATGGCCGCGGCACGCGCGCGTCGCAAATCCTCATGTGGAAAATCGAGAATGCGCTGGTCGTTGGTGTAGCTGTGGATCGTACTCATGAAACCATGTTGCACCCCGAACTTCTGGAGCAACACCTTCGCCAAAGGCGCCAGGCAATTCGTCGTGCAACTGGCGTTCGAAACGATGGTGTCTTTCGCCGGGTCATAGATGTCGTCGTTGATCCCGATGCAAATGGTCGCGTCGGGATTTTTCGCCGGCGCGCTAATGAGCACCCGTTTCGCCCCCGCCTTACTAATATGCAGTTCGGCCTTGTCTCGGCTGGTGAAAAACCCGGTCGACTCCAATACCACGTCGACCCCCAAATCTTTCCACGGCAGCTTCCCCGGATCGCGTTCCTTCAGAATCCGAATCTTGTGCCCGCGAACGACGATGTTCTGATCATCGTAACTGATCTCGCCGTCGAATTTCCCGTGGACCGAGTCCCATTTTAGTAAATGCGCCAGTGTATGGGTATCGGTCAGATCATTGATCGCGCGGACCCGCTTGACGTCGCTTTGTGACATGGCGCGAAGAACATTGCGTCCAATGCGTCCGAAGCCGTTAATGCCGTAATTTGCCATAATAAAACATTTTCAGGGTTAACGATTTCCGAGAATGTCGGAATCGAGTGAGCGCAGAAAGTAGAATGCGGAAACGGCCGAAGCAATGGCGAAATGGAACAGCGATGCTGCTTTCTTTGTTGTCCTGCCAGATTGGCTGCGCCCGTCCGACTGATCCCTCGCAAATGAAAACGATACTCGTGTTCGGCGACAGCCTATCGGCCGGTCTTGGGATTAGTCCGCGCGAAGCCTGGCCGATACTATTGCTCGATAAGCTCCGTCCGATCAGTTCCCATTTTCGAGTGATCAACGCCAGCGCCAGCGGTAGCACCACCGAAGACGGGCTGCATCGTCTCCCGCCGCATCTCGAGCGCCCAATCGATATTTTTGTTCTCGAGCTCGGAATCAACGATGCCTGGCACGGTGTTCCCGTCGAACAGATTCGCGCCAACCTGCAATCGATCATCGATCGGGTGAAAACGCGCAATCCAAATGTGACTTTGGTGGTTGTGGGAATGCAATTTCCGCTGCCGTCGTCCGACGCCGATTACATGACGATGTTCGGGAAAATGTTCGGCGAACTGGCCGAGAAAAATCACGCCGCGCTCGTCCCGTACTTATTAGATGGTGTGGCCGGAAATCCCGAGTTGAATCTACCGGATCGCGTCCATCCCAACGCCGCCGGCCACAAGATTTTGCTGGAAAACGTCTGGCGTGTTCTCGAACCCATCGCGCGCGAGGCGGCAACCAAATAATGCCGCGCGGGTAGCGCACACGTCTCGCGAGACGGCCTTGAACCTGTTTTCATGCGTAGAATTAATCGATGGCCGACCCGCTCAATCCTCATCATCTCGATCCGGCCGACCCACATGATTTGCAGGACGCGGACAAGCCGGTCCTCGAACGAATTGCAATCGCGACCGAAGGCGAAAATTGCGACGAATGCGTTCGCAAGTTGCGAGAGCCGTTGATGAACATTCCGGGGGTGTGCGATGTAGGAGTGGATACCCAGCGCGAACGCGTAATCGTTACCTTTGACGCCCGGAAAACGCACGCACCCGATCTGCACGATGCCATTTTGCAAAGCGGCTACAAGCCAGGCGCGTGTGCAGATTAGGGTAGCGCACGCGTCTCGCGTGTAACGCCCGTCCGCCTCGGACTTTCAGCGTCTCGCCGAAACAATCGTGGGAGAGAAGCCTGCGATTGCGAGACAATCGCCAACACGTGAGACGCGCGTGCTACCCGGAGCCGGATTCCTCGATGTTTTCTTCTTATTCGACCGCCGGCTGCTGCTGCGTCAGACAATGAAACGTGCCCAACCCCCAGATTAATTCCCGACAATCGATCCCGATCACGTTCCGATCCGGAAATAATTTCTGCAGCGTCTCGCGCGCCGGTTCATCCATCGGATCCGCAAAGGTCGGCAGTAAAACGCATGTGTTGGCGATGTAAAAATTCGCGTAACTCGCCGGCAAAACCAACTCTTCGCGCACGATCCGCTTCGGCATCGGTAGTTCGAAAATTTCCAGCGATTTCCCGTCGATTTTCATGGCGCGCAGCCGTTCCAGATTTTCCTGCAACGCAACGTAGTTCGGACTATCACGATTCTCCTCCACTACCGTCACGACCGCGTGCTCGCTCACAAACCGCGCCAGATCATCGATGTGACCATCGGTGTCGTCGCCTTCAATTCCGTCACCGAGCCAGAGAATCTCACGCACGCCCAGAAAATCGCGCAATCGCTGTTCGATTTGTTCGCGCGTCAGTTCCGGATTCCGATTTTTATTGAGCAGACACGATTCACTCGTAAGCAAAGCGCCCGCGCCGTTCACATCAATCGAGCCGCCTTCCAAAATCATGCGCGGATAAAAAACCGGCACGTCCAGGATCTCGCCGACACGTGTTGGCACCACCTCATCGAGATCGCACGGCGGATATTTCCCACCCCAGGCGTTGTAATCCCAGTCCACGATCGCCAGGCGCGGCTGTTTATTTCTCGTTAGAAAAATCGGACCATGATCGCGGCACCATGGTTCGTTCGTCGGAATCCGGTAAAATGTGATCCGTGAGTGATCAAGACCACGCAGCACTTCCATCGCCTCTGCTTCGTGCGCGCCGTTGCAAACATTGATGCACACTCGTTCGGGGTCCGAGCTCTCCACGGCGAGTCTTCGACCGGACTGGCAATCGATCAGCGCCGTGACCAGCGCACGCAACACCGGCATCACCCGATCGAACGATCCCGGGAAGCTGATCCCCTCTCGCCGCGGCCACGACAGCCACGTCGCTTCATGCCGCTCCCATTCCGCCGGCATCCGGTAACCCAGCTCGGCCGGAGTCTGTTCCGTCATTCCGCGACTGTAGAGGCGGCCGTGTCAGCCGCACAACAATCAATCTCTGCAGGCGACACGCCTGCCTCTACAGAAAATCTGCGGCCGACACGGCCGCCTGTACACCGGCTCGGATCTGCCGACCCACCCAAAACATCGGCTGGAAGCCGATGCCACATGGCGTAAATTGCCCCCGATCTTAAATGGAAAAACCGGGTGAAACCGCCGGCACGGTCTTAGTCGTAGTGTCGGGCGGCAAGGGGTTGGTATCCAAGCTAAAGAAGCACGGGGGCATCCACGCCCTCGCGTGCAAAAATCTCGCCGAACTAAATAAGCGCTTCGATGATTCCACCGACGCCATCGTCCTCGCAGAACAAACCTTGCCCCGACGAAATCCTCTTCGCCGCGTTCTGGCAGCGCAACCACCCTGGTCCGACGTCCCGCTGATTCTTCTCTCAAAGCCCCGCCGCAAAGGAAAGAAGGCGAGCCAGCGTCCGCTTGAAAGCCTTGGAAATGCCAATGTCACCGTCCTGCCGACTCCGTTGCGAATCGGCGCGCTTTTGTCAGCATTGCGGGCAGCTGCGCGAACACGTCAGTATCAACGCGCAGTCCGTGATTTGCTCGTCCAACGTGAAGCCGCGCTTGGCAGTATCAGCGACGCTTTTTCCATTCTTGATCGCGATTGGCGCTACACCTACGTGAACGACCGCGTCCTGGAACTCACCGGAAAGCGGAGAGAAGAACTGATCGGCCACGTGATCTGGGAAATTTTTCCCGAAGCGGTCGGTGGCGAATTCTATCAGCGCTGTCAGCGCGCCATGGGAACGCAGCTCTCGGATCAGTTCGAAGTTTTTT
Source organism: uncultured Verrucomicrobiae bacterium (assembly GCA_963709435.1). Taxonomy (GTDB): domain Bacteria; phylum Verrucomicrobiota; class Verrucomicrobiia; order Chthoniobacterales; family UBA10450; genus AV69. The sequence continues at coordinate 33,751 of CAVPWK010000011.1, forward strand.
ACCGGCCGTGGGGCCGCTGGGTTGATACTCGCATTTACCCGAACGGGGATGGCCTCGCCATTTATCGCGCAGATATCAGTGACCGCATGGAGCAGCAAAAACGGTTGCGCGAAAATGAACAGCGCCTCTACGTCGCGGAAGAACGCATCCGTCTCGCCCTGGAAGCGGCCGATGTCGGCACGTTCGACTATTATCCGGCCGCTGGCGTGATTCGCTGGTCGGACCGTTGCAATGAATTGTTCGGGTTGCCTGCCGGAACCAAACCCGGATACGCCATTTACCTCGCGGCCATTCATCCGGACGATCGCCACATTATTCACGAAGCCATGCGGGAAGTGTTGAGTGCCGGGAGCAGCGGCCGTTACGAGATCCAATATCGGGCCATTGGCGTGAATGACTCGCGAGAACGTTGGCTCGAGGAAAAAGGCCGCGTTATTCTCGATGACGCCGGACGTCCAGCGCGATTCCTCGGCACCATTCGGGACATCACCCAACGCAAACAGGCCGAAGACGCGCTCAAAAAAGCGAAACACGACGCGGAGGACGCGAATCGCGCCAAGGACCAGTTCCTCGCCATGCTGTCGCACGAATTGCGCACCCCACTCACGCCCGTGCTCATGACCATCGCTTCGCTCCAGCGCAGGGTCGATATTCCCGATACCGCCCGGCGCGATCTCGACGTTCTCCGGCGCAATGTCGAGCTCGAAGCCTTGCTCATCGATGATCTGCTGGATCTCACCCGCATCGCGCACGGCAAACTCGAGTTGCGCAACGATGCCATCGACGTCCACGCCGCTCTCACTTACGCGCTCGGAATTTCCGCCAGCGATTTAAACGAGAAACAAATCAATGTTCAGCAGGATTTCGCGGCCAAAGAACATCATTGCTGGGCCGATGCTGCGCGTTTGCAGCAGGTTTTTTGGAACATCATCAAGAACGCGGTCAAGTTCACGCCGACGCGCGGCGAGCTCTGCATCACCACAGCGTAACGACGCCGGGCATAACATCATCATCGATTTCACCGATACCGGCATCGGCATTACTCCCGAATTACAGCCGCGCATTTTCGAGGCCTTCGAGCAAGGCGGCAAAGGCGTGACCAACCGCTACGGCGGACTCGGTCTCGGCCTCGCCATTTCCAAACGCGTCATCGATTTGCATGGCGGAAAAATTTCCGTGCATAGCGAAGGCCAGGGCAAGGGGGCGACTTTCTCCATCAAGCTCAAAGCCATGGAGACATCGTTGCTTGAAGGTCCGGCTTACCCGCTCGATTACGACGGCAGCGACAAGCCCGCTGCCGACATTTTATTGGTCGAAGATCATGAGGACACTGCCCGAGCCTTGCGACGGATGCTCGAAAATGCCGGGTATCAGGTCGGCTACGCATCGACTCTCGCCAGCGCGCGTGATCTCGCAGCCAAACGCCGTTTCCAATTGGTAATCAGCGATCTCGGTTTACCCGATGGCAGTGGCTTGGATTTGATGAACCAGTTGCGTCGCTCCGGTCAGGTAAATGGAATCGCGCTTAGCGGATTCGGATCCGACGGCGACGTCGCCGCCGCCAAAGCCGCCGGTTTCGCCGAGCATTTCACCAAGCCAGTCGATTGGGAGCGTCTGCGTCACACTATCCATCGCCTCCTCAACGGCCGTTCGTAGCACAGCCGTCCCTTTCACTCCGGGGAGCGCAGGCCGCTGGCCTGTTACGCCAGTCCGGCTCGGACTTTTGGCGGCCTCGCCAAAACAATCTTCTATTTCAAAGTTCACGAAGGCGAGCCGCCTTCGCCAGCACGCGACACGCGTGCCACCACAGAAAATGTCCAAGGCAAGTCCGGCTCGGACCTGTGGGCCAATGGGCATCTTGTCCGTTGATTCATTCTTGTTGCGGCGGGCGTGCCTCCTGCACCATTTCCCCCTGTGGAGGCAGCCGTGCTCGCCGCGCCGAAGCTTGGCGAAGGCGGGTCGGCTGCGGATAACTAAATTCGCACGCGACACGCGTGCCACCACAGAAAATGTCCAAGGCAAGTCCGGCTCGGACAAAAACGTTCACCGGGTCGATTTCGCGTATCAGACGGATTATTGAATCCGCCCGGTGGGGCGCGCAACCGACCCAGGAACAAGTCCGTTCTCGCACAAAAGAAAAACGAACTCAACAAAGATTTCGCGAGCCGCCCCAAATTGAGTCGTGTAAAAGCACGACGGTTGAGAGTGATTGGTTGAGGGTTGAGAGCTCAACTGCCTTCGGAGTTCCGTCATCCCGAGCGAAAGCCGAGGGATCCCGCTTCGCCACGAGAAGCTTCCGATCTCTGGTGCTTTGTTCCTTCGTCATTCAACGCCAGTCCGGCTCGGACCATTCGTCATTTTCCCTCCGCCTCTCAACCCTCAACCAACAACCCTCAACCGCTCCTGTTGTCTATTGTCATGCGTCGCGCCGCAGCCTTGCGCGTAGGCGGGTAGTCATGTAGTCTGGCAACGCCGTCGCCATGCCTCGAAAACATCGCCCAACTACTCGCCGCTCTTCCTCTGTCCGCGCGGGCTCGATCCGCCAGTCCGGCTCGATCCGCCAGTCCGGCTCGGACCCGAAAAATCAAACGCTACGGCTGGATCCCCGATATCCCCGATCAACGCGATTTCCTTTACGCCGCGCCACCCGCCTTCCTTCGCGCCATGCCGCGCAAGGTCGACCTGCGCACAAAATGCCCACCGGTCTACGACCAGGGTCAGCTAGGAAGTTGTACTAGCAACGCCATCGGCGGCGCGATTGAGTTCGACCAGATGAAAGAGCAGCTCCCGCAAATCTTCGTTCCGTCGCGTCTCTTCATCTACTATAACGAGCGCGTCATCGAAGGCACGGTCGACTCCGATTCCGGCGCCATGCTCCGTGACGGGATCAAAACCGTGGCCAAACAAGGCGCCTGTCCCGAGCCGATGTGGCCGTACCTTATTAATAAGTTCAAAACCAAACCGTCAGCTGCCTGTTACACCGAGGCGGCAAAACACACCGCCGTGAGTTATCAACGGCTGGTTCAATCCCTCACGCAGATGCAAGGGTGCCTTGCCTCCGGTTATCCGTTCGTCTTCGGGTTCACGGTGTACGAAAGCTTCGAGACGGACGTTGTCGCGCGCACCGGTCACGCCCCGATGCCCGAGTCCGGCGAGCCCGTCCTCGGCGGCCACGCCGTCTGCGCCGTCGGCTACGACATGGCGCGGCGCTGGTTCCTTTGCCGAAACAGCTGGGGAACCCGATGGGGCATGAAAGGCTACTTCACGATGCCGTTTGCTTATCTGACGGATAATGACTTATCAGCCGATTTCTGGACGATTAGAGTCGTGCAATAGCGCGACGGTTGAGAGTTGTTGGTCGAGGGTTGAGAGTTCGATGCCATCCCTAGCGGTCATCCCGAGGCGAAAGCCGAGGGATCCCGCCGTGCTACGAGCAGCTTCCGATCTCTGGCGCTCTGCTCCTTTCGTCCATTCGTCATCCTTCGTCATTCGGCATTCGTCGTTCGGTCGTTTCGTTCCATCCACCCCTCAACCCTCAACCAACACCCCTCAACCGTTTTGGCCCCTGGCCAAAATCTCCTTCCCCCGCCCCTGCCCGTTTACTACCATTCCCGTAGTGCGATACGCGCGAAACAAACGCCAAATCGACCACGGGCGGCAGCATGTCCTTAACACTGTGGGAGAAACGTCTGTCCGGCTCGGACCCTCAGTGTCCCGACGCGAAATGAAAAGGCTTTTATCCGGTGTTGAAGCCGAGGGCGACCGGATTATACAGATTTTATCTGCCTTTAATTGCAGATTTTTGGGGCCGAATACTCGTTAGGCGGCTTGGTAACCACAATATGCCCAGAGTAACGATCCGTTTTGATCCTGGCATTCCCGAGTGGGTGGCCAGTGACGCGCTGTCTGATTCTCGTCGCTGCACCCGGGTTGGCGCCAAGCCACACGTAGAAAGACCGGAGGCCTTGCATGTCCAAAGTTTGGTTGGTGACCGGCAGGCAAGCGGATGGGCCGCAACATCGCGGAAGCGGTGCTCGCATCGCGAGATCGACTCGTCGCCACCGCCCGCGATCCTCGCCGCCTCGAAGACCTGGTAACGAAGTACGGCGATCGCACCGCCCCCCTCGACGTGACCGATGAGCGGGAGGCGTACGCCGCCGTGCAGGCAGCGGTGGACGCGTTTGGGCGTCTCGATGTCGTCGTCAATAACGCGGGCTACGCCGATATCGCGCCATTTGAACAGTTGAGCGCGGAGAGATTCAAGGCTGTCGTCGACACCAACTTCATGGTGTCGTCAACGTGTGTCGGGTGGCGATCCCGATCATGCGAAAGCAGAAGAGCGCGTATCCTTCAGATATCATCGGTCGGAGGCCGCCTCGCCCGGCCCGGCAATTCGCCGTATCACGCGGCCAAATGGGCGGTGGGAGGATTCACCGAGTCCCTCGCACAGGAATTGGCTCCCTTTGGCGTCAAGGTGTGTGCGCTCGAGCCCGGTGGCATGCGGATCGCACGACCAAGATACTCCGACTTGCTCCCGGACATGAATCGTCCGTCGGCTCAGTCGTCAAGGCTCTGGAGTCTTACTGGGGTCACGAGACCAGCGCATAAGGTCGCTCAGGTCACTTCGATTGGCTGCCGCCGATCGCCTGAGACCAGGCGACCCGGCAGCCGACGCAAGCGCTGGCTCATGTCGACCGATGACGCACGCGGCGCATCGCCTGAGTGCGATTCTAGCGAAATGATTTATGGTTTGCCACGTGCTAATGCGCCTAACCATGCGCTGGAGGCAACCGCTGACCGACGCGAAGGTTTGACATGAGCAGTTCAAGACTCAAATCCGAAGCGGGCTGCGGTGTCGTCAGCGCGCGGCTCATCTTGGTCTCGTTAGACGGATGAGTGCTGCGAAGATCGTCGCTGGAGTTTCGGACGTGATCCTCCTCTTCGTTGGACTCGTTGGCGGTGCCCTCTTAGTCCTTGCCGTTCTCCCTGACCCAGCTCAGACAGGGTTGAGGCGTCGAGCCTAATTGCGGCGTTTAGTGAGGATGAACCAAAATCACACGGGTGACGACTCGATTGGCATCGTCCCCGACAAACTCGAGGCGGACGTGCGACCCCGGTTGGATGGAACTCGGGCTAATCAGTCGGCCATGTTCATTTACGTAGCTAACGCCTTTATCGAGCCTGACCGTCACCGGCTGAGTGGCGGGCGCAGTCTGGACAACGATTTTGTCGCCGGGCGCGAAAGCGTTTACCGCCATGACGTGGGTTGAATCAAGTGTCGCCACGGTTTGCGTTGTCGTGATGGTGGTTTCGCGAGTGGTGCCTGTCTGCGCGAATGCGAACGGCGCGATGAATGCGCAACTGAGAATGATAGCTATTGTTTTCATCCGATTTTTCCTCCGTTGATTTTCCATTTGCTTTTATTAGACTTCGCGGCCAGCGATTGCGCCGGATGTCGCTTTCTGTCGAGATGATCAGGCCAACGCACGGGATCTAACCAAGCGCTCCAGCCAACCGCTGACCATTCCGATGACTGGCTTTCAGATGACTTCAACACTCAACTCCGTAGACGAGCTCGCCGCCGCCAGCGGTGGCTGATCTTGTTCTCGTTAGGCCTTTTACCGTTCTACTCTGATAATCAATTCTGCCCAATATGTCTGTAAAACCAATTCCTGACGGATTTCACGCTATTACTCCCTACCTATTTACCCGAGGCGCTGCTCGGTTGATTGAGTTCATCTCGGCAGCATTCGACGGCGAGCTGACGTCCCGCGAAGCCCGGCCAGATGGCGCAATCATGCATGCGACAATGCGAGTCGGCGATTCGATGCTCATGTTGGCCGACGCCACCCCACCATTTGGGCAGATGCCTGCCTCAATCTATCTCTATGTGCACGACTCCGACGCTGTTTATCATTCCGCGCTTAACGCAGGCGGAGTTTCGGTTTTTCCCATCATGACGTTGCCTTCGGGTGAACGATATGGCGGCGTCAAAGACCCGTGCGGCAACATTTGGTGGGTGGCCACCCACGTGGAAGATGTGCCACCCGACGAACAGGCACGGCGCTGGAAAGAATTCAAAATGCCGTCGCTGAACAGTGATCCGAGCAAGGCCTAACCAAGCGATGGAGCCGACCGCGAGCCGCCGGATGACAAGGCTGAAGGAAGAATTAAGAATTATGAAACAAGCGACGCGCGCCGCCGTCCGCCATCGCTCATCTTGGTCTCGTTAGGCGCAATCTCGGACGCTACGAATGCTAGATGCAGCAATGAGCGACGAGCAGAAGTGCCCGCTATGCGATCAGCCTAATCGCTGTGCCATGGCCGAAGATGAGTCAGTTAGCGCCTGCTGGTGCACGAGCACAAGGCTCACGCGGACGCGTGGCTCGGAGCAGTCGCCGGCCAGCAAGAGAGATCGTCGCACGACTGCGCCCTGCCGCCGCCGAGCGCTGGCGCGCTGAGGAGCAAGTCGCTACCATTGCAGCGTGGCTTCTCCTGGCATCTCCAGCGCACCGCAAATCTTTAGCTTAACCAAACCATACAGCCGACTGCGAGCGTTATGTTCCTTCTTGGTTAGCCGAGGCGGTGGCTGACCTTGTTCTCGTTAGGCCACCAATAGGGATGCGTGAATGAACTGGGAAGCGGTTGGAGCTATCAGCCAGATCGTGGGGCAGTGTTGGTCGGCATTACGCTGATCTACCTTGCGGTTCAGCTCCGCCAGAACACATCTGCGCTGAAATCATCCACTTTCGCTAGCCGATGGGCCATGAGTCACTCTTGGCTTTGAAGAGTCTGGGGACGATTAAGCAAGGCTCATGGAGTCTATGGGCACCCCTCCGATCTGGCGCGCCGTTGGCTCGATAAAAGCCCAGGCAGGGCTCGACGAACTTTCTCATGCTGAGGAAAGAGCCCGAAGAATTCTCTGGATTCTTGAATGTAATGAGATGGCATTTCGGCCGTGTCGAAACGGTCGTGGTCCAGCGCCATCTGGGTTTGGCATCGGACCGCGAGTTGACCGAGGGCTTCGAACGGTCGGCGTTGTCAGTGCTTCATGCCAAGGGAGTGCGTCAATGGTGGGATGCGTCCAAGGACGCGTTCAGCAACCTTTTCTCAGCATGGGTCGATGAAAAGCTCGCCTCGAACCTGCCTCGACCGATCCATGCTGGGCTGGGTCTGGAGTTTCAAAGAATGAGGTGGAGAATGGGGCCGCCTAACCAGCCGCTCCACTCCGACGCGCTGCCATTCGGGCGGCTCTGGTACACCGAGCGGGATCACGCTATCGGAGTTTTACAGCCGATGACATTCCGTCCGTGTTATGCGAACACTTTTCGCAATTAATTGCGAACTTGTTGCATAATTCTCGTTAGACCTTATTCCTAAACTGTGAGAGGAGAAATATGCGCAGAAGAAGTTTCCTGAAGGGAATCGTTGCCGGCGTTCTGCATTTTGTTTTCCTGCCAAACTGGATGTGGCGCGCAGCAGCGGCGACGAAGGCGCTGATTCGCCGGGTGCGACCTTCGGACGCCGGATGGCCGAAACCGGAGACCTGGCAAAAGCTCAAGGACGCGGTGGGCGGGAACCTGATTGAAGTGCAACCGCTCTTCGCCGGTTGCAATGCCGATCCGAAAAGTTCCGCCTGCCTCGAAGCTCTGGAGAACATGCGCAACCCATTCTGGATCGCCGATCAACCAGCTGGAACAGAAACGTCCGGCTGGCTGGATGCGTGGACAGCAGCGCCAAGCGTTTACGCGGTTGCTGCGCGTGATGCTGCGGATGTAGCAGCGGCGGTCAATTTCGCGCGCGAACATAACTTGCGACTTGTGGTGAAAGGCGGTGGTCACAGTTATCAAGGCACCTCTAACGCCGCGGATTCGTTGCTGATCTGGACGCGCAAGATGAACAGGGTAACTCTGCACGAAAGTTTTATCGGGAAAGGTTGTGAGGGTAGAATGCCGCCCGTTCCGGCTGTGACGGCCGAAGCTGGGGCGGTATGGATCGACCTTTACCAGGCCGTGACGACTGAAGCCGGCCGTTACGTGCAAGGTGGCGGTTGCACGAGCGTAGGTGTAGCAGGCCTTATCCAAAGCGGGGGTTTCGGCAGTTTGTCGAAAGGGTTTGGGACGGCGGCCTCGAGTCTCCTTGAAGCGGAAGTTGTTACCGCCGATGGTGTCGTGCACAAAGTGAATGCCTGTAGCGACGCGGATCTTTTTTGGGCGCTAAAAGGTGGCGGTGGCGGAAGCTGGGGAGTCGTAACCAAAGTAACGCTAAGAACCCATGATCTTCCGGAATTCTTCGGAGGAGCCAAGGGTAAAATCAAAGCCAAGTCCGATCAAGCTTACCGAAAGTTAATCGCCCGATTCGTTACCTTTTATCATGAATCGCTCCTTAATCCACACTGGGGCGAGCAAGCGATTCTGGACTCAGACAACACGCTCAAGCTTTCGATGGTGATGCAAGGAATGACCGGCCCGGAAGCGCGAGAAGTGTGGAAACCATTTTTCGAATGGGTCAAAGCGTCAGCTCAGGATTACACGATTGTCGACGAGCTCCGCGCCGGAGCCTTGCCGGCGAGACAGTGGTGGCAGTTCGACGAAAGGGGCTCGCTTGTTCGCGATCCGCGCGCCGGTGTTCCGAAACATTATGGCTGGTGGAAGGGAGATGCGGATCAGGTCGGCTTCTTCATCACAGGCTTTGATTCGGTCTGGCTTCCCGCTTCGCTGCTGGGGGAAAAAGAGCGGGGACGGTTAGTCGACGCGCTTTTTGCCAGCAGCCGATTGAGCACGGTTGAGTTGCATTTTAATAAAGGCTTGGCTGGCGCTTCGGCTGATGTGCTGGCTGCCGCCAAACAAACTGCGACTAATCCGTTGGTCATTGATGCCTTCTGTCTTGTCATTATCGCCAATGCCGATAAGCCCGCCTATCCCGGTTTGCCCAACGTAACCATTAACAAGGAGACTGCGCGGAGGGACGCGCGCGCCGTTGATCGGGCTATTGCAGCGTTGCGGAATCTCGTTCCTCATAGCGGCTCTTATGTCTCGGAGAGCAACTACTTCAACAAATCCTGGCAGGAAGCGTTCTGGGGCACGAATTATCCACGGCTGCAGACGATCAAGGCTAAGTATGATCCTGATGGTTTGTTTTTCGTGCATCATGGGGTCGGCAGCGAAACCTGGAGCGCGGACGGATTTACTCAGCTAGCAACCAAAAGTGAAGTATCATAAGACGCTGCCTAGAACGAATAGGCCTAACAAGACGCTGCAGCTCCGAAAGTGTTAGCGAATGTACCAACCGCTGAAAGTCTTAGCCGGCGTGAAGAACAGTTGAGGGTTGATAGATGATAGTTGAGAGTAAAGCGAAGCTCGCCGCGACCAGCTGTGGCTGAGCTTTGTCTCATTTAGTCCTATGCGCCGCCATCTCTTCATCTTCGTCTGTCTGCTCGTTATCACGAAGCACACATTTTCGTCGGAGATGTCAGCCGACGAGCAAGCGCTATGGGCTCTTGAACACGCATATTGGCAGTACGTGGAGAAGAATGACTTGGCCGGATATTCGAACCTATGGCACCAAGATTTCTTGGGCTGGCCGTCGGTTAGTTCCGCACCTGTGCGCAAGGATCACATTACTGACTGGATTACCTCTCAAACCAGTAAGGGTTTGGCATTCAAAGCGGGGGAGTTTAAGCCTGCTGGAATTCAGGTGACCGGGGACGTGGCCTTTGCCTGCTATTGGATCACGTTCAAGTGGGTCGACAAGGACGGAAAGGGAGCCCCGCACACTTTCCGTATCACACATGCCTGGCTCCGCAGCGGAAAGGATTGGCGTATTATCGGTGGAATGTCCATGCCAGAGCCGGAGAGTTCCGTGAAGTGATGGAATTTCCCGTACGCGCCGACGCGATCTTGCTCGTCGGTGTTGGTCTCCTGATCGCAGCGTGCTCGCGGCCTGGTCCCACGGCCGGCTCGTCGGCGCTCAAGCCGATCGACCAGGCTGCGCTGCAGACCATGGTGGACAGGACCGCCAAAGAGCTCCTGATCCCCGGCGCCGTGGTTCTCTTGCGCACACCCCAAGGCGAGTTCACGATCACCTACGGCACCACGTTACTAGGCGCTACGAACCCGCCGCGCGCCGACACCCACTTCAGGATCGCCTCCAATACCAAGACCATGACGGCTGCGGTGGTCATGCAACTGGCCCAGGAGAACAAGTTAAGTCTTGACGATCCAGTCTCGAAGTACGTTCCCGGAGTGCCGAACGGCGACAACATTACCATCGCCCAACTTCTGGAAATGCGCAGCGGTCTCTACAATTACACCAACGACCCGATAATCTCGGCGACAATAGACACCGACCCAGCCAAGGTTTGGACCCCCGTCGAGTTACTGGCAATTGCATTCGCACACGCACCCAATTCCCCCCCGGGTACAGAGTACTGAGTACAACAACACCAACTATGCGCTTCTCGGTCTCATCGCTGAAAAAGTCGACAGCAAGCCGCTGGCGCAAGTAATGCACGACCGGTTGTTCGGTCCCCAGAATATGCCGGATACCGAGCTGCCCGCCAGCACCGTGAACACCATCCCGGAACCGTATTCGCACGGCTACTTGTACGGCAGCTCCTCGGTCGCGTTGGTGGGCGAACCGCGTTACTCGCCCGAGGTTCAGGCTGCGGCACGAGCTGGCACTCTCCTGCCGAAGGACTATACGGAAGTAAACCATTCCAATGCCGCGGCCGCCGGGGGTGTAATTTCCACCGCCAATGATCTTGCCACTTGGATCAAGGCACTGGTTACGGGCCGTGTGCTCGATCCCACCTACCAACGCCACTGGCTCGACAGCCTCAAGCCTGAGGACCCGAGCAAGCCCGAAGGCCAAAAGTATGGGTACGGCATCGTCCAACTTAGCTGGGGACCGAACACGATTTATTTTCACGGCGGCGAGACTCCTGGCTACAACTCAAAAATCAGCTACGACGTGGCCAACGACATGACGCTCATCGTGTGGACCAATCTGCCTGTATCGCTCGACGACCAGCAGACCGCCAATACCCTCTGGGTGAAGGTGCTCGATCAAATCTACAAAGTGTCACCGCTGTCCCCTTCGCCGCCGCCGATCAATTGAGCAAAGCGGTTGGTTCGTGGCGCTGCGTCTGCGCCGTCGCCAAAAAGAACCAACCAGGCGATGCCGTTTCGACAGGCTCAAGGCTCGGAGCGGAGTCGAAGGCGGCCAACCGCTCTCCGGCGATGTGCTAAACACGGTTGATAGTTGTTGGACGAGAGTTGAGAGATGATCCGCCTTCGCATTGCTTCTCCGAAATTCTTCGCGAGCGGACGGGCCCGACAAGTAGTTGAGAGTAGGCGGAGCTCGCCGTCGCCAGCGGTCGCTCATCTTGTGTCTCGTTAGGCGCCCGGGACTGTTCACGAAGTCCCGCAAGTTTGCTGAAGAATCGGAGTGTGGTAAAAGCAGTTGCATGGGAAAGGACCAAGATGTCGGAGCAATCAGGAACCCTCGCTGACGATCTGTTCAGGGGGCGACGCCCAACCAGTCACGAGCGGATGACGGGACTGCCCTGGGATGCGTCTTACCACGACGGTCCTGCGCCTTGGGATGTTGGCCAGCCGCAACCAACAATAGTGCGGTTGGCGTCCAAGGGGGGATTCGCCGGAGCGGCGCTCGATGCGGGGTGCGGGACCGGCGAGAACGCTCTTTACCTCGCCTCGCTGGGATTGTCGGTTCTGGGCGTTGACGTGGCGGAGACGGCGCTGGCGATCGCGCGAGCGAAGGCAGCCGACCGTGGGATTAAGGTCGAGTTCGCTGCGGCTGACGCGTTCGAGTTGGAGTGTTTGGGACGCAAGTTCGACACGGTGCTGGATTGCGGACTGTTCCACACCTTCGACGGCGACGAGCGACCAATATACGTGGCGAGTCTTGCGTCGGTGACCGAAAACGATGGAACCCTATATGTCTTATGTTTCAGTGACGAAGGTCCCGAAACTGGCCCGCATCCCATTAGTCAAGAAGAGCTGAGAGCGGCGTTCAACCCGGGCAAGGGATGGAATGTCGTCGCGATCGAACCAAACCGGGTCCAGACAAACTTTCACGCCGACGGCGCACCGGCATGGCTTGCGACGATCAAACGAATTGAGGCCTAACCAAAGCACTGGGGCGAACCGCTGGCCGTTGTGGTGAGAAAGTTGAGGGTTGAGATGATCCGCCTTTGCATTGCGACTCCGAAATTCTTCGCGAGCGGGCGGGCGCGACAAGTAGTTGAGGGCAAAGCAAACTTCGCCGCTAGTGCTGACCGCTTATCTCCGTCTCGTTAGGCCACACTATACACCCGTTGTTTTCAGCGCGTTTTTGATTCTCGGGCACTCCACAGTTATGTCACAGACGAACGAACAATTCTCCTCATGGAAAACGCTGATTTTGCGGGCCGCGTCGCCGTCGTCACCGGTGCGTGGCGCGGCCTTGGACGGGCTGCCGCCGCGCGCCTGCACGAACGCGGCGCCTCGGTCGCGGTGAACATCCGCAGCCGCGAGCGCGCCGAGGCGCTGGCAAAAGAAATCGGCGAGCGCGCCTTCGCCGTGCCGGGCGACGTCGCGGCGGAGGGAGTTCCCGACGAGATCGCGCGCTGCACGCTCGAACGCTTTGGACGGATCGACATTCTCGTCAACAACGCCGCGCTTCCGCTATCGACACGCTTCCCTGATCTCACCGCGGAGGAATGGCGCAGAGCGATCGAGGTCAACCTTACCGCGCCGTTCTTGATGACGAAAGCCGTTCTTCCGGCAATGCGCGCCCAGCACTACGGCCGAATTATTAATATCTCGTCCTCGGCCGGCCGGATGGTGAGCACACTCGGCGGTGCGCACTACACGGCATCGAAGGCCGGACTCCTCGGACTAACGCGCGCAGCCGCGAAGGAGCTGGGCAAGTTCGGCATCACCGTGAACGCGGTCTGCCCCGGCATGATCGATACCGAGCTGACGCGCGAGCACGCCTCGGACGAGTTGCTGGAACGCCTCGCCGCGAACTATCCCGTAGCGCGGCTTGGCACAGCACTCGAAGTCGCCGATTTGATTTGCTTCGCCGCCTCCGAGGCCGCCGGCTATATCACCGGCGCGTCCCTCGACATCAACGGGGGCGACTTGATGATGTGAGCGATGTCGTTTGCATAGCTGACGCCAGGAAATTGAGGATTGAGAGATGATCCGCCTTCGTATAACTACGGCGCGACAGGTTGTTGAGAGTTTACGGAACCTCGCTACCGCTGGCGGCGGCTGATCTCGTTCTCGTTAGGCGAATGCCCATGGCAACTCCGGATGACGCGAAAGCCAAAGCCGCAACCACCTACAATGCCGCGGCTGACTATTACGATGATCCGGCTAATTCTTTTTGGGAACGGTTCGGTCGTGCGACAGTCGAGCGTCTCCAACTCCCGTCGGGCGCGCGGGTGCTTGATGTGTGCTGCGGCAGTGGAGCGTCGGCTTTGCCCGCAGCTGAGATAGTTGGGCCACAAGGGTTCGTTTTGGGCGTCGACCTCGCGGCAAACTTACTTGAACTTGCGCGAACCAAGGCGGTAAAGCGCGGTTTGATGAATACGCAATTTCAGGTCGGCGATTTGCTTGATATGCACTTTGGCGACACACAGTTCGATGCAGTTATCTGCGTGTTTGGCATTTTCTTCATCCCTGATATGCCGGCAGCCGTTCGCGCGCTTTGGCACGCGGTTCGTCCTGGAGGCAAGCTTGCAGTGACGACTTGGGGACCGCGTTTCCTCGAACCGGCAACGACCGCATTTTGGAACGCGGTCCGCGAAGTGAGACCCGATCTTTATAGGGGGTTCAATCCATGGGATCGAATATCTGATCCCGCGTCTTTGCGCGCCTTGTTAGGTGAAGGTGGTATCGAACGCGCAGAAGTGGTCGCCCAGGCTGGCACACACTCGATTTCTTCTGCCGGCGCCTGGTGGTCGGCGGTCTTGGGCTCAGGATTCCGAGGAACAGTTGATCAGCTGGATGCTGCCGCTCTAAAACATGTCTACGAAGCGAACATGAGCTATATACAGGCTTCTGGCATATCGTCCGTAGAGACAAACGTTATTTACTCAATCGCTCAGAAATCGGCGTCAAGCGTCGCAAGATGTTAAGGTTGATCTATGGCGAACAAGACATCTAACCTGCTGCAATTCACCCAGGTTTTTCGACGGCAGCTGCTTCATCTTTGTCTCGTTAGGCCGTAGTTTGAATACGCAGCAAACAAGTCGAATGAACCGGAATATTCACGGAGAGAGAGTCATTCGCATCGCAAGCGCGGGTCATGCCGCTTTTGCCGTGACCATGATCGGCCTCGGGATCCTGGGTCTGATCAAACGTGATTTTACCGCGTTGTGGCAGCCGGTACCGAAAAGTGTGCCTGCACGCGATGTCCTAATTTATCTCTGTGCCCTCGTTCCCGTGGCGTCCGGCCTGGGTTTGCTCTGGAAACGCGCAGCAACCGTCGCCACCCGCGTGCTGCTCGCCTTTCTCCTGTTTTGGTTGCTGGTGTTGAGAGTGCCCCGCATTTTCATATCGCCCACAGTCGATGCCTGGTGGGCAAGCGCCCAGATTGCGGTGATGACGGCAGGAGCCTGGGTCCTCTATGCCTGGTTCGCTGCTGACTGGGACAAGCGACGCGTCGGTTTCGCCACCGGCGACAATGGCATGCGCATCGCGAGGATGCTTTATGGCCTGGCCTTGATCCCGTTTGGCTTGGCTCATTTCATCTATCTCAAGGTAACCGCGGACCTGGTGCCTCGCTGGCTGCCAGCGCATGAGGCCTGGGCGTATTTCACGGGGGCAACCTTCATCGCGGCGGGCGTGGCAGTGCTTTTCGGTGTCTATGCCAGACTGGCTGCCGCACTTTCCACGCTGCAGATCGGTCTGTTCACGTTACTGGTGTGGCTACCGGTGGTGGTGGCGGGCGCAAACGCCTTCCAATGGTCCGAGTTCGTCGTCTCTTGGGCGCTGACGGCCGGCGGCTGGGTGGTGGCGGATTCCTACCGCGGCACGCCTTGGTTAGCTTCTCGGCAAGCCAAGAACACGACTTCGTCGAAATGAGACCTGAGCATAAGATGTAGACAACTCCGAAGGCGCTGTACGAAGCACAGTTGAGAGTTTTTGGATGAGAGTTGAGAGTTCAGCAAAGCTAAGTCGCGTCGGCAGTGGCTAAGCTTGTTCTCGTTAGACTTTTGACAATCTGGCTTCAGTCCTGTTTTAGCGCTCTCGCAGTATGTTGAAGGATCAAAAGACCAGCCTCAAGAAAACAAGGGTCGAGAACGGCACGGAAGCGAAGTTTTCAAAGCTAACGAACAAGGAATTCCCGGGGCCGATAAAGACTGCAAACCAATCAAGATATATCCCAGATGAGCAGCAAAAATCCCAAGGTCGATTTCTTTTTTAATAAAACCGGAAGGTGGCAAGAAGCATTCAGGAAACTGAGAACGATCATTCTTGACTGTGGGCTGACCGAAGAATTGAAGTGGGGTAAACCTTGCTACACGTTGCAGAAAAGTAACGTAGTTCTAATACATGGATTTAAAGAATACTGTGCGCTTCTGCTTATCAAAGGTTCCTTGTTAAAGGATGCCAAGGGCATTCTAATCCAACAAACGGAGAATGTGCAGGCGGCACGCCAGATTCGGTTCACGAATGTTCGGGAAATAGTAAAGATGGAACCGATCCTGAAAGCCTATATCAAACAAGCCATCGAAATAGAAAGAGCTGGTTTGGAAGTGAATTTTAAAAAGACTTCGGAATTCAAAGTTCCTGAAGAATTTCAAAATAAATTGGATGCAATCTCTGCCTTGAGAACGGCTTTCGATGCATTGACACCCGGACGGCAAAGAGGATACCTCCTCTATTTTTCTGGAGCCAAACAATCCAGAACCCGCGAGTCGAGGATTGAAAAATGCATGCCGCAAATTCTCAAGGGAAGGGGATTGAATGATTAAAAACCATCTCATAACGCGGCGACAGACCGCCGTGGCTACATTTTGCTGGGTCTGCGCCCCGACAGCGCGGGGGGCGGCTAGGACACTTCTTGTGTGCAGCGGGATATTTGAAATGGGTTCCAGTGCATTCGATGGGAGTAAATGAGGCACATGAATAATGTCACGAAACGATCGATTCTTCGCTGGATTCACCTCATCTTTGCTATTCCGATAATCGGTTACATTTATAGCCCGTTCGCAGAACTTCCAAATTACGCCCCCGTTGTTCGATATATTGCCTTTCCGGTCATTCTCCTTTCAGGACTCTGGATGTATGCAGGCGTATTCTTTGCCGTCGTTGGCGTCGCGGCGTGGCTCGGTGCATATCAGCTATTTGGATATGGGGTGGCTATCCTGAGTTTGGTCGGGCTACTCATCGCGCGGAAGGTTTGGTTGTTACTTCGTGCGCGACAGCCGAAAGCACCGGCCTAATCGGGGTCAACTGTTCACAGGACACAGCAATAAAAAGGAAACCTTTATGAAAGGCGCTGAAACGAACAAGAAGTTGTCGCCAAACAACGTGAAGCACTCCTCAGAGCGTTGAAAGCCCGGTTTGAGAAGGATATTAACCGCCATAAAGACCACTAGACTACGAAGCTCGCTTGCCGTCGCCAGCGGTGGCTCGGCTCGTGGTGACGGAAAATTACAGCTACTTTACAAAATCGCTGGATGCCGGCAGCTTGAGCTCGTTAGATGCTAAAGTGGAGAATCAGCATCAGCTTCGCCTGCTTCCTCGCGTGTGCCTGCGCACGTGAGCAAGATCACCGCGCGGTCGAACGTTACATCATCGAGAGCGAGCGGGCGTGGGCGGAGTCAGTCGCGACGGGTGATTCGAGCGTAGTCGAGCGAATTCTAGCTGATGATTTTGTCGGCGTAGATCCGAAAGGACACCTCTATGATAAAGGTAAAATGGTTTCGGACACGCGCGAGGCGCCAAAGTATTTTGTCAGCAACCATGCCAACGAAATCAAAGTCCGATTTTATGGCGACACTGCGGTCGCGCAGGGAGACGAGACGTGGGAGCGGCGCAGTGGTGATCCGCTGCGTGGACGGTTCGTCTGGACAGACACATGGGTAAAACGTAACGGCAAATGGCAGATTGTGGCAGCCGAAGACTTGATCGCAGCCGAGAAGCCCGCGCCGCGATGACTGAACTCGCACTCGCCGCGTTTATCGTCGCTGCGACGGTGGGTATCGGTGCTTCCGGGGAAGACAAGCCTGCTACGGTCGATAGCGGTAGCGATTTGCTCTGGAAGAACGTCGAGTCGCGGATCGATGAAATCGCGATGCGATTTGATGGTGTGATGGGTGTTGCCATCGTCGATCTTACCGATGGGCGACGCGCTTTTTTGCGCAACGCCGAGCACGTGTTTCCCGCCGCGAGCTCGATCAAGCTTGCCATTTTGCTCGAGCTATATCATCAGGACGAGCAAGCACGGGCTGGAGCAAAGGGCAAGGCGACACTGGACGACCTCTATACATTCAATCCGAAAGACCTTGTCGAAGATAGTCGAGTAATGGGGGGTTTGAGTGCGGGTGTGACGCGAGTCACGAATCGCGACCTGGCTCAATTCATGGTCGCGGTGAGCGATAATACCGCAGCGAACGTCCTGATTGACCGCGTTGGCAAAGACAACGTCAACGCTATGCTGCGTGGACTTGGTCTGGCCAAGACAATGTTGCGCCGAAAAATGATGGATGTCGCGGCAGCTCAACGCGGTGATGAGAATGTGGCTACTCCCCACGAAATGGTGCAATTGCTCGAAGCGATCTACAAAGGAAAGGTACTGAAAGCGGATTCGACCAAGCAGCTGATCAAGCAGTTATCGACGTTAAAACCGAGCTATATTCCGCGAGAGTTGCCTGACGGCGTTCAGGTAGCAAACAAACCCGGTGAATTGGAAGGCGTTCGCACGGATTCGGGTATTGTCTTTTCAGCAAACCGGCCATTTGCCATCAGCGTGATGACCGCTTATGCGAGCGACGAGCGAGCCGCCGAACGGGCAATCAGTGAGGTTGCTCGGGAAGCATACCACTACTTTGAAATGCGCGGCAAAACTTCCGAATACGGCAGGATCTTGCCGACGCCTTTGAACTGAGCAAATGCGCAAAGAGCAAAGGCGATTAGTGAATGGAGTATTGGAGTAAAGGCATGGAAAAATGCCGAATGAACGAAGCAATAGTAATGGCCCACAAATTTTTATGAGTGAAGCGAAATCGTACCCATACGCGACATTTCTGGACATCAAATTTCCGGCGCAGACTTTGGTGGATGTTCCGTCGTTGGTGAAAGCCTGCAAGGACAAGTGGTATAACCAAACGCTCTGCAAAGTGAATGATTCGGTTGTTCGCCTGGGCGTGATGCAGGGTGAGTATCACTGGCACAAACACGATCGCGACGACGAGTTCTTTTTTGTCCTGGAAGGCCATTTTATTATAGACCTTGAAGATCGCTCGGTGGACCTGGGGCCGCAGGAGGGCTTTGTAGTCCCGAAGGGCCTTGTGCATCGCACTCGTGCGCCGGAACGAGCCGTTATCTTGATGGTGGAAAATGCCGGCATTGTGCCGACCGGGGATGAGGGGTGAGAAAAAACGCTGAAGGGTTGAAACGCGTCACGGAGAACGCCCAACGCCAACTCCGAAAGCTTTCGCGAGCAGGCGGCGAACGTCCGACAATGTTGAAGGCAAAGTGACGTTCGCGGCGCTTGGTTTCAGAGGCGATTTTGAAATTTCTCGCCGTTGACTAGTTCACTGTGATCGCCGCTCCAGATGAAATCCACACCGAAAGGCTGCTATTGCGCAAGCCACGGGCGACCGACGCACCGCTAATGTTTACAGCATATGCGCAAGACCCGGCGGTCACTCGTTACCTAATGTGGCGTCCACATGCTAACATCGCCGAAACGCGCACGGTGATCGATCGTTTCCTAACAGCATGGGAAAGGCAGGAGGGATTTTGCTGGTTTCTTTTTACCAACGACACTGGCCAGATGATCGGGTCGATCGCGGCGCGGCCAGAGAATGATGGTCAATCTCGGTTTCCTTCTCGCGCGTCCTCATTGGGGGAATGGTTACATGCCGGAAGCAATTGCCGCAGTACTCGAGTGGGCTTTTACCGAGCCGTGGATCTCACGCGTTTCCGCGGCCTGTGATATAGAAAATCACTCCTCTACTCGAGCACTGGAAAAGGCCGGTTTCGTTCGAGATCGGATTCTGCACGAATTTTCAGTTCACCCAAACATCTCGTCATCTCCTCGCGATTGCTTCGAATATGCGATTACTCGCAGTCTCTGATCAACGACTACAGTGGTCGGTTATCAGGAAGATCGGCCAAACGCGTCAGCCTCAACTGATTTCCTGACGGACAGGTTGCTTGGCGCGATATTGTTCTAAACGCGCTCGAAACTTGGGGCGCAATGCTTCGTCTTCGGATAAAAGGGCCATGGCTTTTTGTTGGTAACGTTCAGCCTCGGCGAAATTGCCGGTCTCGGCGTAGGCGGCGGCCAGGGTATCGATTTCATCGGCATCCTTCCATTTATCCAAAGTGCACGCGAGTGTTGCCAGCTCCACCGCTTCCTTGCCATTGCGAAAGTGTGCTTCGGGGCAAGTCGCGCGAAACCAGGCGACATTGTTGAGCACATCAGGGTCGCGCCGATCCAGTCGCACCGCGGCGGCGAAGTCGGCCTGGGCGCGTTTGAAGTCCCCGAGATGAAAGTAAGCGTTACCGCGTTCACTTCGGCGTCTTGCCAGACCTCGATTATCCTTTTGCAATTGAATCGCGCGCGTCATCATATCGATAGCCTCTTTGTAACGACGCTGCAGATTGTAAATGACGCCGGCATTGTAGTAGCCGAGATCAAGCTGCGGTTGAAGGCGAATGACCTCGAGAAAGTCGCGGAGAGCTTCGTCGCGCCGACCAAGATGCTTGTAAGCCAGGCCGCGAAAGCGACGAGCCAATGCCAGTTTCATAGCGTCGTGCTCGCCTTCAATCGCCCGGGTCAGAAGCGTAACAGCTTCCTTGTAGTCCCCCATGAGCTCGGCACCGATACCGCTACCGAGGTTACTACTTGTTTCGATCAAAACCCCCTGGGCCGTCCCAGCCGGACTGGCAGTCCGAGCCGGACCGGCGGTATCATTCGGATCCGCCCTGGCGAGGGTTCTCATTCGCTCATCCAGCGCACTCTGGCCGGATGGGTTGATCGCGAACACTACCGCGCCAGCGATCGGTAACCACCAAGCCTTCATCCCCTACTCACTACGGCAGATTTTCAATTGCGAAAGGGACCCGTAGAGGTTTCGGGAACAAGAGGTAAGGTCAAGATCCAGCGCCCTTAACACAGGTGCTTTCGGCAAGATGCCGAACACGGGTCGCCGCGGTGACCGCAACCCTTTTCAGCGGCAAGCGGAGCGCTTACCCTGCAGATTAGCGCGCGATCGGGCTTTTTTCTCCGCGGCACTATGCTTAATTCCACGTTTGCCATGGCCAGTCCTGCGAAGAAGGCGGAGATTAGTTTCGAAACCGCGATGGAGCGGTTGGAAAAAATCGTGGAAGAAATGGAATCGGGGAAAATGCTACTGGAAGATTTGCTGGTACGTTATGAGGAAGGAATGAAATTGGTGAAAGTATGTCAGGACCGTCTGGCGCACGCCGAACAAAAAATCCAGATCATCACTCGCGATCACGCGGGCAAGACTTCGGTGAAAGATTTTGCGACGACGGAACCGCCAATTGCATCGACAGTTACGGATTCAATGAAGGAGAACGATGACGTCAGACTCTTCTAAAAACGGCGGCGGTTTACTCGATGGCATTCGAGGGCCGGATGATATCAAAGCCGTTCGGGAACAGGACCTGCCGCAGCTGGCGCAAGAAGTGCGCGAAAAGCTCATCCAGGTTTTGTCGCAAACCGGCGGACATCTTGGGCCCAATCTTGGCGTGGTAGAACTAACGATCGCGCTCCATCGCGTTTTCAACACGCCGAAAGACCGGTTCGTTTTTGACGTCAGCCATCAGGGTTACGTCCACAAGATGTTTACCGGCCGGCTCGACCGCATTCATACCATGCGGCAGTACGAGGGACTCAACGGATTTTTGCTGCGCACAGAAAGCGAACACGACTGCTACGGTGCGGGCCACGCCGGCACGGCGTTATCGGCGGGATTGGGAATGGCGGTGGGGCGCGACTTGCGCGGCGCGGACGACGAACATGTCGTGGTGGTAGCAGGTGACGCGGCGTTTACCTGCGGGATCAGTTACGAGGCGCTTAACAACGCCAAATCGCAGACGAAACGGTTCATTGTCGTGCTGAACGATAACGAGTGGTCGATTGCGAAGAATGTCGGCGCGATCGCTTCCTATTTTAACACCATTACCACGCATCCGATGTATGCCGGGTTGCACGAAAAAGCGCGCCGGTTCATCCAAGCAGTCGGTGGCAAAAGCGCGGTTCATCTGGCGCACAAATTCGAGGAAGGGGTCAAGGGTCTGTTGGTGCCGAGCGTAATTTTCGAAGAGCTCGGGCTGCATTACTACGGGCCGATCGATGGGCACGATATTCCGCTCCTGATCAAAACGTTCGAGTTTTTGAAAACGCAGGAAGAACCGGTGATCCTGCACATTCTTACGAAAAAAGGGAAAGGCTACGAGCCGGCCCTGGCCAAGCCGGACAAGTTCCATGGGCTCGGAAAATACAAACTGGAGACCGGAGAGACTGCGCCGGCGCCGACACCGACCTACTCGGAGATCATCGGCAGAACGCTGGCCAAGTTCGCCGATTCAAACGAAAAGATTGTGGCCATCACGGCGGCGATGCCGAGCGGGACCGGGCTCGGGCTTTTTCAGGCAGCGCATCCCGACCGCTATTATGACGTCGGCATCGCGGAGGAACACGCAGCACTGTTTGCCTGCGGGCTGGCGACGCAGGGACTAAAGCCGTTCCTGACGATTTACTCGACTTTCATGCAACGCGCTTATGACATGATTATTCACGACATTGCGTTGCAGAATTTAAATGTCGCGTTGTGCATGGATCGCGCGGGTTTAAGCGGTGATGACGGACCGACGCACCACGGTTTGTTCGACATCGGATATCTGCGACACATTCCGAACTTTGTTCACATGCAGCCGAAGGATGAAGATGAATTCGTCGACATGCTTTGGACGATGGCGAATTACAATTCCGGGCCGATCGCAATTCGTTATCCGCGTGGGGCGGGCACGGGAGCGAAGCCCAAGGAGTCGCCACGCCTGCTCGAGATCGGAAAGGCGGAAGTGGTGCAGCATGGTCGTGATGTTGCGATTTTCGGTCTCGGCACAATGTTCGAGCTGGCGCAAGAAGCGGCGAAGCTATTGGAGGCGCAGGGCGTTTCGGTGGCGCTGATTAATCCGCGCTGGATCAAGCCGATCGATACCGGCACCCTGGAATTTTTCGCGCGTAGCGTGGACGTGATCGCGACGATGGAAGATCACGTCCTGCACAACGGTTTTGGTTGTGCGGTGATGGAGCATCTCCATTCGCAAATGATCAACACGCCGGTGGTGCGCATCGGGTGGCCGGACCAATTCGTGGAGCATGGCAGCATTCCGATTCTGCGGAAAAAACATGGGCTGACGGCAGAGGCGTTGGTGGAAAAAGTGTTGCCGTTGTTGCGAAAGAAACCGGCGCCGAAATCGAGCGCCGCATAGCAGCCGTTTGAATTGTCGCGCAGTTCGTAACATAAACTTGTAGTCTGTGTGCCCGGCGGGTTTGCAACCCGCTGAGACCCGGACAGCGGACAACATGTCCGCTGGGCGCATAGGGCACAGCCCTATGTTCCGTGCGGCGCACTCAATTGTAATCAACTCTTCTGCGCAGGTTCTCCCGGCTAAGGCAGATTAGGATTTGGCGTCGCGTTGATTGCGCAACAGCGTTGCACGACGGATAGAAGGCAATGTGAGTGCAATTGAGGCGCGCGATTTAACGAAAGTTTACCGCACCTATCGCAAGGAGAGCGGACTGGCCGGAGCGGTCAAGGGACTGGTTCGGAGGCGTTACGATGAGACGCGCGCGGCAGATGCGGTAAGCTTTCAGATCGAGGAAGGCGAACTTGTTGGATTTCTCGGACCGAATGGTGCAGGCAAAACGACAGTTTTGAAAATGTTGTCCGGATTGTTGAATCCGACATCGGGAGACGCGCGCGTGCTGGGCTTTGTTCCATGGGAACGGCGTAACGAAATGAAGCGGCAATTCAGTTTGCTGATGGGCCAGAAGAACGCGCTGTGGTGGGATTTACCGGCGCAGGAATCGCTCGAGCTGAACCGTGCGATTTACGGTATTGATCGCGACCGTTTTAAAAAAGTTGTCGGCGGCTTGAGCGAACTACTCGAAGTCACCGATAAAATGAACGTGATGGTGCGCGAGCTATCGCTGGGCGAACGAATGAAGATGGAGTTGATCAGCGCGCTGATTCACGAACCGAAAGTGTTGTTTCTAGATGAACCGACGATTGGTCTCGATGTCGTTAGTCAGAAACGGGTGCGCGAATTTTTGCGGATCTACAATTCCGAGCATCGCATTGTCACCCTGCTCACCAGTCATTACATGCAGGACATCGCGGAGTTGTGCCACCGGGTCATAATCATCGATCACGGAAAGATTTTCTTCGATGGCCCGCTCGACGACATCATCGATCGGTTTTCCGGTGATAAAGTCATCAGCCTGACGTTTAGCGGGGAGTCGAAGCGTGACTTCCGTGAGTTCGGCGAGGTCGTATCGCAGACGCCGGTATCGGTGCAACTGAAAGTGCCGCGCGCGTATGTCACGGAAACGGCTCGCCATTTACTGGCCGCGTGTGATGTGAGCGACATTAACGTTCAGGAAATGCCGATCGAAGATGTAATTCGTCAGCTGTTTGGGGAACGCCGCATGCGCAAGCCGGCGATGCCGACTGCGATTTAGCGCATTTTTTAACTTAAAAATATAGCCTTAAGGAGCGACCAATTCATGGCCGCATACTTATCGATAACAGATCTCGCGGGAGCACACGCGCCCTCGCGTGTTGACGATCGCCCTCGCCATCGCGGACTTTTGCCGGAGTGTTTCGGCGAGGGCGCCGAAAGTCCGAGCCGGACTGGCGGTTGCACGCGAGGGCGCGCGTGCGTTCCCCGGACAAGACTCGCGCGCGATACGAATAGGTTTGCTCGGCTCCGTCAGTTCCGGATCGAAGTGAGGCGCAGCCGCCTCGTTAAAACGCTCTAGCGCCGGGCGATGGCGACGCGCAGTTCGTGGACGTAAGCTGGATTTACTTCGAATGCGGTCGCAGGCATTTCCGCCAGATCGATCTGTTCCGCATAGGGAATCGTCTCAATGAAGCCGGCCGCAATCAAGCCGTTGAGGGTATCGCCGACGTCCTCAGGTTCCATTCGTGTTGAGTCCAAGATCTCAGCGCCCAGCATCGATTCGGCAAACCCAATCGCGCGAACTACTGCCGCTTCGCGCCCTGATAGCTTGATATCCCGCATATTAAAGTTTTTAGCAGCAAGTATGCCCGTTTTTCGGAGATGGGCAGCGGGATCAAGCCGTATCGAGCAGTCGCGCCAGTCCGGCTCGGACCTCGATGTTAAGTAGAGCGGGGCAAAGCCCTGTTCCTTTAGCATCGGTGCGAACCGCACTGACGGATGACGGAGCGGCCGATCCACCTTAGGCGCCGCAATTTTTAAGGGCTGGGAGGACTGATTGATTAAAGCCTTCGCGATAACTGGGATACGCCGGGGCCCAACCGAGGGCGCGTAATTTGGCATTGCTGACCCGCTTATTGGAATACCCTTGTTGTTGCTCTGCCGGGGCGGCTGAAGTCGGCAGCGGGAGGCTCAGCCGCTCCGATAACCAGGCAAGAATCTCGGCCCGCGGGGCGGGCGTGTCGTCAACGACATTGAAAATCCGCGATGGATTGATTGTTTGACATTGCCCAATAAAAAAGATCGCCGACGCGACATCATCGCGGTGGACCTGGTTAACAATGCGATCGGTTGCGACCGCCGTTCCATTCATAGTGCTTCGGAGCAGGAATGATCGACTCGGACCATAAATTCCCGCGATTCGTAAGACAATGCCATCGTTTTCGAGGACGATTTCCTCGGCCTCACGCAGAATTTTCGCGCCGTCGGAATCAGGCTCGGCCGGGCTTTCTTCGGTAACCAAACTGCCGTCTCGCTGCGGATAAACGCTGGTGCTGCTGGTAAAAATAAGGCGCGCGTCCGGAAAGCAGGCAGAGAGATGGGCGGCACCGTCGCGATAGACGTGGCGGTAGGAATCGGTGCCGGAACTGGCGCAATGCACGACCACGTTGACACCGAAAGCATTGCTACGAACCGCGTTCAAATTCGTGATGTCAACGGCCTTCAACGATATTTCGCGCTCCCCTACTCGGCCAGCCATTTGATTAGTCCGGACCCAGCCGGTCGCATCCCAGCCTGAGTCGGCAAATAATTTTGCGGCGGCGCTTCCAACGTAACCGCAGCCAGCAATAAGGACATGCGGCATTTCAAGCAGCCGCGACAATCTCGATCTCGCCGAATTGCCCCGGCTGGATCGCGCGCACCTGTTTCAGGCGGATCAACTCGAGGAGTGCAAGAAAGGTTACGACAATTTCTACGCGAGAGGCCATGTCTGCGAACAAGTCGGAGAACTTGAGTGACGCTCCTTCGCTGACCCGGGCAAGAATGGTTTCGATCTTGTCGGAGACGGTATAGTTCTCGCCGAGAATCTCCTGCAACTCGGCACGGGCTTCGATCCGCTTGATGACGTTCTGGAAGGCGTTGATCAGCTGAAAAATTCCGACCTCACCCAACAGTAACGGCCGTACCGTCGGCAAATCCGAGGGTCCGCCGCGAACGAAAATATTTTCCTGCTCGCGCGCGCGATCGTGCAACTGTGCGGCCGCGTCCTTGAACTTCTTGTATTCGATCAACTGCCGGATCAATTCCCAGCGCGGGTCGTCCTCTTCCGCTTCATCGGCGGGTGGCTGTTGATCGAGCGGGAGCAGACTGCGGCTTTTGATATAAAGGAGGTTCGAAGCCATGACGATGAATTCGCCGGCCACATCGATGTTCAATTCTTTGAACGCTTCGAGATATTCGAGGTATTGCCGGGTAATGCGCTCGATCGAGATGTCGTAAATGTCGAGCTCGTCGCGCTTGATCAAATACAGCAGCAGATCGAGCGGGCCCTCGAAGATTTCGAGTTTGACCTTGTAGTCCGTAGTCATTGGTGAGCAGACAACGCCGCTCACTTTAGCGCAAGTCGCCCCGGCGGTGAACCCAAACACTGTTCACGATCCCGAGACCGAACATGATCATCAGGACAAAGGATCCGCTGTAACTGATGAGAGGAAGCGGCACACCGGTAATCGGCAAAACGGAAATCGTCATTCCGATATTCTGAAAAATGTGGGTGAAAATGAGCGTGGTGACACCGACGACCAATAAGAGTCCAAATTGATCACCGGCGCAAAAGGCGACGAACAGACACGTTAGGAGCAGTAAAGCGAAGGCGCCGAGCAAAAACATTCCGCCAACGAAACCCCACTGTTCGCCGATGGCGGAAAAAATGTAGTCGTTGTGCACCGCGGTAGCAGGAAGAAAACCCAGCTCGATTTGCGTATTCGGGGCTTTGAATCCTTTCCCGGACCAACCGCCCGAGCCAATGGCGATAAGCGACTGATTAATCGCCCACGCTGAACCCTGGCGATCGATGTCGGGATTAATGAACGCTGTAATCCTTTCCTGCTGATATGGCTTGAGTCCGAGATTAATCGCGATGGGAATAAACGCGACCACAATCAGAACGATGCAAATCAGATAGCGCACAGGAATTCCACCGACGAAAAGCAGCGCCATTAGCACCGGGCCCCAAATGATGCATTCGCCGAGATCCGGTTGCATTAAGATCAGCAAACACGGGGCGCCGACGATGGCGCCGCAAAGAGTCAGGCGCAGCATGGGATGCATTTGCCGGAACTGACTGAGAAATAATGAGAGCACCATGATGCCCGCGATGACGGCGAGCTGGGCCGGTTGAAAGTTGACTCCGGCAATGCTCAGCCAGCTGCGTGCGCCATAAACCTTATGCCCCATGAACCGCGTCAAAATTAGAAATCCCAGCCCAGCGAGATACATCGGCAGCGCACCCCACCGGACCCAACGGTAGTCAATCAAACTCACGATAATGAAGGCCAAAAATCCGACGGCGACCCAGTTTGCCTGCTTGCGCCAAAACTCGGCGGCAACAGGATCTTCCCGCATGTAGGTCGCGCTGTAGATCGCGATTACGCCAAAGATGGCGAGGGCCAGCATGACGGCCATGAGCAGCCAGTTAAGCCCGAGAATTTTTCTGAGAAACGGAGTCACCTTGTCCTTCGATCCGCCCGCGTGCGGAATATATATAGGAGAAGCAGGAGGTAAACCCGCCGGCGTTGGAAGTTAGGCTTCCAGCCTGACTCGGCCGGCATGCTTCCAGCATGTCGAATTCAGCATCAGCGGACAAAGATGCCTGACTTCCAGGCAGCTGCCAGAATTACGATGTTGGCTGCAACACTCCTCTCTCGGAGAAGCTCTTGAGGCGCTGGAGCTTGTGAGAAAAAACATGATCAAAAGAGCGCTTTTTCTCGCATTTTTGATAAATTCGCCCATTTTAGAGCGACTTATAGTTGCCTCGTGTTAAATGGCTTGCGTATCTAGAAAAAATAATTTCAGCCTAGTTGTTTCCGGATTCGCAGTTGCGTACAATTAAGGTGTCCCGCACGACCAATCGGGGCTGTTAAAGGGAATATGGCCAAACGGGCAAAACGAAAAATCGCAAGATCGCGACTGCCACTGCAGCGCCAGTTAGGTCTGGAAACCGAAGGACGCTATTTCGATTTGCGCAGTGTCTTCGACAAAATAAACGCACGTCATTTCAGCAATCGTCTGCGCGGTTACAAAGTCGTTTGGGGGCGGAAACGTCGCGAGCGTCCGAAAGAATATTTTATCTTCGGCACGATCCAGGAAGAAGATCGCGTGATTCGGATCAACCCGTGGCTCGATCAAAAATTCGTTCCGCTCTGGTTTCTCGAATATATTCTCTATCACGAAATGTTGCACGCCGTCGTGCCGGATAAACCGCAGGGGAATGGTCGGCGCTTTGTTCACACCGACGAATTCAATCGGCGCGAACGCGAATTCCGCTTTTACAAACGCGCCCGGCGTTGGGAAGACGAAAATCTCGCGCGCTTCTTGCGCTAGCGATTGCGCGCAATCGGCGGGCTAGATGCCGGAGCCACCGAAGCACTAATGCGTTTGCTCCGCCGCGGTTGAGGTTTCCTCAGACGGCGATGGGGTCGTTGCCACGTTCTTTTTGATCAGATACCAAAGCGTGCTCGCGAGTAGGAGCGAGATGATTTTCGCCTGCCAGTTTTTCAGAATCAGTTTCTTCATCATAAGAGCTCTGCAGCAAAATTTCGCCAATTCGTTTTCGGAACGTTTCCGGGGTGAAGTCACGCTCGATTCGGCGGCGATGACAAATCGAAATTCCGCCGGTCTCTTCCGAGATCACGATGGCAATAGCATCGGATTCCTCGGTTAACCCCAAACCGGCGCGATGCCGCAGACCGAGACTGCGATCAAGCGTTTCGCGCTGGCTGACCGGGAAAATGCATGCGGCCGCTGCAACGCGGCCATTTCGAATGATGACACCGCCGTCGTGCAAAGCGGTCTTCGGATGAAAAATGGTGAGTAACAACTCGACGGAGAAATCGGCTTCGAGTTGAACGCCGGTTTCCTCGTAAACACGGATGGAGGTATCTCGTTCGATCGCGAGCAGGGCGCCGAATTGTTTGCTGGAAAGTTGTGTCACTGCTTCGGCAAGGTCGTGAACCATTTCCCTCTTCTCGCCACTGAGGGAAAAAATGGGATGCCCGCCCAGTTCCGCGAGGGCGCGCCGAAGTTCCGGCTGGAAAATGACAACCAGGGCGATCGCGAGAAAGACGGAGAAGCTGCGAATGATCCAGCCAATGACGGCGAGTTTCAGGAGCGTCGAGATCAGGGTCAGTGCGAGAAAGACAATCGCAAGACCGGTAAGCACTTTCGCGCCACGGGTCCCGCGGAAATAGAGGTAACCATAATAGATTACCACCGTCAGCAGCACGATCTCGAAGGCGCTGCGCCAGCCGAGGGCGATAAGATGTATGATGCGATTGATCATGGCGCACTCCGAAGCGCGTCGGCGACGCGCAGCGCTTCCACATTTTCTTTTACATCATGCACACGCAAAACATCCGCGCCGTTCATTCGCAGCAAGGAGGTAAACGCGACCGTGGGCAATAGCCGATCGTGGATCGAGCCGTTGTGCCCGGAAATCTTGCCGAGGAAAGACTTGCGCGACACTCCGATAACAAGTGGCCGATCGTGAACGCGCAGACGCGGCAGATTTTTCAACAATGAAAGATTGTGCGCGAGCGTTTTTCCGAACCCGATTCCCGGATCGAACGCGAGCGTCATTGGATCAATACCGAACTTTAAGGCGCAGGCATACTGTTGTCGAAAAAAATCGGCCACTTCGGCAACGACATCACGGTAGGAAGGCGCGCGTTGCATTGTTCGTGGCGTGCCTTGCATGTGCATGATAAGGAAACCCGCGCCTCGTTCGGCAAGTAGCGGCCACATTGCCTCGTCACCGCGACCGCCCGTGACATCGTTGACGATTTTCGCCCCGGCATCCAAAGCCGCGGCGGCCACTTCCGCCTTTGAGGTATCGATTGAAATTAATGCTTGGCCAGCGAGCTCCTTAACAACAGGAATGACGCGACGTTTTTCTTCCGCGACATCCACTGGATCGGCGCCCGGACGGGTCGATTCGCCGCCGATATCGATGATGTTGGCACCGGCCGCGATCATTTTTCTCGCCTGGACGATGGCCTGCGGTGTCTGAAAAAATCTCCCGCCGTCGGAAAACGAGTTGGGGGTGACGTTCAAGACACCCATGATCCATCCGCGGGTGGACAAATCGAAAATCTCGCCGCCGATTTTCCATGTCGTCACACCCATATAAGTGAGACTACCACGCTCGGGGAATTATTCGAGGCGGCGACGGTAATCTAGCTCGCGGGAGCGGGGCCGAGGCGAATTGATGACTTCGTCAGCCACTGAAAAGCTCTTCCTCTCACTCTGATTCCACGTCTTGGAGAGGATAGTAGATTAATAGGAGAGGAAGAAATCCGCGTGCTACTTGTGTGAGTAGCGAGCCATCAATTCGCCTTGCGCCAGGATGTGGCCGCGCATCGCCGCATCCAATTCTGCGCGCCGCGCACTCGGTTTTAAATCTACTTTCGCATCAAGCGCGAAAATTTTGAAAAAATAGCGATGGGTTCCGGAGGGCGGGCATGGACCGCCATAATTGCGTTTTCCAAAATCATTCGTGCCCTGGACCCCGCCCGCCGGCGCGCTGTTCTCGCCGATGTCGGTCGTTTTCGGATCGATGTTCCAGACGATCCAATGCGTAAACAAACCGCGCGGGCGCATCCGGATCATCGACGATCAAGACAAGCGACTTCGCCTCGTTGGGTACGCCGTTGATCTTTAGTTCCGGGTTCGCGTTTGCTCCATTGCAAGTGAATTTCGCAGGGATGTCGCCACCAGCCTGGAAAGCAGGAGTAGTGACCGAAATGGAGGAGGCAGCATTCATATTGAGAATGGTTCCAACGAAAATCGCGAGGGCGAACGAGGTCGGTTTCATTGAGCAAACTTTGGCCGCAGCATGCCGGGGTCAAGCGCCTGAAGAGGTATGCTTGGTTACGCGAACTCGTCACGGGAGCGTCGTTAGGCACGACACCCACAAAAGATGGCATCTTGCCTGTCTCGGCCGACGGACATCTTCCCTTTGGCACCTCAGCACCAGATGACATCCTGGAACCATCTCGGTAGAGGTCCGAGCCGGACTAGCGAACGGCTGGAGGCCAACCTCCAATAAAAGATCGCGCTGGACGACGCAGGGAACAACGCAACCTTGCTTGTCCATGGCTAGGAGACCTAAAACCGATCTACGGGCGGAAATCCTCCGGCTCGTTCGTGACCCTAAATATCGGCCGCTCGACAAAATCGAAATCGCAAACGCGCTCGGTTACGGCGCAGCACAACGAAATGAGGTGCGCCGCGCGCTGCGCGATCTTGAACAAGAAGGCGAGATCGCTCGAATCCGAAAAAATCGATACGTCCAGCCGGATGCAGCGGATCTCGTGACCGGAACGTTGAGTGTGCATGAGGCAGGCTACGCTTTTCTCACCAATGAAAAACCGGGCCAGGCCGATCTTTTCATCGCGGCTGAGAACACCGGCACGGCCATGCACGGCGATCGTGTGGTCGCGCGGATTATTCGCGGCGCCGAATTTTCCCGGGCGCGCACACCTCGAGCGGAAGGTCGCGTCATCCGGATTCTGACGCGCGGAAACGATACCACCGTCGGCACTTTGCAACAGACACGCAATTTCTTCTACGTCGTGCCCGATGATCCGCGACTAGTTCACAACATTTATGTGCAAACGCCGATGGTAACGGCAGGTCGGCGGTCACAGACCGCCCGTCGCGACGACAAGGTCGTGGTCAGACTCGAAGCGTGGGAATCGCGGCATGTTAATCCCGAAGGGAAAATCATCGAGCTGCTCGGCCCGCGCTCTGCGCCCGGCGTCGACATCCTCTCAATCATCCGGAAATACGATCTGCCCGTCGAATTTCCAAAGGCGGTTCTCGAGGAAGCCTCCGCGATTCCGGAAACAGTCACTCTACTCGACCGTCGCGAGGATCTACGCCAGCAATTCATCGTGACGATCGATCCCGATGACGCCCGCGATTTCGACGACGCCATTCAAGTCGAAGAAATCAAAGGCGGCTGGCAGCTTGGCGTTCACATCGCGGACGTGAGCGCGTATGTCCGACCCGGCAGTGCGCTCGATCGCGAAGCGCAGC
This sequence comes from uncultured Verrucomicrobiae bacterium, assembly GCA_963709435.1. Classification (GTDB taxonomy): domain Bacteria; phylum Verrucomicrobiota; class Verrucomicrobiia; order Chthoniobacterales; family UBA10450; genus AV69. The sequence continues at coordinate 65,751 of CAVPWK010000011.1, forward strand.
TTCGCGGCAACAGTGTTTATTTGCCCGATCGTGTGATTCCGATGTTGCCCGAGCGGTTGAGCAACGGTGTTTGCAGCTTGAATCCGCACGTCGATCGCCTGACCCATTCCGTTTTCCTGCAATTCGACCGCAGCGGCCGGGTGCGTCAGACCCGATTTGCGCGAACCGTTATCCGCAGCGCGCATCGGCTGACTTACAAACAGGCATTCGCAATTCTAAAAAGTGCGGCGCGCGACGAACTAGGCGAACGGTTGCACACGGCCTGGAAGTTGGCCGCGTTGTTGCGCAGAAAACGCTTCGAACACGGTTCCCTCGATCTGGACATGCCGGAGGTAAAGGTGGTCGTCGATAAAAAGGGGAAGCCGATTCGGTTTGAGCGAGTCGAGAATGATGAGTCGCATCAATTGATCGAGGAATTCATGCTGGCGGCAAACGAAGCGGTGGCGCGGGAACTGAAAGACCGCGGGATCCCGACGATCTACCGTGTGCACGAAAATCCCGAGGCGGACCGGCTGGGCGAATTTCGTGAGTTTGTGCTGGCCCACGGAATTCAGGTTGGTGATCTGACGCACCGTGGCGAGGTGCAAAAACTACTCGCAGCGATCCGGGGAACTGCGGAAGAGCATCCGCTCAAGATTGGGCTGCTCAAGTCCTTGAAGCGTGCACGTTACGCCACGACACCGCTGGGTCATTATGGTCTGGCCAAAGCCAACTATGCGCATTTCACCAGCCCGATCCGGCGCTATGCCGATCTCGAAGTCCATCGCGCGTTAGCCGATCGCGATATCTCGCGCCGAAGTTCACGGACGACCTCGCAGCTGTCGGCCATCGCCGCTCACATTTCGGATACGGAACGGAACGCCGCCGAAGCAGAAATCGATGCCATTAAAATGAAAAAGCTGGAGTTTTTCGAGTTACAGTTGCAGGCCCGCGATCCGCAAATATTCGACGCCGTTGTAATCGATGTCCGTAACTACGGTCTCCTAGTCGAGCTGCCAGAGATTTTGCTGACTGGCTTAGTCCATGTCTCGACCCTGGCGGATGACTTTTATGTCTTTTCGCCGAGCCAGCGCCGTTTTGTCGGACGGCAACGCCGCCGCCGATTCGCCGTGGGCGATAAGTTGCGCGTGCATGTCGCTCGGGTAGATCAATTTAAGCGACAAATTGATTTTGCGATCGCTGATCTGAGACCCGGCCCGGACCGGCCAGTGCCCAAACGCCGCCGGTGACGAATCGGGGCCAACCATTAGCCTTTTGGCCCGTGAAATTTAGCGAATTTTTTGCTTCCACAAATCCCCCCAGCCTGCCAAACTCCCGCCCGAGATGGATAATATTATCGAAGCGAAGGAGGTTCAGATCGAACGGAAGCACTTCTACGTGGAATTCCGTGAAAACGATCGAGGGAGATTCCTTCGCATTACCGAGGAAGCCCATGGCCGGCGAAATACCATTATCGTCCCGAGCACCGGGACGAACGAGTTCACTGCCGCCATCGACGACGTGCTTGCCGCTACCGAGCAGGCACCGGCGCAAGATTCCTCACGACCCGAATCGAGCGTCGCCCTGAGAGCGCGTTGACACGTCGAGTCGCGGAACTATTTTGCCGCGCTCCGGTCATAATCTCTCTTTTCATGGCTCGAAAATCTTCTGCTTCCCGCCGCGCCGCTGCCCAGCCGACTTCTGCTCGTCGGACAAAACAAAAAACCGCTGCCAAAGTCCGCCATCGGACGGACTTGCCGGGGCGAGGCAAAGCCGCGAAGTCCGTTTATTACTTCGGTGAAGGCAAAGCCGACGGGAACGGAAAAATGAAAGGGCTGCTCGGCGGCAAAGGCGCGAACCTGGCCGAAATGACCCGAATCGGTTTGCCCGTGCCGCCGGGGTTCACGATTTCTACGGAAGTCTGCACTTATTTCTATGCGCATCACCGCAGCTATCCCGCTGCGATGCGGTCACAGGTGGAGGAAGGGATTCGCCGGATGGAACGGATCATGGGTACGACCCTCGGCGACACCAAGGCGATGCCGTTGCTGGTGGCGGTCCGATCAGGGGCACGCGATTCGATGCCGGGAATGATGGACACCATTCTCAATCTCGGTCTGAACGACCAAACCGTGGTGGCGGTGGCGAAAGCGACAAATAACGAACGTTTCGCCTGGGATTGCTACCGACGCTTTATCCAAATGTATGGCGACGTGGTCATGGGCGTGCAAAAACGTCCCGACGAAGATCACGAGCCGTTCGAGACAGTGATCCACGAGCTCAAGCACGAGCGCCATCACGAGGATGTCGACGATACCAAACTCAGCGTGGGCGACATGAAAGAGGTAGTCGCGCGTTTCAAAAAGCTGGTGAAAGAGCGGACTGGCAAACAATTTCCCAACGATCCCTGGGAACAGCTCTACGGATCGATCGGCGCTGTGTTCGGCTCGTGGATGAACGACCGCGCCATCGTTTATCGTCGGAAATACAATATTCCCCAGGAATGGGGCACAGCGGTGAACGTGCAGGCGATGGTCTTCGGTAACACCGGCGCCAACTCCGGATCCGGCGTCGCTTTCACCCGCGATCCTGCTACCGGCGAGAAAGTGTTCTACGGAGAGTTTTTGATCAACGCCCAGGGCGAAGATGTCGTCGCCGGCGTGCGCACGCCGGAACCGGTCGCGGATTTGAGAAAACATCTGCCCAAGGCGCTGGTCGAGCTGGAGCGGATCCGGCATGTCCTGGAGGCGCATTTTAAGGATGTGCAGGATTTCGAATTCACCATTCAGGACGGAAAGGTTTTCATGCTGCAAACCCGCAACGGGAAACGCACGGGCGTGGCGGCAGTGAAGTTCGCCTGCGACATGGTGCAGGAAAAATTAATCGAATGGAAAACCGCAATCATGCGGGTGCCGGCTGATCAGCTCGATCAGGTGCTGGCGCCGGTCTTCGATCGCAATGCCCTCAAGAGCGCTAAGGCGATCGCCAGCGGGCTCCCGGCGGGGCCTGGCGCGGCGACAGGCAAAGTTTATTTCAACGCCGATCGCGCCGCCGCCGCTGCGCATAAGGGCGAAAAGGTGTTACTCGTGCGGGTCGAGACTTCACCGGAAGATTTGCGCGGCATGATCGCGTCCGAAGGAATTCTGACCGCTCGTGGCGGTGTTAGTTCACACGCGGCACTGGTCGCACGGCAAATGGGTAAAGTATGTATTTGCGGCGCCTCGGCACTGAACATCGATTACCGCGCGAAAACGATGTCGGTGAACGGCACCGTGTTTCGCGAAGGCGACGATTACCTTTCGATCGACGGGACGAGCGGAACGGTTTACGCAGATCGATTGCGGAACGCCCCATCGGAAATCATTCAAGGGTTGCTCCATGGCGATAAGATCGCGCAGAAGGCAGAGACCTATCGCAATTTCAATCGCTTAATGGATTGGTGCGCCAAAGTCACCCGCATGACCGTGCGGACTAACGCCGACACTCCAGAGCAGGTGGAAAATGCGGTCGCGTTCGGCGCCAGCGGCATTGGTCTTTGCCGGACTGAACACATGTTTTTCGAGGGCGATCGCATTGATGCCATGCGCGAAATGATCCTGGCGCGTAAAGTGGACGATCGGCAAAAAGCGCTGGCGAAATTGTTGCCATATCAAAAGGGCGATTTCGTCGGCATTTTCAAAGCGCTGAAAGGAAGACCGGCCACGATTCGTCTGCTCGATCCTCCTTTGCACGAATTTCTGCCGCAGGATCACGCCGCCCAAAGCGCGCTGGCGGACAAGATCGGCGTGAGCGCGGACGAAATCGCGCGACGCGTGCATGAATTACACGAACAGAACCCGATGCTCGGCCATCGCGGTTGTCGACTTGGAATTTCTTTCCCCGAAGTAACGGAGATGCAGGCGCGCGCGATCTTCGAAGCGGCGGCGGAAGTGCAGAAGAGCGGGATCAAAGTAAATCCGGAAGTGATGATTCCCCTGGTTGGCTTTAAACGAGAACTCGACTTGCAGGTCGAGATCGTGCATCGCGTCGCGCAGCAAGTTCAGGCCGCGAAAAAAGTGAAATTGAATTACTTGGTCGGAACCATGATTGAAGTGCCGCGCGGCGCGTTGACCGCGGATGAGATTGCCAAAACAGCGGAGTTTTTCAGCTTCGGCACGAATGATCTCACTCAGACTGCGCTCGGGATGAGCCGCGACGACAGCGGCTCGTTTTTACCGCACTACGCCGAGTTGGAAATCGTGAGACGAAATCCGTTTGCCACGATCGATCAAAATGGTGTCGGCCAATTGATGCAAATCGCGATTGAGAAAGGTCGCAAAACACGACCGAAGATCAAGCTAGGTATCTGCGGCGAACACGGCGGTGATCCCGATTCCGTGAAATTCTGCCACCGGATTGGTCTCGACTATGTCAGTTGCAGTCCCTTCCGCGTCCCGATCGCGCGTCTCGCTGCCGCGCAAGCCGCGCTGGCGGAATAAACTAACTGACATTCCTCATCCCGAGCCAAGTCGAGGGATCCCGGTTGAAGTTATCTTAAGGTTTCGCGGCGGGATCCCTCGACGAGCTCGGGATGACGGTTAGCGCATTAATTTTCCGGCTAACGCGAAGCGAACTCAGCTGTCCAAGCTCGAATGGCCTGGGACAACAACGGCAAAAAGCTCGAAGAAGACATTTGCATTCACATCTTCACCGTCTCATCGGCGATGGTGGGCGTTTGCCTGACAGTGATCGGACTGATTCGCGTCGTCATTACCCTCGGCAAAGGTGATACTTTCGCCGACGACCTTCTCGCCAGCGACGCGCTCCTGTTTCTTACTTCCTGTCTGCTTTCCTATTCCGCCCTGCGAGCTCGTAGTTTTCGGCGGATGCACCGAATTGAGCGCACAGCCGATGTTGTTTTCATCTTCGCCATGGTGGTGATGACTGTTGTTTGCGGTTTCATCACTTATTCGATGTCAGTTTCGCCGACCGCAGGGCATTAGGCAGTGTCGCAGCGCAGGGCCTTAGAGGAGCAATGGGACAGATGCGACGAATATTACTTCTGATTCACTTCCTCGAATTTGTTCCACGCGTTCCAGGATTTTTCCCAATTATTTTTTGCCGCCCACGCCTGGGCCTCCAACAAATAGAAATAGACCGGCGGTTTCCTGTTAAAGGTAAAGTGCCGAATGGTGGCAAGCGCGTCGTCAATCGATCCGTGACTCATTTGCTGGCGATAGAGAGTGTAGGCGGCGGAAAAATCGTTGGTGCCGCGATACACTCGGTCGCGCAAACGCTCGAATGACTGGCCGGTTTCTTCCGGCGGCAAAACAGTTTTGCTATCATATTTCTCCACCAATTCGCAGGCACCACGGAAATCACCCGAGCTGGCGCGATGTTTGGCAACCGCACGCCAGGTGTATTGAAGCCACTCGGGGTGTTTGTTCACCACCGCGACGAGTGCGTTGATGTCGCCGCGGCTGTCCCAAAGCTGAAAAAACTCGCGTTTTTCATCCGGCGGCATCGCAGTCAGATCCGGATCGGTATCGAAAAATTTGCTGAAAGCAGGCCGAAATTCCTGAGCGTTCAATTCTTCGAAATAGGCGAGCGCGAGGTCGTGTTCACTGAAAGCTAGCCGGCGAATAATCGGGCGCGCAGTCGGATCGCGCAGGTCGGCGGTAAACATGATGTTGCGGAATACATCCTTGCGTTGTGTCCCGGCGCGGCGCAGCGCTTCGCGCCATGCCATCTCCGCCAGGTCCGGCCTGGTGCGGAGCCACGCGAAACCTTCCTGCAACGGCACCGACTCGGAATTCGGCTCCAGAAATCGCGCCCGTCGAAAATCGTCGAGCGCCTTCTGCTCGGGCTCGTGTTGTCCGATTTCGGCCTCTGCTCGCAAATAATATAGTTCCCAATCGAGCGGCGCCCAGTTCAACGCGCGCGTGGTCACGTTAATCGCTTCGGCAAAATTGTGACCGCGACTCGCGACAAGGGCAAGTTGCTTGGCATTGTTGGCACCAACCGCGCCCGGCAACATCGCCATTGAGCGCCACGCAACGGCCCAAGAAAGACCAATTGCCAAAAGGGCAAGTCCCAGAACCCGAAAAGTCCATTCCGTAATTTTTGAGCACAGCAGCTTCGTTGGCCGGTGCAGAGAAAGTCCGAGTAAGAACAATGCGGAATAGGCCGTGCCCACGCGATGTCCCGAAACATCAACCAGGCCGTGCAGGGCAAACATCAGCGCACCGATCAAGGCGGCAAGACGAAAGCGCTGGTTGGTCCCCACTTCCAACGGGGCTACGCGCCGGATCAACAATAGCGCGCCCAGAACAATAAGAGGGATCGCCAACCATCCCATCTCCGACCAAACCCAAAACCAGTCGCTCTCGGGATGAAGCGAACGCGTCGTGCCGCGCGAAGCATCACGAAAGATGGCAAAAACAGATTCGAAATTACCCAGCCCGAGGCCGACCCACGGTGAGGAGCGAATCAACTGCCAGGCGTCCTGGAAAATCAACCATCGAAAATCGGCCGGAAAATCGCTGCCCGCGAATTTTTGCAAATGAAAACGCTCCAACGTCGGTCCGCCGGCAAGCAGGAGCGCGCTAACGAGAATCAGAAGAAACGAAACCGCTAACGAGATGCGGTAGGCAGCGCCGGCGCGGGCTGGGGCGCCCAGACGCAATGCTACGGTCGCGATCCAGATTGCGCTCGAAGCGACGAGAATGAGAATTCCGGCCCGGGAAAAATTGAGGCAGATCGCGGCAATCACGATAGCAATGGCGATGATCCAGAAGACCCAGCGTTTCCGGCCGTGTCGAATGTCATCCTGACCCGAGGCGAGGATCAGAACGGAAGTGAGGCCGAAGAGATCGGCAGTTTGGTTGTGATTCAGAAAAGGGCCGAAATTGCGCTCGTTTCTCCAGAACGGGATGGATTGATGCGTGAGGTACACCAGAATGCTAAGCGCAGCGATCGTGACAATCCCGGCGGCGAAGAGTCGCAGCTGGAAACGCGCGACGCGCAATTCGAGTTCCTGGGCCGAGACGCGGTAGAGCCAGCATAGAGCGGCGACGAGACTGGCGAAGCAACCGAGCGTGACCCACGGCTGAGCTGTAACGGTAGTGGGCAATTTTATCCCGAAGTCGTTTTGTAAGGCGGTCCGCCAATCAGGCGTGAAAAACCAGGTCTGCGGCAGAAAACTGACCAGGCCGCAGAGCGCGAAGGCAACGAAGACGGTGTTAATCTTCCAACCCAAGGAGCGGCGTGGCGGTTGGAAGATCAGGAAAAGACCCAATAAGGCGACAACGATGCCTTCGGCCCACTTGCTGGTCGCGCCGCCGAGAAAAACTGCGAAGACCGGGAGCAGCGCAATGAAAAAGCTCCGCGTCCATTGCGCAGGCACGGGATGGTGAGTAATAGCGCTGGCGTTGGTTTCTTCCATGCTGGCGTCGACTCAACAGAGGAGCATGCGGAATCTAGTATGGTCTCTCATAAATAGCTTGCGATGCTAAAAGGTGGATCGAGCAGTCCCAAATGCCAGTCCGGCTCGGACCTCGATCCACCTTCGGACATAATAAAGCACTTGAAGATGACCATAAGTTGAAGTGAAGCGGCCATTGCGGAGTCTTCATGTCACGCCAGCCCGGTTTCAGCGATGCTCACGCAACGGTCCGAGGGTCTTCGATGGAAATTCAATCAGCGGCACGGTGAATTAAGCGTGATAATTGATTGCGCGGCAAACCACCTGAACTGGCAAGCGCGGTGGTCTTGGGTCACATTGTTCTCGCCACGCTCCTGCGATGCCAGAGAACTCTCGCAACCAATCTTACATCGATCACGTTCGGAGACTGGAACAACGCGTCGATTGCAAAGAGGAAGCCATGCGGCTTGCGGTCGGCGGCGAATTCGATGCGGTCGGCAAACTGGAATATTACCTGTTGCGCTCGCTCGGATTAAGCAGCGAGCATCTTGTCATCGATGTCGGTTGCGGAAGTGGGCGACTGGCTCAGCAGCTGTCCAATGACAACAGCATTCGCTACGTTGGAACTGATGTCGTTCCGCAATTGCTTGAGGCGGCCAGGACTGCCGCAGGGCGAAATGATTGGGAATTCCATTTGGTTGAAGACAACCGCATCCCCTGTCCGGACAATGCGGCCGATTTCGTCACATTCTTTTCCGTTCTCACCCACACCACACATGTAGAAAGTTTCAAATATCTTCAGGAGGCAGCGCGTTGCCTGAAACCAAGGGGGCGTGTGATCGTATCATTCCTCGAGTTCCGGATCGCGTGTCATTGGGAGACGTTTCTGATCTCACTTCGATTACAGCCGACCGGACATCTGATTCAATTTGTCGATCGCGATGCGCTGGCCGCGTGGGCAACTCATAGCGGATTTGTAGTTGAGTCGTTCTTTGATGGCGACAAAGGGCACATCCCGATTCCGGAAGAAATCCGGTGGGAAAACGGAACGGTAATGAAATCGCTGGGTAATCTGGGCCAATCGGTCGTGGTCTTACGAAAAGTGTAGAAACTGGCAGGGATCGCCGATTCCGGCTACAGATGGTAATGCAGCAGCGGATACTCGAGCGTGTCAGTCGGGAGTTTCAGGATTCGGAACGGGATGCTGTGATTCAATTACTTGAAAGCTACGTCGGACCGGAGAGCGATCGCGTGAAATGGGACATTTTAGAGTTGAGCGGAGGTGGCGTCGGGAAAGTCCGTGACTACATCAAGGCGGCGCAAACTGATTACCGCGACGTTCTCTACTGGGCTGAATATTATAAGGACGATCCGATGCTGCATGGTCGCGACCCGAAGAAGATTGTTGATGAAATTCTTGCCAAATTCGGCAGGAAGGGCAGGTAGGGGCGATTGACCTCAATCGCCCGCTAACGTTTCGGTAACCCCTTTTCCTCACATGAACGAAGGTCGCGATTCAGCCCGTCCAGTTCGAACGCAACTCGACCACTCAACCCATTACGCCGCCCGATTTGGCGCGACCTTCTTTATCACGATTTGCTGCGAAAGCCGCGTCGCCAATCAGCTTTGTCGAAAGATTGTTGCGAGAGTGTTGTTCGAAACGGCCCGTCGCTACGATGCTGCTCAAAAATGGTATCTAAAGGTATTACTCCTGATGCCTGATCATCTGCACATGCTGGTTGGCATTTCAGGCGACGCGAGCCTTTCAAATCTGATCCGCGATTTTAAACGGATTACGGCCAAGATCGCGGGGATCCAATGGCAGCGAAACTTTTTCGATCACCGACTGCGGCACGATGAAAGCGAAGCCGAAAAATTTGAGTACATCTGCCAAAATCCGGTGCGGGCAGGCTTAGCTGACCTGGCCCATGACTGGCCCTATGTTTTCGTCGCCGAAACGGGAGCCGATCTTCGTGGGACGGGCGATTGAGGTCAATCGCCCCTACCTGACGTCAACGCAAAGGGCGATTGAGCTCGCTTGCTCTGCTTGGCGTCACGCGTTCTTTATTTCGGCGAGCGGGAATCGGCGTGGGTTTTGACGTTGCGCCGTTGTTTGTCCACCACGCGGCGCAACTCGCGCTCCATGATTTTAAAGGCGTCGTGCACCACTTTTGCCAGCGGATCGTGCGTACCGTTATCGATCTGTTTTTCTTCGGCCACCAACTCGTGACCGGGCGGAACGGTGACGTCGATTCGCACCCGGTATTGGTTTCCTTTTTTGTGGGCGTGATTGGGTTGCTCAATGGCGACGTCGCATCGGCTGATGTGATCGCAGAATTTGTCCAAGCGCTCGGCTTTCTCCAAGACCATCTGTTCGATACCCAGCGATTTTTTGAGGCCGCGATAAGTGATTTTTACTGGCAATTGCATAGCGCTCTTATTGTAACGCCTTCGGGTCGCCAAAGCCAAGTGCTCTCATGCGATGCGACCCATGTTCTAGATTGGTTGTAACGACCGGAAATGGGAGGTTAGCTTGGCCGCTTCCATCTTCACCAGATCAGATTTCACAAATTCAACAATGCGACCACGAACCTCGGGCGGCAACAATTCAATGATGGCATTGTGACAAGACGCCGGGGCAGCAAAAGACCAGCCCTCCACCCCATCGGACTTCGCAATCTTGGTGATTTGATCGGCCAGCTGCTTGTTGATCCGGCGCTCGGTTTCAGTTTCCAACTTGGTCTCGGAGATTGACGCCTGATGCATTCCAGCTCCATCGTTCGCAGCGTAACGTCCAGCTAAATCCGTCACCTTATCGACCAGTTTTCCGTGTGCATCGGTGACATCGAAGGCCTGCACTAGCTTCAAACTCGGTCCCCGCGTTGGGGTTTCGTTCACCTTGTAAGCTTTCAAACTTCCCCGGTCGGCCACGATAATGAGCGAGGTCGGTGTCATGCCATCACAATGCGCGGACGCGACTTCCCCGCAATCGTAGTTCGTTTCTCAAACATTTAACACGGTTATTTTTTTTCCACTTCCTCTGGGGCAGCTTGACCCTGCGGGAAATCGAACGGGCGTTTCCGGAACGATTCCTGGCGCGCCTGGGCTTGAGTTCCGCCACACAACTTGAGCAGGCAGGCGGCGCGGTCCGTTACCGGCAGCTCATCACCGGCGGGAAAGCGCTTCGACTCAGCGAAAAAACCGGGTTCCGTCGTCGTGTCGACAAGCAGCTCCCATTCAACACCCTCGTGGCCCGGCAGCAGGAACGAAATGGTCTCGTAGTGGGCGTTGATGACAAACAGGAAAGTATCGTCGCGAATCGGCTCGCCTTGAAAATTCAGGACATCAATAGTGTCGCCGCTAAGCATCATTCCGAGGCAACGTGCGAGCGGTAGGCTCCAGTCTCTCTCGCTCATTTCGTTGCCGCCCGGATTGAACCACATCACATCTTTGATTTCGCTCCCCCGAATCCGCCGGCCCTGGAAAAATTTCGGCCGTCGGAAAACCGGATGGTCGTGCCGGAGCTGAATAAGCCGCCGGGTAAATTCGAAAAGCGCTTTTTGCTTTTCGTCCCGCTTTTCCCAATTGAGCCAGCTGATTTCATTGTCCTGGCAATAGGCATTGTTGTTGCCCTTTTGGGTCCGGCCAAATTCATCGCCGCCGAGCAGCATCGGCACGCCCTGTGAAACAAAAAGCGTCGTCACAAAATTCCGCCGTTGTCGTTCGCGCAAGGCATTGATTTTTGGATCGTCAGTCGGCCCCTCCGCGCCGTGGTTCCACGACAGATTGTTACTATCCCCGTCGTGGTTCTCCTCGCCATTCGCTTCATTGTGTTTTTCGTTGTAGCTAACGAGATCTGTGAGGGTAAATCCGTCGTGTGAGGTAACAAAGTTGATGCTGGCGTACGGCCGTCTACCATCGTGGTTGTAAAGGTCCGGGCTGCCGGTCAGTCGATACGCCACTTCGCCGATCTTGCCTTCGTCGCCCTTCCAAAAACTGCGAATGGCATCGCGATATTTCCCGTTCCATTCCGCCCACAACACCGGAAAATTCCCGACTTGATATCCGCCTTCGCCGACGTCCCACGGTTCCGCGATTAACTTCACCTGCGAGAGCACGGGATCCTGGTGAATGATTTCGAAAAAGGCGTGGAGCTTGTTCACGCCATTAGTGTCACGGGCGAGGGTGCTGGCGAGATCGAAACGGAAACCGTCAACGTGCATTTCGAGAACCCAATAGCGCAGGCTGTCCATCACTAGTTGGAGCGTGCGCGGGTGCAGGAGATTGAAAGTGTTGCCGGTACCGGTAAAATCGAGATAGAAGCGCGGCTGTTCCGTTCGCAAGCGATAGGAGGCGATGTTATCGATGCCGCGAAAGGCCAGGGTTGGCCCGAGCTGATTGCCTTCGGCGGTATGATTATAAACGACGTCGAGAATCACCTCGATGCCGGCGGCGTGCAGATTGCGCACCATCGTTTTGAACTCGCTCACCTGGCCGCCGAGGTCACCGCTGCTGGAGTATGTCGCTTCCGGGGCGAAGAAACAGATGCTGTTGTAACCCCAGTAGTTAGTAAGGCCGCGCTCGACCAGCGCCTTATCATCCACGTGCGCGTGCACCGGCAGCAGCTCCACCGCAGTGATGGCCAGATGTTTGAGGTAATCAATCGCCCAGGTGCTGCCGAGCCCGGCATAAGTGCCGCGCAGTTCCGGTGGAACGCCCGGGCACAATTTCGTGAATCCTTTCACGTGCACTTCGTAGATGACTGACTCCGCCAGCGGTCGCCCGATTCTGCGGTCCCCACCCCAGTTGAAGGCGTTGTCAATCACTACCGCTTTCGGCATTCCCCAGGCGTCGTCGCGAAAATCGCGCGTCAAATCTTCTGCCTCGCCGCCGACGACGTAACCAAACATTTCATCGCCCCACTCCACCCGGCCCGCGATGGCCTTGGCGTAGGGATCGAGCAGCAGCTTGGAACTGTTGAAACGCATCCCGATCTCCGGCTCATACGGCCCGGAAACGCGATAGCCGTAAATCTGTCCCGGCCGCACTTCCGGCAAAAAGATGTGCCATACCTGATCGGTGTGTTCGGTTACGGGGATCCGAACGTTTTCCTCGCGCGCCTCCATGCTCTCGAACAGACAGAGATCGACTGAGGTGGCGTGCTCGGAGAAAAGGGCGAAATTTACGCCATTACCGAGCCAGGTCGCGCCGAGGGGGTAAGGATAGCCGAGCCAGGTCTTGATTGGCGTCATAAAAACGGCGAAGGTTTCCTATCCACTACACGACGAAGATGCGCAACGTCGTCGAATGGAAAATTGCCTGCGGAGATATTTCTACCTTTCGACGAGCTCAAGACTTTCGGCCGTTCGACAACTCATTGCTCCCGGAAACAGCAGGCAAGATGCCTAACCTCCAGACGCAAGCGAAGCACTAAATCCGATAATGTAGTATAAGATGAAATCTCTTTTGCGCTTATCCGCCGCCATTGTCGCTGCATTCTTGCTTGCGAGCTGCGGCACTAACGTCACCATGCTCGGTCCGGCGCGCCCTGCTGTTAGTCCAGCGGCAGTTCGAATCTACCAAGTCCCGCCACGGCACTACGAAGAAATCGCAATCATCAATTCCTCTGCCGGCACCACCTGGATTTTTCCCAATCACGACTCGCTTGATCAAGCGTTCGCGGAACTGCGCAGCCAAGCTGCCGCCCTCGGGGCGAACGGCGTTCTATTGCAGGAAGTTTACGACCAGCCGGTGGGCGGACTTTCGGTGGGTGGTGGCGGCTTCGGTTACGGCCACCACGGCTTCTACGGCGGCGGCGGCAGCGTAGGCGGGCCCTTGATCAACCGCCGCGTTCAGGCGATCGCGATTTACGTGCGTCGCTAGGAATGGTTACAGCTTGCCCAGAACCTTGTGCGCTTTTTCAACGTCGTCCGGCCGCAAAATCATCAGGCCGTTAGGCGAATTCAAGGTCGCCGCCATGTAGGCGTATTCGATATTTACTTCAGCCTCGGCGAGGCGTTCCGCAATTCGGCCAAGCACGCCCGGATGGTTTTCGGTCTCGATCATTAATACTTCCGTTTCCAAGGCCAGCACGCCTCGTTCTCCCAGGAGCATGAGCGCTTTGGTGGGATCGCTCACTACCATTCGCACGACCGAATGATCGGCCGTATCGGAAATGGAAAGCGCGTGGATATTAATTTTCGCGCCCGCCAGTTCTTCGCACACCCGCGCCAGAGCACCGGGCCGATTGCTCAGGAACACCGCGAGCTGGGTGACGGATTCAATCTTGATCTTCGGTTTCTCTCCCATACCGACAAAATGCCGCTCCCGGGCCGTGCTGACAATCAAAACGTTAGCTTTCCAAGGTAGGGGCGATTCACCTGAACCGCCGCGGGCGACTCCGAGCCGGAGTGGCAAGGTCAATCGCCCTACCTGCTGCAAGCTATTCCTGAAATCTACGGAACCAGGAATACGGGAAAGCGTCGCCGGGGCAGTCGGTCGCCCATTGTGGTGGATTCACCTCACGATGCGGCCGGACGACGGCGTAATGCGCATCGATTTTCCCGCACCGCTTCCGCAAATAATTGATCAACTCTTCGCACGCCTCCAACTGACGGCGCGTCGGCTGACCGCGATTAAAATCGCCTACCAGACAAATGCCGAGCGCGATATTGTTCAAATAATCGCTGTGCACGTGCCCGCCATTGATCTGGCGCCGCCAGCGATCGCCCACTTCGATTTGGCCGTCGCCCGTCGAAGTGCCGTTACCGATGACGAAATGATAGGCGAGCCCGTTTTTCATCCGGCGAACATGCCGGTGGTAATAATCGAAAATGCGGGCGCTGCCCTGTCGTGTGCCACTGTTGTGCACGACAATGAATTGCCAGCGGCGGCGCATAACCGGCGCCCGGTCAATTTCATTTCGCACAGACCTCGAAAGGTACCTGTAAGTAACTTCCGGCCGCGACCAGAACCACCAGCCACGACGCGGCGTCGGGCTCGGCGGCGGTTCGTACCCCTGATCGCCGAGAAATCCAGACTTCTCGACCTCGACTTGCGGAATGGAGCCGGGTGAAATTGACGGCCGAACGGTGGGAACCGGCGTCAACGTGGCGAGTGGTGTCGGCGACGGTGCTATTGATGCCTCCGACGGTGAAACTGGCTGCGGCGATGGCGACTTCTTTGGGGACGGAGTCGGCGATACTTTCGATTTCTTTTTTCCTGACGACGCCTTTGCCTTCTTTTTCTTTGCCGGAGTTGGCGTTTTCTTTGGTGTTGGCTTCTTTTTCTTGGGAGACGCTTTTGGCTTCGGACTCGGCGATTTGCTTGGAGTCGGCGACGTTTCTGCGACAGCTTCCGGCTTCTCCTCAGATGAAATCTGGGCGGAAGCGGGCGCGACGGCGAGAACGCTTGCCATTAGCAGCCACAAACAAAAGCGAGCAACCGCGCACGTCACAACAAGGAGTCTCAGGCGGGCTGAGGCGCCGGAGCAGAATTTTGCAGTACGCGCTCGTGTTCACGGCGCAGAATCGCGTTCAGTTTTCCGCCCAGCAACAGCAACAGACAGGTCAGATACATCCAGGTCAGCAGAATGATAATGGAGGCGAGTGCGTGATAGGTGGGGTTGTAGCGATCATATTTTGAGACATAGAGTTGAAACAATTTCGTTACCGCGAGCCACCCGATCGCAAATAAAATGGCACCGGGTAGCGCCTGCCGCATGGTGAGGAAATTTTCCGGCGTCAGGAGATAAAGGCCGAGGGCCAGAATAATAAGGGCGATGGCAGTAAGGGGGAGATTGAGCGCCGCGACCCATTCCTGAAGCGGAATCTTCAACTGCAGATTTACTTCCGCGATTCCGGCCAGCGTTTCACCGAAAACAACGGCGTTGAAGCAAACAAGAATCGTGATTCCGAACCACAACAGGAGGAAAAACGAAATGATATATTTCGACCACCAATGCCGGTCCTCCACCACGCCGTGGGTTTGGCTGAGCGCACGGGAGATCGTGCTAATGAACATGGTGCCGAAATAAATTCCGGCGAGCAGGAAAACATCCGCGACCCAGCCGCTCGATCCGGTCACCACCACGCTCGCCAGCCCGGAATCGAGAATCTCCTGCACTTTCGGATCGGGCGGCAAAAATGATTCCAATATCGCAAACATCCGATGCAATTTTGCCGGATCAGTTCCGAACAACCCGAGCAGATACCAGAGAAAAAAGAGGCCGGGCGCTAGCGTGAATAAAAACTGGTAAGCCATTTGCGAAGCCAGGCCGGTGGTGTTGTCCATCGCCGTCTCCCAAACCATCCGTCGCGCCGTGCGTCCAACCAGCCGCAGCATCTTCATGGCGTCGCAAGTGTACTTTGCCCTGCGCAATTATCCATTAAACTCCCGCGCCGTTCTCCGCCGTGAAAAAAATCCTCATTCTTACCGCCGGATTCGGCGAGGGCCATAACAGCGCCGCTCGCGGAATCCGCGATGCCCTCGCCCAAGTCTCGCCCGAGTCGTCTGTCGCATGCCACGACCTTTTCGCGGAAGCATTTGGACCAATCAACGAGCTTGTCCGGCGCATGTATCTCTTCACCATCAATCGCGCGCCGCACATTTGGTCTGACATTTATTCCTGGATCGATCACTACCCGGATTTTCACCATGGGCTCCGCTGGTTTTTCCGCGCCCGCAACCGCCTGGCGCAAATTATCGAGCACGATCGCCCCGACATAATCGTTTCGGTCTTTATGCCGTATCCACATTTTCTCGATGAGCTGTATGGACCGACGAATGGCTCCAACCCAAGACGTATTGTCTGCATTACAGATTCGATCACGATCAATTCGATCTGGTATCGCTGTTCGACCGATTACTTCCTCCTCGCGAACGAGCAAACTGCGGATGTCGTCGCCAACGCCGGCGTCGATCGCGCTCTGCTGCGCGTCTTTGGATTTCCGGTCAGCCCGCGTTTTGCCGAGCTGCCAGTCCGCTCTTCCGGCCCGCCATGGCGAATTCTACAGATGATAAACGCAGGCCAGGGTTTGGCTGTCGACCTCACGCCCTGGCTGGCCAGGATTCCGAACACTCAACTCACCGTCACAGTCGGCCGCGACGAAAAGTTGCGGCGCAAGGTCGAATCGATTCGCGATACTTCGGCGCAAAAATTTACCATCATCGGCTGGACCACGGAATTGCCGCGGTTGCTCGCTTCGCATCATATTCTCGTTAGCAAAGCCGGTGGGGCGACGGTCCAGGAAACAATCGCGGCGGCGTGTCCGATCATTATCAATCAGATCGTGCCCGGTCAGGAAGAGGGAAACGCACAACTCATTACGCAAACCAATTCCGGTGCCGTGGCCATGACTAACGATGAGGTAATCGCGACTCTTACCCGCGCGTTCGCCAATGATGGAAGCCTGCTGCACGAATGGTCGGCAAACGTCGCCAAAATCAGCCGGCCGGCCGCTTCCCTCGAGATCGCGAAATTTTTGTTAAACCTTTGATTGGTGGTCATCCCGACCGGAGCGCAGCGAAGTGGAGGGATCCCGCTGGGTTACCTTTAGGCTTCCGCAGCGGGATTCCTCGGCTCCGCTCGGAATGACAGATTACCTGCAACGTAGGTCTGAAGCACTTCCAACTGCGGCGAAAGCACAACCAAATCCGCATCCTTCCCAACTGCGATTTCACCTTTTTCGGCGAGACCAGCCTCACGCGCAGGATTCAGCGACGCCATCGCGATCACCTCAGGCAAAGGCACCTCGGCCTCGCGCATCATCGTTCGCACGAGATCGATCAGACGCGACGCGCTGCCGGCAAGAACAGGCTCGTCGGCGAGAAAACAGGCGCCGTCTTTTGCAACGCAGTTTCTTCCGCCGAGCTGGAACACGCTCCCATCCGCCAAGCCGGCACCGGCAGTCGCATCAGTGACGAGGCAGAGTCGGCCAGCTCCCTTCGCGCAGTAGAGCAGCTTCATCAACGCAGGTGAAACGTGGTGTTCTTCCGCGATCAACTCACAACAAATTTTCGGCTCACTCAAAGCGACCTCGAGCAAACCGGCAATCCGTTTTGTTCCACGTCGCCGGGCCGACGACATGCAGTTAAAAGTATGCGTCACACTCCGCATTCCGTTTTCCAAAGCGGCGCGCGCTTCTTCCTCCCAGGCATTGGAGTGTCCGCCGCTAACGACGATCCCGGCCTCGGAAAGGTTTTTCATCGCGGTCATCGCTCCTTTTATTTCCGGCGCAATGGTAACCCGCTTGATCACGTCGCGATGTTCAAGGAGGCAGCCAATTAGTTCCGCGTTCGCTTCGCAAATGAACTCGAGGTTCTGCGCGCCGGCGCGATCCCGCGAGATAAACGGCCCTTCCACATGTGCGCCCGCGATTTCAGGAATTCGTCCCCGAAGGTTTCCGATTTGCGTCAGAGCGAGAAGGATATCAGGGAAGGGTGCCGTCGCCGTCGTTAATAACAGCGAAGTCGTTCCGCCACTCGCGTGGTAGTCGCAAATGGCGCGAAATGCCTCCTCCTTTGCCTCCATCGCATCATGGCCGTTGCCGCCATGCACATGCAGATCGATAAAACCCGGCGCCAGAAAATTTCCGTGCAAATCGACGGTATCATTTGAACCGGCCGCTGCGTCGCCGATCTCCACAATTTTTCCTGCACGAACGGTGACTGCAAGATCCTCGCGGATCGCATCTGGGAAAATGACGCGCGCGTTGGTAAAAATCATGGGAGTGTCATTCCGAGCGAAATCGAGGCTGCAACCTAGCCAACGTTAGTTGGCGAGGCCAGGCTTTCCATATCGTTATGCAAGCTTAAAGCGTTGTAGCGCCGCTCGCCGTGGTGAGTCCCGAATCAAAAATGAGGCGTTTGGCACAAACGCTTCTACAACAAGTCGGAATAATCGATGCCCTTTTCCACAAGTTGCCTTTCCCATCGAGAACGCGCATCATTTTCTTCTCCATGGATTACGATGTCGCGATCGTCGGTGGCGCGTTTTCCGGCGCCGCGACCGCGCTGGTGCTAAAACGTCGCCGGCCCGACGCGCGCGTACTCATTATCGAAAAAACATCGGAGTTCGACCGCAAAGTCGGCGAGTCCACCACCGAGGTCAGCAGTTGCTACATGACGCGCATTCTCGGCCTGACCCATCATCTTGGACATCATCATCTCCCCAAACAAGGATTGCGATTGTGGTGTTCGCGCGATTCTAATCAATCTTTTGATGATTGCGTGGAACTCGGCGCGCGTTACGGAGCGCGGCTCGCTGGTTTTCAAGTCGATCGCGCCACCCTCGATACCCATCTCCTCGAGCAGGCGGTCCGGGCAGGCTGCGAATTAATGCGGCCCGCGAAAGTCATGTCGCTGGAATTGCACGACGGCGGCGAACAAATTCTCACTCTGGATTTTCAACAGCAGCAACGAACGATTCGCGCACGCTGGATTGTGGATGCGAGCGGACGCGCCGCGATGATTGCGCGCAAGCTCGGGCATTTTCGTCCAAACCTTGATCATCCGATTAACGCCGTGTGGGCACGTTTTACCGGCGTGAAAGAATGGGACAGCTACGACTGGCGCGAAAAATTTCCCGAGATGGTGAACGCGTGTCGCACCAGTCGGGAATGGGCCACCAATCATCTCATGGGATATGGCTGGTGGTGCTGGATTATCCCGCTGCGCGGCGGAGATGTCAGTGCCGGCGTTGTTTATGATAGCCGAATTTTCGATCTCCCCGCCGGGGCGAATTTGGCGCGGCGCTTGCATCATCATCTCATCTCGCATCCGGTCGGCCGCGCGATCTTTGCGGAGGCGCGCGCAATCGAAGGCGATGTGCACGCGTTTTCCGCGCTGCCGTATTGGAGCGAAAAGGTTTGCGGCGATGGTTGGGCCGCGGTTGGTGATGCGGCTGGATTTATCGATCCACTCTACAGTCCGGGCCTCGATTTTTGTTCCTTTACCAGCTATTTCGTGGCCAATTTGCTTGGCTGCAGTCTTGCCGGCGAAAATGTGGACGCGCTGCTCGAGTACTACAACACGCAATATCCGTTGACTTATCGGCGATGGTTCGAAGCCGTTTATCAGGACAAATATTTTTTCATGGGCGAAGCCGACCTGATGGCAGCAGCGTTGCTGCTCGATGTCGCCAGTTATTATGTTGGTCTGGTTCGTCACGTTTATCGCAACCCCGAATGCGCCTTCGGTCGTTTGCCGTTTCAGGGCCGGCCCGGACGCATCGCCGCAGCCGTCATGAGATTTTATCAGCGACGTCTTGTCGGTCTGGCCAAAAATCGCGCCGCGGCCGGGCGCCTCGGGGAGGTCAATTCCGGGTGGCGCGAACTCTATGACGGCTTCGTTCCCGATTTTCGTTTGCGCAAACAATTCGCTCAGGGCCTGCGACGATGGTGGAGCGCCGAATTAAAAAACCTCACCCTCTCAGCGCGCCGCGGCGCCGCCACCACTGCCGCCGCGACCGCGCACCCCTCCGAAGCTTAACAAACAAACAAAAGAGCGAGCCATACCAGCATCTCTTGCTGAACGCATTCCTCGACTTCGCTTATGATGACGGCGAAGGTCGCGGCGATGCTGGCGTATTTCGTCGATAATTTCGATCCCTTTATTTTCCGGCTTTGGGACAACGTCGGTCCGCGTTGGTACGGATTCGCCTACGTGCTGGCGTTTGTTTCCGCGTATTTCGTGGTGCGCTGGCTCTCGAAGCGCGGCTACTGCGATCTGCCCCCGGAGCGGGTGAGCGATTTCATCACCTGGACTGCGCTCTTTGGAGTGCTGATCGGCGGTCGCCTTGGTTACGCCATTTTTTACAGGCCGGAAATGCTTCGCGATCCGCTTTCGATCCTTCGGGTTTGGGAAGGCGGCATGGCCAGTCATGGCGGCATGATTGGTATTCTTGCGCTCACTTTTTATTACGCGCGAAAGCACAAGCTTCCGTGGACAAATTTGGGTGACGCGCTGGTCGTGGCCGCGCCTGTCGGATTGTTCTTCGGCCGGTGCGCGAATTTCATCAACGGCGAACTCTACGGACGGCCGACCAATATTTCGTGGGCGATGCAGTTCCCAAAAGAACTTCTCGAAAATCCGCTTGAAAGGGAGCGAGCGGTTGCGGCCGCACAGAAAATTGACCCTGGCCTGATTGATCCCGACACAATCATCCAGGCCGCGCGTCATAATTCGCAGGTAAACGACGTGCTCCAGGATATCTTGACGCCGCGTCACCCCTCGCAATTCTACGAAGGGTTTTTTGAAGGGATCGTTCTGTTCGCGATCCTTTGGTTTGTTCGCACGCGAATGCGCCAACCAAACGGCGTCCTCACCGGATTATTTTTCATTTTCTACGGGATCTTTCGGATCATTTGCGAAAATTTTCGCGAACCAGATGCGCCACTGGTCGGCGCCTTCACCCGCGGACAATTCTTCTCCTTTTTCCTGCTTGCGATCGGAATTGCATTTGTTGTCGGCGCGAAATTGCAGCCGACGTTTCCGAAAAGAATGCCGGCGTAGCTATGGGTCATCCTGAGCGAAGTCGAGGGATCCCGCCGCGAAGCTTTAAGGTAACTTCATCGGGATCCCTCGACTTCGCTCGGGATGACCGAGTTGCGTGAGTTGCTGAAATTGCAACCGCCGGCTTTCGCTTTTTTCGAAACGCGTTATTAATTAGCTCAACTTGTCCGCGATCCTGTTCTCGAAATTCCTCGCGAGCGGCGGGCTCCTTTTCGCTTTCGAACACGCAACCATTGCCGGCAAAATCGTTCTCTTCACCCTCGCGATCGGCTCGATTTTCAGTTGGTCGGTCATGATCACAAAAATGCGCGTGATCCGGTTCGCGCGAAAACAGACACTTCGTTTTCTGGAAGCATTTCGGCAGGACCGGCAGCCGTTGCGTTTGTACGAACGGAATGCGCGCTTTACCGGCGCTCCCATTTTCAATGTCTATCGCGCCGGTTGCGAGGAACTCGCGTTCCATTTGCTCGGCTCCGCCGAAGTGGACGAAACGTTTCGCGCTCGTCTCGGTATCGCCGACAAAATTTCGCCGGCGCAAATGAACGCAGTGCGCGCGGCGATGGAGCGAGCTGTTGGGGAAACCGCGCTCGAACTCGAATCGCAAATGATCTTGCTCGCGACGGCGGTCAGCGGCGCGCCGTTTCTCGGATTGCTCGGAACAGTCTGGGGTGTGATGGACACTTTTACCGACGTGGCGGTCGCGGGATCGCCCAACCTGACGACGATGGCTCCCGGCGTCTCGGGCGCGCTCATCACCACCGTCACGGCTCTCTGTGTCGCGATTCCGGCAATGTTCGGTTACAACTTTTTGGTCACGAGCATTCGCGGAATGATCGTGCAGATGGATAATTTCGCCGCTGAACTCGCCTCCGAGTTCGAGCACAAATACGTCGAGCACAATTCCCGCGTGGCGGACCTGGTGCGATGAAGCGCTACTCCAACCGCAGCAATTTTTCTACCCTTAGCGAAATCAACGTCACGCCGTTGCTCGATCTCGCCTTCGTGCTCCTGATTATTTTCATGATTACGACACCGCTGCTCGAAAACAGCATGAACCTTGTCATTCCCTCGAGCAGCGCGGCCAATCCCCCCGTAAGCAAGGCGCAAATCCAGACGATTTCGATCGATCGCGCCGAAACGATCAGGATCAACGACGAAATCGTGGATGCCGAGTCTTTAACCGCACGATTGTTGGAGCTGAAACGGACGAATCCTGAGGTTGCAATCGTCATCCGGCCTGACCGCGAACTGCCGGTGCAGAAATTGGTAACATTGATGGATTCGTTGCAGCGCGCCCAGATTACGAAGGTCGGCATCGCGACCAAAGCCGAAGCGAAGTAAAAATGCGCCGCGACGCACGTTTCTGGCGGAACGTCGCCCTGATAACCCTCGTTCACGCTGTAGCTTTGATCGCGCTCTTGCGCTGGGCTGGCGCATCGAAAATTGAGAGTGCCCAGGAGATTACTTGGCTGAGTACCAACGAAGATATGAGCGCCTCGGTTGATTCGCCGAAACCGGAAGAGACGCCGACACCGGAAAAGCCCGCTCCGCCTGAAGAAAATCAATCGGTGCCTGCGCCGGCGGAGAGCGAGATTCAACTTCCAACCGCTACTCCTCATCCGACTCCGTCGGCGAGCGAGACCCCAAAGCCGTCCCCAAAAGATTCGCCCAAACCCAGTCCGAGGAAAAAGACGTCACCGAAATCAACTCCCTCGCCGGAGAAAAAGAAATCTAAGCCTCAGGCGACATCCACAAAAGAGAAGGAAAACGTCAAAAAGTTAGCGGCGAAAAAAGAAAAAAAATCTGAAAAGAAATCGGGCGAAACAACTACAAAAAATGGAGGCGCCGCTGGTGGCAGCGCACAGGCGAATGGCAGTTTCAATTCAGCAAACGCCGGTTGGTACGGCAACATGTTGCACGACCGTTTTTATCGCGAATGGTCACAGCCGACTACCGTAGTTGCGAGCGGTGCAAAGCTTTCTGCCCTGGCAAGAATCCGAATCGAAAAGGACGGCCGCATTTCCGATTTCAAAATTGTGCAGTCGTCGGGGAACCTAGTAGTCGATGAATCAGTCGAAGCCGTTGGAAAAAAGGTGACTCGAGTGGATGCGTTGCCGGCCGGGATCACAAGCGGCGGGCACTACGACGTCAACATCAACTTTGCGTTGAACTCGAAGTAGGGTTCCATGCTTGCTCGAATTATTGTGGGCGTTTCTGTGAAATGGCAGCCGCGGCTGATGACCGCGGCTACAGCAGCGCAATCGCGCGGCCTTCGCTTTGTGCGACCTGATCCATGGTGCATTTCCTGGGCGCTTTGTCTTTCCGCCATCTAACGATTTTTGTGCCATGGCGAAAACGGTCGCCAGTGAAATGATCGTAAGTTACTTCGACCACAATTTTTGGATCGACCGGTTCCCATTCGCCACTCCTCTCTGTGCTCCACCGACTCGGACCACCTGGAGCATTTCCGGTGAAACCCGGCGGTTTACGCAACGCCTCAAATTTCTCTGTCAAAGCGCGTTTGTCCGTGGTCTTGAATGCAGAAGTAAATCCGACGTGATGCAACAAGCCGTCATCGTCATAGAGACCCAGCAAGAGTGATCCGATTAACTTCGACCCACTGGCATAACGGAACCCACCGACCACGCAATCGGCGGTGCGGATATTTTTTACTTTTACCATCTCAGTGCGTTCACCCGAGGCGTAAGCGGCATCGAGTCGTTTGCCGATAATTCCATCAAGGTTGCCGCCAACTTTCTCGAACCATTTTTTCGCTTGAGCCAGCGACGTTGTGCCAGGGGAAAGTTTGATCGCGCGAGCTGATTTCAGATTCTTGGCGGCGAACCGCTCCAACGCGATCCGACGTTCCCACAGCGGAACTTTGAGGAGCGATTTGCCTGCCTCGCGTTGCAGTAAATCAAAAACGATAAATGTGGCTGGATGCGCTGCTGCCAATTTCTGGACCCGACTGGCGGCGGGATGAAGCCGTAGTTGCAGTTCATCAAAGGAAAATCGGCCGCCCACATCGATGACGAGCTCGCCATCGAGAACAAATCTTTTTGCGGGCAACTGCAATAATGCGGCCGCGATCTCTGGAAAATAACGCGCCAGCGGCTGCCCGGATTTTGATTGCAGATAAACTTCCTTTGCCCGGCGAAAGGCGAGGCAGCGAAAGCCGTCAAATTTTGGTTCGTATTGCCAGCCATCGCCGGTCGGAATTGCATCGACCGAGCGCGCCTCCATTGGAGCAAGCGGTGGCTTCAAGGACAGCGGCATAAGATGATGTGCTGTTGTAGAGGCCTTTGTGTCAAACGCCTGATTCGAGATCCGGCGCTCGCCCCCGTACGCGTTTAGCGTGGCTGCACTATATCCCGTTTCATTAACACCTCGCTTCAGCCAGGTGCAGAGCCAGGTCTACGAGCGACGCTACGATCTTAAGAATTTCATGGCCCAACACTCTTCACATACCGTCGCGGCGTCAGTTTCGGTGGTCGTTTGCCGCTGCGCACAGCGCCGACCACCGAAATATAAGGCAGTTCGGTTTTATCGACCGCACAGCGTAAGAGCAATCCACCACGACTCATGTCCCCGCGCCCAACAAAATCGGCTGGGAAAAGCAGACGATGGTGAAAGTTCTCGAGCAAAACGTCGACGTATTTGCCGGTAGCGATGCTGCCGAGCAAAACAACTTCGCATTCGGCACTCAATTTTTCTGCCATCCGACGGGCATCGCGCGCCAGGGGTTCGCGATAGCGCGATTCGCCTTCGTGAATATCGACTCCAGCGAATTCGCGTAGATCACGCAGGCTTATTTTCGTGGCGGCATCAACCAAGCCACGGGTTGGGGTAATGACCTGGACGCCAGAAATTCCATTGGCGGTGCGAGCAAAGGCGTTCGCGTAGGCAAGTTTGCCGCGAAAATAAAGTCCACTGAGAAACGCGAAGACCTCACCGAGGGTCGCGCGCTCGCGACTGCGCAATCGCCGGGCCAGATCGAACTTTGCACGTTCGCTCAAGATCATGCGGGCGCGCTCACCACCGGCATAGGCGGGCGAAAGCAAAAAAACGCGATTCCGAAAGGCAGTCCTCATTGCAGTCATCAAAAAGATGCGCGACGGGCGCGTCCGTCAACCGCTGCTTCGGTTGCGACGCGGGCGTCCGATCCTAAATTAAGATATGGATGACAAGGGTATTGCTTCTCTCGATTTCTTACTCGCGCCTGAAACGCAGGAACCCAGCTCGCCGGAATCATCGAGCAGGGCTCAAGGCGAAATCGCTTTGCTGGACGACTACTCGCGCACCATTGTCAGCGCGGTCGAACGAGTCGCGCCATCGGTGGTGAAGATTGAATCGCGCGGCGGAAGCGGTTCGGGATTCGTTATCGCGCCAGATGGTTTCATTCTGACTAATAGCCACGTCGTGCATGGCGCACGCGAAGTCGTGGTCAATGTTTCCGACGGTCCGGAATTTCCCGCACAGTTGGTCGGTGACGATCCGGACACTGATCTTGCGGTTATTCGCATCGACGCGCCGCAGCTTTCGCATGTCAGGCTGGCCGACTCGGAAAGTTTGCGTGTCGGTCAAATTGCGATCGCGATCGGTAATCCGCTTGGGTTTCAGGCAAGCGTCACCGCGGGCGTGATCAGTGCTCTCGGCCGCTCCATGCACGCGCAGTCGGGCCGTTTAATCGACAACATCATTCAAACCGATGCGGCATTGAATCCGGGAAACTCCGGAGGACCGCTGGCGAATTCCGCCGGCGAAGTGATTGGAGTTAACACCGCGATGATTCGGCCGGCGCAGGGCATCTGCTTCGCGATTGCGAGCAACACCGCGAAATTCGTGGCCGCGTGGTTGATTAAGGAGGGACGCATTCGACGTGGCTATATCGGGGTCGCAGGCCAGACGGCTCCGCTGCATCGGCGCGTCGCGCGATTCTATCATCTGGCAAACGAGACAGGTGTGCTGGTTGTTTCTATCGACAAGGGAAGTCCGGCAGATCATGCGCGGATCCAGCCGAATGATGTGATTGTCGCATTCAACGACGACGCGATTGCAAGCGTGCACGATTTGCACAAAAAGCTTGTTGGCGATCAGGTCGGCAAGCCTTGCAAGCTCACCATTCTCCGACACACCGAGCAGATAACGATTTACGTGACGCCCGCGGAAATGCCGGTGTTGGTGGCACGCTGAATTTGATTGACGCGGATCTGCCGTGCCTCGACGGACTCTCGCCCCGCCAACGCGTGTTGGCGAGATTTCATTGGTAGGGCGACGCTCCGCGGAGCCACAAACGGAAATGCCCCGACAAACTTGTCTTTCACTTGCGCCTGACGCACGCTCAGCCCGGTGAAGATTCTCGTTGTCGGCAGCGGCGGCCGTGAACATGCCCTGGCTTGGAAACTGGCGGAATCGCCCGAGGTCGATCGCATTTTCTGCGCACCTGGAAACGCCGGTACTGAAGAAATTGGCGAGAACGTTTCCATCCGGGCGAGTGAGCTGTCGAAGCTCGTACGTTTCGCGAAAGAGAACCGAATTGACCTCACTGTAATCGGTCCTGATGACGCGCTCGCCGGCGGGATTGTGGACTTGTTCGAAGCGGAAGGTTTGCGCGTTTTCGGCCCGAACCAGAAAGCTGCGCAATTGGAAGCATCGAAGATTTTCGCCAAGGAATTGATGAGCGCGCAAAAAATTCCGACGGCGGAGGCGCGCACATTTTCGTCGAGCAAGGAGGCATTGGATTATTGCGGTGAAGTCACGCCCCCGACGGTGATCAAGGCGGACGGGCTGGCCCTTGGTAAAGGAGTGATCATCGCGCACGATCGGGAGAATGCGCGGCAGGCAATTCAAGCGATGATGGAAGAGCACGTTTTCGGCGAAGCCGGCCGGCGCATTATTATCGAGGAATGTTTGCGCGGAAGTGAATGCTCCGTGCACGCGCTGGTCAGCGGAGAATCTTTTCGCATGCTTGCGACCGCGCGTGACCACAAGCGTGCACTCGATGGCGACGAAGGCCCGAATACCGGCGGCATGGGTGCGGTGAGCCCGGCCGACAATTGGACTACCGAACGGGAACGGGAATTCGCCGATTCGATCATGCAACCATTACTGCACGGTCTAACGAGAAATGGACGCACGTTCCGTGGCCTGCTCTTTCCCGGCTTGATGATCACGAACAACGGATTGCGCGTGCTCGAATTTAACTGCCGCTTCGGCGACCCCGAAACGCAGGCTATTTTGCCGCGACTAAAATCAGATTTGCTCCCGTTACTGATTGCGACGAGCGAAGGACGGCTCGAAGACGTTACCATTGAATTCGATTCGCGGACGGCCGTCACTGTCATTCTTGCCTCCGCCGGCTATCCCGGGAAATACGACACCGGAAAACGAATCGAGGGTCTGGAAGATGCCGCTCGTTTGCCGGACGTGCGGATTTTTCAGGCCGGAACGAAACGGCAGGACGGAAAAATCGTGACCTCGGGCGGTCGCGTCCTCGCGATCACAGCCCTGGGTGAATCGGTTACTGAAGCGCGCGAACGCGCGTATGCTGCGATCAGGCAGATTCATTTCGAAGGCTGCCATTTCCGCCGCGATATTGCCCTGCGCCCTGCCCACGCATAGACTCTGCGCCCATGGACTATAGGCTTTTAGCCTGTGCGGCCAACCGGCTTGCCGTTTGCTGAAAAAACAGACTGCAAGCCTGTCGGGCGCACAGACTGGAAGTCTATGTTCCGTTAGCGAGCGGTTCGAATGAAAATAAGAATAATCGTAGCGGGTGCCCTGATGGGCAGCATTGCCTCAGGAATTTCTGCGCAAACACCAGGTCCATCGGCCGGGCCGAGCGCCTCGGCTGAGCCAAAAATTACGGTCGATTCCCTCGCGCCAGCGGAAATGGAAGAAACAATTCGCACCCTGAAATCGAATTTCGTCGATCCGAACGCGCTCAAGGACCAGGAAATCGATCGTGCGACGCTGGAAGGTTTGCTGACGCGTTTGCACGGTGGCGCAATGTTGTTGCCTGGCAAAACAGCAAACGCAGAATCCCCGGCGCCCTTTTACAGTGAAGTGCTTGGAAATCACATCGGTTACGTGCGAATCGGATCGCTTAGCCCTGACAATTTGGGCGCGCTGGACAAGGCACTGTCGGATTTCGCGGCGAAAAAAATCGATGCCATGGTGATCGATTTGCGCGCGACGAGTTCGAACGATTTCAATCTGGCCGCGGAAATGACAAAGCGTTTTGTGCCGAAGGGCAAAAACCTATGGACACTGCGCAAAACCGCGGCGCATCAGGACCGCACCTTCACCAATGATCGCGATCCGGTTTTTCAGGGAACGACAGTAGTGCTGCTGGACGGCGAGACTTCGGGACCCGCAGAAGCGATGGCGGCAGCGTTGAAAGCGCACGATCAGGCATTGCTAATTGGACAGCCCAGTGCCGGGCGAGCTGTCGAGTATTCGGATTTTCCGCTGAAGAGTGGGAAAGTACTTCGCGTGGCGGTTGGCGAGGCGATCGGCACGAATGGGCTATCGCTTTTCCCTGATGGAGTGAAACCCGACGTGCCAGTGGAACTGCCGCTTGCACAAAAACATCAAATCTTTTCGCAGAGTGCGCAGCGCGGACTAACGACTTTTGTATTCGAACGCGAGCGCCCACATTTCAATGAAGCTGCCCTTATCGCCGGGACTAATCCCGAGATCGAAATTCGCCAGCAGCGGCGCAATCCGGAAGAGAGCATGCACGATTCGGTATTGCAGCGGGCGGTCGACGTGATTACTTCGCTGACAATCTTTCAAAAGCACTAACGTGGAAACGCTCGAGCAACGCCTCGGCTACCATTTTCGCAATCAAGCTTTGCTCAAGGAGGCACTGACGCATCCGAGTCTCACCCACGAAAAACAACGCTATCACGAGGACAACCAGAGACTGGAATTTCTCGGTGATGCGGTTCTGCAACTTGTCATCACCGAATATCTCTATGCCCATTTCCCAAAGGAACAGGAGGGCCGACTGACGAAGCTGCGGGCGCGTTTGGTTTCGCGCGACGCGCTCAGGACCCATGCCCAGGCGCTCGATCTGGGCGGGCATCTGTTAATGGGCCGCGGCGAAGAGGCCAGCGGCGGCCGCACGCGCGTTTCCACTTTGGGTGACGCCTTCGAAGCGATTATCGGCGCGATTTATCTCGACAGCGATTTCGCAACGGCGCGGGATTTCGTTTTGCGCGAAACGCGTGCTGCGCTTGAGCATGTGCGCGAAGCGCCGGTCGACATTAATCCCAAAGGCCAGCTCCAGGAGATTTTGCAAGGCATCGCCATGCGCGGACCGACGTATGAGGTGATTTCGGCGACAGGCCCGGAACACGCAAAAACATTTGTAGTGGAGGTACGATGGGAAGGAAGCGCTCTCGGACGCGGGACGGGGTCGAGCAAGCAGGCCGCCGAAGTTGAAGCCGCAAAAGACGCGCTCGAAGGCAAGGTTTGGGACAAACAATAGCGGACTGTAACTGTCGCCCTCTGGGAAAGAGACGGTTCGCGCGGCGAAATGCTACGGCCTGACAGCTTGGGTGATCGGGTCTCCACTGGCTGCTTGTCATCCCGAATCGCGCAGACGATGAGGGATCTCTTAAATGATCGGTACGTTTTCGACCTGAAGAGAGATCCTTTGCCGTCTTTGCGGCTCAGGATGACGCGGTAAGCGTGTTGGGTGATGCGTTTACGAGGATTGATTCAATGCAAAAATTCTATCGCCTCCAGATTTCCAAACGAAATGCGAGCGAATAGCGAAGGTAACAAACCTCTTCGCCAGGGCGATGGCGCGACCGAGCTCGGCGCCCTTTGCTAATTCAGCAGTGATGGCAGCCGAATAGGTGCAGCCGGTCCCGTGCGTCTTCACCCGCGGCACAAACGGAGCCGAGAATTCCCTGGTGCCGTTGCCAAAATAGAGCACATCGATTGCTCGCCGTCCGCGCAGATGACCACCTTTCAATAAAACGGCCGCGCCATATTTTTTCCCGAGTGTTCTCGCGGCCCGATGCATGTCGGCCAGACTTCCAATCGGCTCGCCCACCAATCGCGCCGCCTCGTCCAAATTCGGCGTGATTAAAGTCGCGAGGGGAAAAAGTTCCCGCTCGTAAATCTGAATTGCCTTCGGTGCAAGCAATACATCACCGCTGGTCGCGATCATGACCGGATCGACTACCAACTGGCGCCGTTTCACCTTGTGTAGACTCCGGACCACCTCCGCGACGATTGCGGCGTTACAAAGGAGACCGGTTTTGATCGCCCCCACCGGAAAATACTTCAGCAGCAGCTCGATTTGTTCATGCACGATTTCAGGATCGGCCGGTTGAATTCGTGAGACTTTCCCCGGCGTCTCCGCGACAATGCAGGTCACCGCAGTCACACCGTAAACCCCGAGCGCGCCAAATGTTTTCAGGTCCGCTTGTGCGCCGGCGCCAGCGCTACTATCGGAGCCGGCGATGGTTAGGACGACAGCTGTAGCGGCACTCTGTGAGCGCCGAGCCTTTTTCTTCGACATCGCGAATCCGGCGGTCACAGACCGCCACTACAGGACAAATTTACGCGCCGTCGCTGCCGATTGCCTCGACCGGGCAACCTTCCATCGCCTCTTTGCACAAGGCTTCTTCCTCGGGCGATTCGGGTTGCTTATAAACGTAGGAATGGCCGCCGTCATCGTTGCGACGGAAGTTCGCGGGAGCGGTTTCACGGCACAGGTCGCAGTCGATGCACTGGTCATCGACATAGAACTTTCCGTCGACATTTTCGGGATATTTATTTGCGGCGTCAGCCATTTTTTCAAAGCTTCTGGTAAAGCGTCGGGGAGTTTAGGATGAATCAAAATTGACGCAATGGCTTTTTACCATGCGCAACCGCGCCCAATCTTGAGAACGATGAGACTATAACATGAATCCACGCTCGAAAACAGAGGTTCGGCGCACCCTGCGGGCTTTTCTGGTGGAGTTACTCGTCTACGCCGTGCTTGTCACGGTCTACTTCTTTGCCGTCCTGCATTTTCTCGGGGGCTGGTTGGTGCGGTTGGCGACAGAACACATCCGCACTTACGCGATTGTCGCCATCCTTCTAATTATTGGCCAGGCCGTTGTGCTTGAAGCAATTACGACCGGATTACTGCGATTTCTCCGGGGAGGTCGCTCCGAGTAATGTACTTCCCAATCTCGCATGCCCACGTCAGCCCAATCTATCTCGTCATCGTCGGGTTTCTCATCGGCGTCCTCGGCGGCTTTTTCGGGGTCGGAGGAAGTTTTATTGCCGGCCCGGCGTTACGGCTTGTCGGCATCGACTGGAACTTTGCTGTCGGCACCGACCTGGCCCATATCGTCGGTAAATCTGTGGTGGCGGCAAAACGTCACCGCGCACTCGGCAACGTCGACCTGCGTCTCGGATTGATCATGGCGGGGGGAACCATCGCCGGCGCGGAAATAGGTGCGCAGTTAATCGAAGTGTTTAAGCGCGCCGGGAACGTCAATTCTGTCGTTAGCGTTGTCTCTATTGTCATTTACGTCGGCATTTCGACGTTCATGATCTGGGAGAGCTGGAAAACTCTTGCTCGGGCCAGGCGATCTCCCCCCCAAAAATCCACCGGCTCCGGCACCAAGGCTGATACGTCGGCTTTTCAACACATCACCGAAACAATCCAACGCTGGCGAATTCCCCCGATGATTTCGCTCCCCGAATCCGGCGTCACCATCTCGCTTTGGATCATCCTGCTGGTCGCGTTCATCGGTGGATTGTGCAGCGGATTCCTTGGCGGCGGCGCCGGTTATATCCGCATGCCGTCGATGGTTTACGTTCTTGGAATACCTACCCACCTCGCGGTAGGGACCGATCTTTTCGAAATCATCATTTCGGCGAGTTACGGAACGTTTACTCACGCGATCAAAGGCAATGTCGACATTCTCATTGCGCTGGTCATGAACACGGGCGCTGCTGTCGGCGCGCAACTCGGCGCCATCTCGACGCAATATTTTGCTGGGCCGAAAATTCGTCTCGCCTTCGTCCCACTTCCGCTCATCGGCGCGGCCATCGTCATTTACACCCTGATCTCCGGACACAAACTATGAACATCCTGATTTGCAGCGATGGCACTCCTGCCGCTGACGACGCCGCTCGGCTCGGGGGTATGTTAGCCCGGGCAACAAAGGCCCAGGTCACCCTCCTTGGCATCGCGGAAAATTCCGGCGATGAACAGCCGTTGCGTCACGTTCTCGATCGACAAACCAACGTTTTGCGACAAGCCGGCGTCGATCTTCGGACCGCGATTCAAACAGGCGAGCCGACCGCACAAATTCTCGGCGAGACATCAGCGAAAAAATACGATCTCATTGTCATTGGCTCGCGCCGAAAAGATACAGGCGGGCATTTTTGGCGATCGCACCGCACTTATGAGATCATCAAAGCGGTCGAACCACCGGTTTTAGTTGCGATCGGAGCGCGCGAGCGGATTTCGCGCATTCTTCTATGCAGCGGTGGCAAACATTATATCGATCCCGCTGTCCGGCTGACCGGCACCCTCGCGACTGCAATCCATGCCGAGGTTACGGTGTTCCATATCATGGCCGAACCACCGGCCATTTACGCGCATTTGCTTGAACTCGAGGACGACGTCGACGCCTTGCTCCGTTCCGATTCAGTGCTGGGTCGCAATTTGCGGGTGGAAAAGAAGACGCTCGAAAAACTTGGCGTCACCGTCAAAATCCGCATCCGGCACGGTTTTATTGTCGATCAACTTTTGGAGGAAATGCAGGAGGGCAATTACGATTTGATTGTGTCGGGTTCGTCGCGAGCGCGCGGTCCGTTGCGGCATTATATCATGGGCGATGTGACCGAACGGATTCTCGAGTCTGCCGGGTGTTCCGTTTTGGTTGCACGTTCGCAACCGCCCGGCCCGGCAAAGGGTTTGTGGCAATCATTCGCCCGACTCTTTCGCTAACATCGTAGCAAAGCCGTCTCGGCTGCGGGACCAACGGGTATCTTGCCCGTAGCAGGTTTGGAAGTTAGGTATCCTGCCTGACTCGGCAAAGGGCATCTTGCCTGTCGATGAACACACGCTACGACAAGCTGGAAGCTAGTCGGCCGAGTCAGGCTATAAGCTTAACTTCCAAGCGCGCCGGACCGGGACTCTTTAACTTCGCAGCGTCGCAGAACTTCGCCCTGCATCGATCGAGATTTCGCCGCGCATCAATCCTTCCCCCACCAGCAAGGCGTCGATCGGGTAGGTGGCCATTCTCTCCAAATCCGCCATCGTTCGGATTCCGCTTTCACTCACGATGGTAATTCCCTGCGGAATTGCGGGGAGCAATTTCTCCGTGGTCGCGAGGTCGATCCCCAGCGTCGCCAGATTGCGATTGTTAATCCCGATAATTTTCGCGCCTGCATCAACCGCGATATCGATTTCGTCGCGCGTGTGCACCTCAACGAGCACACTCATTCTATTCGCCGTTGCATAATCATGCAGAGCCCGTAGCCGCTCCGACGCCAGCGCCGCTACAATTAACAGCATCGCGTCGGCGCCAATCGCAACCGACTCAACGATTTGCACCTCATCGATGATGAAATCCTTGCGCAAGATTGGCAGCGCCACCGCTTCGCGCACCGCTGTTAAGTGTTCCGGCGCGCCACCAAAATAATTTTTCTCCGTCAGCACCGAAATCGCGTCTGCTCCGTTGGCTTGATATCGTTTCGCGATTTCCACCGGATCATAGTTCGCCGCGATCACCCCAGCCGATGGCGACGCGCTCTTTGCCTCCGCAATGACCCGGACGCGTCCGCTCCTTCGGCAAATCGCTGCATGAAAATCGCGAAAATTATCACGTCGTTCCGCGCGTGACCGAAATTCCTCCGCATGCATCTTCGCGATGTCGCTTCGCTTACGTGCGATGATTTCGTCCAGCCAATTCACTTTGTAGGGCGTCGCCGTCGGACGCCAAGTTATCGGCGTTTCACAGGAACGCCTACAATTTCGCAACGATTCCACGCATACGCGTTATTGTTCACGATGGAAACGGAACGGGAACGCGCCCGGCAGGAAATCAGGCGACGCAGTTGGCTTGGCCATCTTTGGCAGGAATGGATCGTGGAGAGCCGGCGACCCATCGCACCCGCATTCGCGCACCCGACACCTGAAAGTTGGAGCAATGACGATCTTACGGCGGCATGGCTCGGGCACTCTACGGTTCTGATCAATTTCTTCGGGATAAAAATTCTCACTGATCCCGTCCTTTTCCCGCGCATCGGAATTCGTCTGCCTTTTCTCACCGTTGGCCCAAAACGTCTGACCGAACCGGCACTGACCTTCGCAGAGCTACCGCCGATCGACGTTATTTTGCTTTCTCATGCACACTTCGATCACATCGATCGACGCACCTTGAAATTATTTCCAAGCTCGACGCGGTTGATCACTGCCAAACGAACGCGCGATTTGCTTCGCGGAACGAAATTCGCCGAGGTGATCGAGCTTGGTTGGAACCAATCCGTTCGCCTGACTCCCCGTGATTTGGAAATCGACGTTCGTGCCTTCCGGCCAAAACATTGGGGCGCGCGGATGCAGTACGACGTCCATCGCGGTTATAACAGCTACGTCGTTTCCCGGAACAACCGGCGTGTGATTTATGGCAGCGACACCGCCATGACCGATGCCTTTGCGAAATTGAATGATGGCGCCCCCTACGATCTCGCCATCATGGGCATTGGCGCTTACGACCCGTGGATTTGGGCCCATTCCACGCCCGAACAAGCCGTCGCGATGGCGGACGCGGCCGGCGCGCGTTTCATCATGCCGGTGCACCACCAGACCTTTCGTTTGAGCATAGAACCTTTTCGCGAACCGATCGAACGCTTCACCCGCGCGCTGGTCAAAACGCCGGAAAGAATCGCGCTGCGTGACGTCGGGGAGACATTCGTTCTGCCAGCGTGAATTGGGGCGCAGACGTCCTGTCTGCGGAGCAGGCAGGCGTCTCGCCTGCCACAGTCAGCCGCGCCAGGCAAGATGTTCGGCGGCGCCACAGCCGGGACGGCTCGAGGCTCCCAATTTACGTTAGAACGTTGCGGTCGCGCTCGGCGTCGGCGTGGGAAAGGCGAACGTCGGATGAATCAATGGCGGCGAAGTGGGCGACGGCGTTTCACTGAAAAATGGAGTCGGCGTCGGTGAGACGGAAGGAGAAATCGTCGGACTCGGTGTCGGCGTTGGAGTTGGCGTCGGTGTCGGAGTCGGCAGCGGCGGCACGGTATTAACCCAATGATGTAGCGGCACACTTGCGCCGCCAATTTCCTTTACCAGCGCCTCGCAACGCACCTGCAACTTTTCCAAATCAGGCGGGCCCCACGTTGAATCCGCTGTCCCGTTAAACACGATATAGGTCGCTTTCAGTTCGCTGAGCGGCCGGTTGTTCGGATTGGAGGCCGCGTTGACCTCCTTCGCGATCCGGAGTGATGCCTCCCCCACCCGATCGTTCGGGCCGACATCCCCAACGATTGCCGGATAAATTGTGTTGCCGACAATCACTAACGAATAGTCGCCGACGCGCGCGCCATCGCTGCCCTTCGTGAAACTCGCCGGCACCACGATGAACGGATCATACGTGCCGATGAGATAACTGTACTTTTTCATCGTGTTGATCTCGTCACGCAACTCGGTTACCGCGTTTTTCAACTCGCGTTTCCGCTCGGGCGTCGCCGTTTTTTGTTCCAATTCAACCCGGTGCAATCGCTCTTCAATCCCTGGCAGGTAGGGATTGGGACGATTCGATTTCTTTCCCCAGCGAAAACTAGTGAACGGTTTGAACGTCGGCGACACACCGTTGCCAGCCGGCACCCGATCACCATCGGAGCCGTCCGCATCCACATCCATGTCCGCCTGAAAGAGCAGCGCGCGGCGTTTGGTTTCCGGGTGCTTCAATGCCAGCACCGTCTGGCAGTCGTAGAAATTGTGCCGTGAAAGAAGCAGGTCGAGCCGATTCAAATTTTCACGAAGCTCGCGCACTTTGGTCTCGTAAAGTTGCGCAAAGAACGGGGAAACCGCTTCGGCTTTGGCCATTGTCGTAAGGCCAGGTAGCAAGTTGGCAAGATCCGGACTCACCTTTCCGAGCTCATCCACAGTACGATTTGGAGTCGGCACTCGCGCGTGCAGTTTCAAATCGATCACGTAACTCATCGGGTCGACCCGTTCTTCGGATGCGGCTGCGCCCGACGCCGTTTCCACTTCGCTGCGCACGGTGATGCCATTGAACAGCCGCGCGACGTCGAACTTGCCGGAGAGCACAGGCGGTCGGGTCGCCGTTGCTGATGGCGCCGCGGTCGGCGTCGGAGAAGCTTCTTCCGCGCGCGTGATCGTCCAGCGCCAGCGCTCAAGCGAAATCCAGCGCAATGTAACTGCCGCGAACAATGCAAAAAAAATGAGGAGAACGATCCGGCGCAGAGTGCCGAGCCCCAACTTCCGCACGCGATTATTTCCTCAGCCAGGCCGCGATTGCGACAACAATTCCGAGCACACTCAAGACTGACATCAACCCAGCGGGCATCACTTTGTGAGTGCTGAAAAACTTCGGAACGAATTGCCCAGCTAACAGGACCGAAACAACGAGGGCGACGATTAATCCTGCGGCTTGATGGTCCGGCATCAGCCACGCTGCCACCAGGAGCAATATGCCCGAAATCGATCCCGCAATAATCGAAATTACACTGCCAGCTTTAACGTAACCGACGATGCCGCCCGCAATCGTCAGGATTCCAAAGACGATGAAATAAATCTTAGCCGCACCGAGCATCAGTCGGATTGGTAATGCAACACCCTCGCGCTGTCCAGCGGCCCGCATCGACACCTCGCGACGGATGCCCTCGCTCTCATCCGGGGTAGCACGAGCAACGCCCATCCGGCTGGCGGACCTCGCCTGCGTCTTCCAGAACAACTCGGCTGCTTATCAGCCACCTAGGGCAGGTGATAAACTTCTAACAACGCGACCCCCGTGCCGCCATTTTTTCCTTGCACGACTGCGGTGGTGCTCCCCGCGGGGCGAGTGACGATAATCGCAGACTCTAAAGGATCTGGCGGGGCGTAACCGGCGATTTGGAGGTCCGCCGCTTGCCCGTCGGTCCAGTTGTCGTTAGAGGCAATGAGATTACCATTGCTGTCGAATAATGTTAAAACGGGATCTGCCAGCGTTCCGGTAACACCGAACTGCCGCAGCGTGGGACCGAGGACACGCACCGCAACACGCGTGTAGTCGGTGCTGGCAATAAAACCGCCGATCAGAGCGTGATCGCCAACGCCAACAAAACTACGGGTGCTAATATTGGATAGAAGCGAGTTGGTATTCGTGCTCAGATCGTAAACTTCAATTAACCCGATCCCGGTGGAGCGGCGTGCGCCGGTGAGAACGGTGGTGTAATTGCCCGGGGGAAGTAACAAGATCATCGCAGCCTCAGCATCATTTACCGGTGCAAGACCGGTAGTGTTGATGCTGGCTTGCTGTGAATCCTTCCAATTATCGTTAGTTGCAATGACCCGATCGTTTCCCTGCTCATCGGTTTGATGCAGGGTCAGCAATGGATCGGCCACGACGCCGTCGACTCCGAACGAGGTCAGCGTCGGCCCGAGACCGCGTACGACTACAGTATGCGAATCGGTCCCGGCGATGACGAAGCCGCCGATGGTGGCACCGTCGCCGGTAAGCACCTCCGATCGCGTGGAGATATTGCTTAGACCGACAGCCGCTGATGACGATGAACCGTCGTTTGGGCTGGATGGGACGGAATAATAAACCTCGTTTGACGCGGAGCTTTCCGTCCCCGCGGTGTCAACGGCTTTGACCGCGAAGTAGTAGGTAGTTCCGGCGGCGAGTCCGGTGACCTGAGCGGTCGCGGTGTTGGGGACACCAAGCGACGATTGGTATCTGCCGCTACTGATTCCATGGTAGATACGGTAGGCAACCACGCCGGAGGAGGGGCTGGGTTGCCAGGCGAGGGTGGCCGAGCCGGCGCGTGCAATATTTGAGGCGACCGCGAACAGAACGAGGATCAGGCACACCCGTATACAAACGGATGCTTTCATTATTATTATAGTAAGTATTTATAACGCGGAAATTATAAGCATCCGTTGTGCCGATTTTTGAACAATAGGCTACGCCGGTATCAATCGCTTATTGCTCATTTACAGTAACTTACGTCGTAGGCCT
The DNA here is from genome assembly GCA_963709435.1 of uncultured Verrucomicrobiae bacterium. Taxonomy (GTDB): domain Bacteria; phylum Verrucomicrobiota; class Verrucomicrobiia; order Chthoniobacterales; family UBA10450; genus AV69. The sequence continues at coordinate 103,854 of CAVPWK010000011.1, forward strand.
TTTGCTCTATCAATGGAAAATACGCAAAAAATCCTGCTGCCATCACGTATGCATCAAAACTCCAGAAAAAGAGTCGCGCACCATCTTTCCAAGGCCCATTTCAGCTCACAAAATCCGCGCATCGTATCCGTCGCCTCGCCAACCCCCATCTGCACGCGGCAGACACGACTCACTCCACCAAAATGGGGCGACAACAGCTGCCCGAAATAGCCTTGGGCAGCGCCTCGTCTCTTATCAGTCAGGGTTGCGCGTTGGGGCTAGGAGGACCTGCAAGCGGCATGATTTGCGCACGCACAACACGGGCTGATGTTCACGTTGATGGCGGAGCATTTTCACGATCATCACGATCATCGCCATGGCAAACATGGTCATACTCACGGCACGATTGATCCGTCGATCACCACTTCAGAGCGCGGGATCTGGGCAATCAAATGGTCGTTTCTTGGCCTCGCCGTTACTGCGCTTCTCCAGATCGTTGTCGTCCTGCTTTCGCACAGCGTCGGTTTGCTCGCCGATGCGATTCATAACGTCGGCGATGCGGCCACGGCTATTCCGTTATGGATCGCATTTACGCTCTCGCGTTGGAAACCGAACGAGAAGTTCACTTATGGCTATGGCCGCGTCGAAGATCTGGCCGGCATTGCAATTGTCCTAACGATTTTTGCGAGCGCAGTTGTCGCGGCTTACGAAACGGTGCAACGCTTTTTGCATCCGCAGCCAGTCGGCTATTTGTGGGCGGTGATGACCGCCTCCGTCATCGGCTTCATCGGCAATGAAGCGGTCGCGATTTTTCGAATCAGAGTTGGCAGGGAAATCGAAAGCGCCGCGTTAATCGCAGACGGTTATCATGCACGGATTGATGGCTGGACCAGTCTGGCCGTGTTCTTCGGCGCGGTTGGCGTCTGGATGGGTTATGCGCTGGCCGATCCCATCGTCGGGGCGCTCATCACGATCGCGATCGCGCAGATTGTTTGGCAATCTGCGAAAGCGATCTTTACCCGCGCCCTCGACGGGGTTGATCCAAAAATTATTGATGAGCTCAGGCACGCCGCGACTCACGTCCGCGGCGTTGAGAAAGTGACCGACGTGCGCGCGCGCTGGCTGGGGCACCGGCTGTATGCCGAAATGAACGTAGCGGTTGCGCCGCAACTTTCCGTCGAGCAAGGGCACGCCGTTGCCAAGGAAGTGCGGCACGAAGCGATGCATCAGGTCGGCTACCTGTCGAATGTTGTTATCCACATCGATCCAATGCAGGAGGCAGGCGAGGAATTTCATCGCATTCACGCGCACACCCACGACGGCCTGCCGGTGCACTCGCACTAGCTTCTCTGGTTGAAGCGCAAGCTCTCGACTTCGTGCGGATTTCACTTGCAGGATTTTCCGGCTGCGACTAAGGCTCCTGCTGGCATGAAGCCGCGCGCCTTTATTGGCATCGGAATCGTCAGCGCCTTTTTCGCGGCGTTGACCATCGCTAGTTCTCCGCAGTTACACGAGAAACTGCACAAAACCGGTCCGCGACACGAGTGCGCGGCGACTATCCTGGCATCCGGGAATTGCGAGCACAGTGCTCCACCGCAGGCTGCGCCCAAGCTGGAAAACGCGCCAAATTCGCCGGCATTTCTACCGCAGCGTTTCCAACCTGTCATCGCGTCAGTTCCTTCTTCGGTTCAGGAACACGCGCCGCCCACATCTCGCTAACGCTTCGCGCGTCCGCGACGGGCTGCGCACCCGTTTTTGCGCAGCGAATCTCACCGCGCGCTAATCGCACGCATCCTCGCCGGCAGGATTATCAGCCGGCACCGATCAATTTTTAATGACCAAACTCCAATTTCTAATTGCAATCTCAATCATCTTCAGCGGTGCAGCCCTGGCGCAAACACCTGCACCGACCGCCTCGGCCACTGCCTCAGATATTGCCGCTCTGCGCGACCAAGTCCAAGCCCTCACCGAAACCGTGAAACAGTTACAACAGCAGGTGAAAGATCAGCAAACCCTGTTGGAAAAGGCGAACCTTGCTGGAAATCAACCGCAAGCGGAAGTCGCCGCTTCACCGGGCGCATCTCCTTCACCAGGTGAAAATGCGCCGTTCCCGACGACCGACACCTCGGTTGTCGCAGCCGCACCAACACCCGGTGTGAATGCAAATGGAACTCCAGCCGCCGGAGGGTTTCCCACAACCGACGAATCCGTGGTCGCGTCGACAGCCAGTACCGCAACGACCGGTGAGACTCCGACAATTACAACTTCGACCAGCGCGCTCACCCAACCCATCACCATTGGTGGTGGCGGGAAGAACTACATGAATATTTCCTTCGACGGGATGTTTGCCCTGGCTGGATCGAGCGCACGCGACCTGTCGCACATCGAAGTAGGCGATCACGATCCGCAACAACGCGGTTTCAATGCCCGCAATATCGAACTCGCCTTCGATGGCGCGGTCGATCCTTACTTCGAAGGTTTCGCCAACATCGTTTTCAAACTCGACAATGACAACGAAACCGAGGTCGAAGTCGAGGAAGCCTTCATGCAAACAACGAATCTGCCATTCGGCTTGCAATTAAAGGGTGGCCAGTTCTTCGCCGCTTTCGGTCGCATCAACCCAACCCACCCGCACACCTGGGATTTTGCCGATGATCCGCTCGTTGCCGGTCGTTTACTTGGACCAGACGGATTGCGTGGTGTCGGCGCACAGATTTCCTGGACGTTGCCAACACCGTGGTACTCGCAACTAATTTTTGCCGCGCAAAACGGACGCGGCAACACAGGGTTTTCCTTCCGCAATCCGGGCGATGACGGGATCTTCTTTGACCGCGAGACGACCGATCGCGAAGTGCGCGGACTCCAGGATTTTGTCTGGATTCCGCGCTGGGAGAATTCGGTCGATCTGAGTCCGACGCAGGTGGTACTGGCGGGAGTTTCCGGCGCGTTCGGTTCGAACGAGACCGGCGCGAATGCGCGCACCCAGATTTATGGCGCGGACGTGTTTTACAAATGGAAGAGCGCGCATGCTGAGGGCGGGTTCCCCTTCGTGAAATGGCAGAGCGAATTCATGTATCGTCGTTTCGAAGCCGGGCGCGGCGCGAACGAATCATTTCCGGTCGCAGAAACATTTCACGACTGGGGAATGTATTCGCAGGTGCTGTGGGGTTTTCGCAAAGGCTGGGTTGCAGGTATTCGTGGCGATTATCTGCACATGCAGGATTCGCAATTTACCGATGATCCGGACCGGCAATCGCGTTGGCGGATCAGCGCAAACCTAACCTGGTATCCCACAGAATTTTCGAAACTGCGATTGCAATACAATCATGACTTTCTCGAATCGAATTTCTTCCTCAGCGATCGCGAGGTCGATTCCGTTTTTCTGCAATTCGAATTCATTCTTGGGGCACACGGCGCCCACAAATTCTAACCACGAATAGACACCAATGGACACGAATCTGATCATGAAAAAACAAGCAAGAAATGTGGCGGTAGATCGTAGCCGGCTTCGGCTTTCGCGCCGCTGGCGCAAGACAGGCTACTCCATCACTCCATTGCTCCTGCTCCTGCCGCTTGTTGCTTACGGGAAGCTGAACGTCGTCGCCACCCTTCCAGACTTCGGCTCCCTCGCGCGGGAGATTGGAGGAGACAACGTGAACGTGACAGTGCTGGCAAAGCCAACCGAAGATCCGCATTTCGTGGATGCGCGTCCGAGCTTCGTCGTTGCGCTGCGCAGCGCCGACGTGCTGATCGACGGCGGCGCAGAACTGGAGCTGGGATGGTTGCCGCCGCTTTTACAGAACGCGCGCAACGCAAAACTCGACGTCGGCAAACCCGGCCGGGTGCAGGCGTCGCAAGGAATTCGTTTGATGAATGTACCGGCCAATGTCACTCGCGCCGCTGGCGATGTGCACGCTTTAGGCAATCCGCATTTCGCCGTCGACCCAATCATTGCGAAGGCGATCGCGCAGCATATCGCGCAATCCTTTTCCGCCATCGACGCCGCCAATGCCGCGACTTACGATGCGAACTACAAAAAGTTTGAAGCCGCCATTAACGCCAAACTCCAGGAATGGGGCGCGACCATGCTGCCGTTCAAGGGCCAACACGTCGCCGCTTATCACGATTCCTGGCCGTACTTCGGTCACCGTTTCGGACTCGAGATCGACATCTTTCTGGAACCGAAACCGGGTATTCCGCCGTCGCCATCACACCTGGCAGAAGTGATCGCGCAAATGAAGGCGCAGAAAATCAAAGCCATCATCGTCGAGCCCTATCATGACCGGAAAATTGCCGAGCGTGTGGCCAGCGCGACCGGCGCCCAGGTTGTGGATTTCGCCCAGTATCCGGGTGCCCTCCCAAACACGGATAGTTACATCAAACTCATCGACGCCCTCGTATCGCGATTGGCCGCGGCGCTGAAATGATAAAAATGGACACGTGCGATCGGGTTCTTTACGGGGAGCGCACGCGCCCTCGCGTGCCGCGTTTGGCGCCTCGCCAAACGCACTCTTTCAATCGACAAATGTTTTTCGGCGAGGGCGCCGAAAACAGCACGCGAGGCGCGTGCGCTCCCCCGAGTCCTGCAAAAGAATTTTTATGTGGGAGGTAATGTTTTGGCCCATCGTGGCCTGCGTTCTTTTGCCGTGGTTGCTCGTTTACCTGGGACTCCATGTCGTCCAGCGCGGCATCATTTTCGTCGATATCGCCATGGCACAAATGGCCTCGCTCGGGATTTGCGTCGCTTTACTCTTTCGCTTCGATCTTCATGGCTGGGCCACTTTCGCAATCGCACTTGGGTTCACCATTCTTGGCGGTGCGATTTTTTCGCTCACCGGAAAACGCGCCAGCAAAATTCCGCAGGAAGCAATTATCGGAATCGCCTACGTGGTGGCAGCGGCAGCAGCCGTGCTCTTGCTCAGCCGCGCGGCGGAAGGCGACGAAGAAATCAAACAAATGCTGGTGGGGAATATTCTGCTGGTGACACCCGCGGAAGTCTGGAGATGCTTTACCCTTTTTGTTGTTGTTGGCATTTTCCATTTCCTTTTGCGACAAAACTTTTTTCTCGTCTCGTTCGATCGCGATCGCGCCTACCAGCAAGGTCTGCGTGTCCGCTGGTGGGATTTTTCCTTTTACGCCAGCTTCGGGTTGGTCGTTACCATTTTCGTCAGAATGGCTGGAGTGCTCCTGGTATTCAGCTACCTGATCGTTCCGGCGGTTTGCGTTATTAATCTCGTTAGCGGCGTTCGCGCGCGACTCGTTGTTGGATGGATCATCGCCACGATCGGCGGCATCGGCGGACTCTTCTGGTCCTTTTATGGCGATTTACCTTCCGGTGCGGCGATTGTCTGCACCTTTGGCGCCTTACTTATTGCAGTCAGTGCCATTGGCCCCTTGCTCCACTCGAAACGCGTTTAGTACTGTAGATTTCGCGCTGAGGATTATCATTCGCATTCCGCTCCCCTTTGCGACAACGCGACATTCTGGGCGGTGCTAGGACGCGTGCGTTTCACGGGAATCGCCGCTACGCTCTTGTGTGTGTTCGTTTCGTAACCACGGCGTCAAGTTTCGCTGCGACAATTCCGGTTCTGCGCGAGCCGCCGCAACATGGATGTAAAAATAATCTTCTGGCAGGTAATCGCAGCCTATGCCTTCGCCTTGGGCGGTGGAATTCTCAGCGCCTCTCTCCGGCTAGCGCACAAAGCACTCTGCGCGTTGATTAGTTTTGCCGCCGGCACTCTGCTCGGCGTCACGCTCTTTGCGATTATTCCCGAGAGCCTGGAAAACTGCCCCTGGTGGGCGGTGCTGCTCGCGGCGGCAACCGGTTACGCACTCTTTTTCTTCATCAGCAAATATGTGCACCACATTTGTCCCGCTTGCGCGGCGAGCCACTTCGATGCCGACGCAACGCGACGCTTCAGTCAGATCGCGACCGCCTTGATTGTAGCCTTGTCGATTCATAGCGCGACCGATGGCATTGCCCTGGGTATCGGACGCGAAATTCACGTCGCCGCGAACTGGTCCCTATTCCTGGCTCTTTGCATTCATAAATTTCCCGAAGGATTCGCGTTGGGCAGTCTCTTGATCGGCGCCGCTTTCCCTCGTCTTACGGCGCTCGGTTGGGTTGCGACAGTGGAAGCGGCCACACTTCTCGGCGGAGCGATTGGATTCTTCTTTCTCGCTGACGCATCCGTCTTTTGGCTTGGCCTGATCATGGCTCATATCGGCGGCGGATTTTTTTATCTCGCCGCACACGCCGTTCTGGGAGAAATGGTAAGGCACGGAAAGCAATTGGTGATAACGAGCTTTTGCGCCGGCGTCGCGCTCATCGGAATTCTCAACATTTGCTTGAGAATGCTCGCCTCCTAGCCATTACCATTCCTCCTCGTGCATTCGTTTCACTACCGCGACGGCCACCTTTTTTGCGAGGATGTCGATCTTACTCGCACGGCGGAAAAATTCGGCACCCCGCTCTATATATATAGTACCGCGACCCTGCTCGATCACTACACCCGCCTCGATGCCGCACTCGCGCCCCTCGATCATCTTATTTGCTATGCCGTCAAAGCGAATTCGAATCGGGCGATTCTGCGTTTATTGCACGAAGCTGGGGCGGGCTTCGACCTCGTTTCCGGTGGCGAACTGTTTCGCGCGCTCAAGGCCGGTGCCAACCCTGCGAAATGCACCTTTGCCGGCGTCGGAAAAACAAGTGAGGAAATCGAATACGCGCTCGACCGTGGGGTTTATTCATTCAACGTCGAGAGCGAAGCCGAGCTCGACTACATCAACGAGATCGCATCAGGGAAAAGCGAACGCGCGCCGATCGCGCTGCGGGTAAATCCGGATGTCGCCGCAGAGACGCACGCCTACATCTCCACGGGCAAGAGTGAGAACAAATTCGGGGTTGCACTCGACCGCGTCGCGCAAATTTATGAGCGCGCGAGCGAGATGCCGGGTGTCGCCATTCGCGGGCTACAGATGCATATCGGTTCGCAGATCACCGAAGCGAAGCCATTCGCGGCCGCGATCGAAAAAGTTGCGCCGCTGGTGCGCGAACTGAAATCGAAATACAAAATCCAATTCTTCAGCATCGGCGGTGGCATGGGAATCATTTATCGGCGTGCGCTCGAGAGCGGGTCAGGTAAATGGTGGCATGAGCACGACGGCGAACCATCCGCGTTCAGCGTCCGCGATTATGCCAATGCTGTCGTACCGCCACTGCGCGAGCTCGGCGTTCGCGTCCTGGTCGAGCCCGGTCGCTTTCTCGTTGGGAACGCCGGGGTGTTGCTGACGCGCGTCCTTTATCTCAAAGAGACGGCGCAGAAAAAATTCGCGATTATCGACGCCGGAATGAACGATCTGATCCGGCCAGCCCTTTACGAGAGCTATCACCAAATCGTACCCGTAAATCAGCCGAGCATGAGTATGAGCAGGAGTAAGACAGAGAAAATCGACATCGTTGGGCCGGTGTGTGAGAGCGGTGATTTTTTTGCCCAAGACAGGGAGATGCCGGAACTGCGTGCTGGCGATTTACTGGCAGTCATGAGCGCGGGCGCCTATGGATTTGTCATGGCGTCCAATTACAATTCGCGCCCGTTGCCGGCTGAGGTGCTGGTGCGCGGAGACCGGGTAGCGCTGATTCGCAAACGTCAGACCTTGGAAGATGTGATTAGCGACGAACTGAATGCTTCAGCGTAAAGAAGAGACGGGCTTCCGCGCGTTTAGGACACGGTCCGAGCCGGGCTGGCGCTAAAAGCGTGTCCCTCCACCGCGCCACTTGCAGAAGACGGCGTGTGCATAAATAGTGCTGCTCCAAATTCATGCTAAAACGGTTCCTCCTGGTCGCTGTCCTACTCGCCTTCACCCGCCCCATTCCGGCGGCGAAAATCCCGCAGGGCGAATGGATCATCGTCGTTGGCGGCGTTTCCATGCATCAGTGGGAGAAGTACAAGGTCCAGCCGCACGATCATTGGTGGGCGAATTTCGTGCACGCGGCCCGGATTCGGACAGAGCAGCTTCGAACAGAGTTAGGCGAAAATGCAATGATTACCTGGCTGGTTTACAAGCCTGGCTACCTCGCGCGCGCAAAACAGGATGGCGCGGACCTGATCGCAAATATCAATTCCGTCCGTGACGCTTATCATCTCAATCTCGTTTATTTCGATAACGGCGGGCAAGTGATCGATTACCTCAATAACGGACAGCCGCGCACTGAATTAAAGATCGCCGGCTTCGAGTACTTCGGACATTCGAACAAAGCCTGTTTCATGTTCGACTACAGCAACGTGGTCGACAGCTCCTCGAAAGCATGGATGCACGAGAACGATTTGAAGCAGATCGATCGCCGCGCCTTCGCCAGGGGCGCATTTATCAAAAGCTGGGGCTGCCATACCGGCGAACAAATGAGCAAATACTGGTACGACGCGACCGGCACCCGGATGTGGGGCGCAATCGGCAAAACGCAATTCATGGACGACGAATTGCCCATTCTCACTTCCGAAGGTGGGAAATGGGTGAACTGAATTGCGGAGTGTGGATTGCCGAATGCGGATTCGCGTTATCGCAACCCATTTGCGAAGAAAACCCGCTCACGCTCTACTCTTGCGCCACGCGCAAGGAGGAAGTCGCGTAACTGCGGCGTGTAGTAGGAGCCAGACGCGCCCGGATTGAGCGCAAAGTACATCTTGCCTCCCGGAGCCACGTGCCGGTCACGTAGATCTTCCAGAAGGAAATTCCATTCGCGCGGGCCCCAGCGCTCCTCGCCGTTCTGGCCGGTATCGAAAGCAATTGAGAACGCTGTAATCCAGTCGAAGCGGCGCCCCAGATCCGGCAGTGGTTCAAATGGTTTGATTCGCCACACAATTCGCGGCACCTCGAAAAGCTCGGTCAGCTCGCTATACAAAGCATGCTCGTTAGTATCGAGACCGACGACGTCGTGGCCGAGTCGCTTCAAAATGTAGAGAAAGAATCCGCCCCCGCAGCCGAGATCAAGGACACGCTGCGGTGCCACTCGATGCAATCGGAGGTCTTGCACGCGTTCGCGATTGAGACGCAGGTAATGATTCACATCAGTATATTTCGCGAACCCGCGCGGCACTTCCCGATAGCGCGCCTGGATTTCGCGTAATCGCGCCTGATCCAGGCCGGCCACAATCGGGCGGAGTGGCAAGGGAAAGAGATAACGTTGCGCGCGCCGCCAGGCACGCTCATAGGTGGCAGGGTTCGCCAGTTTGCCGACCTTATGGACAATGATCATGGAGCAAATGTCAGTATCTCAATTTGTCGGTATCGCGTGGCCTTAATTGGCGGTCCTACGCTCACCTACAACTGCAAAATTTTACCTCGGAAATTATCCGCTGCGAATGATTCGTAGCGGAACGGCTCGCCGAACGAGATCGAAAGTATTCGCGGACGCCGCATCAAAAAAGAGCGTTCCATCCTCGGCGCCCAAGGATGCCGCCGAACAGGATCCGAGCCGGACTGGCGACTATCTATTTTCCAATCAATTTTACAGCCGTCTCGCTACACTCAATCCGGCGATAAACAAGATTAGGCACACAGCCAGGAACAGGAAAAACAGAAACTTCGCGATTCCCGCTGCCGCCGAAGCAATACCGGTAAAACCAAAGACCGCCGCGACCAGCGCAACTACCAGAAATATAACTGCCCAACGCAACATAATAGCTCCCCCCTTCTTTTGCGTATTCGTGTGTCCTCACGATTTTGCGCGCCCCAGGCTGGCGGGACGAGCTCTGCAAGTTCCTATGTCTCGGTTCTGTAGCCGCGATCGTTGGCCGCGGCATAATGATCACAATGTCGCCAATTCGCGAAGTAAGTTCGGCCCGCGATAAACGAAGCCAGTGTAAATTTGCAGCAACTTCGCGCCCGCTTCGATCTTTTCGCGGGCCGAACCAACATCGAAAATCCCACCGCATCCGATAATCGGAATTCTTGTCCGCTGCGCGATGTGCCGGATGATCGCGGTTGATTTTTTTTGGAGCGGTGCGCCACTCAGCCCACCTTCTTCATCGGCAGCGATGCGCGGAATGATCGAGCTGTAGTGTTGGTCGCGATAATTCCCGAGATGTTATTGGAATCACAGACCGCGACGAGTTCATCCAGCGCGGTTCGCTCGAGATCGGGCGCGATTTTTACTACTAGCGGAGTTTCGGCGCGCTCGGCCTTGATCGCCCGCAACAACTCGTCGAGACGCTGACTCCCCTGTAATTCGCGCAAGCCCGGCGTATTCGGCGAACTGATATTCAGCGCGATGTAATCGGCATGCGCACGCAGTTTGCGAAAGGAAAATAGATAATCTTCGACTGCATCCTCGATCGGGGTAACACGTGACTTTCCAATATTGATCCCGACGGGAATACCCGGCCAACCACCGCGCTCACGCAATTGCGCCAGACGATTGGCAATTACTTCGGCACCGTCGTTGTTGAAGCCGAGACGATTGATCAGTGCTTTTTGTTTGGGATAACGAAAAATTCTCGGACCCGGATTGCCCGGCTGCGCCTCCGCCGTCACGGTTCCGATTTCGACAAACGAAAATCCCAGCGCTTCCCACGCCGGAAGTGCGACTCCATTCTTGTCCAGACCGGCTGCAAGCCCGACTCGATGCTTGAAATTCAATCCGAACGCCGACACCTCACTAGTCTTGGCAGTGGGTCTCGGACACAAGGGTCCGGTGAAGCGCAAGCACGCGAGCGCGAATTGATGCGCGGTTTCCGGATCAAGCGCAAAGAGCAGCGGCCGAAGCAAGACGCTCGTAGATCATTTAATGCACCGAATCATTCGGTCATTTGCGCCGGAAATCATTTCCCGATGCAAAACTGGCTGAAGATGGCGTCGCGCACCGCTTCTTCGTCGCCACCGCCAAGCAATTCTTCGAAGGCGTGCTGCGCTTCACGCAAATCAATCGCAAACATTTCCGGCGTCGCTGCAGCGTCGATCGCTCCTATCGCACGCACAATAGCCTCCGAGCCGCGACGCAATTGTTCGCGGTGACGAGCATTGATCGCGACCGGACTCTCCGCACTCACTTTTGCTCCTCCGATCCGTCGATAAATTTCATCGGCCAGCTCCCTTAGACCGGCCCCGGTTTTGCAGGAAATCCGGATCGCATCCGACTCCGACCAATCATCGTGCGCCGGCAGATCACTCTTGTTTAAGATGAGCATCTCGTTCCCATTCGTTTTGAAATCGCCAGGGGGCGGAGCGTTGGAATCGACGATGTGCAAACGGAGATCGGCCGCTTCGAGGACGCGCTGAGTGCGTTCGATCCCTTCGCGTTCCACCAGATTCTCCGGTGCGCGCAAGCCGGCTGTATCAAACAACCGCAGTGCAATCCCGCGCAGGTTGATTCGTTCTTCAATGGAATCACGGGTGGTGCCGTGTATTTCACTCACAATCGCGCGATCAAATCCGAGCATGCGATTGAGCAGACTCGATTTGCCCGCGTTGGTCGCGCCGAAAATCACAACGCGCAGTCCCTCTCGCAAAATTCGACCGGTCTCGGCAGTCGCGATTAGTTTATCGATGTCGTTTTGCAATGAGAAAAGGCGGTTCCGAATTGCCCCGGTATCATCCGGCGAAATTCCTTCCTCCGGGAAATCCATCGACGCCTCGACGTGGGCAATGATTTCGATGAGCCGCTGCTGTAACCCGCGAAATTCGTCTCCCAATCGGCCACGCAATTGTTCGGTCGCGGAGCGCAACGCCAGGTCCGTTTGCGCGCGAATCAAATCGATGACGGCTTCAGCCTGCGTGAGATCGATCCTGCCATTGAGATAGGCGCGCTCGGTAAATTCCCCGGGTCGCGCCGGACGCGCGCCCGCCCGCAAACACGTTTCCAAAACCTTGGCCGTGACCAGTGCACCACCATGACAGCTAATTTCAATTAAATCCTCACCCGTATAACTCTGGGGCGCGCGATGGACCGACAACATCGCCTGATCAATCACACTGCCGTTTTCAATGATTTGGCCAAGATGTTGAGTGTGCGATTCCAGGTCTGACGGCGGATGCTTCCCGCGAAAAATTTTGCTCGCGACTTCGATCGCGTTTTCGCCTGAGATTCGCACCAGCGCGATAGCGGCCTCACCAGCCGCAGTAGAAATGGCCGCGATCGTTTCTCGCGGGACAACTGAACGATTCACCTCAGGCCGATACGGAACGGAAATAAGTTGGCTTCCGCCGTCATAAATATCGATACAATACTGCGACAAGACCGCAAACGGAGCTATGGCTGGATATTCAGGCACTCCCCTTTGGAAGAAACTGGGCTACCGCCCTGAAATGTCCGCATGCATCGATGGCGGCCCTAAGAATTACCGTTCTTTACTTGCCCTGCCTGCGGACGTCCACGTCAAGTGGCTTACTCATCCGAAATCAGACATCGAATTCGTCCATCTTTTCGCGACTTCGGCGTCTGAGCTGAAAGCGAAGTTGAAATCCTATCGGGCCAAAATCCTTCCTGATGGAGTAATCTGGGTTTCGTGGCCGAAGAAATCTGCTGGAGTTAAGACCGACATTACTGAGGACACGATTCGCGACGTAGCGCTGCCGACGGGACTGGTCGATATCAAGGTATGCGCGGTCGATGAAGTTTGGTCGGGACTGAAGTTGATGATTCGAAGGGAGCGGCGCGCGTAGCACAGGCTTCCAACACCAGTTCGGCTCGGACCCTGTGGGGTAGACCGGGCATCTTGCCTGGTCATTGCGCTGCTGTCATCAACGGGCAAGATGCCCGTTGGCCCTACAGGTCCGAGCCGGACTGGCATTAGATGGCTGTGCTACGGGTGCATCACTTCGCGCAAGGCAGCGACGCATTTTCGGTTCTGCTCCATCGTGCCGATGGTAATGCGGACCCATTCCGGCAAGTTATAGCCTTTCATCGCGCGCACGATGACTTTGCGCTCGAGCAGAGCGCGAAAAACCGAAAGGCCGTCGCCGACATTCACGAGAACGAAATTCGCCGCGCTGGGTGCAAATGGGAGCCGCATCGCGGTAAATTCTTTTTCGAAATAGGCGCGCCCCTCGTCGGTCAACTCTTTCGTTTTGCGCTGATGTTCTTCATCGGCCAGCGCAGCTAATGCGCCGATCTGGCCGATGCCATTGACGTTAAACGGCTGTCTCGCTTTCTGGAGCACCTCGATCAATTCCGGCCGGGCAATCCCGTAGCCGACGCGTACACTCGCGAGTCCATGAATTTTGGAGAACGTCCGCAGCACGACAACGCTTCGACCTTCGTGGATGTAACGTAGAGTGTCGGGCATCCGGTCGACGAATTCGTAATAGGCTTCGTCGAAAACGACGATGAGATGTGGTGGCACGCGCGCCATGAAACGCTCGACGGTATCAGCTGGTAAGAATGTGCCGGTCGGGTTATTCGGATTAACGATGAAAATAATCTCGGTCCGATCGGTGACAGCATCGAGGATGGCGTCAAGATCATGGCCGTAGTCGCGGCTCGGCGCTTCGATTGTTTCCGCACCAAAAACTCGGGCGATGATTTTGTAAGCAACAAAAGCATGCTCGGACGCGACAATGGCGTCGCCGCGCTCCACGAAAGCATGAGCGAGCAGCTCGATGATCTCGTTCGAGCCATTGCCAAGAATGATGTGAGCCGGCGTAATGTTTAGCTTTTTGGCAAGGGCGTTACGCAAATAAAACGCGCCCCCGTCGGGATAAAGATGCGCGTTTTCAATGGCCTCGCGCATCGCTGCAATTGCTTTTGGCGACGGACCAAGAGGATTTTCGTTCGACGCCAGCTTGATGATCTCGGCCGGTTCGCATCCCAGCTCGCGCGCAGTCTCTTCGATCGGTTTGCCCGGCTGATAAACGGCGAGGTCGCGCAACTGCGCATTGGCCCGGTCCCAGATCGATTCCACCGGCACAGCTTAAACGAAAATGTCCGAGGGAAAAGACTCGCGACGGCCTGCGTTCTCCGGCAACGTCCCGCCATGCACAGCTTTTATTTGATTGTTGATGCAGCGATCACAGGGGTCACAGTCAACGGCTGGAAGATTCTGGGCTGGAGCGGTAACCTCGTCTTTGGAGCGCGCTTCATCATTCAGTGGATCGCATCGGAGCGCGCCCGCAAAAGCATCATTCCGGTCGGTTTTTGGGAATGCAGTGCACTGGGCTCGATCCTGTTACTGATTTATTTCGCCTTTTACCGCCATGACTCGGTCGGGGTGTTGAGCGCGTTATTTCCACTGCCGGTTTACCTGCGAAATCTTTATTTCCGTTACACTCATCATCACCCGAAACATCCGGGAAACGAGCCACGCCCGCCGGATTGATGGACAGCGCACTTCTGTAGCCTCGGTCGCTGACCGCGGCTCCGAGACCGATGCGATTCCGGCATTCCGGTCGAGGACTCGCCGTGGAGAGCTCGGACTCTACCGCGGCGGAACTGGCGCCCAGCTTCCCACCGCCAGCGCAGTGAGCACGATTTCCACTGCCAGCGAGCAAAGGATGAGTCCCATTACCCGCACCAGGACGGACGCGCCCTGCCGACCGATCACCCGCAGAATCCCATCCGAAAAAAGCAGCAGGAGATAGGTCACGACGAGCACTACCAGAAGCACAACGCCGGTTTGGATTCGCTCCGGCACGGTATAAACATCGTTATCGGTCAAAACAATTATCGCCATCATTGCGCCCGGCCCGGCGATGGCAGGCACCGCCAGGGGGAACACTGCCAGGTCACGCCCGTCCTCCGGCGATTTTTCCGTCTTCGAATCCAATTTCCCGAAAAGCATTTGCACACCGAAAAGGAACAGAATGACGCCGCCAGCCACTTTGAGCGAGTGCATGTGAATGCCGATCGCGTCGAGAATGACTTGGCCGGCGGTCATGGCGCCCACGAGGATGATAGTGGCGTAAATCACAGCACGCAGCGCCGTCAAGTGCCGATCTGCTCGCGAAAGGGCAGCGGTCAACCCGGCAAACAACGCCACGTTCCCGATTGGATCGATCGTCGTCCAGATGGTAGCGAAATCTTTGCTAATCTTAATCAGGAGAGGAGACATGTGTCGAAATGTGCCTTTATCCTTATACAAACGGCAGATCAAGCGCGAGAAAGAGTGGGCAGTGTGAAGCGGGCTTGTGGGTTGGACCGCCGAAATCACTCTCGCGTTTCATCTACTGGGGGTTTACTAAGTTTTCTGTTCTGACGCCGTGAAAGAGGCAGCGATCGACACCCATTCCAAGGCGCTGAAGATTAATCTCGATCCGCGTTGGTACGGCACATTTGCCGAGATTGGCGCGGGCCAGGAGGTGGTGCGCTGGTTTTTCCGGGTCGGCGGCGCCGCGGGGACGGTCGCGAAGAGCATGTCGGCTTACGACATGAAAGTAAGCGACGCCATCTACGGGCACGCTGATCGCTATGTTTCGCGCAACCGGCTGCAGGCGATGCTCGACCGTGAGTTTGATCTCGACGTTGAGCGCCTGGGGCAGGAACGCGCCGATACCACGTCGTTCTTCGCATTCGCCGATACAGTGGTGGCGCGGAGCTATCGTGGCACCAACGAGTGTCACGGCTGGATGGGCATAAAATTTCAGAGCCGCGCCAACGATCAGCCCAGCCAGGTCGTGATGCATGTGCGCATGCTGGACGAGGAAGCATCGGCCCAACAAGAGGCGCTCGGCATCGTGGGAGTTAACCTTTGCTACGGCGCGTTCTTCCTAAGTCACGTGCCGGAGGAACTCGTCGAGTCGCTACTCGATAACCTCACCACACGTCGTATCGAGATCGACATGCTCGAGTTCAGCGGAATCGAATTTCGCAACGTGGACAACCGCATCATGGCGCTCAAGCTCGTGCAGCTGGGATTGAGCGGCGCCGCCATGTTCGGTCCGAACCGCGAGGTGCTGCAGCCTTCCGATATGTTGCATAACAAGGCCGTTCTGGTCGAACGCGGCAGTTTTCGTCCGGTCACCTACGTCAACCTCGACATGTTGAAATGCGCCCTGGCCAAGTTCAAAGAAAACCCCGCAGTGGCGGACAAGCCCGTCCTCTCTCTCATGGAACTGACCATGCGCAATCTGCTGGCCGGCGGCACGGAGGTAGACCGTCGCGATTTCCTCGCGCGCGCGGAGATCCTCGCCGCATGCGGCATGACCGTGCTCATCTCCGATTACTTCGAATACCACCGGCTCGCCGCTTATCTCTCCTGGCGGACACGCGAACGCATCGGCATCGTCCTGGGTGTACCGAGTATTTATGAGTTGTTCGACGAAAAATATTATACGCAACTGCCCGGCGGCATTCTGGAGAACTTCGGGCGTCTCCTGAAGAACGACTTGAAGATTTACGTCTATCCGCTGCAGCGAAGCCCCACCGAGGAGTTACAAACCATTCACACCGTCAAGGTGACAGATGACTTGCAACCACTCTACGACTATCTCGTCCGTCGTGGCAGTTTCGTGCAGCTTGATAACTACAATCCGAAATATCTGTCGATATTTTCACGGGACGTACTCAAGCGCATCGCCGCCGGCGACGAAAGCTGGGACGAAATGGTGCCACCGCAAGTCGCCGAGATCATCCGAAGTCGCGGTTTCTTCGCATACAAGAAACGTTAACCATTCAACGCTTCACTTGTCGCGCCGCAGCCTTGGCGAAGGCGGAACGCTTCAACCGTTTAACCCTTCAACGCTTCGTCAGACCGCTGGTCTCGGCGCGGTGGTCGCTCCGCGCGAAGCCGCTGACGACAACATCAAACGCGAGATACCGCTGAAGATCAGACTAATGCCGATGAGCGTTCCTATCGCCCAGATTGAGCTAGAGGGCCAGTGCGCCCAGATTAGGATCCCGAGCAGGAGCGTAATGATGGCATCGACCAAAACCCAGCCGGCATTCACCCGGCCACGGATATTGAAATAAAGAATAAACTCGAGCACGGCTTCGATCAGGAGAAACGTTGCCAGCACCAGGGTGAGCCAGGCGAGACCGGCGAGCGGGCGAAAAAGTAGCATGAGCCCGGCCGCGCCGTAAACGATCGCGAGCAACAGTTGCCAGAGAAAACCGCCGATGCCGCTGCCCGATCGAAACCCGAAGAGCAAATGCCAGACCCCGGTGGCGAGCAAGACCCAGCCGATCACGATCGCAACGCCGATTCCGGAGGCGAACGGCAGACCGATCGCCAAAAACCCGCAGATCAGCATGAGAATCCCCCAGATCATATTGCCTTTACCGCCCATGGAAGTTGAACCATTCATAACGTTTTCTCCTTTCAGATTCGATCGCCCACGACCCCGTCGATCACTTGATACAAAAAAACAGCGCCGCAAACGTGACAGCGCGCGTTCCTTTCTGCAAACCAAATCAATTCAACCGGCGCGGGAAATGCTCCTTTGCCGCGAAACAACCTTGTGCGATTGATTTGCGCTGGTGCGTTATGGGGCATTTTTCTTACGCTTGGAGTTCGCTACTTCCAACCACGTCCCCTTATTTTTGACTACTCATGAAGAAGACCACCTCTGGGTCCGCGGTTCGGCCAGGAAACGGTTCGCGACCTAAAGACAACGAAGTCGACACAAAACAATTACTTAAAGCGCTGATGGCGTTCAAACGCGGCGATTTCTCCGCGCGACTGCCGGATGAGTGGACAGGACTGGCTGGCAAGATCGCCGGTACATTTAACGATGTCATCGCGATCAATCAGCGAATGACCAAGGAGCTGGAAAGAATCGGGCGCGTTGTTGGTAAGGAAGGGCGAATTACGCAGCGCGCGTCGCTGGGAGATGTTTCAGATTCGTGGGCAGATGCGATTCGGTCGGTTAACGATCTGATCGGGGATTTGGTCCAACCGACGAGCGAAATGGCGCGCGTGATCGGGGCGGTTGCGAAGGGAGATTTATCGCAAACGATGGCGACGGAAATCGAGAGTCATCCGCTGGAAGGCGAGTTTCAACGCACGGCAAAAGTGGTCAACACGATGGTCGATCAGCTCGGCGCGTTCGCGTCGGAAGTAACCCGTGTGGCGCGCGAGGTGGGCACGGAAGGAAAACTGGGCGGCCAGGCGAAAGTGAAAGGTGTGGCCGGGACCTGGAAGGATTTGACCGAGAACGTCAATCTCATGGCCGGCAACCTTACTGCCCAGGTCCGAAACATCGCGACAGTAACCACGGCAGTGGCTAATGGCGATTTGACCAAGAAGATCACCGTCGATGTCAAAGGCGAATTTTTGGAACTGAAAGACACGGTCAACGTGATGGTGGACCAGCTTCGTTCGTTTGCATCGGAAGTGACGCGCGTGGCCCGCGAAGTTGGCTCGGAAGGAATTCTCGGCGGACAAGCCCGGGTCGAAGGCGTTTCCGGGACGTGGAAGGACCTGACTGATTCGGTCAATTTCATGGCGCGCAATCTGACAGGCCAGGTGCGCAATATCGCCGCGGTGACGACTGCGGTCGCGCGTGGGGATCTCTCCAAGAAGATCACTGTCGACGTGAAAGGCGAAATTCTGGAGTTGAAAAACACGATCAACGTGATGGTGGACCAGCTTAGTTCTTTCGCTTCTGAGGTGACACGCGTGGCGCGTGAAGTAGGCACGGAAGGAAAACTGGGCGGTCAGGCTGAGGTGAAAGGTGTCGCCGGCACGTGGAAGGACTTAACCGACAGCGTGAATTCGATGGCCGGCAATCTTACCGCGCAGGTGCGTAACATTGCCGACGTCACCACCGCTGTTGCGACCGGGGACTTGTCGAAAAAAATCACGGTCGATGTGCGCGGAGAGATTCTGGAGTTAAAAGACACGATCAACACCATGGTGGATCAGCTGCGTTCGTTTGCTTCGGAAGTGACTCGCGTGGCGCGTGAAGTCGGCAGCGACGGAAAACTTGGAGGTCAGGCGGATGTCAGAGGTGTCGCCGGCACGTGGAAAGATTTGACCGATAACGTGAACATGATGGCCGGCAATCTGACCGCGCAGGTGCGCAATATTGCCGAAGTTACAACCGCGATTGCGAACGGCGATCTTTCGAAAAAAATCACAGTCGATGTCCGGGGTGAAATCCTCGAGATGAAGAACACGATCAACACGCTGGTTGATCAACTGAGCTCGTTCGCCTCGGAAGTGACGCGTGTAGCCCGCGAAGTGGGTTCGGAAGGAATCCTCGGCGGCCAGGCTGAAGTGCCGGGCGTTTCCGGCACCTGGAAAGACCTGACCGACAGCGTGAATTTCATGGCGGGTAACTTGACCGCACAGGTCCGGAACATCGCCCTTGTTACCACCGCTGTCGCAAATGGCGACCTCTCGAAAAAGATCACAGTCGATGTGAAAGGCGAAATCGCGGAACTCAAGAACACGGTTAACACCATGGTGGACCAGCTCAGCTCGTTCGCCTCGGAAGTGACTCGTGTCGCCCGTGAAGTCGGTTCCGAAGGAATTCTGGGCGGTCAGGCCGAGGTCAGCGGCGTTGCCGGCACTTGGAAAGATTTGACCGACAGCGTGAATTCCATGGCCGGCAATTTGACTGGCCAGGTGCGCAATATTGCTGATGTGACGACAGCGGTCGCCACGGGTGACCTGTCGAAAAAGATCACCGTCGATGTGCGCGGCGAAATCCTGGAGCTGAAAAACACCATCAACACCATGGTGGACCAGCTCAGTTCCTTCGCGGCGGAGGTAACGCGCGTGGCTCGCGAAGTAGGCACGGAAGGAAAACTGGGAGGACAAGCAGACGTGCATGGTGTAGCCGGCACGTGGAAAGACCTAACCGACAGCGTGAATTTCATGGCCGGCAACCTCACCGGGCAGGTGCGCAATATTGCTGAGGTAACGACCGCGGTCGCAAACGGCGACTTGTCGAAAAAGATCACCGTCGACGTAAAGGGGGAAATTCTGGAGTTGAAGAACACCATCAACACCATGGTGGACCAGCTCAGTTCCTTCGCGGCGGAAGTGACGCGCGTGGCCCGCGAGGTAGGAACCGAAGGAAGATTAGGGGGCCAGGCAGATGTGCACGGAGTCGCCGGGACGTGGAAGGATTTGACCGACAGCGTGAATTCGATGGCCGGCAACCTCACCGGGCAGGTGCGCAATATTGCTGAGGTAACGACCGCGGTCGCAAACGGCGACTTGTCCAAGAAAATCACGGTGGATGTGCGCGGAGAGATTTTGCAACTTAAGGACACGATCAACACGATGGTGGATCAACTTCGTTCGTTCGCCTCGGAAGTAACACGGGTGGCGCGGGAGGTGGGCAGCGAAGGAAAACTCGGTGGCCAGGCCGAGGTAGAAGGCGTGGCCGGCACCTGGAAAGATCTGACTGACAGCGTGAATTCAATGGCCGGCAATCTCACTGCGCAGGTGCGCAATATTGCTGAGGTGACGACTGCAGTTGCGACCGGGAACCTGTCGAAAAAAATCACGGTCGATGTGCAGGGCGAGATTCTGGAGTTGAAAAACACGGTCAACACCATGGTGGACCAGCTCAATTCGTTTGCTTCGGAAGTGACTCGTGTGGCTCGCGAAGTAGGCACGGAAGGCAAACTCGGCGGGCAGGCCGTGGTTAAGGGTGTGGCCGGGACGTGGAAAGATCTGACAGACAGCGTGAATTTTATGGCCGGCAACCTGACGGACCAGGTGCGCGGGATTGCCAAAGTCGTGACTGCCGTTGCCGGGGGCGACCTGAAGCAAAAGTTGCTCGTCGAAGCGAAGGGCGAAATCGCGGAACTTGCCAATACCATTAACAGCATGACGGAAACGCTGGCCACTTTCGGCGATCAAGTAACGACGGTAGCCCGCGAGGTGGGTGTTGAAGGAAAGTTAGGCGGCCAGGCAAGCGTGCCGGGCGCGGCGGGAACGTGGCGTGATTTGACCGACAACGTAAATCGGCTGGCAGCAAATCTGACGACGCAGCTTCGCGCCATTGCCGACGTCGCTACGGCGGTCACGAAAGGGGATCTGACCCGTTCGATTCAAGTGGAAGCGCAAGGCGAGGTCGCGTTCGTAAAAGACAACATCAACGAGATGATCGGCAATTTGAAAGAAACGACCTTGCGGAACGAAGAGCAGGACTGGCTGAAAACAAATTTGGCGAAGTTTTCCCGGATGCTTCAGGGCCAGCGCGACCTATTGAACGTCGGTAAGTTGATTCTTTCGGAGTTAGCGCCGGTTGTCTCGGCGCAGCACGGCGTTTTTTATATCATGAACACTTTGGGCGATTATCCGGAACTGAAGCTTCTCGCCAGTTACGCCCAGACCGGAAGCAACGGCGTGAAGACTGCCTTCCGGTTGGGCGAAGGTCTGGTGGGGCAGGCGGCAATCGAGAAACAACGGATTCTTTTGGCCAATGTGCCGACTGACTACGTGAAGGTGAGTTCCGGTCTGGGCGAATCACGTCCGATGAACATCGTGGTCCTGCCAATTTTGTTCGAGGGAGAAGTAAAGGCCGTGATGGAACTTTCTTCCCTCGATCGGTTCAACCCAACTCACCAGGCGTTTCTCGATCAGTTGGCGGAGAGCCTTGGCATCGTTCTTCATACCATCCAGGCCAATACCCGAACGGAGGATCTGCTCAAACAATCGCAATCGCTCGCCGCCGAACTGCAAAACCGTCAGGAAGAACTTCAGAAAACGAACGTCGAACTCCAGGAAAAGGCGCGTTCAAACCTGGCCAAGGATCAATTTCTCGCCATGCTTAGTCACGAATTGCGCACTCCGCTTACGCCCGTGCTCGCGTCCGCGCTCGCGCTCGAAAACCAGAAGGCTTCTCCTGAAAACATGCAGGAGTCACTCCAAATCATCCGGCGCAATGTCGAATTGGAAGCCCGTTTGATCGACGATCTCCTTGATCTCACCCGCATTAGCAAGGGCAAGGTCCAGCTCAATTTTGAGGTCGTTGATGCCCACACGCTTTTGCGTAATGCGGTCGAGATTTGTCATGCCGACATCGAGCAGAAACACCTGGCTCTGCGACTTGAACTCGCTGCCCAAAAAGTTTATCTCCGAGCCGACCCGGCGCGGGTGCAGCAAATATTTTGGAATCTAATCAAGAACGCGGTCAAATTTACGCCCAGGGATGGGCAGATTTCCATTTCCACGAGTAACGACTCTAATGGCCAACTTCGAGTTGAAGTCGCCGATACCGGCGCTGGAATCGAGGCAGCAGCATTGCCGAAAATCTTTGACGCCTTTGAGCAGGGCGGTCGAACGAAGTTCGGCGGCCTCGGGCTGGGCCTGGCCATCAGCAAGACGTTAGTCGAAGCACATGGGGGAACCATTAGGGCGGAGAGCGCCGGTTGGAATCAAGGCGCCAGGTTTATGGTGACGTTCCCAACCAGCGCAAAGGCAGATGAAAAGGCTGCGCCTCCCGTCCTGGCGGCAACGCCACATCGGCAAAGCAAGCGGATCCTATTGGTGGAAGATCACGAGGACACCAATCGATCGCTTACGAATTTGCTTCGGCTGCGCGGTTACCATGTTGAATCCGCAAACAATGTTGAATCCGCAATCGAGCTCAGCGCCGCGGATCAGTTCGACGTGCTAATCAGCGATCTGGGACTGCCGGATGGAAGTGGCAT
The DNA here is from genome assembly GCA_963709435.1 of uncultured Verrucomicrobiae bacterium. Classification (GTDB taxonomy): domain Bacteria; phylum Verrucomicrobiota; class Verrucomicrobiia; order Chthoniobacterales; family UBA10450; genus AV69. The sequence continues at coordinate 126,376 of CAVPWK010000011.1, forward strand.
CGATTTAATCAAGAAATTGCGTTCTGCCCGCCCCGTTTTTGGAATTGCTCTAACCGGTTTTGGGATGGAAGACGACGTCCGCAAGAGTCACGAAGCAGGATTCAAACATCATCTGGTTAAACCGATCGATCTAAACAAGCTGGACTTGCTGATTCAGCAAAGCTCCTCGACCGCGTCCGCCTAGAAGCTGGCTCCTTTCCTCCGGGGAGCGCAGGCTGCTAGCCTGCTGGTTTCGGCTGCTACCCGAAATGAACTTCTCTTCCCCGCTCGAACGCTTTAACGCTTCAACGATTGAACAACGCCAGTCCGGCTCGGACTTCGGCGCCTCGCGGAACACTATCTTCTGCAGCCTCCTGTAGCGGCGGCCGTGTCGGCCGCAAATCTGGGACCAGAAGAACCCGCGCTTCGAAAAAATCATTAAAGCCATAGCATGCGAAGGCGGGTGTCGGCTGCAGGTCTGCACATTCTTGCAGGCGGCACGCCTGCCACTACAGCGGCAAATCGCCCGCCACGCTGGAGCCTTGGCGAAGGCGGGTAGCCGCGTTAGCGCCGAAAGAATGATGTAGAGCCTTCGGTCGCAACCGAGTAGAATCCGCTGCCGTGTCCGCAGAGGTTAAAAAGGAGATTGAACTCGAGATAGCCTATGTCCTTTTCGTCGATATAGTCGGCTACTCCAAGTTATTGATTGATCAACAGCGCCGCTCCCTCGAGCTATTGAATCAAATTGTCCGCGGCACGGAACAGTTCCGCAAAGCCGAAGCGAACCATCGGCTGATTACAATTCCGACCGGCGATGGAATGGCGCTGGTTTTTTACAACACCCCGGAAGCGCCGGTGGAATGTGCGCTGGAGATCAGCCGAGCGGTAAAGGAGCATCCCGACCTCAAGCTGCGCATGGGGGTGCACAGCGGCCCGGTTAGCGGAGTGGTCGATGTGAGTGGACGTGCCAACATCGCCGGCGCCGGCATCAACATTGCCCAGCGAGTGATGGATTGTGGCGATGCCGAGCACATCCTGCTTTCCAGGCATGTAGCGGAAGATTTGGAACAGCTTGGCCATTGGAAAAAGCATCTGCACGATCTGGGTGAGGCGGAAGTGAAACACGGTGCCCATGTGTCGGTGGTAAACCTCTACACCGAAGAGCTCGGTAATCCCGAAGTGCCGCAGAAGTTTCTCCAGGCGCGCCATAAAGCAGTAGCGGCGGTGCCGATCGCAGCTGAAAAGCCAAGAACAAGCCGGAGCTGGATGATCGTTGCTGCCGTCATAATCGTGGCAGCGCTTGCTCTGGGCGGATATTTCTTGTCGTGGCGTTCGGCCCCAGTCGCGACTAGTAGCGGCACAACCGCCGTACCCGCTGCCGCTCCTGCCACAACTGTTCCGGCCGCCCTGCCTGAAAAGAGCATCGCAGTCCTGCCTTTCGAAAATCTGAGCGAAGAAAAGGCGAACGCTTTTTTTACCGACGGAGTGCAGGACGAAATTTTGACTGACCTCGCCAAAATCGCGGACCTGAAAGTCATCAGTCGCACCTCGGTGATGCAGTACAAGACTGGAGCCGCGCGCAACCTGCGCGAGATCGCACAGCAGCTGGGGGTCGCGCATTTGGTGGAGGGCAGCGTGCAACGCGTGAGCAATCGCGTGCGGGTCAACGCGCAGCTGATCGACGCGCGCAACGATGCGCATCTCTGGGCGCAAACGTATGATCGGGACCTGGCCGATGTTTTCGCCATTCAAAGCGAGATCGCAAAAGCCATTGCCGATCAGTTGCAGGCTAAGCTCTCGCCGGCGGAGAAGAGTGCTATCGAGCAGCGCCCAACGACAGATGTCGCTGCCTTTGAACTGTACAGCCGGGCGAAGGATCTGATTCTAAACACCGGCTTCAGTGCGATTCGCGCGCAGAATGTGCGGCAGGGAATTGATTTACTGAACCAAGCGCTCGCCCGTGATCCCTCCTTCTTCGCCGCGCAATACCAGCTGGTGCAAGCCCATGATCAATTTTATACCCTTGCGATTGACCGCACTCCAGAGCGGCTTGCTTTAGCCGAAAAAGCCCTGCAAGCGTTGTCGCAGCTACAGCCGAATGCCGGCGAAACACATCTCGCACGCGCCAATCATTACTACTCGGCCTATCGCGATTATGATCGCGCACTCGCCGAGCTAGAGGTCGCACGCGGCACGACGCCCAATTCGCCGCGGATCTTCGAGCTGACTGGTTTTATCGCGCGTCGTCGAGGTGCACACGAAGACGGAGTGCGTAGTTTGCAACGCGCCGCAGAATTGGATCCGCGGAATTTCTTCACCCTTCAGCAGCTCTCCCTCAGCTACCAGTTGCTTCGTCGGTTTCCCGATGTCATTGCCACGGACGATCGCGCCTTGTCGATTAAACCCGATGATCCTGAGACGACGGGGGCGCGCGCGCTCATTTACTTCGATTGGAAAGCTGACACTCGACCATTACGTCAAGCGATTGATGAACTTCGCGCCAAACAACCGGAAGCGGTGAAAAGTGTTGCCGATTTGTGGTTTATTTGTGCTTTGGCGGAGCGCGATGCAGCTTCGGCCGAATTGGCTCTTACGGCATTGGCCGACGGGCAATTTGGCGACAACCAAACGCAGTTGAGCACGGCCTTCGGCCGCGGGCTGCTCGCGCGCATGATGAAAGACGAAAACAAAGCACGCGCCGCGTTCGCAGCGATTCGACCTGCGCAGGAAAAAATAGTGCAGGAGCAGTCGGATTTTGGCCCAGCGGTATGCACTCTGGCGCTGATCGATGCCGGCCTCGGCCGAAAAGAAGATGCATTGCGCGAAGCCCGGCGCGCCGTCGAGTTGGTGCCGCTTGAAAAGGATGCGTTAAACGGAGCGGACATGATCCACTATTCGGGAATCGTCGCCGCATGGGTGGGCGAGAAAGATCTCGCCTTGGAAAATCTTGCGAAAGCAGCACAACTACCCTGTTTCCTCAGTTATGGCCGACTGAAACTGCTGCCCTGGTACGATCCGCTCCGCGGCGATCCGCGTTTTGAGAAAATCGTAGCCGATCTCGCGCCGAAACTGTAGAGGCAGCCGTATCGGCTGCAGTTCTGCACATTCGCAGGCGGCACGCCTGCCACCACAGCGGCAAATCGCTTGCCGCGCCGGAGCCTTGGCGAGGGGGGTTGCCTCGTTAGCGCCTAAAGAATGACACTGTAGAGGCGGCCGTGTCGGCCGCAAATCTGTGGCCGGAAACGTTTGCAGGCGGCACGCCTGCCACCACAGAGCACCTAAAGAATGATGTAGAGCCTTCGACCGTGACCGAGTAGAATTGGCCGCCGTGTCCGTGGAAGTTAAGAAGGAGATCGAACTTGAAATCGCCTATGTCCTCTTTGTCGACATTGTCGGCTACTCCAAGTTACTCATTGATCAACAGCGTCGACTAATCGAGCTGCTGAACGAGCTTGTTCGCGGCACGGAACAGTTCCGTAAAGCGGAAGCGAACCACCGGCTGATCACTATCCCGACCGGCGACGGGATGGCGCTGGTGTTTTACAACACCCCCGAAGCGCCGGTGCAATGCGCCCTTGAGATCAGTCGCGCGGTTAAAGAGCATCCCGAGCTGCGGTTGCGCATGGGTGTGCACAGCGGTCCGGTGAGCGGGGTAGTGGACGTGAGCGGTCGGGCGAACATCGCTGGCGCCGGCATCAACATTGCCCAGCGGGTGATGGATTGTGGCGATGCCGAACACATCCTGTTGTCAAAGCATGTGGCAGAAGACCTGCAACACCTCGGGCACTGGCAGAAGCACCTCCATGATCTGGGTGAGGCGGAAGTGAAACACGGTGCGCACGTAGCGGTGGTCAATCTTTATACTGAAGAGCTTGGTAATCCGGAGGTGCCACAAAAATTCCGGCAGGCGCGGAAAGGGGCCGCGCCGGTAGTTCGAGAAAAGAAAAGCCGAGCTTGGATTTTTGCTGTTGCCGCTCTTTTGATCGCCGCGCTGGTTATCGGAGCGATTCTATGGTCGCGGCATGCTGCGTCGATGGATATCGCCCGCCAGCCGCCTGACTCATCGGCACAAGAAAAACGGGCCGGTCCCGCCACGATGGAAGCGGCTCAAGCGTCAGGCACAGGGGCCGTTCCGGAGAAGAGTATTGCAGTGCTTCCCTTCGACAATCTCAGCGATGACAAACAGAACGCTTTCTTCACCGATGGCGTGCAGGATGAGATTTTGACCGACCTCGCGAAAATCGCCGACCTGAAAGTGATCAGCCGTTCGTCAGTGATGCAGTACAAGAGCGGAGTCGCACGCGATCTCCGCAAAATCGGACAAGAGCTTGGAGTCGCTCACTTGCTGGAAGGCAGCGTGCAACGCGTGAGCAATCGTGTGCGGGTGAATGCGCAGCTGATCGATGCTCGCGACGACGCGCATCTCTGGGCACAAACTTACGATCGTGACCTGGCGGATGTCTTTGCCATTCAAAGCGAGATCGCCAAAGCCATTGCCGACCAGTTGCAAGCCAAGCTTTCACCGAGCGAGAAGAGTGCGATCGAGCAGCGCCCCACGAACGATGTCGCCGCATTCGATCTCTACAGTCGCGCCAAGAACCTAATGTTAACCACGGCCTTTAGCGCAATCGCAGGGAAAAAGCTCGACGAAGCCGTAACATTATTGAACCAGGCACTAGAGCGTGATTCTTCGTTCTTCGTTGCCCAGTGCCAGCTCGCCCGTGCACACGACCAGCTCTACGCGTTAGGTCTCGATCACACATCAGCACGCCTCGCCAAAGCGGACGCCGCGGTGGAAGGAGCCATTCGGCTGCGACCGGAAGCGGGTGAATCTCACCTCGTACGCGCTGCGCACTTGTACTACGGTTATCGCGATTACGACGGAGCCTTGACGGAACTCGAACTCGCGCGCCGGACATTGCCAAATAACCCGGAAATCTTCGAGCTTACCGGCTACATTTTTCGCCGGCGCGGCAAATCGGAGGAGGGACTGCAATCTATCCAACGCGCTCTTGAGCTTGATCCGCGCAATTTTTACACCCTGCAACAGATCGCGTTGAGTTATTCGTACCTTAGGCGTTACAACGAACAAATCGGGGTGCTCGATCGTGCGATCGAGGTCAAGCCCGATGATTTCGAGACCCGCGTAGCTCGTCAGTTGGTTGCGCTTGATTGGAAGGCAGATCCGGGACCGGTTCATCGGATAATAGATGAAATTCGAGTCCAGCATCCGGATGCGCTTCCCCGCATTGCGGATTCCTGGGTGCTATGTGCTTTTGCCGAACGCGATCCTGCTTTTCTCGACAATGCGCTTCGCGCGCTTGGGAACAATACCTGGGGAGATAATGCTACTCTCCTGAGTGTCTCGCTCGGTGAAGGACTGCTCGCTCGGCTCCATCACGATGAAGCAAAAGCAAGCGCCGCATTTACCCGAGCAAGAGAGGAGCAGCAAAAACTTGTGCAGTCCGACCCGAACTTTGCTCCTCCGATCTGTATTCTTGGACTGATTGATGCAAATCTCGGCCGGAAGAAGGAAGCACTCGAGGAAACCCGGCGTGCCCTGGAGCTGATGCCGGTATCCAAAGATATGTCAAACGGGACGGATATGCTTCACTATTCGGCGGTTGCCGCGGCATGGGCGGGCGATAAGGATTTGGCATGTGAACGGTTAGCTGCGGCTGTGAAAAACCCCAGTGTCCTCAGTTACGGGCGATTGAAGTTGCTACCCTGGTGGGATCCGCTTCGCGGCGATCCCCGCTTTGAGAAAATCGTGGCCTCGTTAGCTCCGAAAGACAATTAAACCACGGATCACACCGATAAAACGGATGAAGAGATGATTCACGAGGAGTTGAGTGGCAAGATCATCGGGGCCGCAATGGATGTGCTGAACGAGTTAAGACCGGGCCTGGACGAAAAACTCTATGAACGCGCAATGATCATCGAGTTGAAGCTCCGTGGCCACAGTCTTTCGATCCAAAAAGCATTTCCTGTTTCCTATCGCAGCGAGTTGATTGGCAACCTCATTCCTGACCTGATTGTTGATGATGCTGTGATCGTCGATCCCAAGGTGGTCTCCTGTTTTACCGACACGCACGTAGCTCAAATGCTCGGATATCTAAATATCACAGGGTTGGATCTGGCCCTTCTGCTCAATTTTAAGAATGCGCGATTGGAATGGAAACGCGTATTGCGCCCACGAGAACCTAACGCTCACGACACGCCTGATCTTCATGCCGGAGCCATATCCGTGCTATCCGTTTAATCCGTGGTTCTTTTCAGACTTTGACAATCGCAGCCTCGTTAGCACCCAAAGAATGATGTAGAGCCTTCGCTCGCAACCGAGTAGAATCCGCCCCCGTGTCCGTGGAAGCTAAGAGGGAAATTGAGCTCGAGATCGCGCATGTGCTCTTCCTCGACATTGTCGGCTACTCCAAGCTCTCTATTAATGAGCAGCACGCCAGAATTCAGGAACTAAACGAGATTGTTCGTGAATCTGAGCAATTTCGGAAGGCGGAAGCAGCCAGCCGAATCTTAAAGATCCCGACCGGCGATGGGATGGCGCTGGTCTTCTACAAAAGTCCGGAGGAACCCGCGCAGTGTGCGTCTGAGATCAGCCGCGCGCTAAAGAGCAACCCGCGCCTCCAAATACGCATGGGCATTCACAGCGGACCGGTCAGCGCCGTGGTGGACGTGACCGAGCGCGCAAACGTAGCAGGGGCAGGCATCAACATGGCCCAGCGAGTGATGGATTGCGGGGACGCCGGGCATATCCTGCTCTCCAAACACGTCGCCGAAGACTTGGAACAACACGACCGTTGGCGGCCGCTCCTGCACGACCTTGGCTCATGCGAGGTAAAACACGGCGTCCGTCTGGATGTCAGCAATCTCTACTCAGATGAGGTTGGTAATCCGCAGCTGCCGAAAAAATTCCAGGCGCTGAAGAAACATCGCAGCCGCGTGCGCTGGACGGAAGCGGCGATTGCGTTGCTGGTGGTGGCCGCAGTTATCTCGGCGTTCATCTACGTCGTGCGCCGAGGTCCAGCGCACTCGCTCGCGAACGTAGCCGAAAAAAGTATCGCGGTGCTGCCGCTGGTCAATTCCACCGGCGATCCGGCTAACGAGTACTTCTCCGACGGCATGTCGGAAGAATTCATCTCTTCGCTCTCGCGTTTGCAGGAGCTCAAGGTCATCGGGCGCACCTCGTCTTTTCAGTTCAAAGGCAAGACCGACGACAGCAAGACGATCGGCGAAAAGCTCGGCGTCTATTACCTGCTCGAAGGTAGCGTGCGTAAGTCAGCCGATCGGGTGCGCATCGCGGTGGCGCTGATCAAATCGGGCGACGGCGCCAATGTCTGGTCGGAAACCTACGACCGGGAACTGAAAGATATCTTCGCGGTGCAATCGGAGATTGCCGGCGCGGTGGCGAAACAACTCAAGGTGGCCCTGCTGGGGAACAACGGGCAAACCGCGCCGTTGGCCACCGCGGCCACGCCTTCCAACCAGAATATCGAGGCCTACAACGCGCTCTTGCAGGGAAATTTTTACTACAATCGCCGCACCGCGGAGGATACCCGCAAAGCGATCGGCTACTACGAGGAGGCGATCCGGCTCGACCCGCGTTATGCGCTCGCCTACGCGAAGATGTCGAACGTGGCGCTGATTCTGGCCACCAACTTCAACCCTCCGTTCAAAGAAGGACAAGAGGCGATCGCAAAAGCCCGTGCGTCAGCCAAGAGCGCGCTCGCTCTGGATCCGAATCTCGCCGATGCGCATTCCGCACAAGGCAGAATCTTTGAGAATGTCGATTTCAATTTAGCTGGAGCCGAAGCGGAATACCGTCGCGCTGTCGAACTCGCGCCGCAGAATCCGGCCGTGACAAGCAATCTCGCCAACGTGATCTCCACCCTTGGCAGGCTCGACGAAGCGGTTACGCTCGGGCAGCAAGCGATTGCGCTCGACCCGTTACGCACTGCATCCCACTTCAACCTCGCGATCAGTCTCACCGCGCTCGGGCGCTACGACGAGGCCGAGGCGGCGGTGAGGAAATCCATCGCGCTCCAGCCGCAGTCCGCCCAGAACTACATGCAGCTGGCGGTGATACAGATCCTGCGCGGCAACTCCGGCGCCGCAGTGGAATTGGCGAAACAGGAAACCGATCCGTTCTGGCGCACCTACGCCCTGGCGCTGGCTCACTTTGCCCACGGCGACCAGGCCGAGGCCGACGCGGCGCTGAAAAAACTGATCGACGAAAACGCCGACGCCTCCGGCAGCCAGATCGCCCAGGTCTATGCCCTGCGCAAAGAGCCGGAGAAGATGTTCGAATGGCTGGAGCACGCCTGGACCACGCACGACTCCGGTGTGATCGAGCTGCTGAGCAATCCTTTCCTGCGCGCCTACAAGGACGACCCGCGCTTCATCGCCTTCGCGCAAAAGATCGGGGTGAGGCCAAAAGATAGTCGATAGTTTACTTCGCGAGTACGGCTCGCTCGCGGCTCGCTTTAGTTGAGAGTTAATTCATCTGGGGAGCACACGCGCCTCGCCGGTTATCGGTTACTGGTTATCCGTTATCTGCCCTCCGCCCGCTCTCCCTCTCATTTCTGATCTCTGATCGATCACGAGCTTGAGCACGATCATGAGCATGAGTTCGTCATTCCTTCGTCATTTAACGCCAGTCCGGCTCGGACCATTCGTGCTTGCGTAATTCCTTCTTACTTCTTCCTTTTTACTTCTTACTTCTTACTTCAGACTGCCACCGTCACGCGCAGGAACGTTGCAGGAATCGATGTGACTCCAGTAGTGCCTTTGTTCTGCCGGTTGAAAAGCTCTTCCAGCTCTCTCTGCAGATCAGCAGCTCGGCCGTTCTTTTCCGCCGCTTCGAAGGCATTCATGGTTGGTCCGTAGTATTTCCTGAATTCATCCACGAACTCCGAGGGCGTGCCGGGAAAGTTGAAAGTAAACGTGTCGCGCGCGAAGGAGATTTTCTCTGCCGGAACACCGGCCGCGGCAAACCGCTCGATCACATTGCTCTCGATGCCCCACGTCATCGGGCTGACGAAACCTTCCGGCGGCGGCGGCGTGTAGCTTGAGCTGATTTTTAAAATCTGCGCCACCAACGTTGGGTCATTCGGAATCCAGTTACCCATCACGATCCGACCTCCGGGCCGGGTCACGCGCACCATCTCCTTTGCCACGTCGAATGGTTTCGGCGCAAACATCGCTCCGAAGATACTGATCACGAGATCAAACGCCTTGTCCGGCAATTGCTCCAGATTCGAGGCGTCACCTTCCTGAAACTTAAGGTTGGTCAAACCCTGCTTCGCCGCCCGCTTATTCCCAGCTTCCACCAGGTTGCGCGCGATATCGACTCCCACTACGTCCGCTCCCAGTTTCGCCGCCGGCAATGCCGTAGTCCCATCGCCGCATCCCAGATCGAGAACCTTCATCCCTTTCGTAATTCCGAGACGCTGCACGAGCGCTTCGCCGCTCTCGCGCATGGTCTCGGCGATGCGCGTGAAATCGCCTTTTTCCCACAGTGCTTTGTTTGGATTCATTTGAGTGTGAGTGCTGGCTGTCCTGCTTTTCTCTCAACCATCAACTCTCAACTATCAACCGCTGCCCCAGAGTGCTTTGTTTGGATTTGGAGTCACGGGAGAGTCAGGTTGCTCGTTTGCGCGTGAGTTTGCAAGCCTCCTGGCGCTTCGGCCGAGAGACAGACAGTCGCCGCACGGTCCTTTCCCAAATTTCCGCTACCCGGCTGAAGCGGCTACTACCGGGTTATAGGTTGCGTGAAGATTTGCATGCTCGCTCCATCGCGGGTGTCGCTCCAGGCGGCATGCACAACACCGTCGGGTCCGGTAACTAGCTGATTATAGTCGCCAAAGAAGCCGCAGCCCGGGAAACCGACGCAGGGATTAAAAGAAGTGTCGCTGACACCGCTTTTCACTGGGCCTGCTTTGCAGCGGCGGCGGAGCCTGCCCTGAGCTTATCGAATGGGTTAGCGGCGAATCGTGTGCTAGTCTGATCGCCGTCATTCTTCTTCACCGCAGCATGCTCGCGAACCGGAAGCGTGAACCAGAAGGTGCTCCCCTTTCCCGGTTCGCTCTCAAGCCCGATCTTTCCATGGTGCGCTTCCACGGCAAGCCGGCAAAAGGCGAGTCCGATTCCGGTGGAATGCCGATGTTTGCCGCCACTGTCTGTTTGTCCGAATTTTTCAAAGACGCGTTCATGCTGGTCGCGCGGTATCCCTTCGCCATCGTCACTGACCGAGATGGTCGCAGCGATCGCGTTGTACTGAGCCCGCACCCGGATCGTGCCGGTTGATTTTGTGAACTTCAACGCATTGCTAATGAGGTTCTCGAGAATCCGGCGGATGACATCGCCGTCGCAAGAGATTGAGACCGGTTCGGGCGGAACCTCGCACCGGAGGGTGCGGCCCCGCAGAACCGGCGTAAATCGATTGGCAGCTTCGCGCGCGATCTCTGCGAGGTTGTGATCTTGCAAGCGCAGCGGCATTCCACCGGCCTCCAGGCGACTGAGGTCGAGCAGGGTTGTAATCATGTCGCGCATGTCGACAGCGCCCCGTTTTGCCTCAGCGACGCATTTTACTTCGTCCGGGTTCAGTTTATCCGAAGCCATTTGTTCCAATGCATCGACGTAACCGGTAACGGTGGTGAGCGGCGAACGTAGATCGTGAACAATCATGTGGGTGAGATCGTCCCGCGTTTGCAAGGTTGATCGAAGTTTGGCCCTCTCGACGCGTACGAATGTGAAATCCGCGACCAGGCAAAAGAGAACGTTCGAGTTAAGTGCCAGAAGCGGGGCAAGGCACGGAAGATAAAGATTTTGATGATTATAAAACCAAAGAGCACAAAATGGCGCAGCGCAATCGACCGCCCCAAGCGCGACCAAGCGCAGCCAGGGCAGCCGAATTCTTGCCCAAAGACCAAATCCAACCAAGGCCGCCAAAAATGTGACAACTCCTCTGGGAAACGGCGCAAGGTCTTTGAGGAATTCGCCGTGGAGCAAAGCGTTGAGGGCGTTGAGGTGAACCTCGGCCCCTGGCATCGTGCCAAATGGCGTGTTCAACTCGTCTTTCTGCCATTTTCCTTCTGCTCCAACGATGACTATTTTGTCGCGGATCAGCTCGCCGGAACCGTAATTGTGCTCCCAGTATTCCGGAACAAAGATTTCGAAAAGAGGTCGCGGGCGGAAACCATTTCGAGGCGCTCCCGTGAAGCGCATGAAGTGCTCCGCGAGATCGTTTGGAATCAGGTCCGGGTGCCCCGCTTTTGAAGCGACAAGTGCCGACAGGGACAGATAAGTTGCCATCGGTTCCCCGGGAGCGCGGAAGTCGACTTTATATTGAGCGCCGCGCACAATTTTGTTTTCGTCGGCGAAAAAATTCGTGAATCCGACGCGTTCATCCGGTATCGGGGTCTTTGGGGTTAGCGTTTCGGTAGGCCGGTCGTAGCTGGAAGGGATTTTGGGAGATCGATTGACGTTTTCGCGAGAAACGAAATTACTTCCGATAACCGCTTGAGGTCGGAATCGTTCCAGGGCAGCGCGAAAGGCATCATCGCCCGGCGCGGGCTCGGGAAAGAGGCAATCGAAAGCGACAACCCTTGCGCCAGCTCCGACGAGACGCTCCAGAATAATGGCGTAAATTTCGCGGTTCCAAGGCCAACCTTTGCTCATGATCTCAAGTGCGCGGCGCAACTCGGGATTGCTCGAGCTGGACGAGAACAACCCTTCGATGTCGAGCGTTTCATCCAAACTCACAGAGTCGGAATCGATGGCCAGAAAGAGAAGGTTGGGATTAGGCGGAGTCTGTACGGCCTGAACGGGCGATGGCGTCGCGAAGCCGAGATTCCGCCTGCAGGTAATAGCTTGGGGAGGTGAGGTCGAGCAAACTCGCCGCAGCGGCACAAAGGGCCACGAGAAGAATGGCAACGAGGATGCGGCGGAGTGGCATACGATTTGGAACGAAGCGGAAAACATGCCGATGGAGGGATAGTCCCGGCCCCGACGGGGCTTGGGGCTCACCGGTTTACGGGGCAAAAAATCAATTTGACTGCCTATTGTAATTATGGTAATTATGACAGAGGGGAGAAGTATCTATGCTGAGAATCAAATCCGCTATAGCTGTTGTCGGGTTCTATTGCGTCTTTTCAACCAACCAATCCATCGCCGGCCCGCTCACTTCGGCCGAAGTCACCAAGGTCATCAACCGGGTTAGCGTGATCGACCCTGCAAAGGGCACTCACCCGGCCGTGCTGCGCGATGTCATTAAAGACAATCTCGGTCTCCAAACCGGCGCGAGATCCAGATCGGAGTTGCTTTTTCAGGATAACACCCTGACCCGCGTCGGTGCGGAAACATTCTTCAGTTTCAAAACCGGCACCACGGGATTTGACTCTGGAGAAAGGATCCATGCTTCTGCAAGTGCCGAAAGGACTGGGCGGAGCGACGATTCACACGGCAGCGGTCACTGCGGCCATCACCGGCACGACAATCATGATGGAGTATAGCCCCGGGCAATACCTCAAGGTTCTCGTGCTCGAAGGCAGCTTGCGCTTATCGCGAAACGGGTCCTTTGGAGATTCGCTGGTTTTGCATCCCGGAAAAATGGTGATCATGCGGCCGGATGCGAAAAAGATTCCAGACCCGATTGACGTCGATCTCGCCGAGATCGTTAGGACATCGACCCTGGTAAACTTTCCTGGCAGCAATGTCTTACCCAGTATGCCGCTGATCCAGGCGGCGATTACCGACCAGGCCAAAGCGGTGGCAAAAGGAACCCTGGTTCCGACGAACCTGGTGATGGGTCACGGGACAAAGGTAGTTTTGGCTTCAAACGATCAGCTGGCCAAAACCGTCGGCCAAGTCGGACTCCTGGGCGCGAGTCTTAACGGCGGTCCCGTTTCCGGCTTAACTGGCACCGCCCCGCTTTCGACGGTGGGTTCTGTCGCGGCAAACGTTTCCAGCGGCGCGACGACTGCCGTAAATAATCTTCTCGGCTCGGGACCGGAGGTTTCGGTCTCGAGCAGCACTCAAGTTCTTTCGCTCCTGAGCAACGCCGTACCGAGTTCCGGAGGAACAATAACAATCACTCCAGCCGCCGTTAACCCCGGTGTAAGTGCGGCCGTGGCCCCCTCCGGAGCAGTCAACGCCAGCGCCGCAGCTGGCACCGTGCGCGCCGCCGTCAATGTCCCAATCTTGCCTGCCCCAGTTGGAACCAATCCGCCTCCAGTCGTCGGTTCACTTCCCCTCGTGGGCACCGGAACTCACTGATTGGCCCGCCGGCAGGGCATTAGACCAAAGTCAGAAGCTGGCAGCAAAAGCGAGCCTGGTTGACGAGCCCCGCGGAACGAGCGCCTCGCCGCTTTCGCGCATGGTCTCGGCAATCCGTGTGAAATCGCCTTTTTCGCAGAGTGCTTTTCTCTCAACCATCAACTCTCACTTGTCGCGCCGTAGCTTCAGCGAAGGAGGAACTATCAACTCCGTTCTCTCGGCTTGACGACTCCTGACAGCGAACTTTACCGTCGAGCCATGATTTGTCCGATTCCGGGAGGTTTTTTGGTCGCGGTTGAAGGAATCGACGGGTCAGGCAAGACAACGCAAGCTCAGCGATTAGCGCGCTATTGTGACGAGAAGCGGCTCACCTACATTTTGTCGAAGGAGCCTACAAGCGGCAAATACGGCCAGCTGATTCGGAACTCAGCGAGTCGCGGCCGGCTTTCTGCAGAGGAGGAGCTCGACATTCTCTTAAAAGATCGTCGCGAGCACGTCGACCAGGTGATCCAACCAGCACTCGATCAAGAAAAGGTTGTGATTCTCGACCGTTACTATTTCTCGACAGCTGCTTACCAGGGCGCTCACGGCGCAGACCCCGAAATCATATTATCGCGGAATGAAGCTTTTGCTCCCCAGCCAGACTTACTCGTCATTCTCGACGTTTCACCACAGACTGGATTGCAACGCATTCGGGAACGCGGTGACGAGCCGAACAAGTTTGAAACTCTTGATTCGCTTGAACGTGCACGTGCAATCTTTAATCAGATCGACCGTCCGTACAAGATTGGCCTCAACGGCGAGGATCTGGTCGACATGATCGGCTCGTCAATAATGTATGCCTTCCAGCGGGCGGCGGCGGAAAAAATAGCGAAATACGATGTCTCGCCGAGCGGCGCAAACCGGATGCGCCAACTGTTTGGCGGAACTCCGATCTTAGCTTGATACCTCGGGGGTTGCAATTGCGACTGCCGACGTGCGAATTTCGAATGGAGCAGACGTGAGCCAGGAACTCAAGAATCGCACAAAGAAATTCGCGCTCGACGTCATTGGTTTGTGCGCCGGCTTGCCGCACCTTCCTGAGACGCGGCACGCTATCGACCAACTCATTCGGTCATCGAGTTCGGTAGCGGCCAACTACCGCTCCGCGTGCCGAGGGAAATCGAAAGCTGACTTCATCGCCAAGTTGGGAATTGTCGAGGAGGAAGCCGATGAGTCCGGTTTCTGGCTCGAGCTGCTGCGCGACGTCTGCGAGCTTCTAAGCGCGAATGGCGAATCCCGAACTCATCATCCACTCAATCGCTCACGGACGGCAATTCGGGATTCAAAACTCGACCTTCGAACTTCACAAGAACTAGCGCGTCTACTCGACGAGACCGACCAGCTTGTTGCAATCACAGTGGCATCGCGGAAAACAGCACGCGCAACGTGACGACCATTCGGAATTTCGTTCGACCTTCGCAACTCAACATTCGGACTTCGTCTCGATTGCTGATGATTTCGACATTCGAAATTTGACGTTCGAACTTCATCTGTGGCGCCGCACCTGCTAGGACATCGTGAAGTGAAATTCGCTGTGCGCATCGTCCTTTGGCTGGGCGCGATCGCGCTCACTATTTTCGGCCTCCTGCTCATGGCGGGCGCGCTTGATTCGTCCGGGAGCGACGCTGCCGGTCGCGGCTTATCGCAGGCTTACGGGATGTTTATCGCACTCCTCGGCGGAGCCGCGGTTCTCTCGCTTTTGCTCACGCGATTTTGGCGCGGGTTCCTTGTCATTGGCGGCCTTTTCCTGTCGCTTCCGTTTGTCCTTATGCTGCTCTTGTCCATCGGCAGAAGCGTGGAGGAACGGCGTAACGATCAATTCACCGCCGACGTGCATTCCGGCCGCTACAACTTTGGCGAGCACCCGGAGCTGCTCGCGGTGGCCGAAGCGATCGCAAAAAACGACAGCAACGCCATTCGCGCATCGGCTAAAAATGTGCGCGATCTCAACGCCGCCGGACGCGACGGCATGACGTTGCTCTTCTTCGCCGTAAACGAATCGCTCGAACGACCCGAACTGGCGAGCGCGGTGGAGACGTTGCTCGCGGTAGGCGTTAACCCGAACTATCACAACGACAGTGCGAACTCATTTGCCCTGGCGCAATCGGTCAGCGCTGACATCGGTGTCCTGCGCGCCATGCTCGATGCCGGCGGCGATCCAAATGCTCGCGATGTCAAAGGCCAGCCGATCGTTTTCGACAACTGGTTCATGGAACCATTCAAAGGGCAACGTCCGCAACGGCTGCGTCTCCTGCTCGATCACGGAACCGACGTGAACTCGATCAATCCGTTCCTCGACCGCTTCAGCCTGCTTCTCTACTGCGCACACATGGGCCAGTTCGAACCGCAGGGTTATGTGGACGCGCTCGAACTATTGAACCGCAGCGCCGATTTCAAATACGTCGCCGATGACAGGACAACGCTAATGAAACTGTTGTCGAAACAGCGCCAGGAATTCACCGAACGGGGCGCGACCCCGCCGCCCGAATACACCGCGGTGTGCGACTGGCTCGCCGCGCGCGCGGCGTTCCCAGCGAACAGTAGAGGACGGTTTTCGCGTTTCGTCTTTCTTCCTTCCGCCTTGCCGTCAAGCAACGGCGCGCGTTCCTTTCTGCAAACCAATAATCGCAATCTTTCTTCTGCCGCGTCTCCTCCCAGCTCCCTTGATAACGATTAACTTACAACGGATAATCCGCAGCGCAGCTGCGCATGCGTCTCGCGTGCTGGTTGCGCATTCCGCGCAAACGAACTTTCGTTTCGTTTTAACGATTTAACGTTTCAAGATCGCGATCGTGCGATGTTGGAGAAGTTGGTGCAGCGCCCTCCTGAATCTGGCGTGCCGGAGCAGCAAGAATGGATTGTCATTAGGTGAATGCACAATGTTGACGCGGCCCTGAACCATCGAGTACGCACACTGTCGTGCCTCCAGGTAGTGACGCCCTTGCAGAAGCGAAAGCCGCATTGACGCCGCTGTTGAGCAAAGAAGACTTCTCAGTGTTCGTTTTTTGGTCCAGCATTGCGTGGTGGGCAACAAATGCGTCGGCCAAAATGCGACACATCCTCGCACGCCAACGTTGCGCGTCACGCCGAATATCTGCGGCATCGGACGAAAGCCGCGCTCGAGGCGGAGGGGTTCACAGCGGCACTTGGGGAGACGCCAGGCGTTTTGAAGTTTTGGCAACAGTTTTTCAGCTCTCCCAACGACGCCGTCAGCGAGATTCTCGAAGCCAGAAAGGTTTGTGGTGCAGTAGTGATCTTCCCGGCAAGCTTCGGATCATTGGCAGAGTTGTGTCTCTTCGCACGCCAAGGCGGCATAGCTGAAAAGACTGTTGCCATTGTCGATAAGACGTATGAGTCGGCCTCGAGTTTCTTTCGTCGCGGAGTTCTTGAATTGTTTGAAACATTTAGTGGCACTACAAAATTCCTCGACTACAAAGACGAAAAGACTTGTATTCAGCGTGTGCTCACTTTCGTCGAAGGTCGATATCATCGTGCGCTGGATGAGATTGACCAAGGCCAATACATAACCGCCCGCCATCGCGGCCACGTTTTTGAAAATACACTTCTGGGATAGCCCCCATTGACACTGCGATTCTTGGCCTGTTGCAGCTGATCCAGCCGGCATCGGCACAGCGACTAAGGACTGAAGCGAAAGATACCGTCCTCGCCGAGCTCTGTAGAAGAGACGAACTGGAGAAACGTCTTTCTCCAGTTGGAAAGCGGCGGCTTTATACTTCGAACCAGTAGCGGCGAGCTACTAGTTGGTCCGAGGGCTTATGAGTTGGTAACGCGAGCTCTTAGCAATCGGAGGCGTGACAAGGCCCGATTACTAAGCCTCAACAAGGCGCGATACACAAAATGATTTGGGCTGGGAGCATAGGTTCAGCCTCCGAAATGCGCACGGGCTTGTTTGGCGTTTCGCCAGCCATTCATGCGTTCTGGAAAAGTAAAGTTGCGCGGAGGGAAGTCTTTCCCTCCCCAGCTGCGCGCGGGACCCCTTCCAAGACTTCCCTCCGCGCTACACTCTAAGTAGGGGTGCAAGTGAGATCCCTAGACTAAGCGTGCTCCCGGCCCTATATCCTTTCGGATCAAGAGAGCAGTGGCTCAACGTGGCACCGCAGATTCTTCGGCAATGACAACATTGAAACGGTGCGAAGCTTGTTACGACAAACAAGTCATTCCGATCATTCGCGGACCCGAAATAGCGCTGTATTTGGAAGTATCACCGAAACTGATCTCCCATATGGTCAAAGCTCCTACGTCAGATATTACCGCTCTTTCCAAATCTTAAAGAAGAATGGGCAGCCGCGACTGATCACGGCACCGAGAGTATTTCTTAAGACGATTCAACGTTACATTCTAGATTGCATAGTTTCGCAGATTCCACCGCATGATGCAGCTTGCGGCTTCCGGCGTGGTTTCAACTGTGGTGATGGAGCAAAGCGGCACATAGGTCGCCCTTATACTTTGGAATATTGACCTCACGAATTTCTCCCAACAATTAGCAAGCGGCAGGTGACACAAGTTTTTCAAAACATAGGTTACCCAGAAACAGCCGCATTTTTCTTGAGTGGCCTGTGTTGTTTGGAGCGTCGACTACCCCAAGGTGCGCCGACGAGCCCCGCCCTGGCCAACTTGGTCGTATTCTTCATGGACAAAAAGTTGGCACAGGTCTCGCAATCCGCAGATATTGCTTATTCTCGTTACGCCGATGACCTAAGCTTTTCTTCGACCGCGCTCGTTCCAACTGAGTTTCAAGCAACCGTCATCAAAGTTGTGAGGGACTTCGGGTTCCAAGAGGAGCCGAGCAAAACCCGTCTGATGGGGCCCGCTGTTCGTCGCGAGGTCACAGGCCTTACTGTGAACCAAGGAATTTCAATTCCACGTCCCATGCGGCGACGACTTCGCGCATACTTCCATCAAATTCGCTGTGCTCCAGATAGCTTCGCTGACCAGAAACAACGTGCGGTTGGTTATGCACGTTGGTTGTACGACTATCATCCCGCTGAAGGAGCAAAGGCGCTCGAGGCTGTCGCTCAAATACCGGCGTCACAATAACTCGAAGGATTACTGTTACTTCAATGCCGAAAATGCAATCGGGAGCGAAGAGGGTCCCGTTTACGCTCGGCGGGGTCGAGTGGGACGAAAGTTCCGCTCGTTCCTATTCCTTCAGCGAGTAGGACCGACGACTGAGAATCGAAAATGGCCTTCACCGATGCTCTCGGTCAGATTGCTTCCGCCTTTTTGAAAACGGAATGTCGTGATCGAAATGAAGATTCTTCGTTGACCCGCATTGCATGCATTGGTTGCGGTCGCGTTGCCAGACATCAACTCGGTAATCATAAGCGGCTTACGATGCAGTCAGTCACGCGATTTCGGGAATTCCCAGCTCACTCAGGTAATTGAATGTCGAATCGTAAAATGCGGCGACGCGTGTGATCGTTTGCATCGCCAGGCGGAACGAAAACAACCATTCCTTGCCTCGCGCGCGTAAGCAGAACTCGGTAGGCGTTGCGCAGATAATCTCGGTTGTCAGCGTTTGCGATGTTGCACCAGCGATCGCCGCGGAAATCGTGATAGCTCCAGTCCGAGCCGGTGAACCGAAAATCACCATCCCAATCCACGCACACCCAGTCGAGTTCTAGTCCTTGCACCTGAAATTCGGTCGCTGCGTCTTCGAGATAATAACTGGATCGCGTGTCATCTTTCTCGTTCAGAAAGTAATGCACAGGATCGACTGACACGCGGATGTCGATCGCATGAGGTTTCAACCGCATCGCTTTTGACGATGCAACCAAGCCGTAACGTTCCGTTCCTCTGGCGCGAGAGCGAATCCATTGCTTGGCAGCGTTCAGGTCGCGCGTAATTGCAATAGGATAACGTGCTGCCAGTCGGCGAAGGCTTTCTTGGCCTGCTTCCTTTTCGCAGTCAAGAAGCGCTTTGACGAAAGCCGAAACATTCTCCGCTCGAAATGATCTCATCGAAACTGCGAGATGCAGAGAATCATCGAACTCCGTGCGCGGACGCTCGCGCACGATCTCCAACACTCGGCCAGCAGCGTACTCGGTGTCTGTGAGCCGGATGGAAATAAACATCTCCCACTCAGGAAAGCGGCGATTGACTGCATCGAGCCAAGCGTCAATGCCAGCTTCACCCGTGTTGATTTCTTGCCCACCGCCGACCAGACAGACGATCACAGCCCAATCTTTGTGTCTGTCCATGTATGAAATCAGAAACTCCGGCTCGGAATCAGAAAAACCGGGGCGTCGTTTCTTGCGCAGCATGAAACTCGCAGTCTGTTCGAGATTCCACGCGCGCTGCGCCTCATCAAAGATCACGACGTGCTCGATTGGCGGGCCGATATCTATCAGCGCATCATCGCGAAAGTGATGAACGTTTTGGATGAATGCTTTGACGCTTTCACCAACTTTCCCTTTTCGCACCTTCTCTCCTTGTTTCTTTCGCCGTGCGACTTCGTCGCGGGTCAGCGCTTCGCGAAGAACAGCGACGAACGGGCCGTTGCCAGACAGAAACACAGCGTGTGTTGGCTCATCCTCTTCACGTCGCGTGGCAAGATTCAAACCGACCAAAGTCTTTCCTGCGCCGGGCACGCCGGTGACAAAGCAGATGCGTTTGCGTCGTTCCGCCTGAGCTTCGTCTACCAATTCCTCGATGCGCCGCGACGTGACATGCAGATTTTGAGCGCCCGCGTCAAAACGAGCGATCGCTTCAACCGAATGCTGCGCGTAGAGAGAACGCGCAGCTTCGACAATCGTCGGCGTCGGGTGATATGATGCGTGCGACCAAACCTGTGCGTCCACCGCAGCGCCGCCGACTGCGCTAAGCGCCAATTCAAGCGCGGTGCGAAAGTTGTGAGGGTCGACAACGATCGGCCGATAAAGTTTGTCGGGATCTGCATGAAGGTGAATCGGTGGACATGCCGTTGCCTCTGTCGCGATCAGAATCGGGACGATCGAGGCGTCATGACTAGCCTCGTGAAAGTTTTTCAGGTCGAGTCCGTAATCCCACACCTGATCGATTGCAGAACGATCGAATGTTTTCTCTCCGACTTTGAATTCGATCGCGAAGATTACCGGCCCGATCACCAGAACGACATCAATCCGCCGTCCCATTCGCGGAATGTTGAACTCGAAGAAAACTGATCCCGAGAGATCAATCAGTCGCGGGCGAAGAAATTCGATCTGTTCCAGCCAGGCGTCTCGCTGCGTGGGAAGCAGAGCGAAATCACAGTTGGTTGTAAGCTCGCCCAACACAGCGCTCGGGATTAGCGTTGAGGAATTCTGTGATGGATGCGCCATACCATGACCGCAGCGACGAAGCTCGCATAGTAGTCACCGCGTTTGGGCTGTCCACGGCATGTAAACTAGAGATCCGTTCGAAATCGACTAGAAGAAAAGGCTTGTCCAAATAGCAAACCTGGCCAGGTAATTATGCCCACGATGGGCAAGACGTTTCACCTCAGACTCGACGGTTTTGATCTCGGACAGATTCTCGATGGATTGCGATGCCGTCAGGAGTCGTGGGCGAACACTGCAATCTACCTGCGTGACGATTATTTCCCGGACGATTCATTCGTCGTGCGAAGAGTGTAGCGACGCCGACGAAGCGCAGAAGATCGCCGATCATTATCAGCGAATCATCAACGCGATAGAACGGCAAGTTGACGAGCAGGGTGGCTGGTAAGTCCTCGAGGTCAGAAGTCCATTTCGGCGAGACGCCGAAATCAACACGCGAGACGCGCGCGCTACCCAGTCGTATTCAAAAATGTCGTCGACTCTACGATGTCGATCTTGGCAGAGGCGTCGAGTTTCGCTTCGCGAATCGGAAACTTGTTACTGGATGAACCGGATCGTCATTGGGTAGCGATAAAACTTTCCGTCGCTCGCCTGGATGGAGGCGACGATGACGAAGACCGCGTTCAGCACCCACAGGACCGCCAGAAAGGCGAACCCGACCAGGACCAGACAAAAGACCACCGCGATGCCGTTGTAGATGAGCATCGAGATCTGGAAGTTGACCGATTCTTTGCCGTGCGCATCGATCTCGGGCGAGTCGTCGCGTTTGGCCAGCCAGACAATGAGCGGTCCGAGCAGGTGCCCGGGGAAATGAAGAAAAACGCCGAGCAACGCGCTGGCGTGACACAGAATGTTCCAGGTACGGACATTAGTAGAGGAGACGGTCGGCGCAGTTACGCCCACCGGTGGCGTGGGAAGTGACGTTTCCATGGTATCTATTTAATGGATGCGATCAGCCGGAGGTTCGGATTCAAAATCTTTGAGCGCGGATCTAAGATTTTTTTGGGGGAAAGCCGTTTCCGCATTTCTCGCTGGCATAGTGGCTGCTAAGTAAGGCGCAAAGCTCGAGAGTCACTTAAAACCACATAACTTAACGTTCTCTTTCGTCAGCTTTCATAGCGGGATCAGAAATGATCCCGCTTTTTTTGTGGTCAAGATTCGCGGCGCTAAGGCCGCTCCCACATTCGTCTAGGGAGACGGGACGCTTTGGAGAAGCTCGAGTTCGTGCCAACGCGCGTAGAGGTGCGCGACTTTGTCTCGGGCTGTTTTCAATTGGGTTTCCAAGTCAAAAATCTCCGCGCGCGGTTTCGCATAAAAATCCGGGGCGGCAAACGTGGCCTCCAACTCCAACACCTCGTCTTCCGCTGCGAGAATATTCGCCTCCATCGATTCCCATTCGCGCTCTTCTTTCCACTTCAGCTTTCTCGGTTTTTCTTTGCCGCTCTTCTTTCGCTGGCCAGCAACTACGGCCGGCACGGGGGTTGACTCGCGCGCCGGGCTGACTGCACCGCGTTTTTCCAGGTAGTAATCGTAGTTCCCGACGCGATAGACGACACGGCCTTCGCCTTCGAAAGCGAGAATCGAGGTGCAAACACGATTCAGGAAATAGCGATCGTGGCTGACCACGATAACGCAACCGCCGAAAGCGACGAGCGCTTCCTCGAGCAAGCGCAGCGTTCCGAGATCGAGATCGTTCGTCGGTTCGTCCAGCATCAAAACGTTGCCGCCACGCTTCAGGATTTTAGCGAGCAGCACCCGACTGCGTTCGCCGCCGCTGAGCTGCGAAATCTTGGTGTTGATGCGGTCTTCGCTGAAAAGAAATCGCCGCAGATAAGCGCGCAAGGTAATGCTCTGCTCGCCGAGGGTGACGTGTTCCCCGCCGCTCCCGACTTCTTCCCAAACCGTTTTCGCATCGTCGAGAAGAAGCCGATTCTGATCGACATAATTGATCTGGGTCCGCGCGCCGATCTCCACCGCACCGCTGGCGACAGGCAGTTCCTGCAGAATGACTTTAAGAAGTGAGGATTTGCCGAGCCCGTTGCGACCGACAACGCCTAGGCGTTCCCCGGCCACGAGGTTGAGATTCACGTCCTGAAAGAGGGTACGGCCACCCAGTTCGACGCTCACCTCGCGCAATTCGATGACGCGATTCGCGAGCTTCGGCGGGGTGGGGATAATCAATTCAACATCCAGCTCCGCTTCCGGCGCTTCCTGCGCGGCCATCTCGAAATAGCGTTCCACGCGGTCGACCGATTTCGTCCGGCGCGCACGGGGCGCCCGGCGCACCCATTGCAGTTCCCGTTTCAGAAACTTCTGCCGTTTGTGTTCCTGCATTTCTTCGACGGCTTGTCGCTGCACGCGCGCGAGCAGGTAATCGGTGTAGTTGCCGTCGTAGCTGATGAACTGTCCGCGCGAGAGCTCGACGATCCGCGTCGCCACCCGATCGAGAAAATAGCGATCGTGGGTAACGAACAAACAGGTGCCGGCATAACGCGCGAGAAAATCCTCCAGCCATTCGATCGAGCCGGTATCGAGATGGTTGGTCGGTTCGTCGAGAATCAGAAAATCGGGACGCGCCAGAAGCGCCCGGCACAGCGCGACACGGCGTTTTTCCCCGCCGGAAAGCGTCCCCACGATGCGATCGGATTCCGGCGCGTGCAAATTGGTGATGAGCGACTTGATCCGATGTTCCAAATTCCAACCGTCGGCCTGGATAATCTGGTCCAGGAGCGTGGCGCTGAGCGGGCTGTCGCCCGGGACGCGTTCGTATTCGGCGATGAGGTCGAGAATCCGCTGCGCGCCGTTGAGAATGTTGGCATGGACTGTGGTCGTATCGTCCAGGCCGGAAACTTGCGGCATGTAGCCGGTAACTAGATCACGCCGGCAACTGAATTCACCGGAATCGGCCCGGGCCACACCCGCGGCGATCTGGAGGAAGGTCGATTTGCCCGAGCCGTTGCGGCCGACGAGCCCAATGTGTTCGCCCTCGGTGAAGGCAATCGTCGCGCCGTCGAGGACGACCTGGGCGCCGTATTTGACGGAAAGGTTGTTCGCGCTCGCGATGACGGCGGCTGATGTCTCTGCCATGGGAACCTCGAAGGTCGAACGCACAACCCGCCTCCGCAAGGTTACGGCGCGGCAGAGGCCGAACATCCAATCGAAGAGCGCGATCGGTGCTAATTAATTCCCCATTTTCTTCCTGCCAAAACCGGTATTTCTCGTCTATCGTAAGCGGCTTACGATGAGCAGTTGATTGGCAGAAATGTGCTCGGCGAGGTCCGAGCCGGACTGGCGGTACCTGGCACTACCCAGTCGTATTCAAAATGTCGTCGACTTCCATCGGGCGTGGAAGCTACCAGGACTGCTCTCGCGGAGAATAGTCTTTTCTCAATGCGACGCTTCGTCGCCCTGCTGTAGTTGGGCGAGCTTCTCCTCCGCGCGGGCGACGTCGGACTTGTGCGCGCTGCCGAGCTTAAGGAGTTGCCGTTGGCGACGAAGATTCAGCTCAGCGGCATCGAGTTGCGCCTTGTGATATTTCGCTTCCGCTTCCTGAGCGGCGGCGCTCGCCTGGGTAAGTGCCGTGGTCGCCGCGTCTACTTCTGGTTGACTCACCTGGCCGGCCAAAAAACGCGCTTTCAGCGATGTCAGCTGCTGTTGCGCCGAAATCATTTGCGCCTTTGCCAGCTCTGACTCCAGCCTAACGACGCGTAATGCTCGCTGCTCCGCTTCGACTTTTGACAGCACTCCACTTTTGACCAGCCGTGCGGTAGCGGCCGCGCTTTTCTTCGCTCCTTCCAAGCGCTGCGCGAGCTTGGCGGCATCGAGCGGGACTGCGTCTTCGCCCGAGTCGTCCGGCGCGCTTTGCGGTTCCCAAGGTTTGACGAGCAACGGCGGCTCGATGTCGAACGATTCGTCGTCGGATTTCGGCACTTCCTGGGCGAGCAACGAACTCAGTGACAGGCTAACGATCGCAAAATATGCCACGACACATTTCGTGAGGAGGCAATCGCGCATTGGTGAACCTCGCGCTCTGACCTTATGTCCGGATCTCTCTCCAGTCACGCGCCGGCTAAAGCTGCCTACTCACTCCATATCTGGGTAGGGGCCTTAGCGAAGTAAAAAGGAAAAAGGAAGAATTAAGAAGGGCAATCGCCCGACCTATGGCTGGCCAGAGCCGCCCGCCGCGCCGTAAACCTGACCGGTGGCGTAGCTCGCATCGTTCGCTGCAAGCTGTACGTAAATGGAGGCCAATTCAGCCGGCTGGCCGGGCCGACCAAGCGGCGTCGCGCCGCCGAACTGCTTCAGTTTATCCATGGTCGCGCCGCCGCTTACCTGCAATGGCGTCCAGATCGGACCTGGCGCGACGCCGTTGACCCGAATTCCTTTCGGCGCGAGCTGTTTCGCGAGCGAACGGACGTAGCTCGTGGTCGCAGCTTTGGTCATGGCATAATCGTAAATTTCCGGCGATGGATCGGTGGCTTGTTCCGAAGTCGTTCCAATAATGACCGAGCCTGGCTGCATGTGCGGCAACGCAGCTTTGATGATCCAGAAGGGCGCGTAGACATTCGTCTTCATCGTCGCGTCAAAATCTTCGGTCGTGATGTCGAGGATCGATTTGCGAGTTTGTTGGCGCGCGGCATTACAAACCAAAATGTCGAGCCCGCCGAGTTGGTCGACTGCGTCAGCGACAAGTTTCTTGCAAAAATTCTCGTCGCGCAGATCGCCGGGGATCGTTACAGCTTTTTGACCTGCTTGCTTGAGGAGATCGACAACTTCGTCTGCGTCCGGCTGTTCGGTTGGAAAATAATTGATCGCTACATCAGCGCCTTCGCGCGCGAAGGCGATTGCCGCCGCGCGTCCCATTCCGGAATCGCCGCCGGTGATGAGTGCCTTGCGGCCTAACAAACGACCCGAACCTTTATAACTTTTCTCGCCGTGATCCGGCCTCGGTTCCATTTTGCTCGCGAGGCCTGGCCACGGTTGCGATTGTTCTTTGAATGGCGGTTTCGGATATTTTGTTTTCGGGTCCTGTAATTGTTCGGTTGTCATAGGTTCCTGTTTTGATTCCGCGCCAAAAACGCGCGTGCCGGCAAACGCTCCGATGCCGGCAGCGCCAAATCGGGCGAGAGCGCGGCGCCGCGTCAAATTTTCCGAGTCCATTGTTTGGTGCGGTTGAGGGTTAAGGGCGTTTTAGTTCTCAGCTCTTTGCGCTTTCATTCGACGTTCGGCGTTCGGTGTTGGGCGTTTGCTCCTTGCTCTTTGCTTCCTGAATGCTTCGCTGCCGACACCAACTGCGGATGGCGTGAATCAAAACGAATCTGAAGGCAGGAAACAGCCGAGATCGCTTACTCCATGTCCGGGTAAGGACCTTTGCCTCCTTCGGCGATGAAGCGATCGATCCGCGCCGTGACAACGGGCAGCGGGACCGAGCCGAGCTCGAGCACGGCATCGTGGAAAGCGCGGATGTTGAATTTCGCTCCGAGCGTCTTTCTCCGCCTTTTCGCGGGCACGCACGATCGCGAGCTCGCCCATATAATAAGAGAGGGCTTGCCCGGGCCAGGCGATGTAACGGTCCACCTCGGTTTCGATCTCATGCTCGGGTAGCGCGGTGTAATCGTGCATGTACTTGAGCGCTTGTTCGCGCGTCCAACCTTTCGAATGAACTCCGGTGTCGACAACCAGCCGAGCCGCGCGCCAGATCTGATAACCGAGCATACCGAAGCGCTCGTATGGCGTTTCGTACATCCCCATTTCCTGGCCCAGCTTTTCGCAATAAAGCGCCCAGCCTTCGCCGTAGGCAGAAATATAATCGAATCGCCGAAATTCCGGCTGGTTCTTGTGCTCGAGCGCGATCGGACCCTGGAATGCGTGTCCGGGCGCGGACTCGTGCAGGGTCAGCGCCGGCAGATTGTAGAGCGGGCGATGCGGCAGATCGTAGGTGTTCAGGAGATAAATGCCCGGTCCGCCACGGCCTGAAGTATAAAAGGGCGCGAGATCGGGCGGGACCGGTTTGATGGTGAAACGCATCCGCGGCAGATAACCAAAGTATTGCGACGATTTGCCGTCGAATACCTTTGCGATCCAGGCGGCGCGATTGAGCAGCTCCTGCGGTGTTTTGGCGTAGAACTGCGGATCGTCACGGAGGAATTTCAGGAATTCCGGAAACTCGCCTTTGAATCCGGATTCGTGCATCGCGTCGACCATCTGCTGATGCAATTTGGCGACCTCGGATTCGCCGATCTTGTGAATTTCGTCGGGCGACTGATCGAGCGTGGTAAATTCGCGAATTTTCTGGCGATAGTACGTTTTCCCGTCCGGCAGTTCTTCGGCCGCAAGCGTCGTGCGAGTGTGCGGCACATATTCGTCGCGGAAGAATTTGAGCAAGTCCGCATAAGCCGGCTGCACGATCTCACGAATTACCTTTGCGGCTTCCGATTTGAGCTTGTCCTGGTCGGACGGCTGAACTCCCACCATCGGTTCCCGGAATGGTGTGTAGAGCAGATTGTCTTCGGGTTTGCCCTCCGCAATGGTGGCGATGGATTTCTCGCGTCCCTGCAAAGTGGGACGTGGCGGCGTGAAGCCGCGCGCAAGCCCCGCCCGCATGTTCGCGATTTGTTCCCGGAAATAGCGCGGGATGTCGCGCATCTGCGCGATCCAGTTTTTGTAATCCGTCAGAGTTTTGAAAGGTCGCCGCGCCGTCTCGCCCAAATCGCTCCAGAAAGCTGAATCCGAGTTCGCCGGCATTTCGTAGTCACGGAATTTCTGGTCGGCGACGAAATTCTCGATTTCCGGCCGATAAACATCGTAGTTGATCTGCTCCTCCGCCGAGAGCTGGGGAACATCATCGAGCTTGTGCAACACATCCTGCCAGTATGTCAGCCGCAACTCTTGCGTCGCCGGATCTACTTTCGGCAGGCGATCGGCAACCGGTTTTTCGATTCCTTCGAGCCCGGGAAACTGTTCCAGCCGCCATTTCCATTCTTCTGTGTAGATGGCGCGTAGCCGTTCATCTGCGTTTTGCGTTTGCGCAGCAGATGCGGCGCACGATATCACTACTGCTCCAAGTAAAAGGACTTTCTATAGTATTCGCTTGTCCGCGCGACGCGTGCGACGGGAAGCGTTTCATTTCAGCTCGCGAGCTGTCCGCTTCACTTCGGTTTTTCTTCGCAGAGTTTTTGGAAACGCGGATCGTTGCGGAGCGGGTCCCAGTTCGGGCTGATCCGAAGGTCGCCGGGAGTTTCGCCATTCGGCACTTCGAGCAGATGCGGCAAAGCGGCGATGGCGGAATCGATATCGCCAAATTGTGCCTGGACAATAGCCAGAGTGGTTTCAGCGAAAGGTTTGGATAAAGCATCCGAGGCGTAGTCAGCAACGGCCTGTCGCGCCTGCGCTAGCGCCTTGTCTTTTTCGCCAAGGCCGGCGTATGTCCAGGCGAGGAAGATTGGCAGCTGTCGCGCATCGACCGGGACAACCGCGTCGGGCGTCGCCTTCGTGGCCGCGACCGCGCGCAGGAATGTGTCGCGAGCTTCGTTGGTTTTCCCGGCAAGCTTCTGGCAGATACCGAGGAACATGATCGTTCGGGGATCGTTCGCCACGGAGGACGGTATGTTGTGCTGGATGTGAACAATCGCATCGTCGAAGCGTCTCTCGTCGTAGAGCTGCAGTGCCCTCGGAATGGCGATGCCCTCGTCCTGCGAGTTCGCGGGAATTTTCGCCAGAACTTCAGCGGCTTCCTTGAGCCGGCCCTCTCCTTGGAATATCCCCGCCTTCGCCGCGAGCGCGGCCTCGTTCCCGGGCGAGATTTCGAGAACACGATCAAGCACCGTTTGCGCCTCATCAAAACGACGGACGGTCACAAGATTATCTGAAGTTGTCGAAAGGATGCCGATGTTGCGCGGATCCAGTTGCGCGGCTGCCTCATAATGTTTTTGCGCGGCATCAAACTGACCGAGTCGCCGTTCAAGGTGGGCCATCTGCTCGAGCACGAAGGCGCTGTTCGGCAGACGCCGGAGCGCTTCTTCGTACGATTGAAGCGCGCCCTGGAAATCGCGCAGGACACGATAACGATAAACTCCCTGCGCGAGCCACGCTTCGCCCAGCTCCGGCTGGAGCGCGATCGCGCGATCCGCTTCTTCTTTGACCGCCGCAGCCGGTGTTTGTCTGTGGATCAATGCCGTTGAAATAGAGCTGGCTGCGCGCAATGGAAAGCCGCGCCAATGCCAGTGCGAATTGAGGATCAAGCCGCACCGCCTCCGCATAAAGAGGAGCAGCCAGTTTGGTGATATCGAGCGTAGCAGCGTCGTCGATCGCGACCGCGTGCAGGTAGGCGTCATATGCTGCCGCATTTTGGGTGGGTTTCTCGGCCACGGCTTTTTGCTCGGCGCCGGAGAGCTTGGTCTTGAGCTGGTCGGCAATGGCGCTGGCCACTTCCCCTTCCACGCCGAAGACGTCGTCGAGTTTGCGATTGTAACTTTCCGCCCAGAGATGTTCGTCATTCGCAGCGCGAATCAACTGCACATTTACGTGCACGGCATTGGCGACTTTTTGCACGCTGCCCTCCAACAAATTCGCCACGCCCAATTGCCGGCCGACGTCGCGCAGATTGTCCGGCGCGCTTTTGTATTTTTGGGTCGAAGTCCGCGAGATGACTTTGAGCGCTGCGATCTTGGAAAGGCGGGTGAGAATTTCGTCCTGGATGCCGTCGGTAAAATAGGCGTTATCGGGATCGCGGCTGAGGTTCTCAAACGGCAGAACAGCGATACTTTTTTCGGAAACCGCCGCAGCCGATGCTGGCACGGGCTGAACGCGTCCGGACGCCGTTCGGAATGCAGTGCGGCTGGCGAAAAAGAGGGCCGCAGCTCCGACAACAATCAACGCACCAACCCCAAGAGCAATCGCTGGATAACGGCTGCGGCCAGGTGGGGTCGCAGCCGAAGCCGCGGCTTTATCCGGCTTCGACAGTTTGTTCGGGACTGCGGAATTGCCGATTTCGTGATTGTAAAAATTTACTAACTGCAATCGCTCACCGTGCTTCACTTCGCACTCGCCGAGATCGTGGAGGTACGGCTGCCATTGATCGTATTGCTCGAGATCTTCGGCGACGTGTTTTGAAACCAGGATATGGCCGGCATCGCCGCAATCCATCACCCGTTGAGCAATGTTGATTCCGGCTCCGGCAATGTTCGCCTGCTCGTTGAGATCGGTCACCTCGTTGACCGGACCGCTGTGAATTCCCATGCGGACGCGAAGTTTCGGATGATCCCGCAGCGCGTTGGCAATCTCAACCGCGCAAAGGACTGGCGCTTCCAGGTTGCGAAAGACAAGCGCGCCGCCGTCACCGGTCGGCAAACGGAGGAGTTTTCCTTCGGCTTCGGCAGTGCGAAACTGGTCGGTTCCGCGCACGATCTTGCGCAATTTCTCAATGTGCGCGCTCTGCTCTGTGGTGCGCAGTTTGGAATAGCCGACGATGTCGATGAAAAGAACGTGCGCGATCTCGAGGCGGAGTTTCGTTTTCTGCTCGTCGGGCATATCGGGCGTCACTCTAAAAGGTTATTCCAAGTCACTCCACCTAAATGCGAAGCTCCGCCCTACTTCCCATCTCCTTCCCTGCCGGTCGCACCGGCCCATCTTCGCAGCCGAGTAGTGCGAAGATTTCCGTCGGGATTTGTTTTCCTTTCACCGCCACTTCGCCGAGCCGCCGGGTCCGGTAGTTCCCTTTCGCTTTCGCCAGGGTCGCGCTGCTAATAATAATGCGCGCGTCGTACTCCGGCGTTTTGGTCAACGTTTCGAGGCGTGCGGCCAGGTTCACCCCATCGCCGATAACAGTGTAGTTGAGCCGCTTTTCCGAGCCCATGTTGCCAGCGACAACAACCGCGGTGTTAATGCCGATGCCCACATCGATCCTGGGCAGGCCGCGCTGCTGCCATTGCCGGTTCAAATCATCGAGCGCTTCGCTCATTTCCAGCGTCGCGCGCAGAGCGCGGTCGGCGTCGTCCGGGTGCGCGACGGGCGCGCCGAATAACGCCATCAGGCCGTCGCCGACATATTTGTCCACGACCCCGCCGTGCTTTTCCACAATCGCAGCCATGCGGCTGAAGTAATGGTTGAGAATTCCAAGCGTCTCTTCCGGAGCGAGCGGTTCGCTCATGGTGGTGAAGTTGCGCAGGTCAGAGAAAAGGACGGTCACTTCCCGCTGCTCGCCGCCGAGCGTGACCTTTTTTCGCAGCAATTCGGTCGCGATCGCCGGTGAAACGACCTTGCCTAACAAGTCGCGGACGCGGTCGCGTTCGGCGAGGCCGGCGCTCATTTGATTGAACGACGCGGCGAGCGCTCCGATTTCGTCCTCCTGCTTCAGTTGGACGCGGTGATTGTAATTTCCGGCAGCGATTTCACGAGCCCCGCCGGCCAATTCCAAGACCGGATGAGAGACGCCGCGGGCGATCCACAGGCCGAGGATAAAGGACAACGCCAAACCAAGCAGGGCAAGGCCGAGGTAAGTGCGTTCAAGCCGAAGATAGGGCGCGAGTTCCTTATCGAGCGAGCGTTGCAAGAGCGCGATCGGGTTTCCATTCTCGGCGGGAAGAGGCGCGACGTAACTCGTAAAAGTTTCGCCGGCGAGCGGCAGATTAATGAGCTGCTTCGGCGGGAGCGTGCGATTGCGCAGCATCTCGGTAACGGCCTGCCGATTTGGCAAGGTTGTCCCAAACAGCTCCGCGCCGCTTAGGAACGTGATCTCGAGGTTCGTGTAGCTCTGAATTTCTCGCGCAAAATCGTCGTCGATGCGGAACATCGGACAAAGCCAGGCGATCGGATCGGGCGCGAGTAATGGCGCGACGGCGATGGCGTAAAGGTCGCCATGAAGCACGACAAAGGCATAGGCGGAGTCGTTCGCCTCGGCTTTTTCGATCAATTTTGGAAAGGGAAACGGTACCCCGTGCAACTGTGGCTGGCGGGTGTCGAAAAGAAGCTGCTTATCGAGGGATGCGATCAAGACGTGATCGGCCCTGACTCGCCCGCGCAGGCTGGCCAATGCCGATAATGTGGTGTCGCGGTCCTGGTCGGTGCCGGCAAACGCTTCCTGAAATGCATGATCGCGCGAGAGAATGGCAGCCGCGGCCGTGATCTGCTGGTTACGCTGTTCGATGAGCTTATCGAAAATTCCGGCGCCGGCGCGGAGACTGGATTCGATCTGGGCGAGGGCATGGTGCCGATTGGCCTGGCGGACGACAAGATAGGTCGTGCATTGCAGCAGCGTCAGGAGGGCAACCAGGAAAAAGAGCAGCCGGCTACGGAAACTGCGGAATCGAAGTTTCAGCGATAGCCTCCGGTCGTTAGGCCGGGCGCGCGCTTGGCCCGGACATCGGCTTTGAGCGGCAGAGTGAAGGACAGATTTTTTGCGCCGGCGCTGAGATCAAGATTTTGGGCGAGTGCTTCTGGCTGCCCTTTCAGCGCCGGGTGCCACGTTTCCACAGTGTAGTGCCCCGGTGGCAAATCCTTCAAAACGGCGCGTCCATCATTTCCTGTGACCTGAAAAAAGGGCGTCGGGAGCACGGCAACGTAGGCAATCATCCAATCGTGAATGTTACAGCCAAGGGTGACAAAGCCTGCCTTGTCGAAAACCACTGGTTCTGCCGGAACGCCGCTGTAAAGAGGCAGCTCGAATTTTTTCGCCGGCGAAAATGAGTAGACGTGATGGCGAATGTTATCGCTGTTGGGAAACAGAACAGGGGTGCCTACCTGCAGCGCCGTCACGTAGGGAATGAATTGCTTGTCGCGCTGATCGATGACGGTGCGTTTCTTTGACGGCGAACCCGTCGCGCCGCCAGACGCGTAGACCACGGCATCGGAAACGGGTCCGCCTTTTTCGTCCTTGACCATGACTTCCAGTGAGCCGGCCACCAGATCGCTGGCGAAAGGGAAAAGAACGGCAAGGTAAAGCAGTCCCCGAAATGACGTCATCTCAGTAGGCAACGGCGATTTTAACTTCGACGAGGTGGTTCTCGTATTCCAACGGATGGTGCTTGGTGATGGCGTATTCATAGCCGAGCTGGACGGATGCGTGCTTCGTCAGTTGATAGGCGGCTGAAAAGGAAAGCGCATGGGTGCGGCCTAACAATTTGTAGGCGGTGCGGAGCGGCTGGCCAAACTCGTCTTCGTCCTCCCGTTCGACGGAGAACCGCGCGATATCGGGACGCGGCGGAACCGCATAGGAGATCACGTCTCCTTCCTGATAGGAGTAGCCAAGGGCAAGCTGAAGAGATGAGGTCACATCGAAAACCATGCGCACATCGGCACGATGAAGCTGCCGATCGTAGAAATCGTTCGGCGCGACAAAACTTTCAAAGGCATAGCCGCCTTCGAGCGCGATGCGTTCGGTGAGCGCGACGCCACCGCGAAGATTCACTTCGTTGTCATTGCCGCTTTGCGGGGTGTCGTGAAAGCGGTCGTAGCCGAACCGGTCCTCCAGCAAGAGCCACGGCGCCTGACGGCCCAAACCGAAGCGATAGCGCAAGCCGGCCGTACCGCCAACGCCGACGGTATTGAAGGCGTCGAAGCGATCCCATACGTCACCTCGCACATCAGCGCCGAGATTCAGTCGCAGGTCGCGCGTAAGCTGGAAACCGTTGTTCACGCTTACATCGCTTCTCCACGCCCAGTCATCTCGCACGTCGGCGGAGCGATCGGAATTGGAGAGATTGCTGTCATAAACAAAGCCTGTCTCCGCCTCGAACCCCCATTCGGCGTGAACCGTACTCGCAACGAGCATGAGGAAAACTAGTGCTATTCTCATATTCATACGTTGGTCAGACGGCCTGCCAGCCGGCTCGGGCGCCGAACTTTCGTGCAAACTTTTGCCAAAGGCTAGTCACCGGTCATCCGCCTTCGCACAAGGCTTCCATCTTCGCTACCTCCTCCGCTAAAGCTACGGCGAGTCAGGAAAGCTACGACGTGACAGGACGGCGCGACACGGAGAGCGGAAGTCAGTATACACCGCCAGTCGAACGCTTTCGCGAGAAAGTGGGAGCCTGTAGCGGCAGCCGTGTCGGCTGCAAAGAAGCACGCGACACGCGTGCCACCACAGAACCGCACGGCACCGCTCGCCACGGCGAGTCCGTCCGGTGGCGAACGAGCGTGCCTGGGAAGTCGATGTCAAAAGCCTGCCTCAGGCAGGGTACTTAGACAAAAGACCTGGCCCAGCTGACAACCCGAATTGGGCATCTCAAGATTCCGGCGGTCAGCAACAATCAACTCGCCGCCGCAGCCTTCGCCGCAAGCTTCTGACGCCACTCGTCACGCAAGAGTTTCAGCTCCGCTCGCAACGCCACCATGCGCGGAGCGACGCCCTTATATTTTTTGGTGATCCCGGTGACCGTTCGATTGACCGCGCCCCTGTGAACGAGGCCTTGAAGCTTCTCATAAACGCGCAAGCGCAGCATCTCTTCGCCCCCGCTGGCAGCGTTTCGTTCTCGAAGATTGAGCAGGATGATGTCGAACAAGGGCTTGAACTCAAACGAGGCCTTGGAAGAAAGCACGGCCACCAATTCCTCGGTTACGTTGTCGGGCATCCGACGTGAAAAAGAAGCACCAACGGTTTTAGACATCGAATACTATAGGCTAGATTCGGCAAATAGCGACCCGTGGGAGCAGCCAGAGGAGAGAAGACAGAGGACGGATGGGAAGGAGCAAGGAAGCAAGCGACATCCGGTTGTCTTTGGTCGTGCCGTCTTATTGTCCGTTGCCCGACCAGGGCCGTGTTCGCGTTGCCTGTGATCTGCACGCGAGGTACGCTTGGCCGTAATCGAAATGGATCCGTTTAGCTACATTTGCGTTCTCACCTCAATTGTCGCCGGCCTTGCCGTGACACGGCTGGTGAGTGGGTTCGGTCAGCTCCTCCAGACCCGCGCCCGCACGCCGCCCTACTGGGTGCACACGCTCTGGATGGTAAACGTGCTTTTAGGCATAATCATCACCTGGTGGATCCAATACCGCTGGCGCAACGTCGCGCACTGGACGCTCTTGTTATTTCTCTGGCTACTGGTCGCGCCGTTAATCCTCTACCTCGTCACCGCACTGCTCTTTCCCACCAACCAGGATGAGGTCGTCGTCACCAATTGGCGCGAACATTATTACGCAAACAACCAAAAGATCTTTGCCTTGTTCGGGCTGACATTTGTCATCGACCTCGTCGATACGATGCTCAAAGGACTCACCTATTTCTTGTCATTCGGTCCCGCTCTACTACGGGTCGATGTTGATGCACATCACTCTCTGCGCAATCGCCGCGACCACCAAATCGCCGCGATATCACGCTTTTTTCGTGGTCTTCTTTCTTATCTACAACCTGGCCATGCTCGGAAGCAATCTGCTGCGGCTGATGTGAGTGGTAGGACTGGAAATGACGGAATGGACGAAAGCACCCGCCTCCGATGGGCTACGGCGCGTCAGGCGAAATCAGGACTCATGCTCATGCTCATGCTCATGCTCATGCTCGTAATCGCAAAGGCGCAACAAGACAACGGACGACAAGACAGCCAGGCGACAGTACAACTGTTAAACCGGCCCGGGAATTATTTCGCGGAATTCTTGTAACCAACTGCGCATTGCACAGGTCTCTTACTTGAACCAGCGCTGCTGCTGCCAGGAAGATGCACATGAACCGATTTTCGTCGGCTGTTCTAATCGGGATCGTGTTGTGCACGAGCGGAAATCACCGCTCTTTCGCGGCCGGAAACGGTGACGCAAACGAAAGCATCGCATCAACAGCAACGCCTGAAGAAGCAGCGATACAGGCCGCTGCCTACAAAGCCAGACTTGCGGCGCGCGCCGTCGCCGACGCGGGCTTTTTTCTTGGGATGAAGGGAGATTTTAATGCGGCCAGGAAGAAGTTCAGTCAGGCAATCGAGCTCGATCCAAAATTTTCCCCGGCGTATCGGCTTCGCGCCGACGCATGTGTGAAGATGTCCGATTGGGCAGGCGCGATCGTCGATCTCGACACCCTGATCAGGCTCGATCCAAACTTCGCCGAAATTTTCAATGAGCGCGGGTTCGTGCGTCGCCAGCTCGGTGATTTGCGCGGTGCGCGGGATGACTTCGACCGTTGCATCGCCCTCGGAACAGATCTCCCGCTTGCTTATGGGAATCGGGCTGAAGTTGAGCACATGCTCGGCGATGACAGCGCGGCGTTAGCGGATATCGCCCAGGCGCAAAGGCTCATTGCCGCGAACCCGGTTTCGTCTCCGGCAAGTTCGACTCCGAACGCACGCAAAAACCGAACTCAGCATGCGTCCCCCAGAACTGGAACAAGCAACAATGGAAAGGAATAAAGCGATGAACGAAATAGGTCTCTTCGATATCAACTTCGACACGGGCGACCGTTACTGGTCCTTCGAGCTGAAGCGGATGTTAGGAGTCCGCCACGATGTGCCGGCGGAGTTTCATCTGCTCTTACAGCGCATACATCCCGACGACCGTCGCGCTTTCGGCAGGAATGCGATGCAGCCATTTCGGTGCGATTGCCCGAGACACTCGTCGATCGACTTCCGGGTAATTTACGATAATGGCCGCGTGCGGTGGTTGCACATGGAACGGCGAGCGATCGTGCGTGAGGATGGTTCGAAAGACGTGGTACGCATCGTCGGCTTCGCGCTGGAGATCAGCGCGCCCGCAGGTCTGCCGCGCGCTGCATGAACGCAGTTTCGAGTGAAGCCTGAGCAATCAGGTCGCCGGGGCGATCGAACGTCGGCGCATTAGCGCCAGCAGCGAGCTTCCTGAATGTCTCGCCGATGAGACCAACCGCAGATGGCGTTGATTACGGCGAATCAAAGAGGAATTTCGGCGGCCGACGACTCCGAAAGCCTTCGCGAGCAGCGCCGTGGCTACAACGGAATGGTCCGAGCCGGACTGGCGTTAAATGACGAAAGCGGGAAATTACGAACTCATACTCTTGCTCATGCTCATGCTCGTGATCGCAATCGGGCAAAGCGGCGGAAGTCGGAGGACAGTAGCGGACCGATTATCTATGAAAACAGACGCGGCAGGACGTTGCCGATAAAGTCGACCATGAAATGGCCGATCATGTTGGCTACGAGATCGCGTCGCCATATATAGAAGAGGGTAAGCACGGCACCGAGCACTAGCGCGATGACGATGTTGGCCCAGCCGCCGGTCCAATGCGCAACCCCGAAGATCAGGAGCGGAATGGTTCCCGCCCAAAAGCGATTCAGACCCAGCGCTTCCAAGCGTTCAATGGCGTAGCCACGGTAGAACAGTTCTTCGAGCACGCCGGCGCGCAGAACGATCACGGTAACTAGCCAGAGCGGGAGCTTGGCGAAGGCCGCGCCCGATTCGCCGCCGTTGTAGTGGGTCAGCGCGATGATGCCAGCAGCCAGCACCGCGCAGACAACCGCAATGATCGCGCCCCAGCCTAACGACGACTTGATAGTGGCGCGGCCGATGCCGACGGAGCGAAAGGGCAGGCGTTCACCAAAACGAATAATGAGCAGGAGTGCGATGGCGCAGACCCAGTTCAACGATTCTCTCCAGACGGCGGCGGAAAAAGAGTAGGGCGGATAAAATGCATAGACCGCCGCTCGCACGATCAAGATCCCGAAGAGCGCGATGAAAAGGCCGAGCCATGTCGCGCCCCGGCTCCTGGAGGTGAAATTTCCGTTCATCGCGGGGTCGACAATGCGGAAGAAACCGATCGGTGTTCAAGAATTTTCGAGTGGAATCCGCGGCCGAGCAACCGCGGCTACAACGAACCCGACTACTCTGGAGTGTCGCCGAAGATCGCCGGGCGGAATATGGTGCCGGGACCGACGCCCACGCCTTTGAGATCGCGCACTCGAGGCATGTTCTTGGGATAGGCTCCGCCTGGATGCGCCTTCGCCCACAATCGGCCTTTTGCGGCCCAATACTCAAAGTTCTCGTACAAGCTGTCGCCGCGCGTAACACGCATCCGCTCAATTGCGGGCGCGAGCTGGTTCCATAATCGGTTGATTGAGGTTGAGGTGACGTCGAGCAGGACGTCGGCGTCGAGCAATCCATATTTCAAATACGAGCCGATCTGTTCGAGCCAGTCGCAGGCATAGAGTTCCGGGTGCCGCGAACGGTCGACTTCCGGAGTATCGTACTCGGCCAGGAAAGCGGGATCCTTGAGCTTCGTCTGCATCTCACCCGCGATGTAGAGTCGCCACTGGCGGAATTGCGAGTCGTTCCAGTCCTTTAGAATGGCCAGTTCCGCATTAAGCGTGTTCTGCGCACGCAAATGTCGCAACTGAATGAGCGCCGCTAAAGCGGTGGCGGTAATCACGAGCAACGTGATGGCGTTGGTAAGTAGTGACCATTTATCGATCGACATTACCTGTAAGATAGCGGCAATAATGGCCGTATGGGAAGTCTCGACCACCTGACTTGCTGTCCGGTTGCGATGGCAAAACGGATCAAGATGAAATTGCAGTGAAGCAAACTCTCCTCCTTTTCTCCATCACCGGAGTTTTCGCGGCCTGCGGATTTCTTGGAACGCCAGAGCAGGTCCGCCAGGAACCCGGTAGGACGACTTTTCGCACGACTGAGGATAATTCGTTAGAGCGTCCGGACATCACACCTGTTCCAGAAAAAGTTCCCGGCGAATCCCGATAAGTCCGCGCCAACTGGCGTTACACGGGAGGTCCGAGCCGGACTGGCATTGCGTGCGCCCGCGGCGGTCGCTGATCTTATTCTCGTTAGGCCAATTTGCGAACAACCTCGCGGATCGCCGCGTCGAGCGCCTCCAGCTTGAAGGGCTTGATCAGCACCGTCGCTTTCACTCGCTCGAAGAAAAATTTTATCCTCGGATTATTCTGGTGACCGGTAAAGAAAATGAACCGCTGACCAGCAGCCGGGCGGACCCGCGTCACCGCCCAATAGAACATCTCGCCCCCGAGCTCCGGCATCATCATGTCGCAAACGATCAGATCGAAGGGATCCTTCAGGATCTCGCGCAGACCCTCGACGCCACTCGGGACCGAAGTTACCTGAAAAGAGCGGGAAACCAGATAATCGTGGAGAACCTCCCGGAAATCGTCGCGATCTTCCAAGAGCAACACCCTTTGGCCCGGCCGGAATATGTGCTCAGGAGGAGCCTCGATGGCGGGCATTGCCGCCTTTCCGGCGTCAAGATCGAGGGTGACGGTCTTCTCCACGGGACCGTGGCGGAAGTCAGGCATTGAAGGTGGCTGGCGCGCAAGCACAACCCCAGGGAGATTAGCAAGACAGGTGCCGCCGGACGCGGCCGATACCGCCGGTTGCGCGATCTTGCTTAAAGCATTCGCGGCGGTTTAGACAAATCAGTTCAGGCAGCGCATTATCGCAGGATGGAGATTCATCAGCTCCGCTATTTTGTCGCTGTCGCGGAGGAGGGTAGCTTCTCGCATGCGGCGGAGCGCGAGCATGTTTCGCAGCCTTCTCTGAGTCAGCAAATCCAAAAGCTGGAAGAGGAACTAAACCAGCAGTTATTCGATCGGCTGCCGCGCTCGGTGGTTTTGACTGAAGCGGGCAGATCTCTGCTGCCCTATGCGCGACAAATTTTGAACGCCATCTCGGATGCTGGCCTCTCCGTGGCGGCGCTCGAGCATGAGGTCGCGGGAAAACTTTCCGTCGGCGCGATTCCGTCGATCGCGGTCTACGTCCTGCCGCGGCTCATCGGGAGCTTTCAGCGTTCCTACCCGAAAGTGACGTTCGAGCTGTTCGAGGATACGACGGACAAGCTGGCGCAGCGATTGGAAGATGGAACGTTGGATGTCGTGCTCGCGACATCGGGCGATAACGCGCCAACGCTGAGCCATTATTCGTTGGGCAGGGAGCCGCTGCTGATGTTGTTGCCGCAGAAGCATCGGCTGGCGCGAAGAAAAACAATCAAATGGAGCGAACTCGCTTCGGAGAAGTTTCTGCTCCTACACGAAATACATTCGCTCTCGATCCAAGTCCGGCAGTTACTTGCGGAGAACAACCTTAAGCCCGAGGTCGTGCTACAGGGCGCTCAGCTTGTTACCATCGCGAGGATGGTAGCGGCCGGCCTGGGAGTGACGGTCATTCCGCAAATGATGGCGGAGACGGAATTCATTAAGGGCTGTGTGGCGGTGCCGTTTGCTCGCCCGGCCCCGACGCGGGAGTTGACTTTGCTACGCAATCCTTTGCGCTTTGAAAGCAGAGCCGCCGCAGCATTCCGCGAGGAAGCCGCGGCGGCGTTTGTAAGCTACCGCAACGACCGCTAAAACCTGCCTGCCGCTGAGGACAGCGGCAGCTACAACGTTTTAGTTAAACAAAAAGAAGCATTTCGGCGAGGCGCCGAAATGGGCACGCGAGGGCGCGTGCGCTCCCCGGAAAAGAGCGGCAGCTACAACGTTAACGTCAGTCCGGCTCGGACCGTTACCTGCTCAGGCTGAACGCGTGAGAAAGGGAACTCATCGCGTGAGCCAGTGATAACATGGGCCAGGTGACTGTGAGGACGATCAGTGCGAAAAGAATAAATTCGGCGACAACACCGGTCCGGTCGCGCCGGGCGAAGCGTTCGCTGAGAAAGCGGAACGCCCGCAGGCGTGCGGACATATTCGAATCAAGCAGCTGACCATTCCTCCCTTTGCTGCTTAGGGTTAGTGTTTGCATGTCCTTACTTACCTACAGCCAGGGCTCTCTTTGAAATACTTAGTACCTCTGGCCGCTATAGGCTGTGCCTATGTGAAGCGGGGCTGGAGCTGGGAGCAGGGAGCAGAAAACAGGAGCACGAATGACGAAGGACGGAGGAATGATGCAAGGACCCTGTCCTGTGGTGGTTGTAGACGAGCCGCCGCGCTGGCGATTCGCGAACTTTCCCGCTAAAGAACATTGCGGCGAGGCGCCGCAATGAGCACGCGAGGCGCGTGCGCTCCTCAGCCGCGGGGATACGGCGACGGGTTTACATCGGCGCACGAGAGGCATACCATTTATCCCCGTTCCATGATCGCGTCGGACCAGACCACTTACCTGGACAACAACGCGACGACGTCGATCGATCCGGCGGTACTGGAGGCGATGCGGCCGTTTTTGGAGAAACATTTCGCCAACCCATCGAGTGGCTATCGAGTTGCGGCGCAGGTGCGCGATGCGATCGAGCAGGCGCGCGAGCAGGTCGCCGCCCTTCTTGGCTGCGAACCGGGCGAAATCGTGTTTACCAGTTGTGGAACGGAATCGAACAACACCGCGTTTCATTCCGCCCTCGAAACGCGCCCGGAGTGCAAGCACGTCGTTACGACTGCGGTTGAGCATAGCGCCGTGCGCAAACCGGCGCAGGAACTCGAGCGGCGCGGTTATGAAGTCACCGTTATCGGAGTCGACAAATCAGGTCGACTGAGTTTGCGCGCCGTCGCCGATGCCATTCGCCCGGATACCGCGCTCGTTTCCGTGATGTGGGCGAACAACGAGACCGGCGTCATTTTCCCGATCGAAGAGATCGCCGAGATCGCGCGCGATAAAAACGTTCCGCTTCACACCGACGCGGTGCAGGCTGCCGGAAAAGTTCCGATCAATCTGCGCGAGGTTCAGCTGCAATTTCTTTCCATTTCCGGCCACAAGCTGCATGCCCCCAAGGGGGTCGGTGCGCTTTATGTAAATCGTCGGTCGCGCTTTCATCCGTTAATGCTCGGCGGGAGCCACGAGAACAATCGCCGAGCCGGGACGGAAAACGCCGCCTCGATTGTTGCGTTGGGAAAGGCGGCGGAAGTCGCGCTCTCAAAATTGCCGGAGGAACAAACCCGTGTGCGAAATTTGCGCGATCGTTTCGAGAAAGCCCTGCTCGAAAAAATTCCCAACGCACGTGTGAATGGCGCAGGTGCACCGCGCTTGGCGAATACTTCCAGTATTATGTTCGACGAGATCGAATCGGACGCAGCGCTGATGATGCTCGATCAGGAAAATATTTGTTGCTCGGCCGGCTCGGCCTGTCGCACCGGATCGATTCAGCCTTCGCACGTGTTGAGTGCGATGGCGTTAGTGAATGAGCAGGCCCGCGGAAGCCTGCGTTTTTCTTTCGGCCGCTTCAATGATGACAACGACATCGATCGCGCGATCGACGTGGTTCCGCGGGTAATTGGAAAATTGCGAGCTCTTTCGCCGGCGGCCGTTCGATAGGATTCGTGCCCAAAAATAGTCATCCCGAGCGACAGTCGAGGGATTACGCTAAGTAACTTTAAAGCTTTCGCACCGAGATCCCTCGACTACGCTAGGGATGACGCGCGTTTCCGAAATCAATCTTAGATGAACGCACTGCTAGCAGCCATCCATTCCCACGCCGAATCGGTGCTGGCATTGCGAATTTTTTTCAGCGTTTGTCTTGTTATTGTTATCCTCGCGGGACTTTACGTCTTCAAAAACAGGCAAAGATTTTTCTCGCGCGACCCACACGTTACCGCTGATCACTATGGCGCGCGTAATTTGCGGCTTTGGCAGGTCGATCCTGGTCTGGATTCTGGCGATCGATTTGCTGATCATGATGCTCTGGCGCTTGTAAGACAGACACCGCGCCTGCCTCACTCGATTCAATTGAGGAAATGGTGCGGCGAAAACGAAGTGATCACTGGCTCAATACGCCGTGGTGGATCCTCACGCTTGGCGAATGGATCGGGCTGGTGCTGGCACTCTGCGCGATCGTTTCGTTGCTTTGTATTCTCCTGATCCGCAGGCACACGCTGGAATATCACCTTGAGCATACCTTTGCCGTCAGCGATCCCGAATTCGTCGGCTCAGCGTTAGCCATGTCCGATCCAGTGCCGACCGAAGGCAACGCCATCGAAGTTCTGCAAAATGGCGATGAATTTTTTCCGGCCATGCTTGAGGCCATTCGCGCCGCCAGGAAAACCGTCAATTTCGAGGCTTACATTGTTTATTCGGATGAAATTGGACGCGCCTTTTGCGAAGCATTAGCGGAACGTGCGCGCGCGGGAGTCGAGG
Source organism: uncultured Verrucomicrobiae bacterium (assembly GCA_963709435.1). Classification (GTDB taxonomy): domain Bacteria; phylum Verrucomicrobiota; class Verrucomicrobiia; order Chthoniobacterales; family UBA10450; genus AV69. The sequence continues at coordinate 168,966 of CAVPWK010000011.1, forward strand.
TGCGAGTGCTGCTCGATGGGGTGGGATCGAGTTGGAGCCTCAATAACTCCGATGTGCACGCGATGAAACAAGCCGGTTGCAAGTTCGCCTACTATCACCCGACCCATTCGTGGCGAGTGGACCGGACAAACCGACGCAGTCATCGGCGCATCCTGGTGACGGATGGAAGAACCGGATTCACCGGCGGCATTGGCTTTGCCAAACAGTGGGGCGGCCACGCCCAGGACAAGCAGCATTGGCGCGATGTGCAGTTGCGGGTGCAGGGGCCGCTGGTGGCAAACTTGCAGTCGGCATTCCAGCAGCACTGGGCGAAAACGAGCGGAGAAGAACTGAGCGGCGCCGATCAATTTCCGGGGCTGGCCGCGGCAGGAAATGTGAAAGCGCAAATCGTGAGTTCGCATTCCTTTTCCATCGCGCCGGTGCCGCTGGTGCAAGCGGTCGCATTCGCGGCCGCGGCCAAACGAATCTGGATCACCAACGCCTATTGCACTCCGACGCCCGATCAAGTGGAGCTCCTGGTCAGGGCCGCCAGACGCGGAGTCGATGTCCGGATCCTCGTACCTGGTGAAAATAACGATCAACCGTTGACCAAGTCTGCCGGTCGCGGCGCGTATGGTAAGTTACTCGAGGGTGGGGTCAGGATTTTTGAGTTCCAGCCGACGATGATCCACATCAAATCAATCGTGGTCGACACCCTGTTTTCGATGATCGGCTCCTCCAATCTCGACGCGCGTTCCGCTGAAATTAACGAGGAACTCGACGTGGTGGCGTATGACCGCGATTTCAGCCGGCAAATGGAGGAAACGTTCACAGACGATTTAAGTCGCAGTCGTGAGTACACTCTCGAGCAGTTCCGACATCGCTCACTCTGGGAGCGGACAGTGGAATGGCTTGCCTACCCTTTCCGCTCGCAATTGTAATGCGATTTCAGCTTTTAGCCGCTGCTCTAGTCGGTTAATTTCTGCCAGCGTGAATTTGCCACACGATCTCGCTGCTTTGCGCGAAGAATATTTTACCCATGGACTGCGCCGGATCGATCTCGATCCCAATCCGATGAGGCAGTTCGGGATTTGGTTTAATGCCGCGGTGGAAGTGGGAATCAATGAGGTGAACGCAGTCGCGGTCGCGACGGTGGCGGAGAATGGCCAGCCGACGGTGCGAACGGTTTTGCTCAAGAGTTTTGATCCCGATGGCTTTGTTTTCTACACCAACTACTTAAGCGAAAAGGGTCATCATCTGGAAAAAAATCCGCGAACCGGTCTGGTTATTCACTGGAAGGAATTGGACCGGCAAATTCGAATCGATGGCATCGCCGAGAAAGTGTCGCGCGAAGAATCATTACGTTATTTTCATTCGCGTCCGATTGGCAGCCAGCTCGGGGCGTGGGTTTCGCATCAAAGCCAGGTGATCGACGCTCGTCGAATCTTGGAAGCCCGGCTGTCAGAGCTGGAGGAACGATTTGCCGGGCAGGAAATTCCTTGTCCGCCGCACTGGGGCGGTTATCGGGTCAAACCGGAGCGCATCGAGTTCTGGCAGGGCCGTCCCAATCGTCTGCATGATCGTTTTCGTTACACGCGCGAGGGCGAATCGTGGAGGATCGATCGCCTCGCACCGTAAAACCTTGATCATCAGCCGTAACCACGGCGCTTTGCCGCCGTGTCCAGCCAAAACGCCCCAACCTGTCTTCGCAGTAGAAATCCAGAAACCAAGGATTATGTTTCATTTGCCCAAGATAAGGCGCGCAAGTCTGCTGTAATCGCGGCTGGGGGCGCAAAATGGGCGCGAAATTCGAAATTAACTTGTATGATCAATCCAACTGGCGACGAATTTAATGAAGAAGTCCCCACCAGCGCATCCGCTGATGTAGGCGCATTTCAGCCACGCAACCGTGGCGCGGCGGAAACAGCGAGCGAGGCGTGGGAGCAAACCAAGGAAACGGCCGGCGCGATGAAAACACGCACGGAAATTTTTGTGCGGCGGAATCCGATTCCGATCCTGCTCGGCGCTCTCGGCGCCGGCATCGCGATCGGGCTCGCGATCCGCTATGCTTCAACCGCGGCTACCAAGGAAGAAGAACCACGCGAGAGATTTGGGAATGGCGCGCTCGGTTTTTTTTCCCTGCCGTTTCTGTTACCGCTCCTGAAAGCGGTGAAAACAAAAGCGGAAGATTCGGCAGACGCGATCAAGGAAGGCGTCGATCGTGTGAAGAATGTTGACGTCTCGCGTTACACCAAGCCCGTCCGCAAACGCTGGAAAGCCTGGACGAAATAATCACTGACGCGAGACGACCGGCTGACGTTTTAACCAGCGGCGGCGTGTGATCGCGGCCCTCTGGGGAGCGCACGCGCCTCGCGTGCTGGCGATGGCGCCCCGCCATCGCGAACTCTTTCTTTTTGCAGAACATTGCGGCGAGGCGCCGCAAGTCCGAGCCGGACTGGCTTAGCACGCGAGGGCGCGTGCGCTCCCCAGATTCCGCCGACATGCCGCGAGCATTTTCCAAACAAGAAATTTCGCTACGTTATCGCGCCAAGTGAGAAAAAGTTATTTCATTCTCGCGTTCGTTTTAACCGCGTGCGGTGGACGTCAACCGCCCGCGTGGGATGCCGTCGCTGCTCGCGAAAAACATCCGTGGGGTTATTACAGCGGACAAGTCGAAGCCCGCTGGGAAAACGATGGCCGGCAGATGACGCTGCTCAGCGAACTGCGTTATATCGATCCGGAGGGCATTGTCTGGATCGCACCTGCGGGTTCGGTCGTCGATGGCGCATCGATTCCGCGCGCGCTTTGGTCGCTGATGGGCGGGCCGTTTGACGGAAAATATCGCAACGCCTCCGTCCTGCATGATGTCGCTTACGACCAAAAGACGCGGCCGTGGAAACTATGCGACCGAATGTTTTATAACGCGATGCGTTGCAGCGGAGTGGGCGCGACTGAAGCCAAGACGATGTATTACGCTTTGTATCGCCACGGCCGGCATTGGAAACGTACGCGCTTTCTACCGGGCGCTGCCGTCGCTGAAGACGAGGTCGTCCCGCGCGCCATCGCAGTAGATGAGCAGGAGGACATCGCTGCCACGCGCGATTGGATCGAAAACGCAAAACCATCGCTGACGCAAATTGAAGCGCGCGCCGCCGAGACACCATCGCAATAGCGAGCTCTCCGTTACCACACCAGCGTTAGAATTTTGGCGGCGAAGCCGCGATTATTCGGCATCGGTGCGAGCCGCACTGGCGGATGACGGAGCGGCCGATCCACCTTTGACGATCCAGCGTGGCGTCCGACCGTTCCCTTTGAATCACGCCAGATAACTGCAGTGAAGTCCCGTAAAGCCGCCGTCATTTTCATTTTCGTTACTGTCGTACTCGACATGCTGGCGCTTGGTCTGGTCGCACCGGTCCTGCCCAAATTGATGCTGGGCTTCCTAAACAACGACATGAAACGGGCGGCCAATTGGAACGGCATTTTCCTGACTGTGTTCGCAGCGATGCAGTTTTTCTTTTCGCCAATAATCGGCGTCTTATCTGATCGGATCGGTCGGCGCCCCGTGTTGTTGCTCTCCAGTCTTGGACTTGGTCTCGATTACATCGTGATGGCACTCGCACCTACCATTGGTTGGCTCTTTCTCGGCCGCATCATTTCCGGAATCACCGCATCGAGCGTCCCAACCGCGATGGCGTACATCGCGGATGTGACTCCTCGCGAAAAACGAGCCGGTGCGTTCGGATTAATCGGTGCTGCGTTTGGAATCGGGTTCACGTTGGGCCCCGCAATCGGCGGTCTCATCGGCAATACCAATCCACGCCTTGCATTTTGGGTCGCCTCTGGGTTCAGCTTGCTAAACTGGCTCTACGGATTCCTGATGGTGCCGGAATCCCTGCCGGTTGATCAGCGCAAACAATTTACCTGGAGCCGCGCTAATCCTGTCGGCTCGCTCGTTTTGCTGCGCTCGCATCCCGATCTCTGGAAACTGGCGACGATTCAATTTCTTGCCTATGTCTCACACGAAATTTTTGCAATCTGGTCCCTTTACGCCATCTATCGATTCGCCTGGGGTCCACGGAGCATCGGTAATTCGCTCTTTTTTGTCGGCGTCTGTACCGCGCTAATTTCTGCCGGGCTGACCGGTCGAATCGTCGCCTGGCTGGGCGAACGTCGCACGCTTTACATCGGCCAGTTTTTCGGCTCGATCGGGATGGTAATTGCCGGACTCGCGTCCAGTGGCGCGATTTATATGGCGTCAATTCCGGTCATCTCGATGTGGAACATTTCCTTTCCCGCCGCGCAGGGGATCATGACTCATCATGTAAGCGAACGCGAACAAGGCGAATTGCAGGGCGCGATCAGCAGTTTGCGCTCAATCGCCTTCGTCATCGGCCCATTCCTATTTTCGTGGACCTTCGCCTGGTTTATCGACCCGAAACACTCCTTCCACGTCCCCGCCGCCGGATATTATTTGGCAGCCGCGCTTCTTTTCACCGCGATGTTGATGGCGACTGGCATCAAACAACCGGATTTTTCCGCCGCAAAATCAGCGCCGGTTCCCGATCGCCAATTCCTGACGTCGTTCCGCCGGAAGGCGTCACTTCCGGAAATGTCGCGCCGCTCTCTGACGATTTGACGTCGGAAGGATATTGGAAGTTAGGCTTCCAGCCAATCGCCAGACTCGCGGCTCGACGGAGTCTCGGCTACAAGCTTCGAGCTTGGGCACGTTGGAGACTCTCATTGGACGGGCAAGACGCCCATCGTCGGAGACAGGGAGGATGCCTATCTTCCAGGATCGCTTCTAACGCGTCAACCGTTCGAAGCCGAGAGCGAGCAAATTCTGCAACGACCAGTTGTCGTCGATTTGCACCCAGCGTGCTCCATCGCGTGGCTGCGCCGTCGCATTCAGCACCGCCGTGACGTGACCGCTGCGTTTCACGAGAAAAATTTTTGCGGTCGGCTCGAGCTTGTAACCTGCATAAGGAAAGTTCGGATGTAATGCCGCGATTGGAATCCGCCCCCCGCGACGGGACGTGCGCGCGAAGAATTCGTTTTGTGTCGCATCGAAATGCAGGCCAGGAAAAACGAAATCGAACATTTCATCGCGGCGGGACTCCCGGTCGCCGGCGTGCGGATAATTGCTGAACGTTATCCGGACAATCATCTCATTCGTTAAGCGATCGCGCTCGATCTGGTGCGAGATCGCATCGCCATAAGCGAAGGTATACGCGTGCTTTGGGCTAACGATTTCGATACTCTGTCCACGTGCGGTTAAAATCGCCAATGCGAATGCAACCAGACCGAGTAGAAGCTTCATCCGCATGAATTTTCGCACGAATTCATTCTGACGAAAGTGCAACTGGGAAGCGTTCTTTTCCGGGGAGCGCACGCGCCTCGCGTGCCCGTTTCGGCGCCTCGCCGAAATGCTTCTTTTTTTTAACCAAAACGTCGTTGGCGAGGCACCAACGACGGCACGCGAGGCGCGTGCGCTCCCCAGACTTGAATCACACCTGCAATCGTTTGGGGTCCTTAGGGTGTTTAGCGATAGCTGTTATTCCCCATCACATTGATTCGTCTTAGCGACATGTTAGCTTCGACATCGTGACCACGGCAGTATCCCGCTGCTTTGTTTTGATCGTCGCGTTGTCCGTTTTCGCAGTCACTCTGCCGATTCGTGGCGACTCGCTGCCACAACCCCCGCAACAACATCGGATGAGCTGTTGCAAACATTTACCGGGCGAACCGGGACACTGTGGTGGCGGGGAACCGGTGCAATCGCAGGATTCCCAGTGCTGCTCGGCCTGCAATGTTGGACTTTCATTGTTCCCGGGTTCAGCGTCGGTCTTTATTTTTTCCTCCGAACGCGGGGAGAAGTTTTTTAGCGAGACCGCCGCTTCATCGTCACGATCCGATCGTCCGCCTGTCCCACCGCCGCGCGTCTAACCCCCAGTTCGCGTCGGCTCGCTCACGGGGTGAGCGAGATGAAATCGAATTCAACAGGAGGACTTTCATGAAGTACCTTTTGATGATGATTATTGCTCTGGCCACGATCGGTACGGCGACTGCGACGTCGCAGCGTGCTGATTGCTGCGCTGGCCCCAAGTGCTGCTCCGGCGGCCATTGCTGCGCCAGGTAACGGCAGAGCTTAAATCGGATGCCTCCGCCGGCGAACAACCGGCGGAGGTTTTCCACGGCACAATGCTTAAGAAATTTTTGATCTTAGTTTTAATTGCGACAAATCATTTGACGTTGCTTGCGCAGACGGCGACGCCGCAATCCGATCAGACCACCGAGGACGAGAAGAAACACCGAACACCCAACACCGAACACCGAACATCGAATGCAGAGGCAACCCACCCTGCGCATGGCCATCACACGGGGGAAGAGCACGCGATGAATCATCATCATGATCATCACGGGCAGGAAGGGCACGCGATGCATGAAATGAAAATGCAATCGTCGGTGAATCTAACGGATCCAATGACGCGGGAAGGCTCGGGAACGAGCTGGCTGCCTGATTCCTCACCGATGTATGGACGCATGTTCATGTTCGGTGAAGACATGCTCATGGTCCATGGCGCGATCTTTCCGCGTTACACCAATGTCAGCACCCGACCGTGGCGACGATCGAATCGATGCGCCGAACTGGATCATGGGCATGTTCTCGCATCCGGTCGGTGACAACGCGCAGCTGGGCGTGCGGCTGATGATGAGCCTCGATCCGCTCACCGAAGGCGGCCGCGGATATCCCCTACTCTTTCAATCCGGCGAAACGTGGCACGATCAACCGTTGCACGATCGGCAACATCCCCATGATCTCTTCAGCGAATTATCGTTGTCCTATTCCCAAAAATTCACCGAGGACTTTTCGGGCTACATTTATTTCGGTTACCCTGGCGAGCCGGCGCTCGGTCCGCCCACGTTCATGCATCGCATTTCGGCAATGGACGATCCGGATGCGCCGATCGGCCATCATTGGCAGGATTCGAGTCACGTCACTTTCGGTGTCGCCACCGCCGGACTGGTTTGGCGCACTATCAAAATCGAAGGCAGCGTCTTTACCGGACGCGAGCCGGACGAAGACCGCTACGACTTTGATCGCGCGCATTTTGATTCTGCCAGCGGACGGATTTCGTGGAACCCGACACCGGACCTGGCTCTGCAATTTTCACACGGTTACCTGAAAAGCCCAGAGGCGCTCGAGCCAACCGCGAAACGGCACCGTACCACCGCCTCGATCATATATAATAAGGCGCTGGGCCACGATACCAACTGGGCCACCACCTTTGTCTGGGGGCAAAATGACGATACGCACGAGGGCAAGACCCAATCCTTCCTGCTCGAATCGGATTACCAACGCGGGCGCGACACCTTTTACACCCGGCTCGAGCGCGTTGAAAAATCGGGGCACGAACTCGTGCTTCGTGGCTCCGACCAGGAAAAAATCTTTCCGATCTTCGCCGCCTCGTTCGGGTATGTCCACGATTTCACTCATGGCGATGGGCTCGATGTCGGACTCGGCGCGCAATTCACCATCGATGATCGGCCAGAACGATTTATCCCGTTACTACGGCGACGACGTCGGATACGGCTTCCAGGTTTTCCTTCGCATCCGTCCGTCAATCCATCAGCATCACGAGATGGAGCACGCCATGAAATAGTTCGCGCTGGCAGCGAACTTTCGTTTCAATCCCGTTCGGATGCCGCGCTGGCTTTATCTTTGGCCGCTGAATTTTGCGATTGTGGGTTTCGTTATTTTCGGTGCGATTTTTCTCCTCATGGCAAAGCGATCGCGCGACAAAACGAGAAAGGCGGATCCGCGTTCCATCATTGCGATCTTCATACAGGCGCTCGCGTTTGCGATTGCCTGGACGATCGTACGCAAACCGTTCACGCCCTTTTTGCCGATCGATTGGCGCGCGCAATACTTCGTCGCTGCGATCATCGTTGTGCTCGTACTCGCGTCTCTGATTTTCGTGACCGCAGCCGTGCGCACGCTTGGCAAACAATGGAGCCTGCAAGCGCGCGTCCTCGAGCATCACGAACTGATACGGCGCGGCCCGTATCGTATCGTTCGCCATCCGATTTACACCGGCATGTTCGGAATGCTCATCGCCTCCAGCCTGGCCTACGGGCATTGGCTCGGCCTCGTCATCGCATCTGTTGTTTACTATTTCGGCACGGTGATGCGCATTCGTAGCGAGGAAAAACTTCTGCGCGAGCAATTCGGTAGCGAGTACGACGATTACGCGCGGCAAGTGCCGGCGTTTATTCCGCTCAAGCTCCGCTAACGATTTCTCAATTCTCCGCATTGGGGAGCGCACGCGGCCCGCGTGCTGGCGTTGGCGGCTCGCCAACGCGGACTTTGGCCTTTAGAAGACCGTTTCGGCGGGCCGCCGAAAGTCCGAGCCGGACTAGCGTAGCAGGCGAGCCGCCTGCGCTCCCCGGACACACTTGTCAGCCGGCAAATGCGCGCGCAATGTACCCGCTCCTCATGCCGCGACTACCGAAGCAGAATTATCACGACATCGAACGTATCATCGAGGTGGATTTCCTGCGCGCAACCGAGGCCGCTGCGCTCAACTCGCTGAAATGGCTCGGACGCGGCGACAAGGAAGCCGCCGATGCCGCCGCCAGCGACGCCATTCGCGGCATGTTCGATCTTATGCACATCTGCGGCGAGGTCGTCATCGGCGAAGGGATCAAGGATAACGCGCCCGGCATTTTCAAAGGCGAACAGCTCGGCACCTGGCTGCCGGGCACGCCGCAGTTCGATATCGCGATCGATCCGATCGACGGCACAACCAACATCTCCAAGGGCGCGCCCAACTCGATCAGTTGCATCGCGGCGGCGAGTCCGGAAGACGGAGTCAAAGTCGCGCTCCGCGATATTCCGTCATTTTACATGACAAAACTTTCCTACGGCCCGCGCGTGATCCAGTACATGCAACGGCGGGGCGATGCTTTGAAATTGGAAGCGCCCATTCCAGAAACGCTCGCTATTGTGGCGCGCGCGGTCGACAAACGCATCCAGGACGTCGTCGTCATGATGCTCGACCGTCCGCGGCACAAGGAAATTGTCGACCAAATCCGGGGCGTAGGCGCTTCGCTCCGCATGATTGGGGACGGTGATATCGCGGCGGCCATGGCGCCGGCCATTCCCGACAGCGGGATCGATCTTTACATGGGGATCGGTGGTTCGCCCGAGGCGGTGCTGGCGGCGGCCGGGATCAAATGTCTGGGTGGCGATTTGCAATGCAAAATGTGGCCGCGCGATGAAAAAGAACGCCAGAAATTGATCGAAGACGGCTACGAAAAGGAACTGGACCGGATTTATTCGGCCGACGACCTGGCGAACGGCAAAAACATCATCTTTTGCGCGACTGGGATCAGCGATAGCGCGCTCTTACGCGGGGTTCGTTCCCAGGGGGCAACCGCCATCACCCATTCAATATTGATGCGAGCGAAGAGCCGCACCGTTCGTTTCATCCGGGCCAGCCACGATCTCACCCAAAAAACCATCCGCCTTCGCACCACCCACCGCGAGGCCCGCATTTAACCCTCGTGTTCCTGCTCCTGCTCATACTCTTGCTCGATCACCTCAGTTTCTGCTGCGCGCTCAAATGGCTAGACACCTTCGTCTTCCTCTGTTGAAATAACAAAAATCCGTCGCTTTATGAGAAAACATGTATCCAAGACCGAACTTTCACCCGACAACGGCTGCGTCATCGATACCAAGTGGAAAGCGGGGCCGCTGAGTTATCACGCCTGCGCCGCCATACCAAAAGACGTCCACGGCAAACCGCTCGAAGGAAATGTGCGGATGCCTGAGATCATTATTTACGATCACATCGGCTTCAAAGGCGCCTACGCCCGTACCAATCTCAGCTTCCATTACCTGGGCGATTTTTGGAACGACCGCATCAGTTGCGTAATTGTCGTCAGCGGCGTCTGGCGTTTTTATCGCGACGAATATTACAAGGGCGATTACTGGGACCTCGGCCCGGGCTTTTACGAATGCTTCTTCACCGAAGCCGGCCCCGACGACGTGGTCAGTTCGTTCCAAGCCATCGCGCTGACGTAGCGGCGACTTAAGCGGCCGCGCCGTGATAGGTTAAAAAATGTTCGCATTTAATTGCGAACATTCTTCCAATACTCGTTAGATGCTGACGCGCACCGCCATTTTTTGCATGAGCGTAGCCGCGGCAGCAGCGGGGACACACGATGACGATTACACGTACACCGTAGCGAAAGCGCGCAAAGCCGTGCTCGTTTACTGCCACACCGACTGCTCACAGCTGTTCTACAGCCCACCGCGCCCCTGTTGCGACGTGTTTGAGCAAGCGATGCGGGGCGACGCTACAGCACTTCGGCGTGTCTTCACCGAGCGTGATCTACACAGCGGCGACAACGAGTCTTGGGGGTTCACTGCTTGGCCGCTGCTTCACGTCGTAGGAGACAAGCGCTTTGCAGCCTTCCTCCACACCCTGACCGCCGCAGACCGGTTGGGAGTATTCGAACAGATCTTTTATGAGGGCAGCCCTTATCCTGAAGCCATTGCAAGCGGTTACTTCGAACGCAAATTTCCTCACGTCGCAGGTATATACCGTAAGCTGAGCCCCCACAAAGCATCTAACCAGACGCTGCAGCCGACACGATTCTTCTTTTTTATGACTACAACGCTTCCGCAGATAACCAGCCGCGCACTCGCTAGGCACGGCTGAGCTCTATCTCGTTAGATGCATTTAATCGGGCTGCTCGCCTCCGTCGCGATGAGGATCCGTTCCCCGTGGAACACGCTTGCAGCATCGACATCAGTTAATCAAGCTCTTGGCTATGAAAAATTTGTTTCAAATCTGCACTGTTATGATTGCGACCTTCTGTTTGCTTCAACAGGCGACCGCGCAGGACCCGGTAAGACGGTCACCGAATGAATACAAAGTACTCGTGAACAATGATAAAGTTCGTGTGCTCGATGTCCGCCTCAAGCCGGGCGACAAGTCACCGATGCATTCACATCCGGATCGCGTCTCTTACATCCTCAGCGGCTCCACAGTCAAAATTACTTCTAAAGACGGCAAGACGACCGAGGCAAAAACGAAGGCGGGCCAATGCGTGTGGCACAAGGCAGAGTCACACGCAGTGGAGAATACTGGCAAGACAGAGGTGCACGTGATTGAGATGGAGCTGAAACGCTAAGTATGTGCGCGGCGACATGGCACCTGCGTGACGGTGGTGGTCTGGATTGCCAATGGATGGTTTCGAGCCTAACCATCTAACCAATTGCTGGAGCCAACCGCTGGCCGTTGCGATCAGCAGATTTATTTTGAAACAGTTCCCCGTGTTTGCCACGCTTGCTCTCGCCAGCGGTGGCTCAGCTCCTTCTCGTTAGATCGTGAAATTCCCGTCTCTCAAATACGTTGCAGCGGTAGCTGCCTCCATCGGAGCGACCGTTGCCACCGCGGTGCTCGGGATGCAGTTCGCCGGACGCTCCATTCCCGATCTCGCACTCATCTTTTGGCCCACGTGGTCCTTGCTCATGATCACCGATGGCCACGAAAACGAATGGTGGTCATATTGCATTATCGCAGCCTCGATCGTAGCGAACGCCATTGTCTACGTCGTGGTATTCACCTTGATTTGGAGTGTCGGGTGGATCATTCGCGCGTGGAAAGCAACTCTGGGCGATGGAACGACGATCTAACTAATCGCTGGAGCCAACCGCTGGCTGCTGTGATGTCCACGTTTTGATTTTATGAAACAGTTGTCGATGTTTGCCACGCTCGCTCCCGCCAGCGGTGGCTCAGCTCCGTCTCGTTAGATGGTCCGAGCAATGCGTTCACAATGTCTATAACAATCTTGACGAGAATTGCAGCGCGCGCGTTTAATGGAACAATCATGAAAACATTGATGTGCAGTTTGGCAGCGGCACTAAGTGTGACGCTCGGCACCGAGAGCCTCGCCGCCGCCGAGGACCGTATCCCGGAACCGGTTGATACCGGTAACAGTCGCGAAAACATTGTTACCGGCATGGTTGTGTCTGTTAGCAAGGACGGCTACATAGAAATTGGCCATTGGGGACGGATTCGGACCCACGCGGAAGACTCCGGAACGGGATGGGCTCCGAACCTTTATCGACCGAAACTTGGCGAGATAGTGAGAGTCCATTGCCATCTTTGTGGGCGGCTTGATCACTGTGCGACCAAGATTGAGAAGGTTGACAAGGCGGAGTTAGGCTCCAAGAGATAAAGGCTTGGCGAGCGCTCCCCCTTTGCAATGCCGCGATGGCGCCTCAGGCTGCCGACGGAACCGAAAGCCATCTAACCTGGCGCTGCAACCAACGGCTCAGACGGCGATGTTTTTTTTCATGTCCAGCGTAGCTGGTGTGCCGATGAGAGCTGTCACTTGCGCTCCCCTGAGCCGTGTCTGAGCTTGTGTCTCGTTAGGCGGTAAACGCGCACAGTGTGCAAATCGAGCTTCTCGCAGATCGGCCTGAGTTCGTTCCTACTCTCGCGGAGTGGCACTTTCGCGAGTGGGCATATCTCCGTCCGGGCGATTCCGTCGCCAACCGCATCCGCCTGCTTCATGAGCGCTCCGGTCGGCGCGAGTTGCCCGTCACCTTTATTGCTTCGTCTGGCGCAGAGTTACTCGGCTCCGCGATGCTCATGCACCATGAGATGGATATTAGGCCACAGTACACGCCGTGGCTTGCCGGGGTTTTTGTCGCTCCCGCGCAGCGGCAGCGCGGTATCGGTCGCGCACTCACCCAGCACGTTCTCAGCGAGGCAGCAGCGCGCGGCTTTCCCGCACTTTATCTTTTCACTCCTAGTGCTGAGACTTTCTTTTCGCGCCTCGGCTGGAGTATCATCGAGCACACACGTTACCGAGATGCAGATGTCACCATCATGTCCCGCCAAGTCGCCTAACCGGGCGATACAGCGAATTCTTCCGTATGCGTTCACCGCAGCATTGATCATTTCCACGGTCTTGCCTTGCTCGGGACAGGACCAGGGCGAGACGAACTTTCGAAAAGTTGTAAACGCTCTTTCCGGTATGTGGTCTATCCGCGAAACGTCCGATCATGGTGAGGCGACGGGCGAGGAGGTCTGGCAAGGCGGGACGGGCGGAATGCCACTAACCGAGGAATTTCGCGTAGTCACGGCGAGTGGAGACAATTTGAGCGATTACGCCGCAGTCTGGTGGGACAGTAAGGCGAAGAAAGTTCGCGGTATTTGGTGCGCGGATTTCAATGACAAAGGTTGCACTCCATTTGAGGTGACATCGCGCGATAGCGATATTGAAATGAAGGGCGTTCATTCAAACTCTGTACATGGGCACACCGGGCGAAGAACTGAAGAAAGTCTCGACCATTGTCGCCGAGAGGAAGCCGTGAGCCCGGAAGGGCCTTGTGGCTAAACCTCGGCTTTGTGCGCGCCGCCGACGGCGAATCTAGTCCCGGTCCTGCACAATCCTGTAAATCCTGTCTTCCTCTGACGACAAGCTGGAAGCATGTCGGCCCGGTCAGGCTAGAAGCCTAACCTCCTGTGCAAGCGAGTAGACTTCTTCGGCGCAGGCCCAAGAAAGGGTGAAGCCGGCGCCGCCGTGGCCGTAGTTATGAATGATGGTGCGGCCGTCGGGTAATTTTTCAGGCTCGAGGCGGACACCGGATTTGCGGAATGGACGGAGGCCTACTTTCACCGCGGTCACGCGCGGTCGTTCGATCCCCAAAACGCGGCTGCATTCGGAAACGATCGCCTCGGTATCCGTGGGTGATGGCTCGCGACTGTGGCTGACGGAATTTGTTCCGCCGAAAAGGCAATCGCGTGCGCGGGGAATGGCGTACATCAGCGGGGCATCGTCGCAAACAATTGCCTGCGCGAGATCGAGCTTCGACACGATCGCGACCTGGCCGCGATGCGGTTCCAAATCCGGATCGTGAACAAGTTCGCGCGCGCCGATACCGGCACAATTGATGATGAGATCAAAATCAGGCGGGATTTCTTCCAGCTTACTAATATGAGTGGATTGGATCATGCCGCCGGCCTTGCGGAATCGGTCTGTGAGATAATCGAGATAAATCGTGGTGTCGGTGAGCGGGACGGTTAACGCATAGCCGCTTGCGAAGGTGGGAGGGACCTTAGTGTCCCGAGAATGCCCGCGGGCGATTGGGTCAATCGCCCCTACCTCGGTGGGAATGCGACAGGCCCCGAGGTTTTTTGCCCAACCGGGAATGGGGATTGCGCCGATGCGAGTGAACTGCCGAATCTCGATCATTGAAACGCCAGTTTGCGGATCGCGCGAGAGATCACGCAACCGTTCGTATGTCGTTAGTGCCCAGGGAATGATTTTCTCGGCAGGCTCGGCATCGTATGGAAACCAGACGGCTGCGGCCGCGGCGGAGGTTGTTTGCTGACCGGTTTCGTCGGCCAAAATGGTGACTTTCCATTCGCGCTCGGCGAAGATAACGCCGCAGGTGAGGCCGGACACGCCGGCACCTATTATGGCTGCGCGATTTTGCACATGATCAGTTTCCCATCACAAGAACCGCTGCGCCATTGAGTCGGCCGGTACGCAAGCGCGACAGCGCTTCATTCGCCTGTTCCAACGGAAATGTTTCCGTTTCGGTTTTTACCGGGACGCGCGGGGCGATTTCCAAAAATTCGTCGCCATCGCGCCGGGTGAGATTTGCAACGGAACAAAGAGCGCGTTCGCCCCACAGATCGTTATAGGGAAAGGCTGGGATGTCGCTCATGTGAATTCCGGCGGAAATTACCGTCCCGCCTTTCTCGAGATGACGCAGCGCGACCGGCATGAGCGCGCCGACGGGTGCGAAGATGATGGCGGCATCCATCTTTTCCGGCGGCGCTTGGTCCGAACCGCCGGTCCAGGTTGCGCCAAGACGTTGCGCAAACTTTTGCGTTTCGATATCGCCCGGACGTGTGAACGCGAAAACTTTGCGGCCTTCAAAACGCGCGACCTGACAGATGATATGCGCGGCGGCGCCAAATCCGTAGAGACCGAGCCGTTTCGGGTCGCCGCATTTGCGCAACGCGCGAAACCCGATCAATCCGGCGCACAACAACGGAGCTGCGGCGACGTCTTCGAATCCATCGGGAATGGGAAAACAAAAGCGAGCGTCAGCCACGACAAATTCGGCGTAACCGCCGTCGATATTGTAACCGGTGAAACGGGCGCGATCGCAAAGATTTTCGCGACCGGATCGGCAGAATTTGCATTCACCACAAGTCCAGCCCAGCCACGGAATACCGACCCGATCGCCTTCGCGAAATTGTTTTACATCACGTCCGATTTTTTCGATGCGTCCCACGATTTCGTGTCCGGGGGTCAGCGGCAATTTTGGCTCCGGCAATTCACCATCGACAATATGAAGATCGGTCCGGCAGACGGCACAGGTAGAAACGCGCACGAGGATTTGTCCGGCATCCGGTCGCGGTTTGGGAACGTCGCGCAATTGCAGCGGTTGTTTGGGCGCATCGAGCAGCATTGCACGCATGATGGAAAAATAGCGGACGTTTTTCGGCTCTGTCGAGGACGAGTCCGAGCCGGACTGGCGAATGAACGTGAGGCGCCCGCACACGGCGGGCACGCAGTGCGCTGCCCAGACAAGAGAAGCGGCAAAAGCTTGCGCCAAGTTAAAAGGGCTGGTGTAGAGTTTGCGGGATGGTTTCGATCAATAACGGGGCGCTGACCGACAAAGTCCTGGCCGGAGAACGGATCACGCCCGACGACGCGCTCTTACTATATGAATGGCCGCTGGAGGAGCTGGGCGCTCTCGCCGATCAGCGGCGGCGACAAGCCAAGCGGTCGTCCTACAACGGCTCGGGCAACGAAATCGTTACCTACATCGTCGATCGCAATATCAATTACACCAACGTCTGCAACGTTTACTGCAAATTCTGCGCGTTTTATCGCACCGAAAAGGACGACGACCATTACGTCATCACCTTCGAGCAGCTGGATCAAAAGTTAGATGAACTTTGTGCCGTCGGCGGGGTTCAAATCCTGATGCAGGGGGGACATCACCCGAAGCTGGGCTTCGAATGGTACATCGATTTGTTGCACCACATCCGCGAGAAATATCCGCAGATCAATATTCACGGGTTCAGTCCGCCGGAGTTTCAGCATTTTGCGGAAGTTTTCGGAATGCCATTGCCGGAAGTGATCGCGAAATTCAAAGAAGCCGGCCTCGGCTCGATCCCCGGCGGCGGCGGCGAAATTCTGGTCGACCGGGTGCGCCAAAGGATTTCGCCTCTTAAAATTAAGAGCGACGAGTGGCTGGAGGTGATGCAGGTCGCGCACGAACTGGGATTGAAATCGAGCGCGACGATGATGTTCGGTCACGTCGAAACGATCGCGGAGCGGGTAGAACATTTGCAGCGGATTCGCGAACAGCAGGACCGAAGTGGTGGCTTTACCGCGTTCATCTGCTGGACCTTCCAGCCGGAGAACACCGTTTTGAAAGTGAAACACAAGAAGAGCGTGGCGGAATATTTGCGGACGCAGGCGCTGGCTCGGATTTTTTTGGACAACATCGAGAATATCCAGAGCTCGTGGGTGACGCAGGGGCCGGGGATTGGGCAGGTGGCATTGAAATTTGGGGCCAACGATTTCGGGAGTGTGATGATGGAAGAAAACGTGGTAAGCAGCGCGGGAACAACGTTTCGGCTGGACGCGCAACAGATCGAACGCCTTATCCGCGACGCGGGTTACGAGCCGCGCCGCCGCAACAACTGGTATGAGTTGCTCAATTAGATTAGGTGTTGAGATGCTTGCATCGATTTGGCCCTTGACGATAATCAGCTCCCTGTGAAGTAATACACCGCATCTCCCCCACCGCGGCCCGAAGAAGTCCCGAAATGTTTTATAATTCGATACGCCGCCGTTTGGGATGGAAATCCTTTGCCGTTGTTCTCAGTGGCGCCATGACATTGATGGCGAGGGGGCAATCGCCACCAGACGCCGCCCACCAGGGCCCGCCAATTGTTCGCTCAATCGACGTTCAGTACACCGGCCCGGTCACGATTAGCCGGGAGCGAGTCCTGGCGCAGATGCGCACGAAGGTTGGACGGCCTTATTCAGAATTAGTGGCTGAGGACGACATCCGAAGCATTTATGCTACCGGGCATGTGGAGAACGTTCGCGTTTTCGGTCAACCATACGGTGACGGCGTAAGAGTGATCGTGGCGATACAAACGCGCACGATGCTGAATGAAATTCAAATCGACGGCGCGACGCGGATTAAGCCGAAGAAGTTGCGCAAGGATATTGGCGTGAAATTAAACACCCCGCTGAAGGAAGAGGATTTGGAAAAGGGCCGGGAAAAGCTCATCGAGATTTATCAGGCGCGCGGGTTCACCGACATCGATGTGCAGTTTCACGTTGAGCCGATTGACGCCACCCGCGGCACCTCTCGCGTCATTTACACCATCCAGGAAGGAGTAAAAGGGGCGATCAGTCGGATTATTTTCGAAGGCAACACGCACTTTTCTCAGCAAACACTGCGGAAACAGATGAAGACGAAAGGTAAAACGATCATTTCCATTTTCGATAAATCTGGCCGCCTGGATGAAACCCAATTGCAGGATGACCTCCAGAAAGTGCGCGAGTTTTACCAGAATCACGGTTACATCGATGTGGTGGTGCGAGACGTTCGCAAAGAGCGGACGAGCAGTGGGGCCTTGCACATCGTGATCGCGATCGACGAAGGACCGCAGTATCACGTCGGCAAACTGAATTTCGTCGGCTACAAAGCAACGAATTTAGAGAGGTTGCGGGCGGTAGTGAAAACCAAAGAAGGCGCGGTTTACTCGGCCAAGGCAATCAGGGATGATGCCAAAGCAATCGCCGACAATTACGGCTCCGGCGGCTATGTCGACCTGACGGTCGTCCCCGGAAAGTTCGCCGCCGCATGGCGGGTTAATCGATCTCACCTATCGAATCGATGAGGGCCAGCGCTCCTACGTCGACCGCATCAATATTTCTGGCAATTCGCGGACGAAAGACAAGGTGATTCGACGTGAAGTGCTGATCGCGCCGGGTGATATTTTCAACACGGTGCGAGTAGAGACGAGCAAAAAGCGCCTGGACAATCTTGGCTATTTCAGCAAGGTCGACGCTTTTCCGGTCGATACCGGCGTAGAAGGACAAAAGAATCTTGATCTTCTGGTGGAGGAAAAGCGGACCGGTTCGCTTAACTTCGGCGCCGGGTTCAGCACGATCGATAGTCTGATTGGATTCGTTGAGCTGACGCAGGGAAATTTTGATATTACGAACTGGCCAAGCCTGACTGGTGGCGGACAGAAGTTTCGCATCCGCCTGCAAGGGGGGACCCAGCGGAAAGACGTCGAGATCGCGTTCACCGAACCGTGGTTGCTGGATCACCCAATTTCCCTGAGCTACGCCACCTATTATCACGAGGCGAATTATTTGAGCTCGGTCTACGACGAGCGGAGTTACGGATTTACGCTGGATCTACGGAAATCTCTGAGGCCCTACCTATACGGCTCGATCGGATACCACTTTGAAGACGTGGACGCAATTAACGTTGCCATTGACGCAACACCGGAGCTACGGGCCGAGCTCGGCCCGGAGACCAAAAGCACCGTCGCGGCCAGCCTGGTTTACGACACTCGCGATAATCCCTTCATTACCCGCAGAGGCGAACGTATTAGCTACACCTGGTACGTCGCCGGGTTCCCAAGCGGCGGAACCGAACATATTTACGGCTTCGATGTTGAAGCTTCAAAATACTGGCACCTGCCGTTGGACATGATTTTACTGGTAAATGCGGAGGTTGCCGGGGTTGACGCCTTGGACGAACAAGAAAACAGGCTGGTCAAGATTTACGACCGCCTTTTCCTCGGTGGCTCCAACAATCTTCGCGGCTTTGAATACCGCGATGTCGGCCCGAAGGATAAGCACGGCGAACCGCTTGGTGGGCAAAGCATGGCCCGATCAACGGTTGAATTAACCTTCCCGATTGTCGAGAAAGCGCGCGGCGCAATCTTCTATGACAACGGTTTTGTGAACGTGAATCCGTGGGATTATAATTTTAACGATTTTTCTGCCGACATCGGTTTGGGCTTACGTCTGGACTTGCCAATTGGTCCACTTCGTATTGACTACGGCATTCCGATTCAGGGGCCACACCACCTCGGTACTGGGAAGATTAACTTCAACGTCGGCTATCAATTTTGAACGGAACTTAACCAAGGCGGTCTAACGCCACGCAAAACAAGTAACCCTATCGTTTTATGAAGAAACTGCTCTCTCTCGCCCTTACGTCCATGCTGGCGCTGCCGCTTGCTGCATTTGGCCAGGGCACGGTCAAGGTCGGGACCATAAACATGGACCGTGCATTCAAAGAATACAGCAAGACCAAGGAAGCCGAGAAAAAGGTTAACGACGCCAAAGATGCGGCAAAAAAAGAATTCGACGATCGGACCGATGCCTACAAAAAGTCCCTTGAGGAAGTCAACAATCTCAACAAGCAGCTGGAATCCACGGCCCTGAGTGCGGACAAAAAGACGCAGCTGGCGAAAGATCGCGACGACAGAATTAACAACATCAAAAATATGGAACGCGAAATTAACGAGTTCCGTGTCACGCGCGAAAATCAATTGCGGGAACAGGCCTTGCGAATGCGCGACGGCATCGTCAAAGAAATTATGGATGTCGTAAATGACAAGGTGAAGACCCTGAACATGGACCTCGTGTTCGACAAATCGGGAATGAGCGTGAATGGGGTCCCTGCGCTCCTCTACTCGCGCGACAGTTATGATTTCACCAACGATGTTGTGGCTGCGCTAAACAAACCGGGCCGCACCAGCATGGTCAGCACCGAGGGCTCGTCTGCGGGTGCCCCGACAGTGACGACCAAGGCAAGCCCGACGGCCACTCCGAAAAAACCATAGGTTCCACTTTTATTCGCAAACGCACGCCTGCGCAAGCCGGCGTGCGTTTTGTTTTTGTGAGGTCGCGTCTTTCCCACCTGGCACTGGCGCGATCGGTTTTTGGCGTATCGCTGGTAATGACGCTTTGCTTCTTCCCTTTCCAGGAAACGAAGGGCGGAACTGACTGGGCCTCGACCCTAACTCACGACCCTCGCGGAAATTTCCCGGATCTGCGGCCGGGACATGCAACTTACGTTTATGGATGGAGCGGAATCACCGCGGGAACCTCGGAAGTATCTTTTCGTCACGGCGAACAGCAGACATTTGTTCTGGATGGAAAAGGACGCTCAGTGGGCCTGGCCCGCATGCTCTGGCGATTTGATCTAAGCTATCGTTCGGTGGCGAACGCCCAGACTCTACGCCCACTCGAAACGTATCAGGTGGAGACGGCGCGCGGTAAGCGGATCGAGACAAACCTGAAGTTTTCCAATGAAGGAGTAAACAGCAGCCGCCTTGAAGGCAATCGCGCCACACCCACAGTCAAGGATTTCGCATTGGAGAACTTGAATGATCTCCAGTCCGTCTTTCTCTATTTGCGCAGTCAGCCGTTGCGCGATCACAGCGTCTACCGCGTGGCGGTTTATCCGGCCAATTCCACCTATGTCGCCACGGTCACCGTGCTCGGGCGCGAGCACCTGCGCGTGCGCTCAGGAAATTACAACGCGATCAAAATGGATCTGAAGTTACAGCGGGTGAACAAAAAGAATGAGCTCGAGCCGCACCGGAAATTCAAACGCGCGACTATCTGGCTTTCAGACGACAACGATCGCGTGCTCCTAAGAGTCGAGAGCCAGATTTTTGTGGGGACGGTTACCGCGGAGTTGCAGTCGATTCGTTTCGACAAGGATTAGTGAATCCATTCGCCGCGCACCGGCGGTTCCTCGGCGGGCACAACACGACGTCGAGGTATTTCCATGGGCGTACGGCCGTTTTGGCCAGGCAACAAACCGAGCGCAGCCAACGTATTCATGTCGAGCCGGCCGTTGGGCGCGATTCCCAGGCGCGACTGGAATGCTCGGATGGAAAACTCCAGATTCGGGCTGAAGATTCCGTCGCTGACACCTTTGTAAAAACCGCGGCGCCGCAGCAGCGTCTGGGCGCCGACGACAACACGCTGTTGTAATTCGGGTGGCGCCATTTCGTAGGGGGTATTGCTAAAAATATTCGCAGTCGCTCGCGATGGTGCCGGTTCGGCTCGAGCAACTTGCGCTTCGCGCGGCGGCGGCGTGGCTTCTTCTGATTGTTCGTTTGCCGTTCTTTCATCCTCCCGAGGCTGAGGTTGCTGCCTGTTCGTCGGCGCAGCAGAAGAAGCAGTACCGGAATGCAATGTGCGCAATGTTTGTTCGTCCAACTCTCCGGTGATTGGCAGCCCGCTGCGGATTTGAAATCGCCGGATCGCTGCGATCGTATCCGCGTCTTTCTCCCCGTTGATCTGACCGAAATAATAGCCTTGCTCTTTGAGTTCTTGCTGGACCTCCTGAACCGTGCTGTCAGCCCGCGTCAACTGCGCCAGCGCGATCGCCAGGATCGTCGTTGCAATTTTGCCTTTCATGGTTGCGGGCAATTTGACGCCTTCGCCATGCCCTTATTCATGGACTCGCCTGTGCAACATTACCAGCCAATGCTTTAACCGTATCCCGGTACTTCAAAATGCCATCGGTTATTCCCATCGCCAGTAGTTCGCGATAATTCGCGTCCGCCAGTCTACCGATATCATTCTTTCCGGTTAAAAAACCTCCTTCCACCAGCACGGCCGGATGCCGCACATTGGCCAGCACGTAAAACTGCTGCGCTTTTGTGCCACGATTAACGGCCTCGGTACGCGCGACCAGTTGTTGCTGAATAAATTGAGCCAGACTCTGACTTTTCAGATTCGGCTGAGGATTGGCGACCTTCTGCAGAAAGGGAAGCCAGCTCGCGATCAGTGGTATGCCAGTGGCCTGTTGCGCCGCGAAATAGGTTTCGATGCCGCTCGCATCCGGGCGGGGCCCATCATTAAGATGAATGCTCACGACCACGGCATCATCAGCGCGGTTAATCAACTGCGCCCGGTCACCTAACGAAACGTAGGAGTCTCCACTGCGTGTCAGCAACGTCATCATCCCTTGCGCGTCAAGAAGCCGATGGACGCGTTGAGCGATATCCAGGGTCAGGTCCTTTTCCAAAACCCCGCCCGCGATTGCGCCGGAATCCTGTCCACCGTGTCCCGGGTCGAGTATGACCAGCGCGAATGGCTCCGCCTTTTTGCGGTGAGAAACGATGAGGCGCGGGGAGAATGGCTCAGGCATCAGGAGGAGGGTCAGAAACGACACCGTCATCAACAAGAGCCCGAGCCATGCGATTGTTTCACTGGCCCTGGTTGAAAGGCCGAAACGCACCATTCTATTTCGCGATCAACGGTGCCAGTTCACGCGCCTCCACGGCACGATATCGCACCGCCGCGGTTGCATTACGCTCAGAGTACCGCCGCCGAAATTGTCCCAGTTCCAAGTCGCTCGTTCCGTTGCCGCCGGATTTCATCGTCTCCCGGCACGGCATCGTCCGCTTTTAACTGCCCGATCAGCCAGCTATCCAGTGCGAGGTCGAGGGTTTCCGCCAGATTTTTGCCACTGCGAAATTTTTTGCGCAGAAATTCGATCATTTGCCCGGCCGATTTTTTCGTCGCGGCCAGAACCGCAAACGGCCTGTTACCTTCGTTGGTCGAGCGAAGATGAATGGCGCCGTCGTATTCCACTTCCAGGAAGAGGTCGTCGGCCGGAGTTGCTCCAATCTCGACAAAGAGCAAACGCGCCAGGAAGGGAGCACCGTAGATTTGCTCGAACCCATTTTTCATCACCGGACTTAACGAGTAGTAGGCAAGGCGTCGCAGGGAAACGTCGGCAGCCGAGCGGGTAAATCCTTCAGTGCTGGCAAGCTCAATCGCGGCCATGCGCAAACGTTCGATGTCGCCCGGATGTCCGATAGCACCAAGCGCAATTCGGTCGTAAATCTCGAAAAGTTTCTGCTGACCGACAGTGAACAACAAAATCCCGTCGGCATAACCGACCGTAACTACCGGGCTGCCGGTTGCCAGTTGCATCTCGATGTAATCGCGGCGTGTCGCGATTGCTTCCACCCAACGATACGGCTCTTCAATCATTCGACGCGTTTGTGGAATAGCTCGGCGATTTTTTCTTCCGGCAGTGTGCGAATGCCGCCGGCTTCCGACGATTTTCATCACCGGAAAAATTTTGGCATGCCGATCAATTCCGCCGGTCGCGGTATCGGCTTCGGCAGCGGTATCGAGGGCCCGTAAAGCGACCACGACGCGCTTCGTCCTCGTTGATTTTTTGCAGCGGCTTTTCGCCCCAGGTGTTTTCGTAATACAAAATCCCACGCACCGCCGGTGAGCCTGAGCCAGTCGCGGCGAAGTCAGTCGCTTCGAATTGCGCCCCCATGGCGTCGTAGAAATAGAGGCGGGCGGAAGGTGAAACGTTGGCATCAAACGTCGCGAAAATCGGGACAACGATCCCAACACCCTGAAGCGCGAAACCAAAGTTGTCGCGCAACAATTTCGAAAGCGCGCGCACCTTGCCGTCAACGCTCATCTCTTGCAGCTGGGTGCGGCGAAAAAATTGAAAGGAATGTTCGAGCACACGCGCCATTTCCCAGGCCGTCGCCGGAACCCCGGCGATCGCCATGATCGAACGACGATCAATTTCCAGGACCTTATCGGCACGATCGTAAACAACGGTGTTTCCGGACGTAGCGCGCCGGTCGCCCGCGACCAACACGCCGTCCGCGAATTTGAAGGCAAGGATCGTGGTGGATTCCGTTGGCACAATCTCGGCACGCGTATTCACAATCGGCGCGGGGGGGCTGAGTAAACCCTGGCGGCGAAGCAAGGATGGGAAATCCGCTCCAAAATCGAGCGCCGGTTTGTCCATTATTGGCCCGTGCGTTGCCGGTAACGCTTCGATTGATTCGGGTCTACCTTACGCATTTTTTTGAGCAGATCCTTCGTGTCGGGACGCGAAATATCGGGCGAGCGCGGCCCATCGCCGTCACCCTTCTTCGGCCCCCACGGCGCCGGTTCGACCGGCTTTTGAATCCGCTCTGGCATCGAGAAAAAGGTACGGGAAATCGTCCGAACCGCAACCTTTCAGGGGTCGAGAATTCAGGAGGTCTATTTCACGCCGTGGAGGGGCGAGCAAAAAACGCTATCATCTCGAGCGGAAACGCCAGTCCGGCTCGGACCGACGAATCCCGTGAAAGCGCTCGCGCAACGGGTGCCCACGACTTTCGCTCAGGATGACGTGATGTTGCCTGGCCTTCTATCGATGTCCATTTTCGTCAGACAACGCTGGACGGCTTGCGTGCTTGCCAGTCCCGCTCTCAGATGTAAAAATTTCTGGAATGAAGTCTCTCGCTCTCTGCGCGGTTTTTCTTCTCCCAGTTGCCGCTGCATTCGCCCAAACACCGCAGCCTTCGTCGGCCCCAGGCGAAATGATATCGCTGGAAAGGAAAATCGATGAACTCAGCACCAAGATCGACGCACTTTCCCAACACATTTTGAAGCTGGAACAGCAGGCCTCGCGTCCCGGAACGATGATCGGGGAAGCGAGTCCGAGCCCGGTGCCAAATGCCGCCACGACGTCGAGCGAACCCCCGCATCCGTCACCAGCCAACGGCACTACTCACGTCGTCGCCCGGGGTGAAACGCTGACCTCGATCGCCAAGCAATACAAAGTTGGCGTGGAAGACCTCCAAAAGTTTAATCACATTGAAGACGGCCGAAAATTGCAGGCCGGGCAAACCATCATGATTCCTCCCTCCTCGGCCAGCCCGGCAGCGGCGACCGCCTCGCCGTCATCTACGCCGCAATAACAATGGCAATGGACCCAAGTTGGTATCTCCGGAAATACGACGATGGCGGGATTTTTGGACCGCTACCATTTGATCAACTCTCCAGCTGGGCTTCGAGGGCGCGAATCGCTCCGCGCGATCTTGTCTCGTTGGATCAACAAAACTGGATGAAAGCGCCGATGCTTTTGGAGCTGGGAATGGATTGGCTGGTAGAGGTAACGAGCGAGCGCTACTACGGGCCGACTACACTCGGGGCGATCAATGAGTTCGTCCGGCTCGGCGAAGTAACGACAGAAAATTTCGTGATTAATACCTGCGACGGATCGCGCCGAAAAATTCAGGAGATCGCATCATTTTTTCCGACTGCGACTGAAGATGGCGAGACGTTGGTTGAAGGCTCGCCGGCAGCTGTCCGCATGTCGATAAAGTTCGAAGAACGAATTCGTGATCTGGAGCGCAGCCTAGGAGAAGAGCGACGTGCTTTGCAGGAAGCTGAAGCGCGCTACCGGGAGTCGGAGCAACGTTACCAGGCGCTGCTCACTTCGTCCGCTCAACCGTAGTTGCGCTGGCTCCGCAGAGCGTCGCCCTACCAAGAAGATCGTCGCCGATATCCATTGGTAGGGCGAGACTCTGTCGAGCCAGAAGAGTTCTAGGGGCATCTGTGTTAGATGCCGGCGGAAAGTCAGTTATCAGCGAGCCTGCTACAACATGAGCCGTTGCTTTCACACCGCCGCCGGCTCGGCCTCTGGCATCTCAAGCAAACTCTGCTCACACAGGCGCGCGTATTTTCCACCCAGCATCAACAATTGCTCGTGCGTTCCGCGTTCGATGATGCGACCACGATCCAGCACCAGAATCTGATCGGCATGCACAATGGTCGAGAGACGATGCGCGATCACGATCGAAGTTCGGCGGAACATTAAATTCTCGAGCGCCTCCTGAATCAGCCGTTCTGTTGCGGTGTCGACGCTGGCGGTCGCTTCGTCCAAAATCAAAATTGGTGGATCTTTCAAGAGAGCGCGTGCAATCGAGAGCCTCTGTTTCTCTCCGACGCTCAACTTCACTCCACGCTCGCCCACCACGCTACTCAATCCATTTCGCAACAAATCGATGAAACTGCGAGCATTCGCTGCCTCCGCCGCTTCCAACACTTCCTCGTCGCTGGCGCCCGGTTTCCCGATCTGCAGGTTCTCGCGAATGGTGCCGTTAAACAGAAAACTTTCCTGCGTCACCATCCCGATTTTCTCTCGCAGCTCGCGCACATTGATGTCGCGAATCGATTGTCCGTCGATCAAAATTTCGCCCTGTTCCAACTCGTAGAAACGCGTCAGGAGATTGATCAGCGTCGATTTTCCCGCGCCCGTCTTGCCGACTAAGGCAATGGTTTCACCCGGCCGCGCGTGGAATGAGACATTGCTCAGTGCCGGAAGCTCGGACCCGTAGCTAAAGCTGACGTTGCGAAATTCGATCTCGCCCCGCACTTCACCTTTGAATTGACGTCCGTGTTGCGGTTCCACCGGTTCGTCGATGATTTCAAAGACGCGCTCGGCCGCAGCCCGACCAGCCTGCAGCAGCTGATTTAGCTGATGCAGTTTGCCCACTGGTTCGTAGAGAAAACCGGAAAGTATAAGAAAAGCCGTGAGATCGCCCAGATTAATCGCACCTGCCAAGATTTCGCGCGTACCAACTGCAACGACCAGCAGAACGCCCAGCGACCCAAACAAATACATCGAGGGGCTATAGATCGCCCAAACCTTCATCACCACCAGAGTCGCGTGCCGTAAAGCATCGCTCGCGTGGTTAAAGCGAGCGTGCTCTTCGCGCTCGCGCACGAAACTTTTGATTTGGCGGATGCCGGAAAGGTTGTCGTGCAAAAGCGAATTCATGCCGGAAGCAGCGCGGCGTTGCAGCCGATAACGCCGATGTGCCGTAAGCGTATACCACAGCGCGCCGCCGGCCAGAAACGGCACCGGCACCAATCCGATCAGAGTGAGTTGCGCGCTCACGTAAAACATTCCCGCGAGCACAATGAGGATTTGCAATATCGCTACTGTGCCTTGGTCGATCCCATCGATGAGAACCCGCTCGACAGAAGTAACGTCTTCAAGGACTCGCGTCATCAAATCGCCGGTGGCGCGATTATCGAACCAGCGTAGCGGTAGCAATTGAATGTGCGAATAGAGATCGCTCCGCAGATCGAAAATGACTTTCTGCTCGAAGGTATTGTTGATGACGAGTCGCAGTGAGGTGAGTCCATGCTGGAGGATGAACGCAACTGCAGCCACTAACAGCAGCGGGAGTAAAAGCTCGCGATTATGCCCGTTGATCACCTCGTTGATGATCTTTCGCGTCACCACCGGTGGGACCATGATCATCAACGTGCTGGTAATGGCACAAGCCAGCATCGAGATCCCGAGCACTGGGTAACGTTTTAAATAAGCAAAAACCCGCCAGATTGTCTTCATCCAATAACCCTGCCTATAAACTTGATAATTCCACAGTCCGCCAGTCTCTGCCACTGACAGTCTGGTTTGTTGGCTACGAAACACCCGAAACAACACCAAAGAATTTCTGAAAAGCCTTCGCGTTTTTCGTCTGTTCCGTGGGCAAACCTTCTCTCCCCTTTCGCGTCTTTTAGCGGCTACCGCACCGTAGTCCCACTACCGCGGGACGGAGGCCGTGTTTGGCGGCTAGTCCGGATTAAACGTGATCGCCACCATGCTTGTGGCGGTTCTTGAACGTCAACTCGGCGACCCCCGACTTATCGAGTTCCCCCAGCCCTTCCGTAATCATCGCGTCGTATTGCTGTTTGGTCGCGTGAGCAAGCGGCAGCTCCAGACCAAGTTCGCGAGCAAGATCGAGCGCGATCCCACTATCTTTGGCGGCGTGCGCAGCCGAGAAAAAGCAGCTGTGTTCCCGGTTCTGCATGTCTTCGCCGTCCGTTTGCAAAACGCGCGAGGCCGCACCGGTTTCAGAAAAAACTTCGCGCAACATTGTAAGATCAAGGCCCATCGCGTCGCCCAGGCCAAGACCTTCGGCAAGGCCTGCGGTATTGATGTTCATTATCATGTTGACCAATGCCTTTACCTTGGCTGCTTCCCCCGCTTTGCCGATGTAACGAACGGTTTTCCCAAGTTTTTCTAAGACCGGTTGTGCGGCACGAAACGCCTCCTCACTACCGCCGCACATCAAATAGAGTGAACCATCGCGCGCCTGCGTGATGCTCGATGCCATGCACGCTTCGAGGGAACGCGCACCGGCTTTCCCGGCCAGTTCTTCCACTTCACGGTGCACCCGTGGCGTAATGGTCGCGCAATTGATAAATAACTTGCCTCTCGCGTTCACCAGCAGGCTGTCGCCCGATTTCGCAAAAATTTTTCGCATCGCCGCATCGTCACTCACCACCGTAATGACGACGTCCGATTCCGCGGTAACGTCCGACAAATTCTGAGACGCGGCGCACCCGAGTTCGCTCGCCAGTTTCGTCGCCGCCGCGCGATTCACATCATAAACCGCCGTCACATGAAATCTG
Organism: uncultured Verrucomicrobiae bacterium; assembly: GCA_963709435.1. GTDB lineage: Bacteria > Verrucomicrobiota > Verrucomicrobiia > Chthoniobacterales > UBA10450 > AV69. The sequence continues at coordinate 197,298 of CAVPWK010000011.1, forward strand.
CAGTCCGCCAGACGCCGCGCCATGTTCGCGCCCATTCGGCCAACACCAACGAAACCGATGTTCATATTCTTATTTGGGTAGGGCGACGCTCTGCGGAGCCACCGCGTTATCCTTGCGCGACGATGGCTCGACAGAGTCTCGCCCTACCGGCACCATATTCAAATTCGTCCCACAAAGAATGGGTTGTGCGCCTTCTCCTCCCCCACTGTTGTCATCGGGCCATGACCGGGACAGATAATCGTCGCATCGGGAAGCGTCAGAATTTTTTCCACATTGTTCTTAATCGCCTCTTTATAAGAAACATTTCCACCGCCCATTGAGCCGGCAAAAATTGAATCGCCCACCACCGCGATCGGGCGTGCCAGTCCGGTAACGAAGAACGTCATTCCGCCGCGGGAATGGCCCCAGGTAAGAAGTGCTTTTGCTTTCAAAGCGCCGATGTTGAATTCATGACGTTCGGAAATCGTCTCCGCGCCAAAAGTCGCTTCGCGCTCGGAAATATATACAGGCGCGCCAGTCTCCTTTTTTAAACGCACCAGATCAGCAATGTGATCGGGGTGCGCATGCGTCAGCAAGATTAGTTTCACCGTCAATTTTTCCTTTTTAACGCGATCAAGCATCGAGCGGCAATTGGCGCCGGTATCGAAAGCGATCGCCTCGCGCGATTTCGGGTCCCACACCAGAAACGCGTTTACCGTCATGTCGTGATACGTCGTGTTGAACATGGCGAGGCCGTCAATCTCGCGCACCTCCGGTTGATATTCGTTCTGGGCGAGATCGGCTAACGCACGCGCGCCCAGCCCAAGCACCGGGGCAACGCGAAACAGCGCCAGCTCATCATAATGTCCGCGGCGCAATTTTCGGATCACACTCGCGTCCAGTCGCGCCTGTTCGGCGAGATCGGAATCGGAAATCTCCAGGCCCCGCTGCGCCTTGCCAATGATGTCGGTAAAATTGTCCTCGAGTGGAATGTTCATGATTTAGTCGTGACCCTGACATCCTGCCACATTTGGCTGATCACCTTTTCCATTGTAACTGCGGCCGCAACTACTGACATACTCGTCGCTGTTTCCTTTTCGATCGAGGTCATTATAACCCTCGAAATTCCGCAGGGCGTGATCTGGTTGAACGGTGAAAGATCACCGCACACGTTCAACGCGAACCCGTGCATCGTGATCCAATGGCGCACACCGACGCCAATTGACGCAACCTTGCGTTGTTGAACCCAGACACCGGTCAATCCTTCCCGACGTCGCGCTTCAATTCCGAATCCTCTCAGAAATTCGATCAGCAAGCTTTCAATCCAACGCAGATATTTGTGTAAATCCTGGCCGCAATGGCGCAGATCGATAATCGGATAGCCCATCAACTGTCCCGGCCCATGATACGTTGCCTGACCGCCCCGATTGATCCGAAAGAATGGATGCGGCAAATGCGATCCACCGCGCAAGCTACTCTGGTCCGGCGTCCGTCCAATGGTATAAACCGGGTCATGTTCCAATAACAGAACAGTATCCGCTGCATCTGGATCACTTCGTTTTTGCGCGACAATTTCTTCCTGCAACTTCAGCGCATCTGCAAAATTCACCCGTCCCAGCCAGAGAATAGAAAATCCATCATCCCGAGCGGAACGAGGGACCTCTCCCAGGGTTGAGGGGATACGAATATTGTTCGGCGCAATTCCGGATGACAGCTCTGCAGCTTCTAGGCTCAAATTTCCTCCATTCCAGGCAGCCCGATTTTAACCGATTCCTGCGCCCGCAAATGAGTGAGCGCAATCGCGAGCGCGTCAGCCGAATCTGGATCGGGCGTTTCGGTTAACCCGAGCAACGCTCGCATCATGAACGCGACTTGGTTCTTTTTCGCAGCACCGGTCCCCACCGTCGCCTGTTTGATCCGCCTCGGCGCATATTCGAAAACCGGAAGGCCGCTTTCCGCCGCGGCGAGAATAGCGGCGCCGCGCGCTGCGCCGAGCAAAATCGCGGTCTTATAACTCTGCACGTAAATGACGGCTTCGAGCGCGCAACAGTCCGGCTCGTGTTCTCGAATCAGGTGCGCCAGTTGATCTCGAATCGCGACGAGACAAGCCGAGGCCTTCAGCGAACTGGGGTTGTGAATAGTGCCAAAGAAAAGAGCACGCGATTTTCCATTCTCGCCATCGACAATGGCGACTCCACAGTTGCGCAACGAAGCATCGATGGCCAGGACGCGCATGGCTCAATGTCGAACAAAACCCAGCGCCAGAAAAATACAGCCCACTGCGCCGAAGAGCATGCTCACCATCCAGTAGCGTCTGCGTTTCGTTAACGCGGAAATCGCGGCGATGGCAATCGCAATCTGGAACAAGGTCACCCCGCGCGCGAAAACCTCATGCCGATGAAAATTGCTCTTCGCTTCCGTCTCCTTCTCCACTGCCTCTTTTTGAATCTCGTTTTGTTCCTCGGAATACTTTTCCGCCTTTTTCCGATCCGCCTCGCTGCTCGAACCACTCAGGCTAATCTTTGCGTCCAGGACAGCGGCCTTGATCCCTTTCGCCTGATAAAACGCCCATTGATCGGCCGATTCGATCTGCCTCATCATTGCTTCGTTGGCATGACTTCCGGAAAGCAGTCCGGCGATTGCCGCCAACACCGCGAGAATCGCCGTACTCAGGGCCACCCACGAAATCCATTTCTCGCCGGCGTGCTCGGCATGATGATGAATTTCTTCGTGCAAATGTTCCAACGGCACTTCGGCTTCTTCCATTGCATCTAGCTTAGAATCGCGAGTGCCCGGTTCAAGATGGAATCGACAAACTTCGTTACTCCTCCTTAATTGGTAACAATGGAAGCAACCGCGCCGCGAAAATTGAACTGCCAGATTTGTGGCCGGGGATTCCTGCCGCAAAATGGCGCGATTGGCGACAACGTCCGGCCTTCGCTGGCTGAATTCATCAAATCGCAACGGCCGAACTGGGATTCGCAGCAGTTCATTTGCTTCGGCGATCTCGGCGCGTTTCGCAAAGATTACGTCAAGCAGGCGCTGGAAGATGAAATCGGTGAGCTCACCACGCTCGATCACGAAGTCATCGAAAGTTTGCGGGAGCACGAATTGCTGACCGAAAACATCGAGCAACAATTCGAACGCAAGCTGACGTTTGGCGAGCACTTGTCGGATAAAATCGCGGAGTTCGGCGGGAGTTGGAAATTCATCATCACTTTCGGCAGCGTTATCGTCGTTTGGGTCGTGCTCAACGCGCTGCTCCTGCTCAACCGCGGCTTCGATCCTTATCCGTTCATTTTACTAAACCTGATCCTTTCCTGTCTCGCTGCGTTGCAGGCGCCCGTCATCATGATGAGCCAAAACCGGGCGGAAGCGCGCGATCGGTTGCGAGCGGAGAACGATTACAAAGTCAATCTCAAAGCCGAGCTCGAGATTCGGCACTTGCACGAGAAAATCGATCACCTCCTGCGAAAACAATACAACCGGCTCTTCGAGATTCAGCAGATTCAGATCGAGCTGCTGGAAGAGATCAGTCAGCGAAAACGCGGCGCGCCACGCGGGCCAGGGTCACCAGTTGCAGCCTCGCCGGAATCTGCCGGTTAGCGCCGCCGTAGCGGCGGTTTATGACCGCCGAAATTGCAGGGCGTCGGTGCCAGACGCCGTCTAATTCGATCGCCGTCTCGCCCGCCTTCCTTAGCTACGGCGCGGCAAGCAGAGACGGCCTACAAGTCTGCCGCCGGGATGGCGGCAGCTACAACAACGTCACCCGACCGATACATTTTCATGTCAGGACGTAGCGACCGGTCTTTTTCGTTCCGATCCGCCGCACCAAGCCTGCCTTGATCAACGGTCGCAACAAATCGAGGGCACCCTGCTTCGATACGCCGATTCCATCCCAGATTTCGCGCGGCGTCATCGCCCTTTGCTCGCGCAACAGATGAAGCAGTTGCTCCTGTTTCGGCCGTAGCACCAGCCTGGTCTTACCGGCATGCGCCGACAATTTTTGGATTCGCGTCCACACCCGCTCCAGCGTCCTGCGCAATCCCTCGCCGCTATATTCCAGCCAGCTCGTCAGATCGTCTTTTTCCTTTCCGACCTTGACGAAAGCGGCGTAGTAGCGCGGACGATCTTCCCAATAGTACTCGTCGATCGAGAAAATGTGATGACTGTCGAATCGGCGTCTATACAGTTCCCACAACGCCAGCATTCGCCCCGTGCGACCATTCCCGTCCGCAAACGGATGAATCGTTTCGAAACGATGGTGAATGATAGCCGAGCTCAGAATCGGCGAAATTCTTGTTGCCTGGACGTTCCACCAATCGAGTAACGCCGACATCATCCCGTGCACTCTCCCGGGTGGCGGCGCGACATGGCTTCCCACTCGAACGCGAATCGTGCGATAACGTCCGGCAGCTCCCTGGTCCATCACCGCGCCCGCCATGATGCGATGCAATTTCAATACCTCGGCGTGGGTCACGGCGCTGCGCTGCGCGTTCTTTTCCACAAAACGCAGACCGGCGAAATAATTGGTCACTTCCCGTTGCGAACGCGGTCCCGTCGCCGGCACCTCCCGACCCTCTTCAATCGCGCGCACTTGCTCCAGCGTGAGCGGATTCCCCTCGATAGCGGTGGAAGAATGCGCATTGCGGACGCGGGTGTCCTTCTGCAGGGCCGGAATCCAGGGCACCTGCACCGCCGCCGAGGAAATCCGCTCATGCAACGCCGCAACCTGCTCTACTTCGCTGAGAAGACGCGGGGTAATGGTGTAAACGGGCCGGTATTTCATAACGAATTAGTCAAGCATAAGTCAAGTTATGAGTCAAGCTCCGCGAGGACAGATTGGTCAAGCGTAAGTCAATTTTTGAGTCAACCCTCGGCCAGTCACCGCAACGGCTTGAATCGGCTGCGAGACCATCGCCCGCCAGCCAGTCTTTACCGGCTCAGCGATCGTCGGCTCTTTCCTCAGCCGCCAGCACGCAGCGAAATCCGTAAATGACATCGCGATCATTGCGATCGACGACGTTGCGGTAGGAGGATTGCAATTCAGTCCGACTGCTGGTGGACCAGGAGCCGCCACGTAGGACGCCCCAGTCCCGGCCGGTTCCCGAACTACTACCTTTGTAACCTTCGGCACACCATTCCCAGACGTTTCCGCCAAGATCATGCAAACCGCGAGCGTTCGCCGTAAAACTCCCAACCGGGGCAGTCTCTCGAAAAGGATCATTGTAACTTTCGATTACCGTTGCACCGCGGCGTTTCCCGCTTTGATCGGCATAATTGCCCGCACCGTTCGGTGGCGGCCACTGCTTTCCCCACGGAAATTCGTTGCGAATTTTTCCGTCGCGCATTTCCGGTGTGCCGCCGCCTTCATTCGGCAAACCGACTGCAGCGCTCCACTCCAAATCTGTCGGCAGACGATAAATCAGCGTCGGTTCCAGAACGTTCTCCTCGCGCTCCTTGTCGGTTAGCCATTTGCAAAACGCCGTGGCATCAAACCAGTTCACTTTCACGACCGGATGAGTGGGACCCTGGACAAAGCCGGGTGGATCATGCCGGCGTCCGGTGGCGCGACAAAACGCGTCATAATCCTGGACCCGCGTTTCCCAAATGGCGATGCGCACGCCGTCAAGGGGAACAAATTTCATCCCGAGCGAGTTGGTCCAGGCTTCGCCCGGTTCCGGGCTGAGACTCTTTTCGAGACGCGCCGCCAGAAAGGATTGCTGTTGCGCGACGACTTCGCCGCTGACAACCGCAGGTTTGTAACCGGTGAGGCGCAAATCGTAGTGGACCGCGCCGGGTTTCACTTCTTCGATGACCAGCGGAGCTGCGTCCAAGTTCACGCCCATTCGCCAGGACGCTTGCTCCACCCGGGGCGCTCGTAATTTTCACGCTGCCGTTGGCAAATATAAAACGCAAGGTGTTATCCTGCTGCCTTTTCGCTTCGATCGTTTGTTGTTCTTCCGGCCAACCCTGCAAACGTGCGCTGACCTCATGCGATCGCGCGGGAAGGTCGATTCGCAGGGGCGCTTTTCCGCGAGAAACACCATCAATTAGGATATCGGCGCCGCTCGGCTCGCTCGTCACGTTTAAAGTCGCATTCAGGAACGCAAAAACTTTGCGGGCGGTTTCACCACGCCTGACCTCGATCATATCGCGCAATTCCCAATCACCGCGCCGTGCCGACACTTCATATTTCCCGGTTGGCAAATCGTTGAGCTTTGCTGGCGTTACCCCAGCACGCGCGATTTCGCCATCCTCGGAGCGGATGGTAAACGCCAAGCCCGGCTCACTGGCGTCAATTTCCAGTGCGCCTGTGCTTCGCACCATTCGAAATACCTGCGGTGTGCTCGATCTCTTGTCGCTAAAATCGATTGTCGTTTCGATCGGATCGTAACCCGCCAGCATGATGCGAAGCCGGTATTTGCGCGGATCGAGATCGTCGAAAGTCGCCGGACTTGGCTTAATGTGATCGTCCAGTGCGACCATCGCACCCGTCGGTTCGGTCCGCACCGTGGTTTGCAAGGGACCTGCCGGAACTGAACCCACGTAATAATGACGCCAGATCCCGAAAGCTATCAGGAAGCTAACGAGAGCCAGGACGCCGATCAGCAACAGACCTGACTTTTTGCGCGCCGGTGTCTCGCCTCGTTGCACGCGTACCAGATCGTCGCGCATGGCCGTGGCCGATTGATAGCGGCTGCGCGGCTCATTCGCGCAGGCTTTGACCAGCACGTTGTTCAATTGCAAGGCGTGATCCCGGTCGGGCCGCTGGCTCAACTGCGAATCAACTTCGGGGAAATCCAGCCGATCTTTCCCGGGTACTAATTTCGTAAAGCACCTTGCCGAGGGAGAAGATATCGGCCGCTGGCGTGCCAGGGCCTTCCGGCGGAACGTAACCTTCCGTTCCGACAAACGAACGCTGGCCACTCACTGCAACCAGACCGATGTCCGCCAATTTGGGGATGCCATCGACAAAAATAATATTCGCCGGTTTGATGTCGCGATGAGTGAGCCCCTGCGCATGCAAGGCGCTCAGTGCATCCGTTAGGGAAAGCCCCAGCGCGATCGAATCGGAAATTGGAATGCGCTGCCGACTTTCAAAATCACTTCTTAATGTTCGCGGCGAATAATTAATGATGTCGATGTCTCGGCCGTTGAGGTGATCGTCGGCCAGCTCCATGATGTAGTAGAGATACTCGATGGTGCGACCGACGTGCAGGATGTCGATAAAGCCGTCGTGCGCGCGCGAGATCGGCTCAAAACTCGACATTCCCTGAAACTCGCGTTGAAAGGCGCGCTCGCTTTCAAACGTGCCACGGTAAACCACTTTCACTGCCCGCAATGCACCGGTGAGACTCCGGGCCAGCCAAATTTCGCCATAAGCGCCGCGCCCGATCACACGCAGAACTTCGTGATCCGGAATAATGGGAATTCGCGCGGGAACGGCGGGTTCCGGCGGGCGGTCTGTCACTTGGTCGGCGATAAGTGTGATTTTAACATAACGAGAGCTATTGGAGCAATCGCACCGAATGCAGCGGCCGGCCTTCGGGTTGTAGAGGCGCTACTTTCGGGTGCGTGCCAGCGCCTTGATTTCCTTTCTTAGGAGCGCCGCGACCCGATGACGCACCAGATATACCTGCCCCACGCTCACCCCTAACGTGGCAGCAACTTTCTGCGCTGGCCATTCTTTGCGAAAGGAACAATCAAAAATTTGAAAATGCTTGGGCGCGACCTTTTTCTTCAGGCGCGTCATCGCCGTCGCCAGCAAATTTTCCTGCCACTCCTGATCCCACAGTTCCTCGAGATTAATAGCGTTGGAATCCGCCACGCGCTCGATGGTGACAGTGCGACGATCGTCGGACAAATGAGCCGCCTGATTGTGACCTGGCATGCGTTTTCGAAATTGATCGGCAATCCGCCAGCGCGTGATGTTGAGAAGCCACCCTTTGAATGAGCCAACGCCCGGATCGTAGCCGAGTTTACCGATGTTCTTCGCAACCGTGATTACGGTTTCCTGAACTACGTCCTGGGCCTCGGCATCGCTTAAACCGGCCTTCCGCGCCACCGAATAAATCAGCTTCCAATAGGTTTCGAAAAATTCCTGCCAGCGGCTGTGGTCATCCCAGTTACCGAGCCGATCGACCAGACTGCGTCGCGTTGCCAGCAGCCCGGTAACCTTCATCGCCCAACTCTACCCGGGGTTGCAAAGCGGATCGAGCAGTCTGTGTCAGTCCGGCTCGCACCTCGATCGGAGCGGCCGATTCACTACCGCGGCCGCGACTGTGGCTACAACAATTGCTGAAAGATTCTCACGCTCGGCGCCGTATTCCCCTTATGAACGCCCGTCTCGGAAAGTTAGTTCACGGCACTTCTCGGCTTTCGCAGTCAATCTTCGGCAACATTTCGTGGCGTCCGCCGTTCTGGCTTACGCGGACTGGCGAGAGTTGGTCCCGTCTCGAACGTGCTCATCCGCGCTTGATTGCACCAGCGATCATCGCGGTTTTCCTGCTTTCCTGCGGCGCAGCCTGGAGTTGGCATTGGTATCAGTCACGACCGAAGCCATACCGGGTTCATGTAAACATCCGGCCGATTCCAGTCACCAAACTGGAAAAGGAACTCAAGTTTCCCACGCTCGTCATTTACTTCAGCGATCACGCGGGGCGGCTTGAAGACTTAAAAAAGCCACTGCTCAACGGTATCCATCTGACTCCGCAAATTGCCGGCGCGTGGCGCTGGTCGGCCGACGACATACTTCTCTTCGAACCGAAAGAAGACTGGCCGGCGGGAACAAAATTCACGATCGAGTTCGAGAAGAAATTCTTTCCGCAACATGTCCGGCTCGAGCGGCTGCGTTACGAATTTCAAACTCCATCCTTCAGTATCGCGATCCGCGATCTCGAACTCTATCAGGATCCAGTTAATCCAGCGGTCCGACAAGTCACAGCCACGTTTGAGATGACGCATCGCGTCGAGCCTGGCGAACTCGAACGCCGGGTTGAATTCGAAACGTTGGGGGGCTCAAAGATCTTCGCCCCCACCGATCCGGCGCCCCATTTCACCGTAACCTACGGGTTACACAATCGCCTGGTTTACCTGCGCAGTTCATCCGTCACGCTGCCGGAACGCGAGGATTGGTTGAAGTTGCGGCTCAACAAAGGCGTCCGCGCCGCCCAGAGTGAAGCTACTACTCGCGAAACGCTGGAAGAAAAACTTCGAATTCCGTCGGTCGCGACGTTCTTTCACATCGAGTCAGCTAAGGGCGTGATCGTGCGCAATAAACACGCCGAACCCGAGCAGATCGTCATCCTGAATACGAGCGCGGAAATTGCGACTCGCGAGCTGGCGAAATCGATGGAGCTGTGGCTGCTGCCGAAGCGGAAGGTAGAAAACACGGGCCCGAACTCAGACGAAAACGAAATTGACGACGATTCCAGCGAAGAAGAACAACTCACCGACCAGGGCGTAAAATCGAAGTGGCAAAGCGCGACCGACGTCTCCGACGAGGTGCTTGCCGCTGCGAAACGGATCGAATTCACAACGGTGTCACGAGACAAAGAGCACGATACGCAACATGCGTTTCGCGTTCGAATCGAAAGCGACGGCGAGGTTTATCTTCGGGTGAACAAAGGCGTGCGCGCTTTCGGCGACTATCCGCTGGTCGACGATTTCAACGCGGTCATTCCCGTGCCGGAATATCCGCGCGAAATTCAGATCGAAGGCAGTGGCGGGCTCCTGGCCCTGAGCGGCGAGCGCAAACTCTCAATCCGTTCCCGTGGTCTGCCGGCAATCGAATACGAGATCGCCCGGGTCGCCACCAATCAGATCAATCATCTCGTTAGCCAGACGGAAGGGAAATTTCAGCATCCGCAGTTTCAGGACCCGGGAATTTTCGATCAGGAAAATATCTCACGCATTGCGCTTGAGCATCAGTCCATTGCCTTGGAGAACAAATGGAAAGCCAACTATTCCGCTTTCGATTTTTCAGAACATCTGCGCAAACCAAGCGATGGCGCCAGTGAACGCGGGCTCTTTTTCCTGACCGCGCGCGGCTGGGACCCGATCAATCACAAAGCCATTCCTTCGGTGCGTGAAACCCGCTTTCTTCTCGTGACTGATATCGGAATTCTGACAAAGAAAAGTGCCAGCGGCGTCTGCGACGTTTTCCTGATGTCGATCCAAAACGGCCGGCCGATCGCGAACGCGACTGTTGAAATTATCGGCAAGAATGGGGTCGCTCTGCAGAGCGAAACGACGGCGGCAGATGGTCACGCCACCTTCCGTTCAGTGGACAAAATGGAACGCGACAAAACACCGGTCGCATTCGTCGCCCGCAACGGCGGTGATGTCGCTTTCATTCCCTATGCCCGCGCCGATCGACTCCTGAATTTTTCGCGCTTCGACATCGACGGCGCGCAAAATCTTTCCGCGGAAGATCTCGAAGCCTTTATTTTTACGGAACGCGGGGTTTATCGACCGGGCGATGAAATTCACATCGGACTGGTGGTGAAACAGCGCAATTGGAGTGGCCCACTCGAGGGGTTGCCGATTGAAACTGAAGTGCTGGATGCCCGCGATCTGCGCGTACAGAGCAAAAAGATCGCGTTACCTGAGACCGGTTTTGCCGAACTGAGTTACCAAACCAGCAACGAATCGCCGACCGGGGCATATCAGATCAACGCGTATCTGATCAAAAACAACAAGCGCTCAACTCTTCTGGGCTCGACCACCGCGAACGTTAAAGAATTTCTGCCGGATCGGATGAAGATCGAGGGACGGCTCTCGCAAGAGATCGCTTATGGCTGGATCAGGCCGAGACAAGTGCGCGCAGCGATCTCGCTCGCCAATTTATACGGCACTCCCGCCACGGATCGGCGTGTTACCGCCAAGCTCGATCTTTCCCCTGCGGAATTTTGTTTTCCGGAACTTGGTGGATTCATTTTTTTTGATTCGCTGCGTGACGACAAGAAACAACGGCGAGCGCAATCGGTCGAGCTGGGCGAGAAAAAAACCGACAACGACGGACGGACTGAATTCGATTTGCAGTTAGAACGCTTTGCCGATGCAACCTACTCCATGCGCTTCGTCGCCGAAGGCTTCGAGGCGGATGGCGGTCGAAGTGTCACGAGCCAGAAAAGTGCGTTGGTATCCGACCTGCCATTTGTCATTGGGGCAAAACCCGACGGCGACTTGCACTACATTGAAGCGAATAAACAGCGCGGTTTCGATTTCATCGCGGTCGATCCGCAACTCAAGCGCGTCGCGGTTGAAAACGTCATTCTCAATCTCATCGCGCAAGAATACATTTCAGTGTTGGCGCGCCAGGAGAATGGAAACTTCGCCTACCATTCCGTCCTGAAAGAACGGCTGGCGCACTCTGAAAAGCTCACCATCTCCGCAAGCGGTCTGCATTACGTCCTGCCCACTTCCGAACCGGGCAACTACGTGCTCGAGCTTCGCGATGATCAAAATCGCCGGCTCAGTCAGTTGCGTTACTGTGTCGTGGGAAGCGGCGCCTTCTCGCAGGCGCTGGAGAAAAACGCCGAGCTCGATGTCAAACTCGATCGCACGCACTACCAAAGCGGTGACGATATCGCCGTCAGCGTCACCGCGCCATATGCGGGCAGCGGATTGATCACGATCGAGCGCGACAAAGTGTATGGGTACGCGTGGTTTCAAACCACGACTTCGAGCAGCATTCAGCACATTCGTGTGCCGGAAGGTTTCGAGGGCAGCGGATACGTCAACGTCACTTTCGTCCGCGCGCTGAACGCAAAAGAGATCTCAATAAGCCCACTCAGCTATGGCGTTGTGCATTTCACCGCCAATGTCGAAAAGCGCCGACTCGCGTTAGACTTGCAGGCTCCGGTCGCCATCAAACCCGGCGAACCGCTCCATATCTCCTACAAAACGGATCGCGCCTGCAAAATCGTCCTCTTTGCCGTGGACGAAGGAATTTTGCAGGTCACCGATTTTAAAACACCCGATCCAATCGGTTTCTTCTTCCGCAAATGCGCGCTCGGGGTAGAGACATCGCAGATCGTTGATCTGATTATTCCGGAATTTTCGCTACTTCGTTCCGTCTCGGCCTTTGGCGGCGGCGGCGATATTCAACGGCTCAACCCATTTAAACGCATCACCGAAAAACCGGTCGTTTTCTGGTCCGGTCTCCTCGATGCCGATGCCGAGTGGCATCAAGCCGTCTACGATGTTCCGGATTTTTTTGATGGAACTCTAAAGATAATGGCCGTGGCGGTCGCTGACGATGCTGCCGCGTCGGCAGAGCGGGAAGCAATGATCCGAGGCCCATTCGCGATCACTCTCAGCGTCCCGGTATTAGTCGCGCCCGGGGATGAATTCGAAGCTGGCGTCACGGTTGCAAATAACCTCGATTCCGAAACAGAGATCGACCTACGCGCAGAAGTGTCTGCCAATTTATCGTTAGTTGGCGCAGTCACGCAGCAACTGTGCATTGCCGCGGGCCGCGAACAAACCGCCGTTTTTAAGTTTCGCGTCACCGATGAACTCGGCTCCGGCGAAATCAAATTCAGCGCGCGAGGTAACAATGAAGAATCACGACGACGCGCCACCGTCAGCATCCGCCCCCCGGTTCCATATATGACCGATGTGCGTAGCGGGAATTTCAATGGCGCATGCATTGACGTTCCGATCACCCGCACCCTGCATTCGGAATTCCGGCAGCTCGAGGCCTCGGTTGCGGCCCTACCGCTGGGATTAGCGCATGGACTCGACGTTTATCTGAAGAACTTCCCATACGGGTGCAGCGAACAAATCACCAGTGCCGCTTTTTGCCGGCTCCTGCTTGCCGATGAAGTCGACTTCGGACTCAAGCGCGACGAGGTAAATGCACAGCTCGAGAAGACATTCATCATTCTGCGTCGGCGTCAGAACGATCAGGGGGCGTTTGGGTATTGGGCGCCGGAAGAGAGATCGGGAATCAATTTCGTTTCCGCCTACGTGATGGATTTTCTGAGCCAGGCCAAAGCGGCTGGGTTCCCGCCTTCGTCGGAAATGTTCACCACCGGCCTGCGCAATTTGCAAACGATGGCCGGACGCGAGCCGTCGACCTTTTCCGATGCGCGAACACTGGCCTACGCCATCTACATCCTCACCCGCGAAGGCGTTGTTACGACTAATTACATCCTAAATCTGCGCGATTATCTCGACAAACATCACGCGCGAGAGTGGCAAAAGGATGTCGCTGGCGTCTACCTCGCGGGCGCGCTCAAGCTTCTGCATCAGGACGACGAAGCAGAACGATTGATCGCGCAATATCGGCTCGGTGATCCGCATAATTCTTACTGGAATGACTTCTGCCAACTACTGGGCGCCGATTCCCAGTACATTGCCATCCTGGCACGGCATTTCCCGGCGCGACTCCGGAAAATCTCTGCCGAAGAATTCGAAAAAATCGCCCGCCCGATTGGGGAAGGCCAATTCAACACCTTGTCGGCGGCTTACGCTGTCGCCGCGTTGAAAGCGTATTCGCAGATCGTTGCGAAAAATGTTCCTGAGCTCAGCATCGCCGAGCTCCACGACAACAAAACGGAAACGCGCCTGCAAAGCGGACCAAAACTTTTACAACGCGCCGATTTTTCCGCCCAGACCAAAGCGCTGCGTTTCTGCACTTCAACGCCGATTAATGGCCCGGGCGCATTCTTCCAAGTGATTGAAGCTGGATTCGATCGCACGGCCCCGGATCAGGCCTTAGCGGATGGACTGGAAGTTTATCGAGAATTCCTCGTCAAGAACACGCAAGGCGTAACTCGTACGCATCTGGGTGAATCCGTGCACGTCCGCCTGCATGTGCGCAGTCTGAAGGATCAAGCATTCACCAATGTCGCGATCATTGATTTATTGCCCGGTGGGTTTGAGGTAGTCGATTCGTCATTGCGGCCCGGAGTTTCATCCATCCGTGGAATCGATTACGTCGACGTCCGCGAAGATCGCGTAGTTTTCTTCGGGACTGCGCCGCGCGCTGCGCTTCAAATCGATTACGACATCAAATCGTGTAACCGCGGCGAATTCGTTGTTCCACCAGTCTTCGTGCAATCGATGTACGATCGCGGGGTTAAGGGCCGTGGTGTTGGTGGAAAAATCATTGTAACCCAATGAGAGCATCGAGCGCGGTTTCCGGGGAGCGCACGCGCCTCGCCTGCAGTGTTCGGCGCCCTCGCCGAACACAATCTTCCGAGCACCAGTTGTTCTCGATCGAACGTAGAAGAGCCGCCGGCGAAGGCGCCAGCGGCGGCACGCGAGGGCGCGTGCGCTCCCCAGAGCTCTGTGTTCGCGCGCTGTCCCTTCTTGGGATCTTAGTCACACCGATATTTGTGGGCTGGCTCAGTCTTCCCAAGCCGCCACTACTCGACGGAATTCCGTTTTCGCAGGTTGTGCGCGATCGCGACGGAAACGTGCTGCGGGTAACGCTCACTGCGGATCAAAAATTTCGCATCCGAACACTGCTACGCGACGTTTCGCCCGAATTGATCAACGCGACGTTGCAGTTCGAAGACAAGCATTTCGCGCAACATTGCGGCGTTAATCCCGTGGCTTTGTTGCGCTCTGCAACAAGCATTCTTCCCGGCCACGCGCGGACCGGCGGGTCTACCATTACCATGCAGCTCGCCCGTCTGCGCTTTCATCTGCAAACGCGAACAATCCCCGGCAAAGCCACACAAATTCTGCGCGCTCTGGAGCTGGAGCGGCACTATTCGAAATCGGAAATTCTGGAAGCGTACTTCAACCTCGCGCCCTACGGCCGAAACATCGAAGGAGCGGCCGCAGCAAGCCAAATTTATTTCGGCAAACAACCGGCGCATTTGACCGGGCCGGAAGCGATCGCGCTCAGCGTCATCCCCCAAAGTCCGACGCGTCGCGCATTATTTTGCGATCGGGAAAATCGATCGCTAAACAACGCGCAAAATCGCTGGCACGATCGCGCCGGGGCGCAGCCGTCGCGTCTGTGGGGCCTGCGAGCTTCCAGCCTGCAGTCAGAAAATTCCAGCAGACAAGATGCTGCACCCGGATTTTTCCGCCAGGGATTTCAGGGCGAGCGCCGTAACGAATGAAAAGTTTCTGGCGCCGCATTTCGTCGAGCAAGTACTCGAGACCAACAAAGTCGATCGTGAAATTGTCACCACCCTGGACTTGGCCAGACAACATCTGATCGAACGAAGAGTTTCCGATTACGTCGCAGCGAATAGTAGCCGCGGAATCGAAAATGCATCCGTGCTCCTGGTCGATGCGCAGAGCATGAATGTCCTTGCGCAAATCGGTTCCGCCAACTTTTGGGACAAAAAAATCGACGGTCAAGTCGACGGCACCCGCAGTCTGCGCTCACCAGGTTCAACGCTAAAGCCGTTCGTATATGGTCTCGCCATTGAGCAGGGAATCATTCACCCACTGAGCGTGCTGGCGGATGCGCCGCGCAATTTTGGCGAATACAATCCGGAGAATTTCGATCGTGATTTTCTTGGTCCGGTCCACGCCAGCGATGCTCTCGCGCGCAGCAGGAATGTCCCCGCGGTCACGCTTGCGGCGGAACTTTCGCATCCAAACCTTTACCAATTTCTCAAAAATGCCGACGTGCACTTGCCGCAACGGGAATCGTTCTACGGCCTGGCACTTCCACTTGGCGGCGCGGAAGTCTCCATGCAAGACCTGGTTCGACTCTACGTCTCCCTGGCAAACGCAGGGGAATTGCGCCCGCTTCGTCGCGCTGTGCGGGATCCGAGTTTGCCAAAGGGCCGGCGAATTCTCTCACCGGAGGCGGCATTTCTAATCCTCGATATGCTTGGCCATGTTCCCCGTCCGGAATTGAATTGCGCAGATGGAATTGATTCCGCGCCGGTTTTTTGGAAAACGGGAACTTCACACGGCTTTCGTGATGCCTGGTCTATTGGTGTTTTTGATCATTACGTCCTGGCGGTCTGGATCGGGAATTTCGATGGTCATCCCAATGGCTCGTTTATCGGCGGCATCGCCGCAGCGCCGCTTTTCTTTCAGATCATTGATAGTCTGCGGGCGAGCTGGCCCGAACCAGACAAACCGCTTCCCGTTCCGGCAAATTTGAAACGCACAAAATTCTGTAGCGTCTCGGGTGATTTGCCGGGCCCCCATTGCACCGATCTGGTCGAAGGGTGGTTCATTCCGGGAGTGTCACCGATCAAGACCTGCACGGTGCATCGCGAAGTGCTGGTCGATGTCGCTAGCGGTTTGCGATTGCCGGTCGATGACGGCACGCGGGAAATTTGCCACGAGGTTTATGAATTCTGGCCAGGCAACTTGCTCTTACTTTTTCAGCGTGCCGGCGTACCGCGCCGGCTGCCCCCGCCATTTTTACCTGGAACACCGGCCGAATTCGCAGCTCGCTCAGGAAATCCTCCGCGTATCATTTCCCCTTCGCACGGCAGCGAGATCCTGCTCGTTTCCGCAATCAGTATTCCGCTACGCGCAAAAGCGGACGCGGATGTGCGCGACGTCTATTGGTTCGCGGGCAAAACTTTTCTCGGCAAATGCAGCGCCGCCGAAATACTCTCCTGGAAATCCGCGCCGGGCGATTACGAACTCACGGCGCTGGATGATCACGGACGCGCCGGTTCGTGTAAGGTGACAGTGAGGTAAGCTCGCACCTGTCCCGGGTGGTCGGTTGTCACACCACTGCTTTTTGAAATTGCCGTTGAAGGCCTTGCCTCATCACCGGAACATAACCTTCCCATGCCTCGGCAATACACGCTGCAACGCACGCCCTCCGCCTTTACCGGTGCGATTGATTACGCAGCGGAATTGAATGAACAGCAGTTGACGGCGGTGACGGCGCCGCCGGGGCCGATGTTAATCATCGCGGGAGCAGGCTCGGGGAAAACGCGGACGTTGACGTATCGTGTCGCCTATTTGCTCGAGAATGGGGTGGATGCGCGCAACATCTTATTGCTGACTTTTACCAACAAAGCCGCGCGACAAATGCTCGATCGGGTTGCGAATTTGTTGCCGGTGGACGCCGCCGGAATCTGGGGCGGCACGTTTCATTCCATTGGCAATCGGATGCTGCGCAGGCACGGCAGCGCCCTGGGTTATGCATCCGGATTCACCATCATGGATCGCGAAGATCAAAAAGATTTGATCGCGACGGTAGTGGCGAGCTCGGGAATTGATCCGAAAGAAATGCGGTTCCCGAAGGCCGATGTTCTGGCAGACATTTTCAGTTTCGTCATCAACACCGAGCGATCGATGGAGGAATTGCTTTCCGAAAAATTCCCCTATTTCCTTCCACTACTCGAGCAGATCAAAGATGTGCAGGGGCGTTACGAACGAAAAAAGAAAGCGACGAACTCCCTCGATTTTGACGATCTCCTCGAGAAAACGCTGCGGATGCTAGTCGAGCACGAACACATCGCGCGCGTTTACCGGCGACAATTCCAATTCATCCTGGTCGACGAATATCAAGACACGAACAAAATCCAGGCCGATTTCATCGATCTACTCGCCCGCGAACACCAGAACGTGATGGTGGTCGGCGATGATGCGCAATCGATCTATTCCTGGCGCGGAGCGAATTTCCAAAACATCCTTGAATTTCCGAACCGTTATCCAAAGGCGCAGGTGTTCCGGATCGAACTCAATTATCGCAGCGTTCCCGAGATTCTCGAAGTCGCCAACAGTGCGATCGCGGCCAACGTTAAGCAGTTCAAAAAGAACCTGAGCGCGACACGCGACTCGAAAGCGATGAAGCCAGCGCTGATCGCGCTGAATGATGGGAGCGAACAGGCGCAATTCGTCGCCCAACGAATCCTGGAGCTGCGCGATGAAGGAGTGGAGTTAAACGAAATCGCGGTGCTTTATCGCGCGCATTATCACGCGGTCGAATTGCAGCTCGAACTGTCCCGCCGCGGCATTCCCTACCAAATCACCAGCGGAATTCGATTTTTCGAACAGGCCCACATCAAGGACGTCGCGTCGTTCATTCGTTTCGTGGCCAATCCACGGGATGAAGTCGCGTTCAAACGCATGGTCCGTTTATTGCCGGGAATCGGCGGCAAGATGGCCGAAAATCTTTGGGCCGGCTGGGAGAAAGAGCTTGGCACCTCTTCTGTAGCCGCGGTCGC